>NZ_CP063231.1:1430000-2630000 GCF_023612255.1 Luteibacter flocculans | reverse complement strand
TGATCGTGCTGCTCATGGCGATCGAGTTGATGCTTCTGGCGGTGAACACCAACTTCGTGGCCTTCTCGCGCTTCTTCGGCGATGTGGGCGGCCAGGTGTTCGTGTTCTTCATTCTCACCGTGGCCGCGGCGGAATCCGCCATCGGCCTGGCGATCCTGGTCCTGCTGTTCCGCAATCGCAGCACGATCAACGTCGCCGAAATCGACAGCATGAAGGGTTGATCCGATGAGTCTCTCGCTTTCAATCCTGCTGACGATCGCCCTCGCACCGCTGGTGGGTTCGATCCTGGCCGGCCTGTTCGGCAAGGTGATCGGCCGGGCAGGGGCGCATACCGCGACCATCCTCGGCGTGGCGATCGCCTGCGGCCTGTCGTTCTACGTGCTCTTCCAGTTGGTCTGGGGCGGCGCACAGAACTTCAACCAGGACATCTACACCTGGTTCGAGATCGGCCGCTTCCACGCCTCCGTGGGCTTCATGGTCGACCGCCTCACTGCCATGATGATGGTGGTGGTGACCTTCGTGTCGCTGCTGGTGCATCTGTACACCATCGGCTACATGTCGGATGACCCGGGCTACCAACGCTTCTTCAGCTACATCTCCCTGTTCACCTTCTCGATGTTGATGCTCGTCATGAGCAACAACTTCATGCAGCTGTTCTTCGGCTGGGAAGCGGTGGGCCTGGTGTCGTACCTGCTGATCGGCTTCTGGTACAAGCGCCCCACGGCGATCTTCGCCAACCTCAAGGCGTTCCTGGTCAACCGCGTGGGCGACTTCGGTTTCCTGCTCGGTATCTCGGCGATCCTGTATTTCCTCGGCACGCTCGACTATCAGACTGCGTTCAATCACGCGCCGGAACTGGTCGGCAAGACCCTGCAGATCACCCAGAATCACGCGTGGGATGCCGCGACCGTCATCGGCGTGCTGCTGTTCATCGGCGCCATGGGCAAGTCGGCCCAGGTTCCGCTGCACGTGTGGCTGCCGGACTCGATGGAAGGCCCGACCCCGATCTCGGCACTGATCCATGCGGCGACGATGGTCACAGCCGGTATCTTCATGGTCGCGCGCATGTCGCCGATCTTCGAACTGACGGATGCCGCGCTGTCGTTCATCCTCGTGATCGGTTCGACCACCGCGCTGTTCACCGGCCTGATCGGTATCGTGCAGAACGACATCAAGCGCGTCATCGCGTACTCGACGCTCTCGCAGCTCGGCTACATGACGGTGGCGCTCGGTGTCTCCGCCTATAGCGGCGCCGTGTTCCACCTGATGACCCATGCCTTCTTCAAGGCGCTGTTGTTCCTCGGCGCGGGCTCGGTCATCATCGGCATGCATCACGAGCAGGACATGCGCTACATGGGCGGCCTGCGCAAGTACATGCCGGTCACCTGGATCACGATGTGGATCGGTTCGCTCGCGCTCGCCGGTACGCCGTTCTTCTCGGGCTTCTATTCGAAGGACGCGATCATCGAGGCCGTCGGCGAGTCGCATCGCTGGGGTGCTGGCTACGCGTACTTCTGCGTGCTGGCGGGCGTGTTCGTCACCTCGCTGTACAGCTTCCGCCTGCTCTACATGACCTTCCACGGCAAGGAGCGCTTCACCGTGGAGCACAAGGCGCATGGTCACGGCCATGACGCGCACGCCGACCACCATGACGACGACCACGGCCACGGTAAGCCGGGCGTGCTGGCTCACGCGCCGCACGAGTCGCCCTGGGTGGTGACCGTGCCGCTGGTGCTGCTGGCGATTCCGTCGGTGTTGATCGGCTTCTTCACCGTCGGTCCGATGCTGTTCGGCGACTGGTTCGGCAAGGCCATCTACGTCAACGAAGTGAACAATGTGCTTGCCGAAGTCGGCCACGAGTTCCACGGCGCCCTCGGCATGGCTCTGCACGGCTTCACCGCGGCGCCGTTCTGGCTGGCACTGGCGGGCTTCGTCGTCGCCACCTACGTGTACCTCTTCAACCCGTCCGTTGCCGACAAGGCGAAGAACGCGCTGAAGCCGGTGTACGAGCTGCTCAACCACAAGTACTGGATCGATGAACTCTACTTCGCGGTGTTCGCGAAGGGCGGGGTGAAGCTGGGCGAAGGTCTGTCGAAGGTGGGCGATACCGCCATCATCGACGGCGCCATCGTCAACGGCTCGGCCCACCTGGTGCAGCGCATCGCCGGTGGCGCACGCCGCCTGCAGTCCGGATTCCTCTTCCACTACGCGTTCGCCATGATCCTCGGTCTTATCCTGCTCCTCGGCGGGTACTGGCTGATCGGGCAATAAGGGAAACGAGCTCTATGTCGAATCACTTGCTCAGCCTGCTGATCTGGCTCCCGGTCGTCGGCGCCATCCCGGTGCTGCTGGCCGGCAATGGCCGGCCCGGCGCCGCCCGATGGATCTCGCTGCTGGTGGCGGTTGCCACCTTCGCGGCCAGCCTCGCCCTCCTGCCTGCCTACGACGCCAGCACCGGTACGCTCCAGCTGACCGAATCCATGAGCTGGATTCCGTCGCTGGGGATCAACTACTCGCTGGCCGTCGACGGCATTTCCGTCGCCCTGATCATCCTCACCACGTTCGTCCAGATCCTCGTGATCGTGGGCGCGTGGGAAGTGGTGCAGAACAAGCCGCACCAGTACATGGCGGCCATGCTGATTCTCGAAGGCATGATGATCGGCGTGTTCTGCGCCACGGACGCGTTGCTGTTCTACGTGTTCTTCGAGGCCATGCTGATCCCGATGTTCATCCTCATCGGTATCTGGGGTGGACCGCGCCGTGTCTATGCCACGCTGAAGTTCTTCATCTACACGTTCTTCGGCTCGATCTTCATGCTGATCGGCCTGATCTACCTGTATCACAAGACCGGCGGCAGCTTCGCGATGTCGGACATGGCGAACGTGCACCTCACGCTGACCGAGCAGAGCTGGCTGTTCTTCGCCTTCCTGCTGGGCTTCGCGATCAAGGTGCCGATGGTGCCGGTGCATACCTGGCTGCCGGACGCCCACGTCGAAGCGCCCACCGGCGGTTCGGTGGTGCTGGCGGCGGTCATGCTGAAGATCGGTGGCTACGGCTTCCTGCGCTTCAGCTTGCCGATCACGCCGGATGCCTCGCATCAGTTCGCCTGGCTGGTGATCGTGCTCAGCCTGATCGCGGTCTGCTACATCGGCTACATCGCGCTGGTCCAGCAGGACATGAAGAAGCTGGTGGCGTACTCGTCCATTGCGCACATGGGTTTCGTGACCCTGGGCATCTTCATCGCCTTCCTGCTGGTGCGTGAGACCAACAATCCCGACGCCGCCCGCCTGGGCATGCAGGGTGCGATGGTGCAGATGATCTCGCACGGCTTCATTTCCGGCGCCATGTTCAGCTGCATCGGCGTGCTCTACGACCGCATGCATACGCGCCAGATCAAGGACTACGGCGGCGTCATCAACGTGATGCCGATCTTCGCTCCGTTCTACGTCCTGTTCGCCATGGCCAACAGCGGCCTGCCGGGTACCAGCGGTTTCGTCGGCGAGTTCATGGTCATCCTGGCCTCGTTCAGCGCCAACCCGTGGATCGCACTGTTCGCCGCGTTCACGCTCATCATCGGCGCTGCCTACACGCTGTGGATGGTGAAGCGCGTGCTGTGGGGTGACATCAAGAACAAGCACGTGGCGGAGCTGACGGACGTCAACGGTCGCGAGATCTTCATGCTGAGCGCGTTCGCCGCCGGTGTGCTGGTCCTCGGCATCTGGCCGGAGCCGCTGGTCCACCTGATGGATGCGTCGGTCGCTCGTATTGTCGAGCAACTGGCCATCACCAAAGTCTGAGCGGGAACTATCCATGCCGAGTATCAACGACATCCTGATCCTGCTTCCCGAGGTCTACCTCGTGGTCGCGGCTTGCGTGCTGCTCCTTCTGGATGCGTACCTCAAGCCCGGCCAGAAGGGCGCGATCCATTGGCTCTCCATCCTCGTGCTGCTGGTTGGCGCCTTCCTGGTCGTGGACGGCCAGCCGGCGTCGTCGGTCACGGCGTTCAGCGGCATGTTCGTCCGCGACGGCGTGTCCGAGGTGCTGAAGCTGTTCTCGCTGCTGATTACCGCAGTGATCTTCGTCTACGCCCGGCCGTACCTCAAGGAACGGGCCATCCCGTTCGGCGAGTTCTACACGCTGACGATCTTCGCCACGGTCGGCATCATGTTCCTGGTTGCTGCGGGTAGCCTGGTCACGGTGTACCTGGGCCTCGAACTGCTGACCCTGTCGTCGTATGCGCTCGTGGCGTTGAATCGCGATTCGCGTCTGTCGTCCGAAGCGGCGATCAAGTACTTCGTCCTGGGCGCGCTGGCCTCGGGCATGCTGCTCTACGGCATGTCCATGATCTACGGCGCCACGCACAGCCTCGACCTGCATACGATCCACGCCGCGATCGTCGGTACCGAGTGGAAGACCCTGATGCTGTTCGGGCTGGTCTTCCTGATCGTGGGTATCGGCTTCAAGCTGGGCGCCGCGCCGTTCCACATGTGGATTCCGGACGTCTACCAGGGCTCGCCGACTGCCGTTACCGTTTTCATCGGTTCCGCGCAGAAGCTGGCCGCGTTCGGCATGGCCTACCGTCTGCTCTCGACCGGCATGGGCGACATCGCGGGCGGTGCGTCGGGTCTGGCCCCGCAGTGGCAGCTCATGCTCGCCGTACTGGCCGTGCTGTCGCTGGCGATCGGTAACCTCGTCGCCATCGTGCAGACCAACCTCAAGCGCCTGCTGGCCTACTCGACCATCTCGCACATGGGTTACCTGCTGCTCGGTCTGGTCAACGCCGGTCCGGAAGGCTACTCGGCGTCGATGTTCTACGCCGTGAGCTATGCGCTCACCAGCGCCGCGGCGTTCGGCATGATTCTCGTGCTGTCGCGCTCGGGCTTCGAGTGCGAGGAGATCGACGATCTGCGCGGCCTCAACCAGCGTTCGCCGTGGTTCGCCTTCATGATGCTGCTGGTGATGTTCTCGCTCGCTGGCGTGCCGCCGCTGTTCGGCTTCTTCGGCAAGCTGCTGGTCCTCAAGGCCGCAATCGATGCCGGCATGATCTGGCTGGCCGTGGTCGGCGCCGTCTTCGCCATCGTCGGCCTGTACTACTACCTGCGCGTGGTCAAGGTGATGTACTTCGACCAGCCCGCCGAAGGCACGGACGTCCGCGCCACGGCCGATGCACCGGCTCGCTGGGTGTTGTCCATCAACGCGCTCGCACTGCTGGTCCTCGGCTTCACCTGGGCGCCGTTGCTGGCCTGGTGCCAGAAGGCATTCGCGAGCTGATCGTTGCGAGCTAAGTGTGTTTGAAAAAGCGCCTGCTTATGCAGGCGCTTTTTTTTCGCTAAAGCGATGAGTCACCAACGAAGCAAGGGTGGGAGCCACCCTGGTGGCGAAAAGCCAACGAAGCGGTGTAGCCGTGAGGCAAGTCCATATCGCCAGCAGGCTGGCTCCCACCAGCAAGTCCCCATCGCCCAGATCACCCAACTTCAAGGCAAGCTTTCCCTCGCCGCCATGGCGGCTCCCACAACAGCGCCCCTACTGTGGGAGCCGCTACAGCGGCGAGAAGCCAACGAAGCGATGTAGCGGGGAGGTAGGTCCCCATCGCCAGCAGGTTGGCTCCCACCAGCAAGGCCCCATCGCCCAGATCACCCAACCTCAAGGCAAGCTTTTCCTCGCCGCCATGGCGGCTCCCACAAGAGCGCCGCTACTGTGGGAGCCGCTACAGCGGCGAGAAGACAACGAAGCGGTGTAGCGGTGAGGTAGGTCCCCATCGCCAGCAGGCTGGCTCCCACCAGCAAGTCCCCATCGCCCAGATCACCCAACCTCAAGGCGAGCTTTTCCTCGCCGCCATGGCGGCTCCCACAAGAGCGCCGCTACTGTGGGAGCCGCTACAGCGGCGAAAAGCCAGCGAAGCGGTGTAGCGGCGAGGTAGGTTCCCATCGCCAGCAGGCTGGCTCCCACCGGCAAGTTCCCATCGCCAGATCACCCAACTTCAAGGCAAGCTTTCCCTCGCCGCTGTAGCGGCTCCCAAAACAGCGCCCCTACTGTGGGAGCCGCCATGGCGGCGAGAAGCCAACGAAGCGGTGAAGCCGAGACCTACATCGCCGAGCCCGAATGCGTGCGTTATCCTGCCGAAATGCCTTTTCGTCCTCCTCGTTTCCCTGTCTCTCGTACGCGCCGTTCAACGGGTCCGGTTCATGGGCTGGCGCGTGTGCTGTCGAAGCGCGGGATCTGTTCGCGCAGCCAGGGAGAGAAGTTCGTGCGCGAGGGCAGGGTACGTGTCGATGGGCGTCTCGTGCGCGACCCGGAGTTCCCCATCGCCGGGCATGAGCGCATCGAACTGGACGATGCCACGACGGAAGCGGCTTCGTTGGTGTACATCGCCTTGAACAAGCCGCGTGGCATCGTGGTTTCGGCTTCGGACGAACGCGGACGCGACACGGTGTATTCGCTTATCGAAGGTGCTGGCCTACCTTGGCTCGGGCCCGTGGGCCGACTCGACAAGGCCAGCGAAGGTTTGCTTCTGATGTCGAACGACACGGTGTGGGCGGCGGGCATCACCGACCCGGTGACCCATGTGCCCAAGACCTATCACGTGCAGGTGGTGGGGCATCCCGACGAAGCGACGCTGGCGGCCATGCTCGAAGGCGTGACGGACGAGGGCGCTCTGTTGCGCGCGCAGGCGGTCGAAGTGCTCCGCCGTGGCGAGCGCACCGCGTGGCTCGAAGTGACGCTCGACGAAGGGCGCAATCGCCACATTCGCCGTCTGCTTGCCGCCTTGGGTTTCGAGGTGCAGCGGCTCGTCCGCGTTTCCATCGGCGAGCTGACGCTCGGTGAGCTGGCAAAAGGTCAGTGGCGCCACCTCAGCGACGACGAAGTGGCGCAGCTGCGTCGGCGCTGAGGCGCGCCGACGCTTCGATCCAAGGCACACATGAATGAGCGGCGTCGCAGCGCGACACCGCTCGCGACGATCAGATCTTCAGCACACCGAGCTGCTTGCCCACCTTCGTAAACGCGGCGATGGCGCGATCCAGATGCTCGCGCGTATGCGCCGCACTCATCTGCGTGCGGATGCGTGCCTTGCCCTGCGGTACCACGGGGAAGAAGAAACCGGTGACGTAGATGCCTTCGTCGAGCAGCGCCGAGGCCATGGCCTGGGCCTGCTTGGCGTCGTAGATCATCACCGGCACGATCGGGTGCTGACCCGGACGGATATCGAAACCGGCTTCGGTCATCTTCTCGCGGAAGTAGCGGGTGTTTTCCTTGACCCGTTCACGCAGGTCGCCCGCGGCGGCCAGCATCTCGAACACCTTGCTTCCGGCGGCGACGACGTGTGGCGGAAGCGAGTTGGAGAACAGGTAAGGGCGTGACCGCTGGCGCAGCAGTTCGATCACTTCCTTGCGGCCGGTGGTGAAGCCGCCCAGTGCGCCGCCAAGCGCCTTGCCGAGCGTGCCGGTGAAGATGTCGATCTTGTCCATCACGCCGTGCAGCTCGGCAGAGCCGCGGCCGTTGTCGCCGAGAAAGCCGGTGCAGTGGCATTCGTCGATATGGACCAATGCGCCGTACTTGCGTGCGAGCGCGGTGATCTCGTCGAGCGGCGCGACGAAGCCGTCCATGGAGAACGCACCATCGGTGGTGATGAGCTTGGTGCGCGCGCCGGCGGCATCGGCAGCCTGCAACTGCGCTTCGAGATCGGCCATGTCGCAGTTGGCGTAGCGGAAACGCTTGGCCTTGCACAGGCGGATGCCGTCGATGATCGACGCGTGGTTGAGCGCGTCCGAGATGATGGCGTCCTCTTCGCCGAGCAGTGGCTCGAAGAGCCCACCGTTCGCGTCGAAGCAGGCGGCATAGAGGATGGTGTCCTCGGTACCGAAGAACTCGGCGATCTGGCGTTCCAGCGTCTTGTGCAGGTCTTGCGTGCCGCAGATGAAGCGGACGCTCGCCATGCCGAAGCCGTGAGTGTCCAGCGCGTCCTTGGCCGCCTGGATGACCTCGGGGTGATCGGCGAGGCCGAGGTAGTTGTTCGCGCAGAAATTCAGGACCTTGCGCCCGTCCTCCAGTTCGATCTCGGCCGACTGCGGCGAGACGATGATGCGCTCGGACTTGAACAGGCCCTGTTCGCGGATGGATTCGAGTTCGCTGGCGAAGCGGTTCTGGCCGGGGTATGACATGGCGTGGGTTCCGGGACGGGGAATCCGCCGATTGTGAGGCCTACGGCCGAGGGATAAAACCTGGCGTGCGTGTCAGTGAAGTCCGAAATCCACCCGCGTGGTGCGGCCCCCGTCGTCGATCCCCTTCGCGTCGGTCTTTGGCGCCACCACGAAAACCCTCTTGTCGTCGACCTTGCCCTGGAGCCACTGCCGTACGGCGTTGGCACGGCGCTCGGCGAGATGGCGCAGGGCGTCCGCGTCGACGGGCATGTTCGTCTCCATGAGGTCGCGCATCACCTCCGGCGGCTGCGACTTGGTCAGGCCGATCAGGTTCTTCGGTTTGGGGAACGAGGCGTGGCGGTAGGCGCGCTCAAGGTACTTTTCCTGTTCCTCGGCCGCGGGTGGCGTGGTGTCGTCGCCCTTGTCGTTCGCCCGCTCCTGGTCCACCAGGTCGTCCACCATGACCCGGCGCAGGCCGGACTCGTCCTTGTCCGGATCCACCCGGCCCACGATGTCGAGGCTGATGGACGGCTTGTCCGTGAGGACCTTCACGATCTGGGCCAGCTTGTCCTGCGCGGCGGCGTCCAGCACGGCCGAGCCTGGCGCGAACTCCACGTAGCCCAGGTCTTCCCGGCTGCCTCCGATCGAGGCGAGCAGCCGGAACGGTGAGGTCACCGCTTTGACGATGAGGTTGCCGATGGCACGCCAGACGAGTCCTCCCACACTGAACTGGGGATCGTCCAACGAGCCGGAGACCGGAATGCGAACGTCGATCCGGCCTTGGGAATCCTTGAGCAGCGCCACGGCGAGCTTCACCGGCAGATGGCTGATGCCTGGGCCCTCGATGCGGTCGCCGAAGGTGAGCTGGTCGATGAAGATGTGGTTGTCGGCGGTCAGCTTGCGCTGGTCGAGCAGATAATGGACGTCCACGTTCAGCCGCCCCTTGGTGATCGGGTAGCCGGCGTACTTGCCGGAGTAGGGCGACAGGTTGGCGAGCTGGATGCCTTCCGCGGTGGCCTTGATGTCGAGGAAGGCCACGGGCGTGAGCGGGTTGATCGTGCCGGTGATGTCCACGGGCGCGTTTTCGTCGAGCTGCCCGCGCAAGGTCAGCTCGGCTGGCGGGCCGCCGGCCGTACCGAAGGCGCCGATCTTGCCGGTCAACTGCGTCACGTCGGCCGTGTAGTTCGGCTTGATGAAGTTGTCCGTGTAGTTCAGCCGTCCCTTCGTGAGGCTGATCTGGCCGATGCGGATATCCGCCGCAGGTGCGCTCGGGGCTTCCGTCACGGTCGCCTTCGTCGGCGCTGGCTCGGCCTGGGCTTGCGTGACCGACACGGCGCCGGGTGCTTCGGGGCTGGCGACCACGTCCTGCAGGTTCAACCGACCGTTGGCGTTGACGATGACCCGCGCATAGAAATCGTCGAGCGCAATGCCTTCGATGGCGACGTGCGGCGCGCCTGCGCCCAACTGCACCGCGAGGCCGGAGGCACTGAGCGACGCCCAACGGACGAAGTCCTCGTTGGTGAGCTTGTCGAGCACCCGTACCCGACCGAGCGTGGCCTGACCACGGTAGGCGACTTCGGGTGCGCCGTTGCCGCGGGCGCTGTAACGCACCTGACCATCGAGGCTCAGCAAGCCACTGCCGACACGCACGTTGAGCGGTACGGTCGCCAGCGATTGCAGCGGTGCCACGTCCAGCCGCGTGGCCTTCACGGTCAGCTTCGCATCGAGGGGCTGGGGCGTTATCTGCCCATCGATGGCAAGGGTTCCCTCGCCGACGGCGCCATCGAAGGCGATCGTGATGGGGCGGCGTATGTCGTCCGACAAGCCGTCGATGGCGAGCGACGTAGCGCGCAAGGTCACCGGATCGCGGGCGTCGCGCGTCTTCGCATCGCGCCAGGCGAGCGAGCCCTGGCTGAGCCCGACGTGCCCGATGCTCCAGCGCCATGCCGTGGAAGGCGATGCCTTGGCTGGCAGCGCGGGAGAGGGTGTGACGATGCCCGCCAGATCGAGGCTGCCGTTGGCGAGACGCTTTACGTCGAGGGCGAGTCCTTCGAGCGTGAGCTGATCGAGGCGCGCTTCGCTGCTACTTAGGTCGAGCAAGGCGATGGACGCCGCCATGGAGGTCCAGGTCACCGGCGATGCGCGGCCGTTGCGAGGAACGAGGCGAAAGCCATCGAGTCGCGCCTTTGCGGCGGTCATCCGCACGGCGACCGCGTCGTGCCAATCGAGGGCCAGCGTGCCGTTGGCATCGATGCTGCCGCCATCGACGTCCGCGTCGAGCAGTGGGGGAGCCAGTGGCATGAGCCTGGCGAGCGACACACGTTTCAGCGACAGCGCGCCCGTGTAGTGCTGTGCGGCGAGGTCGAGCTTGCCTTGCGTAGCGACGTCGCCATCGGCCATGCGCGCGGCCGCGTCCAGCGTTGCGATCGGCGCAGTGACTGTGCTGAGTCCGCGCAGGCTGCCGTGAAGATCGTCGAGCACGAGATGCGCCGGCGATGGTGCCGCGAGATCGGCGTATTCGACATGCGCGTTGTGCCAGCGCAGCGTGTCGATGCGTACGTCGGTCGGGCGCGCGTTCGATGCGGGTGGTGCGCCAGGTCCGGCGCGCGCCGACCCAGCGAGTGCATCGATGTTGCTGCGGCCACCCGGCAAGCGTGCATAGCGCAGGCCCAGTCGATCGAGTGACACGGTGGCGAGGCGATAACGCGAGGTAAGCGGTTCGAGTGCCGTCAGTTCGGCATCGCCGTGGCCGAGCGCCAGCAGCGTGGTGCCGCTGGCGTCGTTTACCTGCAGATCGTCCACGGCAAGCCGCCCGCTGAGAATCACGCGCGGCGCGTCGTTCGTCATCGCAAAGCGCAGATCGAGCGAGCCGGACAGCTTGCCGCTCGGCACGGCGACCGGCAGCGGTGTGGGCACGAAGCCGAGATAGCGCGGCAGGTCGAGGTGATCGAGACGGAAGCTCACCAGCGATTCCCTGCTGCTGGCGAAGGGCTTGGTCTGGCCTTGCACGCGCAGCGGGCTGCCATCCACGTTCATGGCGAGCAGCGGCTGGACGAAGATGTCCGTGTCGCTGGGGAGGCTGGCGATGAACGGCACACCCAGTTCGATGTGGTCGACGCGGTTAGTGGCGTTCAACACGCGATCGTCGAAATCCACCTGCCCATCGTGGATGGCGATATTGGACACGGCGAAACGCGCCGGCCCGGTATCGGGTTCACCCGGCTTCGCGGCGAAGCGGTCGATCAGGTCCGAGATATTGAAGCGCTGCGGTGCATCCCGGCGCAGCCGGATATGCGGCCCTTGCAGCGTCACGGCGTCGAGAATGGGTGCTGCACGGAAGAGCGATGCCCACGAGGCATTGGCGACAAGCTGATCGACGTCGACGAAGGCGCTCTTGCCGTCGCGCTCGCCGATGTGCAGGCGGTCGATGCGGAGCGCAAGCGTGAACGGATTCAGGTGCACCTGCCCGATCGTGACGGGGCGACCGAGTGCTGCGCTGGCGCGTGAGGCAAGCTGCGAACGGATGAGCGGTGGCGCGGCGAAGAATCCGAGCAACCCGAAGAGGACGATGGCGATCAGAAAGCCCGCCGCGATGCGCCGGGCCCGATGCGATCGATACACCGACAGCGCACGCTCGCGCTCTCTCCCCCAGTGAACCCTTGCCTTCGCCTTCAGCGTTTCCATACCGCCGCTCCCGCACACGTGACCCCCCGACGCAGTGTACCCGTCGGGGATCGCGGGAGGACGGTCAGGCGATGTGGATCACGTCACGTCCAGGAACAAACGACCTTGCCGCACTGGCCGGCATCCATGAGATCGAAACCGCGCTGGAAGTCGTCGATGGCGATCTGGTGGGTGAGCACCTTCTGCAGCGGGAAGCCGGTCAGGACCATCTGGGTCATCTTGTACCAGGTCTCGTACATGCGCCGGCCGTAGATGCCCTGCAGGGTGAGACCCTTGAAGATCACCTTGTCCCAGTCGATGCCCGCACCGCGCGGCATGATGCCGAGCATGGCGATCTTGCCGCCGTGGTACATGCATTCGAGCATGTCGCCGAAGGCGCGCGGATTGCCGCTCATCTCCAGGCCCACGTCGAAGCCTTCGATGTGCAGATCCTTCACCACGTCTTTCAGCGACTGGTTGGCGACGTTGACCACGCGCGTGGCGCCCATGTCCGCTGCGAGCTTGAGGCGGTAATCGTTGACGTCGGTCACGACCACGTTGCGCGCGCCCACGTGCTTCGCGATGCCGGCGGCGATGATGCCGATCGGGCCAGCGCCGGTGATGAGCACGTCCTCGCCGATGAGGTCGAACTCCAGGGCGCAGTGCGCCGCGTTGCCATAGGGGTCGAAGAACGCCGCCAGCTCGGACGGGATCTGGTCTGGGATCGGCCAGAGGTTCGAGGCGGGCATGGTCATGTATTCCGCGAACGCGCCATTGCGGTTCACACCGATGCCGATGGTGTTCGGGCACAGATGCTGGCGACCCGCACGGCAGTTGCGGCAATGGCCGCAGACGATGTGACCTTCCGCCGAGACGCGGTCGCCGATCTTGTAGCCGGTGACGCCAGGGCCGATGTCGGCGACGCGGCCGACGAATTCATGGCCGATGGTCAGGCCGGGCTTGATCGTGCGCTGGGACCATTCGTCCCACTTGTAGATGTGCAGGTCGGTGCCGCAGATGGCGGTCTTCTCGACCTTGATCAGGACTTCGTTCGGGCCGACCTGCGGCACCGGCACTTCTTCCATCCAGATGCCTTGCTCGGGCTTGCGCTTGACCAGCGCCTTCATCGTCTGCTGCATGGGGTCTCGGGTTCCGTGCGGGGAAGGCCCGCGGCGCGGACCCAAACCACCATTATATGCCGTGGCAGGTGCTGCCCGTGGTGCATCGCGGCATTGCCAGCGGTACAGAGCCCCCTCTATGGTCAGTGCGCACCGCACGATCCAGAAGGGGTAACCGAACGATGCGAATCCGCACCATGATGCTGGGCGCCGCTGTGGCGCTGGCGCTGGACGCCAAGGCCGACGAGGGGATGTGGCTGCCGTCGCAGCTCCCTCAGATTGCGAAGAATCTCAAGGAGGCGGGGTTCCGGGGCGACCCGGCCGCCCTGGCCGATCTCACCCGGGCGCCGCTCAATGCGGTGGTCCGGATTGGTGGGGGCACGGGTTCCTTCGTGTCCGCCGATGGCCTGGTGGTCACCAATCACCACGTGGCCTTCGGTGTCATCCAGTACAACTCGCGGCCGGACCGCGACCTGATCACGAACGGCTATGTCGCGCCCGACCGTGCGGCTGAGCTGCCCGCCAATCCGGACTACCGGCTGCGCGTGACGGTCGGCTTCGACAAGGTCACGGATCGCGTGCTCGCCGCGGCTAAGGGCAAGGAAGGGCGGGCGTACTACGACGCGGTGGACGCCGTGAGCAAGTCGATGGTCGCGGAGTGCGAGAAAGAAGAGGGCATACGTTGCAGCGTCGCCAACATGTTCTATGGGCGCGACTTCTATCTCGTGAAGCAACTGGAACTGCGCGACATCCGCCTGGTGTATGCACCGCCACGCGCGATCGGCAACTACGGCGACGAGGTCGACAATTTCGTCTGGCCGCGCCATGCGGGCGATTTCACCATCCTGCGTGCCTACGTCGGCCCGGACGGGAAGCCCGCGGACTATTCGAAAGACAACAAGCCCTATCACCCGCCGTCTCATCTGTCGCTTGCGACCGACGGCGTCGCGGAAGGCGATTTCGTGATGCTGGCCGGCTATCCGGGCATCACCTATCGCCATCGCACCGCCGCCGAGTTCGCGGATCAGGTGGAATGGCGCCTGCCCACGGCCGTGTCGGTGTTGAAGGCGTTGCAGGACGTCATCGAGACCCAGGGCAAGACCGACAAGGACGCCGGCATTCGCTATGCCTCGCAGTTGCAGACCTTGAAGAACGGCATCAAGCGTTTCAGTGGTGAACTGGAAGGCCTGCGTCGCAGCGATGCCGTCACCGTTCGCCGCGAGGACGAAGCGGCGATGCTCGCCTGGTTGAAGAAGCGCCCGGAAGGCGCCGCGTTGCAACCCGAGATCGATCAGGTCATGGCGGTGATTGCCAAGGGCAAGGACGTGCGCGAGCGCGACTTCCTGGTGGGCCTGCTCTCGTCGCAGACGCAACTGCTGCGCGGCGCGCTGTCGCTCGATCGTCTCGCGGTCGAACGACCGAAGGCGGACGCCGATCGCGAGGCTGGCTATCAGAAGCGCGACGAGGAGCTGATCGCAAGCCAGCTCAAGCAGATCCAGCGTCGCTACGATCTTCGCGTGGAAAAGGCGCTGCTCACGTCGGTGCTGTCGCGCTACCAGGCATTGCCCGACGCGCAGCGGCTGCCGGAACTCGACAAGGTTTTCGGACGCACGCCCGCCGAGCTGGTCAAGGCGCTCGACCGGATCTATGCGGACACGAAGCTGGGCGACGAGGCCGAGCGCACGCGCCTGTTCGCGGCCACGTCGGCTGAGATCGATGGCAGCCACGACGCATTGCTCGTCGCGGCGCGGACACTTCGCCCCGCGCTGCTTCGCATCGACGACGAACGCAAGACGCGCGAAGGCGATCTGCTTCGCCTGCGCCCGGCGTACATGCAGGCCCTCGTCGCGTATCGCGAAGCGCAGGGCAAGGCCGTATATCCCGATGCAAACTCCACGTTGCGCGTGAGCTACGGCAAGGTCACGCCGCTGATCGCGCGCGATGCCGTGGCCTATGCGCCCATGACCACGGTTGCCGGCATCGTCGAGAAGAACACGGGCATGGAACCCTTCGATGCACCGAAGCCGTTGCTCGACGCGATTCGCAAGGGTGACTTCGCGGGTTACGCCGATCCTGCGACCGGCGCCATGCCGGTGGACTTCCTGAGCAATCTCGACACCACGGGTGGCAACTCCGGTTCCCCGGTGCTCAATGCGAAAGGCCAGATGGTCGGCCTGAACTTCGACAGCAACTGGGAAGCCGTGAGCGCGAGCTGGATGTACGACCCGCGCTACAAGCGCGCGATCCATGTGGACATGCGCTACATGCGCTGGCTGATCGACAAGGTGTATCCGTCGCCTGCGTTGTTGCGCGAGCTGGGCGTGCCGGCGAAGTAACGCACCGAGGCGCATGGAGGGCGTTGCGCCGTCCATGCGCGGTTATCCACACCGTGTGTGGATACCGACTGCATAACCATGTGGACAAGTCCGAATGCGCGTTGTGTGGCGCGCACTTGCGTTGCGCTGGTCAATCACGCGCCACTGCCTCGATACGCGTGCCGCGATATCCACAGCGTGTGTGGATACGCACTGCATAAGCATGTGGACAACTCCGTTTCACCCTTGCGTGGCACGTACTTGCATTGCGTTGGTCACGCCGTGACCACACCGGTACGACTCCTGCGCTGCGCGCGATATCCACAGCCAATGTGGATACGTGCTGCATAAGCATGTGGACAACTTCCTTTCGCCCTTGCGTGGCGCGTACTTGCATCGGCTTGGTCATGTCGTGACCACTCGGCGCGAGCGATACGAGCTCGCGATATCCACAGCGAATGTGGATACCCGCTGCATAAGCTTGTGGACAACTTCACTTGCGCCTTGCGTGGCAGGCACTTGCGTTTTGCTGCTTACGGTTTGATCACCGTTGGGTCGCGGCTGCGTTAACCTCGCAGGATGCCTGCCGACGTTCGCCCCCTCGCCATCTTTCTCATGGGCCCCACCGCCTCGGGGAAGACCGCGCTCGCCTGTGCCCTCGCGGATCGCTTCCCGGTGGAACTGATCAGCGTCGATTCGGCGCTTGTGTACCGTGGCCTGGACATCGGGTCGGCCAAGCCGGATGCGGTGACGCTGGCGCGTTATCCCCATGCGCTGATCGACATTCGCGATCCGGCGCAGCCGTATTCGGCGGCCGACTTCCGCGAGGATGCGCTGGTAGCGATGGAGGCCATCCGAGAGCGGGGTAACGTGCCGTTGCTGGTCGGCGGCACGGGTCTGTACTTTCGGGCGCTCCAGCGCGGCCTGTCCGATCTGCCTGAGGCGGATCCCGCCCTGCGGCAGACCCTTGCCGCGGAGGCGGCGAGCATCGGGTGGACTGCCATGCATGCGCGCATGGCGGCACTCGATCCCGTCGCAGGTGCACGAATCCGGCCGGGCGACGCCCAACGGATCCAGCGTGCCCTCGAGGTCATGACCCTCACCGGGCGACCGCTCACCGAACTCCAGCAGGTGGGGACGGTGCAGCGCTTTCCATGGCGGGTGCTGAAGCTGGCGCTCCTTCCGGACGACCGCTCGTTGCTCCACGAGCGCATCGCTCGGCGCTTCGATGAGATGCTGGCGGCGGGTTTCCTCGACGAGGTACGCCAGCTTAAGCGGCGCGCCGACCTCCATGCCGACCTGCCGGCGATCCGCGCGGTGGGCTATCGGCAGGCCTGGGAGTACCTCGAGGGGGAGGGCGACGCCACGACATTCCGGAACCGTGCTATCTATGCCACTCGTCAGCTCGCGAAACGCCAGGTCACCTGGCTCCGCAGCGAGTATGACGCCCGCACGTTCGACCCGGATCGGGGGGATCCGACGCCCGAGGTGGCCCGCGCGGTGGCGCAGTTCGTGGGAATGCCGAGACCGTGACGGTCAACGCTTCCTGCGGGCATTTAAAAGCAGTTAAGATTCAAAGCACTTGGGCCGGGGCGCCATTGGCGTTTTTTACCCGGACCCGTACGAGAGGCGTAGGGGAGAAGAAGAATGTCCAAAGGGCAGTCGTTGCAGGATCCGTTTCTGAATGCGCTTCGTCGCGAGCGCGTGCCGGTCGCCATCTATCTGGTGAACGGCATCAAGTTGCAGGGCACGATCGAGTCGTTCGACCAGTTCGTGGTGCTGCTGCGCAACCAGGTGAGCCAGATGGTCTACAAGCACGCCATCTCCACCGTGGTCCCCAGCCGGAACGTCCGGGTCGGCGGCCATGAAAACCATGCCGACGCCGGGTCGGGTGACGGCGAGGGTTGAGGGGGCCGCAGCGGAATCCCATGTAGGATGGAGTGCGCGTACGCCGAGGCGGCGCGCACTCCTTCTTCATACCCCTGAGGCATCCCGCTAAGTGTTCGATAGACAAAAGAAAGGCGATCGCGCCGTGCTGGTGTTGCCGCATTCCCGCGGCGAAGGCGATGCGGTCCGCCGGGGCGAGGAATTCGCCGAGCTGGTGAGGTCTGCCGGCGCGGAGATCCTGGCCAGCATTCCCGCGCGCGTGGAAGCGCCCAATCCGCGGTTCTACATCGGCAGCGGCAAGGCCGACGAAGTCGCCGAAGCGGTCCGCGCCCTGGAGGCCGACCTGGTCCTCGTCGACCACGTGCTCAGCCCCGTGCAGGAACGTAACCTCGAAAAGCACCTCAAGGCCCGCGTCGTCGATCGAGCCGGGCTCATCCTGGACATCTTCGCCCAGCGCGCCCGCTCCCACGAAGGCAAGCTCGAAGTCGAACTGGCCCAGTTGAAGCACCTCGCCACGCGGCTGGTGCGGGGCTGGACCCATCTCGACGCGCAGCGCGGCGGTGCCATCGGCAACCGCGGCCCCGGTGAGACGCAGCTCGAAACCGACCGTCGCCTGCTCGCCGAGCGGGTGAAGATGCTGACCAAGCGCCTCGAAAAGGTGCAGGTCCAGCGCGATCAGCAGCGTCGTGCGCGCCTGCGCAATACCGTGCCGCGCGTGGCGCTGGTGGGTTACACCAACGCGGGCAAGTCGACCTTGTTCAACGCGCTGACCGCGGGCGCCGTGTATGCGGCCGACCAGTTGTTCGCCACCCTGGACCCGACCGTGCGCAAGATCGATGGCCTGTCCTGCGGTCCTGCCGTGATCGCCGATACCGTCGGCTTCATCCGCGAGCTGCCGCACGATCTCGTGGCGGCGTTCCGCGCGACCCTGGCCGAGGCCCGCGATGCGGATCTGCTCATTCATGTGAGCGACGCCGCCGACGAGGAACGCGAGCTGCTGGCCCGCGTGGTGAATTCGGTCCTTGAGGAAATCGGCGCGGGCGACGTCCCGCAGCTCTCCGTGATGAACAAGGTCGATCTCGTCGAGACCGAACCCCGCGTGGACCGCGGCGACGACGGCAAACCGCGGCAGGTCTGGCTCTCCGCGGCGACCGGCGCCGGACTCGATGGTCTGCGGGTGGCGCTGGGCGAACTGCTCGGCGGCGAACGCATCCGGGCCGGACTTGAGCTTCCTCTCAGTGCGGGACGCCTGCATGCGCGGCTCAAGGCCGCCGGAGCGATCGCCGCCGAGCAGGTCGACGAGCTTGGCTGGCACCTCGACATCGACGCCCCGCGCTCCGTGCTGGCGCCCCTGGTAGGCGATGACGCCCATTCGGGCTCGCTGCGCGAGCTGATCGGCCAGGATCAGGCCGACCACTGAGCGAGCATTCGATCGCAGCCATCTGGTAGAATTCACGTCGTTTGCGCGCCGGAATGGCCGCGGCGACGGGTGTTCGCGCTCCCGACGTCTTTGTCCCGCCGCGGCGGGTCCACCCCAAGGCTTGCCAGCCACCCACCCTCCGGTCCCCGAAGGAGACTGTCGCCCATGGCTTGGAACGAACCCGGCAACGGCCAGAAGGACCCCTGGAATCGCAACCGGTCGAACGGGCGCAAACCCGATCTCGACGGCGCGATCAAGAGCATCAAGGCCCGGCTCGGGAAATTCGGCGCAGGCAGCGGTGGCGTGTTCACCATCGTGCTCGTGTTCGCGGTGGCCTGGTTGCTGGTCTCCAGCTACACGGTGATCGACGCGCGCCAGGTCGGCGTAGTGCTGCGCTTCGGCCAGTTCTCGCGCATCCTGCCGCCCGGCTTCCACCTCAAGGCGCCGAGCCCGGTGGAAACCGTGACCAAGGTCGAAACGACCCAGGTGCGTTCGGTGTCCGACAACGTGTCGATGCTCACCCGCGACGAGAACATCATCGCCATCGACTTCAACGTGCAGTACCAGGTGTCCGACGCGCGGAAGTTTCTGTATTCCAATGCCGATCGCGACGAGAACACCATCCATAACGCCGCCGAAGCCGCCGTTCGCTCCGTCGTCGGCGCGAACATCATGGACAACATCCTGACCACGCCGGGCGTGGACACGCCTGCGCCGGCGCAGGCACCCGTGGCGGGTGTAGCGCCGGCCGCCAAGGAAACCCTGCAGCAGCAGACGCGCGACATCCTCCAGGCCACGCTCGACAAGTACGATGCAGGCATCCTCGTCACGGGCGTCAGCTTCCAGAACGTCTCGCCGCCGAAGGAAGTGAAGGACGCGTTCGACGACGTCAACGCCGCGCGCGAAGACAAGCAGAGCGAAGAAAACAAGGCACGTGCCTACGAAAGCCAGGTCGTGCCTGTGGCGCGTGGCGACGCCGCGCGCATCGCTGCCGAAGCCGAGGCGGATCGCGTCGAGCGTATTGCGCGCGCCAACGGCGACGCGGAGCGCTTCAACCTCCTGCTCAAGGAATACCGCGCCGCGCCGGAGGTCACCCGTCGCCGGCTCTGGCTCGAAACCGTCGAGGAAGTGATGGCCGGCAATCCGAAGGTCATCGACGGCAGCAACGGCAAGAACATCGTGCAGTTGCCGGTGGAAGCCAATGGCGCCGTGCGTAACGTGCCCGGCGTGGGCACGGTCATTCAGTCCGCCACCACCGACGCCGCCAATCCGAACCAGCCGCAGGGGAGCGCCCAGTGAAGATCGTTTCCGGCCTCATCGTCGTCGCGCTCGTCCTGCTCGGCTTCAACAGCGTCTTCGTGGTCAAGGAAGGCGAGAACGCGCTGCTCCTGCAATTCGGCCGTATCGTTCGTGCCGATTACCAGCCGGGTCTGCACTTCAAGATTCCGGTCGTGCAGCAGGTGATGCGTTTCGACAACCGCATCCTCAGCCTCGATGCCGAACCCGAGCGCTATTTCACGCTCGAAAAGAAGAGCGTCAACGTCGACTTCTACGTGAAGTGGCGCATCGCCGACAACGCGGCGTTCTACCGTGCCACATCCGGCGAGCAGGTCCAGGCCACTCAGCGCCTGACGCCGATCGTGAAGGACGCTTTGCGCTACGAGTTCAACGCGCGCCCGCTGGAAGACCTCATTGCCGGTGGCCGCAAGGACATCACCGAGCGCGTGCGCCAGCAGACCGACGCGGTGGCTCGCAAGAACCTTGGTATCGCCATCGTCGACGTGCGGATCAAGCGCATCGACCTTCCCGACGAAGTCAGCGGATCGGTCTACAAGCGCATGCGCGCCGAGCGCCTGCAGCTCGCCAACGAACTGCGCTACACCGGCCAGGAGAGCGCCGAGACCATTCGCGCCGATGCCGATCGCCAGAAGCAGGTGCTGCTGGCCGATGCCAACCGTGATGCCACCAAGGTGCGCGGCGACGGCGACGCACAGGCGGCGGCGATCTACGCGCAGGCCTATGGGCAGGATCCCGAGTTCTTCGCCTTCTATCGCAGCCTTGCGGCCTATCGCAAGGCGTTCGCGGACGGCAAGGGCACCTTCGTGTTGAAGCCCGATTCCGAATTCCTGCGCTACCTCAACGACGGCCCCGGCCGCCAGCGCTGAACCCGATCCACATCGCCCGCCAGGGCAACCGCAACGAAGAGAACCATCACATGGGCAAGTCAGTCGTCATTCTCGGCGCGCAATGGGGCGACGAGGGCAAGGGCAAGATCGTCGACCTCCTCACCGAGCGCGTTGGCGCGGTCGCGCGCTTCCAGGGTGGCCACAACGCCGGCCACACGCTGGTGATCAAGGGCAAGAAGACGGTGCTCCACCTGATCCCGTCGGGCATCCTGCGCGACGACGCGCTCTGCCTGATCGGCAACGGCGTCGTGCTGTCGCCGGCCGCGCTGATGAGCGAGATCGCCGAACTCGAAGGGCAGGGCGTCGACGTGCGTCCGCGCCTCAAGATCTCGCCGGCCACGCCGCTGATCATGCCGTATCACATCGCCGTCGATAAGGCGCGCGAAGTCGCCTCGGGCGCCAAGGCTATCGGCACCACCGGCCGCGGTATCGGCCCGGCGTATGAGGACAAGGTTGCGCGCCGTTCGATCCGCGTGGCCGACCTCATGTATCCGCACGAGCTGCCGGAGAAGGTCAAGGCTGCCGTCGAGTATCACAACTTCGTGCTGACCCAGTGGCTCAAGGCTGAGCCGGTCGATTACCAGACCGTGCTGGATGAGGCGCTGACCTGGGGCGAGTACCTGCGCCCGATGGTGGACGACGTGGCGACGATCCTGCACGACGTCCGTCGCGATGGCGGCAACATTCTTTATGAAGGCGCGCAGGGCGCGTTGCTCGACATCGACCACGGTACCTACCCGTACGTCACCTCGTCGAACACCACCGTGGGCGGTGCGCTTGCCGGTACGGGCGTGGGCGCGCGCGACATCGACTACGTGCTCGGCATCTGCAAGGCCTACGCTACGCGCGTCGGTGGCGGTCCGTTCCCGACCGAACTCAACGACGACATGGGCGAACTGCTGCGCAAGAAGGGCAACGAGTTCGGTGCCAGCACCGGTCGTCCGCGTCGCTGCGGCTGGATCGATCTCGTGGCGCTGAAGCGTGCGGTGCAGATCAACGGCATCGACGGCCTCGCCATCACCAAGCTCGACGTGCTCGACGGTCTCGAGTCGATCAAGGTCTGCATTGCGTACGAATACCGCGGCAAGCGTCGCGAGCTCGCTCCGCTGGATGCCGACGGTTGGGCAGAGTGCAAGCCGGTGTATCTGGAATTCCCGGGTTGGGAAGAATCCACCGCGGGCATTCGCGACTGGAACAAGCTGCCGCCTGCGGCGCGCGCCTATCTGCGCGCGGTGGAAGAACTGTCCGGCTGCAAGCTGGCGCTCGTTGCCACCGGTGCCGACCGCGACGACACGATCATCCTGGACGACCCGTTCGGCGACGACGGCAGCTGCTGATCGTCAACGCGTGAGACGACTCGCCGCCTCGGTGTGACGCAAGGTCACGCCGAGGCGGTTCTCGTTTGTTCCGTCGAAGGTTCCACCGTTATCGATATTGCCGCCGGTGTGCTCGGCATACTCGCGTGCATCCCTTCCAGTGCATGCAGGTCGAGTTCCGACACGGGAATGGGCCGATGGGCCTCGCTGAAGGCCACGTCTCCGAGCCGCCAGCCCGCGCGACAGGTCACCGCACCCCAGAAGCGACGCAACGCCGCCCAGTGCAGGCCGACGAGGCCCTTGTCGTTGTCCGCATCCACCATCGGATCGCCCACGCCGGTCGGACGGACGGGTTCGCCATGCAGTGCCGTGCCGAAAAGCGTGTCCCAGATCGCAAAGACCTGCCCGTAGTTGCAGTCGTGCAGCGTCGGGCGGTCGGGATCGACACGCATGTGGTGCAGGCGATGAAACACGGGCGAGACGAGGACGCGGTCGAGCACCGGCCCGAAGCGCACCCGCACGTTGGCGTGCGAGAAGTTCTGCACCAGTTCGCCGAGCAGCATCAGCCAGGCGAATTCGGTCGGCGCCACGCCGATGAACAGGCCCACCGCCGCCAGCACCATCGATTGCAGGAAACCATCCACGAGGCTGCCGCGATCGTTGGTCCAGCAGCTCATCTGCCGCGTGCTGTGATGCATGCTGTGCAGCGCCCACCACCACGGCAAGGCGTGCTGCAGACGATGCATCCAGTAGTACACGAGGTCGTAGATGGCGTAGTAGACCAGGAACAGCAACAGCGGATGGCCGTTCAAGCCGGGTATCCACAAGGCGATGCCCGACGCCGTGGTCGTGCCATCGTCATCGCCGCCGAACAGATGGCTGATCGGGGTCAGCACGAGGTAGCTGAACATCGGAAAGATGCCCAGCAGCATCATCAGCGTGTATTGCCAATCCACGCGCGTCAGCCGTCGATCGGTCCAGCGTTCCGCCGGCATCAACGACTCCAGCGGACGGAACAGGCAGGCGATGATCAGCACCTGCAGGATCGAAATGAGGATGGCCTCGGCGATCTCGCGAGGATCCCCCGCCAGGCCCGTCAGATGCAGCAGCCCGAGAAACGGAACGATCGCGTGTGCGCTCGTCCAATCGACAAGGTGGGCCCAACCCGGGAACATGCCGTCTACCTTCGCCATGGTCGCCATGCGTGCGACCGGTCGCACCATTAAGCGTCGCGCCTCTTTCGTCGGGCTTTCCGGCGTGCCAATCTCCGCCCCCTCGTACGCAAAGAAACTGGCATGACCCGCACACTCGCCGAATGGCTCGCTTACCAGGAAAGCACGCATCCGCGCGACATCGCGCTGGGCCTCGATCGCGTCCGCGCGGTGTGGGAAGCCATGGGCGCGCCGCGACCGGCCCCCATCGTGCTCACCGTCGGCGGTACGAACGGCAAGGGTTCCACCGTGGCGCTGCTGGAAGGCATGTTGCGCGCCGCCGGCTACCGTACCGGCTGCTATACCTCCCCACATCTGCTTCGCTACAACGAGCGCATTCGCATCGACGGTAACGACGTCTCCGACGAGGCGCTGGTGGCCTCCTTCGAACGGATCGAGGCCGCGCGCGGGGCCATCCCGCAGACGTATTTCGAATTCGGCACGCTGGCCGCGATCGATCTCATCGCCCGTGCGTCGGTCGACGTGGCCATCCTCGAGGTGGGGCTCGGCGGTCGGCTCGATGCGGTGAATATCGTCGATGCGGACGTCGCGGTCGTGACCACCGTGGACCTGGACCACCAGGACTGGCTGGGCAACGATCGCGACAGCATCGGTCGCGAGAAGGCGGGTATCGCGAGGGGCGGTCGTCCCGTGATTGTCGGCGAGCTGGCGCCGCCGCAGGGTTTGCTCGACGCGCTGCGTCGCATCGGGGCCGACATCGTTCGGGCAGGCGAAGCGTTCTGGGCGCAGTCCGCGAACGCATCCACGGCGGGGGAGTGGTCGTGGGGCCATCGCGACGGCACCGCGATCACGCTTCCGTTGCCGGCGCTTGCCGCTCCCGTGCAGCTCGCCAATGCCGCCACGGCGCTCGCCGCGATCCATGCCCTCGGCACGCGGGTCGACGTGTCGCCTTCGGCGCTGCGTACCGCGCTGTTGGACGTGCGCGTTTCAGGCCGCCTGCAACGCATCGGAGATCGTCCGCTCACCCTCGTCGATGTCGGCCACAACCCGCAGGCTGCACGCGCGCTGGCGGCATGGCTCGACGCGCGGCCTTCGTCGGGCCGCGTGCTGGCTGTCTATGGCGCCCTGGCGGACAAGGACGTCGCGGGCGTGGTCGAGGCCATGGGGGCCCGCATCGATCGCTGGTTCATCGCAGGCCTGGATCGAGACACGCCGCGTGGCCTCGCAGCGGACGCTCTCGCAGCGACGCTTGCCGCCGTGCTGCCTGCCGCACCCGCCTCGACGTATGCGGACGTCGGCACGGCCTGGGCGGCGGCGCGCGAGGCGGCTGACGAGAACGACACGGTGCTGCTGTTCGGTTCGTTCTTCGTGGCTGCGGCTGCCTTGTCCCGAGCCATGTGAACGCCGCCTCGCGCCATCCTCCGGGGCGGGCCCATTGCCGGTTATAATCGCTGTGATTCGCATAGCGCCGGTCGTATGGAGCCTTCCTTGAAAACACGCCTGCTGGGTGCCGCCGTCCTGATCGCGCTGGCGGTCCTGTTCCTGCCGATGATGTTCCCCAGCACGCCGCCGAAGACCGATGCCGACCAGACGGTCAGCCTCGCCATTCCGCCGGCACCGGATCGCGAACTGCAGTCACGCACGCTGGACGTCGCCCCCGCCGGCACGCCGCCCGCGAACGGCGTGGCCGCCGGAAGCACGCCCGCCACGCCGCCCGCGACGCCAGCCTCCGCGCCGGCCGCCGTCGTCACGCCGGGCAATGGCAATCGCCTGGCTTCGGTGGACATTGCAACCCGCAAGCCGGCCGATGCGTTGCCGGAAGACTTCGCCACGCCTGCTGCCGCCAACAAGCCCGCCGTGGCCGCGGCTACGAAGCCTGCCGCCAAGCCGGCGCCGGCCACCGTGCCCGCCGCGACGCCTCCCGCTCCCGCGCTGCCGGCAGGTACCGCTGCGCGCGGCAGCTACAGCATCAACCTCAGTGCCTACGCCGATCACGCCAAGGCGGACGCCCTGGTTCAGAAGGTGAAGGCGCTGGGCTACCCGGTCAGCACGGCCGCCACCACGCAGGCCGGCAAGTCGCTCACCCGAGTCACCGCTGGCCCCTTCGAGACGCGTGCGGCAGCCGAAGCGGCCCGGTTGAAGATCGTCGCCGCGGTGCCGGGTGCGCCGGCCAGCCTGTCGTCCAAACCGGAGACGCAGGCCGCCGACGTGGCGCCCGCGCCGCGTCCGGCGACCGCCCCGGCGGCGACGCCTGCCGCCAGCCCTGCGGTGCCCGCCGCCGCCCCCCGCGCAGGCGGTTTCGCCGTGCAGGTCGCCGCCGTCAGCAGCGAGGCCGATGCCACGCGCTTGCGCGACAAGCTGCGCGCCGCGGGCATTCCGGGGTATGTGGACAGCGTCGCCGCGGGCAGCGGCAAGCTCTGGCGCGTGCGCGCCGGGCCGCAGACGCAGCGCGACGACGCAGTGCGCCTCAAGGACCAGATCAAGGCCAAGGTCGGTCTCGACGGCGTCGTCGTCACGGCGCCGTAACGGCCCGCCACCGCTCGCGCAGCCGGAGTAGCACGTGAACTGGGCCGATTACGTCATCCTCGCCGTACTGTTCCTCTCGGTCTTGATCGGCCTGGCACGCGGCCTCATTTCCGAAGTGCTTTCGCTGGTGATCTGGGTGGCGGCGTTCTGGATCGCGTGGTTGTTCGGTCCGGTCGTGGCGACCTACCTCGAAGGCAGCGTATCGCTGCCGACGGCGCGCATGGCCATTGGCTACGGTCTTTGCTTCATCACCGTGCTGCTGGTCGGTGCGGTGTTTCGGTTCATTATTTCGCGCCTGGTGTCGAGCACCGGTATGGGCGGCATGGATCGCCTGTTCGGCATGTTGTTCGGTCTGGCGCGCGGCGTGCTCATCGTGAGTGGCGTGGTGTTCCTGCTGAACTTCACGCCGTTGCCGAACGAGCCGTTATGGCGGGAGTCCGCCATGCTGCCGCAGTTCGCCGCTCCGGCGGCATGGCTGGGTCAGCAGGTGCCATCGAATGTGCGCAGCTACATGCACCCGCCCGAGGCGCTGCGAAACATGAAGATGCCTGATGTGTCATTGCCCAGTCGGGACGATTTGATGAAACTGCGCGACCTGGCGACGCCCGCGCAGCCCTCGCAACATCCGAATGCTCACCCTGCCGCCGCGTCCACGGCGGCCCCTTTGTAGAAGGCAACACCCATGTGCGGAATCATCGGCATCGTCGGTACCACGGAAGTGGCATCGGCCCTGTATGACGGCCTGACCGTCCTGCAACATCGTGGGCAGGACGCCGCTGGCATCGCCACCGTGGACGGCGCACGCCTGCGCCTGCACAAGGGCAATGGCCTGGTCCGCGACGTCTTCAACTCGGCGGGCGTGAGCAAGCTGCGTGGGCGCATCGGTATCGGTCACTGCCGCTATCCCACGGCAGGCTCCGAAGGTACGGAAGAAGCGCAGCCCTTCTACGTCAACTCGCCCTACGGCATTGCCTTTGCCCACAACGGCAACCTCGTGAATACCGAGGCCCTGCGCAAGGCGATGTTCGAGGACGATCGCCGCCACATCGACACCGACTCCGACTCCGAAGTGCTGCTCAACGTGCTGGCGCACGAACTGCAGGTGGACGATCGCGGCGACCTCACGCCCGAGCATGTGTTCAAGGCCATATCGCGTGTGCATGGGCGCGCGCGGGGCGGCTACGCGTGCATCGCCCTCGTGCTCGGCTACGGCTTGATCGCCTTCCGCGACCCCAACGGCATCCGTCCGCTGGTGCTCGGCGAGCGCGTGACGCCGGAAGGCCGCGAGTACGCCGTCGCCTCCGAGTCGGTGGCGCTGGACGTGCTGGGCTTCAAGCGCGTGCGCGACATCGAGCCGGGCGAGGCAGTCATCATTACCGACGGTGGCGAGCTGCATGCGCAGCGCTGCGCGGAAGGCGCCGTGCATGCGCCGTGCATCTTCGAATACGTTTATCTCGCGCGTCCCGATTCGATGATCGAAGACGTCTCGGTGTACAAGGCGCGCCTGCGCATGGGCGAAAAGCTGGCCGAGAAGATCCTGCGCGAGCGCGGCCCCGATCACGGCATCGACGCCGTGATTCCCATTCCCGACACGTCGCGCACTGCCGCCAGTTCGCTGGCCCAGGCACTGGGCGTGCCGATGCGCGAGGGGCTCGTCAAGAATCGCTACATCGGCCGTACCTTCATCATGCCGGGGCAGGGCGAGCGGGTGAAATCCGTGCGCCGCAAGCTCAACGCCATCGATCTCGAGTTCCGCAAGAAGAACGTGCTGCTGGTGGACGATTCCATCGTTCGCGGCACCACATCGAAGCAGATCATCCAGATGGCTCGCGACGCGGGTGCGAAGAACGTGTACTTCGCTTCGGCGGCGCCGCCGGTGCGCTTCCCCAACATCTACGGCATCGATATGCCTGCCGCCTCGGAGTTGATCGCGGCCGGCCGTACGGTGGAAGAAGTGGAGAAGGCGCTCGGCGCGGATTGGCTGATCTACCAGGATCTGGACGATCTGATCTGGGCCGTGGCCGACGGCAACGAAGACCTAACGAAGTTCGATACGTCGTGCTTCTCGGGCGAGTACGTGACCGGCGTGGAAGCGGCCTTCCTCGAACAGCAGGAAGCGATGCGCTCCGACGCAGCGAAGAACGAACGCCGCAGCGCGTAGCCACCTGGGCGGCACGCCAAGCGTGCCGCCACACTGCATGAACGACCTGCACGCTGCCGCCCACCGTTGCCTCCAAGCCACCGACCCGGCCGAGAAGGTGCGTCTGACCTTTGAGGCATGGTCCGCGTTGGAGGCCGGCACGCTCACGCCCGATGCGTCGTCGCCACCGGCTGCGCCGATCGGGCCGCCTGGACGTCCGTCGCGTCCACGCCTCGTGCCGGCACGGCAACTGGCCCAACGCGGGCTCGGTACGGCCGAAGGCCGCGCGGCGCTCGTGCATGCCATCGCGCACATCGAGTTCAACGCCATCGACCTCGCCTGGGATGCGGTCTATCGCTTCCGCGGCAAGCCTGACGCCTACTATCGCGACTGGGCGTCGTGCGCCAACGACGAGGCGCGGCATTTCACGATGTTGACGGGGCGGCTCGCCGAGCTCGGCCATGCCTATGGCGATTTCGACGCGCACAACGGCCTGTGGGAAATGGCGGAAAAGACGGCGCACAGCGACACCGCGCGCATGGCGCTCGTGCCTCGCGTGCTGGAAGCGCGCGGGCTCGACGTTACGCCGGGCATGATGGAGCGCCTGCGCCACCAGGGCGACGATCGCACGGTGGCGATCCTTGACGTGATCCTGCGCGAAGAGGTGGCTCACGTGGCGGCGGGTACGCGTTGGTTTCACTGGTGCTGCGCCCGCGACGGCATCGAGCCGGAAGCGACCTTCGCGCAATTGCTGACCGATTACATGAACGGATCGCTGCGTGGCCCGTTCAATCTCGACGCGCGCCGCGAGGCGGGTTTCTCCGAGTCCGAACTGGTCTGGCTGGGTACGCTGGGCTGAGGTGGTTGAGCCTCTGATCCGGCTTGTATTCGTCTGCCTCTAGGAGGCGTCATGGCGGCGAGGGGCGGCTTGCTGGTGGGAGCCACCCTGGTGGCGATGGGTTTACCTCACCGCTACACCGCTTCGTTGGCTTATCGCCACTAGAGTGGCTCCCACCAATCGATGGAAACGTGCCGGTGGGAGCCAGCCTGCTGGCGATGGGGGCTTGCCTCGCCGCCATGACGCTCCTACAAGGGCATCGGCACCGTCAGGCCGCGTAGTTCGACCGATGGCCCGTCGATGCGCAATACCGAACCATGGTCGTACCAGTCACCGAGCACGATGCGCTGGGCGGGCTGCCCGTCGAGCGCGAAATCGTGGACGGCAGGGCGATGCGTGTGACCGTGGACGAGCCGCCGCACGCCAGCAGTACGCATGGCGTTTTCGACGGCGCCCTGGTTCACGTCCATGATCGTCTCGTCGGTCTGACCCGTGCGCGATTTGCTGTCGCTGCGCGCCTTGGCGGCGAATGCACGGCGCGCTTCCAGCGGCATGGCGAGAATCTGCGCCTTCCATGCGGCCGTGCGCACCTGCGCGCGCACGGCCTGGTATTCGGCGTCGTCCGTGCAGAGCACGTCGCCGTGCATCAGCAGCGTGGGCGCGCCTTCGATCTCATGCACGGTACCGTCGTCGAGCAGCGTCATACCGGCGCGCTCGGCGAAGGCTTCGCCGAGCAGGAAGTCGCGGTTGCCGACCATGAAGTACACCGGCACACCGGCATCGCGCAGTGCACGCGTCGCCGCGGCGATGCGTGCAGGCAGTTCGGCGTCGTCGTCGTCCCCGATCCATGCTTCGACCAGATCGCCGAGGATGTAGAACGCCTTGGCCGATCGGGCCTCGGATGAGGCGAGGAACCGTTCGAACAGTGCGGTGATGTCGGGCCGGGCGTCGTCGAGGTGCAGATCCGCGATGAACAGCGTGGTCATGCGGGCTTCTTCGCGGACTCGGTTTTCTTGTCGGTCTTCTTCGGCGGCCCGCTGGTCTTGGCCGGTTCCGCCGTGCTCTTCGCCGGTGCGGCGGCGGGCGCCGCAGCCTTCTCCTCGCCGACGACGCTGGCAGATTCGATGATGACGAGCGGATTGGGCACGTCGCCCACGAACGGACCCTGGGCCCGTGTCGGCAACGCCGCGATCTTGTCGATGGTATCCATGCCTGACACGACCCGGCCGAACACGGCAAAGCCCCAGGTCAGGCTGCTCTGGTTGCTGACGTAGTCGAGCCGGCGATTGTCGACGAGGTTCACGAAGAACTGCGAGGTGCCGGAGTTCGGGTCGGTGCCGCGCGCCACGGCGACGGTGCCACGCAGGTTCGACAGGCCGTTGTCGGCTTCGCTGGGAATGGCGGCGCGGGTGCGGCGCTGGGTTAGGTCGCGGCTGTAGAGACCACCCTGGACCATGTAGCCGTTGACCACGCGATGGAACACCGTGCCGTCGTAGAAGCCGTCGCGCACGTACTGGAGGAAATTGGCGACGCTCTTGGGCGCCTTTTCCGGAAACAGCTCCAGCGTGAAGTCGCCCTGGCTGGTGTGCATGTTGACCCGCGGGTGCTCCACCGAAGACGGAGGCGGTGCCGTTGGCTTGGTCGGCTGCTGCGCCATCGCGGCGGCGGGCAGGGCGAGTAGGGCGCTGGCGAGTACGGCTCTGAGCATGGGTGACCGGTCGTGACGGTGAATCGATCTCGCCATGATACCCCCCTTTGCCCGCCGGTCGTCGTCAGCCCTTCACTCGGTAACGATCTCCAGTTCCAGACCCAGCTCGGCCAGTGGCTCGCGTTCCTGATCGAGGTCGGCCTCCGTCAGCGGATGCTGGTCGAGCCAGTCCGCGGGCAGGGACAGCCGCAGGCGCTGGCGCGTGGCCACCGCGCGGATGCGCGGCAGTGCCTCAGCGCGGCGCGCGCGACGGAACAACACGCCCAGCCGCAGGATGGCGATGATGTGCCTTGCCAGGACGCGATAGCGCACGGGCAACGCCGAGATCACCGACTTCTCGGGCTTGCGCCGGTGCGATTCGACGATGGCCGCCAGCAGTTGCTGTTCCTGCCGCGAGAAACCGGCGAGGTCGGCATGACGCAGGATGTACGCGCCATGGCGCTGATGCTGGCTATGCGCGATGGCGAGACCGAGTTCGTGCACGCGCGCGGCCCAGGAGAGCCACTCGCGCGCGTCGTCGTCCAGCTTCCAGACCTTGGCCAACTGGTCGAAGATCGACAGCGCCGTGGTTTCCACGCGCCGCGCCTGTGCGCGATCGACGCCGTAGCGGCTGGCAAGAGAATCGATGCTCGCCATGCGCGGATCGGTACCGGCCGAACGCCCGATGAGATCCCAGAGCAGACCTTCGCGCATCGAGCTTTCCGACACGCGCATGCGTTCGATGCCGAGCGCCTCGAAGGCGGCTTCGAAGATGGCGACGCCGCCGGCAAAGACTTCCGCGCGATCCTCGGCCAGGCCGGGCAATTTCAGGGCACCCGAGGCGCCTTGTTCGATCAAGGCCTCGCGCACTGCCGCCAGCGCATCCGGCGTGATGCCGTCGTCGGACAGCTTCATCGCGCGCACCACGGAACCGATGGACTTGGCGGTGCCGGAAGACCCGTAGGCATCGGCCCAACCGGCTTCGCGGTAATCCTCGGAGAACTGCTGCAGCAGCACGCCGATCTCTCGACGGGCACGCAGCCAGCGTTTGCGGGTGATCTTTCCGCCCGGGAAAAAGCGCATCGTGGACGCGATACAACCGACCTGCACGCTCTCGGTGAGGATCGGCGCGGTGCCGCGTCCGATGATGAATTCGGTACTGCCGCCGCCGATGTCGATCACCAGGCGGGGATCGCGCGACGCTGGGAGATCGTGCGAAGCGCCAAGAAAGATGAGGCGACCTTCTTCGCGACCGGAGACGATTTCCACCGGATGGCCCAGGGCGGCCTCGGCAGCCGACAGGAACGCATGCGGCGATGCGAGCCGGCGCACGGTATTGGTCGCCACCGCACGAACATGCAGCGCGGGAATGCCCGCGATGCGCTGGCCGAAGCGGGCCAGGCTGGCGAGGGCTGCAGAACGATGGGTGGCGTCCAGCGTGCCATCGGGGCGCAGGCCCACCGCCATGCGTACGGGATCGCGCAGGCGGTCGATGACACGTGGCTCGCCGTGTTCGTAGCGCGCAACCACCATGTGGAAGCTGTTGGAGCCGAGGTCCACGGCGGCGAGCAGTTCGCCTTCGTTGATCTGGGATTTAGCGGTCGGTGCCATCGGCGAATTCTGGCATGGCTGGATGGGTGAGGGTAGGCGCGCTTTGGGTGGGAGCCGCTATAGCGGCGAGGGAAACTTGCCTCACCGTTTCATCTTCGCGTGCCTGGAGTGATTCGGCTACACCGCTTCGTGGGCTTCTCGCCGCCATGGCGGCTCCCACAAGATGGCGACTCAGGAAGGACCTGAGACGGGACGAGACTTCGGCAACGCCGAAAGCACGAACAGGACGATGCAAAGAAAGCCGAACACCCAGTAATCGGTGGGCGCCGGTCCCCACCAGTGGCGATGCCACGGCACGTTTTCTGGAGTGAACCGGGCGAGGCCGAATGCGGGATTGAGCACGAACCAGAGGCCGTCCTCGGCCACCCAGAACAGCATCACGCAGGCCAGAACACGAACCTGCGCACGCCAGCTCCAGAAGCCCCGGAAGACCATGGGGAAATGAAAGGCCAGCGCGATGAACGGAAAGACCCAGGCGTGATAGCCCGTCATCGGACGGCCACCCCAAAGCAGGTCGAGCAGCCAGTGATGTTCGATGCGCCAGGTCGGCAGGCTCGTGGCCCATCCGTGCGACCCCTCGATCTCGATTTCGACGTGGGCGAAGAAAAAGGCGAGCAGGAGCGTATACAGGGCGGTCGACACAACGGCGGCGACACGACGACGCGGGGAATGACTCATGCACCGTCCAGATGCGCGAGCACGGTATCGATCACGTCGCGGGCCGCATGCGGCCGGCCGATCGCCCGCGCATTCGCCGCCATGGCGGCGAGCCGCGCGGGCTGCGCGCGCAGTTCGCCCACGCGCCACGCCAGCGCCACGGCATCGATCGCCTTCCACGCGGCGCCCTGTTCCAGCAGGTAGTCGGCGTTGCGTTCTTCCTGGCCGGGAATGGGCGCGTTCACGATCATCGGCAGGCCCATCGCGAGGCATTCGGACGTCGTTAGGCCGCCGGGTTTGGTAATCACCAGATCGCAGCACGCCATCAGCCGATCCACGTGGGCGGTAAAGCCGTGCGGGAACAGCCGACCGGGGAAGCGCGTGGCGGCGAGCGCGCGCAGGCGTTCGAGCGCAGCGGCGTTGCGGCCAGCCAGCACGACGAGTTGGAACCCTTCGCCGGTGGCGAGCAGCTTTTCGGCCAACACATCGAGCGCGCCGACGCCTGCGCCGCCACCCATGACCAGATAGGTCGGTTGGGCGGGGTCCAGGCCGAACGTCGCGGCGAGCGCACGTCGGTCGTGCGTCTCGGCAAACGCAGGCATCACAGGGATACCTGTCGTATGCACGCGGGAGGCGGGCAGCCCCACGGTACGCATGCGGTGCGCAATCTCCGGGCTCGCCGCGAAATAGCCGGTCATTTCCGGAATGACCCACATCCGATGCAGATCGAAATCGGTCACCTGCAACCAGACGGGCGTGCTGATGCGTCCCTTGCGGATCTGGCGCATGAGCATTTCGGCGGGCAGGAAATGCGTGCAGACGATCGCATCCGGCGCGAATTGCGCGATAGCGGCGCGCAACCGCCGCGTATGCAGCCGCTCGATCGTGCGGCGCATGCGCTGGGTCACGGCTTCGGGCCGGGTGTCGTCGGTGATCCGGTAGAGCATGCCCCACAACTGCGGATGCCGCGTGATGAGGCGCAGATAGAAGTCGGCATAGATGCGCCGGAAGCTCGACGGCACATAGTCCATCACGTCGAGATGCCGAACCTCGATGTCGGCACCCTGCGCGGCGAGCGCACCCACTGTCGCATCGAGTGCCTCCGCGGCGCGCACATGCCCTGCGCCGGCCGACACAGACAGCAGGAGAATCCGCCGCGTCATCCGCTGTAGGCCACGAGCAGCGCCTGCTGCGCGTTGTGCGGTGCCTCGCCCTTGGCCGGGTGGCTGCGCGTATAGCGTCCGTCGCTGCCCAGAAGCCAGGCCTGTGTGTTGTCGCGGAGGTAGTTGTCCAGCGTTTCGTCGTACACGCGCTTCGCCAGGGCGGGATCGAGGATCGGCACGCCGATCTCGATACGACGCATGAGGTTGCGTTCCATCCAGTCGGCGCTGGCGCAATACAGTTCCGGTTCGCCGTCGTTGCCGAACCAGTAGACGCGGCTGTGCTCGAGGAAACGTCCGACGATGGAGCGTACGCGGATGTTCTCGGAGATTCCGGGGATGCCGGGGCGCAACGTGCATGCGCCGCGGATGATGAGGTCGATCTGCACGCCCGCCATCGAGGCACGATACAGCGCCTCCACCACGTGGGCCTCATTCAGTGCGTTGAGCTTGGCGACGATGCGCCCGGGGCGGCCGTTGCGCGCATGCTCGGTTTCCCGCTCGATCTTGCCCATCACGCTGGAGTAGAGCGTGAACGGCGAATGCAGAAGACGCTTGAGCTGGATCATCGGGCCCAGGCCCGAGAGTTGCTGGAACACCTTGTGGATGTCCTCGCCAATCTCCGGATCGGCCGTCATCAGGCCGATATCGGTATAGCCGCGGCTGTTGCCCTGATGGTAGTTGCCGGTGGACAGATGCACGTAGCGGCGCAGCCCGCCGTTCTCGCGACGAACGATCAACAGCATCTTGGCGTGCGTCTTGTAGCCCACCACGCCATAGACCACCTGCACGCCGGCTTCCTGCAAACGGTTCGCAAGCCCGATGTTCGCTTCCTCGTCGAAGCGCGCGCGCAGCTCGACGACCACGGTCACGTCCTTGCCGTTGCGGGCGGCCTCGACCAGGATGTCGACCAGTGGCGAATCCTTGCCCGCGCGATACAGGGTCTGCTTGATCGCCAGCACGCCCGGATCCTGCGACGCCCGGCGCAGCAGCTCCACCACGGAAACGAACGATTCGTAAGGATGGTGCAGCAGTACGTCGCGCGTTCCAAGTACGTCGAACTCGTTCGTGCCTTTCTCGAAGACGGGCGGCAGGCGCGGCGTGAAACGCGGGAACTTGAGTTCGGGCCGATCGAGCTGATCGTAGATGACGCCCGCCCGGATGATGTTCACCGGGCCCTCGCAGCGATAGACGTCCGTTTCCTCGAGTTGGAAGTTCGCGATCAACATCTCCGTGATCGCGCGCGGACAGTCCTCGCCCACCTCAAGGCGCACCGGTCGCGCATAGCCACGGCCCGCCAGCTCTTCGCTCAAGGCGCGGGCCAGGTTTTCCACGTCCGCTTCCTCGACGGTCAGCTCGCTGTTGCGCGTGACGCGGAACTGGTACGCCGCGCACACCTGAAAGCCAGGGAAGATCTCGTCGGCGAAGGCCTGGAGTACTTCGGCGAGGAAGACGAAGTCGCCTTCGCCGCCGGACACTTCGGCAGGCAGGTGAATGATGCGCGGCAGCGAACGTGGCGCGCGGACCAGGGCCATGTGACCTTCGCGACCGAAGGCGTCGCGGCCCTTCAGCACCACGGCCAGGTTCAGTGTCTTGTTGAGGATGCGCGGGAACGGATGGGCGGGATCGAGACCGAGCGGTGACAGCACCGGCATGATCTCGTTCTGGAAATACCCTTGCAGCCAGCGGCGCTGCTTGTCGCTCCAGTCGTCACGCGTCAGGAAGCGGATGTCCTCCTCAGCCAGCGCAGGAAGCAGTTCGTTGCGCCAGATGGCGAACAACTCGGAGAACAGCTCCAGCGCGCGTTCGCGGATGCACGTGAGGATCTCGGTGGATGAAAGACCATCGGCGCCCGGTATGGCCGCGCCCAGCGCATGCTTGTGCTTGAGCACCGCCACGCGCACCTCGAAGTATTCGTCGAGATTGTTGCTGACGATGGTCAGGTAGCGCAGCCGCTCAAGCACCGGAACATCGGGATCGCGTGCCTGCGCCAGCACGCGGAAGTTGAATTCCAGCGCGGCCAGTTCACGGTTGATGTAGAGCTCGGGGGCACCGAGGTCGATAGGCTGGATCATGCGTTCCGGGGGTCCGTTCATGGCGCGATGGTGGCTCATCCGTGATCATGCCGAAAAGCGGCGATGCAGCAACCTGTGCTGCATCGGCTGGCGCGGCGCGGCCGCTGTCAAGGATGCAGCCCGGCCACTTCCTGCAACCGCGTGCCGTCGAGCAAGCGCTCGCTGCTGAAAATGCAGGCAAAGGTGGAGCCCTTGCCCGGTTCGCTTTCGATCGAAAGACGCGCCTGATGCAGGTTGAGCACGTGCTTCACGATCGACAGGCCCAGGCCCGTACCGCCCGAGTCGCGCGAGCGGCTGGACGAAACGCGATAGAAGCGCTCGGTCAGACGAGCGATGTGCGCAGCGGGGATGCCGAAGCCGGAATCCTGCACGGAGAACTGCGCGCCATCCTCGGCCTCGGCCCAGCGGATGGCAATGCGTCCGCCCGTCGGCGTGTAGCGCACGGCATTGCTCACGAGGTTGGAGAAGGCGCTGTGCAGATCCTTGGGCGATCCGAGCAGGTCGTAGGAGGTGGCGATGTCGAGCGAGACGGTGTGCCGGCCCTGGCTGAGCGCCTCGGCTTCCTTGCGCAGGCTGGCCAGCAGCGGGGCCATCTGTACTTGCTCGTCGGCCACGTGCTCCTGCGTTTCGAGACGCGACAGCGTCAGCAGGTCTTCCACGATCTGGCCCATGCGCTTTGACTGCGCGCGCATCTCGTCGAGTACGGGCGCGAGCTCGGGCACGTCTTCGGGATCAAGCAGTTCAAGGTAGCCGTGGATCACCGTCAGCGGTGTGCGCAGTTCATGCGACACGTTGGCGACGAAGTCGCGACGGATCTGCTCCAGCCGCGTGAGATGGCTGGTGTCGCGCGCCAGAAGCAGCCGCTGCCGACTACCGAAGGGCAGCAGCGTGGCCGTGACGTGGCGATTGGGATGGCCCGGGGCCGTCACATCGTTCAGCGGTTCGCGGGCCCCATCGGCCAGCCAGTCCGCGAGTTCCGTGTTGCGCAGCAGGTCTGCCAGCGTCCGCCCGCGATCCCGCGGCCGCTTCAGGCCCAGGAGTTCTTCCGCGGCATGGTTGAACCAGCGCACGTGCAGCGAGTGGTCGAGCAGGACCACGGCGTCGGGAAGGGTCCCGGCCGCACTGCGCAGGTCGCGCAGGCGGGATGCGATTCGGCGGGTGCGAGTCATCAGACGGTCATGCTCAGGGTGGGGCGTGGCGGACGATTGCAACATTGGCCCCGACTTGTGACGGAACAGCGACAGCAGGACGACGATTTCCGCCAGCGCGACGATCGTCACGCCAAGCCAAGGCGTGCCGGCGAGCGCACCCACGCCGCCGCCTGCCAGGAGCAGTGCGGCGCACGCGGCGGGCAACCGCCAGGTGGAAAGAAAACGATCAGGCATGGACACGGCCGGTAACGGTCTGGTGAGTCGCACCATAGCGCGGCTGGCCCGCCGATACCTACTGGCCCGCCAATAACTAGGTGTTGGACGAGAACCGGTAGCCCGCGCCACGAACGGTCTGCACCATGTCGTCGAGCTTCCATGGCTCCAGCGTCTTGCGCAGGCGTCGGATGTGCACGTCCACAGTCCGCTCTTCGACGTAGACGCTGCCGCCCCAGACATGGTCGAGCAGCTGTGCGCGCGAGTAGACCCGCTCGGGGTGGGTCATGAAGAAGAACAGCAGGCGGTATTCGGTGGGGCCGATCGGCACCGCGTCTTCGCCCGCGAACACGCGGTGCGCCGGGCCGTCGATACGCAGGCCGCCGAGTTCGACCACGCCGGAGCCGTCGTCGCCCTGGCTGCGGCGAAGCACGGCCTTGATGCGGGCGATGAGCTCGCGGGTGGAGAACGGCTTGATGACGTAGTCGTCGACGCCGGCCTCCAGGCCGTTGACGCGATCCATCTCCTCGCCGCGCGCGGTGAGCATGATGATGGGAATCTCGCGCGAGAGTTCCTCGCGGCGCAGACGACGGGCCAGTTCGAGCCCGCTGGTGCCCGGAAGCATCCAGTCGAGCAGGATCAGGTCCGGCACGCGCTCGGAGATGGCCATTTGCGCGGCACGGGCGTCGGCGGCATGCGCCGCGTCCATACCCGCCTTGCGAAGCGCGAAGGCGACCATGTCGCGAATCGAAGCTTCGTCTTCCACGATGAGAATGCGTTTGTGCACGCTGGGACCGCTCGGATGGCCTGTGACCGTCATATTGCAGCCCTGCCGTGTTACACGGCAATGACAATCGTCACAATGGCGTGCCGGAAGCCGGCGTCCGGGCCCGATTACTGGCTGCGGCCGTCCGGATTGTCGTCGGTCGTGATGCGGCGCTTGCGCAGTTCCATCAGCAGCGGGGTCAGGTCGCTGATGCGGGCCTGGATGCGCGAGCGCTGGTAATAATCGAGATCGTCGCGCTTGAGCAGCCGGCGCAGTTGCTCCATCGCATCGAACGGGCGGCCGGAGAGATACGCGCTGTCCGCGTAGGCTTCCGCGGCACGGACCGAATCGCCCGAGCGCTCGCTGGCGCGGGCGAAGGTGCGGAAGATTTCCGGGTCGTCGCTGTCGTCGAGCATGGGGCGCAGCATCGTGGCCGCGGTGCGGGCATCCTCCGCACGGCCGCTGTTGGCCAGGGCCTTGGCATAGCCCAGCGCCACTGCGCGATTGCGCGGCGAGTTGTCGTGCAGGGCCTTGTAGATGGCCATGGCGTCGCCGTGCCGGCCAGCGTCCTCGTAGGCATCCGCCAAAGCAAGGCGGACCACCACGTTCCCCGGCTGGCTCGCCAGGAGCGGCTGGAGCTGCTCCACCGCCTGTGCACCGTGGCCGGTGCGGATGAGGGTCAGGGCGTAGCCATAGCGGTTGGCCGCGGTGTCGAAATCCTTGCGCTTGAGATTGGTGGCGTAATAGGTCGCCAGGCGCTGGGCGTCGCCCGAGAGCACCCGTACCCGCTCGCGCATCAGGGCATAGGTGTCGCCGACGCTGTCCTTCGCCACCTTGCCGGCCGTGCCGACCAGGGCGGTGGGATCCTTCACGAACAGGACGGGCGCGGTGCTTTTCTCCCAGGTGGCCTTGTCGATCGTGGAGAGGCGCGGCTTGTTCGCCTGACGTTCTTCGAGCACGCGGGCCCGCGCCTTGGCATCGCTGATGCGCGCGAGGGTCACCGGGTGGGTCTGGAGCAGGGCGGGCAGGGCTTCCTCGCCTTCGCCCACGCGCATGGTGTCCTGCATGCGGCCGAAGAAGTCGGCCATGGCGTCCGGATCGTAGCCGGCGTTGGCGAGCGTCTGGATGCCCACGCGGTCGGCTTCGATTTCGTCCTTGCGGGTGAAATTGATCTGCCGCTGGAGCAGCAGGCCCTGACCGCCCATCAGCACCGCGGGGGCGGCATCGCCCGCACCGCCGCCCGCGCCAGCGGCGATGGCACCGAGCAGCACCAGGGCCATGAGCGGGGCGTTCTTCTTCGAATCTTCGAAGGCCCGATAAAGGTGATTCTGGGTGATGTGGCCGATTTCGTGGGCGATCACGCCCGCCAGCTCGCTTTCGCTTTCCGTGATGTTGATCAGGCCGGCATTGACGCCGATGTAGCCACCGGGTGCGGCGAACGCGTTGATCTGGGTGTCGCGGACGATGAAGAAGGAAAAATGGTCCTTCGGGCGGTCGCTGGCGGCGACGAGACGGTAGCCCAGGTCGTTGATGTACTGGTCGAGCAGGGCGTCGTCGACCGTCAGGTCGAGCGCGTGCATCTGGCGCAGCATCATCGCGCCGTACTCGTCGGCTTCGCGCGGGCTGATCAAGGCATTGGCGGAACTGCCCAGTTCTGGCAGGCGAATGGCGTCCTGGGCCCCGGCGACCAGGGTCGCGAGGGTGGCGGCGGCGAGGACGGCGAGACGGGGGAGGGACGGGCGCATAGGTCGAGGGACGATACCATCACCAAATGAAGAGATGCCTTCCACGCGGAACGCGTTGGGATGGCTTCGACCGCGAACACCGAGCGGGGTTCGTCACCTCCTTGTAAAATTCGCTTTCGGCCGTCATCTTCCCGCCATTCGGCCTCTCCGAGATCTCCGCCATGTCCACACCCGACATCACCATCTATTCCACCGCCGTCTGCCCTTACTGCGTCGCTGCCAAGAACCTCCTGAAGGCCAAGGGCCTGGCTTGGAACGAGGTGCGCATCGACACCGATCCCACCCAGCGCGACGTCATGCTGGAGAAGAGCGGTGGCCGCCGCACCGTGCCGCAGATCTTCATCAACGGCACCCACGTGGGCGGCTTCGACGACCTCGCCGCGGCCGACCGCAGCGGGCGTCTTGCCGAGATCCTCGAGGCGACGCACTGATGGCCGGCGATCGCGTGGAGGAGTTCACCGCATTCCGCAAGCGGATGAACGAGCGCATCCTGAGCGAGGACAACCAGGTCGTGAAGCGCTTTTTCGCGCTCGACACGCAGACCTACCGTCCCGGCGCGCTGGACGTAAAGACGAAGGAAATGCTGGGCCTGGTGGCCTCCATGGTGCTCCGCTGCGACGATTGCATCAGCTACCACGTGGCCCAGTGCAAGGAAGCGGGCGTGCAGCGCGACGAGTTCTTCGAGGTGTTCAGCGTCGGGCTCGTGGTGGGCGGATCGATCGTGATCCCGCACCTGCGCCGCGCCGTGGACTTCCTCGATTCGCTGGAAGCCGACGCCCCGGCCGACGCTGCCGCGTGCGCGGATCATCCCGCCGCGTGAGTCGCCCGCGCCGCTGCGGCGGCGCAAACCTTGAAGGAAGTGGGCCGGATCGCCGATAATTGGGCGATTTTCTTCCCCTCGCGCGTCTTTCGGCGCGCACCGCGTCCCGCTTCCCTTCAGGAGTTTTCCCCATGAGCAAGACCATTGCCGTGATCCCCGGCGACGGCATCGGCCCCGAGATCATGGACGCAACGATCCGCGTTCTCGACGCGCTCGACTGCGGCCTTACCTACGACTACGTGGATGCGGGGGTGGTGGCGCTCGAAAAGCACGGCGACCTGCTTCCCCAGGCCACGCTCGACGCCATCGAGAAGCACAAGGTGGCCTTGAAGGGCCCGCTGACCACGCCGATCGGCGGTGGCTTCACTTCGATCAACGTCACGCTGCGCCGCAAGTTCGATCTCTACGCCAACGTCCGCCCGGCGATCAGCTTCCCGGGTACCAAGGCGCGCTACGAGAATATCGACATCATCACGGTGCGCGAGAACACCATGGGCGCGTACATGGCCGAAGGCCAGACGCGCGAGGGTGAGGGCGAGAACGAGGTGGCCGTCTCGGTCATCCGCAACACCCGCCCGGGCATGGAGCGCATCTGCCGCTACGGGTTCGAAATGGCGCGCAAGAAGGGCCGCAAGAAGGTCACGGCCGTGCACAAGGCCAACATCATGAAGACCTCGTCGGGCCTGTTCCTCGACGTGGCGCGTGAAGTCGCCAAGGACTACGTCGACCTCGAATTCAGCGAGATGATCGTCGACAACGCCTGCATGCAGCTGGTGATGAACCCGTACCAGTTCGACGTGATCGTCACCACCAACCTGTTCGGCGACATCCTTTCCGACCTCTGCGCCGGTCTCGTCGGCGGTCTCGGCCTCGCGCCGGGCGCCAACATCGGCAAGGACGCGGCCATTTTCGAAGCCGTGCACGGTTCCGCACCGGACATCGCCGGTCAGAAGAAGGCCAACCCCTGCGCGCTGCTGCTTGCCGCTGCCGACATGCTCGACCACCTCGACATGGTGGCGAAGGCGACCCGTCTGCGCAGCGCCATCCGCGACGTGATGGACGCCCGCGACCGCACCACGCCGGACGTGGGCGGCACCGGCACCACCGACACGTTCGGTGACGCCATCGTCGAGCGCATTCGCACTACGGCCTGATCCTTCGTTGCAAACGATATGTGAATCATTTTTTCCACGTATCGTCACAAAAGTGCTTGCAAGAATCTGGCCACGTCCATATACTTGCTGACTCTGATGCGGGGTGGAGCAGTCTGGCAGCTCGTCGGGCTCATAACCCGAAGGTCGCAGGTTCGAATCCTGCCCCCGCTACCAGTTTCAACTTTAACGGCGCGATCTCTCGTAGATCGCGCCGTTTTTTGTTGGGCGCTTGCTTGGCGCCGGGGCTTGGTCGCCCAACGTTCGGCACTGTTTGCCGGACCCGCGCCCCTCTAGCTTTGGCACTACCAAGACAAGGAGCGATACATGAGAGCGATCGGGAACATCATCTGGTTTGTATTCGGTGGGTTGGTCATGGGCCTCGGCTGGTGGTTGGCGGGGCTGGTGGCACTCGTCACCATCGTCGGCATTCCCTGGGCGCGTTCGTGCTTCGTCATCGGCCAGTTCGCGTTCTTTCCGTTCGGCAAGGAAGCGATCGATCGCCGTGAGCTTTCAGGGCGGGGCGACATCGGCACCAGTCCGCTGGGCACGATCGGTAACATCGTCTGGTTCGTGTTCGCCGGGATCTGGCTGGCGATTGGGCACGTGTGTTCCGCCATCGCGTGCTGCGTGACGATCATCGGCATTCCGTTCGGCGTGCAGCATCTGAAGCTGGCGGGTATTGCGCTGGCGCCGATCGGCAAGACGATCGTCAGCACCGACGTCGCCTCCGCGTCGCGACGGATGAACGCGGAAGCGGCGGTGCTAAGGTCGCGCGGGATCGCCTGACGCGGACGCTTACTGCGCCGCGGTGCCGAACACGGGGTCTTTGAGCCCGACGATCGCATGCGAGCCGCCGGGCTGCATCTCCAGCACGACCACGTCGTTGCGACCTTTGCGCAACCACGACGCCGGCACATAGAGGGTCTGCTGCGGGCCGATGTTCCAGAATCGGCCGAGATGGTGGCCGTTGATCCACACGTTGCCCTTGTGCCAGTCGCGCATGTCGAGAAAGGTGCCGGCAACGTTGGCGATCTCGAAGCTGCCGCGCCAGAAAGCCGGATCATCCGGCGCGGCGTCGGCTTTGAAGACCAGGCCGGAGAGATCGTCGAGGGGTAGGGGATAGACCGTCCATCCGGTGATGTCCATGCCATCGACCTGCACCGCGGACGTGATCCCCTTGTTGTCGTCCTCCATGCCCGGGCCGATATTGATGCGGCCCATGTTCTCCACCAGCAGGTCGAGCGTGCTGCCCGCGGGAAGATCGACCGGCATCGCGTGTTCCTGCTTCACGCGATCCAGCGTGCCTAGGGGGCGGCCATCCGCAAGCACGGTGGCGTAGTCGTGCACGTCGCTGACGTCCAGTGTGCCCTTGGTATCGGCATCCAGGCGCTTGCGATAAAGGATCAGTCCGTAGTTCTGCCCGAACGCTTCCATGCCGTGCGGCACGAGGCTGGTCTGCGGCTTGGACAGCGACGGGAGCGCGTCGAGCAGCGATATGGCCTCGTGCAACTCGAAGCGCGGTATCGCCATGGTCGGCGAGGACGCCGGCGGTTCGGGGAGCGGTTCGCTTTTGGGTAGATGCGCTTGAATCACCTTGCGCAGCGCCCCGTATTTCGGCGTGAGTCGGCCCGCCTCGTCGATGGGCGAGTCGTAGTCGTAGCTCGTGGTGACAGGCAGGTACTTGGCGTCGTCGTTGTTCGCGCCGTTCATCCAGCCGAAGTTGGTGCCGCCGTCGATCATGTACAGGTTGAACGAGATGCCGCGATCGAGCATCCAGCCGACAGCGCTGGTGACTTCCTCGGTGCTGCGCGTCTTGTGCGGCTCGCTCCAGCGGTCGTACCAGCCGCTCCAGTATTCGCCGGCCATCTTCGGCATGTCGTGCATCATGGGCGCCGAGCGCAGGAAGGCGCGCTCGGTCTTCTTCGCGTCGCCGGTGAAGTTGATGACGGAGACGAGGCCGGGCAGGGATCCGCGGCTCATCCAGGTCGGTCCGGGACCGTTCGACATGAACAGGGGAACGTCGAAGCCGGCGTCGATCATCTGCTTGCGAATCGCTTCCATGTAGTCGCGATCGTTGCCGACGTAACCGTACTCGTTCTCCACCTGCATCATCAGGATGGGGCCGCCGCGCGTGCTCATCAGTGGCGCCAATTCCTGACCGAGGCGCTTGAACCATGCTGCGCTGGCGGCCAGGAAGCGCGGGTCGTACGAACGCACTCGAAGGCCCGGCGTACGTAGCAGCCATGCCGGGAAACCACCAAACTCCCATTCCGCACAGACGAACGGGCCGGGCCTCACGATGACGTTGAGGCCTTCTTCCTGGGCCGTTCGCACGAAGGCGGCGATGTCGTTGTTACCGCTGAAATCGAACTTGCCCGGTTCGGGCTCGCTGACGTTCCAGAAGGCGTAGGTGGTGATGGTGTTGAGTCCCATGGCGCGTGCCTTGCGCAGGCGATCGCGCCAGTCCGCGCGTGGGATGCGCGGGTAGTGCATCTCCCCGGAGCGAATGACGTATGGCTTGCCGTCGAGGAGAAATTGATCCCCCTGGATGGCGAAATGCGGTGGCGTGGCAGCGAGTGCCGGCACAGAGAAGAGGGCGGCCGACGCAGCCATGCAGGTCGACAGGAGCACGCTCAGGCGATTCACGGCAGCCTCCACTTGGGGTAGCCACCGAAGGTACAGAGCCCGGCGTGACTGTCGCAAGCCGATTGCGTCACACGATGAAAGGCCGCCCTGCCGCGTTCTGGCAGCCGATAAACGCAAGATCGATCAGGCATCCGCGCAGTGCTCCCGTTAGGCTCTCGTCCCATGACCGACCCGACCTCACAACGTTTCCGCCGCGTGCTCGACCACATCGACCGCCACCTCGACGGCGACCTCTCGCTCGATGCCTTGGCCGACGTGGCGTTCTATTCGCGCCATCATTTCCATCGCCGCTTTGCCGCGCTGACTGGTGTGTCCTTGCACCGCTACGTGCAGCTCACGCGTTTCAAGCGCGCTGCGTGGCAGGCGGCGTTTCGTTCGGACGTCTCCCTGCTGGAGATCGCACTGGACGCCGGTTACGACAGCGCAGAAGCGTTTTCCCGCGCCTTTCGACAACGGCTCGGGCAATCGCCCTCGGCGTTTCGCGAGGCGCCCGACTGGCGCGTCTGGGCCACCGCCTGGCACGAACTCGACGACGTAAGGAGATTCCACATGCCCGAGACACAGCGGATGGACGACGTGCGCATCGTCGATTTTCCCGCGACCGCGGTGGCCTGCCTTTCCCATGTGGGGCCACCGGAACGTGTAGGCGAATCGATCCGTCGATTCATTGCATGGCGCAAGGCGCATGGTCTCTCGCCTGCAAAGAGCGCGACTTGGAATGTGCTCTACTACGATCCGGATACCACGCGGCCAGAGGACTATCGCATCGACCTCTGCGTGTCATGCATCGAGCCACCGGGTGACGGTGAGGGTGTTGATGCCGCGCTATTGGAAGGCGGTCGCTGCGCGGTGCTCCGGCATACGGGGTCGGATGCGTTGCTCGGCGACGCCATTCGGTTTCTTTATGGTGATTGGTTGTCGGTCAGCGGCGAGGAGCCTCGCGATGCGCCGTTGTTCCTGCAACGCATCGCGTTTTTCCCCGATGTGCCCGAACACGAAGCGATCACCGATATCTTCCTGCCGCTCTCGCCGCAGCGCTGAGTCTGATGCGTGCGCAACAACTTGCGAACCCGTCGTCTGCCATCCGGCGGTGAATTCGCGCGCGATCGTCAATCCATTGATAAAGGATTGTGCGCTTTTGCGGCATACGTCGCAGATCTTGGGATTGCTCGCGCCGCGTTTAACTTCGATGAAAGCCTGACGAAAGCACGCGCATTGCTTCCTCGATGAACAGGGGGAGCAAAGAGGCGTAACGATGGGGGCATCGTAATTTCCTGCGAAATCAACGACCGAGCATCGCTCGGACGGCGGGAACGCGTTTCCTTACGTTGCGCTTGCAGTGTCAGCGCTTCCGCTTCGGCGGCGGCAATCCACGGGCTAATGGAAGGATCAATCATGAAGATCGATGCTTTTGCTTCAGGGATCACTCGCAAGACGGTACTGACCGCGGCCATCGCACTGGCGATGTCGTCGCTCTCCGCACACGCGGCGGACGCCTGGGTGTCCACGCATACTCAGGCGGCCATGCTTCCCGTCGCGGCAACGCAGGCACTTGCCACGTCGTCCACGGCAGCCACGCCGACGGCGTCAGGCTATGCGTTGAATATGACAGGTTCGCCACACATCGATGCCGCCGCGGTCACGGCGATGCCGGCCGATCATCCCCTACATGTCGCGGTCAGTCTGAAACTGCGCAATCCCGACCAGTTGCAGGCTTTCCTTGCTGCCGTTACGACGCCGGGCAACCCGCTCTACGGCAAGTTCCTCACCCCTGAGCAGTTCAGCGCGCGCTTCGGGCCCACTCAGGCACAGGTCGACGCGGTCGTCGCGCATCTGCAGCAGGCGGGCTTCACCAACATCGACGTAGCGCCGAACCGCCTGCTTGTCTCCGCAGACGGCAACGCAGGTGCCGCGGTCAACGGTTTCCATACGTCCATCAAGCGCTTCAACGCCAATGGGCGCGAGTTCTTCGCCAACGACGCGCCGGCCCTTGTGCCTGCCGCATTGGGCGATTCCGTCAATGCCGTGCTCGGCTTGCAGAACGTGTCGGTGAAGCATCCGCTGCACCACGTGTACAAGCCGGAGGACGTCACCGTGCCCGGCCCCGCCAGCAGTACGCAGGCCGCGTCCGCGGTCGCTGCGCACCATCCGCAGGACTTCGCGGCGATCTATGGCGGCAGCAGCGTACCAACCGCGAGCAACACCGCAGTGGGCATCATCACCTGGGGTTCGATCACGCAGACGGTGACCGACCTCAACAGTTTCACTGCCAGCGCAGGCCTGCCGACGGTGAACTCCACCATTACCAAGGTCGGCAGCGGTACGTTCGCCAACGATCCCGACTCGAACGGTGAGTGGTCGCTGGACAGTCAGGATATCGTCGGTATCGCTGGCGCCGTGAAGCAGCTGATCTTCTATACCTCGGCCAATGGTGACTCCAGCTCCAGCGGCATCACCAACGCGGGCATCACGGCGACCTTCAACCGTGCCGTGACGGACAACGTGGCGAAGCTCATCAACGTGTCGCTGGGCGAAGACGAAACGGCTGCCGAGCAGTCGGGTACGCAGGCTGCCGACGACGCGATCTTCCAGCAGGCCGTGGCACAGGGGCAGACCTTCTCGGTAGCTGCCGGCGACGCGGGCGTCTATCAGTGGTCGTCCGATCCGACCTCCGGGTCGCCGGGCTACGTCGCCAACTCGGCGGGCACGGTGAAGATCGATCTCACGCATTACTCCGTGAGCGAGCCTGCCAGTTCGCCGTACGTGATCCAGGTGGGCGGCACGCAGCTCTCCACCAGCGGCACGTCGTGGACGGGTGAGACGGTCTGGAACGAAGGTCTGTCCGCCATCGCCCCCAGCCAGGGCGACAACAACCAGCGCCTGTGGGCGACCGGCGGTGGCACCAGCCTCTACGAGACGGCGCCATCGTGGCAGTCGTCAGTCACCAGCTCGACGAAACGTGTCGGTCCCGACGTTGCGTTCGACGCGGCCTCGTCGTCCGGTGCGCTGATCGTCGTCAATGGCACCACCGAGCAGGTGGGTGGTACCAGCCTCGCATCGCCTCTGTTCGTGGGTGCCTTCGCGCGCATCGAATCGGCGGCAAACAACGCCATCGGTTTCCCGGCGTCGAAGTTCTACCAGGCGTTCCCGACGCAGACCTCGCTGCTGCATGACGTGACGTCGGGCAATAACGGCTATCAGAACCACGGCTATACGGCGACGACCGGCTTCGACGAAGCGACCGGTTTCGGCAGCTTCGACATCGGCAAGCTCAACACTTACGCCCAGGCGAACTGGGTCAGCGGGGGCGGTGGCGGCGGTACGAACGCTGCGCCGGTGGCGAACTTCAGCGTCGTCACCAGTGGCCTCACGGCCACCTTCACCGACAGTTCGTCCGACAGCGACGGCAGCATCGCCTCGCGCTCGTGGAACTTTGGCGACGGTGCAACGTCCACGGCCACCAATCCCAGCCATACGTACACGTCCGCCGGTACCTATAGCGTCAGCGAAACGGTGACCGACAACGCGGGTGCCACCAACACGAAGACCTCGTCGGTGACGGTGAGCTCGTCCGGTGGTGGCGGCAACGTGCTGCAGAACGGCGTAGCCGTCACCGGACTGTCGGCCGCCAAGAACGGAAAGCTCTACTACACCGTGGCGGTTCCCTCCGGCGCGACCAACCTGAAGATCGCGATCTCGGGTGGCACCGGTGACGCCGACCTGTATGTGAAGTTCGGCGCGCAGCCGACCACGTCCAGCTATGACTGCCGACCGTATGTCACGGGTAACACCGAGAGCTGCACGGCATCGTCGCCGCAGACGGGTACCTACTACGTGATGCTCAACGGCTATAGCGCGTTCTCCGGCGTGACCTTGAAGGCCACCTGGACGAACTGAAAACTGAGGTGAGAAGGAAAGGGCCGCCCCCGCGGGGGCGGCCCTTTTTTTGTTCAGCTGCCAAGAAGGGCGTTCTCAGCATTTGCTCTATTGCGGTAGTGGTTATTCGGCACGCGATAGGGTGGTGCTTCGATTGTTCAAGTGTTGCGAGATGCACCTACACCGAATGGACTGGATCGGTCGACGCCGCCGCGGCGCATGCTGGCTCACAGCCAACTCACTGTCGTTGCAGTGAGGGGAAGCCAAGGAGGACGGTCATGCATTTCGGTGAGTCTCACAACCAGATGGGGAAAGATCCGTGCGACTACGAGAGTGACGCGATTTTCAACAGTCTAACGGAGAAGCGAAACAACGTGCAGCCGCGCACCGGCCTATTCGAGGCGTGCGTTCCGTTGCCCAGGATAGTAGGCAATCTCGGGTTTGGGCCCGCGATCGACATGAGTCTGTTCTATAGCCCGGTCGTCAACAATGCTTCCGCCCTTGGCGATGGTTGGTCGTTTGCGTTCACTACATATCACGAGAAGAGCGGAAAGCTGACCCTGCATACAGGGGAGGTGCTTAGCGTTGAATCCAAAAAAGATCTGAAGACTGCATCGGTGATCGTGCGGTGGAAGAGCGATGGGGCAATTGAGGTTGAATACAAGGATGGTCGGGTAGAGACGCTCCGGTCGCAGCCCAAAAGCGGCATATGGGTACCGGTACGATTGACGACCGACGGATGCCGCTACGTTGCGCTGTCCTGGATAGTCGTTCCCCAGGGGGTTGACTACGCGGTCGAGTATCAGATTCGTCTCACTGGCATCCGTAACGACATGCCTGTGCACGCTGCCGACCCTGCACCTGTCAGGGCGGAAGCGGCTCGCCAACTCGTTTCCTTGGAATACGAGCCGGACTGGGCGCCATCCCTTGTTCTGATTACCTTCTGGTTCGGGTCGGACGATGAGCTTACTTATGTATTGACCATCGAAAACGTTGCGCTTAGGGCAATCACTCCACCTGAGGGGGAGGCGTTCAACTGTGAACTCACCTACATCGATGACGATGTTTGCGGATGGCTTCTCAACAGCATCCGTACGTTCGACGGTCTAACCGAACAGGTGGAGTACGTGCCGGAAACGCGGACGTTCGAAGAGGATTCCAAGTTGAACTATCTGCCATGCGTTAGTCGTTATACGGTTACGCCGCGCGCTGGCGGAAAGCCCATGGTTACAACATATGCCTACAGCCAGAACGAGAAAGATCCCAGCGCGGCATACACCACGACGGTCACAGAGGTGGCGACTTCGGGTGGAAGAAAGACCGTGTACGTGTACGACAGCAGTTACACAATGGTCAGCGAGACAACCACCCGGGGCGTGAGTACGCTCGAAAGGAAGTTTAAATCCACTTCGGTGGGCTTCTACAGCACGAAAAAAAATCAATTTCCGGAGGCTCCAGGACCTTGTTCGGCCAGGACGACAGAGACTTGTTTCTCTCGATCCGGGGTGAGTCGAACGGAGTACTCAAATAGCTATTTCGAAGGATCGACGCTAAAGTTCATTCATTCGAAATGTAATAAAACATACTTCGACTATGCGCCGGAAGGTGACTTTCTCGATGCCTACCTGGTCGAGGAGAGAACGTTGGCCGACGATTATCTGTCTTCGGGCAAGAGTATGCCTGTCGAAGACGACGTGAAGAAATTGAATGCCGACCTAACTATGCGTCAGGTCGGGCGCGAGAGCAGACATTCGGCGGTTGACGGTCTCAATAGAAAAAAGGTGGTCTATGTAAGGACCAAGTTGTGTGCTGGCGACTCAGCCATATGTCAGGAGACTGATTACTTTTCTGATGGGTATCGAAGAGGCCTCGTGAAGCAGGTTGTTCAGGGCCTAGAAGTAGGTTACTCGCTGGGAAGTGACGTTTCATCTACGGCCTACGAATACAGTTTGAATGGAACGTCGATGACGATTACCACGACTTGCAGTCGCGGAGGCGAATCGCGTTCAACCTCCAAGTCCGTAAGCATCCTCAGCGGGCGATGCTTGAGCGAGGTCGATGCGTGTGGGAACACCACTATTTATGCCTTCGACCGTGCGGGGAGGCTATCCAGCCGAACGGCGTGCAAGGGGACGGCGTATAGCGAAGTCACTAATTATACGTATCCGGTTCTCGGTCGCATGGAGATAACTGAAGCTGACGGCCGCAAGCGTGCGGCGGAGTCAGACGGCAGGGACAATATTATCAAGGAAGAAGTCTATGAGGGGGGCGCATGGAACACAGTGTCGTCAGTGGAGTACGACGAATTGGGGCGGAGGGCGACGATAACGTCGTTTGATGCTGCAGGTAAGGTGGCGATTAAAGAAGTATGCTCCTTCGGGTACGACGACTGGAATGAAGAATCACGCCGAACCTACAGCGACGGCCGCGTCGAGTTCGACGAGTTCGATCCTATCTTCCTGGTGCGTGATGAGTGGGAAGGAAAGCAGACAGACAAGCATCGCAAGCGTACGTTCTATCGACCTGACGACCAGGTCGCCTGTATCCGATGGCTTGATGCCGAAGGGCGTGCCTTTATGGGCGAGGCCTATTCGTATAGCGAAGGTAGGTTATCCGGTGTGGTGACGGGTCATGACGACGGGGGCGAAGAAGTAGCTACCGAATACGATGGCCTTGGCCGTGTAACAGCGGTTCGCCGGAGACTTCGTGAAAAATGTCCCATTTCGGCCGCACCCTTCCCGATCACGGGTGGCGGCGACGTGTCAAAGCGCGAGTGGTGGGACGGCGAGCTGAAACCATCGAGCAAGAGGCTTGAGCACATTGTTGCTTATGAATATCGCGCCGGTGACTTTTTAAATCCCGAGCCCGTTTCAGTGGCCTTCTTCGATGCAGGGGAAGATTGGGACCGCTTCAGCGCTGGCAAGTCGATCGACTTTCAGGACACGGGCTTCCCGAAAAGCCCCAATCCAAGTGCCGATTATGTACTCCGGATCAGCGAGCGTGAGCTGGATGTATGGGGACGTGTGACCTCAATCACCCGTGCGGGAGTTCGAGAACGCATGACCTACGAAGGGGTTGCGCCGGCGCCAAGAACCATCACGAGGGCGGACGGGACCCGTTTGACGTATGACTACATCAAGGAGCTTGGATACCGAACGTCTAAGGTTAGCGGTTCAGACGGGAATGGCAGCAAGAGCAGGTCGCTCAGTTACGTCCATGGTGCGACAAGGCAATCGACGGTGAAAGAAGGTGCCACCGAGCTCGCATTCAACCATGACCTGAACGAATGGCCGACGACCGAGAAGGTAACCCTGGCATCGGGTTCTGTGCGCGAAATCCGGGCAGTTCGGTCTCTCGGTGGACGCATTCTTAGCGAGGTCGATGCGACCGGCGGGCAAGTGACCTATACATATAACGCCGCGGGCCAGCGCACGTCGACTCAACGTGGTACCGACATCAAGACTACGCACGCATACAACGCTGCAAGCATGTTGTCGTTGGAGGAAGTCTCCTATGCTGGCGAAAAGGCGCAGGTAGCTTATGCGTACGACGCGATGTACCGCGAGGTTAGCCGTACGTTTACGTTGCCCGGCACCACCGTGTTGACGTTGAAGCGCGAGTACGACGCACGTAGCCGGTTGCTTTCCATGCGTTTGACGAATGGTGTGAAGGAGTTGGCGTCGAAGACGTTTACTTACGATAAGTTTGATCGATTGGGCGGATGCACAACGGCCGGTCTGTGGAAGCCGCTGAATCCCAAGGGGAAGCCGATCGACTCGCAGGCGTTTACTTATGACGGACTCGGTAATGTAGTTATGTGCGTGACCCGCTTCGGCACCGCTACCTGCAGCAGCAAATACAGCTACGATGCGAGCGGATGTCGCCTGGTCGGCGTTACGCATGATCACGACGACTACATGGTCGGTGGCAAGCGGTCCGTGGAGCTTACGTACGACGCATGCGGGCGCTTGACGCGCGATGCGCAGGGCAAGACCTATGATTACGACTGGATGGGGCGGCTGATTCGAGCCGGGTCACGCTATTACACCTATGACGGCATGGACCGGCTGGCAAGTAGCGGAGCGGCGACGGATCAACGTCAACTAGTCTTCGATGGCATGGACCTGCGGGGCGAACACGGCCAGGGGGATGCAGGGCGTTACTTTTACGCAGGTAGTGCGGCCTGCTCAATCCAACGGGTGAAGCTTGGAAGCGTGGATCGCACGTTGTTTGAATTGTGCGATACAGATGGCACGGTACTGGTGACGTACGACCGCACGGCGAAGACATTCAAGCATCATGCTTATACCGCCTATGGCGAGCACAGTTCGGATGAGACAGATTCGCTGTTAGGCTTCCAGGGCGCGTATCGGGACGTGGATGGCGCAACGGATCGCTACCCGCTTGGGCAGGGTTATCGTTGGTATGCGCCCGGTCATATGCAGTTCAATGCCCCCGATAGTGAGAGCCCTTACGGAGTGGGCGGCATGCATCCCTATGGTTACTGCGCAGGGGATCCCATCAACTACCAAGACCCCAGTGGCCATGCCTTCGGTTGGTTGAAGTCTGCACTTCAATGGGCAGGTGATGCGATCAACACAGTGCATTCCTATACCCCTGTAGGAATGCTGATGGCACGGATTCAGCAACGTGGTCCCGATTGGCTGAATAAAACCGTCAAGATTGGAGAGGCGCTTGCCTGGGGTGTCGTGGGCGTCGCAGGCACAGTCTTCACCGGAGGAACCTCGCTCGTGTTGGTGAGTATTGCGGTCACGCTCGCCGTCGCGTCGGCGGGCATCGGGATCGCCGCGATCATCGTGAGCGACAGCGATCCCGCGACGGCCTCGACGTTGAACTGGATAGCGTTCGGCATGAGCGTGGGCTCCGCGGCGGCAGGCTTGCGGGCTGGCCTGGGTAAGGTGGGCGCGCTCACGCGGAATGGGAATCGCTGGACGCAGAGCGTTGCCAAGGACACGACGACAGTTGCGGCTCGCAATGCCGCCAAGACGGCTCGCACCCAGGTACTCTCAGGCGACGTAGGTCGCGCCACCGTAGAGCTGACTCTTGGCTCTTTACCTAGCCTCGGTGAGGATTCGGTTACCAAGAAATCGCAGCCCTCTCGTTCATCGCTGTGGGCGGCAGCTCCAGCCGCGGGCGCAGCGACTTCGGCGAACGCCAGGTTGCTCGTGAGCTTGAAGCCTTATGGCAGCGAGGTCGTCGGGGCAATGATCGACGGAGTTGGCAGTGCCCTAGGCAGCGCAGGTGTTTTCGACGATCAAGCGACCGCCAAGGCTTTAGCTGACGCCGATGGCACGGTTGGCGTCCCCGTACAATCGCTCGGTGGTCAGTACGATCTGGGTACATCGCTTGCTGGGAGGATGCGGAGTCGGACGAGTCGGCTCAGGTTCCGGTAAGGACCATAGGCATGAGTGCCCGCAGCGGTATAGGCTCTTCGCATGAGCCGCACGCTGCTGGCACTCATGGTCTCCGAGGCCGAACCTCTCGTCGGCGACCTGCGTGCGCGCCTCGATCCAGCGGCAAAGAAAGGCCTTGGCGCGCACATCACCCTGGTTTATCCCTTTCTCGACAGCGAACACATCACGCCGGCTATCGAGGAACGATTGCGCACGGTCGCGGCGGTGCGCCAGCCTTTGTCATTCCATCTGGACGCGGTGCGTATGTTTCCGTCCACAGTGTGGCTCGCTCCGTCTCCCGTGGAGGCTATCGCCTCGCTGGCCGCGGCGCTTCGTCTTGCGTTCCCCGAATCGCCGCGCCGGGACCGCGAATTTCCCGACTACGTGCCGCATGTTTCCGTGGCGCGCGATGTGCGCCGTGATCGAGACGCGATCGCGGCTACCGTGCAAGAGCGTTTGCATGCCCACGGCCCTGTGTCCTGCGAGGTGCGGCAGGTGCATGCGATGGAGCGCGGCCCTGACGGCTGGAGAACGCGGCTCGTCGCGGAACTAGGCCGCCACGGGAGTCCGGCCTAAGCGAGGCCGGACCGGCCAAAGAGACGTCGGTGATCCCCGTGGTCGTACCACTGACTGACCGACCCCGGAACGAGCGAGCGAATGTCCAGGCCGGCCGCCTCGAACAGTGTCCAGGTATCGAGCAGGGCGCGGGTGAGGCGAGCAGCGCCGGGATCGTCGGGCGCGTTGTGCCTGGCCCAGTCGAGGGTCTCGACGATGCGCAGCGACCAGTCGTGCAGCAGGTCGGCGCGGGCCATCAGGTGACTCCGCAGCCACGGGCGCAGGCCCTCGTGCAGCGGAAAGCCGTCCACCCCGGCCAATTCGTTCAGGAGAAGGTGCACCCGGTCGTAGGCACCGCGATACCACTCGGTGTGCCCGCCGGCCGCTGTGGGCACGACCAGGGGTGCCATGGCCCGGTCGGCGCGAAAAGCCTCGATCAATGTCCGCTCGATGCGCCGCGCCGTCACGACCCTGTCGGTATCCACGAGCAGGCCGCGGTCGAGATCGAAGAATGTGTAAAAACGGCGATGGAGGGTGCTGAAGCGGGTAAACGGATCGCGCGAGAAGCCGAGTTTGAGCAGATCCTCGTCCTGGCATGGCAATACATAGACGAAGGCCCGGCCTCGGCTGGCGAATCGGGGGTAGGGTGTGTCGTCGGACATGCGGAAAGTATCCGCGGCGCCTGTCTCAGGCATGTGGACGGACCCACGCCGCGCGGTCGCGGGTTAGCCTGGGCAGTGCAATGGGATCGGCCTCCGCCTTGCGCGAACGAAGAAAAACGCGATAGAATCCGTGAATCTTAAGTGGCGTTCACCACGGTCTCGGCCGATGCAGCGCGCTTCAGGAACTTTCTTTTTACAAGAAAGCCTCCTCGTGAGGCTTTTTTGTTGGGCGCACGGAGGCGTTCTGCGGCACTTTGTGAGCGCCATCAAGGCATTGCACAAGCCCGTTGGAGGAAAGTGTCGGGATACATCGGCGACGAAAGGAATGGGCCGTTCGCGCCCTTTTTTTGTTTCTGGCGACTGGAAAAACCGCAGGTAACGTGGATACCAACGCACTTTCACAACGATTCTCCGCCATCGTGGCCGATCTCGGCCTCGAGGTACTGGGTATCGAGTTTCTCCCGTCCGGCGGGCAAAGCACCTTGCGCGTCTATCTCGACGTGCAGGGTGGCGAGCGCGAGGTCACGGTCGACGACTGCGAAGCCGCGAGCCGTGAGTTCTCGGCGTTCCTGGACGTTGAAGACCCGATCCCGGGCAACTATGTACTGGAAGTTTCCTCTCCCGGTATCGACCGCCCCCTGTTCACGGCGGAGCAGTTCGCTCGCGTGCATGGCCAGGAGGTCAAGGTGCTGCTGAAGGCCCCGATCGATGGGCGCCGACGCCTCAAGGGCAACGTCGTCGAAGTCGACGGCGAGCGCATCGTGGTCGAGGGCGAGGCAGGCAGATTCGAATTCGAGCATGCGGACGTCGAAAGCGCCCGCGTGGTTCCCGACTGGGTGGCCCTCGGCTATGCGCCGCAGCCGAAGCCCACGCTGGGCGGAAAGAAACCCAAATAACGTAACGATGGGATGCCACGGGGCATCCTTACGGGAGTAGCGGCAATGAGCAAAGAACTTTTGCTGGTAGTCGACGCGGTCGCCAATGAAAAAGGCGTGCCGCGCGAAGTCATTTTCGAAGCCATGGAAGCGGCGCTGGCCTCGGCCGCCAAGAAGCGCTACCCCGATGAGGATCCCGATATCCGGGTCGAGATCGACCGCAACAGCGGCGACTACGAGACCTTCCGTCGCTGGGAAATCATTGCCGACGACGGCGAGATGGAGGATCCGTCCTACCAGATCCGCCTGATGGACGCGCAGGACGAAGCCGGCGAAGACGAAGTCGCCGAGGTTGGCGGCTGGATCGAACACCAGATCGAGAACGCCGAGTTCGGCCGCATCGCAGCGCAGGCGGCGAAGCAGGTGATCGTGCAGCGCGTTCGCGAAGCCGAGCGCCAGCAGGTGGTCGATGCGTTCCGCGATCGCGTCGGCGAGCTGGTGACCGGCATCGTCAAGCGCGTGGAGCGCGGCAACGTATACCTCGACCTCGGCAGCAACGCCGAAGCCTTCATTCCCCGCGACAAGACGATTCCCCGCGAATCGGCTCGCGTGGGCGACCGCGTGCGCGGTTACCTCTACGAAGTGAAATCGGAAATCCGCGGTCCGCAGCTGTTCGTTTCGCGCAGCGCCCCGGAATTCATGATCGAGCTGTTCAAGCTCGAAGTGCCTGAAGTCGGCCAGGGTCTGGTCGAGATCAAGGGCTGCGCCCGCGATCCGGGCGACCGCGCAAAGATCGCAGTGGTTGCCCACGACAGCCGCACCGATCCCATCGGTGCCTGCATCGGCATGCGCGGTTCGCGCGTGCAGGCGGTGTCGAACGAGCTCAACGGCGAGCGCGTCGACATCATCCTGTGGCACGAGAATCAGGCGCAGTACGTCATCAATGCGATGGCGCCGGCCGAAGTGCAGTCGATCATCATGGATGAAGAAAAGCACTCCATGGACATCGCGGTCGCCGAGGACAAGCTGTCCCAGGCCATCGGCCGCGGCGGCCAGAACGTGCGCCTCGCCAGCAAGCTCACCGGCTGGCAGCTCAACGTCATGACCCAGGATCAGGTCACGGCCAAGACCGAAGCCGAGCAGCAGGCAGCGCTCAACCTGTTCATGGAGCGACTGGAAGTCGATCAGGAAATCGCCGGCATCCTCGTTCAGGAAGGTTTTTCGTCCGTCGAGGAAATCGCCTATGTGCCCAGCGCCGAGCTGCTGGCCATCGAAGGCTTCGACGAGGACATCGTCGAGGAACTTCGTGCCCGCGCTCGCGACTCGCTGCTCACCGAGGCCCTGGCGGTCGAGGAAGGCATCGACGAGAACGGCCCCTCCGCCGAGTTGCTGGAGCTGGACGGCATGGACGAGCCCACTGCCTTCGCGCTGGCGGAGCGCAACGTGAAGACCCTCGACGACCTGGGTGACCTCGCCGTCGACGAACTGATCGATATCGAAGGCATGACGGAGGAACGCGCCTCGCAGCTCATCATGGCTGCGCGCGCTCCGATGATCGCCCGACTGGAGAAGGGTGGCTAAGCGCGAGTCCGGAAGCGCCCTGGAAGGGCGCCTTGTGGGAAGCCGCGAGGTTTCCACCCAGGGATGGAGGCAGCCGTACGGGTCATCGACGGCACGTAAGGTTACGCGCGGGAACGGCGGAGAATAAAGAACGATGTCGGACGTCACTATCAAACAATTGGCCCAGGTCCTGGAAATGCCAGTCGAGAAGCTCCTTGGGCAGCTCGATCAGGCCGGGATGAAATTCAACAATGCGGATCAGGTGATCAGCAGCACCGAAAAGGTGAAGCTGCTCGGTTTCCTGCGTCGCACGCATGGCAAGAACGAGGCCGCACCCGAAGCGGACGACTCGGCCCCGCGCCAGATCACCCTGAAGCGCCGCACCGTCGGCGAACTCAAGGTGAACTCGGGCACGGGCCGTGGCGCCGGTCCGGCCAAGACCGTGAACGTCGAGGTGCGCGCCAAGCGCACCTACGTGAAGCGCAGTGCCATCGCCGAAGACGCATCGCATGACAGCGAACGCGAGGAGGCCGCGCGCAAGCTCGCCGAATCGCAGGCGCAGCGCGAGCACGAAGAAACCCAGCGTCGCGAGGAAGCCGAGCGTCGCCAGCAGGCCGAGGAAGCTCGCCAGCACGCCGAAGCCGAGGCTCGCCGCCAGGAAGAGGCCGCCGCCGAGGCGCGTCGCAAAGCGGAAGAAGCCGCGGCCGAACGCGCGCGCGCCGAAGAAGTCCGTGCCGAGGCTCCGACTGCCGCCGCGCCTGAGGCTCCGGCTCCGGCCGCAGCCGGCGATGACGGCATCGGCCACCAGACCGCCAAGCTCGATACGCGTTCGCTGGGCATGATCCTGCCGCGTATCCACGAGCCGCGTAAGCGTGAGCGCGTGGTATCCAAGCCCGCTCCGGCGCCTGCCCCGGCACCGGCTCCGGCGCCCGCCCCCGTGGCCGCCACGCCGACGGCGCGTCCCGCTCCGTCGGCAGCGCGTCCGGCCCCGGGCTCCGCACCGTCGTCGACGAACGACGCCCGCGGTGCAGCTCGTCCGAAGCACGGTGGTGGCGGCTCGCCCGGTGGTCGCGGTGGCGATCGCGAGCCGGGTGGCAAGCGCTTCGCTGCTGGCGAACTGCACCTGTCCGATGCCGATCGCGCGCGCCGTTCCAGCGGCAATCGTCGCGGCGGCAAGGTCAAGGGTCGCTCCGACATGCAGCGCGGCACGTCCGCTCCGACCGGCCCGCACGGCTTCACGCGTCCCACCGCTGCGGTGGTTCGCGATGTCGTCATCGGTGACAACAACCTCGTCACCGAGCTGGCCCAGAAGATGGCCGTGAAGGGCGCCGAGGTGGTGAAGGCGCTGTTCAAGATGGGCGTCATGGCGACCATCAACCAGACCATCGACCACGACACGGCTGCCCTCGTGGTGGAAGAACTCGGCCACAACCCGGTTCGCGCCACCGACAACGATGCCGAAGCCGCGCTGGCTTCGCATACCCAGAACGTGGAGCTGGAAGGCGATAAGGTCTCGCGTCCGCCGGTCGTCACGATCATGGGTCACGTCGATCACGGCAAGACCTCGTTGCTCGACTACATCCGCCGTACCAAGGTCGCCTCGGGCGAAGCGGGTGGCATCACGCAGCACATCGGTGCGTACCACGTCGAAACCAGCCGTGGCGTGATCACCTTCCTCGACACCCCGGGCCACGCGGCATTCACCTCGATGCGTGCGCGCGGTGCGCAGTCCACGGACATCGTGGTGCTTGTGGTGGCGGCCGACGACGGTGTCATGCCGCAGACCCAGGAAGCCGTGAAGCATGCGCGCGCCGCCAAGGTGCCGCTGATCGTCGCGGTCAACAAGATGGACAAGTCCGACGCCAATCCGGACAACGTGAAGCAGGGCCTCGCGAACCTCGAGGTCATTCCGGAAGACTGGGGCGGCGACACGCAGTTCGTGCCCGTGTCGGCAAAGACCGGCGACGGCGTGGAAGCGCTGCTCGACGCGATCTCGATCCAGGCCGAAGTCATGGAACTCAAGGCCGTGGCCGATGGCCGCGCGTCGGGTGTCGTGATCGAATCCAGCCTCGACCGCGGTCGCGGTCCGGTGGCTACGGTGCTGGTGCAGCAGGGCACGCTGAAGAAGGGCGACTTCGTCGTCTGCGGCATCGAATACGGCCGCATGCGCGCGCTGGTCGACGAAACCGGCAAGCAGGTCAACGAAGCCGGTCCGTCGATTCCGGTGCAGGTGCTGGGTCTGTCCGGCGTGCCGGAGTCGGGTGACGACTTCGTGGCCGTCGAGGACGAGCGCCTGGCACGCCAGGTGGCTGCGGAGCGTCAGCAGAAGCGCCGCGAGAACCGCCTGGTCAGCAAGTCGAACCGCCTGGAAGACATCATGGCCCAGATGGGTCAGGGCGAAGGCCAGCAGACCCTCAACATCCTGGTCAAGGCCGACGTCCAGGGTTCGGTGGAAGCACTGCGCGATTCGCTCACCCAGATCGGCAACGACCTGGTGAAGGTCAACGTGATCTCGTCCGGCGTGGGCGGCATCACCGAGTCGGAAGCTACGCTGGCAGCGGCCTCGAAGGCGCTGATCATCGGCTTCAACGTCCGTGCCGACGCCTCGGCGCGCAAGGTGATCGACACCAACGGGCTGGACGTCCGTTACTTCTCGATCATCTACGATGTCATCGACCAGGTGAAGCAGGCAGCGTCCGGTCTCCTCGGCGTGGAAATCCGCGAAGAGATCATCGGTATCGCGCAGGTCCGCGACGTGTTCCGTTCCTCGAAGTTCGGCGCGGTGGCGGGTTGCATGGTCACCGAGGGCGTCGTCAAGCGCTCCAAGCCGATTCGCGTGCTCCGCGACAACGTGGTGGTGTTCCAGGGCGAACTGGAATCGCTGCGTCGCTTCAAGGAACTGGTGGACGAAGTCCGCAACGGCATGGAATGCGGTATCGCCGTGAAGCAGTACAACGATGTGAAGGTCGGCGATCAGATCGAGTGCTTCGAGCGCATCGAAGTCGCCCGCACGCTGTAAGACAGTGAAGCCGTCAACTGTGAACCTTAAGTAAGAGCCGCCGTCGTCCAGGCGACGACGGCGGCTTACGGTTCACGGTTCGCCATTCACGCCATTTGGAGTTCTCCCCATGCCCTCACGCGACTTCAAACGCACCGACCGCGTATCTGCTGAGCTTCGCCGCGAGATCGGCTTGCTCGTGCATGCCGCTGTGCGCGACCACGCGCTTCCCTCGGTCAGCGTGTCCGACGTGGAAACCACCAAGGATCTGGACTGGGCCACGGTGTGGGTCACCGCGCTGATGCCGGAACAGGCCGTGGAAGCGCTCAAGGCACTCAAGGAACTGGCGCCGGAGTTCCGCCGGGCGCTGTCGCGCTCGATGCGCCTGCGCCGCGTGCCCGAGCTCAAGTTCAAGTACGACGAGTCGGTAGACCAGGGCGAGCGCATCGAACGCCTTCTGCGCGAGAACCCTGTCCCGCCGGCCGACGAAGCGCAGTAACGCACTTCCCCTGCGGTCGCCGTCGCGCCTGCAGGAGCCCGCTTCGTTGTAGGAGCCGCCATGGCGGCGAGGGGCCCTGGTGGGGGCCAGCCTGCTGGCGATGGATTCACCTCACGGCTACACCGCTTCGTTGGCTTTTCGCCACCAGGGTGGCTCCTACCTTCGCTCCGTAGGCATCTCGCCGCCATGGCGGCTCCCACATGTTCCCTCATCTATGCGTCGATCCTTCCGCGACATCCACGGCATCCTCCTCCTCGATAAGCCGCTGGGCCTGAGTTCCAACCAGGCCCTGCAGACGGCGCGTCGTCTCGTGGGCGCTGCCAAGGGTGGTCACACGGGCAGCCTCGATCCGCTGGCCACCGGCCTGTTGCCGCTGTGCTTCGGCGAGGCGACCAAGCTGGCTGGCTGGTTGCTCGGTTCGCGCAAGGCCTACGAGGCCGAAGTCCGCCTCGGTGCCACGACCACCACGGCCGATCTCGAAGGCGAGGTGGTCGAGACGCGCCCTGTGCCGGCGCTCGATACCGCTGCCATCGAGGCTGCCCTGGCGCCCCTGCGCGGGCGGATCGTGCAGGTGCCTCCAGCCTATTCGGCGATCAAGCAGGACGGCGTGCCGCTCTATGTGAAGGCGCGCCGCGGCGAGACGGTGGACGTGCCGTCGCGTGAGGTCGAGGTCTATCGACTCGATGTGCTCGAGCGCACGACCGACACGATCCGTCTTCACGTCGAGTGCGGCTCGGGTACCTACGTGCGTAGCCTGGCCGTGGACCTGGGCGCCAACCTGGGCTGCGGCGCCCACCTCACGGCACTGCGCCGGCTCTGGGTCGAGCCGTTCATGGCGCCCGCCATGATCACCCTCGATCAGCTGAGGGCGGCTGCGGAGGCGGGCCCCGACCCGCTGGACGCGTGCCTGCTGCCCGTCGCGGCCGGTCTGGCGCACGTGCCCCGGGTCGATCTCGACCCCGAGGGCACGCGGGTACTGGGCTTCGGCCAGCCGGTGCCGCTGGGGGAAGGTGCAACGCCAGGCCGCTGCGGCGTCTGGGGCGCCGATGGCCGTCTCATGGCCCTCGGCGACGTGGACGGGGCAGGGGTGCTGAGGGTGCTCAGGGGCCTGAACCTGCCGTCCGTCTGAGCGGGCTTGTTGACGCTACGTGCAGGACGTTACAATTACGTGCTCGTTTAACAGCTTTCATTCAAAAGCGAGGCTTGCGCAACTTCATCGGAGCCCGTTGAGGTTGCGCAAGTCTCGCATCCGCTTTTAAGGAATCGATACACATGTCGCTCACCGTCGAACAGACCAGCCAGATCATCAAAGACTACGGCCGTAAGGAAAATGACACCGGCTCGACCGAAGTCCAGGTCGCCCTGCTGTCCGCCAACATCACCGCGCTGCAGGAGCACTTCGCAGCCCACAAGCAGGACCACCACTCGCGTCGCGGCCTGCTGCAGATGGTCAACAAGCGCAAGTCGCTGCTGGCCTACCTCAAGAAGAGCGATCTCGCTCGCTACCAGTCCCTGATCGAACGCCTCGGCCTGCGCCGCTAAACCACCGGAACAGGACGAGGAGAGATCGAAGTGGCGAAAGTAACCAAGTCATTCCAGTACGGTAGTCACGAAGTCACACTGGAGACGGGCGAAATCGCCCGGCAGGCCTCCGGTGCGGTCATGGTCAGCATGGGCGGCACCGTCGTCCTGGTGACGGTCGTCGCGGCGCCGAAGGCACGCGAAGGCCAGGACTTCTTCCCGCTCACGGTCGACTACATGGAGAAGTTCTACTCCGCGGGTCGCATCCCGGGTGGCTTCTTCAAGCGCGAAGGCCGCCCGACCGAGAAGGAAACGCTCACCTCGCGTCTCATCGATCGCCCGCTCCGTCCGCTCTTCCCGGAAGAGTTCCGCAACGAGATCCAGGTCATCGCGCAGGTCGTGTCGCTGAATCCCGAAGTGGACGGCGACATCCCGGCGCTGATCGGTGCCTCGGCCGCCATGACGCTCGCCGGCGTGCCCTTCAAGGGTCCGATCGGTGCCGCCCGCGTCGGTTATGCCAACGGCCAGTACCTCCTCAACCCGACCGCCACGCAGCTCAAGACCTCGGACCTCGACCTCGTCGTCGCCGGTACCGCCAAGGCTGTGCTGATGGTGGAATCGGAAGCCAAGCTGCTCAGCGAAGACGTCATGCTCGGCGCGGTGGTCTTCGGCCACCAGCAGATGCAGGCCGCCATCGACACGATCAACGCCTTCGTCGCCGAAGCCGGCGCCAAGTCGTTCAAGTGGGAAGCTCCGGCCGCCAAGTCGGCGCTGTACGACGCGGTCAAGGCCGCCGTCGGCACGCGTTTCGCCGAGGCCTTCCAGATCCGCGACAAGCTCGCCCGTCGCGATGTCATCTCCGCGCTGAAGACCGAGGTCAAGGCCTCGCTTGCCGCGCAGGCAGAAGCCAATGGCTGGACCGATGGCGACATCGGCGCTGCCTTCGGTGAAGTCGAGTACCGCACCCTGCGCGACGGCGTGCTGTCGACCAAGGTCCGTATCGACGGCCGTCAGCTCGACGACATCCGCCCGATCTCGGTGCGCGTCGGCGTCCTGCCGCGCACGCACGGCTCGGCGCTGTTCACCCGCGGCGAGACGCAGGCCCTGGTCGTCGCCACGCTCGGCACCACGCGCGACTCGCAGATCATCGATGCGCCGGAAGGCGAGTGGAAGGACACGTTCCTGTTCCACTACAACTTCCCTCCGTTCTCGGTGGGCGAGACCGGCCGCGTCGGCAGCCCGAAGCGTCGTGAAATCGGCCATGGCCGTCTCGCCAAGCGCGGCGTGCAGGCCGTCAAGCCGACGATCGAGGAATTCCCGTACGTCGTCCGCGTCGTCTCGGAAATCACCGAGTCGAACGGTTCGTCGTCGATGGCCTCGGTCTGCGGTTCGTCGCTCGCCATGATGGACGCCGGTGTGCCGCTCAAGGCGCCGGTGGCCGGTATCGCCATGGGCCTGGTGAAGGAAGGCGACGACTTCGTCGTGCTCTCCGACATCCTGGGTGACGAAGACCACCTCGGCGACATGGACTTCAAGGTGGCCGGTACCGCCGATGGCGTGTCCGCGCTGCAGATGGACATCAAGATCGAAGGCATCACCGAAGAGATCATGCGCACCGCACTGGCCCAGGCCAAGCGTGGTCGCGTGCACATCCTCGGCGAGATGGCCAAGGTCATGAGCACGGCACGTTCGGAAATGAGCGAGTTCGCGCCGCGCCTCCTTACGATCAAGATCCATCCGGACAAGATCCGCGAAGTGATCGGCAAGGGTGGCGCCACCATCCGTTCCATCACCGAAGAAACCGGCACCACCATCGACATCACCGACGACGGCAATGTCGTGATCGCCTCGGTCAACCGCGAAGCCGCCGAAGCCGCGCGCAAGCGCATCGAGCAGATCGTTTCGGACGTCGAGCCGGGCCGCATCTACGAGGGCAAGGTCGCCAAGCTGATGGACTTCGGCGCATTCGTCACGATCATGCCGGGCAAGGACGGCCTCGTGCACGTCTCGCAGATCTCCAGCGAGCGCGTCGAGAAGGTCTCGGACAAGCTGAAGGAAGGCGACATCGTCAAGGTCAAGGTGCTCGAAGTCGACAAGCAGGGCCGCATCCGCCTGTCGATGAAGGCCGTTACCGAAGAAGAAAACGCCGCGGGCTGATCCAGCTCAGAAGCGTACGAAGAAACCCGGCATCGCAAGATGCCGGGTTTTTTTTGCGCGTTTCCAGAGAGGATGCGCCGCCGAGGCTCGACACGCTTGCTGTAAACAGAGTCGGCTTTCCGCTTACTTTTTCAGAATTATTCCGAAGACATCGCCGGACGGAGTGCCTATCGTGCCTCCACTTGGTTTTTAAGGCGACGTCGTGCGAATTGTTGTCACAGACAAGTGCGTCAATTCATCATCCACGGCAGAAGACCGATCCAGATTCGGGAAGGCCGTACTGTTAGCCCCGTGGGGCGTGCCTTTGTCGCTGATCCTGGCGCTCGTTTGGGAATCCATAGCGGTTCAGGGTTCTGTCGAGTGCTGTGGTTTGTTTGTTTTGACGCCTTTTATTCTGGTCCTTGGGTTGCCTCTGAGTTACGGCGCTATGGTGGTTCTCGGGCTGCCCTATTTTTTATGGCTCCGCTCGAAAGGATGGCTAACGTGGGTACCCGTTTGTGGCGGGGCTGCATCTATCGGTTCGATCGTTTGGGCCGGTTTCTGGCATCAGAACCTAGAGACGCCGCCTTCTACGCCGACCATTCTCGTCGGTGCCTCTATCGGCCTTGTTGTTGGCGTTCTTTTTAGCCTGACAGCCAAATTGCCTGTCCGATAGCCGACGCCTCAGACTGTTTACCGGACCGCACGTAAGCGTTTACATTCGGGTTCGTTTACGTTTCGGATGGCGCATGAACTTCCTGTCCCGTTCGCTCCCATTCTCGCGCAGGCTTTTTCTTGGTGCTTCCTTGTCGCTGGCGTCGGCTGCCAGTGCAGAGCCTCCAATCGGTCCAACGGTCGTTCCCACGACTAACGCGCAACTGGCCTCGCCCGAGATCGAACGCAAGGTCGATGCGCTGCTGGCGCGGATGACCTTGTCGGAGAAGATCGGCCAGTTGGTGCAATACGGTGCATCGGGTGGTGCCGACGCCGTCGATACCGACGCGGTCGCGGTCAATCCGGAGACGCGCACGCATGTCGACGTGATGGATCTGGCGCGAAAGGGCGAACTGGGATCGATGCTCAACGTGACCGGTGCGGCAAAGACGCGGCGCTTTCAGGAGGCCGCCTTGCGCAGCCGGCTCGGCATTCCCTTGCTGTTCGGTGCCGACATCATCCACGGCTATCGCACGATCTATCCCGTGCCGCTCGGCCTTGCCGCGACCTGGGATCCGCCGCTGGTCGAGGCGCTTTCGCACATGTCTGCTGCGGAAGCCACGACAGCCGGCGTGAAGTGGTTCTACTCGCCGATGGTCGATATCTCGCGCGACGCGCGCTGGGGGCGTTCCACCGAAGGGGCGGGCGAGGATGCCTATCTCGGCTCGGCGATGGCACGCGCCTATGTGCATGGTTACCAGGGCACGAACCTGGCCGATCCACAGAGCGTGGCGGCATCGGTAAAACATTTTGCCGCCTATGGCGCCGCCGAGGCGGGCCGCGAATACAACACGACCGACATGTCGGACATCCGCTTGCGTCAGGTGTATCTGCCGCCGTATCGCGCGGCGGTCGAAGCGGGCGCCGTCACGATGATGAGCGCCTTCAATGCATTGAACGGCGTGCCTGCCACGGCCAATGCGTATCTGATGACGGACATCCTGCGTAAGGAATGGGGCTTCAACGGCTTCGTGGTGAGCGACTTCACCGCCGTCATGGAGCTCACCCAGCATGGCGTGGCGCTGGGCGCCGCCACGGCGACGCGCAAGGCGCTGCAGGCGGGCGTGGAAGTGGACATGATGAGCCACTACTACGACACCCAGATTCCGACGCTGCTGAAGGAAGGCGCCTTGTCCATGGCGACTGTGGACGAAGCCGTGCGACGCGTGCTTCGCGTGAAGTTCGCCCTTGGGCTGTTCGATCATCCCTATCCGAGCGGTGACGAGGTGACCAAGGCCGTGGAAGCGAATCGGCCGCTGGTTCGTCGTGCCGCCGCCGAGTCATTCGTGTTGCTGAAGAATGGCGGCAACGGGACGCTACCGGCGCTGCCGCTCGACGCCCACGTGCGCACACTCGCACTCATCGGCCCCTTGGCCGATGCTGCCGGCGAGATGCAGGGTGCATGGGGCGGGGCACAGCAATTCACTGACGTAGTGACGCTGCGCCATGGCCTGGAGAAGCGCATGCGGGAGCGCGGCGGCAGGCTGCTTTACGCGGAAGGCACGGAGGTGGAGACGGACTCGACGGCGGGCTTCGCCGAAGCGCTCAAGGCGGCAAGCGAGGCCGACGTGGTGGTGATGGCCATGGGTGAGTCCTCGCGCATGAGCGGGGAGGCCGGTTCGCGCGCGTATCTCGATCTCCCTGGCAACCAGCAGCAGTTGCTTGCGCAAGTGGTTGCCACCGGAAAGCCCGTGGTGTTGCTGGTGTTCTCCGGCCGTCCTCTCGTGCTCGACTGGGCCGACCAGCACGTGGCATCGATCATGGAAACCTGGTTCCCCGGCACCGAAGCGGGCAACGCCGTGGCGGACGTGTTGTTCGGCGACGTGGCGCCGAGCGGCAAGCTACCCATGAGCTTTCCGCGCGCGGTCGGTCAGGAGCCGCTTTACTACAACCAGTTCCCAACGGGCCGGCCGCCGGGCGATGCCGACCTCAGCAAGCCGCCGTCGCGCCATACCGCGTTCATCTCGCGCTACATCGACGTGCCGAACGACGCGCTTTACGCTTTCGGACACGGGTTGTCGTACACCACGTTCGGCTATTCGGACGTGCGCGTATCCCGCAGCAGGATTCCCCTAGCCGAGGCGAATCGCGCGGACGCGAAGGACCTCGTGAGCGTGAGCGCCACGGTGACAAATACCGGGCAACGTCCGGGAACAGAGGTCGTGCAGCTTTACCTGCGCAACCTCGGCGCGAGCGTGGAGCAACCGGTACGCAGCCTGCAGGGTTTCGAGCGGGTCTCGTTGCGTCCTGGCGAGTCGCGCCGTGTGACCTTTACCCTCGGCTTCCCCGAGATCGCATTCTGGAATGCGCGCAGCCAGGAGGTCGTCGAGCCCACGCACTACACCGTCTGGGTGGGTGGCAGCTCCCGGGCAACGGCACAGGCCTCGTTCGACATCGCGCCCTGACCAGGGGCGCCCGTCCGTTGGGTGCCGTACCATAGCGCCATGGCAGACGAACCCACCGATTTCATTGCGCAATACCAGGCCTTCGTGCGGCAGGGCGTCGAGGCATGGGCGAAGCAGTTCGACCCGAAGGCCGAACCGGCCGACGCGCCATCGCCGGACATCGTGGGGCGGCTTTTTACCGGTCTCAGCGGCTTCGGCGACTGGCTGCGTTCCGCCACGGGCGATGCGACGCCGCCTGGCCCGTTCCCTGGCGGCATGCCGCCGTTCGGTTATGCGCCGCCACCGGGCGCATCGGGTATGGGCGCTAACGCCGCGTTCGACGATTGGGCGCGCGGTGCGAAAGACATGCTGTCGATGCCGGCCTTCGGCCTCACGCGAGAACAGCAGGAAGAACAGCAGGCACTGTTCCGCGCGTGGATCGACTACACCGAACACTACCAGCGTTATCAGTCGCTCTTGCAGGGCGTTCACGAACGTGCGGCTGCCACGTTGCGCGAACAGGCGCCGCCCGCCGATCCGGAGTCGATGCGCTCGCTCTACGATCGCTGGGTGAACCTCGCCGAGGAGAGCTACGCGGAAGCGGCGCTATCGGACGAGTTCCGCGACGTCTATGCGGCACTGGTGAATGCGCAGATGCGTCTCAAGCTGCTTCAGCAGCGGCAACTGGAGCGTGCCGCCACGCAGGCGGGCCTGCCCACGCGGCGCGAGTTCGACAGCCTCGCCGAGCGCCTGCAGACGGCACGCCGCGAGCTTCGACGCATGCAGGGTCTGGCCGCCGAAGTAGAAGCATTGAAGGCCGAGGTCGCCACGCTCCGCGGGAAGCCGAAGAAGGGCAAGACGCGATGAACGGTTCACCGTTTCTCATCGATCCCGAACGCGCGCAAGCCGAAGTCGAAGCGTTCCGGCGCAAGCTCGAAGCGGGCATGGAGACGCTCAAGCACGTGGGCCCGATCGAGCTGGGCACCACGCCACGCGAAGCGGTCTACCGCGAAGACAAGCTCACCTTGTGGCACTTCAAGGGCGAGAAACCGCCCACCGCGAAGACGCCGCTGCTGATCTGCTATGCGCTGGTCAATACGCCGTGGATGATCGACCTGCAGGACGATCGCTCGATGGTGCGCAACCTTCTGGCACAGGGCGAGGATGTCTATCTGATCGATTGGGGTTATCCCGATGGCGCGGACCGCTGGCTGACGCTGGAGGACTATATCGATGGCTACCTCGATCGCTGCGTGGACGTGGTGCGCCAGCGCCACGCCGTCGATGCGCTGAATCTGCTCGGCATCTGCCAGGGCGGCGTGTTCTCGCTTTGCTACGCCGCGCTGCATCCGCAGAAAGTGCGCAATCTGGTGACGATGGTGACGCCGGTCGATTTCCACACGCCGGACAACATGCTTTCGCATTGGGCACGCCACGTGGACATCGACCTGTTCGTCGATGCCGTGGGCAACGTCCCCGCGGACGTCATGAACTTCGCGTACCTCACCTTGAAGCCGCTGCGCCTCAACCAGCAAAAGTACGTCGGATTGGTGGACATCCTCGACAACCCGAAGGAAGTGGAGAACTTCCTGCGCATGGAGAAGTGGATCTTCGATTCGCCCGATCAGGCCGGCGAAGCCTTTCGTGAATTCGCTCGCGATTTCTTCCAGAAGAATCTGCTGATCAAAGGCGAGGCACGCATCGGCGAACGTGCCGTGGATCTGAAGGCGGTCACCCAGCCCGTGCTCAACATCTACGCCGAGCAGGATCATCTCGTGCCACCCGCGGCGTCGACGCCGCTGGGCGACGTCGTCGGCAGCAGCGACTACACGGCGCTTGCGTTCCCGGGCGGTCACATCGGCATCTACGTGTCCGGGCGTGCGCAGAAGCTGGTGCCTCCCGCTATACACGCGTGGCTCGCCGAGCGATGACCGTACGCCTGGCGAAGATCGTCATGGCGCTTTCGCTGGCCGGCTTTGCCTTGCTGGTGGCCTTCGGCAACCTCGTCGACTACGGCTCGAACTTTGCCTTTGTACGCCACGTGTTGTCGATGGACACCACGTTCCCCGACAACGCCCTGATGGGCCGTGCGATCACCCGTCCCGTCCTGTGGCATGCCGGGTACGCTCTCATCATCGCGGCTGAGGCCGCCACCGGGCTGCTGCTGGTCGTGGGGGCGGCTTCGCTTTGGCGTGCCCGCTACGCAAGCGCGATGGCCTTCCAGGCGGCCAAACGCTGGGTAGTGGCCGGATGCACGCTGGGTTTCGTGCTGTGGTTCTTTGGCTTCATGGCGGTCGGCGGTGAATGGTTCGCCATGTGGCAGTCGAAGGTCTGGAATGGGCAAGAGGCTGCGTTTCGTTTCTACATGGCGTTGCTCGGCGTGCTGGTGTTCGTCAACCAGCCGGATGCCGAGCTGGTCTGACCGCGCGATCCCGGCGCGGGCAGCGGCCGGCATGCGATAATCGCCCGATGAACGCGACCACGTCCCACGACTCCATCCGCGCCGTGCAATGGCATGGCGACCGCCTTCGTCTTCTCGACCAGCGCCGCTTGCCGGCGGAAGAGACCTGGTTCGATTGCACCACTTACCAAGACGTCACCCAGGCCATTCGTGACCTCGCCGTGCGCGGCGCGCCGGCCATCGGTATCGCGGCGGCGTGGGGCGTGGTCCTGGCGGCCAAGGCGGGCGACGATCTGCCGACCGCGATGTCGACGCTGCGTGCCGCGCGTCCTACGGCGGTCAACCTGATGTGGGCGCTGGATCGCATGAATTTGCGTTCGCTCGAGGGCGCCGACGCCGAGGCGCTCGAGCGCGAGGCGCAGGCTATCCAGGACGAAGACCTTGCTGCCAACAGGCATATGGGTGAGTTGGGCGCCGCGTTGATCGAGCCCGGTTCGCACGTGCTCACGCACTGCAATACCGGCTCGCTCGCTACCGCGGGCTACGGCACCGCGTTGGGCGTCATCCGCGCGGGTGTCGCATCCGGCCATATCGAACAGGTCTATGCCGGCGAGACGCGACCCTGGCAGCAGGGCGCGCGCCTCACCATGTGGGAGCTGGTGCGCGATGGCATTCCCGCGCGCCTCATCGCCGATTCCGCCGCGTCGCACCTGATGAAAGACGGCAAGGTGAAGTGGGTCATCGTGGGCGCCGACCGCATCGCAGCCAATGGCGACACGGCCAACAAGATCGGCACGTACCAGCTCGCCATCGCGGCTCGCCACCATGGGGTGAAGTTCATGGTGGTCGCACCGTCCACGACCGTGGACATGGCGACGGCCACCGGCGCGGACATCGAGATCGAGCTGCGCGATGCCGCCGAACTGCTTTCGATGTCCGGCACGCGTACCGTGATCGAGGGCGCGGATGCGTGGAATCCGGTGTTCGACGTGACGCCCGCCGAGCTGATCGACGCCATCGTTACCGAACGCGGCGTGATTCTTAAGCCCGACGAGGAGCAGATGCGGATTCTGTTCCCGTGACGCGACTGCGTCGCGAGGTCGCGCTGTTCGCGATCGGCGGCGTGCTCGGTCTCGTCGTCGACGCGGGTATCGTGCAGGCCCTCGTGGGGCTCGCCGGCTGGAACGTCTACACGGCTCGCATCGTGTCGTTCCTGAGCGCCGCCACCGTCACGTGGTGGTGGAACCGCACGCACACCTTTGCGCACCGGGATTCCGGCCGTGGCCGCCACGCGGAATGGTTGCACTGGATGGCGCTGATGGCCCTCGGCGCGGTCATCAACAACACGGTCTACGTGCTCGCCTTGAAGCTGTTTCCGGGGCTCCATGAGTGGCCCGCCGTGGCCGTCGCTGCCGGTTCGGCAGCAGGCGCCGTCGCGAATTTCGTGCTCGCCCGCACGATGCTTTTCCGCAGGTCGGAAACACCCGTCTAACTCATTGAATTTGCGATCCTTTTAGCTGTCTTTTCCCCGCCTGTTGTGCTACCATCGACGGGTTGAGCCGGGGGCGTCTCGCGCATGCGAAACGCAATGACCGGCGGGGGCATTCACGCACATCCAGGAAGCCGATTGATGGCAGAACTCGCCAAAGAAGTCATCCGCGTCAACATCGAAGACGAGATGCGTCAGAGCTATCTCGACTACGCGATGAGCGTCATCGTCGGCCGTGCGCTGCCCGATGTCCGCGACGGCCTCAAGCCGGTGCATCGCCGTGTATTGTTCGCGATGAACGAACTGGGTAACGCCTGGAACAAGCCGTACAAGAAATCGGCCCGCGTGGTCGGTGACGTGATCGGTAAATACCATCCGCATGGCGATGCGTCGGTCTACGACACCATCGTCCGCATGGCCCAGCCGTTCTCGCTGCGCTACATGCTGGTGGACGGCCAGGGCAACTTCGGTTCGGTGGACGGCGACAATGCCGCCGCCATGCGTTACACCGAGGTGCGCATGGCGCGCCTCACCCATGAATTGATGGCGGACATCGATAAGGAAACCGTCGATTTCGGCCCGAACTACGACGAAAGCGAGCACGAACCGCTGGTGCTTCCGACCCGCGTGCCGACCTTGCTCGTCAACGGTTCGGCGGGCATCGCCGTGGGTATGGCGACCAACATTCCGCCGCACAACATGACCGAGGTCATCAACGCCACGCTCGCGCTCATCGAAGAGCCGTCGCTCGGCATCGATGAACTCATGACCCATATCCCGGGTCCCGATTTCCCCACCGCCGGCATCATCAACGGTTCGTCGGGCATCGTGGAGGCCTATCGCACGGGCCGCGGTCGCATCCTCGTACGCGCACGGGCGGAGATCGAAACGGAAGCCAACGGCCGCGAGACGATCATCGTCCACGAGCTGCCGTACCAGGTGAACAAGGCGCGTCTCATCGAGAAGATCGCTGAGCTGGTCAAGGAAAAGAAGCTCGAAGGCATCAGCGAGCTGCGCGATGAGTCCGACAAGGACGGCATGCGCGTGGTCATCGAGATCCGCCGCGACGCCATGGCCGACGTGGTGTTGAACAATCTGTTCCAGCAGACGCAGTTGCAGGTCACCTTCGGCATCAACATGGTGGCCTTGCTCGACGGCCAGCCGAAGCTGCTGAACCTCAAGGACATCCTCGAGGCATTCATCCGCCATCGCCGCGAGGTGGTCACCCGTCGCACCATCTTCGAGCTGCGCAAGGCACGCCAACGCGCCCATATCCTCGAAGGCCTCACGGTAGCGCTCGCGAACATCGACGAGATGATCGAGCTGATCCGTACGTCCAATTCGTCGGCCGAGGCGCGCGAGCGCATGGTCGCGCGGCGCTGGGAGCCGGGTCTGGTCAAGGCGCTGCTTGCGGCGACCGGTGCTGCCTCGTCGCGTCCGGAAGACATGGACCCGCGTGATGGCCTGCGCGAAGACGGCTACCAGCTGTCCGAAGCCCAGGCCACCGAAATCCTGCAGATGCGCCTGCATCGCCTGACCGGCCTGGAGCAGGAAAAACTCTCCGACGAATACCGGGAGATCCTCGACACGATCCGCGGCCTCATCGAGATCCTCGAGAACCCGGAGCGTCTGCTCGAAGTGATTCGCGAGGAGCTGGAGCAGATCCGCACCGACTACGGCGATGCGCGTCGCACCGAGATCCAGCATTCGCAGGAAGACCTCGACGTCCTCGACCTGATCGCGCCGGAAGACGTGGTGGTCACGCTGTCGCACACCGGCTACATCAAGCGTCAGCCGGCCAGCCTTTACCGCGCGCAGCGTCGCGGCGGCAAGGGGCGCTCGGCGTCCGCGTTGAAGGACGAAGACGTCGTGCAGCAGTTGTGGGTGGTGAACACCCACGACACGCTGCTCACCTTCACCAGCACCGGTCGCGTCTACTGGCTCAAGGTCTACCAGATGCCGGAAGCCGGTCCGGGCGCTCGCGGCAAGCCCATCGTGAACCTGCTGCCGTTGGGCGAGGGCGAAAAGGTCCAGGCCTTGCTGCCCGTGCGTGACTACGATCCCACCTGCTTCGTGTTCTTCGCGACGCGCCGCGGTACGGTCAAGAAAACACCGCTGACCGAGTTCGCGTTCCAGTTGCAGCGAGGCAAGGCCGCCATCAACCTCGACGAGGGCGATGCGTTGGTCGACGTCGCCATGACCGATGGTGAAAGCGACGTGCTGCTCTTCGCGTCGAACGGTAAGTCGGTGCGCTTCGACGAAGGCAGCGTGCGTTCGATGGGACGTACCGCCACGGGCGTGCGCGGCATGCGTCTTGCTAAGGATGCCGAAGTGGTATCGCTCATCGTTGCCGCGGGTGAGGGCGACATCCTCACCGCAACGGCGCGTGGTTACGGCAAGCGCACGGCGCTCGACGAGTTCCCGAAGAAGGGACGCGGCACGCAGGGCGTCATTGCCATCCAGTGCTCGGAACGCAACGGCAACCTCGTCGCCGCCACGCAGGTCACGGAAGAACAGCAGCTTATGCTGATCTCCGACCAGGGTACGCTGGTGCGTACGCGTGTGTCCGAAGTGTCGCAGTTGAGCCGCAACACCCAGGGCGTCACGCTCATCAAGCTGCCCAAGGAAGAGACGCTCATCGGTGTGGTGCGTCTTGCCGCCGAGGAAGAACTCGAAGGGGAGGGCGAAACGCTCGATGGCGAGGTTGCAGCGGACCTGCCGCCGATCGAAAGCGGCCCCGTCGACGGGCCCGAGAGCGAAGACCCGGCCGACGCGTAACGAAAAACCCCGCGATCAAACGCGGGGTTTTTTTTGTGCCTATCGTTTTGAGTTCAGCGCGCTGCGCGTCTCACTCGTCGATAGCCTTCAGCATGGCCTCGGCTGACGAGACGCGGAACTCGCCCGGGGCCTCGATGTGGATCGCCTTCACGACGCCGTCTTCCGCATAGAGCGCGAAGCGCTTCGCGCGGATGCCCATGCCGTTCTTGGTGCCATCGAGTTCCAGGCCCAGCGCCTTGGCGAAGGTGGCATTGCCATCGGCGAGCATCAGCAGATCGGGCGGCACGCCTTGTGCCTCGCCCCAGGCGTGCATCACGAACGCATCGTTCACCGACATGCAGGCGACCTTGACCCCGCGCTCGCGGTAATCCTCCATGTGCTGGATGAAGCCCGGCAGGTGCTTGTTCGAGCAGGTTGGCGTGAAGGCCCCCGGCACGGCAAACAGCACCACCTTGCCCTGACCCAGCACGTCGAGACTGGAAATGGTCTGGATGCCGTCCTTGAACAGGTTGAGCGAACCGTCCGGTATGCGCTCGCCAATGGCGATGGTCATGGCGTTGCCTCTTTCGCGGGGAAAACGCCAGTGTACGTGAAGGGTGTGGAGCTGAAGGCAAGGCAACCTGACGCCCCGACCACTTGAATCGGACAAGGGCGCTCATATCTTGGATACCAGACGGCCACGGGGCCGAAAAATTCTTGGGAGTCAAAGAGATGAGCCAGCTTCGTCAGGTGTCGTTTCGTCGTGCGCCGGTGTTCGGTGGCGACGTCCGCAACGTGTTCGAACACTTCTTCGGCAATGACATTCCGGCACCGGCTGCCGCGAATGCATGGGCGCCGCGGGTGGACATTCGGGAAGAGGCAGGGCGTTTCCTGATCCTTGCCGACGTGCCGGGCGTCGAGTTGTCCGACATCGAGATCCAGATGGAAAAGAACGTGCTGACGCTCAAGGGCGAGCGGAAGACGTTCACCAGCGAGGCGGAAGGTAAGTTCAGCCGTGTGGAGCGCTCGGTGGGCGCGTTCAAGCGGAGCTTTACGCTGCCGGAAAGCGCCGATGCCGACGGCATCACCGCATCGGGTGGCAATGGGGTGCTGGAAATCGCCATCCCGAAGAAGGCAGAAAGCGCACCACGTCGCATCACCATTAACGCTGCGGGCTAAAACGGCCTAAGCTTGCAGGTCTGGCCCGCGGTGGACGTGTCCACCGCGGGCGTTTCATTTGGGTATTCGACACAAGCCCGGGAGAGCCTGTGGAGTTCAAGGATTATTACGAGACATTAGGGGTCAAGCCCGACGCGACCGACGCCGAGATCAAGGCGGCGTATCGCAAGCTTGCCCGCAAGTATCACCCGGACAAGAACAAGGATCCGGGGGCGGAAGAGAAGTTCAAGGCGGTCAACGAGGCGAATGAGGCACTCAAGGACCCCGAGAAGCGTCGCGCCTACGACCAGTTCCGCGCTGGCGGTTACCGCCAGGGTGAGCAGTTTCGCCCGCCGCCGGGCTGGGGCCAGCAAGGCAACGGGTTCGATTTCGGCGATATGGGTGGCCGCGGCGGCGGCGACTTCAGCGACTTCTTCGAGAGCCTGTTCGGTGGCGGTCGTGGCAGAAGCCAGCAGCCGCAGGCGCGGCGCGGCCGCGACATCCAGGCCAAGATCGAAACCGACATCCAGACGGCCTACAACGGCGGCAAGACACGTGTGGTGCTGAACGACTCCTCGGGCGGCGAGCGCGTGTTGGAGGTCAAGATCCCCGCTGGGATCACTTCGGGCCAGACGATCCGCCTGGCCGGGCAGGGGCACTCCGGTGCCGGTGGTGGCCCGGCAGGCGACCTGCTGCTGGAGATCGGTATTCGCGACGACGCACGCTTCCGCCTGGACGGCCGAACGGTAACGCACGTGTTGCCCATCACGCCCTGGGAAGCCGCGCTCGGCGCCACGGTGCCGGTGCCGACGCTCGGTGGACATGTGGATCTGCGTATCCCGGCCGGCTCGCAGTCGGGGCGCAAGCTGCGCCTCAAGGGCCGTGGGTTGCCCGGGGCCGAACCCGGCGACCAGATCGTGGTGCTGGAAATCCGCGTGCCCGTGCCTGAAACCCATGAGGAGCAGGCGGCCTACGCGGAATTCAAGGATGCGTTCGCGGATTTCGATCCGCGGCGGGGCTGAGTTACCGGGGCCGGCGTTGCCGTATCGCGGCGGCGCCGGCCTGACGCTCGCAGCGCCCAAGGCGCCGTGGCGGGTCAGCCCGGCAGGTGTTCCTTCAAGGCGGCGACCAGTTCCTCTTCCTTGATCGGCTTCACGACATAAGCCTTCGCGCCCTGACGCAGACCCCACACCTTGTCCGTGTCCTGGTCCTTGGTGGTCACCAGGATGATCGGGATGTGCTTGGTGGTGTCTTCCTTGCTGATGGTGCGGGTGGCCTGGAAACCATTGAGGTTGGGCATCACCACGTCCATCAGGATGAGGTCGGGAATCTCACGCTTCGCCACCTCGACGCCTTGCGCGCCGTCCTCGGCGGTGATGGCCTCATGGCCCAGCTTCTCGACGATGCGCTTGATACCGAGAAGCTGCGACGGCGAATCGTCGACGATCAGGATGCGAGCCATTCACTTTCCCCCGGGCCGATGCCCGATGTGTTCTTGCTGATGACGCCGGCCATCCCGGCAGGCGTCTCGGATCCGCGGTGACGAAAATACGTCGCGCGTGGTGCCTTTGGCGAGGGGCCATTCTACCGGGCACCGCGCATGGATCAATGGTGGCACGTCAGACATGTCTCAATGCAAGCGTCAGCCGGCGATACGGACCACGGTGCGGCCGAAGGATCCGCCAGCCAGCATGGTCTCGAAAACGCTCGCTACCTCATGGAGTGCGATCTCTCGCGTGCAGATAACGTCGAGGTGGCGTGGTTTCCATGCGCCGGCAAGTCGCTTCCAGACTTCATCGCGCACGTCCCGGGCGGTGCCAGCGGACGCAACGCCCAGCACGCTCACGCCGCGGATGATGAAGGGCATGACCGTCGTGGACAGCGCGGGGCTGCCGGCCAGGCCGCAGATGGCCGCATTGCCGTAAGGGGCGATCGACGGGAGGAAGCCGGCCAACGTCGCACCGCCGACATTGTCGAGAAGGCCACCGTAGCGGGCGGATTCCATCGGCTTGCCACTGAAGGCGAGTTCGTGGCGATCGAGGCACTGCGCAGCACCGATGCGTCGCAGGAAGTCGAACCGCTCCGGCTTGCCGCTGATCGCATGCACCTCATAGCCCGCACCGCTGAAGATGTCGATGCCGAGCATGCCGACGCCGCCTGTGGCACCGGTGATGGCGATGGGCCCCAGGGCCGGTGTTTGGCGGTTCTCGGTCATCCGTAGCAGCGCCAGCGCGGCAGTGAAGCCGGCGGTGCCGATGATCATGGCCTCGCGCGTGGTAAGCGTGGGTGGAAGCGCCACCGTCCATGCGGCGGGAAGACGGACGTATTCGCTGTACCCGCCGTCGCGCGTTTCGGAGAGCCCGCTGCCGGTGGCGAGCACCTTGTCGCCTTCCTTGAAGGCCGGGTCGGTGGAGGCGACCACGGTGCCCGCGACGTCGATGCCGCCGTTCAAGGGGAACTGGCGAAGGATCTTCCCCTTCCCCGTGCCGGCGAGGGCGTCCTTGTAGTTGACGGACGACCATTCGGCGCGCACCAGCACCTCGCCGGGGCTGAGCGCGTCGATGGACATCGTCTCGATACCGGCATGGTAGCCGGCATCGTCCTGGTGAATACGGAAGGCGCGAAAGGCGGTCATGGCGGTGCCCCCGTTTATCGTTCGACCTGGCTGTCGATCGAGGTGGACGTGATCCACTTCGGCGTATAGGTGGACTCGTACTGCCGCATCCACGTGAACAGCGCATCGATCTCGCTGCCGAACCATACCTGGTCGCGCTGGATCGGCTTGACGAAGCCCTCGCTCACCATGTGGTCCATGCTCGCAGCCAGGCTGCGATAGAACCCACGCACGTCGAGGAAGGCACACGGGTAGCTGTGCAGACCGAGCTGAGCCCAGGTCAGCATCTCGAACATTTCGTCCATCGTGCCGAAGCCGCCGGGCAGGGCGACGAAGGCATCCGAGATCTCGTACATGCGCGTCTTACGCTCGTGCATGGTCTCGACGACCTGCAGTTCCGACAGCCCTGTATGCGCGACTTCCTTCTCCACGAGCTGGCGCGGAATGACACCGACGACGCGACCGCCCGCAGCGAGCGCCGCATCGGCCACCGTACCCATCAGCCCGACCTTGCCGCCGCCGTAGACGAGGGTGATGCCTTCCTGCGCCAGCCGCGTGCCGAATGCCCACGCCGCTTCGGTGTATTCCGGATGTGCGCCGCTGCTCGAACCGCAGTAGACGCAAAGGGATTGGATCTCACGCATGATGCGGTGTCCCGTCTGGTGTGCCGCGTGCCCTTGTGGGAGTCGCCAGATACCCGTAGGAGCCGCCATGGCGGCGAGAGGAGCCCGACTCACCGCTTCATGGCTTCGTTGGCTTCTCGCCGCTATAGCGGCTCCTACAGGTCCGATCGGCAACCGGGGCGATCAGTTGCCCTTGTGGATGGCGCGCTTGTCGACCGCAAGGGCCGCTTCGTGTACCACTTCGGACAGCGCCGGGTGGGCGTGCACGATGCGGGCGAGGTCTTCCGACGAGCCCTTGAACTCCATCGCCACGACGCATTCGTGGATCAGCTCGGACACGACCGGGCCGACCATGTGCACGCCGAGGATGCGATCGGTCTCGGCGTGGGCGATCATCTTCACCTGGCCGATGCCTTCGTTCATGGCGACGGCGCGGCCGTTCGCGGCGAACGGGAAGGCGCCGGTCTTGTACGGCACGCCTTCTTCCTTGAGCTGCTCCTCGGTCTTGCCGACCCAGGCGATTTCCGGCTCGGTGTAGATGACCCAGGGCACGGTGTCGAGGTTGACGTGGCCCGGCTTACCGGCGATCAGCTCGGCCACCATCACGCCTTCTTCGGAGCCCTTGTGCGCGAGCATCGGGCCGCGCACGGCGTCGCCGACAGCCCAGACGCCATCGACGCCGGTGTGGTTGTGTTCGTCCACCACGATGCGGCCGCGCTCGTCGAGCTTCACGCCCGTGTCGTCGGCCAGCAGGCCGGTGGTGTAAGCGCGACGGCCCACGGCCACCAGCAGCTTGTCCACGATCAGCGACTGGGCATTGCCGTCCTTGTCGGTATAACCGACGTGGACTTCGTCACCCTTGACCTCGGCCGAGGTGACCTTGGCGTTGACCTTGATGTCCAGGCCCTGCTTGGCGAACTCGCGGGCGGCCATCTTGGCGATGTCCTGGTCGGCAACGGCCAGGAACTTCGGCAAGGCTTCCAGCACCGTGACGTCGGCGCCGAGGCGCTTCCACACGCTGCCGAGTTCCAGGCCGATCACGCCGGCGCCGATCACGCCAAGGCGCTTCGGGACCTCGGTGAGGTCGAGCGCGCCGGTGTTGTCGATGATGTGCTTGCCGTCGAACTTCGCGAACGGCAGCTCGATCGGCACGGAGCCCGAGGCGAGGATGACGTTGGTGGCCGAGATGGTCTGCACGCTGCCGTCGTTGCCGGTGACTTCGACCTGGTTGCCCTTCAGCAGTTTGCCCTTGCCGAAGAACGACGTGATCTTGTTCGCCTTGAACAGCATCGTCACGCCGCCGGTGAACTGCTTGACGATCTTGTCCTTGCGGCCAATGAAGGTGCCGATGTCGATCTTCGGATTCTCGGCGGTGATGCCGTGATCCTTGAAGTTGTGCGTGAGGTTGTGGAACTGCTTGGAGGAATCCAGCAGCGCCTTGGAGGGGATGCAACCCACGTTGAGGCAGGTACCGCCGAGGGCGGCCTTGCCGTCCTTGCCGACGAAGGCGTCGACCACGGCGGTCTTCAGGCCCAACTGCGCGGCGCGGATCGCGGCCACATAGCCCGCCGGGCCCGCACCGATGACGATGACGTCGAACTTGTCGCTCATTGCTCTTGCTCCGGATGTCACTGCGGTAGTCGTTACCGCCCTATATGGGGGTCCGAACGTGAAAACGGGAGTCTTTCGACTCCCGCCTTCACATTGCGGCTCAACCGGCCATCAGAGGCCGAGCAGCATCCGCTGCGGGTTTTCCAGTTGGTTCTTGATGTCGACCAGGAACAGCACGGCGTCGCGGCCGTCGATGATGCGGTGGTCGTACGACAGCGCGATGTACATCATCGGCGCGGCCACCACCTGGCCGTTCTCCACGACCGGGCGCTCCTTGATCGTGTGCATGCCGAGGATGGCGCTCTGCGGCGGGTTCACGATCGGGGTGGACAGCAGCGAACCGAAGGTGCCGCCGTTGGTGATGGTGAAGGTGCCGCCCTGGAGGTCGTCCAGGCCGAGCTTGCCGTCACGCGCCTTCTTGGCGTAACCGATGATGCCCTTCTCGACGTCCGCGAACGACATGTCCTGCACGTCGCGCAGTACCGGCGTGACCAGGCCCTTGTCAGTGGACACGGCGATCGAGATGTCCTGGTAGCCGTGATAGATGATGTCGCTGCCATCGACCGAGGCATTGATGACCGGATAGCGCTTCAGGGCTTCCGTCGCCGCCTTCACGAAGAAGCTCATGAAGCCGAGCTTCACGCCGTTGGCCTTCTCGAACTGCTCGCCCAGGGCCTTGCGCAGCTTCACCACCTCGGCGAGGTTGACCTCGTTGAACGAGGTGAGCATGGCGATCGAGTTCTTCGACTGCATCAGGCGCTCGGCGATGCGGGTGCGGATGCGGGTCATCGGCACGCGCTCTTCCGGACGGCTGCCCGGGGTCGGCTTCGCGGCCGGAGCGGCGGCGGCCGGGGCCGGCGCGGAGCCGCCCTTGCCGGCGTTGACCAGGTCTTCCTTCGTCACGCGGCCGTCGCGGCCGGTGCCGGCGACCTTGGACGGATCGATGTTTTCTTCCACGGCGACGCGGCGGCCGGCCGGCGACAGTTCGTCGACGCCCTTCGGCGCAGCGGCGGCTTCGGTCTTCTCGGCCTTCGGCGCCTCGGCGGCGGCCGGGGCGGGCGCAGGAGCGGCGGCAGCAGCGCCTTCCTCGATCACCGCAATGACCTGGTTGCTGGTAACGGTGGCGCCTTCCTCGAACTTGATTTCCTTCAGCACGCCGTCGACCGGCGCCGGGACTTCGAGGACGACCTTGTCGGTCTCGAGGTCGAGCAGGTTCTCGTCGCGCTTGACCGCATCACCGGCCTTCTTGTGCCAGGTGGCGATGAGCGCGTCGGAGACCGACTCGGGCAGGACCGGGACTTTGACTTCGATGGACATGCTTGTCTTACTCCGCTGCGTGATCGGTGCCGACCGGCGCGACGAGCGCCTGTTCGACGAGCGCCGTCTGTTCGGCGACATGAGTGTTGAGGTGACCCGCGGCCGGGGCCGGCGAACGAGCGCGTCCTGCATAGGACAGGCTGTGCTTCGGTCCCACGCAGGCCTGCAGGTGGTGACGGATCTGGAACCAGGCGCCCTGGTTCATCGGTTCTTCCTGGCACCACACCACTTCCTTCGCGGAAGGGTACTTTTCCAGTTCGGCCGTGACTTCCGGGCGCGGGAACGGGTAGAGCTGCTCGACGCGGACGATGGCGACGTCGGTCAACTGGCGCTTCTCGGCGTCTTCCAGCAGGTCGTAGTAGACCTTGCCCGAGCAAAGCACGACGCGCTTGACCTTCTTGGCCTGCAGATCGCGATGCTCGCCGATTACCAGCTGGAAGCGGCCGTTCGCCAGTTCGTCCAGCGAGGACACCGCGAGCTTGTGGCGCAGCAGAGACTTGGGCGTCATCACGATCAGCGGCTTGCGCACCGGGCGCACCTGCTGGCGGCGGATCATGTGGAACGCCTGCGCCGGGGTGGTGGGCACGCAGACCTGCATGTTGTCGAGCGCGCAGAGCTGCAGGAAGCGCTCAAGGCGGGCGGAGGAGTGCTCCGGACCCTGGCCTTCATAGCCGTGGGGCAGGAACAGCGCGAGGCCGCAGAGGCGGTCCCACTTGGCTTCGCCGGAGCTGATGAACTGGTCGATCACGACCTGCGCACCGTTGGCGAAGTCGCCGAACTGGCCTTCCCAGATGGTGAGCTGGTCGGGCGCCGTGGTGGCTTCGCCGTACTCGAAGGCCATCACGGCTTCCTCGGAGAGCAGCGAGTCGATGACTTCGACGCGTGCGTCAGCGCGAACCTTGGACAACGGCATGTACGTGTCGTCGGAGCTCTGGTCGTGCAGCACGGCGTGGCGATGGAAGAAGGTGCCGCGACCGGCGTCCTGACCCACCACGCGCAGGTCGTAGCCTTCGGCGATCAGCGTGCCGTAGGCGAGGTTTTCGGCGAAGCCCCAGTCGCCCGGCAACTCGCCCGCAGCCATCTTGCGACGGTCTTCGTAGATCTTGGCGACGCGCGGATGCAGGGTCACGTTGGACGGGACATCAAGGATGACGTCGAGCACCTTGCCCATCTGCTCGCGCGAGACGGCGGTGCTGACTTCCATGGACAGGCTGTTCTTCTGGAAGCGGCTCCAGTCCACCGGAATGTCGCGGGTCGGCTGGGGATCGATCGCGATCAGGGGCTCGCCCTTTTCCAGCCGTGCGCGGTAATCGTCGAGCATCTTCTGGCCGTCGTCGGCGCCGATGGTCGATTCCTTCACCAGCCGCTGCGCATACAGGTCGCGCGTAGTGGGGCGCTTACGAATGATCTGGTACATCAGCGGCTGCGTGGCCGCCGGCTCGTCGGCCTCGTTGTGACCGTGGCGGCGATAGCAGACGAGGTCGATCACCACGTCCTTCTTGAAGCGCTTGCGGAACTCGTAAGCGAGGCGGGTGACCTGGATCACCGCTTCCGGATCGTCGCCGTTCACGTGGAACACCGGCGCGTTGACCATCTTCGCGAGATCGGTGCAGTACAGCGTGGAGCGGGCGTCCTCGCGCTTGGAGGTGGTGAAACCGACCTGGTTGTTCACCACCAGGTGCAGCGTGCCGCCGATGGCGAAGCCGCGCGCCTGCGACATCTGCATCAGTTCCATGTTGACGCCCTGGCCCGCGAAGGCGGCGTCACCGTGGATGAGCATGGCGATGGACTTCTCGCGCGCCGTGTCGCGGCGACGCGACTGGCGCGCATGCACCGAGCCAGCCACCACGGGGTTGACGATTTCCAGGTGCGACGGGTTGAAGGCCAGGGCCACGTGCACGCCGCCGTTCGGCGTCTTGACGTCGGCCGAGAAGCCCATGTGGTACTTCACGTCGCCGGAGTGGATCGGGCTGTCGTCGTGCTCGAACTTGCCTTCGAACTCGTTGAAGAGCTGCGACGGGGCCTTGCCGAGAATGTTCACCAGCACGTTGAGGCGCCCGCGATGGGCCATGCCGATCACGATTTCCTTGACCCCGTTGTCGCCCGCGGCGCGAACCACGTCGTCCACCATCGGGATCAGGCTGTCGCCGCCTTCGAGCGAGAAACGCTTCTGGCCGACGTACTTGGTGTGCAGGTAGCGCTCCAGGCCCTCGGCGGCAGTCAGCGCCTCGAGCACGCGCACCTTCTCGGGCTTCTGCAGGCCCGGCGAGCCGCCGGCCTGTTCGAGGCGCGAGTGGATCCATGCGCGCTGGTCGTGGTCGGCGATGTACATGAACTCGGCACCCACGGTGCCGGTGTAGATCTGCTTCAGCTTGGCGAGCAGATCGCGGAGCTTCATGCGGTGGCCGCCACCGGCAAAGCTGCCGGCGTCGAACTCGGTGTCGAGGTCGCCATCGGACAGGCCGTGGAAGGCGAGGCCGAGGTCCGGAGTGTCGATGTCGGGGACGGTCAGGCCGAGGGGATCGAGCTGGGCGGCGATGTGACCGCGCGACCGATAGGCCGTGAGCAGGCGGAGCACACCGGCCTGCTTCTGCGCGTAGGCGTTGTCGACCGGACCGGCCGAGACCGCTGCGCTACGACGCTGTTTCTGCGCCGCCTCGATACGGGCGATGGCGCCGGAGTGGGGGACGTCGCCGGCCTCACGGCCCTTCAGCGACTTGAAATAGCCATCCCATTCCGCCGGAACGGCGCTCGGGTCGGCCAGCCAGGCTTCGTAGACTTGCTCCACGTAGTCGGCGTTGCCGCCGGCGAGTTGGGAGGATTCGAAGAACTCGCGGATCAGGTTTGCGCTCACGTCACCACCGGCACACGAAAAGGACGGGCCGCCGCTCGGCATGTGGGGATCGCCCGCGGCAAAGAATCCGTTAATTATAGCCTCGTGCTGCTGCGCCGCGCCAACCTATTCGGCGCCGCGCCGACGGGCTCCGTGGGCGAGTGGTCTTATCTGCGCGTCGGGCTTTGTCCGCGCAAGAACGCGGCCGGCATGGGCGGCCAAACAAGAGGTCTCGCCGTAGGGAAGAGAGGTCGGTCCCTGGCCGTGGCCTGAACGCACCGCCACCGGCGTGGCGGGGTCAGGGGGGCAGCCAGGGCTGATTTCTAGCTTAAGTCAGGATAAGGCGGACGAGCTGGGTCATGACCGTGTGGCCGATATTCGGCTCCCACAAGATGACCAGATCACTGAGAAGGAGCGTTTTCCGCTCTTGCCCTTGAACGAAAGAGGAGGAGAGGGAAGGGGTGTTTGGATTTAGCACCGGCCGGGCCACAATCATCACGCCCCCGTGCCCAAACGTCGTGTCCAGCGATCCATGGCGATCGACTCTAGCCACGTACAGAAACGAGTCCAATCCGTCTTGCCAGGGGCCTCGGAGAATAATTTTGTCGTCCTGCGTGGCAAGCGAGAAGATGACGCCATCGAAAACGAAGATCTTGCCACCGTTGAACTCGTCGTCCAGCGAGCCATCCGCGCGTATTCTTGCGATCCATCCAAATGACCGATGTGCGGTGTAGAGCGGACCGCCGACCACTACGGAGTCGTCGCGATCAGACAGCGCAATGGCATGGGCGCGCATGCCGGAGTAATCGGGATGGCGGAGCATTGCGTATCCTTCGTTGCCAAACGATGTGTCGACACTGCCGTCCGCGTTCAGCCGTGCCAGAACGGCGTGCCGGCTTTTGGCGGAGTCTCCAGCAAGAAAGAGTTTATCGTCCTTAAGAACGGCGATCTTCAGGAAAGCCACGTGCTTAGGTAGACCGGAGACCATCCCTCCTTTTCCGAATTCCGTATCCAGTTGCCCTTGACGGGTCAGCCTGACCACCCGCGGTTCCTCGTCCCATACGAAATAGTCGATGAGGACGAATAACGCCACGACGATCCGGTCGTCGGGCTGGATGGCGAAGTCGTAGAAGGTGTTGGCGTCGAGCTTTTCCTTGAAATGAATCAACGCGATACCAGCATTGCCGAACGATGTGTCGAGGTCGCCTTCCGACGTCATGCGCACGACGATTGGGGTTCCTGCGCCCGGGGAGAGCAGCATGCCGCCGATGATGAGGCATCCATCCGACTGCACTCCCGCCTTGAAAATCTCGACTCTCCCGCTGAGGGACAGGTCCACAATCTTTCCCTCGGGGGGAAAGGATTCGTCTGGCGCGCCATCTTCCAGCAATCGCTGGACTTTGATCCTCGCCATCCCTGTCGGTTGGGGTTCTGTCAGGATCCAATGTTTGCCGTTGCCCGTCGGGAGCCCCACACCGCGCGCAGCCTCCGTCAGAAACCCATTGTTCGCGAACGATGTATCGAGATCTCCTGGCCTCGCGGCCTTGTGCGAGGCCTTCGCTTCAACGTCAGGCATGAGCAGATCCTCCCATCCCGCCATTCTTTCAGAGAATTTTCCCCATCGTCCGGGAGAGAGCTTGATGTCGCCGGGGCGAAGCATGTTGATGATCTCGCGCATGGGAATCCTCCTTGATGAATCGTGCGATGCACGCTATGGCGCTGGTTCCCGCGCCGGTATATAGCCTTCGTTGTCATCGCGTCTATTGCGCTACCCAGTCCGGCGGGTTGCAATGCGATATATGGGCAGGACAGTGTTGGATGGATCGGTGAGCGGTTCTCGGCAGCGTGAATGCGAACCGACATGCTGAAGCCGGGCCGCCCACCGTGGTTCATCAAAGGATGATGCGGAGCAGTTGAGTGTCGAAGTCCTCATCTAACTGGTTGACGTTGCTGACGAGCAATTTCCTTTGTTCCTGTCCTGCACTCTCGATGTGGATGTTGGCATATTGAGAGGACAATCCGTTTTGTACAGGTCGCTCATAGATCACGAAGCCGTCGTCGCCGAATGTCGGATCGGGTAGGCCATCAGGTCTGATCCGGCCTACGATCAAGCGCGCAGATGGCCCTCGGCGCGCGGTACCTTGGAAAACGATCTTGTCGTCCTGCGTTGCGATCTCGTCGACCCAATCGTTGGTGAAGAATAAGATCCGACCGCGGTTGAACCGCGGGTCGAGGTGACCGCTCGAAAGGATGCGTGCTATGAAGCCACCAGCTACTCCCTCGTGGGAGTCCGCGTAGCCGCCGACCACTACGGAGCCGTCACTTTTTTGGAATTCCGCAGCCGCGACGGCTCCCATGCGTCGATAGAGCGGGTGGCTTAGTCGGACGATACCCTCCTCGCCAAACGTTCGGTCGACTCTGCCGTCTGCGTGTAAGCGCATCACAACGGCGTCCTCGTCAGTTGCTGACAATCCGTGCAATAACAGTTTCTTGTTACTGAGGGCTAAAGTTCCGAACATATACACTTGCGCGGGCAGATCGTAAGCGACTCCAAATTTTGCAAAATCGACATCTAGGGCGCCGTCTGCGTTCAACCTGATGATTCGTGGGAAACTCTTCACTCTCCAAGATGCCATCGCCGTGACGATGATCTTGTCATCGGGCTGCACTGCAATGTCGTATAGAGTGGTCCTCAAGGGGTTCCCTGATAGTTGGATCAACTTGATGCCCTCGTTGCCGAACGAGAGGTCGAGTTCTCCTTCCTTGTTGATGCGCGCAACAAATACGGCCCGTTCGTCCGGTGCGTCCGTGAAATAGATGTAGCCGGCGACGATAATGTTCCCGCTTGACTGCAATACCGCATTCGTTAGTTGAGTGTGATCGGCGAATGGATGCAGATCTACGATCTTTCCTCCGAGGGCGAAGTCAGGATCCGGCGACCCGTAGCTCAAGAGACGAATCACATGCAATCGCGGGCCCCTGCCCACCAGGTTTAACTTAGAAACCACCCAGTATCTCCCGTCTCCGGTCGGTAATCCGATGCCGATGGAGGGGCGGGTCACCACTCCTTTGTTCCCAAATGACGTATCCAGGTCGCCTGGCTTTACGTCATCAATGACGTCTCCTGGCCCCGCCTGCTGTGCAAGCAGGTCTTCAGGGCGGATGAACCGTTCAGGGAATTGTTTGCTCTCGCCGAAGAATGGATTGATGTCGCCGGGGCGAAGCATATCGATGATCTCGCGCATGGGAATCCTCCTTGATGAATCGTGTGATGCGCGCTATGGCGCGTTTCCTTGCGCCGGTATAAAGCGTTCGATATAAGCGCAGGTTACAGGCGAAGTTGTTCACGGCTTCGCCTGTCGGCTGAATGTAGAAGCTAACGCCCGGGCGGCAAGGGCCCCTCCTCAGGACAGCAGGAAGCGGACGAGTTGGGTTACGAGCTTTGGTTGCTTGTCGCCCACCACGACCGCGCTGCTGACAAGGAGCGTCTTTTTGTCTTGTCCGTTAACGAAGATGTGGTGCCGCCGCCAGATGTCCCTTGTTGTGGCGATGTGAGGCGGTGCAATCACTATGCCGTCCTCGCCGAACTCGGTATCCGGCGATCCGTCCCTATCGAGCCGACCCAGGTACATCGACGAAGCGTCCGATGCATTATCGCGATAGCCTTGCAAAATGACTTGGCTGCCCTGTGTCGCAAGCGCGACGACGGGATCGTTGACAAATAGTGGCTTTCCGCCATTGAAATCAGCGTCTGGCGTCCCGTCCGAATGGAGCGCCACTATCCACCCGCCGGTTGGTTCGGCGCCCGTTATGAAGAGGCCACCTACGACCATGGAATCATCGTCGTCGAACAACGCGATTGTATTGACGTCTGCTCTACCTTCCACGCCTTGGTTGACATAATCAAGGCGCTTGATGCCAAGGTCGCCAAAATGCCTATCGATTTCGCCTTCTGCGGTCAGTCGGACCAGGACTGGATATGGTGTTTCCGCGCGAGCGTACATCCCCCCCATCAGCAATGCGTTGTCCTTGAGGCTCACTATCTTCAGGAACAATACTTCCTCGGGGAGATCATGGAATACACCATGCCTTCCAAAAGTCGCGTCCATTTGTCCTCTGGCGGTCAATCGGATCACCTTCGACCACGTCTTATTGCTAGGCAGCAACCCACTATTAGTCGCCAGTACGACGATCTTGCCATCGGGTTGGATGACGACGTCTCGATACGACTTGTTTTCAGCTTGAACGCTTGCGTCGTAGTAGAGCGGCTTGATACCGCCTTCAGCGAATGAGGGATCGATATCTCCTTCCGCGTTGATGCGCATAACGTAAGGAAATGAAGTCCCTATTTTTGGATCATAGAGCGTGCCGCAGAGAACGATTTTCGCGTTCGACTGCTCGACGGCTTTGTAAAGATTGTTAGCACCCATGAGATTGGGGAAACGTACGGTCGTTCCCCCGGACGGGAAGGCGGGATCGGGCGAGCCATCGTTCAATAGTCGTACGATTTCCACAAGTGGTGGATTTCCTGCGCTCTCCTCTCTGAAGAGCCAGTACTTTCCATCGCTAGCGGGCAGCCCGACGCCATAACCGGGATACCCCAGGCGCCCGTCCTTCCCGAAGGACAGGTCGATGTCATCGGGGCGAAGCATGTCGATGATCTTGCGCATGGGAATCCTCCTTGATGAACCGTGTGATGCACGCTATGGCGCTGGTTCCTGCGCCGGAATAAAGCTTTCGCTGTAATGCATATGGACCGTCCAGGCACTCGTCTCGCGGTCGACCCTTGCACATCTCCCATCCCCCTCTGTTGGGAATGCGACCCCAGACGCCGTCCTAGTCCGCTACGCGGGCTCCACAGTGGCCTACGGCTGCAATTCTTCAGTAAGTAAGAAGCGAACGAGTTGGGTCAGTACCTCGAGCCCGTCGTCCACCACGCTGCTGACGAAGAGCGTCTTCTTGTCCTGCCCGCGAACGACGACGTAGTGACGCTTCCAAAGGTCGTTTGTAGCAAGTACATAAGACGGCGCACGCACTATGCCGTCTTCGCCGAACGTCTCATCCAGCGCTCCCTCACTATTGACCCGACCCAGGTACATGGAAGAGACGCCCGATGAGTTGCGATAGCCTTGCAAGATGGCCTTGTCGTCCTGTGTTCCCAACGCACTGACGGGGACGTCGACAAACAATGGCTTACCCTCGTTGAATCCGCGATCGGGTATTCCGCTCGGGGTCAGCTTCATTATCCATCCGCCGATCGACTCGCTTCTGATAGTGAAGCGGCCACCTACCACCATGGAGTCATCCACGTTGAAAAATGCGATTCCACCGAATTCTGCGCTGCCTGTGAGATCTTGAAAGACATAATCCAATCTGACGGTGCCATTGTCGCCAAAGTCAGGGTCGAGTTTCCCGTCTGCCATCAGTCGTGTCAGAACCGTATACTCCTGTATCCCTCGAATGCTGTGTCCGGAAAGCAGCAGACGGTTGTTTTTGAGGATCGCAATTTTTTCGAAAACGACGTCCTCGGGGAGGTCGTAGACGACGCCAGTCGTTCCAAAACCGGCATCTTCGCTGCCGTTCGTCTCGTTCAGCCGGATCACCCGGTACGCCACATTGGTCTCCAACATACCGGATGCCAGTACGACCAACTTACCGTCTGGCTGAATCACAGAGTCCTCGTAACGTTTGCCCGAATTAGGACGGCCAGGGTCGAATTGAATTTGCTTCATGCCCATCATGCCGAAGGAAGTATCGAGTCTCCCTTGCGCATCGATGCACATAGCGTATGGAAATGAAGGATTGGATTCGGGGTGGAGCGTGCCGTAGAGAATGATTCTCCCGTTCGGCTGCTCGGCTGCTTTGTAGAGGTTATTTCCACCTCGATAAGGAGGAGTAACGCTGCCGGGAGTGAAGTCCTTGTCTTCCGAACCATCGCTCATGAATCGCGCGACGGTCACCGCCTGCTCTGTCCGCTTCTCTCCAAAGACCCAAATTTTTTCATCGCTAGTAGGCAGCCCGATGCCATCCCCGGGGAAAGTCATGCGTCCATCGTTGTCGAAGGACAAGTCGATGTCTCCAGGCCTAACCTTTTTTGATTTATCGTTCTTACTCTCGTTCATATGAACCTTCCTTGGTCAATCGCTGGGGTGTATGCGGCCACGGAATATGTCATTACAAGCCCTGCGTCTCCGCGGATTCGCTTCACTGGGCTATTCGCGTGAGGTCGAGGGACGGACTGGCCGGTTAGGGGGACGCCGGGTAGGTCTCGGATTCACGGGCGACCACGTTGATATTCCGTGGGCCACCAATGTACCGAGGCATGTTCCGTCTCGAATCCACCTTTTGTCGTAGTCCGCAAACCTTCGCCACGCCGATCCGGCAACCGCAGCGCGACGCGACTGAGCGCAAAACCACGTTGGGAATCAAATACCCAGCGGTCGTATCTGCCAGGCGGGCTCGGCCCGCTCCCACACGTCGTCAAAATAGGCGGTCAAGCGAGCGGTCTCGCCGGGCTCGCCGAGCGAACCGCGGGCTTCGTAGCGCGTGGCCACCGGCCGGAACAGAAAGCCGCTGACGTGATCGACGACGAAGGCCGATCCGTAGCGGAGCTGGGCGTCCTCGGTCGGAACGCGCAGCGTGATCGCGGTGGGCAGGCGCTGGGCGAGGGCGATCAGACGATGCCCCTCGCGATGGGCGCGCTCGGCGTCATGGGTCAGTACGCGGATCTGCGCCTGCCGGCCGCTGGTGGCGATGCGGCGCAACTCGGTCAGGGCCTCGTCGTCATCCAGCACGCCGGACTCGATGATCGGTAGATAAAGAGATACGCGGTGGCGGGCCTGGGCGAGCAGACGCACATGCGCGGCGCCGAGCGCCGCCTTGTCATCCGCTACCAGGCTCGCCGGGTCGTTCACCGGCGGCGGGCCTTGCGCACGGCGAGCTGCCCGTCGTTGAGCAGCGCCAGTAGTACGGCCTTCTCCGGCCCGGACGGCGTGCGGTCGAAGCTCAGTTCGCGTTCGCCTGACAACCGCTCGGCGAGCGCCGCTGGGCATTCGTAGGCCTGACCGCTGACGTACAGCGTGGCTTCGTTACGGCCTTTTACCCAGGCCACGCGGGCGTAGGGGTGGCGCATGAGGGTAGCGCCGCTCGCCAGCGCCTTGTCGAAGGCGGTCTCGGTGAGGGCCTTCGGGGGGGCGGCTGCCACCTGAGCGTTGCGGTACCGGGTGATGAAGCGACCGAACCAGTCGGAGAGCAGGTCGCGGTCGAGGGCTGCCGCGAATGGCAGCGCCTGGCGAAGGCGATTCAGCGCCGCCGTGTCGATTTCCCCAGCCCGCTTGGCAGGGGTAAGGTCGGGATCGGCGTAGCGCAGTTCATCGGGCATCCGCTCGGCGAGGAAATCGGCCAGATCACCGGTCAGTTCGGCCTGGGAGGGCGCGCGCATACCGACGGAAATCGTCATGCAGTTGCCGATGGCGACGCCGTCGTGAGGGACGCCGGGGGGCAGATAGAGCATGTCACCCGGTTCAAGCAGCCATTCGTGGGTTGGCTCGAACACCTTCAATTGCTTCAGCTCGACGTCCTCGCGGAAATCGAGCGGCGCATCGGGGTCGTCACTGATCGCCCAGTGCCGCTCGCCGATGCCCTGGAGCAGAAAGACGTCGTACTGGTCCACGTGCGCTCCCACACCGCCACCGTCCTCGGCATAGGAAATCATGATGTCGTCGAGACGCCAGCTCGGAAGGAAGGTGAAGTGCTCAAGCAATGCAGCCACGTCGGCGTCCCACTTGTCGACGTCCTGCACCAGCAGCGTCCAGTCGCGCTTCGGCGTCTTACCGAACTCGGCCTCGGCGAACGGGCCGTTCTTGACCGTCCAGCGATCGCGCTTCTCGTCATGGATGATGAGGCGTGCCAAGGCACCTTCCTCGCACGCGAGGCCGGCGAGGTCGTTCGGCTCGATCGGCGCCTGGAAATCGGGGAACGCGTTGCGGATGAGCAGGGGGCGTTTCTGCCAGTAATCGCGCAGGAACTGCGCCGCGCTCATGCCGAGCGGCTGGTTGGCGTTGCCGCGCACCTCGATCGGGAGCGGCTTGCGGGTGGGGGTCATGGCCATGTGTGCTCAGACCTTGCGCGCAAGATCGGCGGCGAGGCCGATGTACGAAGCGGGTGTCAGCTCGGCCAGTGCCTTCTTCGCCTCGGCGGGCAGGTCCAGACCGGCAATGAAGGTGCGCATGGAATCCTTCGTGATGCCCTGACCGCGCGTGAGTGCCTTCAACTGCTCATACGGCTCCGGCAGGCCGAAGCGACGCATCACGGTCTGTACGGCTTCGGCAAGCACTTCCCAACTCGCGTCCAGATCGGCAGCGATCCGCTCGGCATTGACGTTGAGCTTGCCAAGACCCTTCTGCAGCGATTCCAGCGCGACCAGCGTATGGCCGAAGGCGGTGCCCAGGGCGCGCAGCACGGTGGAGTCGGTGAGATCGCGCTGCCAGCGGCTGATCGGCAGCTTCTCGGCGAAATGGCCGAGCAGGGCATTCGCAAGACCGAAATTGCCTTCGGCGTTCTCGAAGTCGATCGGATTGACCTTGTGCGGCATGGTGGACGAGCCGACTTCGCCGGCCTTCAACGCCTGGCGGAAGTAGCCAAGCGAGATGTAGCCCCAGATGTCGCGGGACAGGTCGATCAGGATGATGTTGATCCGGCGCAGCACGTCTGCGAATTCCGCGATGCCGTCGTGCGGCTCGATCTGTGTGGTATAGGGATTGAAGACGAGCCCGAGCCCCTCGACGAAGCGCGATGCCAGTGCGGGCCAATCCACATCCGGGTACGCGATCACGTGTGCGTTGTAGTTGCCCACGGCACCATTGATCTTGCCCGGGATTTCGATTGCCACGAGCTGGCGCCGCTGGCGCTCCAGTCGCGCGACCACGTTGGCGATCTCCTTGCCCATGGTGCTCGGCGACGCCGTCTGCCCATGCGTGCGCGAGAGCAGCGAAAGACCCGCATGGTCGTGGGCGAGCGCGCGCAGCGTTGCTATCACCTGATCGATCGCCGGCAGCAGTACGGCCTCACGCGCATCGTGGAGCATAAGGGAGTAGGCGAGGTTGTTGATGTCCTCGCTGGTGCAGGCGAAATGCACGAATTCCTTGGCCTGGGATAGCGCCGGATCGTTGCCGATCTTTTCCTTGATGAAGTACTCGACGGCCTTGACGTCGTGATTCGTGGTCGCTTCGATGGCCTTGATGCGCTCGCCGTCCTCGGCCGAGAAGTCGTTCGCGATAGCGAGCAGGCGGTCGGCCGCATCGCTCGGGAATGCCGGCAGTTCCACGATGCCCGGATGGGCGCCCAGGGCCAGCAGCCAGTGGATTTCCACGTGCACGCGCCGGTGCATCAGGCCGAATTCGCTGAAGATCGGGCGCAGCGGCGCCGCCTTGGCGGCGTAGCGACCGTCCAGCGGCGAAAGAGCGGTGAGCGTGGCGTGGGACATGCGGGGTGTTCCTGAGGGCGGCGGGGCAGCCGTCGATTATATGCCAGCCGTCGCAGTCGGCGGACCGCTACGGGCCCCCTGGGCGGCGCCGACACATTCCAGGCCTACGGGCTGCGCTTTGTCGCGCCTTGGGGCGCCTGCGCGGTCGGGCCCGCGTCATTAAAGTGCGCGCCAGTCTCAAGGAAGGTCACCCTCATGAAAGGATTTCCCCTCAAGCCTCGGCTCCTGGCTGCCATGGTCGTGGCCGCGCTATCGGCCGGGACAGTGCCTGCGCACACGACGGGCGCGTATCACGAGGACAAGACTCGCCCTGGCCTCGCTGACGGAGCCAATGCCGTGCCGGCGCCAGGAACACCGTTGGCGCTTCAAGGAACCACGGTAGCTTTTACTACGAAGGAGGATGCGCGCGCTTACTGGAGCATGACCACCAAGGTACAGGCGCTGCCCGTGCCGGATGCCCGTATGGTCGCCAAGGCCTTGCTCAAGAAGCGCCTGGGCGTGGATGGCGACGCCTACGTGGTCGCGCATTTCGCGTCGCCTCAGGACTGGGCGCAGGGGCGACCCGACAACACCATGCTGCTGACCGATGCGCTGATGGAGGCGTTTCCGGCGCACGACCGGCATACGAGGTTTGCCGAATGGGCGGATGCGGTGGGCAGTGTGAATTCGGGTGGCCAGGCGAGTCCCGGGCTGCTTGGCTTCATCGAAGGGGCGAGCCAGTGGCGCAGCGCCAGGCAGTGCTTTTCCAGCCTCGGTAGCTATCTGTGGAGCCGCAGCGGACCGGGTTACCTCTACAACTTGTTTTTCGCCAAAGGCAACATGGTGGAGACGGTACGCGAGGACGCCCGTCCTCTGGATGAGGCCTTTGGGGTATTCGCCGTCGCCAAGGGATTCACCGGGCATAGCGACTTCGCCTTGTCGCGGATCGTCCGCTTGTTCGAAGCGGACGACGCTTTTTCGGAGCTTCCGTACGTGCGCAAGCTTCGCGCCGAGATGGACGCCTATTGGGTGACGAGCGAGAAAGACTGGCCTGTCATGGCCCGCTATCGTTTCGTCGAGCAGGCCCGCGAGGCGCGCAGAACGGGAAAGCTCTCCAAGGAAGCCTATGCGCAGGTGATGCGAGAGGGGGCGCCGCGCGTGCCTCTCGATGGAACAATCACGCTCGCGCAGCTCCGCGATGGACAACGGGAGCTAGGTGGACGAGCCGTGCGTCGTCTGGACATCAACGGATATTTCGCCACGGACATACTTCGTTTCGTGGCGGCAGATGGAAGCGAAATCCTCTACATGCCAGGTGCCAGCGAGCCTTTCGTATCGTTCGTCAACGAGGGAGCACTGCGTCGATGGGTCCTTACCCAGACACGGGATTCGCGGAAGCTGGATGCGCTGCTCTCACGATTCTCGCGTTACGACAGACAGGACGGAACGTTCTGGACAGGCGTCGAGCACGGGCTCGATAACATCGCGAAAGGGCTATGGATACCCGATGCGAGCGCCATCGACCATGCCGATGGCGTGATTGCCGGCGATGTCTTCGTGGACATGCGGACGCAGGTAGAAAAGCACATGCGTGACGACGCGCGCGTGGTTGCCAGCACGGCATGGGAGGGCTGGCGCACCACGCTCAATCGCACGGCGACGGTGCTCGGTCCCTTAGGCTACGTGCCATCGTTGGCCATTCCCATCCAGTTGGGCACGGGTCTTGTCGGACTTGAGACGGGGCTCGACCAAGGATTTCGCGGACGGACGAACGACACGCGAAAGCGCGGCCTCGGGCACGCTGTCATGGCGGTCGTTACCAACGTGACGCTCGGAGCGGGTTTTGCCAGTTCCCGGCAGGGCAGTGGTGGCGAAGCGCCCGCACGCTCTCTTCCACCAGAGCAGAGGACCGGCAATATCGGTTACCTGGTAGGGCCACCGACGTCGCTGCGGGCACCGCCGGCCCGTCTCGCCATTGAACCCCCTATCCGACTTGATCCGTTGCCCACGAGTAGCCGGTGGGTACCGAGCGACCTTCAGGCCGAGGTGCGCGAGGATGGCTATGTGGTTCTGGCCGTGCCCGAGAACAGCGCCGATCAAATCACCGCGATCATCGATCTGAAAAAGAACGCGATCAAGGATCTTCATGGCCAACTGAGAGATGTCGAAACGCCTACGACCACGCGTAATGCGCGCGGCTTCATGGTGTCGACCGATCGGGCGCTGGTGTTTCGCGTGGACTCCCGCTCGCCGATGAGCCTGCTGAACAACGGTGGCTTCGGACCGTCGCGGGAGTTCTTCGATGTGGATCCCATGCTGGATGACATCGCAACGATCGGTAGTCGCTCCCTGCGGGGCAGCAATCTGGTCTTCAAGCGCTGGCCCGAGGCTTCCGTGAACGCGCATCTCGGGGAATTCCATCAGTACGTGATCTGGACGCATGGACGCGAGGTCGCCGCGGTAGCCGACAACGACATGCCCTGGGCGGATAAGGCGCTCGAAGAAGTTCACTTCCCCGCGGACATTCCTGCCAGAGACATCTACATCATCGACTCCACGAATCCGGCCTATGCCAAGGCCATCAGCGAGATCGTCGAATCCGACCACGTTGCCACCCCTTACGGCGTCCCGATTGACGCCTTCAACGAGTATCTGGCCGGCCGACTGGACATTCATGCGCCGAACCGCTTTTCCGAGCAGCGGCTATAGCAATCGGCGGACCGCTACAGACCGCCAAGATGAGCCTACGCATTATTGGCTTTCGGCCCGCGCTGTGACGGGCGAGCCGGAGCATGCGCGGTTGGGCATGGCCCACTAAAGTGCGCGCCAGTCTCAAGGAAGGTCACCATCATGAAAGGATTTCCGTTCGGCTCCCGTCTTCTGGCGGGGCTTGTCGTAGCCGCGCTATCGGCGAGCACAGCACAGGCGTATACGACGATTACCTACTACGCCGATGAGGATCATCCGAACTCGGCCGACCACGACGATGTCGGGCACACGCCAGGAACGCCGTTGTCGCTTCCGGATTCGACACTCGGCTTCCGCATGCAGGCGGATGCGCGCGCCTACTGGGAGATGGCCTCCAAGGCCCATGCGTTGCCGATACCGGACGCCCGTAGCGTCGCCAAGGCACTCCTTCTTCAACGACTGGGCGTGGACGGCGACGCGTACGTGGTCGCGCATTTCGCCACGTCCCAGGACTGGGCACAGGGGAAGCCCGACCACACCATGCCGCTCACCGACGCACTCATGGAGGCGTTTCCGGAGCACGACCGGCATTCGACCTTCGCGGCATGGGCGGACACCGTGGGCGGCGTGATGACAGGTGGGCAGGCCAGCCCGGGCCCGCTCGCTTTCATCGAGCAGGCCCGTCACTGCCGCAGCGTGCGACAGTGTTTTTCAAGCATCGGCGGTTATCTTTGGAGCCACACCGGGCCGGGTTACATCTACAACCTGTTCTTCGCCAGAGGCAATGTGGTGGAGACAGTACGCGAGGATGCCCGTTCGCTGGACGAGGCCTTTGGTGTGTTTGCTGTCGGCAAGGGGTTCGCTGGGCCGAGCGACCTCGTTCTGTCCCAGGTTGTCCGCGCCTTCGAGGCGGATGGCGTGTTCTCCGAACTGCCCTACGTCCGCAAGCTTCATGCCGACATGGACGCCTATTGGGCGGCAAATCGAGACGAATGGCCGGTTCTCGCCCGGTATCGTTTCGTCCAGCAGGCCCGTGAGGCACGTGTAAAGGGAAAGCTTACCCAGGAAGCCTATGCGCAGGTCATGCGCGAGGGTGCGCCACGCGTGCCTCTCGAAGGAGCGATCACGCTTGCGCAGCTCCGTGACGGGAGCCGGGCACCAGGCGGGCGAGCGGTGCGCCGGCTGGATATCAATGGATACTTCGCTACTGACCTTCTGCGCTTCGTCGCCTCGGATGGAAGCGAAGTTCTCTACTTGCCAGGGGCTGCCGAGCCCTTCCTGGAATTCGCCAACGAGGAGAAGCTGCGTCAATGGGTGCTGGCGCAGACGGATGACGCACGGAAACTGGATGCGCTGCTCTCGCGCTTCTCTCGCTACGACCGCCAGGACGGCACGTTCTGGACCGGCGTTGAGCATGGGCTGGAAAACATCGCAAAAGGCCAGTGGAAAGCGGATGCCAGCGCGATCGACCATGCCGATGTGGTAATGGCGGGCGACGTTTTTGTGGATCTGTGCGCGCAGGTCGACAACCGCATGCGCGAGGATGCCCGCATTCTCGCCAGTACCGCTTGGGAGGGATGGCGCACGACGCTCAATCGCACGGCAGCGTTGCTAGGCCCTATCGGCTATCTGCCTCCGCTGGCCATTCCCGTTCAGTTGGGGACGGGTCTTGTGGGCCTGGGCACCGGACTCGACGAAGGATTCCGTGGAAGGACGAGCGAAGCAAGAAAACGTGGTCTTGGTCAGGCGGCCATGACGTTCGTGGCCAACGTGCCGCTAGGCGTCGCGTATGCGAGCGTCGGCAAGGCAGGTGAAGGTCAGACGCCGGCACGTTTCGTTCCACCTCGTCGGGTAAACGGCAAAATCGGGTACCTGATGGGGCCGCCGAAAGCACCGATGATGCCTGAGGAGGCCCATCCGCAGTTCGATCCGCTGCCTACGAGCAGCGTTTGGACGCAGCCCGGTCCGCATGCCGAAGTGCGCAGCGGCGGCTATGTGGTTATGGTCGTGCCGGAGAACAGTGTCGACCGGGTGTCCGCCGTCATCGATCTGAAAAAGAAAACGATCGACGAACTGCATCGCCAGCTGAGTGATGTCGAAGAGCCTGCGACCACACGTAATGGGCATGGCTTTCTGGTATCGACGGACCGGTCCATGGCGTTTCGTGTGGACTCCCGTTCTCCTATGACTCTGGTGGAAAACGGCGGGTTCGGGCCGTCCCAGGAGTTCTTCGATGTGGATCCCATGCTGGAGGGGCCGGCAACGATCGGCAGTCGTTCGCTGCGAGGCAGCGGCGTGGTCTTCAAGTACTGGCCGCAGGATTCCACGAAAAAGCATCTTGGAGACTTCCACCAGTACGCGGTCTGGGCACGCGGGCGAGAGGTCGCCGACGTGGCTGACAACGAAATAGCAGGCGCCGATCATGCGCTCGAAGAAGTCCATTTCGCCGCGGACATTCCTGCCAGCGACATCTACATCATCGACTCCATGAATCCTGACTATGCCAAGGCCATCAGCGAGATCGTCGAGTCCGACCACGTTGCCACCCCTTACGGCGTCCCGATTGAGGCCTTCACCGAGTATCTGGCCGGCCGATTGGACATTCATGCACCGAACCGCTTTTCCGAGCAGCGGTTATAGCCGATCCCTGTAAAAGCACGGTGGATGGACTTACCTTAGGGAGACCCCTGAGCCTCGACCGGAGTTTTCGCATGAGCAAGTTCCGCACCGAACGTGACAGCATGGGCGAGCTGAAGGTGCCCGCCAAGGCGCTTTACGGCGCGCAGACCCAGCGCGCGGTGGACAACTTTCCGGTCTCGGGCCTCACCATGCCTCGCGAGTTCATCCGCGCGCTGGGCCTGATCAAGTCGGCCGCGGCCGAGGCCAACGTGAAACTCGGGCATCTGGACAAGGCGTCGGCCAAGGCCATCCGCGAGGCCGCTGCGCGGGTGGCCGCAGGGGAGGTGGACGAGCACTTTCCCATCGATGTCTTCCAGACCGGCTCCGGCACCAGTTCCAACATGAACGCGAACGAGGTGATCGCTCACCTCGCCGACGCCGCGGGACGCAAGGTACACCCGAACGATCACGTCAACGCGGGGCAGAGTTCGAACGACGTCATTCCCACGGCGATCCTCGTCAGTGCCACCCTGGCGACCAGTGAGCGACTTCTGCCGGCTCTGAAGCACCTGCGCAAGACCATCGACGCACGTGCGAAGGAACTCAAGAAGGTGGTGAAGACCGGTCGTACGCATCTGATGGACGCCATGCCGATCACCTTCGGCCAGGAGCTGTCCGGCTGGTCGGCGCAGATCGCGGACGCCGAGGAGCGGATCGGCGACACGCTCAAGCGCACGCGTCGCCTTCCGCAAGGCGGCAGCGCCGTCGGCACGGGCATCAACGCCGATCCGAAGTTCGGCCCCGCCGTGGCGACGGAACTGTCGAAGCTGACGGGCGTGAAGTTCGAATCCGCTGCCAACTATTTCGCCGGCATGGCGGCACAGGACGCGCCGGTGGAGCTGTCCGGCCAGTTGCGCACGCTGTCGGTGGCGGTGATGAAGATCGCCAACGATCTGCGTTGGATGAATTCCGGTCCGCTTGCCGGGCTTGGCGAAATCGAGTTGCCTGCGCTGCAGCCGGGCTCGTCGATCATGCCGGGCAAGGTGAACCCCGTGATTCCCGAGGCCGCCGCCATGGTGGCCGCGCAAGTGATCGGCAACGACGCCACGGTCGCCATCGCCGGGCAGTCGGGTAATTTCCAGCTCAATGTCATGCTGCCGGTGATCGCGTACAACCTGCTGCAATCGATCGAGATCCTCGCCAACGTGACGACGTTGCTGGCCGATAAGGCCATCGCGGGGTTCAAGGTCAACGAGGAACATATCCGCGAGGCCCTCGACAAGAATCCCATTCTGGTCACGGCACTCAATCCCGTGATCGGCTACGAGAAGGGCGCGGCAACCGCCAAGCAGGCGTACAAGGAAAAGCGCCCGATCATGGATGTGGCGCTGGAAACCACCGGCTTGTCGAAGGCGGAACTGACGAAGTTGCTCGATCCCGCCGCGTTGACCAAGGGTGGCATCCACGGCGGTGGAGGCGGTGGCGGCTGAGTTCGAGACCTCAGGGTTTCTCCGAGCAGAACTGCGGCTTGTCGTACGGATCGTATCCATTCCAGCAGAGTGGAAATCCCACCTTGCCGAGGATGTCGTCGAGCAGATAGGCGTAAAGCGATTCCCCCAGCGAGCTGTTGCTCATCAACAGCACGCAGGTCTTCGATCGCTCGAGACACACGAACAGGTTGTTGGTGCCGTCGTCGTGCCCTTCCTTGAAGAACACCGGGCCGCGCGGCGACTCGAACCTTCCGACGCCCAGTGCATAGCCGAGCGAGATCGCATCGTAGGCCGTCGTATCAGGCTGGCCGATGGTCGGAAACTGTCGCACGGAGTGGATCTTCACTACCGGCGTGAGCCACGTGCGATAGGTGGCCGGTTTCAGTCCGGCGCCGCGCGACATGGCTGCGACGAGTCGCGCGTAGTCTGCGATCGTCGTATCCATGGAGCCCGCAGCGCGGACCGATTCCCGTTGCTTGTGCCCCAGTGGCTTGCCATTCTCGTCGTAACCGATGGCAAGGTTGTCGGCGAAGTCGTCGCGCCAGGTCATGCTGGTACGGGTCATGCCGAAGGGTTCGAACAGCCGCTGCTTCATGAGCGTGGCGACGTCGATGCCCTTGCCGTTCTCCAGCACGAACTGCAACAGGTTGATGCCTTCGCCGGAATAGCCGAATTTCGTGCCCGGGTCGAAATAGAAGGCTAGCTTGCCGTTGGGATCGAAGTCTTTGCCCGGCGGCCAGAAGCGGAAATTGGGGAAGCCGGAGCGATGGCTGAGCAGGATCGATGGGGTGAGTTTTCGCCAGCGCTCGTCACCTGCGAGGTCGGCGTACTTGGGGTATTCCGGCAACGGGCGGGGCAGGTCGTTCGCGATACTGCCGTTGAGATCGAGCTTGCCTTGCTCGACGAGCGACATCGTGGCGTAGGCGAACGCAGCCTTGGTCAGCGACGCGGCATACATCACGGTGTCGGTCGTGAGTGGCAGGTTCTTCTCGACGTTGCGCTGCCCATAGGCTTTGACCGAGGTCACCTTGCCGTCCTCGATGATCGCGACGGCCAGTCCGGGTACGTTCGCTTCCTGCATCAGAAAGGCGATGCGCTTGTCCAATGCTGCACCACGAAGTGGCGCCTGTTCGGCCCCGTGTGCCGCGGTGAACGTCAGTGCTGTGAGGGAAAACACGGTGAACACGAGCGACTTGCGCATGGCACTCTCCCTATGAAAAGACGGCTCCCGAAGGAGCCGTCGTGTGACTTGGATCAGCTGTCGTCGCGCCAGCGGCGGAACCATATGGCGCCGGCGATCATCGCGGCACCGGCTGCGGCACCTATCCAGAGCGTCGGGCTGGCGAGGGCACTGTAGTTGTAGACCAGGCCCAGGCTATCCACCATCGCGGCAGGATTGTTGCGGTCGAGCCCCTCGAGCGTCGATGCATGGCTGATCCAGCCACCCGGGATGAGGCTGCCGAGCAGGCGACCGACCACGTTGGCCCAGAACCACTGGCTCGACAGTCCCGCCATACCCATGAGACCGAACCAGGAGACGATCACGCCGGCACCGACGGGCAGGGCAATCGCCCAGAGGAACGGCTTGCTGCGGGCCCAGGAGGAGCAAAGCATCAGCCAGCCGACGGTGGGCAGCGCCCAGATCGCATACAACGGGAGCAGCAGGATCAGGTTGAGCACGACGCGGAACGGATGCGCTTCCGCGAGCAGACTCCACACGCCCAGGCCGTGCATGGAGGCGACGGTGCCGATCAGGACGCTGAGCACGAGGCCGACGACCACGCCGACCACCACCGCGATGCTGGGAGCGAGCACGAGCGCGCTGAAGACCTTCGACAACACGGTGGAGGTATCCGACAGCGGCAGCGACTTCCAGAACAGCACGCTGCGGTCGCGACGCTCCTCGCAGAGCGTGCCGAGGCAGTAGAAGAACACCACGATCGCGGACACGCACAGGATGATGCCAGCGATGGCGTAGAGCATGATGTCGAGCCCCGCGCCTGCGTTGTGCAGGTCTTCCGGACTCATCGAGCTCTGGAAGTGCATGTCGCCGTTGTATTTGAACCCGCCCCAGTTCGTGCGGCGTCCGAAGACCTCGCCGAGAATGAGGCCCATGGTGTTGAGCACCAGGAACACGATGCCGGTCACGATGGGCGCCCAGAAGAACGCACCCTTGTATTCCCAGAACTCGCGTTTGACCAGCCAATAGAAGGTTTTCATGCGTAGGTTCCCTTCATGGTGGCGACGAACAGGTCGCCGATCGACGGCCGCCTGACTTCACCCAGTTGCTCGAGTTGCGGACGGCTGACGTTGTCGAAGATGAAGATGCTCTTGCCGAACACCTGGCGCTCGTCCAATGGTTTCAGTTCGCGTGCCGCGGGGGCCTGTTCGGCGCTGACCAGCACTTCGGCGAACCGCTCGCCAAGGCTGTCCATATCCGTGTCGAGCACAATCTTGCCGTTACGGATGAACATCAGGTCAGTGAGGATGTGTTCGATCTCCTCGACCTGGTGCGTGGTGACCAGGATGGTTTTTTCCTCGTCGAAATAGTCTTCCAGCAGGCTCTGGTAGAACTGCTTGCGGTAGAGGATGTCCAGGCCCAGCGTGGGCTCGTCCAGCACCAGCAGCTTCGCGTCGATCGACATCACGAGGGCGAGGTGCAACTGCACGATCATGCCCTTGGAAAGCTGCTTCACTTTCTGCCCGCGTTGCAGCTTCGTGCGTGCCAGGAAGGCCTCGCACTTGGCGCGGTCGAAGCGCGGATGGGTGTTGGCCACGAAGTCGACAGCATCGCCCACCTTCAGCCAGCGGGGCAGTACCGCCACGTCGGCAATGAAACAGACCTGTTCCATCAGCTTGCCGCGGTCCTTGCGCGGGTCCAGGCCGAGCACGTTCAACTGACCGTCGAAGGTGGTCAGGCCGAGGATGGCCTTGAGCGCCGTCGTCTTGCCTGCACCATTGGGGCCAATCAGGCCGACGATGCGGCCGGCGCCGATCTGAAAGCTGGCGCCGTCGAGGGCCAGCGACGACTTGTAGAGCTTGGTCAGGCCAGTGGCAGTGACGACCGCAGTCATGACGCATCCTCCTTGGAACCCGGGGCTTCACGCATCAGGGTTTTCAGATCGAGGCCCATGCGCTGGAGGCGGGCGAACAGAGCCGGCCATTCCTCGCGCAGGAAGCGCTCCCTCTCACTCTTGAGCAGCGCATCACGCGCGCCATCGATCACGAACATGCCAAGCCCCCTCCGTTTCTCAACCAGTTGTTCGTCGACCAGCTCCTGATACGCCTTGGATACGGTCAGCGGGTTGATCTGAAAATCCCCCGCGACCTGGCGTACCGACGGCAGCGGATCGCCTTCGTTCAAGGCGCCATCCAGGATCATCGCCACCACGCGTTCGCGGAGCTGGCGGTAGATCGGGACGCTGTCGTTCCAGGTGATGGACATGTAGGTCATTCCTTCGCCGTTTGGCGCAGTGCGTTACCGAACGAATAGTAGGGCATGGCCAGTTGCGCGCCGATCAGCGCAGCGGCCCGATCCTCCGCGCTGCGCTTGAGCGCATCCGCGGCGGAATCCAAAGTGGCCTCGCTCGCCAGCATGGCCTCGCGCACATCGGCGTCGGTGGGCCTTACTTCGAGGGAGGGCAGGTCGACGACACGCGTGCCGTTGACGAAGTGGGGTGCAGCGATCATCGCTGCAGCGCGGTCATCGAAGGAGCGCAGGGCGAACACGCTCGTGCCGGCAATCAAAAGGGAAGCGGTCAATGCGATGAGGTTCGGCGCTTTCATGGGACGACTCCGATGACGTGCTGCGCGGTGGTTAGAGGGAGGCGACGTGTTCGCCCGCGTCGGCGTAGACGACGATCGGGGCGAGGTTGGTGACCTTGGTGCCGTTGATCTCGGCGAGCGGGGCGGCGGTGGTCGAGGTGCTGCTGAAGACGCCCAGGGCGGCGGCAGCGATGACGACGGAGGCGGCGAGGGCGATGTAGTTCGGGCTTTTCATGGTGTTTGCTCCTGTGGTGCTGTGGGTGACCGGTGTTGTAGTGAACTATAACACTATAAAATGACCTGTCAACGAGAAGTTCGGGAATTTCCATATGACTTATGGCCTATGCCTTGCCCGGGTGTGCTAGTGCGGCGCGTCGGCGTGGCACCCGTTCTGATGCCGGAATGCCGCCAAAGGTTTAGCTCAGGCTGTGCCTCTTGTGGGAGCCTTGTGGGAGCCCTGTGGGAGCCGCCATGGCGGCGAGAAGCCAACGGAGCGGCGACGCTAGAACCTCTCAGCCCCCGCATCACCAAACCTCAAGGCAACCTTGTCTCGCCGCCATGGCGGCTCCCACAGAGAATCCCTCGAACTTGCCGGTGGGAGCCAGCCTGCTGGCGATAGGAGCTCGCCTCGCTGCTACATCGCTTCGTTGGCTTTTCGCCAGCAGACTGGCTCCCACCGGCTTTGGTTTATTACAGCTCGCGGCTCATTCGGGCGGACGGCGACCCGACAAAAAAGGCCGGCCCCTCGGGGCCGGCCTTCAGCGGACGACGATGACCGCTACGCTTACAGCTCGGCGCGGAACTCGATGCCCACCACGCGCGGATCGTTGACGAACGCCGTGCGGTTGTTGAAGTCGATGCCGCCGGTGATCACCTTCTTGTTGGTGATGTTGCGGCCGTACAGGGCGACCTCACGCTTGCCGAAATCCCAGTTGTAGCCGACGCGAATACCGCCTTCGAGGAACGGCTTGCTGCGGAACTCCTGCGAGTCGTACAGGAAGAAGTTGACCTCGCTGCGGTAGTTCCAGTCGGTGTAGACGAAGAACTCGCCGCTCTCGCCGTACGGGATGCCGTAGCGTGCCGTCCAGGTGCCGATCCACTTCGGGGCGTTGGGCAGGGTATTGCCGTCGATCAGCGCGTTGCCGGTGGCGTTGAGCGGATCGAGCACCGTGCAGCCGCCGCCGCACGGCGCGACGGCGAGGTTACGGTCCTTCAGCTCGGTGTGGTTATAGCTGCCGCCAGCGGTCATGTAGAAGTTCGGCGTCAAGTAGGCTTCGAGGTCGAACTCGGCGCCGTAGCCTTCGGTCTTCTTCGCATTGATGAGCTGCGTGACGTTGGTGGCGCCGCCCACGGCCGTGAGCTGCTGGTTGTGCATGTTGTACTTGTAGATGTCAGCGTTGAAGCGGACCTTGTTGTCTTCCGTGGTCGACTTGAAGCCGATTTCGTACGAGGTGATCGTCTCCGGCTTCGCCGTGGAGATACTGTTGGCGAAGTTGATGCGGCCCTGCACGCTCGGCGCGCGGAAGCCGTTGGCGATGCGCGCGTAGACGTTCGAATTCTTCGACAGCTGCCAGGTGCCGGTCAGATCGCCGCTCCAGCGGGCGTCGGTCGGATCCGAAGTGAGCGGGCCGACGGGGCCGGTGAATCCGAGGAAGCGCTCGGCCTTGAAGTCGCGCTTGTCATGCGACCAGCGGGCACCGGCGCGTACGTCGAAGTCGTCGGTGAACTGGTAGTCGGCTGAGCCGAACACCGCCCATGCCTTCGTGCGCTGGCTCTGGTCTACCCAGCCGTTGAGCACGTGGTTGTTGAGCGTGTCGTACGAAAAGTTGGTGATCGCGATGTCTTCGTCGAAGTAGTACGTACCGACCTGCCACTTCAGGCGTTCGGCACTGTCGTTGGACAGGCGGAATTCCTGGGTGATCTGGCGATCCTTCGGCAGTGCATCGGCCGTCTCGGAATAGAACGGGGTCACGCGGTTGGTGTAGCTCGGCTTCGCGGGCGTGCCGGACGCGTCGTAACCGCCGTCGACATCGCCGAGGCTGTAGGTCGTGGCGCGTTCCAGGCCAGTGATCGACGCGAAGTTGAGATCGCCGAAGTGCCAGTTCAGGTGCAGGTTGCTGCCCCAGGTGAACAGGTGCTGCTTGTTGCGGCCGTCCTGCGACACGGAATCACGATCGAAGCCCGGCACGAGCTGATCGCTTCCCAGGGTGATCGCGTTGGCGCGGTTGACCATCGCGCTGCCGTCCAGCCAGCGGCCATGTACGTTGATGAGCGCGTCGAAATCGTCCGATGCCTTGTACAGCGCCTGCAGGCGCACGGCGCGGTCGTTGTAGCCGCCCAGGTCGTCCTTCTTGCCCGTGTAGTCGTTGTCGATCCAGCCGTCGCGGTGCTGGGCCAGTGCGGACACGCGGCCGGACCAGTTGCTGGCGAGCTTGCCGCCGATCGCGGCTTCGGCGTTGGCCGTGCCGTAGGAACCGTAGGAAACGCGGGCGTAGCCCTCGGTTTCCTGCGTCGGCTTGCGCGACTCGAACTTGATCACGCCGGCAGGGGAGTTGCGTCCGAACAGCGTGCCCTGCGGGCCGCGCAGTACTTCGACCTGCTCAAGATCGAACAGCGGGAAGCCCTTGAGGATCGGGTTCTCCTGGACGATGTCGTCGTAGACCATCGACACCGGCTGCGACGCATTGAGGTCGAAGTCGCTGTTGCCCAGGCCGCGGATGTAGAAGCGCGGGAACTCGCGCCCATACGACGTCTCGGCATACACGCTCGGCGCGCGTGAGGCGAGTTGCAGCACGCCGTCGCCGGCCTGGCCGAATGCCTCGAGCTTCTCGGCCGTCACCACGGTCATCGAGATGGGCACCTTCTGCAGGTCTTCCGTGCGCTTTTCCGCGGTCACGTTGATGGTCTGCAGCGTGGCGGTCTTGGCCGGTGCATTGGACGCGGGCGTGGGCGTGGCGTCTTGAGCGAGGGTCGTGCCAGAGGCGAGTGCCGTGGCGATGGACAGCGCGATGACGAGACGTCGCGGCGTGCGCGAGCTTGCGAGAGACATGGTTTGGTTCCGCCTGGGGTGTCCTGGGTGAGAGTGCCTCGCCAACTGCGGTGAACACCGATCCCCTGGCGAGGGCGCGTCTGTCGCGAATTATCCACTGTGACGACGTCATGACGAAAGTGTTGCGCTGCGGCAACACATTCCTGCGTGACGGCGTTCACGCGTGTCACGGAAGTGACATGCAGCGAGGCTAACGTGCGCCCGTCTTCGGCGATCTTGTGCTTTGGCTGCACTTGATGACCTGATCGCCGACGTTTGAGGTTTTTCTCAAATCATTCGGAGCACGTAGCGTAATGAAGAAACTACCCCTGGCGGCCGCCTTCTGGACGATGTGTGGCGCTGCGGCGGCCGAAGGTTCGCCGCAAGCGGCCATCGAGCTGTACGTGGACACCACCACACGGCAGATTTTCGCGGAGCCGGGTCCGGGCAGGCAGCGTCTGGGCAAGTTCGTGCAGGCAAGCGACGAGGCAACGCCTGCGATGAGTACGGCTACCGCGCAGGCCGAGAGCAAGCCCGTGGCAGCGAGCCCCGCGACGGTGGCTGCCGCTCCCAAATCCGCGTCGTCCAAGGCGTGGTACGAGAAGATCGGTATCCGTGGCTATGTGCAGATGCGCTACAACCAGGAGCTGTCCGGCAGCGCCGACACTCTGAAATCGCCGGGCGACCGGTTCATCGGCCCGGAGCAGGGTTTCGGCATTCGCCGTGCCCGCGTCGTCATCAGTGGTGACGTGAACGATCGCATGTCGATCTATATCCAGCCCGACCTTGCCAGTACGCCGTCGGGATCCAGCACCACGAACTTCGCTCAGTTGCGCGATGCCTACGCCGACCTCTGGCTCAACGACGAGAAGACCTGGCGTATCCGCGCAGGCCAGTCGAAGATCCCGTACGGCTGGGAAGACCTGCAATCGAGTCAGAACCGGCTCGCGCCGGACCGCGCCGATGCCTTGAATTCCGGCGTGCGCGACGAGCGAGATCTGGGCGTGCTGGCATATTGGTCGCCGACGGTCGCGAAGGAACGCTTCGCCTACCTGCAGAAATCGGGCCTGAAAGGCTCGGGCGATTACGGCGTGGTCGGCTTCGGCGTCTACAACGGGCAGGGCGCGAATCGCCCGGACCGCAACGACCAGTTGCACAGCGTGATCCACTTCTCCTATCCGTTCAAATTCGCCAACGGTCAATATCTTGAGGTTGGTGCGGATGCGTATGCCGGCCGATACAAGGTGAGTACCGGATCGGCCACGGTAGGAGGCGTGACGTTCACGCCTTCCGTGGATGCACCCGTGGCCGGTTCCACCGACCGCCGTGTCGCCGCGCATGTGGTGTATTACCCCCAGCCGTTCGGTTTCCAGGCGGAATGGACGGTAGGTAAGGGCCCCGAGCTGGACATCGCCCGCCGCGTCATTCGCACCAAGTCCCTTCGCGGCGGCTATGCGCAGGTGATGTACAAGTTCGACGGCGGATATGGTTCGCTCATGCCGTACGCAAAGTGGCAGACCTACCGCGGTGCGTCGAAGTTCGACACCAATGCGCCACGTATGCTGGTCGACGAACTCGAAGCCGGCGTGGAATGGCAGCCGTCCAGTGCGGTGGAGTTGGCCGTGGCTTGGGCGAACATGCACCGCACCGATGTCACGACCGCACCGTATCGACGGGTCAAGGGTCAGTTGCTGCGGGTGCAGTTGCAGGTCAACTACTGAGGCCTCAGGTGGCAGCCACAAGGCATTAGGTGGGAGCCACAAGGCATTAGGTGGGAGCCACGAGGCATTAGGTGGGAGCCAGCCCGCTGGCGATCTGGGCATATCGCGAGCCCGTATCGCCAGCAGGCTGGCTCACACCGGGAGCGAGAGCCGGACGGCCAGTTCTCACCGAGGTCGCGGCCCGCAGGCTGGCTCCGAACTCTCGCCCTTACCTCGTTTTCTTCGAGCCTGCCGCCAGCGACTTCTCGCGTGCGGCCTTGAACTCGCTGCCGTCCTTCCATTTGGGCCAGGTGTCGCTGTCGGCCAGTTTCTCGCCGAGCGCGTAGAACGCCTTGACGTTCTGGATCACCCCGTCGAAGTTCCAGCGCATGTCGTAGACGTCGGTCGGCTGGTGGTAGCGGTTCTTTGTGTAGTCTTCTTCCGCCGCGAGGCCCGCGGCCTTGCCGCCCTGGACCATGTCGATACCGCCACCTGCGGACAGCGCAGGGACACCGGCTTTGGCAAAGTTGAAGTGATCCGAGCGGAAATAGTGGCCCTTTTCCGGAGACGCATCGCCGCTCACCACACGACCGTCCGTTTTCAACACATCGGCGAACAGGTCTTCCAGGTCGCTCTGGCCCAGACCCACCACTTCCATGTCATGCGTGGGGCCGGTAATGCCCAGGGCATCCATGTTGATGTCGGCCACGGTCTTGGCGAGCGGGAAGGGCGGGTGCGTCACGTAGTACTTCGAACCGAGCAGGCCCGATTCCTCCATCGTCACCGCGGCGAAGATCACCGATCGCTTCGGTTTCTCCTGGGCGAACTTGCCGGCAATTTCCAGCATGGCCGCAATACCGGTGCCGTTGTCGATGGCACCGTTGTAGATCTGGTGGCCTTTCAGTGACGGGTCGTGGCCGAGGTGGTCCCAGTGCGCGGAATAGACGATCGCTTCGTCGGGCTTTTCGCTGCCCTTGACCATGCCGATGACGTTGTTGCTCAGCGAATGCGTAATCGTGCTCTGCAAGTGGATGGAAGCCTTGGCGTCGAGCGGTACCGCCTTGAAGCCGCGCACATCGGCCTGCTTCGCCAACTCGTCGAAGTTCTTTCCCGCCTTGGCGAAAAGCCGCTGCGCCGCTTCATGCGTGAGCCATCCTGCGACGGGGAGCCGCGGTGCCGGGTCTTCGCTCTCGGGTAGATCGAGGCGCGGCATGGTCCAGCCGCTGCGCACCACGTTCCAGCCGTAGGCGGCCGGTTCGGTCTGATGCACGATGAATGCGGCGGCTGCGCCCTGGCGCGCGGCTTCCTCGTACTTGTACGTCCAGCGGCCGTAATAAGTCATTTCGCGCCCCTTGAACAGCGACGCATCGTTGCCATTCCAGCCGGGATCGTTGACGAGGATCACCAGCGTCTTGCCCTTCACGTCGATACCGTCGAAATCGTTCCAACCGGCCTCGGGCGCATCGACGCCGTAACCGACGAAAACGATGTCGGAGTCTTTCAGATCCACGTCCGCCTTGGCCTGGAGCGTGCCGGCGACCATATCGGTGCCGAAGGGGAAATGTTCGGTGCCGCCGCCTTCCGCGACGTCCAGCGCGAGCGTGTCCTGCCCATTCAACGCCATGGACACGGCGGGAACCGTCTGGATCCACTCGCCCTTGTTTTCGGGCTCCAGACCCATGCGCTTGAACTGTTCGATGATGTAGTTGGTGGTCAGGCGTTCGCCCAGGGTGCCCGGTTTGCGGCCATCGTATTCGTCCGAGGAAATCACTCGCAGGTGCGCGGCAAAGTCGGCGGCGGTGATATCCGGGGTGAACTCGTGATGCTCGTTGGCTACCGCAGGCAGGGGCGGCGGCGGTGCGGTCGAGGGGCCCGCCGGAGCGGCGGGTGGCGCCGCGGCGGTCTTGTCTTCGTCGTGGGACTGGCAGGCGGCCAGCGTGAGGGCGGTGAGGCAGGCGAGAACGAGGCGTCGCATCGGCTGGGCTATCCCTTCATTGGCTGAACTGGCCGAGTGTAGCCGCAGCGTGGGGTAGCTGGCGCGCCGCGAAAGCATCAGCCTTGCCAAAGCGGCCCCTGGCGCACCATAGGTTATGTGCCGATTCGGCAAATTCACAAAGTGCTGGCATTTGCTCCGATACATCGTAAGTTATGCCCAACCGGCGGCTTTTTCGCCGGGAAAAGGCAAGGCAAGGGGCAGGACATCAGGAAGCGCGGGGAGCACCCGCGGAGGACGCGGGGGAACGCATGAACGTGGGGAATGGCCGGATCGTGAGAGGGGGCGTGCCTGGCATGAGGGTTCCGCAACGGAAGCCGCTTTTGCCGGTGTGGGCGACGAGAACCAACAGCGGGGAGGAAACCCTATGAGCCGACCCTCCGATATGCAGGGTCTGGAAGATTTTGACCTCGTCACGTTGGGCGCGACGCTCGGCGTGTGCGAAGTGGACCTCCTGACCTTGAGCCCGGTGCGACCACGCGCCGCCATTGCGTCGACGACCCACGACGGCGTGACGTATCTTTCCGCGCATATCGATTTCGACGTTCGCGGTTCGCTCACGGTGCCGGAAGATGCCTGCATGCTGGTTTACCTGCATGAGGCAGGCGAGCGCAGCTGGTGCCAGGGTATCGGCGTCGAAGCGGACATGGCGGTCACCTTGCTGCGTGGTACGCCCACCGATTTCATGTTCGAGCGCGGCACACGGCTGACGCTGGTGGTGGCGCCGTACGCGCGATTCCGTTCTCGCTTTCTGGCGTCAGACCATGCCGACGTCGACATGGCAGCGCAGCGCTTGCGGCTTTTCTCGGTGCGCTCGGAACATCTGCGACGCGCCTATCGGCAGATCGCGTCGCGCGTCGCGTCGGGCGATGCCGCGATGGGGCCGATCGAGGATCTGCTCGACGAGCACATTCGCGTGGCGCTCGCGTCGTCTCCGGAAGAACGGCCGGTCGCGTCACGTGGTCGTCGTGCGCATTACCAGGTGGTGCGCCGCGCCGAGCGTTTCATGCGGGCGAACCTGCGCCGTGACATCTATTCGCAGGAGCTCTGCCAGGCGGCAGGCGCCAGCGAGCGTGGCTTGCGCTACGCATTCGACGACATGCTCGGCATTCCGCCGAATCGCTATCTCGCCATGCTTCGCCTGTGCACGGCGCATCGCAGCCTTGTCATGGCGGAAGCCGGCCGGCGTTCGGTGAAGTCGGTGGCACTGAGTTGCGGCATGTGGGATCTCTCGCGCTTTGCAGAGAAATATCGCAGCGTATTCGGCGAACAACCGCGGGAGACACTCACGCGGCACAACCTGTCGGAAGACATGGCACAAACGAACGAATACGAGGAATGGTAGGGCGCTCCCGCGATCGTTGGCGTTGAGCTGCAAGGCGTAGGGGCCGCTGCCATGCATGCGGCGATGCGTCGCGCGCTTGTGCGGAAGGCAACTGTGTGTTGCCTTCCCGCATGGCTAGCGGTATTGGTAGGCAATTCTCATCGTGCCTGCCATGCCTAAACGACTCGATATCCGCCTTCTCGCTCCTTCCGGATACCCGGACGACCGCGCAGCTTTCGAGCGAGGCGTAGAACGCCTGCGCGCCGCCGGACACCGCGTGCACGGGGAAGAAGTGCTCGAGCGTGTGATGTTGCGGTTCGCCGGCAGCGACGCCGAGCGCGCCGCAGACATCAATCGCTTCGCCGATCCTTCCCAGCCATTGCCGGACATGGCGATGGCCGTCTGCGGCGGCTACGGCGCCATCGTGCTGCTCGAACACATCGACTTCGACGGCCTTGCGCGTCGCTTCGAGAACGAATCCTGCGTATTCGTGGGGCATGGTGATTTCACCGCCATCCAGTGCGCGCTGTATGCGCGCAGCGGCATCCTCTCGTTGCATGGACCCATGCTGGTGCGCGATTTCGGCGGCCCCTACCTGCGCGAGGACATGTGGCGACACTTCTGGCAAACCGTCTTGTCGCCCAGCACCGACGTGAGCTGGGCATGCGGTGACGATGCCCGCGTACGCGTGGAAGGCACGCTGTGGGGAGGCAATCTCTCGGCGCTGTGCAGCCTCGTCGGCACGTCGTACCTGCCTAAGCTCGACGACGGCATTCTGTACATCGAGGAAAGCGGCGAACAGGCCTGGCGCATCGAGCGCATGCTGTTCGAGTTGAAGCTCGGTGGCGCGCTCGACGGACAACGCGCCATCCTGATCGGCGGCCTGGGCGGCCAGCGCGTCAGTGAGTACGACAATGGCTATGACATCGAGCACGCGTTGCAGCGCTTCGGACAGGCCTGCGGATTGCCGATCGTGCGCGGACTCGCCTTCGGTCACGGGCAGGACAAGTGGACCTTGCCGTTCGGTGCGCACGCGGTGCTCGATGCAGCCGGTGGAACGGCCCACCTGTCGGTGATGAATTACCCCTATGTTCGCGAGTGAGGTGCCGATGGGCGCCGCACAGGCGTTCATCTGCGAGCCAGCTACGACGCCGATATCCCGGTAGCCTTGCGCCGCAAGTCTCCACCGGAGCGAACCCATGACCGACCCCCTGCATACACCGCACGATCGTGCGGCGATCCCGCTCGCCCCGTCGTTGGACGATTCGCTCGTCGACGCCCATATGCCCACGCGTTTGCCGCTGATCGGCGCGCGTGTCGTGCGCGTCTGCGGGCTCGCCATCCTGCTTGGTCTCGTGGTGGGTGGCGTCGCGCGCTTGCTCACGATGCTGATCGGCGTGGTGACGAACCTCGCGTTCCATCAAACCTGGAGTACCGCTTTCACATCGCCCGCGGGACATCACCTGGGCGCGTGGGTCATCGTGGTGCCGGTCATCGGCGGCGTGATCGTCGGTGCCATGGCACGCTGGGGCTCACGCGCCATCCGAGGTCACGGCATTCCCGAGGCGATGGAGCAGGTGCTCACCAACGAGAGCCGCATCCCCGCACGCATGACCTGGCTGAAGCCCGTGTCCTCGGCCATCGCCATCGGCACCGGCGGCCCGTTTGGCGCCGAAGGTCCGATTATCGCCACGGGCGGTGCGCTCGGTTCCTTGCTGGGTCAGCGGCTTCCCGTGAGTGCCGACGAGCGCAAGACGCTGCTTGCCGCTGGCGCCGCCGCGGGCATGGCTGCCGTGTTCAGCGCGCCGGTCGCCGCGGTGTTGCTCAGCATCGAGCTGCTGCTGTTCGAACGCCGTGCGAGGTCGCTCCTGCCGGTGGCGCTCGCCGCGGTTACGGGCACGGGCGTGCGTTTCGCGCTGGAGGGGCCGGGGCCGGTGTTCCCGATGCCTGCGCTTGCCGCCGTCACGCCGATGGCGTTGGTCGTCTACGCGTTGCTTGGGTTGCTGATGGGCGTGGCCGGCGTGTTGGTGACGCGGCTGACCTACGGCATCGAGGACGCGTTCGAGCGCCTGCCCATCCACTGGATGTGGTGGCCCGCGCTGGGCGGTCTGGTGGTCGGCGCGGTCGGCTACGTCATGCCTGCCACGCTGGGCGTGGGCTACGACAACATCACCGCGGTCATTTCCGGGCGATTGGGCCTTGCCGCCATGGCGTTGCTGGCGTTCGCAAAACTGCTGTCGTGGTCCGTCGCGCTTGGCAGCGGCACCTCGGGCGGCACGCTGGCGCCCTTGTTCACCATCGGCGGTGCGCTGGGTGGTGTGTGCGGGGTGGCATTGTCGGCATGGCCGCTGTTGCACGTCGATCCGCACATGGCGGCGCTTATCGGCATGGCCGCCCTGTTCGCTGGGGCGTCGCGCGCATTGATGACCTCGGCGGTCTTCGTCTTCGAAACGACGATGCAGCCGCATGCCTTGTTGCCATTGCTGGCCGCATGCACCACGGCGTATCTCGTGTCGGGCCTGATGATGCGGCACACGATCATGACCGAAAAGATCGCGCGCCGCGGCGTGCACGTACCGACGGATTTCGTGGCGGACCGCGCGGGCTGAGTGAGCGCGCCCGCGCGGTCGCCGTGCGTCAGCCCAGCGCCGTGACCTGCGTGGCGCCGATCACGCCGATGAAGACGATCGACAGCATCCAGAACCGCGCCGGGTCGCGCCACACGCAGACGCCGAGGCAGACGATACCGAGGACGCAGGACACGATGCCCGCAGCAGTCAGGCCAAGCGCGGCCAGGGAAGGATCGCCGCCGCCGGAAGCGAGCAGCATGGGACGGAAGATCGCATACCAGGCCAGTACCAGGCAGGCACCGCCGACGATGCCGAGAAGCCAGTTGGCGGGATGGTGCTTCGGCAACGTGCGGATACCGAGGAAGAGCGCGAGTACGACGACAGCGAAAACGACGAGCAGCAACGCCATGCATTAACCCCTTTGTCGTGGCCTGCGGTCCCCACCGCGAAGCCGGTTTCCCGAGCATGGCGCATGGGGACCGCCAGGTCATGCTGCGCCGCGCAAGCCCTCGATGCCGGCTCGACCCTATTTCGTCGCCCTATACCGCGTTTCGTCGGAAAGGCGGCCAGCGCCGCGAGGTCGCGTCGTATGCTCGCCGGCAATAACGTTGGGAGCGAATGGGATGGCGAGCCTCAAATTTCTCGGGCGCATCGGAGTGGCATGGTTCGCGGCGCTTTGCGTGCTGCTCGCGGCGTGGTCGAGCACGAACGACCGCGACTTCCCGTTCCTGTTCACGCTCGTGTGGTTCATCGGCCTGTTCGTGGCGCTCGGCCGCGGCGTCACCCACTTGTATCGGGTGCGCACGATTGCCGGCCGGGTCGACGGCGAAACCTTGTCGAACCGGCAGCGTCGCCGTGTCGAAGTGCCTTATCCGGCCGACGAGGCGTTCGCGCTCGTGGAAGAGGTCATCCGGGAGCTGCCTCATGCCACCGATGTGAGCGGCACGCGTGGCGGACTGCAATGTCGCGCCGTGATCCGTCCACCTGTCGATCCGTCGCGCCGTCGCCGTCGCTGGGGCTTCGCCTGGCTCGATCGCGAGACGACGGTTTCCGCGACCATCACACCTGCCGATGGATCGTGCAGCGTGATGTTCGTCTGCGAACCCGATCGAGGCGCCTGGACGGATTGGTTCAACCCCGATGGCGGCGCGTCGCTGGAATACGCCGAGACAATCGTTCGTGCCATGACGCAGCGACTGTCCGACAAGCGTAACCGCGAGCGTGCCGACGCCCGCCAGACGGCGATGGAGAAGGAACTGACGGCGGCGCAACTCGGTCTCCTGCAGGCCCAGGTGGAACCGCATTTCCTCTACAACACCTTGGCGAGCGCCCAGGAGCTGGTGCGTACCGATCCGGCGCGGGCCGATCGGATGCTCGGCCACCTTATCGATTATCTGCGTCGCTCGTTGCCACGTACGGACGGCTCGCTATCGACGCTCGGCGAGGAACTGGAACGTTCGACGGCATGGCTGGAGATCATGCGCCTGCGGATGGGTGAGCGGCTGGCGGTGCATACCGACGTGCCGCAAGACGCCTTGAAGGCGCCCATGCCCACGATGATGCTGCAGACCCTCGTCGAAAACGCCATCAAGCACGGGCTGGAACCGAAGCCGGGCGGTGGCGGCATCTGGATTCGCGCAGGCATCGACGGCTCGGGCCTTTCGGTCACGGTGGCGGACGATGGTCTGGGTTTCCGCAGCGACGGCGCGGGCACCGGGATCGGGCTGAAGAACCTGCGCGAGCGTCTTCGCCTCATGTACGGCAGTGCGGCGACGTTCGCCATCGGCAACAACTTCCCGCACGGCGTCGCCGCCACGATCACGCTGCCGCTGGTGGGAGCGCCCGCGCATGGATAAGAAGGCGCCCCGTTGCATCGTGGCCGAAGACGAGAAGCTGCTCGCCGCGGCGCTCCAGCGCGAACTGGCGGCCGCGTGGCCCGAACTGGACGTGCTGGAACTCGCCGAAGACGGTGGCGCGGCGCTCGATGCCATCGCGCAGCACCGTCCGGATGTCGCGTTTCTCGACATCCGCATGCCGGGTCTCAGCGGTATGGCGGTGGCCGCGGCGGCCGCGGAGGTGAGTCCCGAAACGTTGGTGGTGTTCATCACGGCCTACGATCAATACGCCGTCGATGCTTTCGAGCGCGGTGCGGTGGATTACCTGTTGAAACCGGTCACGGCCGAGCGGCTGGCGCAGACGGTGACGCGGCTTCGCGCGAGGATCGGCGACGCGTCGCGCCATGCTGGCCGCACGGCGCAGGTCGCCCGCGATCTCGCTGAGCGTATCGATGCCTCGCTCGACGAGCCGCTGACCTGGATCACCGCGAGCACCGGACGCGCGACGCGCCTGATCCTCGTCGAGGATGTGATTTATTTCCGCGCGGAGAACAAGTACACGCTCGTAGCGACGGCAGAAGGGGATGCCTTGCTGTCGCGTCCGATCCGCGACCTGCTGCGCCAGCTCGATCCGAAGACATTTCGCCAAATTCATCGTTCCACGATCGTCAACCTGCGGCAGGTGGCCTCGGTGGAACGCGACGACTCGGGCAAGGGCTGCCTGCGCCTGCGCGGGCGCCCCGAAACGCTGGCGGTCAGCCAGACGTTCATGACCCTGTTCCGCGCCATGTGATCGAGGAGACTTCCATGCGCATCTTCCTTTCCATCGTCTATTGCTTCATGAATCTGGCGGGCTGCACGGACGCCCAGAACCGCACGCTTGCGACCACGAACCGCGAGAATGGCATCGTGACGCTCGACAGCCGTACCGAGGTGCGGATGGGTCGCGCCCGCTTCGCTTGTGCCGCAAGCACTACGGGCCACTGTCACTACGCGGTGTTCGATGGCGACCGACTGGTCCGCACGCTCACCCTGGCGGTGCATGAGGAACGCCTCGTCGATCGACTTCCTGCCGGCTTCGCCCTCTGCGTGACTCCCGCCGACATAAAGGTGACGGCGGGCTGCGCTCCGGCCTGAGCGCCGCCGTCACCTTCATTGCTGCGGCCCTAGGGCTGCGCGCGCGGCACCACGGTGATCGTGATCTTCGACGGATGTGCCGCATCGTGATGCACGGCATTGTGTGCGATCACACCCTTGGCCTCATCGTAATTGTTGCCGCCGGTGTTGAGGTTACGGTCGAAGCGCGGGAAGTTGCTGCTCGACACCGCCACGCGCAGCTTGTGCCCGGGGAAGAAGAAATTGCTGGTGTCGATCGGCTGGAACGTCACCTTGTACACCTCGCCGTCCTTCATCCACACCGGCGGTTTGTCGTAGCCCTCGCGGTAACGCATGCGCTGGATGTTCTCCGTGAGGTTGAAGGCGCGCCCGTCGGGGTAGACGTCCATCACCTTGAAGGTGAAGTCGGTGTCCTTCGCATCGGACGACACATACAAGGTCACCGTGATCGGTCCGCTGACTTCGGTGCCCTGCGTGAAGGGCTCTGAGTCGTACACGAGGATGTCGTTGCGGGCGAGCTGCGTGTTCTGGTCGAACGAACCGAACTTCACCGCCGTGCCCTGGCAGCAACCGCCACCACCCAATGTCGTGACCGGATTGGCGGGGTCGTAGATGAAGCGATCCGGCTGGTCGGTGCCACCCGCGCTATCGACAAGCTTGCCGTCGCCGTAGAGTGTGTTGGCCTTGCCGCCGCTGGTGAAATACAGATCGCGGGTCTGTGCGCCCGCGGGGGGCCACGTCGGCGACTCGTGCCACTTGTTCTCGCCCATTACGTAGTACATGACCTTGGGCTGCTTATCGACCACCGGGCTGTCCACGCCCTTCAGGAACTTGTCGAACCAGCCGAATACGAGGCTGTCGTAGTCGAAGCGTGCATCGCCTACGTCGAGATCGCCGATCATCGTGTGCTCGGTGGCGCGGGTGAACGCGCAGTGCAGCACCGGGGCAATGATCGCGTACTGCTGGTCGGCCACCGCCTTGGGCGCGGTGGCGCGCACGTGGTTGTACGCCGCAAGGTTGGGCGACACCGAAACGTCGAACCAGCTCATGAACCACAGGCCGGGCTTGTCGATCTTCATGTCGTCGTGCCACAGCCCGCCCTTGTACCAGGCGGGGCTGTTCGGGGTGCGCGCAATCATGTTGCCGCCCGTGGGCACATCCATGGCATCGGCGAAGATGCCCTTCGGGCCGTCGGCGGCCTTCATGATGTCCTTCTCCGGCAACGTCCAGAAGGCCTTGTCCCAGTTCACTTCCGGCGGCTGCGAATCGAGGTCGAACATCTTGGACGCGCGGATCAGGTCGGCCTGCGACAGGTTCGCAGGGAACATCGGGCGAAGCTGGTTCTGTTCCTTGTAGAGCCACGCAATGAAGAGCATCTGCATCGCGCCGCCGCGGTACCAGTTGCCCTGCTCGTAGTACGGGCCCACACGCCCCACGCCGGCGCCGAACCCCTGCACGTTGAAGGTGGCGAGACCCGGCTCGTGCTGCGCCACCACGGCCATCTGCCATTCCGCCGTGGAAGAACAGCCCGTGGTGCCGACCTTGCCGCTCGACCAGGGCTGGGAGGTGATCCAGCGCACCGCGTCCACGCCATCCGACAACGGCGCGCCGAGAATGTCGTAGTTGCCCTCGGAGAAGTAATGGCCACGCTCGTTCATCTCGACGTACGCGTAGCCCCGCTTTACGGCGTCGAGTTCGCGGCTCATGTCACGCGGTGCGCCGAGCTTCACGTCCCAGAAGTTGAAGTTGTAGGGCGTACGCACGAAGATCGTGGGCACCTTGCCGCTGGCGTTCTTCGGGCGGTAGATGTCCGCCGCCATGCGTTTGCCGTCGCGCATCTTCACCATGACCTTGCGGTCGACGACCGCGATGTCGCTCAGCTGCTTCTCGAGGTCGTTCCGCTTCGCGATCGTGGCCTGCTGCTCGCGGGTCAGCGTGCTCTGTGCGGCCACCGGCGCAGCGACGAGCGCGAGGCAAAGGGACGACAGGCCGACCGACAGCGCGGTCCTGACAAGGTGAAGGGCAGGGCGCTTGGCTCGCATTGGGGAGGCCTGTTTTAAGGGACGGTTCATCGAGTCTTGCAAAAGCGTCACGTTAGGTAAATGCATGACTTCCGGCAGGGGGCGGCGCACGATGCGAGGTGCGTGGAGTTCGGCAGCGCCGTCGCGCCCGCTAAGATGATCCGTTATCCCGGGGGACGCATGGCTTCGACCGAACTGTTCAAATTCGTATTGCTGTTGCTCGTGGCGATCCTCGCGTTAGAGCTGATTGCGCGAAAGCTTCGCCTGCCGTCAGCCGCCGCGCTGCTCGCCGGAGGCGTTGGCATTGCCTTCCTGCCGGGCATTCCGGCCGTGAGTTTCGACCCCGAGCTGGTGCTGATGGTGTTCCTGCCGCCGCTGCTCATGGATGGCGCGTTCTACACCGTGTGGTCGGAGTTCCGAAAGTATCTCGGCGGCATCCTTTGGCTCGCGGTCGGCGCCGTGGTGTTCACGACGCTGGCGGTGGGCGTCACGGTCCATTGGGTGCTGCCGTCGCTGCCCTGGGCCGCGTGCTTCGCTCTCGGCGCGGTGGTCTCGCCGCCCGATGCCGTCGCGGCAAAGGCGGTGCTCGGCAAGGTACGCCTCCCTCGTCGACTGATGGTGCTGCTGGAAGGCGAGAGCCTGCTCAACGATGCCACCGGCCTGGTGCTGTTCCGCTTTGCGGTTGCGGCGGCGCTGACCGGCGCGTTCAGTGCGCAGGGCGCGTTGATGAGCTTTGCCGGACTGGCGCTCGGTGGCATCGCGGTTGGCCTGCTGGTGGGCGCGGCCTTGATCTTTGCCCTGCGGCACATCGATCACGTGTTCCTTGCCATCACCGCCGCGTGCCTGTCGCCGTGGGCGGCCTATATCGGCGGTGAAGCCGTGCACGTCTCCGGCGTCATGTCCGTGGTGACCTGCGGCATCATCTTCGGCTGGTATCAGCACGACGTGTTCTCCGCGAACGTCCGCGTGCGCAGCCTGGCGTTCTGGCAGGTGCTGATCTTCCTGCTGGAGGCGCTGGTCTTCATCCTGATCGGGTTCTCGCTGCGCGGCGTCATCGAGCGGCTTGGCGGATTGGAGCAGACGGTGGCGACCCTGGGTGTGCCCATTCTCGCCGTGGTGGCGGCGGTGGTCCTGTCGCGCTTCCTCTGGATCTACGCCACGGATTATCTCCGCGTGCCGCTCGCCAGGATGGTGGGCCGGCGTCCGTTGCCGGCCTCGGCGAAGGCGTCGTTCCTGTTGAGCTGGGCGGGCATGCGCGGCGTGGTGACACTGGCGATCGCGCTGTCGTTGCCGGAGTCGATGCCAGGCCGTGACCTGACACTGGCCGCGGCCTTTGCGGTGATCCTGGTGACCGTGCTGGTTCAGGGCGGCACCATGGGGCCGCTCATTCGCTGGTTGGGTCTGAATGGCGGCGAGCATACGGAGTCCACCCATCTCAACGAGGCCGAGGCGTCGCTGCTGATCGACCGTGCCCAGTTGGAAGTGGTCAAGGCGTATGCGTACGACACGGACGGTACGCTGATCCATCCGCGCCTGCTGGAGCAGTACACCTATCGCCTGTCGGTCAGCGAACGCTACAGCGCGGCACCGCAGGCGATGGAAGGCGGCCGACGCGCGCATTACGACGTGGTGCTCGCCGCCGTGGCGGCCGGCCGAGCAGAGCTGCTGCGCTTGCATCGGTCCGGTCGCATCCACGACGAGTTGCTGCACTACATCGAGCGCGATCTGGATCTGCAGCAGATCGAGGCCGAGAACGACCGCCAGGGACCGGCCTGACTTTGCGTGGCTTTTTCTTCACGCGCGAAAACGCCACCGCTCGTCCATGGCGACGGAGAAGATCGGTTGATGGGCGGGCGTGTCCTGGACCTCACATCCGCGACCTCGTCCGAGCAGCGGTCTCGGCTCACGCAGGGACGCGGGGGCGCGTCGATAACGTGTCGGAAGCGGGCGCAGCCCCTGTCGGATGGGCCGCGTTACGGGACGGCCTGGACGCATTGAGCAGGCTCGCAACGAAGCGCACGGCCTTGTTGAGTACGGTGCCGATGAAGGGGAGTCGGCTCACTGGCACGGAAATGACAGCCACTTCTTCGCGTACCAGGTGGATGCTCGGTTCGGCGTGTCCCCACGCGAGTTCGACCTCGTTCGGTGCATGCGATCGGCTGGGTACGTCGTCGTGGGTAATCCGCTGCGTCTCGCGGTAGAAGTGCAAGTGGACGAAGCCATCGTCCGTCGGACCGGTGACGGCGACGCCGGTCGCGACGGCCGAGGTGAAATGCGTGGGACGCACGTGCTGCACGATCTTCTTCGATGAGTTCGTCACGACGTTGCCTCGGGTTCTGGACACGAACGGGCAACGGTCGACGTCGATGCAGGCGGAACACCGCTGCACCGGCGCATCCTCGAACGACACGGCCCCTGGGCGGCGAGCATACGGGAAGTTCGATAGGCCGCGGCACGAGCCTCTGTGACGCAGTTCGGATTTCCAGCGTGCCGTCAGTCGCAAGCGCTCCGCACCCGAGTCCGATGTGGGAGCCCATGGTTCTGGCCCCACGACGGGCGACCGATGCCCGAATATGCCGTCTCGGACGATCGGTCGTTTGGACGGCTAAACGATTTCTGAATCGCAGGGCTTGAAATCTGTTTTCGGCTTCATAAATTAGGCACGCCGGCCGCTTCGGGGCCGGCCCGCCGCTCGCCTGTGGGGCGGCCTGGAGACCATTCCGTATTGCTACGAAAGAGGATATGGCTATGCGAACCCTTCTTGATTTTGCTCCGCTGCATCGTTCGAGTGTCGGCTTCGACCGCGTGTTCGACCTGCTTGAGGCTGCTTCGCGCAATCAGGCCTCGGACAACTACCCGCCGTTCGATTCGATCAAGTTGGACGAGGACCGCTACCGGGTGACCATGGCGGTCGCCGGCTTCCGCGAAAGCGATCTCAACATCACCACGCAGGGCAACCTGCTGTTGGTGAGCGGCGAGCGCAAGGGTGAGCCCGAGGGCGAATACCTGCATCGCGGCATCGCTACGCGTTCGTTCCAGCGCCGCTTCGAACTGGCCGAGCACGTCCACGTGACCGGTGCGCGCCTGGCTGATGGCTTGCTCTCCATCGACCTCAAGCGCGAAGTGCCGGATGCCATGCGGCCACGCCAGATTCCGATCGGATCGGCCGGCACCCTGGAACACAACGGCTCGGTGCGCCAGATCACGGACCAGCAAGCGGCTGCTTGATCGGCCTGCTCTGGTGGGCTTGGAGCTTGAATGGCAATGCTCGGAAGGGGCGCGGAAACGCGCCCCTTCTTGCTGTGCTCTCGGTCAATCGAGACGGACTTTTACGGCGAAGGTGGAGTAGATTCAGCCGGGTTTCGAGTCGCGACGTCCACGCCGGATCGGGTGGGAGGCAGGGCGGGCGGCCATACCCTGGCGTCATCACCGTAACACCGTCATGAGGGAGATGGGCATGAAGCGAGTCACTGGCATCGGCGGCATTTTTTTTCAGGCGGAAGATCCTGCCGCGCTGCGCAACTGGTACAAGACGCACCTCGGCATCGATGTGCAGACCTGGGGCGGCGCGGCCTTTCGATGGACGAACGATGCGGGTGAACCGGTCGGTGGCACGACGGCCTGGTCGATCGGAGCACGCGGCGACCACTTCGCGCCGAGCAAGTCCGCTTTCATGATCAATTACCGCGTGGACGACCTCGATGCCTTGCTGCGCGCGCTGCGCGACGAAGGCTGCGACGTACTGGACAAGACCGACGACTCCGAATTCGGCAAGTTCGGCTGGGTCATGGACCCCGAGGGCAACAAGGTGGAGCTGTGGGAACCGCCGGCAGGCGGTTGAGCCGTACCCCTGGCAATACCGCCGAGCGCCTGCGCTCGGCGGTCGTGGTTCACGCCGCGAAACCGCCGTCGATCATGAGGCTCGCGCCGGTGATGTTGCCGGCTTCCGGTCCCGCCAGATACGCCACGAAGCTGGCGACTTCCTCGGGATGACCGTAGCGGCCGATGGCGAGGTACGGAATCATGCCTGCCGCCATCGGTCCGTTCGCGGGATTCATGTCCGTGTCCACCGGGCCCGGCTGGACGACGTTGACGGTGATCCCCGCCGGGCCGAGATCGCGCGCCAGGCCCTGGGTCAGGCCCTGCAAAGCGGACTTGCTCATCGCGTAGACGGCGCCACCGGAGAACGGCATGCGCTCGGCGTTGGTGCTGCCGATGTGGATGATGCGCCCGCCCTTGCCCATGACGCGCGCGGCGGCGCGGCTGGCGATCACGGCGGCGCGGATGTTCACCGCGATCGTGCGATCGATGTCTTCCGTGGTGAATTCCGTAATCGGTGCGATGGCGAGTACGCCGGCACTGTTGACCAGAATGTCGAGGCTGCCGAAGGTCTCGACCGTCTTGGCGATCGCCGCTTCGACTGCCGCATCGTCTGCACTGTCGGCCTGGATGGCGAGCGCGCGACCGCCGGCCTTGGTGATGTCCGCCACGATGGCATCGGCAGCCGAGGCGCCCTGTACGTAGGTGAGGGCAACGGCGGCGCCACCCGCCGCGAGCCGGCGGGCAATCGCAGCACCGATGCCGCGTGAGCCGCCGAGTACCAGCGCGCTCTTGCCCTGGATCGAGTTGAGGTCGTTCATGAGGATCTCCTGTGGATGGATAAGCTTGCCCAGCCAATGTAGGCCGCCGTGTCCTCAGCCGGTAGCGCCTTCGCGGTAGTTACATTCGATCCAACCGGTTTAGAGTGTGTGCCCATGGATACGCTCAACGGTATCGCTTGCTTCATCCGCAGCGCGGAGTCGGGGAGCTTTGCTTCCGCGGCGCGTGTGCTCGGTCTCACCCCGGCCGCGGTCGGCAAAAATGTGGCTCGGCTCGAGACGGAGCTGGGCGTCCGCCTGTTCCAGCGAACCACCCGGCGGCTGTCGCTCACCGAGGCAGGTGAAGCCTTTCTGCGGGACGTGCAGGGCAGTATCGATCAACTCGACGGTGCGATGGCCAGTGCACGGGCACGTACCGGCGGGCCGGCGGGCGTATTGCGTGTGGCCTTGCCTTACGCCTTCGGGCGCGAGTTCATCGTGCCGATGCTCGACAGCTTCCTGCAGGCGTTTCCCGCGGTAAGGCCGGACTGGCGATTCGACAACCGACCGGTCGACCTCATCGCCGACGGATTCGATGTCGCCATCGGCGGCGGTTTCGACCTCAAGCCGGGCGTGGTCGCTCGGGCATTGGCGCCAGCGCAGCGCATCCTGATCGCGTCGCCCGACTTCCTCGGTCGTGGGCCGCCGATCGTCACGCCGGACGACCTGGCTGGCCGGGAAGGCATTCTTATCCGTTCGCCGCAGACGGGCCGGATCAGGGACTGGGTGCTCACACGGAGGGAGGGCGGTGAAGTCGCCATTGCGCTCGACCGGCGCGTCGTCTTCGACGATCCCGACGCGGCGTGCCACGCCGCCGCGCTCGGCATGGGCGTGGCGCTCGTTGCGGTGCAGTCGGCGTTGCCGTGGTTCGAGCGTGCGGCGGTCGTACGCGTGCTACCCGAGTGGTGGGTCGAGGGCGGGAACCTGTCGCTGTATTACCCTGCGCAGCATCTGCTGCCACAGAAAACCCGGGTGTTCATCGATCACATCGTGGAGAGCTTCCGAATAAAGGATTTGCCCACGCGTTTTTCCGCACGGCATCCCGCCGTGTGTTGAGTATGCGATGCCGGCGCGTGCATATCTCTCGCAGGAATTTCACGGTGGTCCACTGATGGTAGGCGTCCCAGCCGCTGCCAGGACACATCGATGGATGCCATCAAACTTCTCAAGACCGACCACAAGCTCGTCAAGGAACTTCTGACGCAACTGGAAGAGACCAGCGAGCGCGCCACGAAGAAGCGTGCCACGCTGCTTCACGAGATTCAGGTCAACCTGAAAGCGCACACGACGATCGAAGAAGAAATCTTCTACCCGGCCTTCAAGGCCGCCGGCCGCAAGGACGAAGCAAAGATGTACTTCGAAGCCCTCGAAGAACATCGCGCTGCCGAAGACCTCGTCCTGCCCGATCTGCTGAATACCGACCCTGGCAGCGTGGAGTTTTCCGGCCGGGCCAAGGTGCTCAAGGAACTGATCGAGCACCACGCAGATGAGGAAGAAAAAGAGATGTTCAAGGACGCCAAGGAGCTTCTATCCAAGGAAGAACTCGCCGAACTCGGTGCACAGATGGAAGCTCGCAAGGCTGAGGTTATTGCATCGTTCGCCTGAGACCTTGCATGGCACGCGTGGCTATCCGGTATCGCGCGGGCGATGCCGGATAGCGACGGAACCCTCGCGCAATCCTTCACGACGGGCGTGGGCGAAGCAACCGATGCACGCCCATCCCCGCGATCATGGCGACCACGAACACCAGGGTAGGCCAGGGGACGATGACGAGATCGGCGAGTGCAGGGCCAGGGCACAGACCGACCAGACCCCAGCCCATACCGAAGAGCGCGGCGCCCGACAGCAACGCGGTATCGATGCGACGCGATGTCGGAACGTGAAATTGTTGGTCGAACACGGGGCGGGACCGGCGACGGCGAATCTGCCACGCCAAGGTCGAAGGGATCAGCGCCGATATCATCACCAAGGCGAGCGAGGGATCCCATGCCCCGGCAACGTCGAGAAAGGCTTGCACGCGCTGGGGATTGACCATGTCCGAAAGCGCCAGGCCAACGCCGAACAAAAGCCCCGCCAACATGCTGACGAATCGCGTCATGACGCATACCCCAGGATGTGACGCACGACGTAGACCGTGATGGCGGCCGAGCACATGAAGACACCTGTCGCCGCTATCGAACGTGGCGACAATCGTGCAAGGCCACAGACGCCGTGGCCGCTGGTGCAACCGGAGCCGAGTCGTGTGCCGTAGCCCACCAACAAGCCGCCAACGATAAGGACTGCCATGTTCGCGGTGGGTTCGACGGCAGGTCGGTGCAGCATCAGGTACGTCAGTCCAGCCCCGGCCATCGATGCGACGAGAAACAGACGGGTAGCCGTTCGATCGTGCCCGTCGGCCCAGCCGAGCGACGCGGCCGTCATGCCTGACACCCCGAGTATCCGGCCATTGAAAAGCAGGAGCATGCCGGCAGCGGTGCCGATGCAGAGGCCGCCGAGTACGGGCCAGTACCAAGGCAGATGGGCGAGTGTTGCGATCATCACAGCAGATCCAGCGGAAGCTTGAGATAGCGCACGCCATTGCCTTCCGGTTCCGGCAGGTTGCCTGCGCGCATGTTCACTTGAACGGACGGAAGCAGCAGGCGCGGCATCGGCAGGGTGGCGTCCCTGGCTTCGCGCATGCGTACGAAGGTGTCTGCATCGATGCCTTCACGTACGTGCACGTTGCCGGTGCGCTCGGCGAGGATGGTGGTTTCCCACGCATAATCGTCGCGCCCCGGCGCCTTGTAGTCGTGACACAGAAAGACGCGCGTGGCGTCCGGTAGCGACATCAACCGCTTAATCGAGCGATACAGCGTGCGTGCATCGCCGCCCGGAAAATCGCAGCGCGCGCTCCCGTAGTCCGGCATGAACAGCGTGTCGCCGACGAACACGGTGTCACCGATGACATAGGCCATGCACGCCGGTGTGTGTCCCGGTACGTGCAGAGCCACCGCCTGCAGCCCGCCGATGGAAAACGTTTCGCCGTCGATGAACAGGTGATCGAATTGCCGTCCGTCGCGGGCAAAGCGATCGTCCTCGTTGAAGATGTCGCCGAAGGTCCGTTGTACGGCGGTGATTTGCGCCCCGATGGCGAGCGTTCCACCCAAGTGCTGGCGTAACCAGGGCGCCGCGGTCAGGTGGTCGGCGTGTGCGTGGGTCTCCAGGATCCAGGTGACCTTGAGCTGGCGCTCCTTGATCGCCGCCACGATCTGTTCCGCCGTGCGTGTGTCGGTGCGCCCGCTGGGCGCATCGAAATCGAGGACGCTGTCCACGATGGCGCAGGCATCGCTCGTTGGATCCTGCACAAGATGGCTGACCGTAAACGTGGCCGGGTCGAAGAATGAGGTGACGATGGGTGCCAAGGCCGGGGTGTCCATGGCGCCTTGCGAGGTGCGAATGGCGCGTTGAAGGGGGGCGTCGCCTGCGTAGGGCGTCATGACAAGTCACCGGGTTGGGATGGGATATATATTTACATGATTTATGTATGTATGTAACTATGCCTTTCAGCCGGTATGGCTGCTGCTCAGATTTCGTTGATGGAGAGCCCTTTGAACGCCGCTTTTCAAGCTCCGCGCCCGCTACGCCTCAACGAGCACGCACCCGATTTCCGCGCCCGGACCACGCAGGGCGACGTGTCGCTTTCGGATTACCGCGGGCGCTGGTTGGTGTTGTTTTCCCACCCGGCCGACTTCACCCCGGTGTGCACGAGCGAGTTCATGGCCTTCGCGCAGGCCGCCGCCGAGTTCGAGGCGTTGGATTGCGCATTGCTGGCGCTGTCCATCGACGGCCTTTACTCGCATCTCGCCTGGATTCGCGACATCAAGGAGCGGTGGGGCGTGGCCATCGACTTTCCCATCATCGAAGATCCTTCGATGGCCATCGCGCAGGGCTACGGCATGCTCGCTCCGGATGCCACCGATAGCGCGACGGCGCGCATCACCTATGTGATCGATCCGGAAGGCGTCATTCGCGCGATGAACTGGTACCCGATGGAGGTGGGGCGATCCGTGCCTGAGCTGCTCCGCCTGGTGGCAGCGCTACAGACCAGCGACCGGCATGCCGTTGCGACGCCGGAAGGCTGGCGCCCGGGATCGCCCGTTCTCGAACGTGTGGAAACGGACGCATCGAAGGCGTCTGCGATCCAGCCTCGCGATGGCGAGTCATGGTATTTCCGGTGGCGACCGTGTCCTTGAGCACCGACGCCACGCTGGAAGCGATGAAGGCCGCCGTACCCGACGTGGCAGAGTTGCTGCGTCTGTTGAGCGCACCTACGCGTCTGCTGCTGCTTTGCCATATCGCGCAGGGCGAATGTGCGGTAGGCGACATCGAGCGAGATCTCGGCATCCGTCAGCCGGGCCTTTCCCAGCAACTCGGTGAACTGCGCCAGGCGAAGCTTGTGACGACGCGGCGCCAGTCGCGGTCCATCTACTATTCGATTGCCGATGAGCGCGTGCGCATGCTGCTGGGCGCATTGCATGCCATCTTCTGTGGCGAAGGGCTGCCGATGCTGGCCCCATCGCCCGCCTTGCCTGCTACGCGACAGGGTGGGGCAGCGCGCTTCGCGCGCATGTTGCCTTAGCGGCCGCGCGGAACGTAGACGCTACGATTTCCCTTTGCGGGAACGCTCCGTCGAATTGTGCTCGCCGCTATAGCGGCTTCTACAAGAGGCGTGCCCCGTCGTGCGGAAAGCGCGCTTCGTTGTAGGAGCCGCTACAGCGGCGAGAGGCAACCCTCACTCCCTTGCCCGCGGATAGGCTCAGAGCTTGAAGCCGCTGACCACGGACTCGAGCGTGCGGGTCTGGTCTTCCAGTGCCTTGGCTGCGGCGGCCGCTTCTTCCACCAGTGCGGCGTTCTGCTGCGTCATGTCGTCGAGCTGCGTTACCACACCGTTGACCTGCTCGATGCCCTGGCTCTGCTCGTGGCTGGCGGCCATGATCTCTTCCATGAAGGTGGCGACGTGCGCGACGCTGCCCGTCAGCTCGCCGATGCGCTCACCCGCCACGCGGACGAGTTCTGAGCCGCGCTCCACATCGTCCACCGATTCGGCGATCAGTGCCTTGATGTCGCGCGCCGCCTTGGCGGAACTCTGAGCCAGGCTGCGCACTTCGCCCGCCACCACCGCAAAACCACGCCCCTGCTCACCGGCACGAGCCGCTTCCACCGCGGCGTTGAGTGCCAGCAGGTTGGTCTGGAAGGCGATGCCGTCGATGACACCGACGATGTCGGCAATGCGCGCCGACGACTTCGTGATGGCATCCATCGTGGTGACCACCTCCGCGACCGTGCCGCTGCCACCATGCGCCGCCGCTGCCGCTTCGCGGGCCAGCGTGTTGGCCTGGCGCGCATTCTCCGCATTCTGGCGAACCGTGGCGGTCAGTTCTTCCATCGACGCGGCGGTCTCTTCGAGCGAACTGGCCTGTTCTTCCGTGCGCTGCGAAAGATCGAGGTTGCCGCTGGCGATCTGCGTAGCGGCTGAGGAAATAGCCGAGGAGCTGTCGCGCACCTGTCGCATCATGCCCTGCAGGCGTGCCACGAAGCTGTTGAAGCTTTCCACCACGCCGTTGTATTCGCTGCCGTTGCCGTGGGCGAGACGACGGGTAAGGTCTGCATCGCCCGAATTCAGGTCATCGATGTTGGCCTTGAGCGTGGCGAGCTGGCGCATCAGGGCGCGTATACCCAGCACCAGGGCAGCAAGCAGCAGCAAGGCGAGCGGCACCTGCACGGACGCCAGCTTGGTGAGAATGCGCGAGCTGTTCTCGGTGAGCAGGCGAGTGGGCAGGCTGGTGGCAAGCACCCACGGCGTGCCGGCGATCGGCTTCAGGAAGAGCGTGTGTGCTTCGCCGTCGGCATCGTAGTCATGCTCGATCTGTCGGGCTTTCGCCAGGCCGGGCAGGGCGTCCTTCACCTGGGCGATCATCGTCGAGCTTCCGGCGAGGTCGGCGAGCTTCTTGAGAACGATATCGTCCTTGATGTACGTGCTGTTGCTGACGATGGTGCCGTTCGGCTCGACAATCAGGATCTGGCCCTGAACCTTCTTTTCCATGTCGGCGACAAGACGGTTGAAGAAGCCGAGAGTGACGTCGATGGTCGAGACGCCAAAGATCTCGTCGCCCTTGTAGATGGCCATGGCGCAGTTCGTGCGCGGCTGGGCGCTGGCATCGTCCTTGTATGCATTGGCCCACAGGCAATGCCCGCGCGGTGCGGTCAGGCCGTTCTTGTACCAGCTCTGTTCCCAGTACTTCAGCGCGTCCGGCTGGTTCCAGTGCGTGTTGACGGCCAGCTTGCCGCTGGCGTCGCGCGCGAAGAAGGTGCTGTCGCGTTCCTTGGTTGCTTCGCGCTTGAACGGCAGGGGCCAGATGCCGCCGCCAAACACGTCGGCGTCGCCATACTGATCGACCAGTCCGGGCTGGAGGCGATCGATGGACGCGCTGTCCATCAGGGCCACCGTTTGCGTGATGCTGCGCTGCTGCGCTTCCACCTGGTGCAGCTTGTTGGTAATGACGCTACCGATCTCGTCCACGTTCCATTCGACCAGCTTGGCCTCGGTCGCGCGGAGGTCCGGGCTGACGAACAGGCGGATGACGACGAGAGTCAGTGCCACCAGGACAAGAAAATAGGCAGCGACCGCCACCGTGTAGCGCGCCTGGGTCGACTTGAAAAGATTCACGCGGAGAGACCGTAGGGATATGGGAGTCCAATTAACGGCCCGGCCGGGCGGTTCTTTAGGGCTAAATTGTCAGTCTTTACAAACCTTTGCGTCTCGGTAGGGGTGAGACAAACCTAAGTAAACGCTTACGTCGTTGGGATTGGTCACGATACGGCGACTGCGGCGCCGAGGTCGTGAACGGCTGAGAGCGTGCCCGGCATGCCGATGTCAGGCGCATTCTGGGTTTCCCCCTCCTCTGCCAGACGTCGTAGCAGCGAGGCGACGTCGAGCAGCAACAGCGTCGTCTCCCCGGGTATCTCGGCGACTTCATGCATGTCCTGCCGCAGTTCGTCATTCAAATGAAGAGCGATCAGGGCCGGGACCAACAGCTTGTTGGACGGTTCGATGCTGGTGATGCTACGCACGGCGTCGACGACCAGGCCGTATTTGTGCCCTGCATGTTCCACGACGAGGATGCGGGTGTCTTCCGTCTCGACGAATGGCTCCATGCCGTACACGTGGCGCAGGTCGATCACGGTGATCAGCGCGTGGCCGGTGTTGAGCACCCCGCACACGTACGGCGAAGATCCGGGCGGGCTGACGAGGGGATCGTGTGCACCGATGACCTCGCAGACCTGGTCGAGTCGCACCGCCATGGGGCGATCGAGATCGAAGGTCAGCCAGGTTTCCCGTTGAGTCTTGCGGCGGGCGTCACTGGAGCGTTCCTCCTCGTCGGTCACGAGGTACAGGTCATGGTGGCCCTTCGCGAGGTGCGCCATGTAGGGGTTGGCAAAGAGCGCGCTGGTGCTGATCAGGATCAGGTCGCCTTCGCCGGTGTCGCGTCGGCTGATGACGTTGGCGAACAAGCCGATCTGTCCGCGTGTCGGTGGCATGGGCAGCAGCTGCGCCTCTGTGTGCGCCACGATGCTGTCGATGTCGTCGACGAGCAGACCAAGGTAGAAACCCTTGTCACGAAGCACGACGATGCGGCGCATGTCCTCAACGTCGGATGCGTCGGGTGAAGCCAAAGACGAGGCTTCGAGCCCCAGGAAGCTGGACACATCCAGCACCGGCACCGGCCGGTCGCGCAGGTTGAACCAGCCGCGGCAGACGGAATCGGCCAGCACCGAATGTTCCAGCTCCGGGACTCGTACGATTTCATGGATGGCATCCATGGCTAGCGCCATGTGACGACCGGTCACATGGAACGAAATGACCTTGCTGACCTTGCGCAAGGCGCTGCGTTGGCGCGCCTGCAGAGCGAGCAGGGCGCTGTTGGCCTGCGGAACGCCGGGGAGGCGAACGAGTGCTTCCGCAGACAGCACTTGGATGATGCGCTGGTCGAAGTGAAAGGCCCCGGCGATCAGGGCGCTGGCGTTCGCGCCGCTATCGAAGCGCACGATCTGGCTGCTGGCGAGGCGGAGCATCTCACCGGTATGGTCGAAGGTTACGCCGAGCAGGCTCTGGTCGGCTTTGATGATAGCGACGCGACGATTCGCCTGGTCGCCAACGGCAGGCTGACCAAGGAACCGGGCCAGGTCCATGACCGGAATCATCATGTCACGGAGCAGGAACAGACCGAGGACATAGTCCGGTGCGAGAGGGATCTGCGTCATGCCTGAGGGGAAGCTCACCACTTCCTGCAGGACGTCGATCGGCAAGGCCAGTTCGAACTCGCCCAGATGGAAGGTGCCGAACAGTTGCACGTTGGCCTGGGCGCCGGGGGCGATATCTAGCGAAGGCATTTCCACGGTGAATTCCTCTAAATGACGCGTTCGAAACTGCGGACAACGAAGCGTTGCGTATCGCAGTGGATGCTCAGCTGCCTGCCGACGTGACCGCCGGTTTCCGTGTGAATCACGCGAATGCCCGCTTCGGCCAACAGACGTTGTGCTGTCAGGGCGTTGCTTTCGCCGATGCCGCCGTGAAGGATGGGCCGCGTGTGCGGCATCATGAAGGCACCGCCTGCGACCACGGCGTCCAGTTCCGAGTAGTGATCCGCCGTGGCACCGATCGATGCCAGCAACGAGGGGATCGCATCGGTGACGTACTTTGCGGAGAGTTGCGTCGAGGGGACGGCGGATTCAGGAAGCAGGCAGTGGGCGAGCGCACATACGCCACGCTGTGGCCAAAGAATGCCGATGCCCACGCATGAGCCCAAGGTGCTGCGCAGGATCTGCGCGCCCTTGCCCGATCGCACCTCACACATACCCACGTAGACATCCAACGTGCTCATCATGCTGTCTTCGTATTTCGATAGATCAGCGGCTGCTCGTACGTGAAGCCGCTGCGGATGCGGTGCAGCGACTCCGACTCCCCGATGATCAGGGTGGACTCAGGTGCCATCGCGCGCCTTACGCGCTCCACGACCGCCTCTTGGCCCGGTTCATCGAAGTAGATCAACACATTGCGCAGAAGGACGAGATCGAAGCGCGTCGGTTCGGTCAGATCCTGATAAAGGTTATGGGGGCGAAACGTCAGGTGTGCCTTCAGTGCAGGGCGAGCGGTATATCCGTCGCCCTCGGGCACGAAGTAACGCTCGACCATCTCAGGGCGACTCGCCTGCAGCCCCTTGGCGTTCCGGCCTGCGTAGCTCCCTGCGGCGGCGACGTCGAGCACCGCTCGCGAGATATCCGTGGCGAGAATGCGGTAGCTGAAGTCCGGGTGCTTCTGGCGAAACTCGTTGGCGAGCATCGCCAACGAGTAGCCCTCTTCGCCCGTGGACGCGGCCGCCGACCAGATCTGCATCGTGGCGCCAGAATGCGCCGCGTGCCATCGAGGAAAAAAATGTTCCTCGAGGTACTGCCAGATACGCGGAGTACGAAAGAACGACGTCTCGTTGGTCGTGACCAGATCGATGAAACAGCCGACTTCGTGCTTCGACCTGCCCAAGAGGGCCAGGTAGGCTTCGTAGCCCGAGAGCTGAAGCTCCTGAAGGCGCCGACGAAGCCTCCCGTGCAGCATCGTCCACTTCCGCTCGGCCATCACGATGCCGGTGTGCAGGCGTACCTGCGCGAACAGCGCCTCGCGAATGGAGGGATCGACGGCGGCTTCCCGATCGAACATGGCGGGTCAGGTCGCGAAGTCGTTGACGGTGGTGTTCAGTTCCACGGCGCCTTCCATCAGCGAGCCGCAGGCGCGAGCGATGCTGTCGCAGGTGGAGGCTGTCTTTTCGGTCTCCTCGGCAATGTGCTGCACGGCGCTGGCGACCTCGCGCGCGGCAACGGCTTGCTCTTCGGCACCGCACGAAATCTCCGACATCGCCTGCGTGGTGCTGACGACGCCGAACAGGATCTTGTCGAACGCCTCGGAGGCTTCCTTGGCGATCAGGCTACCCTGGGATGCGCGCTTTGCGGACTCGTTGATCAGCTTCGAGATTTCCTTGGAGGCCTGCGACGACCGCTCGGCAAGCTTGCGTACCTCATCGGCGACGACGGAGAAGCCGAGGCCATGTTCGCCGGCACGTGCCGCTTCGATCGCTGCGTTGAAGGCGAGGAGGTTGGTCTGGCTGGCGATCTCGCCGATGACCTTACTGATGTCACCGATGTCTTCCGACGACTTGTTGATCAGCTCCATCGCTTCGATGGACTTGCCAAGCGCCTTCGCGCCGCGCTCGGCTTCCTGCTGGGTGTCCTTGGCCAGCCGATCGGCGTTCTGCGAATTGCTGGCGATCGAACTGATGGATGCCGTCAGCTCCTCGATGGTGGCGTTCATCTCCTCCACGGTCGCGCCGAGCAGCTGCGCACCGGCGGCCATCTCATTGGACTGCTGGGCGATCTGGGTGGAGGCGGTGGAGAAGTCCGCGGCGCGGCGCTTCACCAGTTCTTCCAGTTCGCCCTGGAAGGTAATGTCCGCAGCAAACTTGACGATCTTCCGCAGACGCCCATTGCCGTCGTAGATCGGGTTGTAGCTCGCCTGCAGCCAGACCCGGCGACCGCCCTTGGCGACACGGCGATAACGGCCGCGATCGAATTCACCGCGACGCAGCCGTTCCCAGAACTCGGCGTACTCGGCGCTGGCGGTATAGGCGTCGTCGCAGAGCTTGCGGTGATGCTGGCCGACCAGCTCGTCGAGCGAGTAGCCGACTACCGCGAGGAAGTTCGCGTTGGCGGAAATGACATGGCCGCTGGGATCGAATTCGATTACGGCCTGCGACTTGTCGAGCGCCGTCATCTTCCCATCCAGCTCGGCGGTCTTATCGATCAGGGTGCTGATATCGGTCGCGAACTTGACGATCTTGTAAGGCTTGCCATCGCGGTCGAACACCGGGTTATACGAGGCGCTGAGCCAAACCTCGCGGCCGTCCGCGGCGATGCGCTTGAATTCGCCGACCTCCGGATGTCCCGCGCCAAGCCGCTCCCAGAGTTGTTGGTATTCGTCCGCGGCGACGAAGGCCGGCTCGCAGAACATGCGGTGATGCTGTCCGATCACCTGGTCGGCCGTGTAGCCGAGCGTATTAAGAAAGTTTTGGTTCGCCGCAAGAATGTTCCCCTGCAGGTCGAATTCGATAATGGCCTGAACGCGGTGCAATGCATCGCTCGTGGCCTTGAGGTCATTCACTTCTTGAGCGGCATTTGCACTTGCATTGCTGGCCATTTTCTTTCCCCGTCGCGTTTCGTTAGTGCCTACGGAGTTATCGCCGCAAAAACGGCAAACTTTAGGGCTATCTCGCTGATGAAAAAGGAGAAAGCCAAAGATAAGGTAAGTGAAGACGGTAGGCCGCGAACGGGAGTACTTGGGACTTAAATCTTCGGCGAACGCCAGGGAAAAAAGCTATTGGAGCGAGGCAATGATTTAATGCTTTGACAGTAATTGCATGGCGACGCATTCACGGCCTGGATCACATCGCTACGTCATTTCGGTGGGCTACCCGGACGGTGCGGACGATAAAGTGCGTTTTTCTTTTAATTGCTGAACGGATCCCAGCGTTTCAGCGGCGCGAGACGGCGTCTCCCGCCGTCGGCGACCTCTGTGGCTACTGGCGGCTTGAGCCGTACCGACCTGTCAATCGCGTCACTCGCATCGCTGTGCTTTCGCTGTGCCACATGTTGCTTGCTCAATCTGTAATCGCGTCGACGCCGCTGCAGCGACTTCGCTTCAAATCCTCGCTCACGATGCTCTGCGCATGGGAGCCATCGCTGGGCCGAATGTCATGCCTGCATCGACCACAACCTCACCGAATCGGTGAGGTTGTGAGATGTAGTGTGCGTGACAACCACACTTCAGTTCGGTGAATGTCGCCGCTTCAGGGGACAACATTGGGGTGGGTAAAAGATGGGGACGAAGACGACGTGTGTCGCCAGCCATAACGAGCGGACGCGTGCCGCCATGTGGCGTGCAAAAGTATTGAGTGCAGCCATTTGTGCCGGCCTGGGCTACAGCATGTCAGGCCATGCGCAAACGGTCTGCAGTGACAGCCAAGGTGCCGCCGCAGGCACGGCAGTGGCGGCGGACGGCACGGCTTGCGGACATAACGCCTCTGCTATTGGCGACGGAAGCACTGCCTTCGGTGATTCCGCTCTCGCGAATGGCGACCACGCCGCAGCATTCGGCGGTGGTGCGATCGCCAACGGCTTGAACGCCACCGCTCTTGGCGTCAACGCACTCACCAACAGTGATGGTGCGATGGCGGTGGGTGCTTCGGCAGTCGCAACGGCCGCGAGCGCCTTGTCGCTGGGCACGGCGGCACAGGCCCTAGCAGCCAACGCCGTGGCGCTGGGTGCCGGTTCGGTAGCCGATCGGAGCAATACCGTATCGGTCGGTGCCAGCGGCGCCGAGCGTCAGATCACCAACGTCGCGGCCGGCACGTTTGCCACCGACGCGGTCAACCTCGCACAACTGACTGATGCGACCCACACGTCAAGCACATTCTTGAGCGTGGGCGATGCCAATGGCGACGGCGCACCCGCCGTGACCGATGGCGATGGTGCGGTCGCGCTAGGTCGGGCCGCGTGGGCATCCGGTTCGGAATCGGCGGCGTTCGGTGCCGCAGCGCTTTCGCAAGGAAACGGCGCAACGAGTCTCGGTAGCGAGGCTGTCGCTGCCGGCAACCTCACACTCGCGGGTGGCTACGGCGCCTCTGCGACTGATGTGAACGCGGTAGCGCTCGGCGGCAACGCCAGTGCCAGCGGCGTTGCGTCCCTGGCGATCGGCGGACGAAACGAGACGGCAGACGGCACCGCCATCTTCACCGGTACATCGAACACGCAGGCATCGGGTGTGGCGTCCATGGCAGTCGGCGCGGGTGCCCGGGCCACCGGCATTTATGCTGGCGCGGTGGGCGCCGGCTCGTACGCGAGCGATCGCTCCGCCGTCGCGGTGGGCGGTGTGGTGGATGTGCTGTACGACGAGTTGGGCGAGGGATTCGATGGCGTGAATCTGCAGGCGACGGAGGCCACGGCGCGTCTTGCCAGCGCCTTCGGATCGGGCGCCCAAGCGACGGAGTACGCATCCACGGCCGTAGGCACGATGGCTTCCGCCTCCGGCATTCGTTCGATTGCCATGGGTTACAAGACGACTGCCACCGGCTACGACGCAACGGCCGTTGGCGATCGCGCTGCAGCCACTGACGATTGGGCTACCGCACTCGGTGCAGGCAATACGGTCAGTGTGATGCGAGGCACGGCGGTCGGCACTTTCAATTCGGTCTATGCAGACAGCGGCGTCGCACTGGGTTACGGCAATCTGGTGGCGGGGGCTTACGCGACCGCGATCGGCTATGGCACCGGGGCTCAAGCAGACGACAGCGTCGCCATCGGCCATCAGGCCTTCGTCTGGCATTCGGGTCTTCCCGTGGATGACCAGCCAGCGGTCCCATTCTCCAATGACGTAGCCATCGGCTCGAATTCGGAAGTCTTCGGCAGCAACTCCGTTGCTTTGGGGCAGGGTGCCAAGGTGGGCAACAGCATCTTCTCGTCGGGCGATCCGAAGATCGTCAACAACAGCGTCGCCTTGGGCGCAGGTTCCATCGCGGATCGCGACAACACCGTCTCGGTCGGCAGCAGTGGCGGGGAGCGTCAAATCACGAACGTGGCGGCGGGCGATCACGACACCGACGCCGTGAATCTTGCGCAGTTGCGTGCAGTAGCAGGAAACGTGGGCGACCTCGCCAACGGCGCCGTGACCTACGACGACAGCACGAAGGCAAAGGTAATCCTGGGCGGAGCGTCGGGCACCGTGATCGACAACGTCGCGGACGGGTCCCTGGTTTCGACAAGCCGTCAGGCGATCAACGGCGGCCAGTTCAATCAGGGCCTGTCCACCCTGGCAAACATCATCGGTGGCGGCACGATCGTCGATCTCACAGGTCACCTGGGTGGCTTCAAGGTGTCGGTGCTCGGCCAGGATTACACCTCGATTGCCGGTGCGATTGGCGCGCTCGACACAGCAGTGAATTCGCTCTCGCACGGTGTCGCGCCTTCCGTGGCAGGAGGCATAGCCGTGGGGCAGGGAGCCGCTGCAGTCGCCACGTCGTCGGTATCGGTGGGTGACGCGTCGCGCGCTGGCGGACAGATGGCGACGGCGGTCGGCTCTCATTCGCTGGCGTTCGGCCCTGGCGATACCGCAGTGGGTGGCGGAGCGAATGTGGGTGCGGATCAGAGCACCGCGGTTGGCGCCAACGCCACCATCGCGGCTTCAGCACAGAACTCGGTTGCCGTCGGCGCTTCGTCTTCCGTGCAAAGCGCTTCGGGTACGGCGTTGGGCCAAGGGGCAGCAGTGACCGCAACCGGCGCCGTGGCGCTCGGTGCGGGCTCGGTCGCAGACCAGGCCAACACGGTATCGGTCGGCAATGCCACCACGCAGCGTCGCATCACGAATGTGGCGGCGGGCCAGGCGCCCACGGATGCGGTCAACCGTCAGCAGATGGATGCGGCCACGACGCAGGCTGTGCAAACGGCGCAGTCGTACGCCGATGCTGGTGATGCGAAGACGTTGTCCAGCGCCAACGGCTACACCGATACACGCGTGGCCAACGCGGTGAGTCGGACCGACTTCAATGCCTTTGAAAATCGGGTTGAGCAGCGCTTCGGTGCGTTGGATACCCGTGTGGCCCGCGTGGGCGCGATGGGTTCGGCGATGAGCGGTATGGCGGGTGCAATTGCGGCCGCCGAAGGCACGGATAACAGGGTGAGCGCCGCAGCGGGTGGTTATCGAGGTGAGGGCGCGTTGGCCGTGGGTTATGCGCATCGGCTTCCGGGGCGCGGCGCCATCATCGTCGGTGGTGCATTGGCAGGTGGCGGCGAAAGCAGCGGCACCGTGGGCGTCAGCTTCGGCTGGTGACGGGCCTGATACGCATCGCTTGCACAACATCAATTCCAAAGGGGCTAGACATGAAGTACCCAGCTAACAAGATGTGGATCGTCGGCGCGCTGCTGGCTTGCGCAGCGCCTTGCGCGCTGGCGCAGAGCATCGACGCAAAAGTTGCCAGCATGGCGCTGTCCTCCGGGCAGCGCATCGATGGCTTCATCGTGCATTACAAACCGGGCATGGCGCCGAATGGAGCTGCCGCGGCGCAGGACATCTATGCGGCGAGTTCATCGCTCATGCGTTCGTCGACGGCCATGTCCGCCATTCAGACCAATGCGCTGCGCACCGCGGGTTTCTCGTTCAAGCGGAAGACATCGGTGGGCGGTTATGTCGTGCGTGCCAGCAAGGCATTGGATGGCCCGTCTGCGATGGCACTGATGCGCGAAGCGGCGGCCAATCCGGCGGTGGAGTCCATTGAGCCGGATGTGCGGCTTTATCCGTTCCGCGATTACCGTCTGGAAGACGTATCGACGGGTACGCCCAACGACCCGAATTTTTCCTACCAATGGCATTTCCGCGCGGGCGACGGCACGCCGGAGACGATCGGCCGTGACACCCAGGCCTTCGCGAACAAGGGCGGCTCGAACGCCGCCAAGGCATGGAGCCTGTCGCAGGGTGAGGGCGTCGTGGTGGCGGTGATCGACACCGGCGCCACGTCTCACCCCGACCTCGACACCTCGCTGACGGACCAGAGCTACGACTTCATTTCCGACGCGCTCGTGTCCGGGCGTGCGACGGACGGTCGAGCGAAAGGCGCCTGGGATTTAGGTGATTGGACCACCGACAGCAAATACCTGGCCAGCAACGGAGGCTGCGTCGACAACGTGGCGATCCTGCCCGAACCCAGCTCATGGCATGGCACCCATGTGATGGGCAATATCGCCGAGCTGACGGACAACGGCGTGGGCATGGCCGGCGTGGCCGGCAAGGCAAAGGTGTTGCCTATTCGCGCACTGGGTCACTGTGGCGGCGCGACCTCCGATATCGCGGACGCCATCGTCTGGGCGGCGGGTGGCCACGTCGACGGGTTGGATGACAATGCGTTCCCTGCGCAGGTCATCAACATGAGCCTGGGTGGCGAGGGAGCGTGCAGCGCGTCCACCGACCTCGGAAAAGCCATCAATACAGCGATGAGCCTCGGCGCCACGGTGATCGTGGCCGCGGGTAACAGCGCTCAGGATGCGAGCACCACCAGCCCGGCCAACTGCCCTGGTGTGGTCACCGTCGCGTCGAACGGCATCACCGGCAAGCCCGCCTTTTACTCCAACTACGGCGCCAACGTGTCGTTGTCGGCGCCCGGTGGCGGCGTGTATCCGAACGATGCCTCGACGGGTACGCCCGTAGCGGCGGGCTTTGCCTGGTCGGCCATCAATGCAGGTACGACTGTTCCGGAGGGGCCGACGTACGGTTCCATGGCCGGAACCTCGCAGGCCACGCCCGAGGTGGCCGGTGCAGCGGCGCTCATGATCGCGGCGCGCAAGAAAGCCGGTCTGCCCGTGCTCACGCCGAATCTGGTCAAGGACTATCTGACCTCGACGACCCGTGGCTTCCCGCAGTCGAACGGGCAGTCCTACGGGATCGGCATTCTCGATACCTTTGCCGCAGTCACCAAGGCACTCGATCCCAACAGCAGCCCGGCGCAGAGTGCCATTCCGCTGGTCAATGGCGTCGTGGTACGCAGGGACGTGGGGTATAACGCCAGCGAGATCGTCTACAAGTTCGTCGTACCCGCCAAAACACGCGTGGCGACTTTCCGGACCATGGGGGGGAGCGGGGATGTCTCCCTGGTCGTCGGCAAGGACACGGTTCCCGTCACGACTACCGGACCTTACAGTTCAGCACACGTGGGGAACAACGAGTCGGTGACGATTTCCGCGCCCGCCGCAGGAACTTACTACATGCGGGTTACGGGTATCGGTCCTACGACGTCGTTCTCGGTCATGGCCATGTCGGTGCAGTAAGGCCAGCGGCCCGTCGGTGCCAGGCTCCGACGGGCCGTTCTCTCTGGCTGGCAAGGCGCTGAGCACAGACCGGCACGACTCGCATAATCGGCAAATCCGCGCTACGGTAGGCCCCGTGTGCAGGGGACGTGGTGGGGGTGACCAGTGTTGGCGCGAGTTGCCTTGGTCGAGGACGACGACGATCTGCGCAAGGAGATTCTCGGGCCCGGCTTGGCGTGCTACGGCTTCGAGGTAACCACGTGCGCGACAGCCGAAGAGTTTCATCTCAAACGAGCCAGCCAGGCATTCGACCTGATGGTTGTCGATATCAATCTGCCCGACGATAGCGGTCTGCGCATCATCCAAGGGCTGCGCAGCGAAGGCTCTCAGGCGGGAATCATCGCGTTAAGCGCCATGCCGATCGAGTCCGCTGGCCTCTCGGCGTATCAGTTGGGCACCGATCTTTATCTGATGAAGCCCGTCACTGTCGGCTTGCTGGCCTCGGCATTGCACGCCGTGCTCCGTCGAAGCTGGACACCTCGCGCAGCATCAGCCGGTCCAGCGGCGATGGCGGCTCCGGCGACGGACGGCTGGTATGTCTCCGGTCCCATGGGAGAAGTGCTTGCCTTGACTCAAGCGGAACGCATCGTCGTTCAGCGGCTGCGGCAAGGGCAGGGCAACCCCGTTGACCGGGAGTTACTGATCGAATCACTCACTACCGACGTGGAGGATTTCGATCCGCATCGGATCGAGGTTCTCATCCACCGCCTTCGTCGAAAGCTGATCCGTAGCGAGCGTCCTCACCTGGAGATCGTCACGGTCCGCGGCGCCGGATACGTCCTGGTGGAGTCGTGATGCGGCGCTTCTCAGGTGGTTCGTCAGGCGCGCTGCAAGGCCAGTTCGAATTGCGCGCCGTTGCCTGCATTCGCACAGAGGGCCAGGCGTGCGTGCATCGATTCAGCCATTTGCCGTGCACTGAATAATCCGAGTCCCGTGCCTTTGCCTTGCTGCTTCGTGGTCCAGAACGGCTGAAATGCGTGCTTGGCTTTGTCGGTGTCCATACCGGGGCCTGTATCCGAAATGGTCACGACCACGGCATCGTCCCGTTCTTGTGCGCGCAATGAAAGCGTACCGCGGCCTTCCATGGCGTCGCGCGCATTGGCGGCGAGATTCAGGAGAATCAGCGCCAGTTGGGGCTCGTCGAAAAGGACCGGTGGCACGTTCTCCATATCCACCTCGACATTGATCTGTTTCCCGACCGTGACCTTCAGGAGCGGCGCGATTTCCACCATGGCCGCGTCGAGGTTGATCGGATAAGGCTCTCGCGCTTCGTTGCGCATCATGTCCATCACCTGGCGATTCAGCCGAAGCGCCTTTTCCACGGCACGCTCGATGCCATCCAAGGCTCGGGTCAGTGGCGTATCCATGGTCACGACGGACTCCCACGCGAGGTTTGCGTAACCTTCGATGGCATTGAGTAGATTGCCGAAATCATGGGAAATGGCGGCCGATACCGATACGGCAGCATCGTGTGCCGCAGTGCGGTTCAAGCGCTGCTGCAAGTCCATGGTGTGATTCATTTGGTCGGCAAGTTGCCGGTGCAACTCTTCGGATTCCGCTCGCCGAAGGTCGGCCGCTTCCATCGCGTTATGCAGCACCACGATCGTCCGATCGACCAGGCAAGCGGCGAGAGGCACCTGGAACAACTGCTTGCATAGGGCGACGATATAGGTCGGCTCGCGTATCGACTCGAGCCCATCGAACAAGAACTGATTGACCACCGAGCCCAGCACCGCGGCGACGATCATGCCCGTCACCCACCAAAGGGCGCGCCGCCCCATCGTATACGCGGCGATGATCATGATCAGCAGAGGCAGGAGTGCGCTCGGCAGATCGCGCATGTCGTTCGATACGTAATGCCACGCCAGATAGAAGATAAGCCCCGCCAACAGAGCACGACAGGCGTAGCCGAAGTTGCGCGGCAGAAAGACCAGCGCCGCGATGCATGCGATGCCAAGCCCGACGTCTCGAACAAGGTGGGTGAAGGCGAACGGGGGATCGACAGTGATGTTGTAGTGGAAGCTGTAGGTGCCCAGGCAAACGTTGATGATGAGGACCAGCCAGGTGACCGTTCGTACCAGGGCGAGCTGATGGCGAATCAGACCGGATGGGGGCTGGTTCGACGGTGCGGTGGTGGCGAGAGGCGGAGTCATTGTGACCTCGGGGCTTCAGAGAGGCGGTGCCTGGTAGGTACTACAGCTTTCCTCTCATCATAAGCATCTTTCGGAGCGGTATTGAGTCGCGGCTCGAATGGACCTCTCATGAATCTGTCGTCACGGTTGACGATGCCATCCTGCGGGCATCAGCAGGCGAATCGAAAGAGCTTGCGGTTTGGGCGCGGCCTAAGGGCGACGTCATCCCTCCGCGAGGACCGTCGCCTCAGGGCGGCCCAACGCGCACGGCGTTCTTCACCACGTCGAAGTAATTGTTGCCACCCTCGTCGTTCAGGCATCCGACAACGCGAAGACCCAACATTTGCAGATGGGCGACATACGCGTCCTCGCCCAGCGAACGTGAAGGCCGGCACGTCAGCAGGTCATCCCATTGGCAGATTTCCCGCGGTGCACTGAAAAGAAGACGACCGCCGGGTTCCAGTGCATCTCCAATGCGGCGCAGTACCTCCCGCTGGTCGTCTTCTCCAAGAAGAAAGATCAGGCCGATGGAAACAGCGCCGCCGAATGATCGGCGGAAGAACACGCTCTCCTGCGCGGCTTCGCAGGCCACGGGCGTATCGGGAAAGCGCGCATGAAACGCAGCGACCAAGTTGGGTGAGGCATCGATCCCGAAGACGTTGAATCCATCTTCAATCAGCACCTGCGCGATGGGTACGCCCGACCCGCAGCCCACATCTAGCACCGACGCCGATGGTGGCAGGTTTTCCCGCGCCCATGCGCGCACCAGGTCTGCGCCAATACTGGACCGCGCCGCGAGGTACTGGTCGGCAATGTCGTTCCAGCCTTCGGATCGATCGCGGGGCATGGGGGAGGTCTAGGGGTGATCGGTATCGTTCGGATCGTATCAACATGTGATGTTGCGATGTGATCGACGGCACTTGCTCTCAAGCACATGCGATGCGCAGCGTGGCTCAATGCTCTGCAACTCTGAGCCATCCAACCGTTGTGAGAATCCCATCACAGCCATGGCATGCTGCTGTGCAGCATAATGGTGAGCGTCAACCGACAACGCTTCGATAACGGGGGGAATCCGTGAAAAGCGCTTTCGGAGACGCTTAATGAAAAAACTGACCTTGGCCACGTGCCTCACGGCCGCCTTGACCTCGACAGTGGCCGCCCCGGTGTCAGCCCAACAGACCCGCGGTGCTGCGCCAGCGTTACATCCGGCTCAGCGCTCGCTACAGGGCATTCCCGCCGTGCGCGGTCACGCTCCGGACTTTCTCCAGGACTGGCTGGCCGACCAGATCGCCGACCGCATCGTCAGAAAGATGACCTTGCAGGAAAAGCTGGACTACATCGGCGGCACCGGCGCCTGGGACATCAAACCGCTCACGAGACTGGGGCTGCCGCAGATCTACGCGACCGATGCGTCGCTGGGCGTGCGGCTTTCGTCGCCAGCAGGTGTGAGTTACCCGGCGGGGCAAGCACTCGCGTCGTCGTGGGATACCCATCTCGCAAAGCAGTTCGGCTCATCGCTTGGGCGTGACGCGCGCCAGCTCGGCTTCCAGAACGTCCTCGGCCCGGGCGTGAACATGTACCGGACGCCGTACGCAGGACGTGCGTTCGAATACATGTCCGGTGAGGATCCCTATCTGGGCGCCGCGTTGGTTCCGCAGGTCATAGACGGTATCCAGGACCAGGGCGTCTGGGCCACGCTGAAGCACCTGGTCGCCAATGACGAGGAAAACAATCGCCTTGCGGTGAACATCTCGGTCGATGAGCGGACGTTGCGCGAGCTATACCTCGTTCCCTTCGAGTCGGCGGTCAAGGCTGGCAAGCCCGCAAACATCATGTGCGCTTTCAATGGTGTCAACGGTCCGCTCGCCTGCGAGAACGCGCATCTCAACAACGAGATCGTCAAACAGCAGTGGGGCTTCAAGGGCTTCATCGAGTCCGATTACAACGCGTTGCAGGATGGCACCAAGGGCGCGCTGGGTGGTACCGATCTGGACATGCCCAACGGGAAGTTCATGAATGCGACGACGCTCCAGCCGCTTATCGACAACGGCACGATTCCCCAGTCGGTGATCGACGACAAGGTGCGCCGCATCGTGCGGCAGATTGCGTTGTTTGGCTTCACGGATAACACGGTTTCCATGGACAACACGCAGACGCCCGAGCAGCGCGCGCAGAGTCAGGCGATGGCACGAGACATCGCGCGTGAAGGCACCGTATTGCTGAAGAACGACCACAACAATCTGCCCCTGGCCAGCGATCATCCGCTGAAGGTGGCGGTCATCGGTTACCGCTCGGTCACAGCACCGCCGTCCGGGTTTGGCAGCGCCAACATCAACCCGAATGAATACGTCAATGACATCGACGGCATTCGCGCGGCTGCACCCCAGGGCAGTCAGGTCGATTACATCGACCGGATGTCCCTCGATCCTGGATTGACTCCGAGCGTGGGTGGCTTCACCGGTGCGTATTCCTCGAACGGCCAGACTGTCACCCGCGACGACCGTCTGATCAATCTCGACTGGAACAACGGCGGCTCACCGTTCGGTAGCGCCATGCCGGATGCGGCCGTTTGGTCTGGAAAGATCACTCCGACCACGACGGGCGATCATGTCTTCAAGGTGAGGGCCGACGGTGCAGTGCGCGTCCAGATCGACGGGCAGGAGATCGTCAACAACGGCGCAGGCACCGTCATCACGCCGTCGATTCCACCGACCATCCCCTCGTACGGCACGATTCGCCTTCAGGCGGGCCAAACCTACGACGTGAGCATCCAGTACGAGCGCAAGCCAAACTACTTCGGCACGCTGGGCGGATTTCAGGGTGTGCAGTTCAGTTGGGCGTCGCTCGTCCCGACGACGGATCTGGGCCAGTACGATGCCGTTGTCGTCGTGGGTGGTCTGGGTTCCGAATACGAAGGCGAGGGTTTCGATCGACCGTTCATCCTCCCCGAGGCCCAGGACGAGTTGATCGCCAACGTTGCCGCGGCGAACCCTCGCACCACGGTCGTGATGCATGCGGGAGGCGGTGTCAGCATGCGGGCTTGGGTCGATAAGGTGGCCAGCGTGCTTTATCCCTGGTACGCGGGCGAGGAGGGCGGTGCGGCGATCGGTGAAATCCTGTTCGGCAAGGTGAATCCTTCGGGCAAGCTGCCGATCACGATCGAGCGCGACGAGAAGGACAATCCGACGTACGCCAACTACCCGTTCCCGCAGAACAGCACGGCGAACAAGGAAATCGTTTATTCCGAGGGCCTGCTCAATGGGTATCGCGGCTTCGAGGCAAAGGGCATTACTCCTGAATTCGCGTTCGGTCACGGGTTGTCGTACTCCACGTTTACCTACGGCCCGGTGCATGTGACTTTCGGGAACGTGCCCTATCTGGACGACCGCCAGATCGTGGCCCGGGCTCAGTTCACGATCACCAACACGAGCCAGCGCGAAGGTACCGAGGTGGCGCAGGTTTATGTGGGCGAGGACGCGCCGCCTGTTTCCCGCCCGAAGAAGGAACTGAAGGGCTTCGCGCGCGTTACCTTGAATCCGGGCGAAACCCGTCAGGTCACGGTGCCGTTGAACGCACGTGCTTTCGCCTGGTTCGATACGTCGGTCAATACGTGGCGTATCGACCGCGGCAGCTATACGGTCTCCGTGGGCGGTGCGTCGGATGCCATTGCCGGGACGGCCAGCATCACCCTGCCGCGGGATCAGTTGTTGTCGGTGAAAGACAGCCTGCCGGTGGTGGAGCCAACCCGCCGTAGCAAGCAATAAGGGGCGGGGCTCAGCGGGAGGTGGCGTGGGTCGCCTCCCGCTGAGGTCAACGGATGGCGCGGTTATCGGTTCCCACGTCCGCTGTCGGCTTTTCGACCCGGCGCGTTCCATGGTCGGTCTACAACTGCCCAACCTTCGTTGTCTGCGTCTTGCAGCATAAATAGCCGAAGAGGGGGACATTATTCGCCGAACTCAAGTTTTGACTGAATTTGCCGAAAATGTGTAGGTAACCGGTCAGTACATCCGTCCTCAGGTGATCCTACGGTCATCACGACCCGTGCTTCCCGGCATTTCGGCAAAAGCGCCCGCTCCTGAAAACGGCGGCAGCTCGCGCCTTCTCTGCCCAGGAGGCACCATGCAATTCATCAAACTGGCTTCACGCAACAAGCTGATCTTCGGCGGTTTCGCCGCCATCGCCATGGTAGTAATCGTGCTCGTCGGACTCGTCTACGCTGCACTGCAGACCATGGAGCGGAGCACCCGCATGGACCTGCACTCGAACGAGGTGCTGCGGGTAGAGGGAACGCTCCTGGGCGCCCTGGTCAACATCGAAACCGGTGAGCGCGGCTACCTGATCACGGGCAAGGAGGCCTCGCTGGCGCCGATGATTGCGGGACAGGCCGCCTATGCGGATGCCCTTTCCAAGCTGCGCCAACTCACGATCGACAATGCTGAGCAGCAGAAACGCCTCGCGGATATCGATGCGGTCTATCGCAGTTGGACGACCGATGCGATCGATCCGGTCGTCGCCCTGCAGAAGAAGCAGCCGGAGAACAGCGGATCGAGCGCGGAAGCACTGGCGTACGAGCGCGAGGGCAAGGGCAAGGCCCGGATGGACGAGATGCGTGAACTGCTGGGAAAGTTCGTCGGTGCCGAGACGGCGCTACTTGACGAGCGTTCGGCTCAGGCCGCCACGACGCGTGCGCGTACCGACGGTATCCTCCTGGGCGGCGGTCTGCTCGCCCTGCTTGCGATCCTCGGCGTGGCGACCGCGCTCGTGCGCAGTATCCTCGCACCGCTGGAACATGCCTCGGCCGTGACGGCACGCATCGCAGCGGGTCACCTGGGCGAGTCGGTGTCGGTCACGCGCAACGACGACCTGGGACGCATGCTCAATGCGCTCCACGCCATGGACGAGAATCTCGCTCGCATCGTCGGCGCGGTGCGCGAGAACGCGGTGCAGGTTGAGCACGCAGCACGCGATATCTCGGCGGGTAACGACGATCTTTCCAACCGCACCCAGGAGCAGGCGTCCTCGCTGGAGGAAACCGCGGCATCGATGGAAGAGATGTCGTCCGCGGTCAAACAGAATGCATCGGGTGCGGCGCTTGCCCAGCAGATCTCCCAGGGCCTGCGCACCGACGCCAAGAACGGTGGCGCGGTAGCCGACGAGGCCGTGGAAGCGATGAAGCAGATCTCCGAGGCCAGCCGGAACATTGGCGAGATCGCTGTGTTGATCGACGAAATCGCCTTCCAGACCAACCTGCTGGCCTTGAACGCGGCCGTGGAAGCGGCGCGTGCGGGTGAGCAGGGTCGCGGCTTTGCGGTCGTGGCCGCCGAGGTCCGCAACCTCGCGCAGCGCAGCGCGGCCGCCGCCAAGGACATCAAGAGCCTGATCGGTACCACGGTGCAGCGGGTGAGCACCGGCTCGGATCTGGTCAATCGCACCGGGCAGGCGCTGGTTACCATCGGCAACAGCGCGACCAAGGTCGCCGACATCGTCAGCGAAATCTCGGCCGCGTCGCAGGAACAGTCGGCAGGTGTCGAGCAGGTCAACGTCGCCGTAGCCTCCCTCGACGACGTGACCCAGCAGAACGCTGCGTTGGTAGAAGAAGCCAGCGCCGCCAGCCGCCAGGCACTGGAGCTTGCCCAGGAACTGACGCGTCAGGTGGCCTTCTTCAAACTCGCGGACTCGGCGGCTGCCGCAGCCCGTGCGTCGTCGAAGCCGTCGCCGCAGCCCGTGAAGGCAGCTCCGGTGTCTGTGCCCCGCGAGCCGCTGATGGCGATGGCGCCCTCGGCCCAGCCCGCTCTCGCCTCGGGGCAGTGGCGCGAGTTCTGAGGGGATTGGCTTTGGGTAGCCCGACGTGGAGCGACACATCGCCCCACGTCGAAGCGGAGAAGCTCACGGCAGCTGCGATCGCTAAGTGAATATGCAGACGCCCGGCCCTTGGCCGGGCGTCATGCTTTGCAGCCGGTGCATTGATTCAAAGGCAGCGGATTACCACATTGCTTGACGGCTGCTGCCGTGTTCCTACTGTCCTGTTGCTAGCCCGCGCGCGGCGCGTCATGCAAAACAAGTTGCCAGTCCGCGTATGCACGTGCAATGGCATTGACCGAACCAAGAAACACCTTGGGCACGTCTGCGGAATCGAAGAGCACACGATATCTCTTCCGGTTACGCGGCGAGACGATGGCGATATGGTGCAGCATCGACAGCGTGACGTTGTCGCTCGCTCCAGGCAAACCGCCGATCCGTGCCCGGTCACCGCGCGCCCGTCGCAAGTAACGGCCAAGACTGGTGAGCGTGGAAACATCCAGCAGCACCAATCCGGTCGATCGAGCCAGTCGCTCCGGCAAGCACGCGGAGTAATTGCCATCGATGACCCATCGCTCAGAAGCAATGGCTTGGTCGTGAAGCTGCTGGAACTCGTCGTTCGGACGGGGCTGCCACGCGGTTCCAGGAAGATGGTGGAGCTGATCCAGGTGTATCACCGGCAACTGGCGAACGCGGCCGATCGCATCGGCAAGCGTCGACTTGCCACTGTTGGATGGACCGAGGATGCAGACGCGCTCGCCAAGTTCTTCGAGTCGTATAAAAACATCATCCATTTGACTGATCCACACTCAGGGCCGGAAACATTGACCACGCAATTCGTGTGCGGCCTGATTGATGGTCTGATGGCAGCCATTACCCTTGCCTTGCTCTTTTTCTATAGCGTAAAGCTGGCCTTGATTATCGCCTGCGGGGTGGTCGTTTACGGCATTCTTCGTTGCCTTTATTTCGCCACGCTCAAAGAAGCCAATCTCAGTCAAATCGTCGTCAATGCGAAGCAACAAACAGCATTCATGGAGTCGGTGAGGGGTAATCAGACCATCCGGTTGTTTAACCAAGGCGCCGGTCGGACATACCAACAAGTCTTCCTCGACAACTACCATTCCGGTGGCGGAACGCGTTAACCGAAAAGGGGCGGCTTTCCGCTCCTTTTTTTCAACTCTAGGGCGAACGGACATGCTGAGTAAAATGAATTCTCTAGTGGTCTTCGGAATGGTGCTCGGTGTTACGGCGGTCTGCCATGCCAATGCACCCATGCCACCGTCGGTGTTTGACATGATTCGGACCGGCGATCGAACGGCCGGCTTTGCGGAGGTATTCAGGATGAGTGGCCTGACATCGGCAGACTTTGGGCAAGGCACAACCACCTTTCTTGTGGCACGTGACTCACGCTGTACACCCGAACAGCACAGCCGAATGACGCACCTTTCCCACGTCGAGGAGGCCCGAAGCTACGTGCTCAATCATGCAGTCAAAGGTGACCTGACGATTCTGAAAAGCGGAAACAAGGTGACGCTCGCGTCCTACTTCCCGATGGGCCAAGTGGGCGCTCGGCAGATCGTTGACGCATCGCACCCGGTAACCATCAAAACGATCGGCGGGGACGAGATAGTGCTGAGCCTGGCGAACGGCGCTTTGCATTTGGGAGACGCCGTTGCGTTAGAGGGGATGACCTACGGCGGAGCGGACGGCAGCATCATCGAGTTGGACCGGTGTGGGGACGTGACTTCGGCACAGCGGTGAGGCTGGACGGGCTCATGCCGTCTATGCTGTAACAGTTGGCCGCTGCCTTTGGGGGCGCAGTATTCAGTCGCCCAAGCATCCGGAGCGCTCGCAAGGGATTGCTCTGGCTTCAGATGAAGCCAATGATCTGCTCTGTGGTGAAACGACTCTTCTTCATATCCGTCGTCGTGGTTGACGGACTTTACAGCTTCATGTGGTACGGCTCAGTGGGAGCAGGTCAGCCGCTCGACCGGGTTTGCAGGAACGCTTTCGGCATACCAGTACCTCAAACAGTACCTTTGAAGGGACCGATCAGCGAGGTTTCCAGCACCCAGAAAGCAAAACGGATCAACGTTTTACCGTTGATCCGCTGCTTGATTGGTGGAGGTGGCGGGAGTCGAACCCGCGTCCGAAGGCGTTTAATCCCCGGATCTACATGCTTAGCTCACCGTTGGATCTCGTTTGCCGACAGCACGGCGTGCTAAGCGCGCCGACAAACCAGCCTGTTAGATCTAGTCGTAGGCTGAGAGGCGACAGCCATTGACGATCTCGTGATAGTGACCCTACACCGACGAGCACGAGCACAAGTCGGTTCGGGGCTTACGCCTTAAGCGGCGAGAGCGTAGTTGTCGTCGTTGGCAACTATAAGTTTGCTGCTGGATTAACGAGGAAAGCTGCCCCCTCGGCATGCACCAGGCAATCGCACTACCCCCGTCGAAGCCAGAACACCCCCGGGGAAAACGTTGTGTAACTACCTACCCGCAGTATAGGGGCGCCAACCCCCTGTCACAATGGGCGGGCGGCAGCCATTCAGTCAGCCGGCGCGGTTGTGGGCGCGCATCGCGCGTTGCTTGTCGACCGCCCACTCGCGTTCCTTCTCGGCGTGGCGCTTGTCGTGCTCCTGCTTACCCTTGGCCAGGCCGATTTCGCACTTCACCTTGTTCCGCTTCCAGTAGATGGCGGTGGGGACGAGGGTGTAACCCTTGCGTTCCACGGCGCCGATCAGACGGTCGATTTCCTCGCGGTGGAGCAGCAGCTTGCGCGTGCGCCGATCGTTGGCCACCACGTGCGTGGAGGCGCTGATCAGGGGCGGAATCTGTGCGCCGACGAGGAAGACCTCGCCTTGCTGGATGATCGCGTAGCAGCCTTCGCCGAAGTTGATGCGGCCGGCGCGCAGGGACTTCAGCTCCCAGCCCTGCAGGGCCATGCCGGCCTCGAAGCGCTGGTCGATGTGATATTCGTGGCGCGCGCGCTTGTTCAGCGCGATGGTGCCGCCGCCTTCCTTTTCCGTGTCCTTTGCCTTCGCTTTTGCCATGTCCGTTAAAATCGGTCTATCGAGTCCCTGATACAAGGCCGGCGTGTCCATGCGCCGACGAAATAAGACGAGGTCTAACGTGATTGAAATCCGCCGCAGTGCGATCGTGCCGTTCACGCCCGCGCAGATGTTCGACCTTGTCAACGATGTGGAAGCATACCCAAAGCGCTTCGGCTGGTGTGACGCCGCCACGGTGGTGGAGCGCGACGAGAACGTGCTGGTGGCCCGGCTGGATCTCAAGTTCGCCGGGTTGAAGCAGCATTTCACCACCCGCAACACCATGCAGCGGCCGGAACGCCTGACCATGAAGTTCGTGGAAGGGCCGTTCCGTTCGCTCGATGGCGTTTTTTCGTTCCAGGCCCTGGGCGACGTCGGCTGCAAGATCTCGCTGGATCTGGACTTCGACTACGCCGGCCTGGGCGGCTCGGTGCTGAAAATGGGCTTCCAGCAACTCGCCAACCGCATGGTCGACGATTTCTGCGACGAAGCGAGGCGCCAGTATGGCTGAGATCGGCGTCGAGGTCGCGTATGCCGGGCCGGAAGGGCAGGTGGTCCTGAAACTCGGTGTGCCCGAGGGCACGACGGCCTGGCAGGCCGTGCAGCAGGCCGCGCCCGCTTTGCCTGCCGGTGTCATGCCTGATCCCACACGGATCGGCATCTTCGCGAAGAAGGTGGCCCCGGAGCGGGTGCTGGAGGAGGGCGATCGCGTCGAGCTTTACCGCCCGCTGACGCTCGATCCGATGGAAGCCCGACGGCGCCGCGCGTCACGCGGCGCCTGAGCCATTACCGCTTGCTGGCGGGGCTGTCGTCCGACGAACCGCCGACGCTGAAGCCGCCGTCGTCGTCGCTCTTCTTGCCGCTGGTGTTCTTGTCGCCCTCGGCGCCGCCCGTCGGGTTGGCCTTGTACTTCTCGGAGTCCTTCAGCAGCTGCTTGGCATCCTGGGCGAAGAAATCGCCTTCGGTGCGCACCAGCGTGTCGTTGTTGAAGGTGAGGGTCAGGGTGCGGGTCGTCATGGGGCGGCCGCGATGCGAGAAGGTCGAGACGTAGTCCCAGCGATCCTGATCGAACGGCGAGGCGACCGACGGCGTGCCGAGCAGCACAAGGACCTGACGCTTGGTCATGCCCGGCTGCAACTGATCGACGTTCTTCTTGTCGAGCAGGTTGCCCTGCTGCACGTCGGGGGTATAGACGAGGCCACAGCCCGCGATGGCGGTTGCCATCATGGCCAAACCCAGCGTGCGGATGAGCTTATGCATGCGTAGTAACGTCCGGATCGTGAAGCCTGTGATGATACACTAAGCGCCTTATGGCACCGCGAGGGGTCTCGACATGGACCAGGAAACCAAAGAGCTCCGCAAGGCGGGCCTGAAAGTCACCCATCCGCGCATGCGGATCCTGCAGATTTTCGAGGAGGCGGACGAGCGCCACCTGACCGCCGAAGACATCTACAAGCGCCTGCTGTCGCACCAGGAGGACATCGGGCTTGCCACGGTGTATCGGGTACTGACCCAGTTCGAAGCCGCCGGCATCGTCATGAAGCACAACTTCGAGGGTGGGCAGGCCGTCTACGAGCTGGACCGCGGCAAGCATCATGACCACATGATCGACGTGGACAGCGGAAAGGTCATCGAGTTCATCAGTGAGGAGATCGAGCGCCTCCAGCATGAGATCGCCGAGCGTCACGGTTACGTCATCGAAGACCACAGCCTGGTGCTTTACGTCCGGCCCAAGAAGAAGCGCTGAGTCCCGATATCTTCGCGTAAGAGGCTCCCGTCGGGGGCCTTTTTTATGTCTGGTCGCCAGGTCGGAGGGCAGGCGAGCGCCCAAATAAAAACGCCGCCGGTGGGCTCCTGCCCACCGACGGCTTGATCCGGTGTTTTCATGGCTCGTGAAACGCGAGTTGCTCGCAGATCCACCGACCACCATGTTGCACCGGCGAGGCAACATCCTGTCGCCTCATCAGGTCGATCGTCCCCACGACCGACCTGGGCTCACCGTCTCTCGACGGCGGCTCCCCCACATCGATAATGAGATCGTAACGATGTGTTCACTCTCCGGCTATTGGAAAATTTCCTATGCCGGATCCGATACTTGTGCTGCGCAGCAGCACGCGTAGGTGAAGTCCTACAGGCTCCGGCCGAATGCGGAAGAGACCGCCAAGTGCGGTGATGCGGTCGCTCATGCCTTGCAGTCCACGCCCGCCGCCATCGCTGCGATGACGGGCGGGCGGCGCGGACGAAAGCCCGGTGCCGTTGTCGCGGATGTCCAGGATCGCCACGGGGCCACTGTCGCGCAGGCCGATGCGTAGGCGCAGTGTCATCCGGCTGGCCCCGGAATGGCGAACCACGTTGGTCGCGCTTTCCTGCACCACGCGGTAGATCGCGGTAAGGGTGTCCTCGTCCAGCAGACGAGGCTCGCCACGGAGGTCGGTCACGTAGGTGATGCCGGCGGCGGTCAGCATGTCGCGGATCGGGCCTTCGTCCAGCGCGCGCAGCAGGCCGAACTCGTCCAGAACCGAAGGCCGCAGGCTGTCGAGCATGCGGTGCAGCGCCTTGCGCATGTGGCCGAGGATGCCGTTGATCGACGTGCCGATGTCCTCCATGCCCGCACTGCCGAGCCGGCTCTGTGCCAGCTTGAGGTGGGTCTGGATGGCCGTGAGGTTCTGGCCCAGTTCGTCGTGCAGTTCGGCGGCCATGTGCCGACGCAGGTTTTCTTCGGCCTGCAGATTGCCGCGCGCCGCGTCGCGTAGCTGGCGGGCCAGTTGATCGAGGCGCTGGTTCGCGGCCGCCAGGTGGGTGTTCTGTTGCGCCACGCGCTCGCTGCTGCGGCGTAGCGCATCGGTGGCGGCGCCGAGCATCAGCGTGCCCGTGCCGGCGACGGCGAGGAACAGGTGGGCCGCGGCCGTGGGCGCGCCGCGACCGATCATGTCCTCGGTGACATTGAGACCCACGCTGGTGATCAGCATCGCCAGACCGGCACCGCGCCAGCCATGGCGGAACGCGAAGAACAGCACGGGCGCGAGGGAAAGCACGCGGGCGAACTGTGGTTGCGGCGAGTACTCCGCCAGGGTGATCAGAATGGCCAGCGAGGGCAGCATCACCAACAAGCCATCGAGCAGCAGCTCTGCCATGGAGGCTTGCGTGGGGCGCTCGCGGAAGACCAGCACCATCACCGGCACGACCAGCAGCACGCCCAGGTAATTGCCAAGTAGATCGCTACCGAAGGTGGTGCCAAGCATTTCCACCGGGGCGGCGGGGTGCATGGAGGCCATCATCGCGGCGTTGCCCGCGGTGGCGACCGTGGCCGTGACCATGGCCGACAGCAGCAGACGCGCCACGTCTTCCGGCGTACTGAGGCTGGCGTGCAGGTGCGCCCGACGCAACAGCCACAGGCAGGCCGCTACGGTGAGGGGTTCGGGAGCGTCGCCCAGCACGAAACCAGCGCCGCCGATAGGCAGGCCGCTGCGCCACTCGCAGAAGGCGCTGGCGACGATTTCCGCACCGAGAATCCACGCCCAGTCGCGCGTTCGCATCAACAGCAGCGCACCGAAACGCAGGCCGAAGGGCAGCACCCAATAAGGCTGCTCCGTCGGCCACAGCATGACCCACGCAACAGCGTAGGCAAGGGCAAAGAGGGGGCCGGCGAAGCGGGGTTGTAGTCGCATGCCGGAATGTTACACGGGCGATGGCGGGCGTCGTGGCCCTCATCGCCCGTACGCCCGCGTCCGGAGCCTGCTACATTCTCTCCATGCCAAGAATCGTCCTAGTAGATGACCACGCTATTGTCCGTGAGGGTTTCAAACGGCTCATCGAGCTGGAACCCGACCTGGACGTCGTCGCCGAAGCACGTAACGCCGATGAGGCGGTAGAGGCGGTGACCCAGCACCGGCCCGACCTCGTGGCCGTGGATCTAACGCTTCCCGATGGCAGTGGCCTGCCGTTGATCGAGCATCTGGGCAGCATTTCGCCGGGCATGAAGATCGTAGTGCTGAGCATGCACGACGGCGAGCCTTACGTATCCGAAGCCTTGCGGCGCGGTGCACGGGGCTACGTCACCAAGGGCGTGGCGCCGGAGGAGCTCGTGGCGGCCGTGCGTTCGGTGCTCAGTGGCGAGCAATACTTGAGCTCCGACCTGCGCCAGCGGCGTTCGGGTCGACCGTCGACAGATCTTGACCCGTTCAACCGGCTCACCGCCCGCGAGCGGGAAGTGTTCCTGCTTCTGGCTGCCGGTCGCGCGCCGAAACAGGTAGCCGCGGAGCTGGGCATCGGCCAGAAGACGATCTACATCCATCGTGCCGCGGTCATGAACAAGCTCAACGCAGGGTCCGAGCTGGACCTCTATCGGATGGCTCAGGAGCGGGGCCTCATCCGGACCTGAGGCCGCTGTGTGGGAGCCCTTTAGCGGCGCGAACCTACGAAGCAAAGGTAGGAGCCACCCTGGTGGCAATGAGCCAAAAGGTGCAGGTAGGAGCCAGCCTGCTGGCGAAAAGCCAACGGAGCGGTGTAGCAGCGAGGCAAGCTCCCATCGCCAGCAGGCTGGCTCCCACCAGTAAGCCCCTTCGCCGCCATGGCGGCTCTCACAAGGGTGGGGCTAGCCCACTCGTGGATGGGCTTACCCCTGCGCGCGGTCGAGCATCTTCTTGGCGTGGGCGCGCGTCTCTTTCGTGATTTCAACGCCGCCGAGCATGCGGCTCAGTTCGTCGCGTCGCCCGTTCGCGTCGAGTGCGTGGATGCGCGTGCGCGTGGCTTCGCCGTCGCTTTCCTTCGCCACGCGAAGATGCGCGTGTCCCTGTGCCGCTACCTGCGGCAGGTGGGTAACGCACATCACCTGCACGCGTTCGCCGAGCGCCCGCAGTTTCTGGCCGACTACTTCGGCCACGGCGCCGCCGATGCCGGTGTCGACTTCGTCGAAGATCATGCAGCCGATGTTGTCGTTGCCGAGCGTGGCGACCTCGATGGCGAGGCTGATGCGTGCCAGCTCGCCGCCGGAGGCCACCTTGCGCAGCGGGCGGGGCGGCTGGCCTGGGTTGGCGCTGACCAGCAGTTCGCAGCGCTCGCGGCCCTGCGGATCAGGATCGTCGCCTTCGGCGGGCTCGAGCGTTACCTCAAGCCGGCCGCCCGACATGCCCAGCTCACCCATCAGGCCGGCCACTGCCTGGCCTAGCCGTGCCGCGGCATCGCGGCGCGCGGCCGACAAATCGGACGCCGCCTCGTCGTATGCCTTGCGCAGGCGGTCGCGTTCCTTGCCGAGGCGATCCAGCGCATCGCCGGCGCCTTCCAGTTCGGCAAGGCGCTCGCGGAGTTCGTCGGCCTTGGCCGTCAACTCCTCGATCGGCAGACGATAGCGACGCGAGAGTTCGTGCAGGTGGCTGAGATGCGTGTCCACTTCGGCCAGCCGTTCGGGGTCGAGTTCGACGTCCTGTGCGTACCGACCCAGTCCATCGACGGCTTCGCCCACCTGAATCTGGGCGCTGTCCAGCAGTTCGAGCGTCGGTGCCAGTGTGGCGTCCAGTTCGGCCAGCCGGGACAGCTCGGCATGCGCTCGGAGCAGGGCACGACCGATGGCGAATTCGCTCTCGCCGTCGAGCATTTCCACCACGCCGTTGGCGCCCTCGGCGAGACGGCCGGCATTGGCGAGGCGGCGGTGCTGCGTTTCCAGCTCTTCCAGGGCGGCTGGCGCGAGCGCCCAGCGATCCAGTTCTTCCAGTTCGTGAGCAAGGAGTTCGATCTGGCGATCCCGATCGTCGCCGCCGCTCAAGGTGCGGATGCGTGCCACGGTGTCGCGCCAGGCGCGGGCCGTGTCACGCACGCGAGCCAGACGCTCCTCGTTGCCGGCATACGCGTCCAGCAGGGCCATCTGATGCTGGCGCGAGAGCAGGGCCTGGTGCTCGTGCTGGCCGTGTATCTCCACGATCAACGCGGCCAGGGCCGACATCTGCGCGAGGCTGGCCGGGCGCCCGTTGATCCAGCCGCGTGAGCTGCCCTCGGTACGGATCACGCGGCGCAACTGGCAGGTATCGCCGTCGTCCAGTTCCTCCTGGCGCAGCCAGGCGGTGGCTTCCGGAAGACCTGCAAGATCGAACTCGGCTGCCAGTTCGGCGCGGTCGGAACCGGCGCGCACCATGCCGCTGTCGGCCCGGGCACCGGCCAGGAGCATCAGCGCATCCACCAGCAGCGACTTGCCGGCACCGGTCTCGCCGCTGACCACGGTGAGGCCGGGGCCGAAGGCGACCTCGGCTTCTTCGACGACGGCGAACTGGCGGACGTAGAGCGAGGTGAGCATGGGCACCGGCGTGGCGGAGGGAAACGCCGCGATTGTAGCGGGAGCGGAGTCGCAGGAGCCGAGACTTGCAAGCGGGGCGGCAAGACCTTATTGATAGCGGCAGCAACCGCCCCCTTTCTTCATCCAGTCAGGCGCATGAATCCGTTTACCGGTCACGACATCGATGCTCGCGCGCGCCGGCTGCTGCGGACCCTGATTTCCCAATACCTTTCGGATGGCGAGCCAGTCGGCTCACGCACGCTGGCGCGTTCGTCGGGTCTGGAAGTGAGCCCAGCCACCATCCGGAACATCATGGCCGACCTCGAGGAGGCCGGGCTGGTCGCATCGCCGCATACCTCGGCCGGTCGGGTGCCTACGCCGCGCGGCCTGCGTCTTTTCGTGGACAGCCTGCTCGAACTCAAGCCGCTGCCACGCGACGAGATGGCGCGCCTGCAGGGCAGCCTGCCGCCGCACCAGACCACCACGCGCGATCTCCTGGGCAACGTCTCGAACCTGCTTTCGGCGATGACCCATTTCGCTGGCGTGGTCACCGTGCCGCGCCAGGGCGATTTCCCCCTGCGCCATATCGACTTCGTTTCCCTGCCGGATGCCCGCGTACTGGTGATCCTGGTGTTCTCGGACAACCAGGTGCAGAACCGGGTGATCCAGCTTGCGCGTCCGATCGGCGCCAGCGAACTTGAGCAGGCGGCCAATTACCTCAACGCGCAGTTCGCCGGCTTCCGGCTGGCGGACATCCGCGCGCACCTAGCCAGCGAATTGCGCGAGGCAGGCGGCGAACTCAATCGCATGCTTGCCAGCGTGGTGGAACTGGCCACGGCTTCGTTCGCCCCGGACGAAGACGCCGACGACGTGCTGGTCAGCGGCCAGACCAACCTCATGGGGTACGCCGAACTGGCCGATATCGACCGGCTGCGCGACCTCTTCGACGCCTTCCAGCAGAAGCGCGATCTGCTTCAGTTGATGGAAATGTGCGTCAAGGCGCCCGGCGTGCGCCTGTTCATCGGAGAGGAATCCGGATTCTCGGCCCTGGACGGCTGCAGCATCGTCACCGCCACCTACGGCACCAACGGCCGCATGCTCGGCGCTGTCGGAGTTATTGGACCGACGCGTATGGCATATGAGCGGGTGATCCCCGTGGTCCAAGCCACGGCCGGATTGCTCAGCGACGCCTTGAATCGCGCCGCGGCGACCTCATAAACCGCCCCGGGAGGCGGGTTTACTAATTTCCCGCGAATGTTCGGCCCCTCGATCGAGCGGGCCGGTTGGCTGACATTTGGAGCAAGCATGCAGAACAACGATCCCCATGTGCCGGATCCGGCGCAGGATGGTACGGCGGAGCACGGCGTGAACGCCGACCTCGACGCCCTTACCGCGAAGCTGGGCGCCCTCGAGAACGAGCTGGCGCAGGCGCGCGAGACGGTGCTGCGCGAGCGCGCCGAAATTGAGAACCAGCGCCGCCGCCTGCAGCGTGACCTCGATCAGGCTCGCCGTTTCGCCAACGAGAAGTTGCTCGGCGACCTGCTCCCGGTCTACGACGGCATCGTTCTGGGCCTGGCCAATGAATCGGCCGATGCGAAGACCTTGCGCGAAGGCCTCGAACTCACACTCAAGCAGTTGGAGAAGGTCACCCAGGCCAACGGCCTGAGCGTGGTCGATCCGCTGCATCAGCCGTTCAACCCGGACCACCACCAGGCCATCAGCTCGGTCGAGTCGAACGAGCATGCGCCGGGCACCGTCGTGGCCGTGGTGCAGAAGGGCTTCGTGCTCAACGATCGTCTGCTGCGTCCGGCGCTCGTCGCCGTGGTGCGCGACAACTGAACGAAAACCCCGCGCGGTGCGGTCTCGAGGCCGCCGGGGCGTCTCACCAGGCATTGAATCAATGGGGCAGAGCCCCACTTTCACAACAGTCGCGGCCGCGGGGGCCGCTTAGCATTCCGGAGCAACTTCAATGGCCAAGATCATCGGCATCGACCTCGGTACGACCAACTCCTGCGTTGCAGTGATGGAAGGTTCGACCGCGCGCGTCATCGAGAACGCGGAGGGCGATCGCACTACGCCGTCCATCGTCGCGTTCACCAAGGACAACGAGGTTCTGGTCGGCGCGCCGGCCAAGCGTCAGAGCGTCACCAATCCCAAGAACACCTTCTACGCGGTGAAGCGCCTCATCGGCCGCAAGTTCACCGACGCGGAAGTCCAGAAGGACATCAAGATCGTCCCCTACGGCATCGTCGCGCACGATAACGGCGACGCGTGGGTGCAGACCGCTGACGGCAAGAAGATGGCCCCGCAGGAAGTCTCCGCGAAGGTCCTCATGAAGATGAAGAAGACGGCCGAGGACTTCCTGGGCGAGCCGGTGACCGAAGCGGTCATCACTGTGCCGGCCTACTTCAACGACAGCCAGCGTCAGGCCACGAAGGACGCCGGCAAGATCGCCGGTCTCGACGTCAAGCGCATCATCAACGAGCCGACGGCGGCCGCGCTGGCCTATGGCCTCGACAAGACCGCCACGGGCGACCGCAAGATCGCCGTGTACGACCTCGGCGGCGGCACCTTTGACGTGTCGATCATCGAGATCGCCAACGTCGACGGCGAGAAGCAGTTCGAAGTGCTGGCGACCAACGGCGACACCTTCCTGGGTGGCGAAGACTTCGACAACCGCGTCATCGACTATCTCGTCGAAGAGTTCAAGAAGGAGCAGGGCATCGACCTGCGCCAGGACCAGCTCGCGCTGCAGCGTCTGAAGGACGCCGCCGAGCGCGCGAAGATCGAACTCTCGTCCTCGCATCAGACCGACGTGAACCTGCCGTACGTCACTGCCGACGCCTCGGGTCCGAAGCACCTCAACATCAAGCTGACCCGCGCCAAGCTCGAGTCGCTGGTGGAAGACCTGGTCAAGCGCACGATCGATCCGTGCCGCACCGCGCTCAACGACGCCGGCCTGCGTGTGTCGGACATCAACGAGGTGATCCTCGTCGGTGGTCAGACCCGCATGCCGAAGGTGCAGGAAGCCGTGAAGGACTTCTTCGGCAAGGAAGCGCGCAAGGACGTCAACCCGGATGAAGCCGTCGCCGTGGGCGCCGCGATCCAGGGCGGCGTGCTGGGTGGTTCGGTGAAGGACGTGCTGCTGCTCGACGTGACCCCGCTGTCGCTCGGTATCGAGACGATGGGCGGTGTGATGACCAAGCTGATCGAGAAGAACACCACCGTGCCGACCAAGGCGTCGCAGGTGTTCTCCACCGCCGACGACAACCAGACCGCGGTCACCGTGCACGTACTGCAGGGCGAGCGCGAGCGCGCCAGCGCCAACAAGTCGCTCGGCAAGTTCGATCTGCAGGGCATTCGTCCGGCACCGCGCGGCACGCCGCAGATCGAGGTCACCTTTGACATCGACGCCAACGGCATCCTGCATGTGTCGGCGAAGGACAAGGACACCGGCAAGGAACAGAAGATCGAGATCAAGGCCGGCTCCGGCCTCTCGGACGACGAGATCCAGCGCATGGTGGCCGACGCCGAAGCCAATCGCGAGGACGACCGCAAGTTCCACGAACTCGTGCAGGTGCGCAACAAGGCCGATCAGCTCGTCCATGCCACGCGCAGCCAGCTGAAGGAGCACGGCGGCAAGATCCCGGCCGAGCAGTTGGCCAGCATCGACAGCGCCGTCTCCGATCTGGAGAAGGTGAAGGACGGCGACGACAAGGGCGCCATCGAAGCCAAGATCGCCAACCTCGAGCAGGTCGCCCAGTCGCTCGCCGCGGCGGCCCAGGCCGGCGGTGCGCAGGACGCTTCGGGTCAGTCGGCACCGGGCGGCGGTTCGGCCCAGCCGGACGACGTGGTCGACGCCGAGTTCACCGAAGTCAAGGACGACAAGAAGTAAGTCGCCTTGTTGAGCAAGCGATACGCCGCGGGTTCACGCCCGTGGCGTGTTTCCAACGGTTGAAGCGATCGATCGCGCCGAGGGGAAACCCGTCGGCGCGATCGTCCGTCAAGGGAAAGCAAGCGTGCAATGAGCAGCAGCAAGCGCGACTACTACGAAATTCTCGGTGTCGAACGCACCGTGACCGAGGGTGACCTCAAGAAGACCTTTCGTCGCGTCGCGATGAAGTATCACCCCGATCGCAATCCGGAACCGGAGGCGCTCGAGAAATTCAAGGAAGCCAAGGAAGCCTACGACGTCCTGTCCGACGCGCAGAAGCGCGCCGCGTACGACCAGTACGGACACGCCGCCTTCGAAGGCGGTGGCTTCGGCCGCGGCCATGGCGCCGGGTTCGGCGACGTGGGGGATATCTTCGGCGACATCTTTGGCGACATCTTTGGCGGTGGCGGCGGTCGCCAGCGTGCGCGCCGTGGCGCCGACCTGCGCTACATGATGGATCTCGATCTCGAGGAAGCCGTGTTCGGCATCGAGAAGAAGATCGACATTCCCACCCAGGTGAACTGCCACCATTGCAACGGCACGGGTTCGGAAGACGGCAAAGTCTCCACCTGTACGACGTGCAACGGCCATGGCCGTGTGCGCATGCAGAACGGCATCTTCTCCATCCAGCAGGCGTGCCCGACCTGTCACGGCTCCGGTCAGAAGGTCGACAAGCCGTGCAAGAAGTGCCACGGCGAAGGGCGCCTCGAAGAAGAACGCACCCTGTCGGTGCGTATTCCGGCGGGCGTGGATAACGGCGATCGCATCCGTCTTACCGGGCAGGGCGAAGCCGGTCCGGCTGGTGCGCCGGCGGGAGATCTCTACGTAGAAGTGCGCGTGCGCGAGCATCCGATCTTCCAGCGCGACGGTTCCGACCTGTACTGCGAGATGCCGATCCGCTTCGCTCAGGCCGCGCTTGGGACGGAGCTGATGGTGCCGACGCTGGAAGGCGAGGTGCCGGTGAGCGTGCCGCCGGAAACGCAGACAGGTCAGCAGTTCCGCCTGCGCGGGCGCGGCGTGAAGTCGGTGCGCGGCGGGCGCACGGGCGATCTCATTTGCACCGTGGTCGTCGAGACGCCGGTTCGCCTGACCAAGGAGCAACGCGACCTGCTGCAGCAGTTGGAAGTTACGTTCGTCGGCGAGGACGCCGCGAAGCACACGCCGCGCTCCAACACGTTCATGGATGGCGTGAAAGAGTTCTGGTCGCGCGTGACGTCGTAAGCCGACGCGTGACCGATGTCGCGGTTCGCCGCTCTGATCGTGTGGGAGCCGGCTAGACCGGCGATCGGGCCCTGCCTTCGGTAGCCACCCTGGTTGTGATGGGGCCTACTGGTCGAAGCCAGCCTGGTGGATGGGAGCTTGCCGGTGGGAGCCAGCCTGCTGGCGATGGGAGCTTGCCTGGCTGCTACACCGCTTCGTTGGCTTTTCGCCAGCAGGCTGGCTCCCACCCGTGCCGTTTTGGCTTTCGCCAGCAGGCTGGCTCCCACCCGTGCCCTTTTAGCTTTTCGCCAGCAGGCTGGCTCCCACCGTACCTTTTTGGCTTTTTGCCAGCAGGCTGGTTCCAGCCTGCTCTGGCTCTTTACCGCTCAGGCAACTGCCACACGGTTGCACAGTAGTCTAGGATTCGCGGTCCAGAAGTCCTCAGAGGTTCAACACATGTCCCGACCCGTCCGTCTCGCGATCAGCGGCGCCTCCGGCCGCATGGGGCTTGCACTGTTGGACCTTGCGCGCGATGACAAACGTTTCGAACTTGTGCGTGCCATTGTCTCGCCGTCGTCGGGTCGTTTGGGCAAAGCGGTGTATGGCGACGTTTCCCCCATGCGCTTCGCGGACTGGTCCGGCGACGGCGATGTGGACGTGGTCATCGACTTCAGTGGTCCGGACGGCTTGCTCGCCGCAATCGAGCGTTGCGAGGCGAGCGGCGCGGCCCTCGTCACCGGAACTACCGGCTTGTCGCCGGCCATTGAGGAGCGCCTCGCCAAGGCCGGGGAAAGCATCGCGGTGCTGCGCGCGGCGAATTTCAGCCTCGGTGTCGCCGTGCTTACGCGCCTGCTGCGCGAAGCGGCCGCGGCACTGCCGGGCTGGGACCTCGATATCGTCGAGGCGCATCACGATCGCAAGGAAGACGCTCCCTCCGGCACGGCGCTCGCGCTGGGCCACGCGGCGGCTGCGGGACGCGGCGCCACGCTGGATGAACTGGCCGTCTATGCGCGCGAGGGGCGCACTGGTCCGCGCAAGGCTGGCACGATCGGTTTTGCGGTAGTGCGCGGCGGCGACATCGTCGGCGAGCATCAGGCACTGCTGATGGGCCAGGGCGAGCGCATCGAGCTTGGTCACCGAGCCACGGATCGCTCGATCTTCGCACGTGGTGCGCTCGAAGCGGCCGCCTGGATCACCGGCCGCGCGCCCGGCGCGTGGACTATCGAGGATGTGATCGCAGCGAAGGTGTAATGCCGACTGCCGGAGCCGCTGTTGCGGCGAAAGTCCAAAGGCACAGGTCGGAGCCAACCCGGAGGCGACAAGCCAAAAGGTGCCGGTGGGAGCCAGCCTGCTGGCGAAAAGCTGAAAGGGCACGGGTGGGAGCCAGCCTGCTGGCGAAAAGCCAACGAAGCGGTGTAGCCGCGAGGCAAGCTTCCATCGCCAGCAGGCTGGCTCCCACCAGCAGGTTCCCGTCGCCAGCCGCCGCCGGGTGGCTACCCGAACCTCGAAGCCGTGTTAACATCCGCGCCGATGTCATTGGGGAGTAGCCATCCTCGTTCCCCCTGAGGAGTTCGCGTCAACAGACTTGGCGGTCGTTTTCGGCCCCATGGCGCGAACGGTAGCGGCGCATGGAGAGTGCGCTGTCGGCCCGGCGAGACCTTTGGCCATCGACATGCTCACCCGGCCGGGCGAGCGGTGTCGTTGTGCCATCGGTTTCTTGCGCTCGCCCGGCCGTAAGTCAATCATGCTGCTGACGTGCTTCCTGTTCCTGGTGTCTGCCGGGGCCATCTATTTCGCCTGCGAATACTTCGTCAACGGTGTCGAATGGTTTGGGCGCAAGCTCAACCTCGGCTCGACCACCACCGGTACGGTGCTGGCCGCCTTCGGTACGGCCTTGCCGGAAAGCGCCGTGACCTTTGTGGCCGTCATGTTCGGGAAGAGTCCCGAGGCCCGCGACATCGGCGTCGGTGCGGCGCTCGGCGGCCCACTGGTGCTGGCTACCATCGCCTATGCGGTCGTCGGATTCGCTTTATATGCAGGTCGCAAGCGCCTGAAGCGACAGGACACACGGATTCGTGTGGACCACCGGCGGCTTGCCCGTGATCAGTCCTGGTTCCTCGCGATCTTTCTCGTGAAGCTGGGCCTCGGCCTAGTGGCCTTCGCGTGGAAGCCGTGGCTGGGCGTGCTGTTCCTGGCCGCGTATGCCTTCTACGTGTGGCGGGAAATGCGCGACGACACCAGCGGCCCGGAAGACGAGGAACTCGAACCGCTCACATTCCGCCGGCACGAGGCCGATCCGGCGATGGGCTGGGTGGTATTGCAGACCGGGCTGGCGCTGCTCGTGATCGCGGTCGCGTCGCGCACCTTCGTCTGGCAGTTGGAGTCGCTCGGTACCTTCTTCAACTTATCGCCACACATCGTCGCGCTGGTGCTGAGTCCGGTCGCGACGGAACTGCCCGAAACGGTGAACGCTTTGATCTGGGTACGTCAGGGCAAGGAGCGGCTGGCACTGGCCAACATCTCGGGCGCCATGATGATCCAGGCGACTATTCCCAGTTCGCTGGCGCTGTTTGCCACGCCGTGGCTGTTCGATACGCCGCTGGTGGTGGCGGGCGTCATCACTGCTGTCGCCATCATCGTGCTCTGGGCCATGTTCCGCCGGGGCGCGGTCGAAGCCCGCTGGCTGATGCCAATCGGAGCGCTCTACGGTGTGTTCGCCCTGTTCGTGGCGTGGTGGTTCGGGGGGCGGTGAGGGTTCACCAATCCCCCTAGGGGCCGCCATTCCCCTTGTAGGAGCCGCCATGGCGGCGAGGGAAGCTTGTTTCACCGCTGAAACCTGCCTTACCGCTTCCCGCAGGTTTCCCGCGTCGCCGCTCTGTGGGCTTCTCGCCGCCATGGCGGCTCCCACAACTTCGCTCCAGAACTTGCCGGTGGAAGCCAGCCTGCTGGCGATCGGGACCTGCGGGTGGGAGCCAGCCTGCTGGCGATGGGATCTTGCCTCGCCGCTTCATCGCTTCGTTGGTTTTTCGCCAGCAGGCTGGCTCCCACCGTGCTTTTGGCTTATCGCTACCAGGATGTCTCCTACCTCTGCTTCGTAGGAACCGCCATGCGGCTCCTATACGGCTCAGTCGGGGTGAGAGGCGTTGCGGTCGCGGTCGGCGCCGACCTTACGGTCGAGCTTGCCGAAGATCTTCTTGAAGGCTCGCGAGAACTTGCCGCGCTTGGTCTTGCGGGCCTTTTCTTCTTCCGAGGTGAGCCAGGCCACCTGGATGACCCGGCGTTCGCCTTCGTACGGCAGATGGCCGTGGAAGGAGTTTTCCGCTCGGCGAAAGACCGCGAACTCGCCGTAGAGCGGCTTCAACTCCGGCGCAACCATGTCGTCGATGTCGTTGATCGAGCGAAGGAAACGCAGGCAGCCGTCGCTGGTGTCCGGCCACATCGGATTGAGATAGATCAGCGCCGTGGCGATCTTGGACTTGCTGTCGGTATGAATGGTGCCGTGGCGGCGGTTGAGCAGCCGGCATAGCGTGACCAGGGTGGGGTAGTTCTCCAGGCCTTCGATGCCCAGATGGCGGCCGATCGCGGCGGAAAACGCGCGCGAGGTCATCTGTTCCACCAGCTCGTTCACCGACGGGCCGCAATCGCTGGCGTCGTACGGAAAGAACCCGGCGCTGCTGTACTGGGGGAAGTCGCGCTCCAGGTCGCTGCGCGCCTCGTCCGGCAGTTGCCCGTGGGCGATCATGAACGAGAAAGGCTCGTGCCTGATGTCTGTGTCGGGACGTTCCAGGCGGGCGGGGTCGAGCAGCATGCAGGCGATCTCGGTTCAGGGGTACCTTGCCGAGCATTGTATCGTGTCGGACCACGTTCCCTCGCGGCATTTTCCTACGCGTTCATTCATCGGATGAGGTGGACAGTAAGGCCTTTCGCGCCTATCATTCTTACCCGCCCTACGATCCTTATCCCCAAGGCCCACGAGCCGCTTCACGCAGGCTTGCGGGCTTTGCTGCACCTGAAGGCGGCCATCCCATGCGTACTCCTGCTCTGCTTGCTCTCGAAGACGGCAGCATTTTTCACGGCCACTCTGTCGGTGCCCGCGGTGAGACGGTTGGCGAGGTGGTGTTCAACACCGCCATGACCGGTTACCAGGAAATCCTGACCGACCCGTCGTACTCCCGCCAGATCGTCACGCTGACGTACCCGCACATCGGCAATACCGGTACCAACGACGTCGACGTCGAAGCCGACCGCGTTCACGCGGCGGGCCTCATCGTTCGCGACGTGCCGCGCCTCGCCAGCAACTGGCGCAGCGTGGAACCGCTGCCGCAGTACCTGCAGCGTCATGGCATCGTCGCCATCGCCGGTATCGACACGCGTCGTCTCACGCGCATCCTTCGCGAGAAGGGCGCGCTGAATGGCTGCATCGTCGCGGGCGAGGCGATCGAAGCCGATGCCGCAGTGGCCAAGGCCAAGGCGTTCCCCGGCCTCAACGGCATGGACCTAGCCAAGGTCGTCAGCACGACGGCCACCTACCAGTGGAACGAGGGCGTGTACGACCTCGACAAGCAGGCGTTCTACAACGCGCCGAAGAAATTCCGCGTGGTGGCGTACGACTTCGGCGTCAAGCAGAACATCCTGCGCCTGCTCGCCGGCCGCGGTGTCGACATCACGGTCGTGCCTGCGCAAACGCCCGCGTCCGAAGTCCTCGCCATGAATCCTGACGGTGTGTTCCTCGCCAACGGCCCGGGTGACCCGGCGGCGTGCGACTACGCCATCGAGTCGACCCGCCAGATTCTAGATACCAGGATCCCCACCTTCGGCATCTGCCTCGGGCACCAGATCATGGCGCTGGCGATCGGCGCGAAGACGCTGAAGATGAAGTTCGGCCATCACGGTGCGAACCACCCCGTGAAGGATCACGACACCGGCCGCGTGCTCATCAGCTCGCAGAATCACGGGTTCGCGGTCGATCCGGCCACGTTGCCGGCGAATGTCCGCATCACCCACACCTCGCTGTTCGACGGCTCGCTGCAGGGCTTCGCCCTGACCGACCGCCCCGCGTTCTGCTTCCAGGGACACCCGGAAGCGAGCCCGGGCCCGGAAGACGTCGGCTACCTGTTCGACACGTTCATTGCCGCGATGGAAGCGCACAAGGTGAAGCAGGCGTCCTGACGCCCGCCACCGCCCATCCATCCGCCATCGATTCGCGAGAGAAACCATGCCAAAGCGCAGCGACATCAAGACCATCCTCGTCATCGGCGCCGGCCCGATCGTCATCGGCCAGGCCTGCGAGTTCGACTACTCCGGCGCGCAGGCGTGCAAGGCGCTCAAGGAAGAGGGCTACCGCGTCGTCCTGGTCAATTCGAACCCGGCGACGATCATGACCGACCCCGAGACGGCGCATGCCGTCTACATCGAGCCGATCAACTGGCAGACGGTGGAGCGCATCATCGCCAAGGAGCGCCCGGATGCGGTGCTGCCGACGATGGGCGGCCAGACCGGCCTGAATTGCGCGCTCGACCTGGCCGACAACGGCGTGCTCGAGAAGTACGGCGTCGAGCTGATCGGTGCCACGCGCGACGCCATCCGCATGGCGGAAGACCGCGACCTGTTCCGCAAGGCGATGGCCGAGATCGGCCTGGAATGCCCCAAGGCGGAAGTGGCGCGCTCCATGGAGCAGGCGCTCGAAATCCAGACGACGGTGGGCTTCCCGACCATCATCCGTCCGAGCTTCACGCTCGGTGGTTCGGGCGGCGGCATCGCCTACAACAAGGAAGAATTCGTCGAGATCGTAGGTCGCGGCCTCGAACTCTCGCCCGTGCACGAAGTGCTGGTCGAAGAGTCGGTGCTCGGCTGGAAGGAATTCGAGATGGAAGTCGTCCGCGACAAGGCGGACAACTGCATCATCGTGTGCTCGATCGAGAACTTCGATCCGATGGGCGTGCACACCGGCGACTCGATCACCGTCGCGCCGGCACAGACGCTCACCGACAAGGAATACCAGCGCCTGCGTAACGCGTCCATTGCGGTGCTGCGCAAGATCGGCGTGGACACCGGCGGTTCCAACGTGCAGTTCGGCATCAACGCCGAAGACGGTCGCGTCGTCGTCATCGAGATGAACCCGCGCGTGTCGCGCTCGTCGGCGCTGGCCTCGAAGGCTACCGGTTTCCCGATCGCGAAGGTCGCAGCCAAGCTCGCCGTCGGCTACACGCTGGACGAACTCAAGAACGACATCACCGGCGGTCTCACGCCGGCGTCGTTCGAACCGTCCATCGATTACGTCGTGACGAAGATCCCGCGCTTCGCCTTCGAGAAATTCCCGGCCGCTGACGCACGCCTCACCACGCAGATGAAGTCGGTGGGCGAGGTGATGGCGATGGGTCGTACCTTCCACGAGTCGATGCAGAAGGCCTTGCGCGGTCTTGAGATCGGCAAGACCGGCTTGAATCCGACGGGCCTGGACATCGGCAGCGAGGAAGGCTTCCTCACGCTCAAGCGCGAACTGCGCGAGCCGCGTCCGGACCGCGTCTTCCATGTGGCCGATGCGTTCCGAGCCGGCTTGTCGCTGGAAGAAGTGCACGATCTCACGCACATCGATCCATGGTTCCTCGCCGCGTTCGAGGACATCGTGATGACCGAGGGCGAAGTGCAGCGCCAGGGTCTCACGGCGCTGGACGAGCCGCGCATGCGCGAACTCAAGCGCATGGGCTTCTCCGATGCGCGCCTGGCCGAACTGGTCGGTACCGACGAGGGCGCCGTGCGCCACCTGCGCCGCACGCTCGGCGTGCGTCCGGTCTACAAGCGCGTGGATTCCTGCGCCGCCGAGTTCGCGACCACCACGGCGTACATGTACTCGACCTACGAGGAAGAGTGCGAGGCCAACCCGACCAACCGCGACAAGATCGTCGTGCTGGGTGGCGGTCCGAACCGCATCGGCCAGGGCATCGAGTTCGACTACTGCTGCGTGCACGCGGCGCTCGCCCTGCGCGAGGATGGTTTCGAGACCATCATGGTCAACTGCAACCCGGAAACCGTTTCGACCGACTACGACACGTCCGATCGCCTGTACTTCGAGCCGCTGACGCTTGAAGACGTGCTGGAAATCGTCGATCTCGAAAAGCCGAAGGGCGTGATCGTGCAGTACGGCGGCCAGACGCCGCTCAAGCTGGCGCGCGCGCTGGAAGCGGCAGGCGTGCCCGTGATCGGTACCAGCGCCGACTCGATCGACCTCGCCGAGGATCGCGAGCGCTTCCAGAAGATGATCCAGAAGCTCGAGCTGAAGCAGCCGCCGAACCGTACCGCGCGCAACGCGGACGAGGCGCTCGCGCTCGCCCGCGAGATCGGCTACCCGCTGGTCGTCCGTCCGAGCTACGTGCTCGGCGGTCGCGCCATGGAAATCGTCTACGCCGATGCCGATCTGTCGCGCTACATCCGCGAGGCCGTGCAGGTGTCCAACGAGTCGCCGGTGCTGCTCGATCGCTTCCTCGACCACGCGGTCGAGGTGGACGTGGACATCGTCGCCGACGCCGAGGGCAACGTGCTCGTCGGCGGCATCATGGAGCACATCGAGGAAGCCGGCGTGCACTCGGGCGATTCGTCGTGCTCACTGCCGCCGTATTCGCTCAGTGCCGAAGTGCAGGACGAGATGCGTCGCCAGGTGAAGCTGATGGCGCAGGAGTTGAAGGTCATCGGCCTGATGAACACGCAGTTCGCCATCCAGGGCGATGAGGTCTTCATCCTGGAAGTGAATCCGCGTGCGTCGCGTACCGTGCCGTTCGTCTGCAAGGCCACCGGCATGTCGCTGGCGAAGATCGCGGCGCGCGCCATGGCCGGTCGCACGCTCGTCGAGCAGAACGCCACCAAGGAAATCATTCCTTCGTACTACTCGGTGAAGGAAGCCATCTTCCCGTTCCTCAAGTTCCAGAACGTGGATCCGATCCTCGGCCCCGAGATGCGTTCGACGGGTGAGGTGATGGGCGTGGGCCGCAGCTTCGGCGCCGCCTTCGCGCGTGGCCACGAAGCCGCCGGCATCAAGGCGCCGCCGAAGGGCAAGGTCTTCATGTCCGTGCGCGATGCCGACAAGGATCGCCTGCTGTCGATCGCCCAGGACGTGGCCAGCCGCGGCTACGGCATCGTTGCCACCTCGGGTACCGCCAAGTTCCTGCAGGACAACGGCGTGGCGTGCGAGCGCATCAACAAAGTGCTCGAAGGCCGTCCGCATATCGTCGATCTGATCAAGAACGGCGAGGTGGTGTACATCGTGAACACGACCGAGGGCAAGCAGGCCATTTCCGACTCGTTCTCGATCCGCCGTGAAGCGCTGCAGCAGCGCGTCACGTATTCCACGACCGTCGCAGGCGCGCGTGCGCTCGTGCATTCGCTCGACTTCCACGCCGATGGCGAAGTGAACAGCCTGCAGGATCTGCACAAGGAGTTGAACGCATGAGCAGCACTCGTCCTCCCATGACCCAGAAGGGTGCCGATCGCCTGCGTGACGAGTTGGAGTACCTCAAGCGTGTGAAGCGGCCCGAAATCGTCGCCGCGGTGGCGGAAGCACGTGCGCACGGCGACCTCAAGGAGAACGCCGAGTATCACGCCGCGCGCGAGATGCATGGCTTCAACGAAGGCCGCATCGCCGAGCTGGAAGCAGCGCTGTCGAATTCCGAAGTGATCGACACCGAGCGCCTCAGCGTGGGCAAGCGGATCGTCTTCGGCGCGATCGTGGACCTGGTCGACCTGGATTCGGACGCCAAGGTCACTTATCAGATCGTCGGTGACCTCGAGGCCGACATCAAGCAGAACCTCATCGCCGTGTCCTCGCCGATCGCGCGTGCGCTCATCGGCAAGAACGAAGGTGACGAGTTCGACTTCAAGGCGCCCAATGGCGTCAAGACCTACGAGATCGTTGGCGTTCGCTATAGCTGATCGGTTGCTCTTGACCTGAACGCGGCCGGCAGGGATGCCGGACCGCCCTCAGGCGCCGCATCGATCTACAGCGACAGTGCGCCAGCGGGTAACGCAAATCCACGCATGCCGTTCCCGATGCGGGCAAGCTTGTCCGGGTTTCGCTGTGCATGGATGCGGCGGATCGTGCTGCCATCGGTCGTGAAGGTCATCGCCGATTCCAGATGGCCCTGGATGTAGCGCAGCAGCGCCCACTCGCCGTTGATGCGCGTCGCGCGTACCTCGACGTCCGTGCCGTAGCGAAGATGCGCTGCGTAGAACACCTGCGCAATGCGCTGCCCGCCCCGCATGGGTTTCGGGAAACTGGTGACTTTGCCGCCGCCATCGCCGCGCAGTTCCGCGTCTTCGGCGAGCATCGAACGGATGGCAGGGAAGTCGCCACTCGCCATGGCGTCGGCAAGACGCCGCACCAGTTCCCGTTGCGCGTCCTGCGGTACGTAGCGGGTCGGCTGGTCCTCGCGCACCTGATCCTTCGCACGATGCACCAACTGGCGGCAGGCGGCTTCCGTCTTGCCCAGCGTGCGGGCGATCTCCGCATAGTCCACGTCGAACACTTCGCGCAGCAGGAAGGCCGCACGCGCCTCAGGGGAAAGCCGTTCGAGCAGCAGCAGGAACGCGACCGATACGTCGTCCGCCAGTTCGCTCAGGTCTTCCGGGGACGCGCCCTCATCGGTCCACACCGGCTCGGGCAGCCAGATGCCGACGTAGTCCTCGCGGCGGGCCTTGGCGGCACGCAGCCGGTCGATCGCGCGGCGCGTCGTCGCCGCGACCAGCCAGCCCTCGGCATGCTCGACCGTGTCGCAAGCCGCGTTCCAGCTCAGCCAGATGTCCTGCACGACATCCTCCGCCTCGGCCACGGAACCGAGCATGCGGTAGGCGATGCCGTGCAGGCGGGATCGCAAGGCGGAGAAAGTGGCAGTGGCGTCGCTCATACCCATCAAGACGATCCTGACGGGTGCTTTGTGACATGTCTTGGCGGAAGGCGTCCAGGGAAGCCAGTGCCCCGACTCAGAGGCCGAGCATGACCAGCGGCTTCTTGGCGTCCTTCAGGATGAACACCACGAACTTCGCCGGCTCGGTCTGACTGGCGTTGCGGCCTATCGTATGGATGTCGTCGGGGCCTTCGTAGAACGTGTCGCCGGCCTTCAGGGTCTGCTCCCTACCACCCTTGACGCCCATCACGATCGTGCCTTGAAGCACGTACACGACGGCATGGGCGTCGTGGTGGTGGATGGGTTCGACGGTCCCGGGTGGATAGTCCACGGAGATCAGTGTGATCTCCTTGCCCGGATAGTCCTTCAAGGCCTTGGTCATGACATCGCTGACGACGGGCAGGGGCGCCGAGCCGCCATGGCCGGCGGCATCGTGGGCGAGGGCAGCAGCGGGCGTCAACGCGCCGAGCAGCGCGAGCACTTTCATCATGCGCATGGGGTGTTCCTCATTCGATCGAAAGCGCATCAGGACAGGTTCGCCTTGTCCAGGCCCCAGGCTTTGTCGTAGCTGCCCGGTTCAGCGCGGAAGGCGACGTTCGCGCGGTTCCATGCATTGATGATCATCACCGCGTAGGTGAGATCGGAAAGCTCCTGTTCGGAAAACTGCCCACGGACGCGCTCGTAGAGGTCGTCGGGAACGCCTTCTGCAGGGATCTGCGTCAGCACTTCGGTCCACGCCAGCGCGGCGCGCTCCTTCGGCTCGAACAGGTTGGATTCGCGCCACGTGGCGATATGGTGCAGGCGCAACGGCCGCTCGCCGTGCAGAGTGGCTTCCTTCACGTGCATGTCGAGACAGAACGCGCAGCCATTGAGCTGCGATGCGCGAATCTTCACCAGATTCTGGATCGTCGCGCCGACGGACGATTTGGCGTTCACCGCACTGAGTTCCATCATTTTCTTGGTGAGTTCGGGCGACTGCTTCATGTAATCGATGCGCTGGGTCATGGCGTAGGTCTCGTGAGGTAAGGGGGAGCCGCCGTCATGGCGGGCACTCGAAGGCTAGGCCTCGCTCCCGGCACCCGGTAGATCCGCCGCCGAGTCCACGGTGTTGCGTCGCGCGCACCAATACGCCGTCACAAACCGCGATGCAGGCACGTCTAAGCAACATGGCCCAGAAGACTTCCACCTATGGACGGCTGCGCAGCGCGCTCACGACACGCCATGCCGGCGACGTGCTCTGGCTCGACCTGATCGACGCCATTGCCGCCTTGCCGACCGATGCGCGCCTGGCACTTCTCCTGGCGGAGGTCTTTGACGCGTCCCCCGAAGACATCGCGATGCTGCTGCATCGAAACCCCGATGCCTGCCGACGGCTGATCGACGAAGCACACGCGCAGGTCCACGCGGCAGCGAGTTCGAGGAAATAAGCCATGGCCCTGCGAGCCATCACCTCATCCTCCGTTGCCCTGGTCGTTCCCGACGCGCTGGCGACATCGTTCTCGGCCACGTACGCGGGCGTCGTCGCATTCATCGCCGTGGCAACGGAAGGCAGCTTTGCGCGGGCAGCCGATCGTCTCGGTATCGGGCGGTCGGCGGTCAGCCGCAGCGTGCAGAAGCTGGAAAGTCAGGTCGGCGCGCGGCTCTTTTCGCGCAACACACGAAGCACCTCGCTCACCCGTGAAGGCGAACGTTTCTTCGAGAACTGCCACCCGGGCATCGAACGGATCGCGCAGGCGCTGGACGACATGCGCGAACTTCGCGATGGGCCGCCGCGCGGCCAGTTGCGCATTGCCGCCCCGGTGGGATTCGGTCGCAAGGTCGTAGCGCCGTTGCTGCACCGGTTTCGCGACGCGTATCCCGAGATCGCAGTCGATCTCATGCTGGACGACCGCGTCGTGGATTTCACCACCGACCGGGTCGATGTCTCATTTCGCGACGGCCGCATGGAGGACAGCCAGGTCATCGCGCGGCAGATCATGCCGATGCATCTCTTCGTCTGCGCAACACCGGGCTACCTGGAAAGACGCGGACCGATCGAGCGGATCGACGATCTACTCGCCCAGCGTGCGATCCATTTCCGCACTGCATCGGGACGGGTTGCCGAATGGGAATTCTCGGTGGATGGCGACTCGCGCAAGCTGTTGCCACCCGCGATGGAAGCATTCAACGACAGCGATCTCGTGCTGCAGGCCGTGCTCGAAGGCCGTGGCATCGCGCAGCTCGCGGGCTATCAGGTGAGCGAGTACCTGCGCTCGGGGCAACTCGTGGCGTGCCTTCCTCACTACGCACCCAACGATTGCGGGCATTACATCTGCTACCAGAGCCGCCGGCAGTTGCCGGCACGCATTCGCGTCTTCATCGACTTCATGGTGGCGTCTATCCGCGCGTGCAGTGCGTCGTATGCGGGGGAGGTCATGGCTGCGCGACTGGCCACTCCCTCGTCGGTGAAGACTTCGCGCCACGCCCGGTACGCGACGACCGCCTGAAGGGAGGTTTGCATCGCAACATCGCCGATCGCTTCGTTGTGCGCCGCACCGGTGTTTTCTTGCGATTTTCTCGCATCCTGCAACTCCAACCATCCGCCGTCCATAAGACCAACGTAGGGTGGTGCGGAGGTGGAACCTGCCTAAGATGCGATGCGGGGTGGGTCAACCTTCAAGCAGGGGGTAGGTCATGGGTGCAGGTGGATGGCTGTCGCGGGAACGTACGATCGCAGGACCGGGGTTCAATCGCTGGCTTGTTCCACCGGCCGCTTTAGCGATCCATCTATGCATCGGCATGGCCTACGGCTTCTCGGTGTTCTGGCTGCCGATGACCAAGCTGGTACCGGGCGCGGATGCCGCCCTGTGCGCGAGCCAGGGCTTTCTCGATCAGTTGACCACCACGACGTGCAACTGGACCGTGCCCTCGGTCAACCACATCTTCGAAACCTTCATCGCCATGCTGGGTCTCGCGGCTGCCATCTGGGGCGGTTGGCTTGAGCACGCCGGCCCACGCAAGGCGGGGTTCATCGCCGCCTGCTGCTGGGGCGGTGGACTTGTGCTGGGTGGCATTGGCGTAGCGATCCACCAGCTTTGGCTCGTCTATCTCGGCTGCGGGTTGCTTGGCGGCGTAGGGCAGGGGCTTGGCTACATCACGCCGGTCTCGACGTTGATCAAATGGTTTCCCGACCGCCGCGGCCTCGCGACCGGGTTCGCGATCATGGGTTACGGTGGCGGCGCATTGATCGGCGCGCCAATCGCGGTCAAGCTCATGGACGTCTTCAAGCAGGGCGACGTGCCGGGCGTGGCCGCGACACTGATGTGTCTCGGCGCGCTGTATTTCGTTGCCATGTCGCTGGGCGCGTTCGGCTTCCGCGTCACGCCCAACGGGTGGAAGCCGGCCGGATTCCAGCCCAAGGCGAGCGCCGCAAGCGCGCCGCTGGTCACGCCGCATCACGTCCATCTCAATCGCGCCTGGAAGACGCCGCAGTTCTGGTTGATCTGGGGCGTGCTGTGCATGAACGTGACGGCGGGCATCGGGGTGATCTCGATGGCCAGCCCCATGCTCCAGGACGTGTTCGGTGCGCGTCTGGTCGGGGCCGATGCCGCCACCGCACTCACCACGGCTCAGAAGGCGGCGATCGCTGCTGCCGCGGCCGGGCTGGTGGGGCTCATCAGCCTGTTCAACTCCGTGGGCCGGCTGGCCTGGGCGTCGGCCTCCGACGTTCTCGGCCGCAAACGCACCTATGTGGTCTTCTTCGTGCTCGGCATCGTGTTGTATTGCCTGTTGCCCACACTGGGGCATCTGGGGATGGCGGCTGCCTTCGTGGTCACCGTGTGCGTGATCCTTTCCATGTATGGCGGTGGGTTTGCCACCGTTCCCGCCTATCTCGCCGATCTCTTCGGTACACAGATGGTCGGGGCCATTCACGGACGACTGCTCACCGCGTGGTCCGTGGCCGGCGTGGTCGGTCCGGTGTTGATCGCCAGCCTTCGCGAAGCGCAACTGAGTGCGGGCGTGCCCAAGAACCTCGTCTACGACCGCACCTTGTATATCCTCGCCGGCTTGCTGCTGGTGGGGCTGGTCTGCAACCTCCTGGTGCGGCCGGTTGCCAGCAAACACCACATGACCGAGGACGAACTCCGGCGCGAGCGTTCCCTGCAGCATGAGGCGCCGGCGTCCGCGGTGGACCTCGCCGCTGCGGCGCGCGGACCGTTCGGTGTGCTGGGTGTCCTGGCCTGGGCGGCCGTGGGCATTCCCTTCCTCATCGGCGTGTGGATCGCCCTGCAGAAGGCGGCAGCGCTGCTCTAGCCCGCGGCCTTCACCTCGGGTTCTCGATCCGCGTCACAACCCTTCGAACCCGGCCGGCTGGCCTACTACTCCATCGCTCCCGGCCGGGGCTATGATCCGTGCGCGGGGGACCTCGAGGGGAGGACAGCCGCCAGGGCCAGGGTATGGCCCCTGCACTCAGAGGATGAGGTGATGGGGAGGAGGGTTATCCAGCATGCCGGCTGCCTTGGCAGCCGTGCGGCATTGCTCCGCGTGTCGTCTTCGGCACGAGGCCGAACTGCGGCGCGCGTACAGCGATGCCTACGCTGGGCTTTGGGGTTGCTGCTGGTCGTTTTCGCAACGGCTCAGGCGGGCGGCGTAAGCGATCCGACGCCATCGGCGATTCTCGACCGCGCCGATGCCGTCAAGGGCACGGATTTCGCCACGTTCTCCCGGCTGGTCGATCAGATGGCGCCGCACGAGGCGGACCTTGCGCCGATCGAACGATCGCGTCTGCATTTCCTGCAGGGTTGGCGAGCGACATGGCAAGGCGACTACGACGCAGGTCGCCGTTGGCTGAGCGACGTGGTAGATCATTCGACCGGCGACGTGCTGCGGCTTCGCGCAATGGCGACGCTGATCAACCTGCTCGGCAACAGTCATCACTACGAGGAAGCGTTCACGCGTCTCACGCAGTTGCAGGAACTGATGCGTTCGGTGCGCGATCGCTATGCGTTGTTCGCCGCGCGTAGCGAGGCGTCGCAATTGCTCAGTTCGGTCGGTCAGTTCGAGCAGGCCGAAGCGTATGCCAAGGACATGATGGAAAACCCGCCTGCAGGTCAGACCATCTGCTTCGGTGCGCAGCACCTTCTTCGTGCGCGTCGCGAGGCGAATCGCCTGGTGTCGATCGATCCTTTGTTCGAACGTGCGCTTCAGGTGTGCGAGAGCACGGGCTATCAGGTGTTTGCCGAGAACATGCGCGCCGACATCGCCGCGTTCCATCTGGCGCAGGGGCGTCCGGCAGAAGCCGTGAAAGTGCTCGCGGCACACCGCGAAACCATGCGACGGCTCGATTACCCGGTGCTGCTGTCGGAGTTCGATGCAACGCTCGCCAAGGCCTATCTGTCGCTCGGAGACCTCGCCAATGCACGTCGCTTTGCACAGTCGGCGGTGGCGGGCGCCATTCCTAACGAGTTCACCGATTCCCGTCGTGTGGGCTACGAGGTGCTGTATCAGATCGAACGAAAGCTGGGCAATGCATCGGCCGCTCTCGTTTTCCACGAGAAATACATGGCGGCGGACAAGGCCTATCTCGACGACGTCAGCGCGCGCAGCCTGGCGTTCAAGATGGTCGATCAGCAGGTCGTCGCGCGCAAGGCACAAGTGGATGCGCTGAGCCGGCAGAACGAAATCCTGCGCCTGACCGGGGCGCTCGACCGCAAGGAAGTAGAGACGGGGCGGCTCTACATCGTTGTGCTGATCGCGAGCCTCGCCGCGATCATCTGGCTGGTGCTCAGACTGCGTCGCTCGCAGCTTCGTTTCATGAAGCTGGCGCGCCGCGATGGCCTCACAGGCATCTGCAACCGCGAGCACTTCGTCGAGCAGGCGGAACGCGTGCTGGCCTACGGCGCGCGTTCGGACCGCGCAGCTTGCCTGATCCTGTTCGATCTCGATCACTTCAAGAACGTCAACGATACGTTCGGCCACGCTGTGGGCGACGAGGTCTTGAAGCGCGCTGTCGAAGTGAGCCGCCGTGCGCTGCACGCTTGCGATGTCTTCGGTCGGCTGGGGGGCGAGGAGTTCGCGGTGTTGCTGCCCGATTGCAGCCCGGCGCAGGCGCGTGCGCGTGCCGAACAACTGCGTTTGTCCATCGCCGCGGCGGCTGGTCCCCATGGGAAGCCGGCGCCGTCGGTCACCGCGAGCTTCGGCGTCGCCAGCACCGTGCCTTGCGGCTTCGAATTGCACCGGCTGCTCGTCGTGGCCGATGCCGCGCTCTATCGTGCCAAGCGAGCCGGCCGGAACTGCGTCTTCATGGGCGACACGGGCGATATTCCCGATTCGCCGTATTTGAGTGAGGCGCGCGGGTAGTCTGGCGACGAATCCACACGTCGATGCCCGATCGAGAGTGTGGGAGCCGCCATGGCGGCGAGGGGGGCTTGCCGGTGGAGCTGCCGGGCTCGCTGGTGGGAGCCAGCCTGCTGGCGATGGGGACTTATGGGAACTTGCCTCGCTGCTACACCGCTTCGTTGGCTTATCGCCACCAGGGTGGCTCCTACCTTTGCTTCGTTGGTGACTCATCGCTTCCGCAAAAGCAAAAAAAAAGACCGCTTTCGCGGCCTTTTTTTCGACACGTCGCAGCTGGATCAGCGCTGACGAGCCTTGAAACGCGGGTTGCTCTTGCAGATCACGAACACTTTGCCGCGACGGCGAACGACTTTGCAGTCACGGTGACGCGACTTCGCGGACTTCAAAGAGGAAAGCACCTTCACGGCCAGCTCCTGAAACTTTACGGACAAGGAAAAACGGAATTCTAGCGATCTCGCCCAGGTTACGCAAGCCCCGGATGCCGTTCGTCTTTCAGCCGAGGCCGAGCTTCGCCTTGGCCTCGCGCACCGTGCGCAGGAAGCTCTCCAGCACCGGGGACGAATTGTCCACGCGCGAGGCCACCGCAAGCAACAGGTGCGCTTCCGGATCGTCCACAGGGACGAAGGTCACGCCGCTCATATGAACCGCGCGGAGCGAGGCAGGCACCAGCGCGACGCCGAGGCCGGCGGCGACCAGTGGCAGAAGGGATGGGATCTGCTGGGCCTCCTGGCGGATGATCGGACGGAACCCGGCCTTGTTCGAAAGCAGGGCGAGCCGATCGGTCAGCGTGGTGGCGTGTATCCGCGGTGGTGCGACAAAGCTGTCTTCGGCCAGGTCTTGCATGCGGATGGCGTCACGCTTCGCCAGCCGGTGATGCGGGGGCAGGGCGATCACCAGCGGTTCGCGGTCGATAACCTCGACATTGAGCTGACGAGCGTTGGCCGCGCCCGAGGGATGCGCTCGCAGCAGTCCGACGTCGATCTGCCCGGAAAGGATCGCGTCGTACTGCGCTCCGGTAAGCATTTCACCGAGGTGCAGACTGACGCCGGGCGCGGCGTGCGAGAACCGCAGCAAGGTTTCCGGTAGCGCCGGGTGAAAGGAGACCGACACGGCGTAGGCCAGCCGCAGTTGGCCGGTGAATCCCGCCGCCGCTTCGGCTACCACGGTCCGAGCGCTTTCCGCACGCGCCAGGATGGCCTTGGCCTCCACAAGGAACAGGCGGCCTGGCTCGGTCAGCGCGACCCGTCGCCGATTGCGGTCCAGCAGGCGTACCCCGAGATCGGCTTCAAGCGATTGAATCTGCTGGGAGAGTGGCGGCTGCGAGATGTGCAGGCGTTGAGCCGCCTGGGTGAAACTGAGGGTCTCCGCCACCTCGACGAAATAGCGCAACTGGCGCAGATCGAACATAGTCGTTTTTCGTATAAGTGGGTGCTGAAAGATATATTGGCCGGAATTTCCTAGGAAATCTATGATTCTTCCCGGCCTACCACCAACCCCTCCCCCTGGGTCGGTAGGTTCCTCGCCCCGCATCGACGCTAACTACCGGCATCTGGCCTACCTCCCCCCCCGAGGCCCATGCTGAGGCGTCCTCTGCGGGGCGACTTTATTTCAGCCCCCGGTAATTCAGGCCTCGATGATTCAGCGCTCGGTGGCAGCCAGCCTGCTGGCAATGGGTGCCGGCGGCACGCACCCATCGCCAGCAGGCTGGCTCCCGCCTTGGCTCTCTCAAAGACGTGAAGTGAAGTCGCAGCCGGTACCGGCGCGCACGGTGGCCTCGTCCACGCCAGGGGCCAGCTCGATCAGCTCGAGGCCCGAGCGGCCCACGTCGAACACGGCCAGATCGGTAATGATGCGGTTCACCACGCCCTTGCCGGTCAGCGGCAGGGTGCATTCGGTGAGGATCTTGGGCGAGCCGTCCTTTGCCATGTGCTCCATCAGCACCACGACGCGCTTCACGCCGGCCACCAGATCCATCGCGCCGCCCATGCCCTTGACCATCTTGCCGGGCACCATCCAGTTGGCGATGTCGCCCTCGCAGGTCACTTGCATGGCGCCGAGGATCGAGATGTCGATATGGCCGCCGCGGATCATCGCGAAGGAATCCGCGCTGGAGAAGTACGATGCCCCCTCGCGTGCAGTCACCGTCTGTTTGCCGGCGTTGATGAGGTCGGCGTCCACTTCGTCTTCGGTCGGAAACGGGCCGATGCCGAGCAGACCGTTCTCGGACTGCAGCCACACGTCCACGCCGTCCGGCAGGTGGTTCGCCACCAGCGTCGGCAGACCGATGCCGAGGTTCACGTAGTCGCCGTCGGAGAGTTCCAGGGCGGCGCGCTGCGCCATTTGATCGCGGTTCCAGGCCATGGTGATCTCCTTCAGGCGCGCACGGTGCGCTGTTCGATGCGCTTGGACGGCGCGGGGTTGTGCACGATGCGATCGACGTAGATGCCGGGCGTGTGGATCTGGTCCGGATCGAGTTCACCGATCTCGACCATGATCTCGACCTCTGCCACGCAAACCTTGCCGGCCGTGGCGGCCATCGGATTGAAGTTGCGCGCGGTCTTGCGATACACCAGGTTGCCCGACGGATCGGCCTTCCACGCCTTGACCAGCGCCACGTCGGCGACGATGGAGCGCTCCATCACGTACATGTGCCCATCGAATTCGCGGGTTTCCTTGCCTTCGGCCACCTGCGTGCCATAGCCGGTGCGGGTGAAGAAGGCGGGGATGCCGGCGCCGCCAGCGCGCAGTTTTTCGGCCAGCGTGCCCTGCGGCGTGAATTCCACTTCCAGTTCGCCCGCAAGGTACTGGCGCTCGAATTCCTTGTTCTCGCCGACGTACGACGAGACCATTTTCTTGATCTGGCGGGTGGTGAGCAGCATGCCGAGACCGACGCCATCGATGCCGGCGTTGTTCGACACCGCGGTGAGGCCGGTGACCCCGGAGTCGCGCAGTGCCTCGATCAACAGTTCGGGAATGCCGCAGAGACCGAAACCGCCGACGGCGATGGTCTGTCCGTCGGCTACGAGACCCGCCAGCGCTTCACGAGCAGTGGCGACACGCTTGTCGCGCGAGTGCGACTTCACCTGGTTCATGCGTCATCGATTCCATCCGGACGGTCCCGCCGCCGGTTCGCCGCCCATGATAGCCGACGCCCAGCGTTTGCCGTGGCTGCCCTTTGGTCCAATGCACGCGCGCCGGACCCATGTTTCGTGCTGCACTGCAGCGGCGGAAGCCTCGCTGTGTCGGGTTCTTGCAAGACCCTGCACACTCGCTGGCGCTTGATGCTCGGAAGTTCGTCCTCAATGTCCATCCACTATCCCCGCGCGGAGGAAGCAACGTGAGCAAGCAGAAGATCGGCGTCATCGGCATGGCCGTGATGGGTCGCAACCTCGCCTGGAATATCGAGAGCCGAGGCTATGCGGTATCCATCTTCAATCGCAGCAAGGAGAAGACCGACGAGGTCATGGCTGCCAGCGAAGGCAAGAAGCTGGTTCCCACGTATACGCTGGAAGACTTCGTGGATTCGCTCGAGAAACCTCGACGCATCCTGCTCATGGTGCAGGCCGGCAAAGGTACCGATGCAGTGATCGAGCAATTGCGCCCCTTGCTCGACAAGGGCGACATCCTCATCGATGGTGGCAACACGTATTACCGCGACACGGTTCGCCGTGGCGAAGAGCTTGCCGCCGATGGGCTGCACTTCATCGGCACCGGCGTCTCCGGCGGCGAAGAGGGTGCCTTGAAAGGACCGTCGATCATGCCCGGTGGCCCGCGCGACGCCTATGACCTCGTGGCGCCGATCCTCACCGAAATTGCTGCGAAGGCGCCCGACGGTGCGCCCTGCGTCACTTATATCGGCCCGGGTGGCGCGGGCCACTACGTGAAGATGGTGCACAACGGTATCGAGTACGGCGACATGCAACTGATCGCCGAGAGCTACGCGGTGCTGAAGCACGTGGTCGGCCTCTCGAACGAGGAACTCGCGGAGGTCTATCGTGAGTGGAACGAGGGCGAACTCGACAGCTTTCTCATCGAAATCACCTCGAAGATCTTCCGGCGCAAGGATGAGCGCACCGGCAAGATGCTCGTGGACATGATCGTGGATCGCGCGGCGCAGAAGGGCACGGGCAAGTGGACGAGCCAGAGCGCGCTCGATCTCGGCGTGCCGCTCACGCTCATCACCGAATCGGTCTTTGCCCGCGTGCTTTCTTCGATGAAGGAGGAGCGCGTGGCGGCGAGCAAGCAGCTCGCGGGGCCGGCGCGCGAGTCGTTCAGCGGGGACAGGAAGGCGTTCGTGGAGTCGGTACGTCGCGCGCTCTATATGAGCAAGATCATCTCCTATGCCCAGGGCTTCGCGCAGCTCCGCGCGGCGTCCGACGAGAACGGGTGGGATCTGCAATACGGCGAGATCGCAAGAATTTTCCGTGCCGGCTGCATCATCCGGGCGCGCTTCCTGCAGAAGATCACCGATGCTTACCAGCACGATGCGGGCCTGCGCAACCTGCTGCTCGACCCGTACTTCCGCGACGTGGCCCAGAAATACCAGGCGGCGCTGCGCGAGGTCGTGGCCGAGGCGGTGCGTGTCGGCGTGCCGGTGCCCGGGTTCTCCGCCGCCATCGCTTATTACGATAGCTATCGCGCCGAGACCCTGCCGGCCAACCTCATTCAGGCTCAGCGCGATTTCTTCGGCGCGCACACCTTCGAGCGCGTGGACGACAAGGGCAGTTTCCACGCCGAATGGGCGGAATGACGGGCTGAGGCAAGGGGATGCGGCGCGAACCGGCGCCGCATCCCGCCGGTGGTCGGGATTTTTCGTGCGATCCATGACGCAAGTCCGCTGCCTGACGCTAGCACTGTAAGAACCCTCCCTTTAGAGTTGTCGGAATCGCCGGTACAGCTGTGTCGGTGTATCGTGCCGTGTCCAACGAGGGAGTACGTTGTTCCATGCTGAAAAGCTCTTTGATCGGCGCTACGGCGCTTGCGGTCGCGCTTGCCGGATGCACGACGCTGCCGCAGCCGCGCGACGACGGATCGTTGCAGCGCGAAGCGCTGGCAGGTACGGAGAAGCCCGTGCCACGCCCCCTCGCGGTGGGCACGGCCAACCCGGCGGTACCCCCTGCGGCGGCCCCGGACATCACCACGGGTACCGGCGAGTTCGTGAAGCCGGTCGGGCTCGCGAAGCCACGGCCGGTGGCCGCGGGCGAGGGCACCGTCACCTTCAATTTCGAGAACCAGCCGGTCGAATCGGTGGTCAAGGCCATCCTGGGCGACCTGCTGCACGAAAACTATTCGATCGTACCGGGCGTGCAGGGCAACGTATCGTTCTCCACCTCGCAGCCGGTCACCAGCGAGCAAGCGCTGCCGATCCTCGAGACCCTGCTGTCCTGGACCGGCAACGCCCTGGTGCGCAGCAATGGCCGTTACGTGGTGCTGCCGGCGAAGGACGCCGTAGCCGGTAACCTCGTGCCGAGTATCGGGGCCACGGCGCCCCCGGGCGGTCTGCAGGCGCGCCTGTTCCCGCTGCGTTTCATTTCCGCCACCGAGATGCAGAAGCTGATCAAGCCGTTCGCGCGGCCGGATGCCACCTTGCTGGCCGATCCTACGCGCAACGTGCTGGTCATGGCCGGCACATCGAGCGAACTGGACAACTACGAGCGCACGGTCAAGACCTTCGACGTCGACTGGCTGCGCGGCATGTCGGTCGGCGTGTTCAGCCTGCAGCGCGCCGAGGTAAAGGATCTGACCCCCACGCTCGACAAGCTCTTCGGCGACAAGGGCAACACGCCCATGGCGGGCCTGCTGCGCTTCATTCCGATCGAGCGGACCAACTCGCTCGTGGTCATCAGCCCGCAGCCCGCGTATCTGGAAGAGGTCAAGAGCTGGATCGATCGCATCGATCGCGGTGGCGGCAACGAGCCGCAGCTATACGTGTACGACGTGCGCAACGTGCAGGCTTCGGATCTCGCCGATTATCTTTCGGACATCTACGGCGGTGGCAGTGGCGGCAGCGGGTCGGGCGATCGCGGTGGCCGCGTCGGACCGGGCCTGACGTCGGGCACGCTCGGCGGCGACAGCGATCTCGGTAATCGCGGTGGTTCGGGTCTCGGCAGCACCACTGGCTCCTTTGGCAACAGTTCGTCGGGCAATGGTCTGCTCAACACGTCCAACAACGGTCTCAACGGATCGTCCGGCCTGAACGGGTCGTCCGGTTTGAACGGCTCTACCGGCAGCGGCATGTCGTCGTTCGGCAGCGGCGGGCTCGGCGATGACGACTCCGGTTCCCGCCGGCAGCGCAGTGGTCCCGTGACCACCGAGGACGGCGTGCGCATCACGTCGGTGGATTCGAACAACCAGTTGATGGTGCGCTGCCGTCCGTCGCAATGGACGGAGATCGAGCAGGCGATCAAGCGCCTCGATGCCGTGCCGCTGCAGGTGCAGATCGAGACGCGCATCCTCGAAGTGGCCTTGACGGGCAGTTTCGAATTCGGCGTGCAGTGGTACCTCGAAGGCCTGGTCGGCAGCACCGATGGCAAGCCCACCCAGCCGGGCAACAAGCAGCAGTGGGCGTTGGGTAACGGTGGAGCCACGTACGGCGGCGAGAGCTTCTTCTACTCGTTCGTCAACAACAATCTCTCGGTCGCGCTGCGTGCGATGGAAACCAGCGGTAACACCAAGACCTTGTCCGCACCCTCGCTGGTGGTGCTGAACAACCAGAAGGCGCACATCCAGGTCGGCGACCAGATTCCGATCACGCAGACCTTCGTCAACACCAACGCGAACACGGACAACACGATCGGGCAGGTGGAATACAAGGACACCGGCGTGATCCTCAACGTGCGTCCGCGTGTGAATCCGGGTGGCCTGGTGTACCTCAACATCAACCAGGTGGTCAGCGCGCCCGGGCAGAAGGACACCACCACGGGCAACTTCCCGATCCAGCAGCGCGAAGTCTCCACGCAGGTGGCGGTGCAGAGCGGGCAGACCGTCCTGCTCGGCGGCCTCATCAAGCAACAGGAAGGCACTACAGACACCGGCATTCCGGGTCTGAATCGCATTCCGGTGTTCGGCCGCCTGTTCGGGTCCACGAGTCGCAATCGCGATCGCACGGAGCTGATCGTGCTGATCACCCCGCGGGTCATCAGCAACGGCGAACAGGCCAAGCAGGTCACCGACGAATACCAGCAGAAGTTCGAGTCGCTGCGGCCGTACCGCGGTCAGGCGGCAGGACCCGCCGCCGAGCCGACCGTGACGGTACCGCTCAAGCCGTAGCACGCGATGCCGCCCCGGTGCCGTCAGGGCGGCGGGGCGGTCAGTGCGCCAAGGGATTCGGGTAGCTGGTCTTCGGGCGGAAGGGCTCGACCGAGATCCCCAGGTTCTGCCCCATGCGGTGACTGAGGCTGCTGGCGTTGTACAGGCCAAGCGTGTTCGTCGGTCGGCCGCCCACGGGCGTGCCGAGCCCGAAGTGTCCGCCGTCCTGCGTGGCCGCCATCGCGCGATTCAGGCATGCGTACGACAACGCGGCTCTCGCACCATCGGTCGTTTCGACGCAGGCCGTTTCGGCCGATGCGTGCATACCGGGCAGATCGACGACCGTCTGCGTCGCGCCCGCGAGCGGAGCAAAAGCCAGCGCCGCCGTAACGAATTGCCGGATATGCATGGTCGTTCCTCCGTGCCCTCGCGCAGGGATAACACGAATGCACCTGGCCGGGTGAGCGCGCGTGAACGTGTCACATGTCGGTCATTAATGCTGTCACCGCGATAGCGTCGTTCTGTCATCCGGCACGCCTAGCCTGCACGCGAAGACGACTCCCGTCCTGTCCGTTTATGCACGAGGAATGATCGTGGCACGCAGCGTCCTCGCGCTCGTCGCGTGCATGGTCCTGCTCGCGCCAACCGGGCTGATGGCACGGGCCTTGACGTCGATGGGGACCTCGCAGGGATCGGAAGACACGCATGCGCCAATGCGCTTCGACATCGATGCACAAGCCCTGCCCGACGCGCTGCGCTCGTTCAGTGAGACGGCCGGCATTGCCGTTCTGTTCGACGACGACCTTGCCTCGGGACGTCGCTCGTCGGCAGTCCACGCGCTGCTCGAACCGCGCGACGCGTTGCGCCTGTTACTCGCCGACAGCGGTCTCACCGCGCACTTTTCATCCATGAATGCGTTCACGGTCACAGCGATCCATAGTGCCTCCGACGCCTTGCCTGCGGATGCCGTGCCGTCCGCTGCCGACGGTGCGTTGCCGGACGATCGCGTTGCCGCTGCCGTGCAGGAGGCCATCGAGCGTGCGCTTTGCGCACGTGCTTCCACCCGTCCCGGTCATTATCGACTCGCCATGCAGGTCTGGATCGATCCGGCAGGGCAGGTCGCGGATGCCGTCGCTCTTACCCCGTCCGACGATCCGACACGCGACGATCGTGTGCTGTCCACCTTGCGTGCCTTGCACCTCGACGCGGCGTTCCACCGTTTCAGTCCCATGACGATCCTGTTGCGGCCTTCGCTCAACGGTGCCGATCCCTGCCGCGGATCGCCCGTGTGGGAGAGCTAGGCATGGACACGTCGCTGCTCGGGCTGTTCGTCGATAACTACGAGGACTTCCGTCGGCGTCTGCGCCGTCGCTTGCCGTCCGACGATCTCGTCGATGACGCGCTGCAGGAAACCTATCTCAAGGTGGAGCGGCTGGACGCCGCCAGCGATCGCGCCGTCCAGCCGATGGGCTACCTGTTCCGCATGGCGCTGAACATGGCAACGGACCAGCATCGTGCCTCGCGCCGCCTGTTGACCGGCGAAGAGATCGATGAACTCATTCATGGCGCAGGCGACAGCCTCGATCCGCCCACGGTGCTGTCCTCGCGGCAGGATCTTGCTGCGCTGAGCGATGCATTGTCCGCCTTGACCCGCCGCCAGCGGGACATTCTCATTGCCGCGCGCGTGGACGAACTTCCGCAAGCCGATATCGCGGCCCGGCACGGCATCTCCGTGCGCATGGTGGGCAAGGAGCTGAAGAAGGCACTTGAGACCTGCGCCACAAAAGTGGGACGACAGTCGATCCAGCGGTTCGGTCCGGGCGCCGGGGAATCGTCTTGAACGATATGGGAAGCACCGGCATCCAGGAAAGCGAGCGACAGGCGAGGGCATGGCTCGTCCATTTGACCTCGGGCGCGGCCACGCGCGAGGACGGCGAGGCGTTCCGTCGCTGGTGCCTGTCGAGCGCCCAGCACGCTGAGGCCTTCGCCCGGACCCGGCAGATGTGGGAAGCCCTTGGGCCCGCCATCGCGATGCATGAAGAAAACGCACGGCGCACGGCGCGGGTTCCGCCACGGCACGGCATACGCATGAATCGCCGCGCGTTCCTCGCCGCCGCAGTCAGTGCCTCGGTGGCCGCGGTGTTTGTCGGCCGCTACGGGCTCGACCTGGGCCTTGACCTAGGTGCGGATCGCGATGCGTCGCGGTGGCGTACGGCGGTCGGTGAGCAGCGCAGTGTCAGCGTGGCACCGGGCGTCGTCGTCGATATGAACACGTCGTCGGATATCGGTCTGCGTGGCGGCGATGCCCGCGGCGCGCATCTTCGTCTGCACAGCGGTGAGGCCGTGGTGCGGATCGACGCGTCGCGTACCTCACCGTTCGTGGTGGAGCTTGCCGAGGGACGGATTGTCTCCGCGCCAGGTACATCCTTCGCGATCCGTTGCATCGACGACGAAGCGGCGGTCACCTGCCTCGATGGGGAAACCCGGCTCTCCGTCGGTGCGAGCGATGTGGTGGTCAAGCCGTCGCAGCAGGTGGCCTTCGACGCCCGTGGCGTCAGTGCCCCCACTGCGGTCAATCCCGACACCGCGCTGTCCTGGCGGAACAAGGTGCTGATCTACGACAACCAGCCGCTTGCCGACGTTGTCGCGGACATCAATCGCTACCGTCCCGGGCGCATCGTCATCACCGATCGCACGCTCGGCGCGCGTCGCGTGCATGCACGTTTCACCCTGGACCAGATGGCCGACGTGGCGACGCTGATCCAGGACGCCTACGGCGCACACGCCACGCATCTACCGGGTGGCTGGGTCTTGCTGAGCTGAGTTTGTCGGCCGAACGGATTCGATGAATTTTTAGTGACAGTGGTTCAGTGGCGCGGCGCCCCGCGCGTCTTCTGTTAAACGGAACGACAGGGGAAGTTCGGCGTGGCTAGACGATCCATCGAGGTGAGCGCATGACGCGTATCGCTGCCTTGCGGCGCGCGCTCGCGCTGGCTGTCGCATGTGCACTTTCCACTGGCGCTGGCGCCCAGGACGCGCCCGCGGCGTTCGACGTGAACGAGTACGTGGTGGACGGCAACACGACGTTGCAGCCGCTGGACATCGAGACGGCGGTGTATCCCTTTCTCGGCCCCGGCAAGTCGATGAACGACGTGAGTGCCGCGCGCGATGCCTTGCAGAAGACCTATCAGGCGCACGGGTATCAGTCGGTCGTCGTCGATCTTCCGCCGCAGCAGGTAAAGGGCGGCATCATCCGCTTTCAGGTGACGGAGAACGCCATCGGCCGAGTACGCGTCGAAGGGTCCGCCTACCACTCGCCCAAGGACATCCGCGACGCCGTCCCTGCGCTGCGCGAGGGCGAGGTGCCGAACTTCGTGGACGCGCAGCAGCAGCTCACCGACGTGAACCGCCGCAGCGGCGCCCAGGTAGTGCCGGTACTCGCGCCGGGCAAGCTGCCGCAGACCATGGACGTGACGCTGAAGGTCACCGACAGTTCGCCGCTCCACGCCAGCCTCGAAGTCAACAACGACCACAGCGTGAATACGCCCGAGTTGCGCACCGTAGCGAGCGTGCGCGACGACAACCTGTTCCAGGATGGTCAGTCGGCATCGCTGACCTACATCGTGGCGCCGCAGGATCGCAACGCGGCCGAGGTCTGGGCAGGCTCGTACATGGTGCCGCTGTCGAGCGACTGGAGCGTGCTCACGTCCGGTTACCGCTCGAACAGCAACGCCAACGCGGTGGGCGGTACCACGGTGCTAGGCAAGGGCAATGCGTTCGGCTTCAGCTTCATCCGCACGCTGCCCACGCACGCCGAGTATTCGCAGTCCTTGTCGATGGGGCTGACCCGTAAACATTTCGACCAGAACATCAGCCTGGCAGGGCAGACGTCCAAGGCGCCGATTACCTATATCCCGCTCAACGTGACTTACCAGGGTCAATCGACCGGCGAGCGCTCGATCAGCACGATCGCCATCAGCGGCACGCTGGGGTTCCGTGCAGGCGGAAGCGACGCGGCCGAGTTCGACAACCAACGCTACAAGGCGCGGGCGAACTTCTTCTACGTGAAGGTCGATGGCGGGCGGACGCGCCAGTTCGACAACGGCTTCAGTCTGGCGGGACGGCTAGGCGGCCAGCTTTCCAACTCGTCGCTGATCTCCAGCGAGCAGTACGCCGCGGGTGGCGAAAGCAGCGTGCGCGGTTATCTGGAAGCCGAACAGACCGCCGACCACGGCGTCACCGGTTCCATCGAACTGCGCACGCCTTCCATCGCCTCGCACATCGGTCATTGGGTGAACGACTGGCGCTTCCACGCTTTCGTCGACGCTGCACATCTCGTGCTGATGAACGCACTGCCCAGCCTCATCGATCCCGCCAATCCAGCGGCCGGTAGCACCCGTGTCAGCAGCTACAACCTTTCCAGCGCGGGCTTCGGTACGCGCTTCCAGATCTTCAACGTCGCGACGGGCGCGTTCGAACTCGCCTATCCCTTCAAGGACGGGCAGGCGACACGCGCGCACGACACGCGCATCCATTTCTCACTCAAGGCGGATCTCTGACCGCCCGGTCCGAGCGCAACCATCCAGGGGTATCACCGTGACTCGATTCTTGTTCCTGACCTGCTTGTTGATCCTCGGCGGGATCCCGGCGGCCCATGCCGAAGGCTCCTGGTGGAACCAGGACTTCGCCTTCCGCAAGGCCATCACCCTCGATACGACGGCCAAGGGCGGCAACGTCGCCACAGCCGTGGGGCGCGTGCCGCTGCTCGTCCGCCTGCATTCGGGCAACTTCACCTTCGATGGCGTGTCGGAGAGCGGCGCCGATGTGCGCTTCGTGGCCGCCGACGACAAGACGCCGCTGAACTACCAGATCGAAAGCTTCGATCCGGTGCTCGGCGTGGGGCTGGTCTGGGTCGACGTGCCGCAACTGGCTGCCGACAGTCAGCAGCAGATATGGATGTACTACGGCAATCCGAAGGCGCAGGGCGCCGAGAAGACGGGCGCGGTGTTCGATGCGGACTACGCCGCCGTCTATCATTTCGAGGATGCTGCCGGTACGCCGCCGCATGATGCGACCGCATACGGCAACAATGCCATCGGCAACGCTGTCCCGACGGTAGACGGGGTCATCGGCAAGGCGGCGCGCCTGGATGGCACGACCTTCATGACGCTGCCTGGCGGTGTCTCGATGAACGTCGCCGAGGGCGGCAGCTTCACCTTCAGCGCGTGGATCAAGCCCGATCCGATGCCGGCCGGGCGCACGGTCGTGTATGCCCGCCATCAAGGCGATCGGAAGCTGCTCGTCGGGCTCGACAATGGCGTGCCCTTCGTCCAACTGGACGACGCCACCAGCGCGGCCGGAGAGCCGATCAAGGCGGGCGCATGGACCCATCTCGCCGTCGTCGCCAGCGGCGCCGCCATCCAGCTATATGTCGATGGTCGGCCGTATGCGACGCTCGATGCGAAACTGCCGGCGCTGACCAGCGAGGCGACGGTCGGCGGCGACGGTAACGCGCAGGCCGATGGCGTGGTGCCATTTACCGGCCTGGTCGACGAAGTGCGGGTGTCGCGCGTCGCGCGCCCGGCAGCGCTCATCGCCGTGGACGCGCAGTCGCAGGGCGCCGAATCCAAGCTGCTCGCTTATGGGGCCGATGAAAAGCAGGCCGGCATCGGCTTCGGTTACTTCGGCATTATCGTGAAGTCGGTGACCGTGGACGCGTGGGTCGTGATCGGCATCCTGCTCGCGATGGCTGCGTTGTCCTGGGTGGTCATGTGGCAGCGTGCGTCGTACGTCAATCGCGTCAGCCGTGCCAACGACGATTTCCTCGAGGCGTTCCGTCAGCAGGGGCGCAACATCCTCGCGTTGTCGCGTGACCCCACCGCGTCGCGCCTGTCTGATTCGTCGCTGTATCGCCTGTACAAGGTAGGCGCTGCCGAAGTGTGGAGCCGCCGCGACGAAGACGGGCACGATCACATCGCCTCCGAATCGATCGAGGCCATCCGCGCCACCATGGACGCCACGCTGGTGCGCGAGAACCAGAGCCTGGCGAAGTCGATGGTGATGCTGACGATCGCGATCTCCGGCGGCCCCTTCCTTGGACTGCTCGGCACGGTGGTGGGCGTGATGATCACCTTCGCGGCGATTGCTGCCGCAGGCGACGTGAACGTCAACGCCATCGCTCCCGGTATCGCGGCGGCACTGCTTGCCACGGTGGCCGGCCTCTTCGTCGCGATCCCCGCATTGTTCGGCTACAACTACCTGCTGATCCGGAACAAGAACGTCACGGCGAACATGCAGGTGTTCGTCGACGAGTTCGTGACGCGCCTGGCTGAGCAGCAGCGCGTCGTGCATCCGTCGGCCGTCGCGGCCTGAGGTCCGGATCATGCGCGCCCAGGACGACGACAAGCCGTACGACGACATCAACATCACGCCGATGCTCGACCTGGCGTACGTGTTGCTCGTCATCTTCATCATCATGACCACCGCATCGGTGCAGGGCATCAAGGTGAACCTGCCCAAGGCGAGCGCGGCGGTCAGCATGGCCAAGCCGCAGACCAAGGCGATCACCGTCTCGGAGACGGGCCAGATCTATCTGGACGCCTATCCGGTGACGCTCGCCGAACTGGAAGACCGGCTGCGCTCGCTGAAGGCGCTGAATCCCGATTTCCCTGTCGTGGTGAAGGGCGATTCGACGGTTCAGTACCAGAAGGTGATGGACATTCTCGACCTGCTGCGCCGGGTGGACCTGCCGCAGGTCGGCCTGGTCACCGGCAAGGCACCCAAGGACTGATCGCGTGAGCCGCAACGGACCCCGTCAGGGCACCCCACGCTGGTTGGGCAAGGCGGTCGGCGTCGTCGCACTGCTGTTGCTGGGCGTGGCGATCTGGCACTTCTCCAGCAGCCGCGTCGGTGTGCGTCGGGAAGCGCCGCGCATCGCGACGATCACTCCGCTGCCTCCGCCGCCTCCACCGCCGAAGGAAAAGCCGCCCGAGCCGAAGAAGACCGACGAACCGAAGCCGGTCGACGAAAAACCGACGGAGGTGCCGCAGAAGCCCGTCGATGCGCCGAAGCCGAGCAACGACGTCGCGAAGCAGTTGACGATGAACGCCGACGCGCAGGCGGGCGGCGACGCCTTCAACATCGGCGCGGGCGATGGCAGCGGCATGGTAGGTGCCAATGGCGGTACAGGCACTGGCATGGGTAGCTACGACCAGTATCTCGGTTACGCCATCCAGCAAGCGATGCAGCGCGACGACCGCGTCAATCGGCTTGTCTTCGACGTGCGCGCCGACATCTGGCTCGACGCCTCGGGCCAACTGACCCGCGCGGAGCTGGTCGGCTCCACCGGCAATGCTCAGAACGACGCGGCGCTGCTCGACGCGTTGCGCGCGATGCCGCGGATCGACGTAGCACCGCCAGTATCCCTGCATTTCCCCTTGCGCGTCGCCATCCGCGGGAAACGACCCGCATGAGCGCCGTCCACCCACGCTTCCACGAACGCCAAGACCTTGGATACCGGAGAGTTCGCATGACCATCGGAAAGGCCCGCCATCGTCCCGCGCGAGCCATGCTGGCCCTGACCATCGGCCTCGCGCTGTGCACGGGTGCCGCACATGCGCAGAACGCGCCCTCGGACAACGCCACCATCAACCTCGTACGCCTGTTGGTGAAGCGCGGCGTACTGACCCAGGCCGATGCGGATGGGCTGATCGCTCAGGCCAACGCCGAGGCGGCGCAAGCGAAGACGCTGGCCGGCACGGCCAATGCGGCGCCTGCCACGCCGGGCCAGGTACGCGTGACCTACGTGCCGGAAGTGGTGCGCAACCAGATCAAGGACGAGCTGCGTCAGGAAGTGGTGGCGCAGGCCAAGAGCGAGCATTGGGCCGAGCCCGGGGCGCTTCCCGAATGGCTCGATCGGATCAGTTGGGCCGGCGACATGCGCGTGCGCGACGAGTTTCACTACTACGACAAGGGCAATGCCTATCCGGTGGTGGACTTCGCGCAGTTGAACCGCACGGGCCCGTATGACCTCAACGGTGTGAACCCGCCGCCGCTGCTCAACACGCGAGAGAACCGTACCAATTCGCTGCGCATCCGCGCCCGCCTCGGCGTCAATGTCGATCTTGGCGAGACCGTGACGGCCGGCATCCGGATCGGCTCGGGCGACGACAACAATCCGGTGTCCACCACGGCGACGCTGGGCGGCGGTCTCGTCAAGAAGAACCTCTGGCTCGATCAGGCGTGGCTCGCCTGGAAGCCCACCACGTGGGCGCAGGTGATCGGCGGGCGTATGACCAATCCGTTCCTGAGCACGGATCTGCTCTACGCGAACGACCTCAACTTCGATGGCATCGCCGGTAAATTCAACGTGCCGATGACCGAAAGCGTCGGTGCGTTCGCAACGGTCGGCATGTTCCCGATCGAATACCAGGCGGACGACTTTCCGTCGCGGCAAGGCGTCAAGAGTGCCAGCCGCGACAAGTGGATGACCGGCGCACAGCTCGGTGGCTCCTGGAAGTTCGACGAGGACACGGAATGGAAGGTGGCCCTCGCCTACTACCGTTTCGACCACATGCGCGGCGAACTGTCGTCGCCGTGTTCGATCTACCTCGGCGCGAGCTTCTGTGACACCGACGCCACCCGCTCTGCGTACATGCAGAAGGGCAACTCGCTGTTCCTGATCCGCAACATCGTGCCCGATCCGAACTCGCCGACCCAATACGCCCAGCCGCAATACGTCGGGTTGGTTTATGACTATCACGTGGCGAATGCGACCACGCGGCTCGACATGAAGGTGGCAGACACGCCGCTGCGCATCGAGGCCGACTACCTCCGCAACATGGCTTATCACCGTAGTGACGCGTTCCGCCCCGACGTGGGCCTGAACCGGCTGGTCAACAACTTCGGCGCGGGCGACTTCAGCGAGAAGACCTACAAGAGCGGCCCCGTCGGCTGGATGGTGCGCGCCACGCTGGGCGACGTGAACCCGCACGCCGCGGGGGATTGGAACGTCGCGCTGGCCTACAAGTACCTGCAGCCCGATGCCACGCTCGATGGCTTGGCCGATCCCGATTTCCATCTCGGTGGCACCAATGCCAAGGGCTTCATCGTCGGTGGCAGCTACGGCATCTCGACCTACGCATGGCTGACCGCGCGTTACCTCAACGCCAAGGAAGTCTTCGGTCCGCCGCTATCCATCGACGTGTTCCAGCTCGAAATGAATGCCCGGTTCTAAGGAGGCGACATGAAACGTACCGTCATCGCCATTGCCTTGCTCGCCGTGCTGCCGGCGGCGCATGCGCAGACAGCCAGCCTGGAGAGCCGCATTCGCGACCAGTTACGCGAGGCACGCACGCAGGTGCAGGAATTGCAGGCGCGCCAGTCGGCATGGGAGGCCGAGAAGGCGGCGCTCGAGAAGGAACGCGACGAGGCCAAGAAGGATGCCGAGACGGCGCGCGCGGCGGCAAAGAGCGCCAGCGGCGTGTCGCCGGAGGCGAGTCGCGCGCTCGCGGTCGAACGCCAGCGTCGCGAGGTCGCCGAGGCCGAAGCACTGCGCGGCAAGGCGGAGGCAGGCTCGGCCGCCACGGCCTTGCGCACGGCGGAAAGCGAACGGGCACGGCTGGCGAAGGAACTGGATGTCGCCAAGGGGCAGGTAGACGCCTGCACCGCGCGCAACGTGCAGATGTACCGGGTCGGGCAGGAAGTGATCGCTGCCTATGAAAACCTCGACCTTGGCGACGTGATCGCCTCGCGGCAACCGTTCGCAGCAAAGTCCAGGGCGAAGCTGGAGAACGCCGCACAGTCGTTCGGCGACAAGCTTTACGAGCAGCGCTTCGATCCGCGCGCCGGCCAGGCGTCCGCGACGCCATGAACGGGAAGAGTTTCGCCCAGCGGTGGGGCGCAAGGGAAGGCACCGGACACCGCACCGGACACGGAGGTCCCTTCTTTTGCTGCACTCGCCGCGAGGTGGCTTGTGTATCCCGATCATGATCTCTCTGTCCACGCCGAACCCCGCGCGAGGAAGCCGCGCGCGTCGCGCGCTCGCGCGGCTGTCGATGCACGGACCTGCGGCATGAGCTGCATGAACGCACTGGCGGAGATGCTTCGGCAGTTGTTCGCGGCACGTCAGGCGAGGGCCGCTGAGGTGCTGATGGAGCGCTGTTCGCGCGAGACGCTGGAGAAGCTGCTGCGCGAGTCGTCTGCCTTTCTTGGTTCGCGCGTCCATTACGCCGTGGAAGACGGCCTGCGTCACCGCAAGCCGCATCTGGAAGAGACGGCGCTGCCCGCGATCCGTGCGATCGCCAGCGTGCTCAATGCGTGGTTGCACGACGGACGTCGTCTCGCTATCCGAGCCGTATTGCGCGAGTTGAACAGCGACGAATTGAAGGAGCTCGCCGCCCTTCCCGAACTCAACGACGAAGTGGCGACGATGACCGGTGACTTCGCGGGCGGGGATACGCCGTGATCGCCGATGCAACACAACGCGGCGCCGCGCCGCGACATTCCGTTTTCCGAGGTCAGCCATGATCGCACGCACCCAGCCTTCCGTCCGTTCCCGCGCCGCCTCGGCGATACCCCGACCCGCACTGCGTCGTCGCGCGATTTGCCAGGTCATAGCGTTGTGCCTGTTTGGCGGCACGGCGCATGCGGCCACACCACCGGCATTCAGTCCCGGCTGGTTCGCCACCAAGCAGCCTGGTACGACGCAGCCGGTCGCTACGCCGCCGACGGGTGCGCCAGGTGCGAACGGCGGCAACGTCTACACGCCGGGCAACGTCATGTTGCAGCAGCGTGTGCAGCAGTCGATTGCGAACCTCGACGCCGCGGCGCAGGCCGTCGCCGCGCAGATGAGCGCGCAGAAAAGTGCGCAGGCTGCCGCACAGGCGCTGGCCTCGAATGTACCCAATGGCTTGGCGACCGGCGGCCTCAAGGTCGATAGCCGCGTGAGTGTCGATCCGTCGCTCTGGCAGAACGCCAACGCGCCGACGCAGTCGGTGGCGGGCGATCAGACCACGGTCGAGATCAAGCAGACCAAGTCGAAAGCGATTCTCTCGTGGGAGTCGTTCAACGTGGGCCGAGGGACCACGGTGCATTTCGACCAGACGGGTGGTAATCAGACCGGCGGAAGCAACCAGTGGATCGCGTTGAACCGCGTCAACGATCCGAGCGGGAAGCCGAGTGAGATCCTCGGGCAGATCAAGGCCGAAGGTACGGTTTACCTGCTCAACCGGAACGGGATGATCTTCGGCGGTGGGGCGCAGGTCGATACGCATTCGCTGATTGCCAGTTCGTTGGATCTGTTTACCAACGACGTCGCGAAGAGCAATGCGTTCTTCATGAAGTACGGCATCGGGGCGACGCAGGATCCTGAACATATTCTGCCCACCGATGACGTGACCTTCCTCACCAGTGGCTCGGTCGAAGGCTACGCGGATGCGACCCGCGGTGCGGTCACCGTGGAAAAGGGCGCTTCGCTTTCCGGCACCAAGGATGGCTTCGTCGTTCTCTCGGCACCCACGGTGTCGCAGGCTGGCCGGATCGTCGCCGACGACGGCCAGGTGGTGCTCGCCGCCGCGCCGGCACTCGTTGCCGTGCAGACGTTGGCAGGCAACCTCAAAGTCGCGCCATCGAGTCGCTTTTCCGCCTTCGCACCGCCCAAGGGCATCGTGGAAAACACCGGACTGATCCAGGCGCGGCGTGGCTCGATCCAGTGGCTCGCCGACGAGGCGCACCAGGACGGCGTGGTGGTGACGTCGACCAGCCTCAGCCACCCGGGGAGCCTGCAGTTCGACTCGTTGCGCAATCCTGCCGGCAGCACGATCACTTTCGACGCGGGATCGGTGACCACGGTGCTCCCCGAGAAGGACGGCGAGACCACATCGTCCAGCCAGGAGGCCGACAAGGCATTCCAGACCAGCCGCGTGGACGTCAACGTCAGCGCCCGGATGGAGAGCGGGTCGCTGATGGAAGTCCCGGCCGGGAATGTGACGTTTGCCGCCGATGCCTATCTTGCGGGCGGCTCGATCGTCGACGTATCCGGTCTGGCGAACGTCACGCTGCCTATGTCGGCCTTGCTGGTGACCATCCCGCGCATTGGTCTCAACGAGCTCGCGGACTCGCCGCTGTTGCGCAACAGTCCCTTGTTCGCGGCGAAGAACGTGGTGATCGACAGCACCCAGTCTGGCACGCGCCCCGATGGCGTCGAATGGGTCGGCAGCCCGGTGCTCAACGCGGCGGGCTACGTTGCCAATATGCCGCGAACCGTCGATCAGCTGATGATCAACGCGGGCAGCGTGACCTTCAAGGCCAGCGCCATCGTGCGCACCGGGGCGCAGCTGCGCCTCGAAGGCGGCTTCATCAATTACCTTCCCGGCGTCATCGATGCGCCGCGGCTGCAGGGCGCCGACGGTCTGCTTTACGACATCGCCTCGGCCGATCCCAACGTGGCCTATGTCGGCTTTGCGGGTACCTACACACGCGACCACGCGCGCTGGGGTGTGACGGAGGACTTCACCACGAGTCCGCTGATGGCGAACGTCGGCCGCTTCGACCCCGGTTTCATCAAGGGTGGCGACGCCGGGACGTTGTCCTTTCAGCCCTCCGCCAAGGAAGACATCGTCATCGATGGCGACCTCAGTGCTCATGCCTACGCGGGTCGCGAACAGGTGCGAACGGGTGCGCTCCCGCTCGCCGGTACGCTGAGCATCCTGGCGGTCGACCCGACGATCGGCTCGCCCAGCGATTTCCTGAAACCGGCAGACGCGATCAACTACGTCATTCAACGCGATGCCAGGCCGATCGAAAGCTATGTGCCGGACTTCGACGAAGACACGAAGCTGCCGAGTCGCGGCGACCGCCCCGGCGATCCCAGCGATCCGTTGTGGTGGCGTCCCTTGTCGACCGCCATGATCGAGAACGGCGGGTTCCGTCGCCTTCGCCTGTCCACCAACGGCACGGTCCTGCTGAGCGACGATGCCGACCTGCAGCTTCCCGACGGCGGCGAGGTGGACATCACCGCGGGCGCCGTGGACGTGCAGGGCACGATCACGACGCACGGCGGCACCATCAACCTCATATCGGTGCCTACCGGCGCCAATGCGCCCTCGCAGAACTATGTACAGGCCGTGTTGCACGTCGGACCGCAGGGCGTGCTCGACACCAGCGGCCGCTGGATCAACGACAGCGGTCGCGCGGCCGACGCGCTCCAGGGCGACGCGTGGATCGACGGGGGTAGCGTGTCGCTCAGCACCTGGCAGGGCGTCGATTCCCTCAAGGGCACCGACGACACCGCGAACATCGTCCTCGACGCCGGCAGCATCATCGACGTGTCGGGTGGCGGCTATGTGTCGCCGCAGGGCGTGCTTGCCATGAACGGCGCCCTGCCACGCGGTCGCGGCGGTGACGTCACCCTGCAGACGCATGTGGAGTCGGGGCTGTTCAGTTACTTCGGCTATGCCTCGCCGAACGATCTTCGTGGCGGAGCGATCCAGCTCGATGGCACCTTGATCGGCGAAGGCTTCTCTGGCGGCGGCGCGCTTACGCTGCACGCGCCGGCCATCCAGATCGGTGGCACGCCCGCGCCGCTGGACGATGCGAGCATGCTGTACCTCGATACGGGGCTGTTCCGTTCGCTCGGCTTCTCCCGCTATGCACTGATCGCCGACACCGATGCCTCGGTGGCCGCAGGCGCGAGTGTGATCGTCGATCCACGCACCATGGTGGCCGACCAGCAAGCCCTGTTGACGCTGCCGAGCGCGACCGGACTGCTGGGCACTGCCGGACAGCCCGCGAATGTCGGCCCGGGCGAAGCGGATGCGTACCAGCGCTATCTCCATCGCCAGAATGGCGACGGCATCTCCATTCAAGCTGGCCTGTACCAGAACTGGCGGCAGGTAACCGGCCCCTCTGTGTTCAGTTCGGTCACGGGCACCGTCGATATCGGCGACGGCGCTCACGTCGAGGTCGGTGCTGGCGAGACCATCGCGCTGGCTGGCGCGGGCCATGTCGTCGTCAAGGGCTCGCTCGTGGCACGCGGCGGAAGCATCACGCTCGACAATATCGGTTATGCGCTCGGTTTCAACGGCAAAGCCTACGCCAACCGGTCCCTGTGGCTCGGTCCCGACGCGGTGCTCGATGCGAGCGGCATCTCACTGCGCGATCCGACGGCAGGCGTGCTGCCGGGTGTCGGCGGCGTGCTTGCGCAGCGCAGGACGGGTGTAGTGCTGGCAGGCGGCAACGTTGCGCTGACGTCGGATCGCGATCTCGTGGCGGAGCAGGGCGCGCGGATTGCTCTCGGCGGTGCCAGCAATACCTTCGATTTGCCTACCGACGGTCGTCGCGCCGGTCTGGATACGACCTTCTATGCACCGTCGTCCGTGTGGAGCGACGCGGGTGCGCTCACGATCGAGGCAGGCACGGGTTTCTATTTCGACGGCACCATCGACGCGCACGGCGGTGCGCCGCTGGCCCGCGGGGGTACCCTGAACATCGGTGCGCACACGGCGCTCGACCGCAACCTCGGCATCCAGCAACTGATCGTGACGCAGGACGGTACCCGCGTACCAAGCGCAAGCGATCCCTACGGCGCAGCGCTTGGCCAGAACGATGGCGCCGACCTGCGTTTCGCGATCGACCGACTGGACGACTCAGGTATCGATGCGCTCACCATCGGCACGCTCGGTGCAAAGAGCGACGTGGTGTTCGCAGGCGACGTCGATGTCCAGGTCGGACGGAGTATCCAGATCGATGCGCGACACGTCGCCGCCTTCGATGCGGACGAGCGCAAGGCCACATTCGACAATAACGCCACGACGAATGGCGGCCATGTCATGCTCGCTGCCCCGTATATATCGATCGTCGGTACCGATACGCGGACGACGCCCGGTGCTTCCGTTGGCACGGGTTCGCTCGACGTCGCGGCGAACTTCGTCGACATCGGCGGCCATGTGAACCTCTCCGGCTTCGAGCGCGCCTCATTCGTCTCGACGGGCGACCTGCGCTTAGCGCTGGATGGCGACCAACCGCTGTTCCCGCAGACGGGTTGGTTGTTCACGACCGGAGACCTCGATGTCACCGCGTCACGCGTATATCCGGCGACGGGTTACCGCTTTCTGATCGATGCGTACAACCCCACGGGGGAGACCACCGTGGCCTTCCATCCCGCGGCGGTCACTGATACTTCCACGCCGCTTTCCGCGGGCGGCACGTTGGCGGTCGGTGCCGATCACGTCGTGCAGGGTGGCAACCTGTGGGTGCCATCGGGCGCCATTGCGCTAGGCACCGACGACCCGGCTGCCACGATTGCTGCCCTTGGGCTGTCGTCGTCCATGCCGTTGTCCGTGGCGAAGGATGTCCATCTGGCCGCAGGAAGCGTCACCTCCGTTTCGCTCGACGGCGCGGTCGTTCCCTACGGCACCACCGAAGACGGCAAAGATTGGCACTTCGACAGCGAGGCGGCGTCGTCGCCGAACATCGTCGACGCGCCACCGGAAAAGTCGATCTCGATGGCTGCCGGCAACGTGGCGATCGACAGCGGTGCGAACGTCGACCTCTCCGGCGGCGGGCACGTGCAGGCCGTGGAATGGGTGCCGGGCACGGGGGGATCGCGCGACGTACTCGCGCAGAGCCACACCGATTTCAGCAACTCGCAGACCGGGACGCAGGTATCGCAGTACGCCGACGGGCGCCCGGTCTACGCGATCGTTCCGGGTTACCGTGCGCCGTTGTCGGCGCAGGACGCTGCGCTGGAGAAGGGCGCGGGCGCCGGCCCGCAGGTCGGCCAGGGCGTGTACCTGAGTGGCGTGCCGGGGCTGCCGGACGGTGTCTATACGCTGCTTCCCGCACGCTACGCAACGCTGCCCGGCGCGTATCGCGTGGTGCAGGACACGAGCGTCACGGATGCGGTCGTTGGTCGAGTCGTCAAGGCGCCGGATGGCACGCAGATCGCGGGCGGCTATTTTGCCGACACGCTGACCGGCGCGCGGGATGCGCGCGCCAGCGCGTTCATGCTGCAATCCGCGCAGGTCTGGGGCCAATACTCGGAATACGCCGTCACCTCGGCGGATACGTTCTTTGCGAATCAGGCGGCTCGCAATGGCGACGTCGCCCCGCGTCTCGGCAAGGACGCCGGCCGCCTCAGCGTCGCCGCCAGCCAGGCCTTGACACTGGGCGCCACGCTCGATGCCGCGCCGGCCGCAGGCGGACGTGGCTCGCAGGTGGACATTGCCGGTGACGCGATCCAGATCACCGGCGCGGGTGACACGGCGTTGGATGGTTATCTTCACGTGGCGGCCGACGAGCTGTCGCAGCTGGGTGCCGGCAGCCTGTTGATCGGCGGCAATCGCACCAGTACGGCGCAAGGCGACATCGTGGACGTCAAGGCCGATCGCGTGCTGCTGTCGAACGATGCTGCCCATCCGCTCCAGGGCAGCGAGATCATTCTCGTTGCTCGCGGCGAAGGCGGCGTCACGCTTGGGGATGGAAGCTTGCTGCGCGCGACGGCTACCGCGAGCGATGACACGGCCTCGGCGCCGTTGTTGCTGGGCCAGCTCGCGACCGACACGGTGCCGGGCATCAGCGGTGACGGTTCGCTGTTGCGCGTCTCAGGGCGAGATCCCTCCCGGATCGTGCGTAAGAACATCACCGGTCTGGATGGCTCAGCCGGTACGCCGGGCGGCTACCTCACGATCGGGGCCGGGGCGATCATCGATGCCGCGGGATCGCTCAGCATGGATGCCACCGGGCAGACGCAGCTGGCGGCAGACGCGACGCTGCGGGCGACGGACATCGATATCACCGCGGGGCGTATCGCACTCGCTGGCGACAACGGTGACAGCACGTCGAGCGCAGGTACGCTGCTCATCGGTCCGCGCGTTCTCGCGCAGTTCGCCAACAGTGAATCGACGACGCTGCGGGCGCGCCAGTCCATCGATCTGCTCGGTGACGCCTCACTCCGTGTCGCCAACGATCTCATCCTCAGCACGCCCGGATTGAACAGCGATGGCGGCCAGGCGTCGCTCGCGGCGCGCTCACTGACGCTGGAAAACGACACCGGCGCATCCACGACGCGCGCGGCGGCGGGCGACGGTGCCTTGCGCGTCGAGACGAATCGCTTCCAGTGGGGCGACGGCAACATCGCGACTCATGGACTGTCCAGGCTGGACGTCGATGCGACCACGGGGACCATCCTCTCGGGCAAGGGGACGCTCGATCTGGCCGACGCCGATCTCACCCTCACCACGCCGCGCGTCAGCGTCGACAATGGCGCTGACGTTCGCCTTGTCACCACAGGCGCAGCGCAGTTGACGCGCGGTGGGCAGGCCGATGGAGCGGCCGCCACCACGGTAGGAGGCACTTTCGATATCCAGGCCGGTTCGCTGGCATGGAACACCGAACTCGTCTCGCATGGCGGCACTGTTCGTCTGCATGCGACGACGGGCGACGTCACGGTCGGCGACGGTGCGTCGATCGATGCATCGGGACTGTCGCTGCCCTTCAACGATACGGCGGTACGCGTACCGGGTGGCACCGTGCAATTGACGGCCGATGCCGGTGGCATTCTGCTCGCGCAAGGCACGACCGTTGACGTCAGCGGCGCAAGCGACGGCGGCAATGCCGGCACCGTTCGTGTCACAGCCGGCGCAGGCGCCGCGACCGTATTGGGTCGTCTACTGGGCACGGCGGCCGACGGTTACCTGGGCGGCACGCTCGCCGTGGATACGTTCTCGGCCTTCGATCTCGGCAGCCTTGCGTCGCGCGCGACGGCCGGGGGCTTCGATGGCTCGTTGAGCGTGCACACCCGTCAGGGCGACCTGTCGCTGGCGGCAGGCGACACCTTGCACGCGCATCTCGTCCACTTGACGGCAGACGGTGGCGACGTGTCCGTGGCGGGCGCGATCGATGGCTCGGGGACGTTCGGCGGCACGATCGACCTGTTCGGTGCCAAGGGCGTCGATATCGACGGGCGCCTCGATACCAGCGCCTCCTCGGCAGGCCATCGCGGCGGCGACATCACGCTCGGAACCTCGGGCGTCACGGACGGCACGCTCGATCCCACCTATGGCTACCAGGTGGTGCAGACTGGCGATGCAGGTCATATTCGCCTGGGCGCCCAGGCCCGCGTGATCCAGGGCGGCGATGCGGGCGCAGGCGAACTGCATCTCCGCGTGCCGCTGCTGGCCGATGGCGACGTGCCAGTCAGCATCGCGCCGAGCGTCGACCTGTCACATACGGCCTCGACCACCCTGGAAGCCTATGCGGTGTGGGACACGTCCGATGCCTCGGCCGATCCGTCGAAGCACTTCGACGGCATGATCGACGCGGCGGGGTGGTTCCAGGCCGATCCGACGACGGGGCGCCCCGTGCTGGTTGCGGGCACCTTCAGCGACGACGCGGGCAATGTGATGCCCGGACCGGATATGTCCAACGACGCGCAGGTGCGGGACTATCTCGCGCGCTATCGCTTCACGCCCAGCGCGGCCAACGCTGGGCATGCCACCTTCTACGGCTACGTCAACGGCGACCCGTCGCAAGGCGCCGGTACGCTCATGCACTTCGTGCAGGCACCGGGCTTCGTTTTCGACTCGCGTTTTGCCGGCCTGCCCAACTTCCACGTCAGGCCGGGCATCGAATTGCGCAACAGCGGCACGGCGATCGACGGCGGCGACATCTCGATCCTGACCAACTGGAACCTCGGTGCCGCCACGCGCGATACGGATGGCAACCTGCATCCGGTGTTCCGCTACGGTACGGCGACCGAAGCGCCGATCCTCACCTTGCGCGCGGCCCACGATCTCGACATACGCGCCAGCGTGACGGACGGCTTCCTGCAACTCGGTAACGCAGGTGGTTCGGCAGGCGGTCCGCCGGTGCCGACTACGTGGGAAGAAGCGAGCGCCGGCTGGCAGGCCCTGTTGGATACGGGCCTTGGCGTGGACGGATTCCCCAACCTGTTCAGTGCGCCCACCGAATTCACCAGTGGCGATCCGGTCGCGATCAACGATTACTACACCGAATACGTGGCCTATACCGCGTATCTGTTGTCCGAACTTCCGGGGGCGCCCGGTTATCGTCCGGTAGACGCGATCACCTATGGCCTCGGTTTCGGTTTCGTCATGTCGGTGCCCGACGCGCCAGCGCCGCTACCCACGCCGACCAACCTCAACCAGTACCTGCCGTATCTCGCCGCGTATCCCGACTACCTCAACCAGTCGATCGCGTTGACCGGCTTCGTCGATACGCTCTCGGTGCCTGACGTGATGCAGCCGCTGCTCGCGCCACCGACCACACTCGATGCGATCGACCGCAGCGCGCCCGTCGACAACAGCCCGTCTCCGCTGGCGGTGACGAAGAATCCGTTACCTCTGTTGAGCGCCACGCTGGCCGGTGGAAACAGCAGTTCGTATCGCTTCGTCGCGGGGGCCGACACGCTCTCCGTCGATCCGTTGGCCCTGGCGCCGTCGCACACCGGGGACGTGATGCTCGGAGGCCACACGGAGTTCACCGACACCGCGACCGGCCGGGTCATCGTGGCACCGACGCTGGTGCGTACCGGCACAGGCGATATCGACATCGCCGCCTCCGGCGACATTCGCTGGACCGACGATCGTGCACCCGCGGCGATCTATGCCGCGGGTGCACCTGCCGACGGTACGGCGACCGATGCGGGCGTGAACCTGCTACGGCCATCGCAGATCGATGGGCTGGTCACATCGGCGGCGCCGGAAATGGTCGTCAACGGCGCGGTGAATCCCGACCAGGGCGGCCACGTCTCGCTGCATGCGGGCGGCGACATCGTAGCCCTGCAGAATACGGTCGACGAGACCGGAGACATCACCGGCACGGCAGGGACATCCACCGCGCAGTACTGGTGGCAGTGGATGCAGGTCAACAACACCGCGGACCGCTCGTCGATCAATTTCGGCAGTTTCGACCAGGGTGTGATGAGCGTCGGTGGTGACGTGAACGTATCCGCGGGCGGTGACGTACGGCAGCTCTCGGTGTCGCTGCCCACCACCTGGACGATCACCAGCGACGCCTCCGGGGACCGTACGCTGCGAACGATCGGTGGCGGCGATCTTTCGGTTGCCGCGGGCGGCGACATCCTCAGCGGCAGCTACTTCGTCGCCAAGGGTGACGGCGACATCCGCGCGGGCGGAAGCATCGGTGCCGACTTCTCCGTGCCGTACACGACAGCCGCCGGCAAGGAAAGCACGATGCCGGTTTCCACGCTGATCGCGATGCAGGATGCGCGCGTGGACGTTGCGGCGGGCGGGTCGGTGTCACTGGGCGGCGTGTTCAACCCGTCCTGGCTCGACGACGGTGGCGTCGACGCCCTGGCGCCCACGGGACATGCGGACGGCCAGTCGTATTCGACGCGCTCACGGTTGTCGGTTACCGCGTTTGCGGGAGATCTGACCTATGGCGACCTCGTGTCGCCGCTGACGTTGTTCACGCCGGGCCTGACCGCCGACGTACCTGTCGAGTCCGCGGGCGACATTCTGCCTGCGACAGTGAGCCTGGTGGCCGCCAACGGCAACCTCGACCTGCGCGCGGCCGGCGAACTGTTCCCCTCGGCCGACGGCAACCTCACGCTGTTGGCCCGCGATTCCGTGCGCTTCGACATGCCGGCAGGCGGGGATACCGGCAGCCGATTCGTGTGGGGCCAGATCGACGCGCCGCTCTCGTCGCTGCCATCGCCGCTCTACCTCGATCCGTTGACGCTGAGCGATGGATCGCCTGCGACGCGCGTGCGTCAGCAAGGCTATCTGGCCGATGCATTGTTCGGCACGCTGGCCGATCAGCAGTTCCTGCATGCACCCACGCCATGGCATGCCAACGATGCCGACCCCGTTCGCGTGTACGCACTCGATGGCGACATCCTCAACGGCACGGGCGGCGGCATGGGCGGTGTCTTTCTGATGCCGTCGAAGGTGGCGCGAGTCGAGGCGGGCAGGGACATCGTCGACCTCGCGTATGTCGGGCAGCAGGTACACGGCTCCGATATCTCCGTGATCCGCGCGGGTCGCGACATCTACGATACGCCGCTCTCCGTCAGGTTCCTTCAGACGGGCGGCGTCGAGGAACCCTGGTCCATCCTGCCAGTGATACTGCAGGGCGGTTCGGGATATCTCAGCGTGGAAGCCGGGCGGGACCTGGGCCGCTTTGCGTCGCAGACGGAGTTCTATGCCCTTCCGAATACACGGTCCGCGACATACAAGACGTTACAGCAACCGGGTACCCCGTCGTTCATGACGGGAATCGACTCGACGGGCAACACGCTCAATCCGTTCCTCGGGCCGGATGGCGCATCGATATACGCCGCATTCGGCGTCGGCCCCGGTATCGACCAGGCCGCGTTCATCGCGACTTACGTCGACCCCACCGCGAGCAGGCCTGCTGGACTGGACGACGGTGCTGCCTCGCTCGTGGCATTTGTCGAAAGCTACGACGCGGGCCTTGGCCTGGATACCGGCCTGATCGCGGACGCGGTCAAGCCGAGCTATTCCGTGGAACAGGCCTGGGCACGACTCCAGCAGCTTCCAGACGATGCCAAGGCCCTGTTCACCCAGGACTCGCTGTTCCGCATCCTCGCGCAGGTGGGTAAGGACTATAACGACGACGCCAGCCCCTTCAAGGGACAGTATGCAAGGGGTTATGCCGCCATCAATACGCTATTCCCGGCATCGCTCGGTTACACGGCGAACGGCCTCGATGGCGGAAGCAACGGTGCGCAGGCGCGGGTATCGACAGGTGACCTGGACATGCGCGGCAGCACGATCCAGACCCAGCGCGGAGGCAACGTGTCGATTCTCGGACCCGGTGGCGATGCGCTTCTCGGCGGCACGTCCGCGCCGCCTCCGGCGACCGATTCCGCGGGCAACGTTCTCGACGGTCCCAACACGCAAGGTGTACTCACCTTGCGCCAAGGCGGTATTTCCATGTTCACCGACGGCAGTACGTTACTCGCGCAAAGCCGCGTGTTCACGGAGCAGGGCGGCGATGTCACGATCTGGAGTTCCAACGGCGACATCAATGCCGGCAAGGGTGCCAAGACCACCAGCGAAATTCCGCCGGTGAGCTATCTCTGCACGACCGATGCCTGGTGTTTTCAGAACCCCGCCGGTCAGGTGAGTGGCGCCGGCATCGCCACTTTGCAGACGGTTGCGGGTGCGCCGGAAGGCGCGGTCTATCTGATGGCGCCGCGCGGTACGGTGGATGCGGGCGACGCAGGCATCCGCGTGTCGGGCAACCTCGTCATCGCTGCCGCACATGTGGCCAATGCCGACAACGTCCAGGTGAAGGGCGACGCCGTGGGTTTGCCGGTGGTGCAGAGCGTGAACGTCGGTGCACTCAACGCCGCCAGTTCCGCAGCGAGCGCGGCGACGAAGGCAGCGGAAGACGTCGCACGTCAACAGCAGGCCGATGCGCGCGATCGTCAGCCGTCGGTGATCTCGGTACAAGTGCTTGGCGACAATCCCAGCGCCAGTGTCGATTCGGCACGCAACGGCGCGTATGACCCGTCGAGCCCTGTGCAGGTCATGCGTCGTGGCAGCGCCAACGATCGGCTCACGCCGGCAGAGCGAGCGCGACTCACGCAGTGACGATGTGCCGTGTCGCGATGCACATGGATCGTGCGTCGCGCATCACATTTTGTGATGCTTTGTCACGATGCATGTCATGTGCATGAGCAAATGCGGCACGACGTCAAGATCGTCATGTAGATGGCATGTTCGAGGACATGCAAACGTCATTCGCAGGACAATAAAAAAGCGAATAGTCGTCTGGCCTCCAGATGGAGGTCTATCGACTAGGGGTAACACCATGTACAAGCGTCACGTTATGGGGAACACCCGCACGAAGATCATCGCGGGTGCCGTGCTGCTGGCCGTCGGCTTCGCCGCTGCTGGCTCGGCGATGAGCACGGACGTCTTTGGCGGCGGCGCCACGCTGCCGGCCGGTGCTTATGTCGGCTTCAATTTCAACGGCGTCACGCCCTCGGCGAAGTTGTCGACGAACGCCACCACCAACAACCTCGATCCGTCGGCGCCCGCGCCGGTTGGCGTCGCCGCCAACTCGCTGTTCGGTGCCTGGGCGGCCTCTTCGAGCAACCACGTGTCGTACTGCCAGACCGGTAGCGGCAACGGCAAGAAGATCTTCGACAACACCGACGGTGCGTCGCCGACTGCCCACCCGCTGAGCGGCACGGATTTCTGCAACGGCAACGCCTTCACGCCGGTGCAGGGTGGATTCGGTGCGTCGCTGTCCACCACGGTCAATCCGCATTTCGCAGGTAGCGATGCGCCGATGTCGCAGACGGAATTCGGCTGGTTCACTTCGCCGGGCAACAAGGCCACCAAGTACACCCAGCCGGTGCAGTTCCCGGCCGTGGTGGGTTCGATCGCCATCGTCATCAACAACTCCGCCATCACCTCGCCGGTGAACCTCACCGACTCGCAGGTCTGCCAGGTGTTCAACGGCCAGGCGACCAAGTTCAGCCAGCTCGGCCTGCCGGTTCCTTCGTCGGGCGATGACTTCAAGGTCGTCTTCCGTTCGGACGGCAGCGGCACCACGTTCTCCCTGGCGAACCACCTGGCCGCCGTGTGCGGTGCCGTCGGCTCCGCGCACTTCATCGCCGACCAGGCCTTCACCACCGTCAACAGCCTGTTCTTCCCGAGCGGCCTGCCGTCGCGTTACGTCGGCGCCAGCGGCAACCCGGCTGTCGTTGCTGCGGTCGCGTCGAACGCCAGCTCCATCGGCTACGCCGAAGCGGCGAACTTCAAGAACATCTCCGCTGCCAACCCGCAGGTCTCGTACGCCACCGTCAACGGTTTCGACCCGTTCTCCAACCTGCCCAATGCCATCACGCTCGCCACGGTCAACGATCGCGGCATCACGGGTGTGGATTCCAACGGCCGTCCGGTCACCGGCACGCTCTCGCCGATCGTGCAGGCGGGTTGCATGAACCTCGTCGAGCCGTCGACCTACGCGACCAGCACCACGCGTTACCCGATCGTGGCCGTGTCCTACCTGATCGCCAACAACACCGGTAACGGTGCCGATACGGCTGCCGTGCAGGGCCTCATCGGTTCGGCCTACGGTTCGCACACGGGCGTGACGACCATCGGTACCGGCACGGGCTACGCCTTCGCCACCGTCACCCCGACGGTGTCGGCCAAGGTCAGCACCTGCATCAAGAGCTGATAGCGCATACCAAACGATTCACGGAAGAACAGAGGAGGGGCTTTCGAGCCCTTCCTTTTTTTCATGCAGGCATGCGCCGTATCGGCAAACCAGGCGTCGCGTCATCGAGTCGACATGCTCTCGTGCCTAAGCTCCGAGCGACGAGGAGGAACGCCGTGCGACGGAATGATCGGGGATTCAGTCTGCTGGAAGCGCTCGCCGGGATGCTTCTGTTGGCGCTCTGCTTCGGTGCGCTGATGCACGCGGCGGGTGCCTCGATGGCCCTCGGCCTCCGTTCGGAAGGCTATACGCAGGCGTCGCTCTGGGCCAGTGGTTTGCTCGACCGGGTTTTCGTCGCTGACTTTCCCACGGAGGGAATCCACCGTGGCGACTTCGACGACGAATATCACTGGACCATGCAGGTTTCTTCGCCTCCCGAAGAAGCTGCGGTACGTACGTCCACGCCGTTGCATCTCTACCGCGTGGAACTTACCGTCGAGTGGAAAGAAGGTGGTCAACCGGTCTCGGCGCGATTCGTGACCTTGCGCACCGTTTCGACGCGTCCCGCAGACACGCCGGCGCCGGCAGTGCAGGGGGATGCATGAAGAAATCTCGCGGCTTCAGCCTGATGGAGACGATCGCAGCGCTGGCCTTGCTCGCGTTGCTGTTGCTCGGCGTCACGGCGGCATTGCAGACGCTGACCCGTTCGACACGCGCCGGTATGGCGCGAAGCCAACGGCTCGATGAGGTGCGTGCGGCGCAGGGCTACCTCCGTCATGCGCTGGCAAATGCGATGCCCTATCCGTGGAGTCTGGCGCACGACCGCAGCATGATCGTCTTCCAGGGCGATGCGAGCGAATTGGTCTTTGTCGCCCCCGGCCCCGGATATCTCGCCGCGAGCGGCCTGCAATTGCAGAAGCTCCAGATCATCGGTGACGGTGATCAGCGCCGTCTCGAAGCGGCGTTCGCACCGTTGGCGTTGCGCGGTGGCTCGCCGATCGTGCCGGCCGATCCCGAGACGCTGGTCTCCGACGTGGTCTCCGGACGTTTCGTCTACAACGGCATGGACGATCAAGGGCATCTGTTGGGTTGGCAGGAGCGCTGGCCGTACGCGACGCGCTTGCCGACGATGGTCGGCGTGGAACTCGTGCTCAAGGGCGGCGTGCGCTGGCCGGTGCTGGCCGTGCCGTTGCGCATGGACCCGCGCGCGGTCAATGGGCGCGAAGGGTTGGCGCGATTGACCACCTTCGCCAAGCCATGAACGTCGTGGGGCTCGCGAGGCATGCACCCGCGCAACGCGGTGTCGCCTTGCTCGTGGTGCTATGGGGTTGCACGCTCGCGGCGATCACGCTGGGCGCATTGGCGACCAACGCGCGCATCGAGAGCCTGCAGGCGCGGACACAGTCGCTGCGTACCCAGGCCTTCTATGCAGCCGAAGCGGGCATCGACGTGGCGGTCTTTCACCTGAGTGACGCCGATGGGGATCGACGCTGGCAGCCCGACTGGCAGAGTCACGCCATGCGCGTCGGCGATGCTGAGGTGTCGGTGTCCGTGTCGGCGGAAGAGGGGAAGCTCAATCTCAATCTGGCGACGCCGGAGCAGATTACCGATCTCCTGCGCGCCGCAGGCGTCGACGAAGAACGTATCGGCCCGGCGGCCAAGGCGATCGGTGCGTGGGGCGACCCGGGCGAGGCCAAGGACACCGCGCTGCTGCTGCGAGGCGGCTTTACGAGCCTTGAGGAACTGCGCCGCGTGCCGGGCCTCGCTTCCGACATCGTCGACCGGATCGAGCCCGCGTTGACGCTTTGGACCGTCCAGCAGCCCAATCTTGCCTATGCCTCGCCTGTCGTCGTCGCCGCGGTGACGGGCGCGGACGCCGCAGCGGCGCGTGCCTATGTGGATCGTGTGAGCCGTACGCCCATGGGCGTGCTTCTGCTTCCACCGTTGCCTGGCACGAAGCCAGGCGATGCGTCACGCAGTCCCGTGGCGGCCTTCAACATCGTCGCCACGGCGACCTTGAAGGACGGACAGGCGGTCACGCTGGACGTCGTGCTTTTCCTGAAGAACGACCCGGGTGATCCCGCCGCGTATCGCGTCGTGCGATGGCGCGAACGTTCGAGCGCAGGTCGCGGTTGATCCGACGCGCGATGCACGCGCGTGGCTCTCGCATGGTTGCAACCGCTGTGCAATATCCAACGTCACCGCTGCGGCAACGCACCGTCATGCCCGTGCGTTAGCGTCAAACCGCGCTTGCAGGCGATCCATGCGATCGAAGGCACGCTGTGTCGGAAGCGTCGCGGGGAGCGACCGCCGACAGTCCAGGCATCTTTCCTTCATCACGGCGCCCTTCGCGGTGCCGACGAACCCTATCGAGGTATGTCATGACGAACGAGAAGACGACGCTCAAGAGCCGCCTTAAGGTAAGCGGTTGGCTCGCGCCCGCAGCCCGCTGCACCTTCCCCCTGTTGCTGGCGACCGCGGCGCTTCCTGCCATGGCCGCGAACCGTGTCTATGTGGCGAATCAGATCGACAACACGGTTTCCGTCATCGACGCGGCGAGCAACCAGGTGACCGCGACAGTGCCGGTGGGCACGTTTCCCGCGGGCGTGGCAGTCAGCCCGAGCGGCAAGCGTGTCTACGTCGCCAATGCGAACGACAACACGGTATCGGTGCTCGATGCGAATACGAACACGGCCGTTGCCCTGATTGCCGTGCCGTCGACGCCGGTTGCCGTCGTTGTCAGCCCGGACGGTGCAACGGTCTACGTGGCCAACGCCAACGATGGCTCGGTGTCCGTGATCGATGCGGCGACGTACAGCGTCGTCGCCTCCGTGCCGGTAGGCGCCGTCCCTTTCAGCATGGCGGTGAACCCGAGCGGCAGCCGTGTCTACGTGGGAAACAGCGGCGACAACACCGTTTCCGTGATCGACGCCCGCACGCGGAAGGTGGTCGCCTCGGTGCCGGTCGGTGCCACCCCGTTCGGACTCGACGTGGGTCCGCTCGGCGCGCGTCTCTATGTGGCGAACGTTGCGTCCAACAACGTTTCGGTGATCGACACGTTCTCCAACAAGGTCGTGGCGACGCTGCCGGCAGGCAGCGGCGCCGACGCCGTGGCGACCAGCCCGATCGGGCTCCCGCTGTACGTCTCCAACTTCGGTGACGGCACCGTTTCGGTCGTCAACCCGCTCGACAAGAAGCTCCTGGCGACGGTTCCGGTGGGCAGCTCCCCGTCGTCGCTCACGGTCAGTGCGAAGTCGGGCCGTGTCTACGTCGCCAACGCCGACTCCAATACGGTGTCGGTGATCAATCCATTCACCAACAAGGTCATCGCGACCGTGCCGGTGGGCAGCGTGCCGTCCGCCATCGCCACCCAGCCGGAGTAACCGCAGGCCGGCCGTCCCCTATGGCCGGCCGGCTTCTCGGTTCATGCCCGCCGGATCCGTCGCCGGCCCTTGGGGTCTCGGGGCCATTGACACACACGCGGCGCTCACGGCGCGCGTCGCAGATTGCCGGATATGACCTGAGAGGGGGAACTCCGGTGATCCACGACCTGCGTACCTGGTCGAAAGTGCTGGAACTGATGCCCACGGCGATGTTCGTGCGGGATGCCTTGCACCGTTGGGTCTACGTGAACCGGATGGGCTGCGAGTATTTCGGCATCGCCTCCGCGGACGTCGTGGGGAAGCGCGACCTCGACCTCTTTCCACCCGACCAGGCGGCACGCTTCGCCGCGGGCGACGATGCGGTGCTGCGCGGCCACGAGGTGGTCGAAACCGAAGAAACGGTGGCCGACACCAGTGGGCGTCAGCGCACGCTGCTTACCCGCAAGAGCTGCATCGACCTGGACGGCGAGCCGCACGTACTGGCCTCCGTCACCGACATCACCGAATTGCGCGAATCCGAGGCGCACGTGCGCTGGCTGGCGTGCCATGACGCGCTCACCGGGCTTGCCAATCGGACGGCCTTGTTCAGCAAGCTCGACAAGGCCATTGCCCAGGCGGCCGGCGGCGGCAAACCGTCGGTGCTGTTCTACCTCGATCTCGATGGGTTCAAGCGCGTCAACGATACCTACGGTCATCTCGCAGGCGACGAACTGCTGGTGCAGTTCGGCGCGCGACTGCGTGGAGCCGTGCGCGCGGAAGATACCGTGGCGCGCATCGGCGGCGACGAGTTTGCCCTGCTGGTGGAGGAGGCCGAGGGCCTCGACGTCGAAGCGCTCGCCGAACACGTTCTCCTGCTCGCCAGCGAGCCGTTCGACGTCCCGGCCTATGCCGCGCTTCTGGGAACGTCGGTCGGCGTCGTACCGATCGACATCGACGCGGTCGCCGCCGGCGAGATGGCACGCAAGGCCGACAGCGCGCTCTACGAAGCCAAGAAGGCGCGCAATCGCTGGGTGCTTTACGATGATGCACTGGACGCCGCCATTGCGCACCGGCGAGAGGTGGAACTGGCGCTCAGGGAAACGTTGCATACCGGCGAAGGGTTCAGTTGCCACTATCAACCGCTGGTCCGTGCCAGCGATGGCAAGATCGTCGGCGTGGAGGCGTTGGCACGCTGGAACCATCCTCGGCTGGGCAGCGTACCGCCGGTGCAGTTCGTGGCGGTGGCGGAGGAGACGGGGCTGATCGGTCCACTCGGCGAGTGGGTGCTGCGCACGGCCTGCAAACGCATCGCGCCGATGGGCGACCTGTTTGTGGCTGTGAACGTCAGTGCCGTGCAACTGCGCGACGATCGGTTCGCGCGTGTGGTGCTCGGCGCCTTGACCGAGGCCGGGCTGCCGCCCGAGCGACTGGAACTGGAAATTACCGAGACGGCCATCGTCAACGCGGACGCGGCTACCGTACGCCTGCTCAAACAACTGCGCCGCACCGGCGTACGCATTTCACTGGACGATTTCGGGACCGGCTATTCGAGCCTCACGCTGCTGAAGGACCTGGACGTGGACAAGGTGAAGATCGATCGCTCCTTCGTGCAGATGGCGCCCACGGCGGACGACTCCGCCGCGATCGTACGGGCGGTGTCGAACCTCGGCGCGGCGCTGGGCCTCTCGGTGGTGGCGGAAGGCGTGGAAACCGAGCAACAACTCGCCTTCCTGCGCGAGGCTGGCTGCGACGAATTGCAGGGTTACCTGTTTTCCGAGGCGGTGCCCGGCGAGGGGCTTGAGCGCGTCGTCGGTTTCCCGGCGGGCAAACCGGGTCAGTCGGTCGGGTAGGCGTCAGCCGGCATGGGCCAGGTGCGGCGAAGGTCCGGCATGCCGGGCACGCTGGTCGGCTGCGGCAACGGCAGCGGCATGCGTGTTCCGAGGATGCCACCGGTGGCGTCGCCAACGATGGCGATGACGCATCCGCCACTGTCCTTCGACGTGCCAAACGACAGCCGCCCCCAGGGCATCTGCATCACCAGATAGCGGTTGGGCAGCATGGACGGCGCGGCGGGCAGGTTCGTCTCGGAGCTGGGCGCGTGAAAGGCGTCGCCCACCTCGCCGCGCTGGAAGCACGGCCGCTGCTCGAGCTGTATGGAGGTGAAGCGAACCATGGGCACGTCACCCCCTTCATCCAGACCGCGCGCCTCGAAGGCGCTGACGCGGAAGCCATCGCGGGTGATGAACGGCGTGCTGCGCACGATCTGCGGCGGCGCGTCGGCCGTGGGATGCAGGCCGCCTGGGATCTTCCCTGCAAGCGAGTCCACGGCATTGGGCAAGGTGCCCATGGTGGCATTGATGATTTCCACCAGCGTCTTGTCGCTGCGCTGCACACTCGCGATCGCCGGCTCGGCGCCAGCGGGCACGGCCAGGACGGCGGCGAGCAGCGGGGCCAGGGAGCGGAGAAGGCGCATGAGTTCCGGGCAAGGGTGATCGGGGCGCTAGTTTGCACGAGTTCGACGATTCTTACCGGACGTTTGCGCGTTGTCTGGCGGAAAGACCCCCTGGACCTCGCCGTGACGCTCCGCCGTGAGGTCAATGACCTTGCGTGCGGGGCGTCACGCCCGGATATCGTCAGGTGAACGCACAATCCGGGCCCCCGATGACAGACCTTCGCTTCGACAACGCTTTCGTCCGCGCGCTTCCCGCCGATCCGGACACCACGAACGTACCGCGCCAAGTGGTCGGGGCGGCGTTCTCGTGGGTGGACCCGACCCCTGTGCCGGCCCCGCGCACCGTCGCGGTGGCCCAGGAGGTAGCGGCGATGCTCGGCGTGTCGCCGGAGGCGCCGGATTTTGCGGAAGTGTTCGCCGGCAACGTGCGCTGGCCGGGCATGACGGGCTACGCCATGACCTACGGTGGCCATCAGTTCGGTCACTGGGCGGGCCAGCTTGGCGACGGGCGCGCCATCGGCCTCGGCGAGGTGCTGACCGCGCGGCATGGTCGCCAGGAGCTGCAACTCAAGGGCGCCGGGCGCACGCCGTATTCCCGTGGCGCGGACGGCCGCGCCGTGATGCGTTCGTCGATCCGCGAGTTCCTGTGCAGCGAGGCCATGCACCACCTCGGCGTGCCGACCACCCGAGCGCTGGCGTTGGTGGCGACGGGCGAGCAGGTGGTGCGTGACGTGATGTACGACGGCAACCCCGCGCCGGAACCGGGTGCCATCGTCTGCCGGGTGGCGCCGTCCTTCCTCCGTTTCGGCTCGTTCGAACTCCCGTCATCGCGGGGCGACGTGGCGTTGCTGCGCCGCCTGGTGGACTTCACCATCGCCACCCATTACCCGGAAATCGCGACACTCCCAGCAGACGAGGGATACGCCGCGTTCTTCGCGGAAGTGTGCGAGCGTACCGCGCGGCTCATGGCGCACTGGATGCGGGTGGGCTTCGTGCATGGCGTGATGAACACGGACAACATGTCCATTCTCGGACTGACCATCGATTACGGCCCCTACGGCTGGATCGACGATTTCGATCCGGACTGGACGCCGAACACGACCGATCGCACGCATCGCCGCTATCGCTTCGGCCAGCAGCCGCAGGTGGCGTACTGGAACCTGCAGCGTCTCGCCCAGGCCGTGTCGCCGTTGTTCGAGGACGTGGCGCCGTTGCAGGCCGGCCTGAATCGTTACGTCGAGGTGTTCCAGGCTACCGACGCGGCGTTTTCCGTGGCGAAACTGGGTCTGGCCCGGCCAGACGACGCCGACGAGGCGCTTGTCGCCGACCTGCGCGGTCTGCTGGCGGCGGGTGGCATGGACATGACGATCTTCTTCCGCGATCTGGCGACGCTGGACCTCCGCGCGCCGCACGTGGCTGCGGTGGATGCGGCGTTCTACGACGACGCGGGACGTGCTGCCGTGGCGGAACCCTTGCAGGCGTGGCTGCAGCGTTACGCGATGCGGGTGCGCGACGACGAATCGTCGACGAGCGAGCGCATCGCGCTCATGCATGCCGCCAACCCGCGCTACGTGCTGCGCAATTATCTCGCCCAGCAGGCGATCGACAGGGCCGAGCAGGGCGACGACGCCGGCATCCACGAGTTGCTGGACACTTTGCGCCATCCGTACGACGACCAACCGGGGCGAGAGCATCTGGCTGGGAAGCGCCCCGACTGGGCGCGCGAGCGCGTGGGTTGCTCGATGCTCTCGTGCAGCAGTTGATCGCTCAGGGCAGGGACAGCGGGTAGCTCACCCACGACCCGACTACGCCCGGCAAGGTCGCCAGGTGGCGCGCCTCGGCAACGAAATCGCGTCGCGGTATCTCGATGGCGCCCATGCTGAGCAGATGCGTATTGGTCACCTGCGCGTCCAGCAGGGGAAATCCCCACCCGTGCAGCAACTGGCAAAGCGCACCGAGCGCCGCCTTGGAGCCGCCGGTGCGCGCGCTGAACATGGACTCGCCGCAGAACAATCGCCCCACCGCCAGGCCATAGATGCCGCCCACGAGCGAGCCGCGGTCCCACACTTCCACGCTGTGCGCGTGGCCGCGGCGGTGCAGTTCTTCGTATGCCGCAATCATGCCTTCACCGATCCACGTACCCGGTTGACCGGCGCGGGGCGCGGCGCAGGCGCGCATCACGCGGCTGAACGAGGTGTCGGCCGTCACGCGCCAGTTGGACTGGCGCAGTTGCTTGCGCAGACTGCGGCTCACGTGCACGCCATCGGTGCGGAAGACGCAGCGCGGATCGGGGGACCACCAGAGAATCGGCTCGTCGGCGTTGAACCAGGGAAAAATGCCCTGGCTGTACGCCGCGAGCAGCCGTTCGGCCGAAAGATCGCCGCCCCAGGCGAGCAGGCCGTTCGGGTCGGCGAGGGCGTTTTCCGGGTCCGGAAACCAGCCGATCCGCGTGCGGTGCAGTTGCGGTAGCTGGATCATCGGTCGGCGTACGGCGTATGCGCCATGAGTTCCTCGCGATAGGCCTCGCGATGCGCTGCTTCCTGCTCCAGCGCGTCGGCGACGGCGCGACGGAACCCTTCGTGAGCGATGTAGTGACGCGAGTGCGTCGGCGTGGGCAGAAAACCGCGCGCGAGCTTGTGCTCGCCCTGCGCGCCGGGCTCGAAGCGCGCAAGACCTTCGCGGATGGCGTAGTCGATGCCGCGGTAGTAGCAAAGCTCGAAGTGCAGGCCGGAAACTTCCACGCTGGCGCCCCAATAGCGGCCATACAGCGCCTCGCCGCTGCGCAGGAACAGCGCCATCGCGACGATGTCGTGACCGTCACGTGCGAGCGCCACCTGTACGTTCGAACCGAGGGTGCGGCCGAGGTACTGGAAGAACCGCGCCGTGAGCGCCGCGTGGTTGCCCTTCATGTCGAAAGTGAGCTCATAGAGCGCATGGATCTGCCGCCACTCGGCATCGGAGAATGCGTCGCCACCGCGCATCTCGAGGGTGAGCCCCGCTGCATGCGCATGGTTGCGTTCCTGGCGGATGTTCTTGCGCTTCTTGGCGGTCAGCGCCGCGAGAAAGGCATCGAAGTCGGCGTAGTTCCGGTTGTGCCAGTGGAACTGATAGTCGGAGCGGACGAGCCAACGATCGTCGAACGCATCGAGGTCGGCCTCGGCGAGAAAGTTGGCGTGGATGGACGATAGGCCCAGACGGTCCGCTTCGTCGATCAGCGTGGCCGTGAGGAGATTGCGCATGGCGCCCGCGTCCGGCCCGTCGCGCACCAACAGCCGCGGCCCGGGCACGGGCGAGTAGGGCGAGGCGACCAGCAGCTTCGGGTAGTAATCGCCCCCGGCGCGTTCCCAAGCCGCCGCCCAGCTCCAGTCGAAGACGAACTCGCCATGCGAGTTGCCCTTGAGGTACGTGGGAGCCGCGGCCACCAGGTGTTCGCCCTCGAATACGGCGAGGTGGTAGGGCTTCCAGCCGTAGTCTTCGCGCAGGCAGCCCTTGGCTTCCATGCCGTGCAGGAAGGCATGCGACACGAAGGGGTTGCCATCGGGCACAAGGGCGTCCCAGTCGGCGGCAGCGATGCCGTCGAGGCTGTCGAGGAAGCGGATCGCGGGCATGCGAGGCATGCCCCGCGCCGGGGCGCGGGGCAGAACCGTCAGGCGAGCATGTGCTGCTGGTCGAGCCAGCGCTCGGCATCCAGCGCGGCCATGCAGCCGAAGCCGGCCGAGGTGATGGCCTGGCGATAGACGTGGTCGGCCACGTCGCCGGCCGCGAACACGCCCGGCACCGACGTAGCCGTCGCCATGCCGTTCAGACCCGACTGGATCTGGATGTACCCGTCCTTCATCTCGAGCTGGCCTTCGAAAATGCCCGTGGCCGGGGTATGGCCGATGGCGACGAAGAAGCCCTGGACCTCGATGTCGCGCTTGGCCCCGGTGTTCACCTCCTTGACGCGCACACCGTTGACGCCCGAATCGTCGCCCAGCACCTCGTCGATCTGGTGGTTCCAGAGCAACTCGATCTTGCCGGCCGCGGCCTTCTCGAAGACCTTGTCCTGCATGATCTTCTCGGCGCGCAACTTGTCGCGGCGGTGAACCAGGTACACCTTGCGGCAGATGTTCGACAGGTACAGCGCCTCTTCCACGGCGGTGTTGCCGCCGCCCACCACGACCACGTCCTGGTCGCGGAAGAAGAAGCCGTCGCAGGTGGCGCAGGCGGACACGCCGCGGCCCTTGAACTTCTCTTCCGAAGCGATGCCCAGGTACTTGGCGGTGGCACCGGTCGTGATGATGAGCGCGTCGGCCGTGTACTCGCCGCTGTCGCCCTTAAGGCGGAAGGGGCGGTTGCCGAGGTCCACGCTGTGGATGTGGTCGAAGACCATCTCGGTCTCGAAGCGCTCGGCGTGCTCGGCCATGCGGCGCATCAGTTCCGGGCCCTGCACACCCTTCTCGTCGCCGGGCCAGTTGTCGACCTCGGTGGTGGTCATGAGCTGGCCGCCTTGTTGCAGGCCGGTGATCATCGTCGGCTTGAGATTGGCGCGCGCGGCATAGACCGCGGCCGTGTAGCCAGCGGGGCCGGAGCCGAGGATCAGCAGGCGGCTGTGCTTGGGGGTGCTCATGTATAATCCTTGAGTTTACTGCGGCGTATTTCGGTCGTACCGCTCGCCTCTTGCGGCAGGATGCTAAGGCCGTGTCGAGGTCCGAAGAGGACATTGTCGACCCGGAAGAATGGGGAAGACGGAGGTGCGATTCAAGATGCTCGCCTCATGACGGCGGCCGCGTCGTCCCCACGGCACGGCTTTATTCTTCGATTTGCTCGGCTCATTCAGGATCCTCCACAAGATGCGCATCGGTATTCCTTCCGAAACCAAGACCCTCGAAGGCCGCGTGGCCCTCATCCCGGCCGCCGCCGCCGACCTCGTGCGCCGTGGCCACGAGGTATTCATCCAGTCCGGTGCCGGCACCAAGAGCGGCTACGCCGATGCCGACTACGCTGCGCTCGGGGTCACCGTGGTGCCCGACGCCGCCGCCGTCTATGAAAAGGGCGAGCTGATCGTCAAGGTCAAGGAACCGATCGAGGGCGACCTCAAGCTGCTCAAGAAGCACCACCTGCTGTTCTGCTATCTGCACCTGGCCGCCGAGCCGGCGCTGACCAAGAGCCTGCTGGACATCGGCCTGACCGGCGTCGCCTTCGAATCCGTGGACGAGAACGGCGCGCTGCCGCTGCTGCTGCCGATGTCCGTCATCGCCGGCCGCATCGCCACCCAGATCGGCACGACGCTCCTGCACCAGCCCAACGGCGGCAAGGGCAAGCTGCTGGGCGGCATGGCCTCGACCCCGCGCGGCAAGGTCGTGGTGCTGGGCGCCGGTGCCGCCGGTGGCAACGCCGCTGCGCTCGCCGCGTCGGCGGGTGCCAACGTGGTCGTGTTCGACAAGCGTCCGGACCGCATGGCCGAAATGATGGCCCTGGGCCCGAACGTCACCGCGCTCTACGCCTATGAATCGTCGGTGGCCGAAGAAGTGCGCAATGCCGACATCGTCGTCGGCGCCGTGCTGATCCCCAGCGCGAAGGCGCCGCGCGTCGTGACCGAAGACATGGTCAAGACGATGGAGAAGGGCTCGGTGCTCGTCGACATCTCTATCGACCAGGGCGGCTGCTTCGAGACCTCGCGCCCGACCACCTGGAAGGAACCGACCTACGACGTCCACGGCGTGACGCACTTCTGCGTGACCAATATGCCGGGCGCGGTGCCGCAGACGTCCTCGACCGCGATCTCCGCCGCCATCCTGCCGTACGTGCAGCGTCTGGCTGCCGGTAACGAGTGGCGCGACTACGCGCCGCTGGCCGCGGGCATCAATATCGAGAACGGCAAGCTCGTGCATCCGGCCCTCCAGGGCATGGCATGATGCCGAAAACCGGGACCGAGGTCGTTCGTTAGTGGCGCGTAGCGCGAAAGTCGTCAAAAGGCAGGCCAAGGCGCAGGTCAAGGCCCAGCGGGAGGGCTTGAGCGACGAGCTCAAGCGCCGCCTGCGCGAGGCCGGGGCACTGCTCCTGTTGCCGCTTGCCCTTTACCTTCTCGTCTGCCTGCTCAGCTACAACGACCAGGACCCGAGCTGGGGCCACATGGGCGTCGCCGAACACGCCACCAATTTCGGTGGCGCAGTCGGCGCGAACATCGCGAACCTGCTCCGGTACATCTTCGGCCTGGTGAGTTACGGGTTCCCGTTGTTGCTCCTCGCGTTGGGTATCCAGGTGATACGCCACCGCGGGGAGCGCAACGTGCAGCCGTGGGAGCCGTCGCTGCGGCTCATTGGTTTCGTGTTCTTCTTTATTACCGCGCCCGCGTTGATCTACCTCAACGTGGACGCCACGGTGCTGCCGGAAGGTCCGGGCGGCATCGTGGGCAAGTGGGTCGGTCGCGGCCTGCGCAATGCCTTTGGCGACAAGGGCGCGCCTCTGTTGCTGCTGGCGGTCTGCCTGATCGCCGTGACCCTCGCCACTGGCCTGTCCTGGTTCCGCGTCATGGATGCCACGGGCGAACTGGTCATGCGCATTGGCGGCTGGTTTGGCGGCAAGCTGCGCAGCGCGCCTGACGTGATGGCAGCGCGTTCCGCCCGCGCCGAGCGCGAAGTGGTGAAAAAGGCCGAGGCGGTCAAGCAGGCCAAGCGCGAACCGGTGCGTATCGAGACCCCGACACCGATGGTGGTCAAGAGCGAGCGTGCCAGCCGCGAAAACCAGATTCCCTTGTTTACCGGCGCGTCGATGGATGGCGAGATCCCGCCGCTGTCGCTGCTGGACGAAGCGCCGCCGCAAGGCCCCGGCTATTCCGAGGAAACCTTGGAGGTGCTGTCGCGCCAGGTAGAACTGAAGCTCAAGGACTTCCGCGTCGAAGCGCGCGTGGTCGGCGTGTATCCCGGCCCGGTCATCACTCGCTTCGAACTGGAACCCGCAGCCGGCGTGCGCGGCAGCCAGGTGTCCAGCCTGGACAAGGACATTGCGCGCGGTCTTTCCGTCGTCAGCGTGCGCGTGGTCGACGTGATCCCGGGCAAGAACGTCATCGGCCTGGAAATCCCGAACACCAAGAAACAGATCGTGTACCTCTCGGAGATTCTCCGCTCCGAGCGCTACGATCAGGTCAAGTCGCCTCTTGCGCTGGCGCTGGGCAAGGACATCGGCGGCAAGGCCGTGGTCACCGACCTGGCGAAGATGCCCCACCTGCTGGTGGCCGGTACCACCGGCTCGGGCAAGTCCGTGGCGGTGAACGCCATGGTGCTGAGCTTGCTGTACAAGTCCAGCCCCAAGGACGTCCGGATGATCATGATCGATCCGAAGATGCTGGAGCTCTCGGTCTACGAGGGCATTCCGCATCTTCTGGCGCCCGTGGTCACGGACATGAAGGAAGCCGCCAACGCGCTGCGCTGGTGCGTGGCCGAAATGGAGCGCCGCTACAAGCTCATGGCCGCCGTGGGCGTGCGCAACCTCGGCGGTTTCAACAAGAAGGTGAAGGACGCCGAGAACAGCGGCCAGCCGTTGCTCGATCCACTGTTCCGCGCGAACCCGGACATGCCCGGCATGGTGGCCGAGCCGCTGCAGCCGCTGCCCCACATCGTCATCATCATCGACGAATTCGCCGACATGATGATGATCGTCGGCAAGAAGGTGGAAGAACTCATTGCACGTCTCGCGCAGAAGGCGCGCGCGGCCGGCGTGCACTTGATCCTCGCCACGCAGCGTCCGTCGGTGGACGTCATCACCGGCCTCATCAAGGCCAACATCCCCACGCGCATCGCCTTCCAGGTGTCGTCGAAAATCGACTCACGCACCATTCTCGACCAGTCGGGCGCGGAAGCGCTGCTGGGCCATGGCGACATGCTCTATCTGCCGCCCGGCACCGCTACGCCCGAGCGCGTGCATGGTGCCTTCGTGGACGATCACGAAGTGCATAACGTGGTGGAGTGGCTGCGCGCGCAGGGCACGCCGAACTACATCGAAGGCGTGCTGGAAGAAGTGCAATCCACCGCGGACGGCAAGATCATCAACGACGCTGGCCTGCCGCAGGACGCCGACGGCGATTCCGACAGCGACAACGCGCTCTACGACCGCGCCGTGCGCGTGGTGACCGAAACGCGTCGCGCATCGATCTCCGGCGTGCAGCGTCATCTGCGCATCGGCTATAACCGTGCCGCCCGCCTCGTCGAGCAGATGGAGCAGGACGGCATCGTCAGCGCACCGCAACACAACGGCAACCGCGAAGTACTCGCGCCGCCACCCCCGAAGGACTGATTCCGCATGAACGACATGAAGCCGGGCGCGCTCCGCCAGCGTCCCTGGGGTCTGCTCGTCACCGGCGACCTCGCGCCTACGGGCGAGGTGCTCGACGAAGTGGAGAGCATTTTCGAACTCAACCCGTCGATTCCGGGCCTGGAGTTGCGCGCCGACGACGGCCGCGCGTGCTTCGTGGCCCGCGACTACCCGAGTGGCCACACGGCCGGCGTGGACGACGCGCTGGAAGTGATCTTCGCCGAGCAGCCGGAGATCGCTGAAGTCACCGTACTGGGCCAGGAAGCGCGTGCCGTGCATACCGCCACGCGGGACGCACCGTTCTGGCATCGCGACGGCAAGGCCATCGCGGAGATCAGCGACAAGATGGAAGCGGGCGAGATCACGCCCACCGAAGCCATCGACATGCTTAAGTCGTTGTTCGAAAACGATCGCTGACAATCGCGCCGACTCTTACGGAATCCCTCCATGAAACGCTTCCTGCTTGCCGCCACGCTGTCCCTGCTCAGCCTGCCTGCGCTTGCCGCCGGCCCGGCGCGCGAGCGCCTGGATGCCTTTGCCAAGGGCATGCATTCCCTCAGCGGGCGCTTCAGTCAGACCATGTCCAACGCCAACGGCGATCCGGGCAAGACCAGCTCCGGCACCATGGCGCTGCAGGCGCCGCGTCAGTTCCGTTGGGAAACCACCACGCCATACAAGCAGACCATCGTGGCCGACGGCAGCCGCGTGTGGCTCTACGATCCGGATCTGGAGCAGGTCACGGTGCGCAAGCAGAGCAGCGAGGAAGCGCAGAGCCCGCTCACGGTGCTCACCGATCTGTCCCAGCTCGACAAGGATTTCAAGGTCACCGAACAAGGCGAGCGCGACGGTCTGCAGTGGCTGCGCCTGACTTCGACGAGCAAGGACCCGCAGTTCGAGTTCGCCGACCTCGGCTTCGACGCCAGCGGCCTGGCACGCATGACCTTTCGCGACCAGCTCGGCAACACGACGACGATCCAGTTCGCCGGGTGGCAGCGTAATGCCGCTTTGCCAGCCGACACGTTCAACTTCGTGCCGCCCGCAGGTGCAGACGTCATCGGCGACGCGCCAGTCCTCCAGACCCAGCCGGTGAAATAACCCTAGCGGTGTAGCCGCGAGGCAAGCACCTATCGCCAGCAGGCTGGCTCCCACCGGCAGGTGCCTGGCGTCCAGGCGGTGAGAAGGCAAATGCGGGGGTGGGAGCCAGCCTGCTGGCGAAAAGCCGACGAAGCGGTGTAGCAGCGAGGCAAGGTTCCATCGCCAGCAATCTGGCTCCCACCGGCAGGTGCTTGGCGTCCAGGCGGCGAGAAGGCAAATGCGGGGGTGGGAGCCAGCCTGCTGGCGAAAAGCCGACGAAGCGGTGTAGCAGCGAGGCAAGGTTCCATCGCCAGCAATCTGGCTCCCACCGGCAGGTGCCTATTGCCTCCATGGCTGCCCCGCCGGCCCATCGTTCGACGACTTATCCCGAGCTGCCCAGAATGCCGACCACGGTCACACCGCGGTCGTTCGCGCCTTCGTCGCATAGGCGATGCGGCCAGGAATCCTGAGGCGTATCGCCGAGCCTTTCCCGGGACGTGACACGACGTCGAGACGGCCGCCGATACGCGCGGCGCGCTCGCGCATGCCGACCAGGCCGAAGTGGTCGCCGCGCGGGGCAGCGTCCGTGTCGAAACCGTCGCCGTCGTCCTGCACGTCGATCTTGAGGTAACGAACCGCGTAGTCGATCGAGACGCGAATCGATCGCGCGTGGGCGTGTTGCGTGGCGTTGATCACCGCCTCGCGCACGATGGCATTCACCTCATCGACGACGACGGGATTCAGCGGGCGTCGGCGGCGCGAGGATGTCGACAGATGCAGCGGCGGGTCCATGTCATCGCCGAGTGCCGCGAGCTGCTGTTCCAGCGAGCCTTCTTCCACGGCATGGTCGCGAAGTCCCTTGACCCGGTCGCGACCTTCGACCAGCAGCGCTTCTGCGCGGTCGATGGTCCGTTCCAGCGCCGCCCGGCGCCGATCGTCTTTCGCCAGGGCATCGGCGAACGCCTGGAACCGCAGGATGAGCCCCTGCACACCTTGCAACAAGGTGTCATGCAGGTCGCGGGCAATGCGCTCGCGCTCGCGGTGTCGTTCGTCCATCCGCCAGCGGAGGCGGCGCGTAAGCAGGCGTACCCGCCAGCGATGCGCCTGCCATACCAGTGCGAAGGCAAAGAGAACGCAGAACACCTGAAAGGCGGTCCGCTCGAAGAGACGTGGAGCCACCGTCACGCTCAGCGGATCCGAACGGCTCCAATGAACGCCGTCATACGATGCTTCCGTATGGAACATATAACGCCCAGGCGGCAGGTCGGTATAGATGGCCTCACGACGCGTACCGGCGTCCTGGTAGGCGACCTCGGCGCCGTCGAGCCGATAGCGGAACATCAATCCACGCGGCTGCCCCGGGGCGAGCGCCGTATACGCCACACGCAAGTCGCGATTGTCGCGCAGTTCCACCGAGGCACCGCTCGGGAAGGTTCTGTCGCCGGCGACCACCGAGCGGATGACGACAGGGGGCGGTGAAGGGGGCGTCGGTTGCCGCGTCGGGTCCAGCCACGCCAGGCCTTGTGCACCCGCGAACCAAAGGCGGCCGTCGCTGGCGGCGAGCACGGTCGGAAGCGGCCTCACGAGTTGGGCCGGGCCGGGGGCGCCATCCTCCATGGTGAGGAGGCGCGTAGCGACCGCTTCCGATGACGCGCGTAGCACTGCCGCCCAGGCCTCCCGGCTGAATTGGACGACGCCAGCGATGCCGTAGGCCCAGACGCCGCCGTCCCGGCCTTGCACGATCCCCGTGATCGAGTCGAGGCGTCCGGAAGGCTGGGCCGCCACCTGCCGGAAGCGCTTCCCGTCGAAGAGGGAAAGTCCGCGCTCGGCACCGACGACGAGGGTTCCGTCGATCGTGGCGATCGAAACAATGGGCCCCTGGCGCAGGCCGTCGCCCGTTCCGAAGCGGCGTAGTACGTGCCCGTCGAGCATCGCGATGGTGCCGTCGAGATACCCGAACCACGCCCTGCCAGCCGGGTCGACGTGGATCGTCGCCGGTGCATCGGCGGGGAACGCGGCGACCGTCGCGGCCGGAAGCCAGCGCTTGCCGTCCTGCACGTAAAGGCCGCGCAGGCGCAGGGATGTCCAGAGCCGACCGGCGCCGTCGCGAGCGATGGCCTGGACGATGGTCTCGCGCGCTTCGACGTCCTCCGGTAGCGGAACGCGCGCAGGGACGCCGTCGCGCATATGCCAGAGCGTGCCCCTGCCGCCGAGCCATACGCTGCCATCGGCATCGCGGTAGGCCGTGGTCACCGGGGCTGCGAATCCTGGGATCGGCACCGGCTCGGGTGTAAGGCGCCACAGCCGGTCCACCTTGCCGGTGTGCGCGGCCGTGCCCGTCCAGGTGCGCCCCTGTCCGTCTTCGACCAGCGCGAAGTAGACCTCGAGCTTGGGAAACCGCACACGCGACAGCCAACTGTCGCGGAACGTATCGAGTCCGACCTTGGTGCTCACCCATACATGGCCGTCGCGATCTTCCATGACGCCCATCGTCGCCTGTGAGGTCATGCCCAGATCTTCGCTGTATGCCTGCACGGTTGGCCCGCTCACGTCGCCGGTAAGGTGGGCGTCGACGTCCTTCTCGGCCACGCGGCAAAGGTTCGTGGCACAGTCGACCGTCCACAGGTTGGCTTCCGCGTCGAAGATGGTGGTGGTGCTGTTGGCCCGGCGCGGTTCGGTATGCGGGAACGGCTGGCCCCATTCGTGCGGTAGGGGACGGATGCCCGAGCGGGTGCGCGCCCACACGCTGCCGTCGGGATGGTTCAACAGTTCCCAGGGCTCGTCGCTCCCCAACCCGACGTTCTCGAACCGCGACGCGTTCTTCCTCAGTATGTAAACGGCGTTCTCGGTCGTTGCCCAGAGGTTGCCGCGCGCGTCCTCGAGCCACTCCCCGACATATCCCTGGATGCCGGAGATCGCCGATACGTCGGTCCAACGGCGACCATCGAAACGGTATGTCCCCGTCTCCGTCGAGGCCCAGACCCGCCCCGCGCCGTCGCTGCCAAACGCATCGATCGCGACGTGGTCGGGGAGCCCCTCGGCAGTGTCGTATAACGTGATGTCGCCATGCCGGAGGCGCGCGGCACCACCATCCGCACGGCTGACCCAGAGGTCGCCGCCAGGGGCTGCGTAGATGACCCAGGTGGCCTCGGTGCGGTTGCTGCCGGCAGGGAGGAGGTCGATTTTCTCGAACGCGAAACCGTCGTAGCGGTAGAGGCCCATGCGCGTGCTCAGCCAGAGCCAGCCGTCCTCCGTCTGCGCCATATGCGTGGCGCCACCCGGCGCACCGTCCTCCGCGCGGAGGGCTGTGTGGTGCAGCTGCGCAAGCGTGCGTTGCGGGTCGGTGGCGCTCGCCGACGCGCAGGACACGAGCGCGATGATGAGAAACGCGATGCGACGTGCGAAGGGCATGCGGCATGATCGCCTGTTCGTCTTTCATTGGCGAGGAGCCTTCCATGGCTCCAACAACGTGACGGTTTCATGCCAGACTCTGCCGGGACATCGGATGTATTGGGGTTAGAAGGACATGTATCTGGTTTGGGGTATCGTCGGCGCGGTGATCGGCGCCTTCGTGGGGGAGGGCTTTGGCGGCGGCATCGCCGGCTTCGCCATCGGTTTCCTTTGGGGGCGCACCTCGCAGCTGCGCCGTGATCTCGACGACGCCCGCCGGGCGCTGGAGCGTCTTGAAACCGCGTCAGTCACGCCGCCAGCCGTCGACGTCGGACCGTCGCCTGCGGTGTCCACGGTGCAGCCGCCCACGCCGCCGCCCATGCCGGAAGCGCCGACGCCTTGGCCGGTGCCCGAGCAGGCCACGCGACCACGCGAAACGCTGGTGGAGGACGTGCGGCACGAGCCGGCGCCGCTGCCGTCCGCGCCGCGCGAACCCTTGCCACCGCCGAGGCCTGGGGGCCCCACGCTCGTCGAGCGACTGACCGCGTCCATCAAACGCTGGTTCACCGAGGGCAATGTACCGGTCAAGGTCGGCATGCTCGTGCTGTTTGCCGGCATCGCGGCGTTTTTGAAGTACGCCTCGGACAGCGGCCTGCTGCGCGTGCCCGTGTCGGTTCGCTTGAGCCTCGTTGCGCTCGCCGCCATCGCGGGCGTCGCGTTCGGCTGGCGACAGCGTGACCGGCGCCGTGCCTTCGCCCTGTCGCTGCAAGGTGGTGCGATCGGCGTGCTGGTGATGACGGTGTTTGCCGCGTATCGCCTCTATGGCGTGCTGCCTGCTGGCGCGACCTTCGCGCTGTTGATCGTGTTCGTCGGCGCGCTTGGCGTCCTCGCCGTGGTGCAGGACGCGCTGGCCCTTGCGGTGCTCGGCCTGGTGGCGGGCTTTGCGGCGCCGATCATTGCGTCCAGCGGTCACGGCAATCACGTGGCGCTGTTCTCCTATTACGCCGTGCTCAACCTGGGCATTCTCGGCATCGCCTGGAAGCGCGCGTGGCGCGTGCTCAACGTGCTGGGCTTCATCGCCACGTTCGGTGTCGGTACGGCCTGGGGCGTGCTCAGCTACAACCCGGCGTTGTTTGCCAGTACCGAGCCATTCCTGATCCTGCATTTCCTGCTCTATGTGGCCGTGCCCTGGCTGCATGTGCTGCGTTCGCCGCGGCGCGAGCGCGCGATCCTCGATGGCTGCCTCATGTTCGGCAACCCCATCGCCTGTCTGTTGTTGCAAGGCGCTTTGTTGGACTGGCAGCCAATGCCGCTGGCGATCTCGGCACTGGTCGCCGCGGCGATCTACGTGGCGATCGCGTTTGCCATTCGTCGTCGCGACGACATGACGCTGTTGCGCGAAACCTGGGCGGTGCTCGCGGTTGCTTTCGCCACGATCGCCGTGCCGCTGGCCTTGAGCGCGAGCGTGACGGCCAGCGTCTTCGCGCTCGAAGGCGCAGGGCTGATCTGGCTAGGCTTCCGCCAGGGACGTCGCCTCCCGCGCTGGTCGGGTGTCGGTCTGCAACTGGTCGCCGGTGCTGCCTGGGTACTCGCCACCGTGTTCCATTCGCACTACAACGACACGCCGTTCCTCAATGCGGTCTTCATCGGCAGCCTGCTTTTGGTCGTGGGTGCCGTTGCGGGCGTATGGCAGTTCGATCGCCACGGTGCGTCGCAAGGTGTGTCGAGCCTCGCGCGCATCGGTCTGCTGGTCTGGGCGGTGCTCTGGTGGATGGTGGCATTCGCCTATGAAATCGAGACCTTCGTCGTCGACGATCGCGTCGCCGCCGCATCCTGGCTCGCGCTGCTGAGCGTGACCGGATGCCTGCTTGCCTTGGCATGTCGCCGCGTGCGCAAGCTCGATCTTGGCGTGGTGCTCGCGTTTGGACTGCCGTTGGCGTTGCTCGCCGGCATCGCCGTTGTGCTGTCCGCGGCGAACGCGGGCATCCAGTGGTTGCTGGGTTGGCCGCTGCTGGCAGTGGCGATCAGCGCGGTGACGGGAGTCGTCGCGTTGCGCGCGGTGCAGGCGCATCGCGTTGCGGCCGTCGCGTCCGTCACGCTCTGGTGGCTGCATTGGCTCGCGGTGTTCACCACGGCGATTGCCCTTGCGATCGATCCGTCCTGGTCGTTGGGGCAGGGCTGGCAGATGCTGGCGTGCGCGTTGCCCACGCTGGTGCTGGCGGCGCTGGTGCTCTGGGGCGGACGTTGGCTCGCTATGTCGCTGGCCGACCGCGCCACGGACATCCGCTATGCGGTGGGCGCTTGCGCGACGCTCGCGATCATCATCGTGGGCCTGCACGCACTGAGTTCTGCAGGCAATCCGAAGCCCTTGCCATTCCTGCCTGTACTCAATCCGCTGGACCTGCTGCTGCTTGCCGTGTTGGCGTTTGCCGCACGTGCGATGTCTGATCGCCTGGTGCCGGACCGCGTTCGTACATGGCGGCCAGCCGTGCTTGCGGCGATGTTCTTCGTGATCGCCACAAGCATGACCCTGCGTGCGGTGCATCACCTGGGTGGCGTGCCGTGGAACGACTACATGCCGCGCTCGAGCCTGGCGGAGCTGTCGCTCACCGTGGTGTGGAGCGCGATCGGCGTAGTGGCGTGGGTGCTCGGCTCGCGGCGTGGACAGCGACTGCTGTGGCTGGCCGGTGCGGCCACCATGGCGCTGGTCCTGTTGAAACTGCTGCTCGTGGATCGCGGCCACCTGGGCAACCTGTTCGGCATCGCTTCCTTCATTGCCTATGGCCTGCTCTGCACGGTCATCGGTTATCTCGCTCCCGCGCCGCCACGGGTGGCTGCGAACGATCCCTCGGAGTCTCCGCATGCGTCGTGACTGGCGTCGTTGTCTCATGGCCGCTGGCCTGTTTGTGGCGGCGGCACGTGCGGAAGCACCACCGTCGTTCGCCGTCGCTTATCCCCTCGCGATCGAGCCCGGCGCCAAGGCCTACGTGCTGGAGCTGCCGCAGGACGCTTACGCATGGGCCACGCTCGATGCTGGCCTCGCGGACGTCGTCGTGGTCGATGGTCAGGGACGGCAGGTCACCGCAGGGCCGTACGTGGCCGCACCCCCGGGATGGCATCCGGTGACGCTCGACGCGCCGTTGCTGCCGGTACCGTCAACGGCCGATGGCATCGCCGGTCCGCGCATTCAGCGCAGTACCACCGGCGACATCATCATCGAGCCGGGGGCTGCGCCCGCCGACGGCGCACCGCATGAGTGGTTGATCGATGCGCGTCAGCCCGTGGCACCCGAGCGGCTGGAATTCGCGCCGTTTCCGCGCGAGGCGAGCCTCGGCATCGACATCGACTCGAGCCACAACCTGCAGGATTGGACGCCGCTGGTGCGCGATGCATCGGTGGTGATGCTCGGCAAGGGCGACGACGCGGTGGACGTGCGTGTCGTGAAGCTTGCCGGTAGCCCCGCACGCTACTACCGCGTGCGCGTGTCCCGCGGTGACGCGCCCTGGGGCACGAGCGCGACGACCGTAACCTTGTCGGGCAACGTCGAAGACGCGACGAGCAAGGATGTCGCGAAGCGTCGCTGGTTCGTCGTCGCGCCCACCGATACGCGGTCGAGCGGGCAGGGCGTCGATTACGACTATCGTCTTCCCGCGGCCCTGCCGGTGAGCGCGCTACGGGTGAAGCTCGGCAAGAGCGACAGCGTGGCCCGTTTCGACGCCATTGCCGTCGAAGGCGAAATGAGCGGCGAGCAGCTCGGCACGCTCGTCGTCACCCCCGGTGCCGACACCGAGGCGTCGCCGTCGCTGTCCGTGCCCGCCGCGCGACGTGACTTGCTGCGCCTGCATTCGGCGACGCCGCTGCGCGAAGCGCCGCAGCTTTCCGTCGGTTGGCGACCGGACCGCATTGTCTTTCTGCCCGAGGGACAGGGCCCTTACCGCCTGCTCGTCGGCAGCCGCTCGGCGCGGCGGCTGGCATGGCCCATCGCCGACGCCATGACCGCGTTGCGCACCGATGGCGGCCCGGCCTGGCGTCCCGCGCCTGCGATGGTAGGCGAGGCCAAGGAACTGGAGGGCCGGAAGGCCGTTGAGGGCACCACGCCGTTCGACTGGACGCGTCCGCTGCTCTGGATCGTGCTGCTGCTGGGCGCCGCCCTCGTGGCCGGCATGGCAGCCAGCCTGCTGCGCAAGCCACGCCCAGGCGCCGAATGAGCCGTTGAGGCCGCTTGCACGAAGAACGCGCGATAATGCGCGTTCTTCCGCTGTCTGCCTGCCCATGTCCTTTTCGTCCCCCGGCCTGTTCGCCGAACCCGATGACTTGAAGCCCCTTGCCGAGCGCATGCGTCCCCGCGCGCTCGACGAGATCGTGGGCCAGCAACGCGTGGTGGGCGAGGGCAAGCCGCTGCGCCGCGCGCTGGAGGCGGGCAAGGTGCATTCCATGATCCTGTGGGGGCCACCCGGCTGCGGCAAGACCACGCTCGCCCTGCTGGTGGCCCGTTACGCGGATGCGGACTTCCGCGCCATTTCCGCAGTGATGAGCGGGCTGCCCGACGTACGCAAGGCGCTTGCGGAAGCCGAAGGCAAGTTTGCACAAGGTCGGCGTACCGTCTTGTTCGTGGACGAGGTGCACCGCTTCAACAAGGCGCAGCAGGATGCGTTCCTGCCCCACATCGAACGCGGCGTCATCATCTTCGTCGGCGCTACCACCGAGAACCCGTCGTTTGAATTGAACTCGGCGTTGCTGTCGCGCTGCCGTGTGCACGTGCTCGATGCGGTGAGCGCCGACGACATCGTGGCGGCGTTGCATCGTGCGCTGGCTGACAAGGAGCGCGGCCTCGGCGAGTTGGGCCTGTCCGTGGACGAAGCATCGCTGAAGCTCATCGCCAGCGCCGCCGATGGCGACGTGCGCCGTGCGCTCACGTTGCTGGAAATCGCGGCGGAACTTGCCGAAAACGGACGCATTGACGACGCCACCCTCGAGCAGGTGCTGGCCGACCGCACACGTCGCTTCGACAAGAGCGGCGAGCAGTTCTACGACCAGATCTCGGCGCTGCACAAATCTGTGCGCTCGTCCGATCCCGATGCCGCGGTGTACTGGCTCACCCGCATGCTCGACGGTGGTTGCGATCCGCTCTACCTCGCGCGTCGCATGACCCGCATGGCGGTGGAAGACGTGGGCCTGGCCGAGCCGCGCGCGTGGCGCATGGCATTGGATGCGTGGGACACGTACGAGCGTCTCGGCAGTCCGGAAGGCGAACTGGGCCTCGCCCAACTCGCGATCTGGCTGGCTATCTCGCCGAAGAGCAACGCGGCGTACATGGCCTATAACAAGGCCCGCGCCACGGTGAAGCAAATGGGCAGCCTCGATGTGCCCATGCATCTGCGCAACGCACCGACCAAGCTCATGAAGGGTCTGGGTTACGGCACCGGTTACCAGTACGACCACGACGTGCAAGGCGGGGTGGCGCTGGACCAGCAATGTCTGCCCGACGAACTGGTGGGCATGACGTTCTACGAGCCCGTAGATCGGGGCCTCGAACTGAAGCTGAGCGAGAAGCTGGCGGCATTGCGTGCCGCGCGAGCCGCCGCACGCAAGTAAACGAGGCGCGTGCCTATCACGCCCGATCGGCGCGTGCGTTCGTTGTAGGAGCCGCCACGGCGGCGAGACCAAGTTGCGATGAGGCAAGGTTTTCCTCGCCGCCATGGCGGCTCCCACAGGCGGGCTGTGGCGATGATTTGCAGGCGACGCCGATCAGAATTCGAGGCTTCCCCGCATGCCGAGTTCGAAGTAGCTGCCGGCCAGCCAGCGAATCCGCAAGGGATCGCCCGCGTCGGCTATCGACTCGGTGCTCACGTCGCGGCCCGTGCCGTAGTTGATCTGGACCTGGGGAATCTTAGGTACGCCGACCACCGCCACGATGCGGCTTCCTGCGGGGAGCAAACGCGCGGTCACCGTCTGGCTCTGGAATGCGAGGGTGATCGGCTGGCCTGGCTGCAACGGGTGCCGGCGAGTGCGATCTTCCATGTAGCTCGCTCGGCCGAGATAAGAGGCCAGATCGAGATAGGTGCCGTCGGGCATCAACGCATAGAAGTTGACCGCCAGATCGAAGTCGCGCTTGTTGGTGACGATTTCAAATTGCCCATGAAACAAGCCATCGATCTCCAGTGCTTTCGTCAGCTTCGGTGTTTCGAACACCAGGGCATTGCGCGTGTCGGGCATGCCCCCTGGCGGACGGAAATCCGCATCGCTACGGTCGGCGAAATTCACCACGAGTTCGGGTGGAAGGGACTGCTTGTCCGGCGTGTCGTCGAACAACAACCGATCGGCTTCATGACGGCCAGTGAGATAGAGGCGCCGGTAGCTTGCGGCCATATCGGCGAGCGTGGACACGTGCCGCCAGGTGTTCGCGCCCATCACTTCGAAGTTGACCCGGTCGCTGAGCAGGTCGGGCAGCGGTGCGCCGCGGAACACGTGTTCGAACCACTTCAATCGCACGTCTTGTAGGTCGAGCAGCGCTGCCTTGTCGACGACGTAGCCATCGATCTCGGGCAGCACGCCGGTCTGCATGGCGATGTGATGGTAAGGGCCGATCAGCATCCGGTCGTCTGCCGTCGGACGATACTTGATGTGTTGCTCGAAGTAGTACAACGCCCCCACCATGCCGCCATCGTAGTAGCCGGTTTCGACGAAGACGGGGATGCCGATGTCGGCAAACTCGCGGCCATAGGGGATCAGGCGCTGCCAGTAGGCATCGTAGGACGGGTGTTGCAGCCAGGTATCGAAGATCGGGTTGGGCTTGCCGTCGATCTTGTCCAGGTCGCGATAGGGCTTGCCGCTGACGTACCAGTAGCGTTGGAGCGCGGCCCAATGCGCGCGATCGTTCATGGTGTCGCTATCGAGGCCCTTGGTGTTCGTTGTGTAGAACGGCCAGTAATAGATGAAGCTCTGGAACACGTTGCCTTGCATCGGCGTATCGATGCCCGGGGCGTTGGTGGCGTGGGTGGCAATCGCCTTTAGCGCCGGCGGATGATGCTTGGCGGCCGCCCATTGGGTGAAACCGTTGTAGCTGCCGCTGAACATGCCGACGCGACCGTCGCTCCACGGTTGGCGTGCCAGCCATGCGATCACCGTCGATGCGTCTTCGCCATCATGGACGTAGGGCACTACGGCACCGGGACTGCGCCCCTTGCCTCGTGTATAGGCGACCACGCCGGCATAGCCATGGGCGGCCATTTTCTTGGCGTCGTCCATGCTCCAACCGTCGTTGGCGTAGATCGTGAAATTCAGCAGGGCGGTCAGCTTGATCGATGGGGCGGAGCGCGAGCGCACGAGGAGCGCGGCGATCTTCGCGCCATCCGGTGTCGGGATGAGGATCTGGTCGTCGATCAGGAACCGGCGTTGCGTATCGGCCTCGAGCAGCGGCTTCAAGGCAGGCACCAGATACGTCCAGGTGGCGAGTCCCTGGCGAGCCGCAATCAGGTCCGCAGCGGAAGGACAATGCTCCAGTCGCATTCCGGCGCAGGCCTTCTCCTGCTCCGCCACATGGGCGCGCATGGCGTCGAGATCGACTTTGTACCAAGGGCCGATGTCCACAGCCTGCGTATCGGAAAGGGAACCATAGAGTTCGGAAAACGCGCGGCGCAAGGCTGCGGAGGCCTCGCTCCCGTTCGCCTCGTAGGCTTTTGCGCGCGCGTAGGTCTGCCAGGGCACGACCGAGGGAACCAGCCTGGGCTCGCTGGACCGATAGGCTGCGGTGAGGCGATCGAGGGTTGTCTCGGCATCGACATAGCGCTCGGCGGCGAGTTGCAGCCGATAGAGCACGATCAGCTCGGCTGGCTTCGAGGCCGAAACATGACGGGCGATAAGCGTCGCCGCGATGTCGGGCATCGTGGGCTCCCTGGACGGAGGCGTGCCGGCATGGGCACCGGAGGCGACGAGGCTCCAGGCAAGCAGGAGGGGCAGGGCAAGGACTTTCATGCGGTTCTTTCTCCGGATCATTCGGCCTATCTCGATTCGTCCTCGGCCGAGGGCCAGGACGGGGCGATGGTCGCGAGATACGGGAAGGAAAGGCCGGAAAATCGGCGAATGGACACGACGCCGCGGTGGACGGGAACGGCGCGATGGTCAGATGACGCGGTAGCGCAGCAGCTTCGCTCCTTCGCGGCTGGTCGAGATGGTCTGGCCGTTTTCCATGTGCAGCAGCAGACGCCCGCCGCCGGCCGGCTCGGCACGGGCAATGCGATGGGTGTTCACGATCCACGAGCGATGAACGCGTACATACTTCGCCGGATCGAGCGACCTGGCGAATTCCGTCAGCGTCACACGGACCAGATGCTTCTCGTTCTGCGTGCGCACCTCGGCGTAGTCGTCCGCACCGCCGATGCTCACCACCGTATCCATGTCGAGTGGCCGGAGCTCGTCGCCCATCCGGACGAAATAGCGGGAAAGACTGCTGTCGGCGCGCGCCCCGGGCTCCGCAGCAGGGGCATCCGGCGCAGTGGCTATCTCCTTCTCCGCCGCGATGGCAATGGGCGCAGCGTCTCCGGGCGGTTCACGGTGCAGCGCAACCTGCGCACGACCTTGGATCTGCAGGTACGACACGGCTGCGATCAAGGCATAGGTCGTCACGTTCTCCAGCGATTGCCAGGCAGCTCCGCTGAGGGAGAAGGGACGCACCACGAAGCCCTCGGGACCGGCACCGCTGAACAGGCCGAGCAGCACGATCAACAACAGGTACGAGAGCGCCGTGTACGCTGCGCACAGCACCAAGTGGACGACGAGTTGGGTTCCGGCTGGGCGTCCCACCAAACCCTGCGCGACGATGCGGCGCACGGCCACTCCGAAGATGACTACAGGAATCGTATTGGCAGCTCCGCCCAGCAGACAGCCGACAAGGTCGAAGCCCATGGCCAGTCGGATCGTGATCGTATAGGCCACGAAGACGCCAATAACAGCCAGGACATCGAAAGTGCGCTGCCTCATCCCCCGCCTGACCCTTGTTTCAGTGCCCAAAAAACCCGTCGTCTGAAGGCGGGATGGCTCGCATGCTGCCAATGGCGGCCAACGTCGTCTGCCATGTACCCATTCAGCGTCACATGACGCGGTCGCCATCCTACCCCAAGGCCGTAGAAGGGCGCGAAACCAAAACGCCATGCCGTGCGAGCCGCCGTCCCCACATAAGCGCGTCGTGCGATGCTTGCTCGGGCGATGCGTGACGGCCATCGCAGGCTCGGCACGCCGGGCTCTAAAAATCAGCATTTGGCCGATACGGCGGATGGGGTGGCGCAACGTAGTGTGGCGCTATCGACCATCGACGGGGGTGTGCCATGTCTCGTGTTGATTACCGCCATCAGACGCCGGGTATGCCCCGGCGCGAATTCGGCACTATGGACCTGACCCAGGTTCGCAAGGCCTTGCTCCTGCCTACCCGATAGCGACGGGACCGATACGCGACGGCGCCCAGGATCGCGCGCCGGACATCGTGCAGGGATGGCCGGCGGGGGAGCCAAACTGGGGGCCCACATGCATCGCAACGACCTTACCACCGCCCTCTGTGGCGGTGTTTTCGATTCTGTACCTCATACACGCGGACGGGAGCGCATCCCGTGATGCCCGTGACCGTGCTGCTTGCCGACGAGCACGCTTTGCTGCGCGAGGGTGTGGCTGCCTTGTTGGCGGCGCTGACGCGCTATGAAGTCATCGGCAGTACTGCCGACGGCCGCGAATGCGTGCGCAGCGCTTTGCGCTGCCAGCCCGGATTGATCGTGTTCGATTGCGCCATGCGCGGACTGAGCGGCCTGGAAGCGATACGTCGTATCGCCCCGCGCTGCCCGCAGACGCGCTTGCTTTGCCTTTCCGGTTACGAGGACGCCCGCTGGGTGCGTGCGGCCTTCGACGCGGGCGCGCATGGCTACGTACTCAAGCGCGACGGCTTCGGCGTGCTGCGCGAGGCGATCGATAGCGTCATGCGTCACCGCTATTTCATCAGCCCGGACATCGCGCATCTGCTGGTCGATGGCCTGCGACGTCACGACGGACCTGCGTTTGCGCCGAGAGAGGCGCTGAGTGCGCGCGAGCGCGAGATCACGCAATTGTTTGCGGAAGGCTTGAGCGCACGCGAGATCGCCGAACGTCTTCATGTCAGTGTGAAAACCGTCGGTACGCATCGCGAACACATCATGGCGAAGCTCGGCATCAACGGCATCGCGCAGCTGACGCGCTATGCGCTGCGGGAGGGCATCACCACGCTCGAACCGTGATCAGCGTGTGCATGCGCGGGAATCAGGATTTTCCCGATCCCGCGCGGGCTGGCCGAAACGGAAAGTAGCTCCACAGGCGCAACGCCGAACCAGGAGCACACGACCCATGGCCGACTTCAACAGCTTCTTTCCCACGCTGCTCAAGCACGAGGGCGGATACGTGAACGACCCCGTCGATCCGGGCGGCGCCACCAACAAAGGGGTGACGCTGGCGACCTTCCGCCAGTGTGCGCAGAGCCTGCTGGGCATCGAACCCAGCCTCGACAATCTGCGCGCGCTGACCGATGCGCAAGCAGGCACCATCTACAAGGCGCTGTACTGGGACAAGGTCCGCGGCGATCAGATCGCTTCGCAGCCGCTGGCGAACATCGTGTTCGATTTCCAGGTGAATGCCGGCGCCAATGCTTCGCGCCTGTTGCAGCGCGTGTTGAACACGCTCGGTGCATCGCCGCAGATCGCGGTGGACGGCGCGATCGGTGCGGGCACGCTTGCCGCGCTGGCGAAAGCGGACACCGTGGCCGTGTACGCGGCATACAAGCAAGGCCGCAAGGACTACTACACCAATCTGGTGAAGCAGCGTCCGCCGCTGGCGAAGTTCCTGAAGGGCTGGTTGGCGCGGGTGGATTCGTTCCCCGACCTCACCGCCGCTCCAGCGGGAGGGGCCTGAGCCATGGCCGCGCAGACCTCGCTGAACACGTTGATCGAAGCGATTGCCGGCGCCGTCGTCGACGCGCAGGACCGCATCGAGCAACACCAGATGTCCCACCTGAGCGACTTCTTCGACGAGGACAACCGTCCGAAGAGCGTGGTGATTCGCATGCCGTCCCTGCACCCGCAGGCGGAAGAAGGCGACGAAGACCTGTACCGCGCGCCGATCCTGCCGCTGGTCTCTACCAACGTGCTGCGCATCAAGGATGTGGAAATCACCTTCGACGCGGACATCGGCCCCCTGGTAGAAGGCGACCCCACCGCGGACGACCACCCGCCGCAACCCGGGTGGAAAGGCAACGCTCCTGCATCGCGGCCGCACCTGCGCGTGGACCCGACCTCGGGGGGTGGGGATCGGAAGTCCGGCGCCGTACACGTGGTGCTGCGCGTGGAAGGCAGCGAGCCCACCGATGGCGCAGCGCGCCTCATGAACCACCTCTCGCAGACGCAAGGGGTCTTCAAGACGTTCAAACCGGGCGACTGATCGGTCGACCGCGTTGAACCGCGGCGCGCATGTCGTGCGTCGCGTCAGATACCACAAGGAGTCACATCATGGCTGACGAACTCGTCAATCTATCCAGCCAGTTCAAGGGTCTGCCCATGGGCGACCTGATCGGATCGCCGCTCAGTGCCGCCTGCGAAGCGCAGGTGAAGCTGGCTCAGGCCACGGCGGATTTCATCAAGGTCATCGGCTTTCTGCCGCCGGCCGCGAACGATCCCAATGGCGTCGGCGCGACCCGTACCGCGCAGTTCCGCTTCAAGCGTCCCGTGGACGATCCGAACAAGGCGGGCGGCATCGCCGAGGAAGACGTCGAACTCGAAGTGCCGCTGCTTGCCATCGTGAAGGTGCCCAACCTCAGCGTGACCAAGGTGGACATCACGTTCGACATGGAAGTGAAGTCGTCCTTCAGCTCCGCCGAGAAGGAAGACAAGTCGGGCTCGTTCAGTGCCGAGATGTCCATCGGCTGGGGCATCTTCAAGGCCTCGGCGAAAGTGTCGGGTTCCGTTGCCACGCACAAGGAAAACACCCGTTCGTCGGACAACTCGGCGAAGTACCACGTAGAGGTGCACGCGGAGGACAGCGGCATGCCGGAAGGTCTCGCGCGTGTGATGGACATCCTGCAGACCGCATGCGCTCCGCGCAAGATCAGCGCGCCCGTGGCGGTGCAGGACACCACTGCGGGTGGCAATAGCGGTGGCAATACCGGTGGAAGCACGGGTGGCACGACCGGTGGCACCGGCAACCCTTGAGCAGTTCGTTCCAAGCGTGAATCGCGGCGTCGGCGTGGCGTCGCGGTTCCTTTCGGGAGATCACGATGTTCGACCTGAGCGACGTCAAGTTCGTCAAGCGCGTGGTGGTGGGTAGCGACGATCCGAACCACATGCAGAGCGAGGCGAAGATCGAGGAAGCACGCGCCTTGCTCAATCGCTGTTTCACGGAAACACCGAAGGGCACCATCATCGGTGTGGAGAAGAGTTTCACCGTGCTGCAGATCGGCGAGCACCAGATGGTGCTGCAGTGGCTCTGCTACCACGTGGGATTTCCGCGCAAGCCCGCCTGGCTGGAGGGCTAGACCATGGCGACATGTACCCTCGATCAATGGTTGTACGCGCTGCGCATTGCGGTCGAAGCCGCCAATGAGTCACTGCGACGTCGCCGCGCCATGCAGTACGCGGTGGGCGATGCGAGCGGACAAGCGTTGCACGTGGACGTGCCGCGTGATGCCTCTGCGGATTCCCCCTTGGACTCGGTGGTGATTCCGCTGCGCTGGTTTCGCGATCCGCACGTGCCTCAGGTGACCGAACTGTCAGTGGAGTTCTCCTGCCGTCTGCGCTACGAGCGCGGCCGAGGAGGAGAGGGTGGACTCATCATCGACCTGCATCCGCCGCGTCCGACGTGGTTTCGCCGCCGCTCATTGCATCGCATGCGCATTGCCTTCCGCGCCGCCGACGCGTGGGAGCCCAGTGTTTCGATCGACGAGCGTGTCGCGCTCATTCCGTGGCGGGGGAGGGCGTGATGCAGAAGCTATCCGGATTGCGCGTGCCGCCCGAGTGGGAGGCCGCTCTCATCGCCTGCCTCGATCAACCGCCACGACGCGCTCGCAGCCGGCGCTCGCTATGGCTCGGCATCGTGCTGCTCGCGTTCGTTCTCGCCGGTATCGCCGGCACCGTGGCATGGTTGGACCTGCGGGCCTGATCGCGCCATCTCACACCAGGAGACTGTCATGCATCGAACCACCGTAAAGACTTTTGCCCTCGCCGCGTTGCTCGGCCTGTTGCCGGCGCTGGCTTTCGCCGCCGCGCCACAAGGCGCCTGGCGCGGATCGATTCAACGCGGCACCGACAGCGTACCCGTGGAAGCGAGCTTCTCGACCAACGCAGTAGAGGTGCGTTTTCCCAGCACCTTCGCCTGCAAGGTAAAGGCCGACTATGTGCGGCCCGACGGCAAATCGCTCACGTATCGCTTCGGCCTGTCCATCAATGGCGGTGCGTTCTGCGACGGGCTCATGGGCAAGACGTTGACCGTGACCGCACCCGACGGCAGCAACACCGTGACGCTGGCCTTCAGTTCCTCGGGCGACTGGACCGGCGAACTGAGCAGGCAATCAACGAGCCCATAAGCGAGGTGCCGCCATGGACACGATGCTGCTCTTCACTCAGTTCTGGTTGCTGCTGGCAGCGGTAGGAGGGGCCGTGCTCCCGGTGGCGCTCGGCAACGAACCCTCGCGCAAGCGCGCCGTGGTCCAGGTGGTATGCGGGGCAATGCTGGCGATCTTTCTCGCCCCCGCACTCGAACAGCGCTTCATCCCCGGCGCGTCGGCGCAGATACAGGCCGGCGTGTCGTTTCTCATCGGTTGTTTCGGCCTGCGTGTGACCATGATCGTGCAGCGCCTGATCGACGACCGTGGCGAAGCGCTCGCCCAACGCGTGATCGATCGGATCGCAGGAGGCCGCCCATGAGCGACGGGCCGTTCTACATGTACGCCAACATCATTTGCAGCCTGGTGATGACGATCTGCGGCAGTTGGCTGCTCACCGACCGACGCCTGGGCCGGCTGCTGCGCGCATGCCACGCCTGCATCGTGGCCGGGGCGCTGGTGAATCTGCTGGGCATGTTTGCCGACCGCCTCGGCTTCCACGGCGTGAGCTACGGTCATGTGTGGCCGGGGGAGGTCGCCACCAATGCGGGCATCGCGGTGATCATGGCGACGCGCGTATGGCAGTCGCTCCGCGACACCACCGCAGAAAAGGCCGAAACGTCCTGATCGACAGCCCCTGCCGAAAGGCCGATATCGCTCGCCGCCGCGTGGTCGTACGCTCGGGCCACCGGACCAGGGAGACGGATCATGCGTATCGCCATAGCGGGTTTGATCGGCGGGTTGGTGATGTTCTTCTGGGGCGCGTTCGCGCACATGGTGCTGCCGCTGGGCGAGATGTCCATGCGCGCGCCGCTGGACGAGGACAAAGTGCTGACGGCCCTGCACGAGGGCCTGCCGCCCGAGCACGGCATCTACGTGCTGCCGCATTTCGACCCGGCCATGCACGGCGACGACACGAAGCTGGCGGCGTATTCGGCCAAGGCCACGGCGTCTCCGTATGCCTTCATCGTCTACACGCCCTACGGCAAGGATCCGCTGGCGATGGGCAACAACCTGTTCCACCAGTGGCTCTCCGACACCCTGGCCGCGCTCATCATGGCCCTGGTGATGATCCGCGCCGGCACCGGTGCCGTAAGGGGCCTCTGCATCGGCCTCGCCTTCGGCGTATTCACCTGGCTGGCACTGAGCGTGCCGTTCTGGAACTGGTACCGGTTCCCCGGGGCATTCACTATCGGCTATCTCATCGAACAGGCCTTCGGCTGGCTGCTGGCTGGCGCGGTCATGGGGTGGTGGCTGGGGCGGAAGACGGCGCCTTCGGTCAAACCGCTGGCATAAGCCATCCGTTATCTTCCTGGTCGGGGTGCGCACGCGAGCTGTGTCATCCCGGAGGGGCCGGCGCGCTGCCGGATCTATCAGACCAGGAGGGTTTCATCGATGTCTCATCGCATTGTCGCGGTCATCCTGACCGTGTTTCTTTCGCTGTTCGCGTTTCCCGCATCCGCGGATACCGTGGTCGGCGGCCATGGCGTGGTCTATTTCGCGTACGACCGAGGTAGTTATTCCTCGGAAATACCGACGTCGGACTCGAACAACTGGTACATACCCGCCCGCCAGTTCAAGACGCCCATTTCGCTGTACAACCTCAACCCGACGCTCGTCGACAGTCAGCTAGCGAACATGCGCGCTTCCGGCATGGACTATGTCGTTCTGCAATTCAATCTGGCGGAGCTCGCGCCCTGTATCGCCAGCGGGGCATGCAATAGCGGCTTTCCTGACGACTGGACGTGGGGATATCTCATCGATTCCAGTCTTGGAAAACCGCATCCGACCCACATGGACAATCTGCGCGCCATGCTGGTCAAGATCCGAGATCTAGGGTTCCGCAACGTGATCTTCCGCTTCAACGATGGCCGGGCGTCCGGCTGGGCATCGTGGAACGAGACCGAGTATTCCCACGCCTGGAATTACATCGTCAACGTTCACGTTACAGCCGACGAGCTACTGCGCGACAGCGCCACAGGGGCTATCTACGATCTCGGTGGAGAGGCGCCAGGCACGCCGTGCAACGCGGATGTGCCGAACTGCCCAGCCACGGCCTATCTCCAGCGTCTATGGTCGGATTACACCTTCGTCTTCGGTTCGGATGACACGGTGGGCTTCTCGGCCATCGCTGTTCCTGCGCGGGTGCAGGCCCAGTTCGCCGTCTACGGCAATCGTCCGCCGTCGCGCCATGCCTATACGGCGTATGGCAACGTCTATACGGGCCTGCAGGACATCTACAACAACATGCCGACCGCCGAGCGGTCGAAACCGGTGATGTTGATAGAGACGTATCAGAACGATCCGTTGACGGCGCTGCAGATTTCCGACTTCCTCGCCGCGCATCCGGACTTCCACCTCTTCGCCGTTACCGAATGGCCGGCTACGCGTGACCCGATCTGTAGCGGCTGCGACGGCAATGTGAGGGATTCGTCACTCGCGGCGTTGAACACGACCACCCAGTTGTCGCTCATGGGGCGCATCGTTGCTCACTTCTCGCAGGAGTCCGACCTTCCAAACCTGATGTCCTTCAGCGACGTCAACTGCGCGGCGACCACGAACCCGACCTGCACGGTGCAGGGCAACCTGACCTTCGCGCCGATCGACACCCGTCTTGCTTACCAGGTGTACATCACCACACCCGGGCAGCCGCGCAAGCTATGGACCTGCATGTCGGCTACCAATCCGGTGCTCGCAAGCTGGATCACCCGAAACCTCGAATACCAGTTCGCCTACTACCGCACGTCCGCCTGCTCGACCGATGTGAGCGGCCAGAAGCCAGACGCCACCACGCGTCTGTTCGTCCGTTAGGCCTCCGGGAAAGGAGAGGGCGCCCCCGCGGCGCCCTCCACCGACGCACGCCCCCGAATTTGCGATAATCCCCCGTTCGCCACCCACGGAAGCCAAGAAGATGCTGGATCCCGCCCTCCTGCGCGGCCGCCTCGCCGAAACGGCAGAGCGCCTTCGCGCCGCCCGGAACTTCGAACTCGACGTGAGCACGATCGAGCGCCTCGAATCCGAGCGCAAGGCGCTGTCCACCGAGACGCAGGAACTGCAGAACCTGCGCAATACCCGCTCCAAGGCCATCGGCCAGGCCAAGGCCAAGGGTGAGGACGTGGCGCCGCTGATGGCGGAAGTGGCTGGCATCGGCGACAAGCTGAAAGCCAACGAGCACGCGCTGGCCGAGGTGCAGGCCAAGCTGGCCGACATCGCGCTCGGCATCCCGAATCTGCCCGATGCGTCCGTGCCCATCGGCAAGGACGAGAACGACAACGCCGAGATTCTCCGCTGGGGCCATCCGCGTCCGTTCGACTTCCCGGTCAAGGACCATGTGGACCTCGGTGCACGGCATGGCTGGCTCGACGCCGAAGCGGGTTCGAAGCTGTCCGGCGCACGCTTTACGGTCCTGCGCGGCCAGCTCGCCCATCTGCATCGCGCGCTCGCGCAGTTCATGTTGGACATGCACACCACGCAGCACGGCTACCTCGAACACAACGTGCCGCTCATCGTGAATGCCGATGCGATGGAAGGCACGAGCCAACTGCCGAAGTTCGAGGAAGACCTGTTTGCCACGCAGGTGGGCGACACCCGGCGTTACCTGATTCCTACCGCCGAGGTGGCGCTGACCAACCTCGTGCGCGACAGCATCGTGGAAGCGGACGCGTTGCCCATGCGCATGACCGCGCACTCGATGTGCTTCCGCGCGGAAGCCGGCAGCTATGGCCGCGATACGCGCGGCATGATCCGCCAGCATCAGTTCGAGAAGGTCGAAATGGTGCAGATCGCCACGGCGGAGACCAGCTTCCAGCAGCTCGAGGAAATGGTCGGTCACGCCGAGGCCGTGCTGCAGGCGCTGAAACTGCCCTATCGCAAGGTGCAGCTCTGCACCGGCGACATGGGCTTTGCCGCTGCCAAGACCTACGACCTGGAGGTCTGGCTGCCCAGCCAGAACACCTATCGCGAGATCAGCAGCTGCTCCAACTGCACCGACTTCCAGGCCCGCCGCATGCAAGCCCGCTGGCGCAACCCGGCCACGGGCAAGCCGGAACTGGTCCACACCCTCAACGGCTCCGGCCTCGCCGTGGGCCGCACCCTGGTCGCGGTGATGGAGAACTTCCAGCAGCCCGACGGCTCCATCGAAGTCCCTGAGGTCCTGCGTCCGTACATGGCCGGCATCGAAGCCATCGCCTGAGGGCGAGGGCAGGGTACAATCACGCGCCGGGGGACCATCCCCGACGCGTGCGAGGCTGCAAACCGGCAAGGGTGCAATGCCCAGCCGGTGCAAAACACAACGGAGAGATGGCCGAGTGGTTTAAGGCAGCAGTCTTGAAAACTGCCGTAGGTGCAAGCCTACCGCGGGTTCGACAAGGCGGCGCAGCCGCCGCAGGACGCCCGGAGGGCGGTCCCGACCATCGGGAGGGATTCGTTGCGAAGCGGCGAACAATCCCACTCGGCGTCCGAGCCACCTTGTCGGTGATCGGAGCATGCGTTTAAATCAGGCGCGCAACGCGCCGAAGACAATACGGAGAGATGGCCGAGTGGTTTAAGGCAGCAGTCTTGAAAACTGCCGTAGGTGTAAGCCTACCGTGGGTTCGAATCCCACTCTCTCCGCCAAGTCTTCCCCCGTTCTGTGCTCGGGGCTGGGCGTGGAGCCATACGGCCTAAGCGCGCTTCGCGACCAGATGGCGCCGTATGCCGCAATTCCGACGTTACACGTGGAGAGCAAGAACACGTCATGAAATCCATGTGGACCAGTGCCGATCTACGTGCCCTCGACCTTGAATATGCCAAGGCGGGCGTGAAGCCCCACGCCCGGCCCCTAAGGGCTGCGGTCGAGTTGCTTGGCGGCGACTTCTCGATGGGCGTGTTTGCCAATCCCGAGGTTAAGAAAATCACCGAGGCCTATAGGGCGCTATTCCCCCATGTGGATGAGACCTGGCCGGGAATGGGGATTGGAGTGGTCGTATCGGGAGACCAAGCGCGAAAGGTGACATTGGGTGTGCCCATCGGATCGCCGACGGCGACGCCATGGCTGGCCGTGGGGTTCAAAGACGAAACCTCTTGGTGGTCGTGGTGCCAGGAGAACCCGCAGATCGCTGCGGGAACCGCTCTGGCCTTCGCTGACCTACACGACTTCGCTAATGGTGTGGAGGCGTTGGCCCCGTCCAACACTGGTGCCGCAGATCTCTGGCACATGGCGGCCTCGAACCTCTCCGACGTCGGCACGATCCTGCCTACGACGCCCAGCGTGGATAGTGTGCTGCAACCCATATGCCTCACCGCTGAGTTGTCGCTGAAAGGGGCATTGACTTACCTGGGCGAAAAATATGCCTTCAAACATCACCTTTCGGTGTTGTCGGTGGCTTTGGCAAAGGTGAAGCCTCATCGCGATGACGGTCTGATCGCCGAGGTTATTCAGCGGTTTCCGGATTACGTGGATAGTCGGTATAAGGCGGAGGGGGCGACGCGCTTCACTGTCGTCAGGCTTGCCCTGGCTGCCCAGTTCATCGCTGCATCCTCGGTCCGCCGGCTGGGTCCGGTGGATCTCGCGCACGCGATGGAGAGTGATAGTTGGCCCGGGAAGCGGCAGCAGTTCTTATAAATGCCAGTCTCAATTCCGCCAAGACCCTGGTCCACAACGGAGTGAATAAATATGTGCGAACCACGAGATAAGGAAATCCACCCTCCTCATCAAGCGTTCTATATCCAGAGCATGTTGTTCAACACGACCTCCGCCGTCCAGTCGCTCGGGCTGTTTAATGCGATGCTGGCCACCGCGCAGAAAAACAGTCCAGAAGACCCGTATGGGGCCCTTTACGGAACGCGCTTCCTTGCAGAACTGCAAAACATGATTGTCCACGCGGGGGCACTGTCGCGATACCTGTGGGCGGCCAACCCGAACCATCGTTGGCGCGGGGCTGAACTGCGAGGGGCTCTCCAAATCACGGACGAAAATCCGCTGCGAGATAGGGATCTTCGGAATTCCGTGGAGCACTTCGATGAGAAACTCGATGACTACCTTGCCGAAGACATTGTCGGCGAGATCTTTCCCGAGTACATAGGCCCGACACCGACGCCGAACGGCGTTCCGACACATATCTTTCGGGCTTACTACGTTGACACAGCAAGGTTCCAACTTCTAGACAAGATCTACGACATTGAGCCGATCGTTGCCGAGGTCGCACAGGTTCACTCGAAGTTGTTGAATATGGACAAGGCGGGCGGAATGTTCGGCCGAGGGCGAACGTAGCGACAGCCCATGATGTCGGGCCAAGGCACGTGGCGCGATGTAACGGCGGCGATCTTCTTCGAGGAGGAGGATTGTGAGCGATCCGATAACGAATGGCAGCGATCGCCAAGGTTTCTCCGAGTCGAACCCCGACGGTCGCGCGTTGATCTTCGATGCCCTTCGACACAATTCCTTTCCTCCTGTTTTTGCGGTGGTAGGAGCGGAGCGAGCACTGACGTCAACTTTGCGGTAGTGGCCCTTGCCACGTAAGGTAGTCAAAGCCCTTGTCGGTGACGATCACCGACCCCTGATCTACAACAATCAGCGCATGGGCCTCTAACGCCTGGATGACGGCTGCTCGTTCACCGGGCGATCCAACTTCGCGTCGTAATAACCAACCGTTGTCGGTTGTCCGTTGTGCTGTCGATCGAAGGGGCATCCGGTTCTCGGAAAAGCACGCCAGGATGATGAGGGACTGGCGGGCGTCACGGCCGTACGGCACTGTCAACTATGCTGACATCCTTGGTGTCGAGGCATCGCAGGTGAGCTATCACGGTACTGCCTACGTCGAATGCGGAAAAAGACGGTTGACCGTCCACGCGATGTACTTGATTGATGAGACCGGAGCGCGGAGCCGGGACTGACCCTTGGACTACTCGGTCACCGTTTCCCCAACCTTGACCATCGGGTTTCGTAACACCACCGGCTGTGGTTGACGTGGTAACCACGGGCAGCATCACCAGCGCTGTCCAGTAAGGAAGTTCGGTCCCACCGCCAGACAAGAAAACGCCCTTGTCAGTCGGCGCTGACCTTCACGGATTGGCCTGCCGTTATCCCGTCGATTCTTCAAACGTCGAGGCCACAATCCGGCCCACCGATGAGGGGCCTGGAGGCGTTGGGGGCAGGGCGGCAAAACCGTCTCTCACTATCTCCGTCAGAAATGCAAATAATCCTATGAAGCTAGGTGCTTTTTTGTTGATCACGATTTTTCGTCCCTACGAACGTCCCTACGTTGTATTCCGATTGCGACCGAACGGCTACGGACGAGCGTGTGTGTTAGGCGTTCGCCGCCTCGGCCCTGTAGGGCCGTCCGGGCAAGGGAAGGTATCGGTCTGTCCGCGCGACGCGCTCCTGCAAACGCCTGCACGGGATACGCGCAGCGCCGCGTAGGAAGGGCCGGACTGGCGGACGGCGCGCGATCGTTCGATACTGTGCCGGAGCGTCCCCCGGATGGGACGACAGGGGAACTGTCATGAAGATCCTCATGAGCATCGCGCTCGTGTGCGCGCTTGCCGGGTGCAGCACGTATCAGGCGCACAGTAACTTGCCGACGCCCTACGCGCCGACGAATGCGAGCCAGGTGCAGATTCTCTACTCGCCGCCGCAGCGCGCGTACACCTCCATCGGCATCGTCTCGGCTAAGCGTTACAAGCCCGGTTGGACTGACCCGACCGTCAGTGACGCGATTCCACAGCCACGAGCTGCCGGCGCGGAGATTGGCGCTGACGCGGTAATCGTGCGCGCTGATCGAAGCAACAATGACCGGCATGTCGTCGTTGAGGGCGAGGCGATCAAATTCGGCAATAACGTAGGTCGGCCGTAAGATATGGCCATCATCGAAAGAGATGAGCTTCAATCAAAAATCCACAAGGGCGAGATAAAAGCCGTTTGTGTAGACACGAGTGTGTATGAAGCCCAGCATTTCGCGTTCCACAGAGGACTGCTAGGCGAAATGAAAAATCTCCCAGCGGCGGGGATTCAGGTGCTCTTGCCTGATGTAATCGAGCGAGAGATTTTGTCTCATATGAGTGAAAAACTTCCTGAAATACATTCAGCACTCCGCAAGGCTATGCGAGCTGCCGGCAATTTTGGACTGATCGCTGAGGACGCTGAGGCCAAGCTCCAAGTCCCCGAGCAAGACTTTAAGAAGTTGGCCAATGATCGTCTCCAACGACATGTAGATGACATCGATGCCTGCATCCTACCCGTAGGCGAGTATGCGGATACGAATCAAGTTTTCGATAGCTACTTCAAAGCTATTGCCCCATTTGAGTCTAAAAAGAAAAGTGAGTTTCCAGACGCATTTTCACTTAGCGCCATAGAACGCTGGGCTGAAAGTGAAGATACTCAGGTCGTTGTTATATCCAACGACGACGGATGGGCAAACTTTGCAAAAGATAATGAGCGCATTCATGCAGGCCCAAGGTTAGGTGATCTATTGGTGGCAATACAGATTGCTGATCCAATTCTTCTCAAGAAAGCCGTTGCTGCAATAAAGGGACCTGAGATCGACAGCATAAAGATTCGGTTGAATGAACGTATTAATAGCATGGCTATTAATGCCAATGTCGATAGCTATCATTACGCTGAGGCTGATGTACTCGACTCAAGGGTATTGGATGTTGACCTGGGCAGCCTTGATCCAGACGATCTAGAGATAGTCAGGAGCGACGGGCAAGAATTTGTTGTGCGGTGGATAGTTCACGTGCGCGTACGCTTTGAAGCAAGTGTGCAACTTAGCGTATACGATTCTATTGACAAAGATTATGTCCCGCTCAGCGTCGAGGACGTTTCAAGAGATGATGATCTTGAGCTTGAATCCCTGCTTAGCTTTTCGATAGAGAACGACGATGATGCAATTAATCTAGAATTTCAGGATATTGAGTTAACGGACAGCTATATTGATATTGATTTGGGGGAGGTGGAGATAAGTCATGACCAAGAATGATTTATGTATCCATCCACACATTAATTTAGGCGTCATTCTCTTTTACGAGGATTAAAAATGGCGATCACGGGTGTTACAGAGGATCAATACAAGCTTTTTGTATCTAGCGGAGGAAGCCTGACGTTTTATTTGGATGCGAAAGATATCGACTCTGGTGGTGGGTTTGAATCATCGCCGCTCATCAGTCCTTACCTGTCGTCAGGATTTGAGCTAGTTCCTACGCCAATTATTCATAACCCCAGTGAGCGCGGAACGTTGCTTCTCTATGGGGGCTCTTGGGAAAGAGTTATTGCGCACACCTATCTGAACAAGGGAAAGATTATCTACAAAAAACTTCCAGATGGGCGATACGAAGCCAAGGTAACTGTTCCGCTCAGCGCAAATGCGCAGAGTCAAACGAATACGCCTCCTTGATTTCCCCTCACCATCCCGGCGACTCACTTCCACTTCGTGGCCGCCTCAATGCGCAGCGGATGCAGGAAGGGCTCGTCGATCTTCCGACGCTCTTCCGGCAGCAGTAGGCCGTGCCGTTTGAGGTAGGCGCGCTGCGTCTCGAACTCGGGCGGGTTGTCGGGATCGCCGCACCATGCCGGGATGCCGTAGTGATGCGTGGCGCAGGTCAGATGTCCATCGGGACTTCCGGGTTCTTCGACATCCCACATTCCAGAATGATGTTTCCCTCGGCGAAGCGCTCGACATTGAAGCGTTTCACGCCCATAAGGATCAGGGTGAAGGGCGCGCCCTGATCCGCTCGCACAAACACCCTGACCTCATCACCCCTTGCGAGGAAGCCGTCGAGAAACCCATCGTGGAACGACGGGAGCACCGAATTGGGCTGGTTCATGGCGTTTTATTCACTTCATCTTGCGTCGGGGGCGGGGCCGGTCCACGGTCTAGATGGCCTGGCGTAGGGCGTTTGGGAGATGTTGGACGGTCGGTTGCAGGTCCGCATGCTCGATGGAAAGATGACGCGCACCGAACACGATGATCTTCAAAGGGTCCTCGGCCAGCAGCAGGAAAAATTTATGACACACTAGGACAACCGATGATCACTTTTGCCATCCTCGCCTTGTTGTCAATGTCGAACTACTATCCCAAGCCTTCGATTTCCGAACTCAAAACCGTCCCTGAAAACTACGACGGAGAGACGATCACGGTTACCGGTCGGATACTCATGAGGCCGTAGTCGCGCTACATCGTTTCCCAGAAGAAGGGGTATAGCTTATGGAAAAAGGGAGCCACATGTCTTTCTGTGATCAATGGCAGATCACTTGACGCGCGGGAGGATGAGTTCAATGGCAGGAAAGTACGTCTGACGGGCGTCTTTCGCGCTGACACGGACAAGGACAATGTGATCCGACTCGGGATGTGTAGTGATACGGCGCTCGATCTAGAAGACGCATCGATAGACGGCAAGATTGAAGTCATCAAGTAGGCGATTGGGGCGGTGCTCAATCATCACATTGAGTAACACAGTGGGGTTTTCTTTACTTTCCGGGAAATGGGTTTTCTGGAAAACATATTGGATGGGAGCGGATTACACTGATGATCACTGATCACGGATAGAACTGCTCGACTTCCCATCATTTACGATGGATGCTTCCTGAAGGTTGCACGAAAAGGAGAACCTCGATGGTGCAGTTCCCGTGGGGCAAGGCATGGCTTCGAGGTGTGCGTATCCTGGCGCCCATATTGGGACTGCTGATGGCGTTCTCTGCAGCAGCCGGCGACATCGTCATTGGAACCACCGCGACCTTTCATTCCGCCAAGCTAAATGAGGACCGCACCTATCAGGTGATGTTGCCTGCCTCTTACGAGAGATCCCCAAACCGGACTTACCCGGTGGTGTACGTTCTGGATGGTGAAACCCAGTTCCAACATACCGCTGCCGATGCGGCATTTCTTGCAGCCGATGGTCAAATCCCCGAAGTGATCGTCGTCGGTATCGTCAGCACCGTACGCATTCGCGACTTTACGCAGACGGATTGGGCGGAAGCTTGGGAAGGAGGCGGCGGCGCGTCGCGTTTTCGCTCTTTTCTGGCCGACGAGTTCCTTCCACACATTGCATCGACGTATCGCGTAAGCCCATATCGAGCCTTATCCGGACATTCCGCCGGTGGCCAGTTCGCACTTTATGTGCTGACAGAAGACCCTGCGCTTTTTCAAGGCATCATTGCCATCAGTCCGAGCCTGGATTGGGACCATCGCGTGCCACTGCGTACATTGCAGGAGTCGATACCAAAGCGTCGAGACATCAAGAATTTTGTCTACTTCGCCAGTTCTGATGATTCCGGTGATGCCTTGAAGGACGACCAGGCACTGGCTGCCATTCTCAAGGGGGCGGCAAGCAAAGGCATTCGCAGCATTTATCGTCCTTATCCGCAAGAAACCCATACGGGTATTGCGCTTCCCGCTCAGGCAGATGCCCTGCGACAGCTCTTTGCAGGCTATGCCGTTCCGGACGCTGTAGTGTCGAAAGGAGTCGCCGATGTCGAGGCGTATTACGCCAGGCTGTCTTCGACACTCGGCATGAAGATTTCCGTGCCTGCCTCGGTCCGCAATGCCCTCGCGTTCGACGCGCTGCACGCCGGTCGGAAGAAGGAGGCGTTTGTCATGCTCCACGCCGTCATTGCCGACGACCCGAACTCACCGGAGGCCTTTGATAGTTTGTCCGAGGCCTATCAGAGTGAGGATTCGTTGACGGAAGCGCTTGAAGCCTCGCGCCACGCCCGGTCGCTCGCTGACAAGTACGATCACGACAACGTTGACTACTATGACAGGCAGCTGGCGCGGGTACTGCGAAAGCAGAAGTCTGCAGTTGGAGGCAAATAGTGATGCATCACAGTAGTTCCCGCCTGTGGAGACGGATTTGAACCGCCGCCAATGATCCGCACCCCATGAGGATGTAAAGTCCGCCAACCATGAGGACGGATGCAAAGAAGAGTCGCATACTGCTCCGGGCTTCGGATCGAGGTTCCGCCTCGAAAACGAATTTTGGGAAGCGGGCTTTCAAGTGAAGGAACGCAGAATCTCCTGCGCGATGCTCTGAATGTTCGTTGGAACCCGCGTATCTACCGTGATCACGATCCCTAGCCCTACCGCCTGATCGTACTCGGCGAGCATCTCCGGCAGCATTTCTTTCAGTGGGTGAGCGGCATGATGGCCGCTGGCAGCGGCGCGATTACGGAAGCGACGGGCGGCTTCCATCTCGCCGCAGTCGCAATGTACCTCGATAATAGAGGCATCCAAGCCGGCGAGCCTGGATCGCTCATAGTCGCTACGGGGTCTAAAGTTGGCTTCTAGGACGGCCTGTGGCGCGTATCGCGCCAGTGCCCATATTAATTCCATCGACGCACCACCCATCTTCCGTGATGCCGCTAAGTCCCCACCCGCATCACCAAACACGTTGATCAAGGTCTCTTTAATGAGGTCTTTGGAGAAAAGGGGAAATCCAAGTCGTGCTGCAAGCGGAACTGCCAGGGTTGTTTTCCCAGCGCCGGGCGCACCGGACACAATCACAATCTTTCTGTCAGCAGCCGCCACGATGCACCCGTTTGGTGATTCTCGCTCCAGACGCTACACGATGCACGTCCGTTTCCACAAAGGAAGATGGAACGGGATGGCGGGGCAGGGTCAAAGGCATAAGGGGCTGAGCGTCGTTAGGAATCGTATAATAGGGGGCGCTACACGGGGGAAATCGCGTGAGTACGTCCACCCCGCCCATTGGTGCCTGCTCCCCTTAGGGCGGCCAGGTAGCCCAAACCAGCCTCTCCTAAAACAACAGAGAATGTCGTGAACACATCAACTCCCTCCGCGTGCCCGCAGTGCGGCATGCAGAACGTCTATCCCGATGGGGATCTGTACATCTGTGCCGATTGCGCGCACGAGTGGCCGCAGAAGCAGGCGGATGGCGCGGAGCACGCCGCCGTGACGCGAGACGTTCACGGGAACGTGCTCAGTAACGGCGATACGGTCGTGGTGATCAAGGATCTGAAGGTGAAGGGTTCTTCCATTCCCCTCAAGCAAGGCACCGTCATCCGTAACATCCGTTTGGTCGACGGGGACGCTGAACACATCGAAGGCAGTTCGGACAAGATCAAGGGTCTGGTGCTCAAGGTCTGCTTTCTGAAGAAGGCCTAGTCGCTGCCGTGCGAATCGGCTTTTACTCGTGAGGGCGCGAGGCCGATTCCATAATCCTAGAACGTCTTGCGTAGCCGAAAGCAGCGCCCCGAGCTTGTGCCGATGGCCACTGCGCATAGCAGTCGCATCCACGCCTTACATTCATCGCGCGAAGAAGTGATCCGCCCCCGTCAGCCTTAGCAGGGAGTGACTGACAACATCCGGGATGTGTCACTCTGATGTTCGCCTAGCGGGAAGACGTCGTCGCATCCCATGCCATCAGATAGGCAGTGACGGCTCGTGTAGCCTCACGACATACGGCAGGCGAAATCCGCTTTTCCAGCGCGTAGCCGTATTTCATGCAGGCGAGCCCTAGCTCAACCGCGATGGCCGCTGCGTCAGGTTTCCTCGGAAGTTGAGGGAGTTCTCCCAGGCTCTCAGCCTTTCGCCGCAGTTGGTCGGCGATCGTCTCGTTCTTTGCCGCATGCGCTGAATGATCTTCGTCGGTGAACGACCCGCGCAAAAGGAGGACGCAGGCCGCCGGATTGGCGTTGTAATACTTCGCGCTTGTCTTGATGACGATCTCCACCCATTCCTGCCAGGTGCGGGCACGCTCGGCCGACGAGCTCGCTAATTCGCCCCCCATTCGCTGCATATGGAGCTGGGCGAGGCGGGAAAAGATGGCGTATTTGTCTGGAAAGAAGGGGTAGATGGCTGCCCTCGGGACGTCGGCCACCTCGGCAACCGCTGGGATGGACATTTTTTCGGTGCCGACCTCCACCAGTAACCGTTCGGCCACCTCCAGCACTTTGGCAACCCTTGCCGCTGAGCGTTCCTGGACAGGAACGCGCGACTTCTGGCTCTTCGTGTCTGTTGACTTGATATCCGACATAAGTTAGTTTCAGTAAATCTTACAAAAGTTGGATTTAGCGTCGTGCGGCCGCCAGTTGATTCCTCGAACCGACACCGCGACACCCTTGCCGGCTATGCCGCGTGCCCGCACTGGCGGGATATCCAGGCATTCCTGCCAACCCCGTTTCAGCTGAGCGCAGGTCAGGAGCCGATGGAGGAGTGGTGGCCCTGGCGACAACATCACGTCCACCTCGACTGCTACCGGAACGCAACGGCACCCTTGAAGGTGATCCTGCTGCACGGTGTGGGGACCAATGGACGGCAGATGTCGACCATCCTGGGCGCTCCACTGGCGAAACGAGGTCTCGAAACCATCGCTATCGACATGCCTGGTTACGGGATGACGCGTGTTGGCTCGGGCAGCCCGATTCAGTATCAAGACTGGGTTGAGATTGCCAGTGACCTCGTGAATGTAGAGCTTACCCGTGATGACCGGCCCGTGGTGCTGTATGGCCTCAGCGCGGGCGGGATGGAGACCTATCACGTCGCGGCCTTGAACAGGCGGGTCAAGGGGATTGTCGGTATGACCTTCCTCGACCAGCGTGTGCCCCGAGTACGCGACGAGACGGCGAAGAATCTGCTGACGGCGCGGGTCGGCATCCCGTTCGTCCACGTTCTCGCCCGGACGCGCTTGGGAAATTTGAAATTTCCCATGGCGATGGCGGGGAAGATGTCGGCACTGGTCAACGATCGCGAAGCACTCCGGGTTTTACTCGCGGACAGGACCTCGGCGGGCGCGTGGGTGTCTCTCAAATTCCTTTCAACATACATGTCGTATGAGCCGGCGATAGAGTTGGAGGATTTCGACGTGTGCCCGATTCTACTTACCCAGCCGGCGGAAGATCGCTGGAGTCCGTGGGAGCTGAGCGAGCTCACTCTTCGGCGCATCGGGCGCGTTCCTGTCGAGGTTACGATTCTCGAAGGCGCTGGCCATTATCCCCTGGAAGAGCCCGGTCTCGGACAGATGGTCGATGCTGTGCACAAGTTCTGCATGAACCTGCTGGAAGTCCAGGTCTGAGATCAGCCCGAGCGGAGATCCGAAGCAGCCCGTTGTCGGGCTCCCGGGCGAGCTCCGCATCCGGCACGCCTTCTTTGATGGTTAGACATTTGGTGGAGAGTCGGCCAGACAGACGTCTACCGACTCATCCAGGCACAACGCGAACAGACGATACCTAGGAATTCCATGTCGAAGAAAATATTGATCACGGGCGCGGGTTCGGGATTTGGCGAGGCGGCGGCGCTAGGCCTTGCCCAGAACGGTCACGATGTCATAGCGACGGTGCAAATCTCGCCGCAGGTCACCCCGTTGCGGGAGAAGGCGAAGAGCCTGGGCCTGTCAAACCTCCGCGTGGAGAAGCTTGATCTTCTTGATCCTTATGATGTCGCCCATGCACAGACTTTTGATATCGATGTGCTTTGGAACAACGCAGGTATTGGTGAAGCCGGTCCGGTGTTTGAGACACCTCTGGATCTCATTCGGCTCAACTTTGAGGTGAACGTATTTCGCCCCCTTGGCCTCACGCAGGCGTTTGTCCGTCAGTGGATCAAGCAAGGCAAGCGAGCAAAAATTGTTTTCACCTCATCGATGAGCGGGCTTTTCTCTCCCGTGAACTGGGGGGTCTATGCGGCTACCAAGCACGCCCTTGAAGCCATTGCCGAGGGGCTTCATCAGGAATTGGCCGGTCATAACATCAAGGTCCAGACGATCAACCCTGGCGCCTATTTCACCGGCTTCAATGAGACCATGGCGGACACACCATTTCGCTGGCTCGACGAAGAGAAGAACATCACGCGGCGCGCCGATCTACGGGAGCAATTCGACGCGGCGCTGTCGTCTCCTTTCGGGCATATGGATGCCAAGGAAATGGTCGCGCGGATGATCGAGATTGTCCCGTCGGACACCGGTCACTTTCGCAATGTTGTGCCCGCCGCCGTCGAGGAGATGTTGCAGGCGGAGCAGCTGACGGCGTGGATCAGGCAAATCTAACTCAGATCCCCGTTTGCGATGCACACGCACATGTACATGCACGTGTATCCGGTGCCTGTATCCAACTGTGTTCCTCAGTGAATTAGTTATGCGGTTTGCACACCTCACACGCCGATTCGTGCCTTGTGCACTTGCACTGTGCGTTATCGCTGCCGTGCATCTCACTGAGCCGGCGGTCAATGGCTTCGTGCTCCGTATTTTCCATGTTGGCAGGGGCGTTGTTGAAACGGGGAAGGGTAAGGCGTTCGTTCTCCTTCCCTTCACCGCTTTTCTTGCCGCCCGCTGCGCGTGGTATCTATTGGGGCTGGCCGCGGTTCGACGATTGCTGGGTAACTGGCGGTCTTGGCGGGCGGAATGGCCGAGGGCCATCCGCTGGCTCTTTATCGGTCTGCTCACTGGCACGTGCGCGATGGGGTCCATCATCGTGACGCTGGCATTTTTTCGATGTGGATACATCGATTACGTTCAGTCGAGCACCGCATTTGCGCTACTTGTGGCGCTTGGCTGGGTCGGATGTTCAGTCGTCGGCGCGGCGGCCGAAGAGGTTCTCTATCGCGGAATGATTCTGTCGACACTCGAGCGTCTCGGTGGCAAGTCGTTTGCCATCGTGGGTTCTGCCGCAGCTTTCGCGCTGAGCCATCTTGGCAATCCTGGTGTCACCAAACTCTGGCTACTGAGGCTTTTCCTCCAGGGCATGTTGCTCGCATGGGCTGTGTTTCGAACCGGATCGCTCTGGTGGTCCATTGGGTATCACGCGGGATGGAACTTCGGCAGCGCACCTCTCTTTGGTGTGGCCGAGAGCGGATACGGTGTGCAAGGACATCTGTTCACGTTTGTTCCGGCCGGTCCGGATTGGTTGACCGGCGGTGAGGTGGGACCGGAGGGAAGTGTTCTTGCGTTCTTGGCCATGTTGGCAGCGGCGGTGGTGCTCACCAATCACGGCCGGCGAAATAATGATATGCAGCCGGTGTGCATCGAGCACTCCTGACATCGAGCCGCGCTGACGTTGCAGGCTCGCTGGCGTTGGCTCGGATATAGTTTCAGACCCTTTTGAGGTATTTATGAAACGTTACACGCTGGGCCTTGTAGCTCTACTGATCGCGGCTCCGTTGGAGTGCGTGTTGGCGTCGCCGGTCGCTGAACCGCCGGAACCGACCGACAAGGCGACGATCGATCACACCCGCAGCTTTGACTTCGTTTCGGCGGAAAATGGCGAGTCGTATCGCATCAAGGTCTACATTCCAGACGGCACCCCACCCGCGACCGGCTACCCGGCTATTTACGTTCTCGACGGAGGAAACCTCTTCGGCACCTTTGCCGGTGCCATCAGGAATCAAGGAGGAGCGCAGGAGCGCGCCCAGGCGGTGGTTGTTGGGATCGAGGACGGACCCGGAGACAACAGCGCGGATCGCACATTGGACTTCACGCCATCAGATCTTTCCGCCTACGAAAAGAAGGTGGTTGTTGACCTTGGACCCAATCCAAAGTTTGGTGGCTATGAGAAGTTCATGCAGACCATTCAGGATGAAATCAAGCCGAAGGTGAGGGCGATGGTGCATGTGGATGCCGCTCACGAAACGTTACTTGGATGGTCCCTCGGCGGCCAGGTCGCGGTGCACACCATGCTGGTCCATCCGGGCTACTTCACGTCCTATGTCGCACTGAGCCCATCGCTCTGGCGCAGTGATCGTGCCGTGTTCAAGGAAATCCCTGGATTTGAAAAAGCCATCACCGACGGCGCCAAGCCCGTGAGCCTTTTTCTAGGGGGCGGAGCTCTGGAGGAACAGGTGTCGTCGGGAATGACCCGTTGGCCCGTCGATCAATCCAAGCTTGCTGCCGAGATCAAGTATGTGCGTATGGTCGGCAATCTGCGCGACTTCGCTGCCGAGGTTCGGCCATTCTTTGATAAACACCATATGGCGTTCGAATCCAAGATTTTCGACGGTGAAACCCACAACACTGTGCCGTGGGCAGCTGTGAATCCGATTGTCACTTTCCTGCTTCCCTATGGGCATCCGAAATAGGGCGTCCGTTCCTTTCTTGCTGGTGTCCTATACATCATGTCGTTCCGCCATCCTTTGTATGTCCTGTTGTTCTTTGTCCTGCCGATCTCAGCGGCGCGGGCGTTTCCTGCGAGCAGCCCCATCCTGCTCATGCCCACGCCTTCCCAGGTGAGGTCCGGCCAGATGGTGATGACCTTCCTCCAGCGTTATCACCTCAATCCGCGCACTATGGATGCCGCTCTCTCGGCACAGGTGTTCGATGGGCTCATCGATGAGCTCGACCCGGAGCGCATCGTCTTCACGGATGAGGACATCGAGCATCTATCCACCGTTCGCAGTGACATCGGGCGGCATTTGTCAGAGGGCGACCTCGTGCCGTTGTTCGCACCGGTCAACGTCTATCTCAACCGGGTGGTTGAGAAAGCGGACTTCGATGCAGCAGCGCTCGACGTGAAGCAGGATTTCTCAACGCATGAGTCGTTTTCCGTAGATAGCAAGGGCGTCCCGAGGCCGAAATCGGCAACGGAGTTGCACACGCGATGGGCGCTGCGCGTCAAGGACGACTGGCTGCGGCTGAAACTCGCGGGTCGGGCCGACGCGGACATTCGAGAAACGCTACGCCACCGTTATCAGAACCTCGGGACACGAGCCCGGAACACCACGTCCGAGGATGCTTTCCAGATGTTGATGGAGGCATATGCCCAGGCCATGGACCCACACACCGATTATTTTTCACCGACAGCAGCGCGTCAGTTCGACACGGAGATGTCGCTGTCGCTCGAGGGCATCGGCGCCTACTTGCGCGAGCACGACGCTTACACGCAGGTCACGGAGCTCATTCCTGGTGGCCCTGCGTCGGCGTCAGGCCGGATAGGCGTAGGCGACCGCATTGCAGCTGTCGGGCAGGGGGCCAGCGGGCCAATGGTAGATGTGACGGGATGGCGCACAGACGAGGTGGTCACGCTCATTCGAGGCAAGAGCGGGTCAACAGTGCGTCTGGAAATACTGCCAGACGAAAGCAAGGGTGATGCCGCAGGTCGTCTTGTCACACTCGTTCGCAAACACGTCAGCATCGAGGATCAAGCGGTCCAGGCCAGTGTCATCAACATTGGCTCGCCCGCTGCACCGCACCGGATCGGCGTGCTATCGGTGCCGTCCTTCTACGAAGATTTCGAGGCGAAGAAGAGAGGAGGAAGCTACCGGAGCGTGAGTAAGGACGTTGCTGCGCACATTCAGGATTTCCGAGACCAGAACGTCGCTGGGATCGTCCTTGACCTGCGGGACAACGGAGGCGGCTCCCTCTCGGAAGCGGTCGCTCTGGGCGGCGTTTTCTGCGGGCCGGGCCCCGTGGTTCAGGTCAAGGACGCAAAGGGCGCGCCTGACGTTCAACAGGCGGACGGCGCGGCCGCATGGACCGGTCCTTTGGTCGTGATGGTAAACCGTGCCTCAGCCTCGGCGTCGGAGATCTTGGCTGCCGACCTTCAGGACCGTGGCCGCGCCATCGTGGTGGGGGAGCGGACCTTCGGCAAGGGAACGGTCCAGACGCTGGTCGACCTCGACAGCATCGGCCATGCCGATGGTCTGGGCGAACTGAAAATGACCATCGCCCAGTTCTACCGCATCAATGGAACGACCACACAACTCTCAGGCGTGACCCCGGATATCGTCTTCCCGCAGACCTATTCGGAACGGGATTTTGGCGAGTCGACCTACAAGAATGCGCTACCTCAGTCGAGCATCGCGGCCACTGCATTCGACAAGGATCCGCGTCTTGCAACTATCCGGGCCGTGCTGATGAAGGAGCATGACGCCCGGGTCGGTGATGACGCAGCGTGGAAGCTTGCCGTCGAGCGGCTTGAGGCTTACCGGCAGATCTCCGAGAGGCCGACGGTGTCATTGAACCTTGCGGAGCGGAAAGCGACACGGGAGGCGGACGTGCGCAAGATGGAAGGTCTCCGTCGCCGCGCGCAAGCGCTTGCCGGATCGAGCGACAAGGACGACGCGATGGCGGCGGCTGATGACGGCTTGACCGCGCTTGAGCGGCCCGTCGGTCCGATTCGTACCAGGGCCGAGCGGCATGATGATCCATTCCTTCATGAGGCGGCGGCCATCGCCGAGGATGAGGCGGCGCTGCTTGCAGCTCTTGCGACGGGCTAAGCGTCCCTCGAAGACGGCACGGGCCGCTAAGCGTGCGATCGGGGGAGCCATAAGCTTCGGACGCCATGCCAGCCGAACCGAGCATCAAAGGGCGGTAACGCAATAATCGACCTATCCGTACGGCCGTCCGTCCTTGTGCTCAAACTGCCATCCCGAGGCTGTTCGTACAGCTTTGATATCGTCGTTTGGATAGGACACGCTATCGCCCGGCCGTCGATCGCCTACTTCAAGATAAATCGCTTCGGTGTCGGACCGATTGACTAAGTGATGTGCTGTACCGTTACTCGGAAAGCCGGAACACGATCCTGCGTGGAGCGTGGTCTCTCCTGCGTCATGCACGAGTGTCAGTTCGCCGGTCAATACAAAGACGAACTCGTCCTGCACCGAATGGCGATGGTGCAACGCGGAGATCGCACCTGGCGGTAACGTTACGTGGTTCACACCGAAACCCTGGAGGCCGAAAAGATCGCCCAGGGGGCGCTTGATTCGCCCAGCCATCATCGAAGCGTAAGGCTCGGGATAGTTGCTCGGGGTTAGTCGGGGTGGCGCCTCGGGGGCAAACACAGCGACGGGGGACGTGGGTGGCGATAGATCCGACATAGCGACTCCATACAAGCACTGACTACGATGGAATGACCCAGGTGAATCATGCAGGCGCTCTACTCCAGCACCTACGTTACGATAGCTTGGTAGTGGAATCGATGCGCTATCGGAGCGAGGCCGGTGGCGATCAGGGCGATGTATATTTTGCGCTTCTACAGCGGTCCGAGCAGTAACGTACGTTGTCCCAGTCACGCGCCCACTTACGGCGCCATACGAAGGGCCGGCCGCACCCAGCGCAGACCTTCTGGGGCAGGTCGGATTTCTTCTTCATGCGGGGCATGTCGTGTCCCAGATGGCCATCGGGCATCGGCCGACTTTATCCTGCAATTGCATCGGCAAGCCGGCGAGATTTTGGCATACGTGGTCAGCGTGCGCTCCATGCGCCGTGCCCTAGATGACTTAGCCCGAGACCGCCCGGAAAGGCCAACGAACGTCGGATGCCGTCTAATATTGGCATTCACCGCCAACAGAGGGAACCTGTTCATGACCGCTTCCAACTACCACGTACTTCGTCTGGTGCTGATCTTCATCCTGGCGGCTTCATCCATCGCCAATTGGCGGATCTATTCTCGATATGCAAGAGCACATCTGCCGGAGACGTCTGCGTGGGCCATGATCAAGCGGTTGCGCGGGGAGGGGAATCCCGATGGCACCCGGATGATGCTGGGGTCGATCGCGGCCATGTTGGCTGGGATCGGCTTGGTGGTGCTTAACGTTCGGTAGTCCCCGATCTAAGGAGACCTACGCAGTCCGATCCACGAGCGGATCATGTATTGCCGTGAACCAATCCGGTATTCGCGACAGGTCGCCCTCCATGGCGATCTGGCCTGTCTGTTTCGCTCGATCGAGCGCTGCGCCATACGCCGGATCATCCGTGTAAAGCAGATTGAGTTCGCGGGCGACGGCGGCGCTCACCTCGATCACCACGTCAGCATGTTCGTCTGTGTGTACCCCAATCCGGTACGACGGCAACCCGTTGACGATGTCGAATCGGATGCCTTGACCGCGTCCGTTCGGCAGTGTGGCGCCATCGGTGTATCGCTCCACGAGCGACCAGTTCTCATCCGGGGCGAGGCCGGCGCGTAACGCGGCCTCGCACATTAGCGTTCCCAGCATGTCGAACCATGCTGCGGAGCCTTGGGGAAGTTTTCCTGACGTGCTCATGACTCACCGTCTTCCGCGACCGTCAGCACGATCTTGCCTCGTATATGTCCTGTGGCGGCACGCTCATGGGCTTTCCGCGCATCGGCGAGTGGGAATTCGCTGTCGATGGCGACGCGGATCGTGCCGTTGCTAAGCAAAGGTGCGATTTCGGCGAGTTGGGCTCCGTTCGAGCGGACCTGTGTCGCCGACACCGTGACGCCGAGACGCTCGGCTTCTTCGCCTCCATCAAAGCCCAAGGGGAAGACCGGGAAGAGGGCACCGCCACGCTTCAACGTGTGCAGGAAGCGGCCGGTCGTGGGGCCACCGACGGCATCGACGACGAGATCGATATCGCGTACCACGTCTTCGGGCTTGGTCGTGCCGTAGTCGATGAATTCATCGGCACCCAGGTCACGCAGGAAGGTTTCGTTGCTGCCGGAGGCGACAGCGATCACGCGGGCACCGCGCCACTTGGCGAGTTGCACCACGAAATGGCCGACGCCGCCCGCCGCGCCATTGACGAGCACGGTCTTGCCTGCAAGCGGCACGGGCACGTGGGTGTGCGGTTGAAGCGGATTCGGTTCGGTGTGGCCGAGATCGATAAGGAACTGCCATGCCGTCAGCAGAGACATCGGTGCCGCCGCTGCGTGCACATGATCGATGCCTGACGGCTTCAGGGAGAGTTGCGTCGCGGGCACCGTTACATACTCGGCGTAGGCGCTGCTTTCGCCTGCGAGGCCCCCGGGGAAACGGACCATGGCATAGACCTCGTCTCCGACCGCAAAGCTCTGCACGTCTTCGGCCACGGCCTCTACGACACCTGAGATGTCGGTACCCGGGATGATCGGGAAGGCGACCTTGGGCTGCCATTCGGGCGGCAGCATTTTATAGCCCTCGCGCAGGTACCAGTCGGGCGGGTTGATGCCCACGGCATGCACTCGGACCAGAACCTCGCCGGCCTTTATTTGCGGCTTAGGGGCGTTCTCATAAACCAGCACTTCCGGGCCGCCAAACGCATGCAGGCGAACCGCTTTCATTACGTTGCTCATGTCTCTGTCTCCATGGCGCGCGAGGGCGCGTTGTCATGGAGAAAGGGTATGTCCGTGCCATCCAGCTGATAATGGGGCTCCAGTACGCTTTAATAGTGCCATGAAGGAACAAATCGCCCTGGAACGACTGACCGGCCTGATCGCGTTCGCGCGGGCAGGGTCATTGGGCAGCTTCACGGCGGCGGCCCGCTCGCTCGGGATTTCGCCTTCGGCAGTCAGCAAGAGCGTGCAACGCCTGGAGCAGCAGCTCGGCGTGTCCCTGCTCACCCGGACCACCCGGTCGCTCACCTTGACCGCGGAGGGCATGGAGCTGCACGAGCGGGCCCTGAAACTGCTGCGCGATGCGGAGGAGATCGACCAGGCAGCGAAAGCCGCTCGCGGCGAACCGACCGGTACTTTGCGCATTGCGGCCTCGCTGCCGATCGGGATCCATCTGATCGGACCTGCCTTGCCGGCTTTCAGGGAACGCTACCCCCAGGTGTCGATCGATCTCCGGCTCGACGACCGGTTGGTCGATGTCGTAGAGCAGGGCATCGATATTGCTGTGCGTATCGGCGAACTCGCGGATTCGCGCCTCATAGCGCGCAGGCTCGGTCCGTTGCGGCTAGGCGCTTATGCATCGCCAGCGTATCTCGCCAAGTACGGCACGCCCGAGCATCCCGACGATCTGGCGGAACATGAAACGGTCAACTTCCGATATCAGAGCAGCGGTCAGATTTTCCGCTGGCCGTTTCGGATAGGAGGACGCGAAACAGACATCGTGCCTGCGTCGCACATCGTCGTCGATGCGAGCGAGGCTGTCGTCGCCACGTTGGCCGCAGGGGGCGGCATTGGCATCAGTGCGTCCCTCATCGCCGCGCCCTACGTGGCACGCGGCGAGCTGGTGCCGATATTGCAAAGCTTCGCCGTGGAGCGTGACACCATCAACGCCGTATGGCCGTCGAGCCGCCGCAACAATCCTGCGGTGAAAGCGTTTCTAGAGCATCTGCGTGACGTCGCCGAGCGCGTCATCGCAGGGAGTGCTGTCAGCTGAGTTGCTCTTCCAGGCTGCGGGTGCGATCCGTCACTTCCGCTCCCGTGTGCAAGGTGGACGCCGGTTCGATCAACAACACCCAGCATTCCTCGTCCGCGACGGGATTGTGCCGGACGCCTTTCGGCACGGTGAGGAACGCGCCTTGCCGAAGCACCGTGACACTGTCTTCGAACTCCATGCGAAGCTCGCCCTTCACGATGTAGAACAACTCGTCTTCGCTGTCGTGCGCGTGCCAGACCAGCTCGCCCTTGAGCTTGGCGACCTTGAGCAGTTGGTCATTGACCTTGCCGACGACCTTCGGCGACCAATAATCAGTCACGCGATCGAATGCGGCTTCGAGATCGTTGGCAGGAAACATGGCTGAACCCTCTCCGAAAGGCGACATTGTCCACTTGTCTTTCTTGGCTTGTCGACGACCACCCCATGAGCGAGGCGGTCGCCTGAAAAGCACTCAATCAGCACGCACGATCTCGGCGGCGAAATCGCGATAGTTGTGCAGCGGGCGGCCGAGGATCTTGACCAACCGTTCCACGTCGCCGGCTTCCGGGATCATGCCGTCGCTGACATAGCGCTCAGCCATCAAGCGCATCTCGTAGGCCGTCCATTTCGGCAGGAAGCTCGCCACGGTCTGTTCGAAGCCGCTGGGATCGTCGCCGCCGTAGACGATCGTGCGGTCGAGCAGGTCCGTCCAGATCGTGGCGACTTCGGTGCCGATCAGGGTGTCCGGGCCCACGAGGTTGATCGTTTCGATCGGCAGCTTGCCCGGTGCCTGATCACGACGGATCAGTTCGATCGCGGCCACCTCGGCGATGTCGCGCGTATCGACCATGGCGACGCCCTTGCTTCCGATCGGCATCGGGTACACGCCGTGGCCCAGGATCGCGTCCTTGACCATCAGTTCGTTGTCGATGAAGTAGCTCGCGCGCAGGATGGTTGCGCTGAAGCCCATCTGCTCCAGCATGCGCTCGGCACCCGCCTTCACAGCGAAGTGCGGCACGTTGACGAAGCGATCGGCGTGAATCACCGAGAGGTACACCACGCGTTCCACGCCGGCCTCGCGGGCGAGGTTGAGGGTGATGATCGCCTGGGTGAATTCATCGCCCGTCACGGCATTGAGCAAGAAGAGGGTGCGTATGCCCTGGAAGGCGCTGCGCACGGCATCGATGTCGAGCAGGTCGCCCTGGGCGACTTCGACACCGGCCGGTACGTTGGCCTTGGCCGGGTCGCGGGTCAGCACGCGCACCTTGGCGCCGCGCTGGACGAGCTGGTCGACGACGTGGCGGCCGACGCGGCCGGTGGCACCAGTTACGAGGATAGTCATGGCATGTCTCCGGGTTGGGTTGCGAACAGCCCCTATGCTATTGATCCAATTTCGTGTGCATAGCCGTTAGAATTGGACGCGTCGTCTCATGGGTGGAACACATGGATCTGCTCGCACTGGCCGATTTCACCCTGGTGGCCCGTCACGGCGGGTTCGGCAAGGCGGCCCGGGAGGCCGGTCGCCCGAAGGCCACGCTGTCCCGGCGCGTCGCCGAGCTGGAGTCCAGCCTCGATCTGCGCTTGTTCGAACGAGGGGCGCGGTCACTCAAGCTCACGGAAGAGGGGCGCGCCTTGTTCGAACGCGCGGGCATGCTCTTGCTTGAACTGGAGGAGACGGCGGCAGCGATTGCGTCGGGCGGTCAGACCGTCCGTGGGCGTTTACGGATCAGCGCACCGCTGCTGTTTTCGCAGACGGCCATGGGAAAGCTCGCGGCGGAGTTTGCGCTTCGCTATCCCGATGTGCGGCTCGAAATCACGGCGGACGATCGCGCCGTGGACATGGTGGAAGAAGCCTACGACCTGGTCATCCGGGTCAACCCGGAACCCGACGCCACGCTTGTCGGGCGGATCTTTCTTCGGGATCGACTGGTCGTCGTGGCAAGCCCCGATCTCGTACGTCCTGCGGATGGCTCGCCGGTACCCGCGGTCACGCGCGGGGCGATGCAGCCGGCGCAAACCTGGAACGTGACGATGTCGTCGGGCCCATCGACCCTCACCGTCGCCCCGGTGCTCAGCATGTCGTCCTTGGTGATGGTGCGCGACGCGGTTCGCGCGGGCGTCGGCGCAGCGCGCCTGCCACTGTCACTCGTCAGCCACGATCTCGCAGCCGGCACACTGGTTCATTGGGGCGACGTCGAAGGGCCGGAGATCGCTTTGTGGGCGCTGTACCCCACACGACGATTGCTGAGCGCTCGCGTGTCGGCGTTCCTGGAGCATCTTCGAAGCGCTTTTCCACGCGGCACGCCCGATGAACTCGCTGCCTATATGCGTTGACCCGGCTTTCGGGTCATGCGGCGCGACGGGGGCTTACGCCGTCGGCGGCGGATCGAGAAGCACCCAGAGCCGGGCAATCCTGCCACCCTCGAATTCGGCCGCATCGGCCCCGGTGACGGCGATCGGGCCACCTTGTGGGCCGGCATGCCAACGCAGAACGGCGAGACCGTGATGCCCAACGGCGGAGCCCTCAGGGACGAAGGTGAAGGTTGGGCCGAACTGCTCTAGCAACTTGCCCGCAACCGCGCCGATGGCGTCCCGCCCGCGGACGACAGCATCCGGTTCGAACATGACCGGATCGTCGACGTAAAGCTCCGCCAGCGCGGTAGCGCGACGCTCAGCATCCCGTTCGTTGAACACCCGCTCCAGGTTGGAACGGAGCAGGCGGTCGTAGTTGAGGTCCGCTTCGGTCGTTGCCATGGAGGGTGCCTTGGGGATGGTGTTCCGGACCATAACCCACCCTCGCGTGGCGGGCCTTGTAGGTGCTTGCGATCCGTCGTCGATTGGGCACTATGCCGGATCGGCGCGGCAGCTCTGGGGCCGATTTCGATGCCGTTTGCGTGAGCACGGCGATGTCGGGTCTAAAAACGTCGTGTGACTCGGCATTCTCCCGACCGTGTTTTCCACTAACCCTCATTCACTCGTCGGACCATCCCATGCCTTGGATCATCACCAAATACGCCATCACCGCAGCAGTGGTCGTGCTGGTCTCGGAAGTCGCCAAGCGGAGCGATCGCCTGGGCGCGCTGATTGCGTCGCTGCCGATGGTGACCCTGCTCGCATTGACGTGGCTCCACATCGAAAAGCAACCCACGGAGAAGATCGCCAACCACGCCTGGTATACGTTTTGGTACGTGGTGCCGACGCTGCCGATGTTCCTGCTGTTCCCCTGGTTGCTCAACCGCTTTGGCTTTTGGCCTTCGCTGGGCTTGAGCGCCGTGGTCACCATCGTCTGCTTCGTGCTGTTCGCCTGGATGGTGCGGCCTTGGGGGATCCGACTGCTTTGATCTGCCTTGCCGCCGTAGGGGCCATGCTCATGCCACGCGGGCGTGGTCTATGGAGGCAACGCTGCTGCGCTTCGCACCAACGGCCAGCAGCCAGAAGCACGTGCCCAGCTCGCCAAGCGCAGCGGGTAAGGTGGCGTAGTCGGCGAGCGCCGAACGGCCATAGTCGGACCACAGGAGTTGCCCGAACACGTCGATGACATAGCCGAGGCTCCCCAGCATCAGCAGATAGCCCAGCAGTCGTGGAATCATCCGCGACACGACGATGAGATAACCGAGCGGCGCGAGCCACAGTCCCCAAAACAGGCTGGCGATGAGCAAGGCGTGGTCCCAATGATGCAATGCCGTCTGCGCCAGGGTGCGGCTTTCTGCGCTTGTAACCTCGGACAGCAGGTTTGTATCGGTAAGCCAGCCGATCGCGTCAAGGCGATCGGCGGCGGCAACGAGAGACACCGGCACGCTCGCCAGCGCCAGGACGACCATCAGGGCGGCATGCCATGGCCCGGCGTGACACAGCCATCGGTAGAACATGATCGGCAGCACGCAAAAGGCAGCTTGCTCGACGATAAACGCTGCGGTGCCTGCGTTGTAAAGTGCGGGGTGTGCCAATAGCCGTCCTAGTCGGTCAGACGGAGTACCGTCTCCCGCCAGCGTAGCCGGGACGTACATCAGGCTGAACAAGCCGGTCGCCACAACGATCAGATAGATCGCTCCGGTTAGTCGGCCGAGCTGCTTCTCGTCCATGCACGTATCCTTCGGTGCGACTCTCGATGCTCGCGAGTATGCGAAAGGCTTCGTTTGCGGGACCGTGCCGAAAGTATCGTGCCGCGCCTTTGCCGAGAGAATGCGCGTTTTCGGACATGGCGGGTTATCGATGCCTCACCACCGGGTTCTTCAAGACAGCATCCGCAGCGCATCGCACAGTGCCGGCGTCCTTGTCCTCCTCGGCCATTCAATGCCCTTCTATCGCTCCATCCCCGCGTCGTTCTTCGGCATGGTCCTCGGCCTCGTTGGGCTGGGCGGTAATTGGCGCCTGGCGACGCGCCTCTGGGGCATGTCGCCCGTGATCGGCGAGACCATCATGGCCGTGGCGTTCGTGGTGTGGCTGTTGGTAAGTGCGTCTTACACGTTGAAGTGGTGTCTTCATCGCGACGCAGCGGTCGAGGAGGCGACGCATCCCGTGCAGTGCTGCTTCATCGGCTTGGCGCCCGCGACAACGGCACTGATGGCGGTGGTGCTCGCACCGCATTCGCATGGCCTCGCGATGGTCGCGCTGGTGGTCGGCGGGGTAGGCCACGTGCTCTTCAGCATCTGGCGGTTGGGCGGCATGTTGCAGGGCGGTCGCGAGGTGACGACGGTGACACCGGTGATCTACCTGCCTTCGGTCGCCGGGAATTTCATCACGGCCATTGCGGCAGGCACCTTGGGTTATCCATCGTGGGGTGTGCTGTTCTTTGGCGCGGGAGTGTTTGCCTGGCTTGCGTTGGAATCGGTGATCGTCAATCGCTTGTTCCATGCGCAGCCGCTTCCGTTGCCGCTCCGACCGACCTTGGGCATCCAACTCGCTCCGCCTGTGGTGGCTGTCGCGGCGTGGCTCGCCAATACCAGCGGCGAGCCGGCGCTGCTGGTGCAGGCCACCTGGGGGTACGGCATGTTCCAGTTCCTGTTGTTGGCGCGGCTGATCCCGTGGATCGCCGAGCAGCCTTTCAGCCCTGCGTACTGGGCGTTTACCTTCGGTGTGACGGCGCTCTCGGGCACGGCCCTCACCATGACCTCGCGCGGCCTTACCGGCGCCATTCCGCAGCTTGCGCCCGTGCTTTTCGTGGTGACGAACCTCGTGCTGGCCGCGATCATCGTCGGAACGGTAATCCGCGCCTTTCAAGGCAAGCTTTTTCCTGCCGCGGTGATTCGCCCCGCACCCTGATCGGGCGTTTCCTTGCGAACTCGGCTTCCTCGCGCGGCCCTTGCGGCGTGCTCGCGCGACACGGCGTGCGAGCGTTGGTGCATGATGTCGAAAATCCGAAAGGGAGAGCCAGGTCCGAGTCGTTCTTCCTTCGCCATCGTACAGTGACGTTTCCGAAGAGAGGATGTGGCCGAACTATGCTCGAAGACATCAAGGTACCCGTGAGGTTGCGCCTGGCCGGTCTCTGGACATCGTTGATGTTCTGCTATGTCTACGGTGATTACTTCGGACTTTTCGTCCCGGACCACCTGCGCAACATGCTTGCTGGAAACTTCGGGCCGATGGGGCCGACCACGAATGCCCTGCTCGTTGGCGTGAGCGTGATGATGGCCATCCCCGCACTGATGGTGTTTGGCTCCATGGCGCTTCCCGCCGCGTGGTGCCGCTGGGGGAATTTCATCCTCGGCGTAATCTATGCGGGCATCATCGTGATGACCCTCCCGGGCGCGGCGCCTTTCTACGTTATGTTTGGCGTGATCGAGATTGCGCTCAGCCTCTTCACCATCGTGACGGCCTGGCGCTGGCCGCGGCTAAAGCAGGCGTAACGGTCGATCTTCACGTTTCGTTGTTCAAGTCCCTTTACCTTCGGCCGATAGGATAGCGAGCTGCGAGGGAAGTCATGGCACAGCAACACTCATGCGGAGCGTGCCGTAACGGCATGGCTTTTGAAGGCACCATCACCATGGCGTTTCAGCCGATCCTGGACCTGTCGGCCAGGCGCGTCTTCGCGCACGAAGCGCTGGTGCGCGGTACCGACGGATCGTCGGCGGCCGACGTGCTCGCATCGGTCCATCCCGAGAACCAGTACGCGTTCGATCAGGCATGTCGTGTCAAGGCACTGGAGTGCGCGGTGGACTCCGAGCTTCCAGCGCTGGTGTCGATCAATTTTTTGCCGAATGCGGTGTACAACCCCGAGCACTGCCTGCGCGCCACGCTCGCGGCCGCCGAACGTGTGAAGTGGCCGCTATCCGACATCATCTTCGAGGTGACGGAGCACGAGCGAATCGCCGACCAGGCACACCTGCTGTCGATCCTGCGGACTTACCACGCCCGTGGCTTCCTCACCGCCATCGACGATTTCGGGGCGGGCTATGCGGGGCTGAATCTTCTCGCCGATTTCCAGCCCGACATCGTGAAGCTCGACATCGGACTGGTTCGCGACATCGGCGGCGATCGCGTTCGCCAGCGCATCGTGTCGCACATGATGCGTCTGTGCGACGACCTCGATATCAAGGTCATCGCAGAAGGCGTCGAGACGATCGCCGAGTGTTCCGCGTTGCTCGACCTTGGCGTCGTGCTCCAGCAGGGTTTTCTTTTTGCCCGGCCGTCGATCGGCAAGACCATGCCGCCCGTTTTTCCCATGTAGCGATCAATACTGCAGCCGAATAGCCTCTCGACGTATCACTGATCATGTCGAGGCGCATGGCGCGCTTCGCCGTTTCAGCGACGAACAAGGGGAAAAACGGATGAAATCGCTCCAATGGATGATCGCGCTCGCTGCGATCATGTATGGCACGTCGTCGGCAGAGAGCATGGCACGCGAGGCCTGCGCGCAGCACCTGAGCGCTGCGGATGCACTCGTTCATGTACCGGTGACGCTGGTGAGCGGGCGGGTCTATGTCGATGCCGCAGTCAATGGACGCGGGCCCTACCGCTTCGCTGTCGATACCGGGGCCAGCGGTGTCGGGCGCGTCGATGCAAGCCTCGTGACGGCGTTGGGGCTACCCGTAGGTCGTGGGGCCACCTCGTCCGACGCGCTGACAACGAGCACGGTCGACACGACCCAACTGAACACGTTGACGCTTGGTGGCTTGACTCGGCGCAACGTCGAGGTCATCACACGCGACTACCGATCGCGTGTCTCCAAGGAAGCCGCGTTCGACGGCATCCTGGCTCGAGACTTCTTTGCCGACGGCGTTCTGGTCATCGATTATCGTCGGCGCGAGTTATGGTTTGGCCGAAGCTGGCATGTGGCCACGGACGATGCGCAGGCCTTGCCGTATGAACGTGCATTCCGCGTACCTGTGACCATCGATGGCCGATCGTTCGAGGCTCAGCTCGATACCGGGGCTGACGTCGAACTCGTGGTGCCCAAGGCGCTTTGGCCGCAACTGACCGATGCGCCCCTGGCGTCGGCCGGTCAGGCCAGCCTGACCAACGGTAAGGTAGGCACGGAACGGGGCGTATTGCACGGCCCCGTGCGCGTGGGCGCATTGACGCTGAGCGACGTGAACGCCCGCGTCATCGAGGGGTTTCCCGAAGTGGTGTTGGGTTCGGCAGCGCTGCGCAACGCACGGATCATGATCGATCCACGTTCACGAGCGCTGGCCGTTTGCCCGTGAAGGATGGATGGATGCTCAGTCGAGCCCCGTCCAGCGATGGCGCTCGGCCATGGCCAACGCCAGCTTCGGGCTGCGGCGGGCCACACGTTCACGCGTTTCGCGCTCTGCCCGGATGCGCGGCCAGGCGTCGAGATACGCAGCCAGTACATCGGCATCGCACGCGTAGCGGGCGAAAGCCTCCGGCGTCGCAGAACGCAAGGCCACCGCGCCGTTGTAGCCACCAAAGCCCTGAGTGACGCAGATGGCGCCCCCGTCGGCGTGTCCCGGTGTCGGTTCGGCCTGTAGGTGGAAGTGCGAACCGACTTCGGCGAGATCCGGGTCGAGGCGACGCAGGCTGGGCACGCCGGGGGCAGGGCGACCAAGCACGAATTGCACGGCCTGCGACAACGCCTTCAGGCCGGTTTCGCCCATGGTGTGGCCGTCGCCCACCGCCTTGTGTGCACCGACGAAAAGCTTGGGCAATTCGCCCGTATGACCCTGGCGTTGCGCTGCGCCCTGCAGACCTGCGAGTGCGGTGCCGAGGTCGGTCTTGGAGTTGGTGCGCGTGCCGGTGGCATGGGCGGCGAGGTAGTGGAAGTCGCCGATGGCATAACCGTGGCCCTGATAGGCCATTTCCATCGCCTGCACCAGGGCGTTTTCGCCACCGAAACCGACGCCTGCGAAATGCGCCTTGCCACCGGCCTCGGCACTCTGGCCCCAGCCCACGATGATCGAAGTGATGTCGAGATGGTTGCGCAGCGCGAAGTCGAGCGTCGTCACGAGCAGCCCGGAGCCACCGTGGCCGACCACCGTACCGTCGGCATCGGTGTCGAACGGCGCGAGTGCGTCGTGGGCGGTGCGCTCCGGCTCACCCGCATGCGCTTCGTTTTTTGCCGCCAGCTTGGCGCCGGTCATCAAGGCCCCGCCACCGAAGGCTTCGAGGATGCCGTAGCCGGGCTGGAGTGCCGCATCGGCGGCCGTCAGCAACACCATCTTCGGTTTCTGGAAACCGGGGTAATCGAACAGCAATTGCGGCGCGATGTCGGCCAGTGCGACGAGGCTCGATGCGCAGGCCCCCACGGCGGTAGACGGCGCCTGCGGAACGCGCATGAAACCGACCTCGTCGGAACGCAGCGATTCGCGCAGTTCCGGATTCTTCAGCACGCGGCTGATGCTGTAAGACGGTGCAAGCATCGTCGAGACGAGCGCAGGACCGTGCGAACCGAGGGAGTGCGACAGCCGGACCGCAAAGGTGTCCTTCGGGATACCACCGGCAGGCTGTGGCGCATCGGGGCGCAGCCACTGGCCCAATGCGTCGTGACCGCCGAAGGCGGTGGCGGAGGCGACGCGGAAGCCGAACGGATTGGGCACCAGCTCCGACAACGGTCGCGGCAGGCCGGCCAAGGCACCCAGTGCGCCATACACGAACAACTGCGCCTGCAACGACGGACTCAGCAAGGGCTCGTCCTGAAACAGGCCGTGCATGTCCTTGAGGCTGGATGCGCGTATGTCTTCGAAACGGATACCGGCAAGCCGGCGCAGGCCACCTGCTTCCAGATCGTGCGGCAGGGGTGCGGCGATGTCGGTCACGGCACGCGGCGCATGGTCGGCGACCTGAGCGACATGGCGGATACCGCTATTGGCACGCAGCTCGGCGCCGTGCAATCGCTCCAGATCTGCCAGCGTGGCCGGTTCGCCGTCATGATCGCCCGAGGCCCAGCGCATGCCGTCCGCCGCGTTCTCGGCGTGCGGATCGAGCGAGACGAGGCCGGCATCGAAGGCGGCCAGTGGCAAAAAATCGGGAGAACGCGCCACCAGCGCCTGATAGGTTTCCGTCGAGCCCACGGCGGAAAGGGTGCACGCGGTGCCAACGGTGACGAGGACCTGATCGCTTCGCAGCATGTTAATCGTCATGACAGGGAAAAGACGATTATAGCGCCCCGACCCATTCCCGCCGCCGCCGGCCGCTCCCGGCCGGCGGCACCGCGTGCAAAGGCTTCAGTTCGAGCCCTGGACCTTGAAATGGGCATCAGTCGCCTGCGACAGCGTGCCCAGGTCGAAATTTTTCTTGATCTCATCCGCCCAGATCTGCGCGATCACCTTGTAGACCTCCTCGGTGGGATGCGCTTCGTCGCTGGTCGTGGTGCAGAAGGCGTCGAGCTGGTTCCGCGGCGGCGCGCCATAGCGGACCTCGATGCCCTTGGGTTGCGCCTTCTTGGTGAACCCGTAGGAGTTGAGATTTTTGCAGACGTGATACATGGGCGTGTAGATGTCGACGACGGTGGCTCTGCCAGCGAAGTGTGCGTTGATCTCCTTGGCCAGCTCATGTCCGAAGTTGAGCGAGCCAGTGGAGAAGTCGACGACCTTCTGCGTGGCTTCCTGGCCGTAATAGCGGACGGCGTCCTGCGGATCGGGAAGGTTGCCGAACAGGAAGTGTGCGTTCGGGTCCTTCTGGAGGATGTTCTGGCATATCTGGCTCATCTGCCGCGCCACGGCAGCCATGTCGGCCTTGTCGCGCCCGTTGGTCACCAGATCGTTGAGACCGAACCACACCAGGTACAGACCGTTGCCCGGCTGCGGGCCGTAAGCCTTGAGATCCTTGACGTAGCGATCGTACTGCTCCTTGAATGTGCCCAGGCCAGCGCCCCAGCGGTCCGATCCGCCCATTGCGCCGCCTTCGGCATAATTGACGTAGTAGAGAGGATGCGTGGTGGACGACCCGTGGTTGCTGTTCGCACTCCACGTCAAATGCGGCGCGGCGGCAGCCAGGGAGGTGGACTGATCCACCGTGATCAACGGCTGGCCGCCGGCCCATTCCCAGATGAAGTCCGTCCAGTTGCGGTTGTCACTGAAGCGCTTCACCTGATTGGTGCGCATCAAGCCGAAAAGCGAAGCGAACTGTCCGGTCAGCGTGTCTCGCTTGACGCCGATATCCGAAAGACTGTCCCCGAAAATAATGAGTCGATTTGCCGTAACGGTCATGGCAGCGTGTCCTTTGGTGTGATCACCCGAGTGATGTGTGCGGTGTGTCCAGCGGTGTATGCCGTGGACTGACGGGTACGCCTGCGGCGTCCCTCGGGGGTCACTATCGCGACACGCTGCGGCGGCCCGTATCGGGAAAATCCCGATCATGGGCCGCGATTTCGCCGAGCCGATATCGACGCGTCCAGGCGCGTCGGATCACCCGGCGCGCAGCCTCTCCACGAACGCTGCAATCGACCGGGCGGCTTCCTCGGGTGCCTCCAAGGGCACCAGATGCCCCACGCCGGGCAATACGCGCAGCTCGGCGTGTGCCAGGCGTGGCATCAACTCGGCCTCAAGCGTGTCGGTCGTATCCACCTTGTCCGTGTCGCCCGAAAGCACGAGTACGGGCACCTCGATGCGGCGCACCGCGTCCGTGATGTCTGTTTGGCTGATCTCCATAGGCCATGCCAAGCGGGCTTCGGGTGTACCGCTCATGCTGTCTTCGATCACTTGTTCACGCTGTTGGGGCGTGAGCGGCCGTCCGGTGAGTACATGTTCGAGCGCGCCTTCGATGCTCTCTCGTGTGTCGTACGCCGCAACCATGCCAGCGCGGACCTCGAGCGGTAGGGCGAGCGCGGTCGGCGGGGCCGGCGCGACGAGCACGACGCCGCGCAACCCCGCAGGTCGTCGTGACGCGATGAGTTGGGCGATCTTGCCGCCCATCGAATGCCCCACCAGCACGTACTCGCCCACTTGCGTGTTCGCGAGCACAGCCTCGACATCGTCGGCGTAACCCGCAAGCGTATGGCCTTCCGTAGAACGCTCTGAGCGGCCCCAGCCGCGAAGATCGGGGGCGATCACGCCCATGTCGCGCGGTAGTGCTTCGATGATCGGGGCCCACGTGCGCGACGACCCGCCGTAGTAGTGCAGAAAAACCAGGGTGGGATGGTCTCCGTGCCGTTCGTGAACGAAGAGCGTAGGGCCAGACGGAAGTGTAATGAACATGGCAGGTCACCTGTCGATGTGAGGACGATGGAACTATCCTAGGCACCGGCATCGCCACTGATTAGCGCCTGAAATCGACCGACACTCGGTCAGAAAGGGATCGAATGGACCGCTTGACATGCATGGCCGTCTTCGAAGCGACCGCTCGCACGGGAAGTATCGCGGGTGCGGCACGCGCATTCGACATGACGCCTTCGCGAGCGAGCAAGCACCTCGCTGCGCTGGAGGCGGAGCTCGGTGTGCTTCTGCTGAAGCGCAGCACGCGACAGTTGACGCTCACGCCGGAGGGTGAGGCCTATTTGCAGCGCTGTCGCCGCATTCTGGTCGACGTGCGAGAGGCCGATGACGAAGCGCGCAGCCAGACCGGCACGATATCGGGCACCTTGCGCGTCACGGCGCCGGTGGCGTTCGGTGCGCTGCACCTGGGCCCCGTCGTCGCGGCTTTTCTTCAGAAACATCCCCGGGTGTCGCTGCAGTTCTCGCTCGACGACCGCTATGGCGACCTGCATGCCGACGCCGTGGACGTGGCGCTACGCATCGGCAGGCTCGCCAATTCATCGTTGGTCGCGCGACGCCTCGGAGCGTGTCGGATGGCGCTCTGCGCAGCGCCGGGGTATGTCGCGGCCAATGGAGCGCCGAACGTACCGTCGGATCTCTCCGGACAACCTCTGCTTGCATTCAGCGAAGCGGTGTCGGGACCGGATTGGACGCTCCGCGATGCGCAAGGAGATCGCTATCGCATTGAGGGAAGTACGCGGGTGTCCGCGAACAACGTGCAGGTGCTTGCCGCTGCGGCCGTTGCTGGCGCCGGCTTCGTGTTCGCTCCCACCTTCGTGTTGGGGCCGCTCCTTCGAAGCGGCGAACTGGTGCGCATTCTTCCGAATTACCACGCGGACCCGCTGGACATCAGCGTCGTCTATTCCACCCGTACCTATTTGCCAGCCACCGTACGTGCCTTCGTCGATCACCTGGCCGAGACGCTGGCGGAGCCTTTCGCCTGGGACGACGCAGGCGATGCCTGATCGCGTGCGCCGGGGCGCCGGTAAGCGGATTACAACTTGAACAGCGGTTGCAGCGAGCGGGCCAGCCAGCCCGAGAAGCGCAGCGGTGCATCGGTTGCCGCCACACATACGCAGGGAACGCCGGGCGCCGTTACCGGTTGATGCTCGATGTCGCTGTCGAGATCCGCGACGTCGCCCGCCGCGAAGTGACCGATGGAATCGTCGTAGGCACCGCGCAGGATCATCGTCAGCTCGTTCTTGCCGTGCGTATGCATGGGCAAGCTGCGGCCGGGTGCCACGCGCAGCAGCATGAGGTGCCCGTCGTCCACGCCGCGCGCCCGGATGTGGTGGATGCCGGGCCCGATCCACTTCCACGGCAGGTCGCGGTACGAGCGCCCGAAGTAGGGCCACAACGGCATCGGCAGGTCATCCGGGTCATGCGCCACGGGGCGGGCCGGAGACGGACGGGGTGCAGGAATGTCCTCCTCGCCCAGGCGTGCCAGCAAGCGCTCGCGAGCGTTATCGGACAAGGGCATGCCTTCTTGCTGGCTCAGCAATTGGCCGCCGATGGCGTCGGCGTCGAGCAGATGGTCGCGGCAGATCGGGCAGACGCTGAGGTGTGCCGACACCACCGCAGCGAACGCAGCGGGCATCGCGCCTGCGGAGTAGCTCATCAAGGTGGCGGCGTCGAGATGATGGTGCGGCTTCATGGTGTTTTTCTCAGGCCTGCCTGCAGCTTCGCAAAGGCACGACGCAGGTTGGACTTGACCGAGCCCAGCGGTTGCCCAAGCTCCTGGGCGATTTCGCTGTGGCTCTTTGCTTCGAAATAGGACATCCGGATCACCCGGGCCTGCTGCGGTGGCAGTTCGTCGATCGCTCGCTCCAGACCCACGCCGTCTGCGAACCACTCCGTGCTGTTCGCATCGTCGTCGGTGCGTTGATCGAGCCAGTCGAGGCCGTCCTGGATGGGGAGCCAATGCGGCTCGCCGCGAATGCTGTCGATGTAGAGATTGCGTGCGATGCGGAACAGCCACGTGGATACGTTCGCCCGGCTAGGGTCGAACTGATTCGCGCGTCGCCACACCCGAAGCATGGCTTCCTGCACGAGTTCCTCGGCCTGTGGCGCGGCCACGCCGAGGCCGACGAGATAGCGCTGGAGGCGTGGTCCGAAATGGGCGAACAGACGCATGAAACAGTCGACGTCGCGGTTCTCTGCGACGGCCGCCATCTGCCCCGCCCAGTAGGCGGGATCGTCGTTGGCCTGGGAAGCGGAATGAGACACGCGCCGATGGGCCTCGATCGGGATGACTTTCTGGCAAGTCGGGTCGGAACGCATCATAGCGGCATTCGTCGTGTCGTTACCGTGCCTGTGTCGGTGGCTCGGGCCACTGCTGGGGCACTTTGCGCAACTGCTTCACGTCGTAGCCCATTGCGGCCACGCGATCCACCAGCTGCTGGTACTGCGGGTCGGGCATCGTCGGACTGCGCGCCATGATCCATACGTAGTCGCGCTTGTCGCGTGCCACGATCACGGTGTGATAGTCGGCATCGACCCACGAGATCACATACTGCGCCTTAATCGGCCAGACGAACTGCATACCCCAGATGGCACCATTCGTATCGGGACGCACGTAGCCCGTGGCACTCATCGTTTTCAGGTGACCGGCTGGCGTCTCTTTGCGGTATCGGAACGACGTCTCGATCTTGCCGTTGTGCAGCAGCTTGTAGGATTCCACGGCATTGACCGCACTTTCCTCGTAGGGCGTGGGAATGGACGCGATGACGTACCAATCGCCCATGTATCGCGGGACGTCCACGTGGGACGCGCGGGGCACGGGTGTCGGGCGTTGCGTGGAGCATCCGATCAACGGCCATGCGACGAGCAGGGCACCGCCAAGGCGGCGGACAAGGGTTCTCATGGGCATCTCCATCAATCGCTTCGTACAAAGCGGTAGTGAGCTACGAGCCATTCCTGCCCATGGGCGTAGCCGAACAATTCGGCGCACGACATCCAGAAGATGCGCCAGCGCTGAAACCAGAGTCGCGCGAGTTCCGCCGACCCGTATGCGCCGGTCAGGGTGGTCATCACCTCGTCGCGTCGTTCGTCCTGATTGCGCAGCCAGGCATTGGCCGTGCGTTGGTAATGCGTGCCATCCACGAGCCATTGATCCTCGATGCGCAGGTGCTCCTGGAACCACAGCAGCGTGTCCGTGGCCGGCATCATGCCGCCGGTGAAGAAGTGCCTGCCCATCCAGTTGTCCGTGCCCTCGGTATCGAAGAGATAGGCCGCTTGGCGGTGGGCGAAGATATGGACGAACAAGGCGCCACCAGGACGCAGCCAGGAGGCGATGCGCGCCATGAGCGCGCGGTGATTGCGTACATGCTCGAACATCTCCACCGAGACGCAGCGGTCGAACGCCTCGACCGGGAGGGCGAGCGTGTTGATGTCGCAAGTGATGACGCGCAGGTTGGGCAACCGTCGGCGCAGGCATTCGGCCTCGATGTGTTGGCGCTGCGACGCCGAGTTGGAGACGGCAGTGATGCGTGCATTCGGATAACGCTCGGCCATCCACAGCGAGAGCGAGCCCCACCCGCAGCCGAGTTCGAGGATGTCCTGTCCGTCCGCGAGCCCCGCGCGCTGCGCATACAGTTCGAGCATCGTGTTCTCGGCCTGTTCCAGCGTGGCAGAAGCATCGGTGAAATAGCACGCGGAATACTTGAGACGCGGACCGAGGCATTGCTGGAAGAACGCGGTAGGCACTTCGTAGTGCTGCGCGTTCGCGGCGTCCGTATGCACCGCTACGGGTGCGCTTCGCAGTTGCTCGATGAGCATGCGGTGGCGGTATTGCCGGGCCTCCGCATCACCAAGATTGCATTCGGCGAGCCGCTGCTCGCACAACCGGCGGATGCCGGCGCGGATGAGGGCGTCGGGCAGCAGGCCGCGCTCGGCGAGCCCCAACACGCCCGGCGCAGCGCGATCCGGCGCCAACGCGCTTTCGTCAGCGAGCGTCGTGTTCATGGGAGTCCTTAACGGGTTTGGGAAACCAGGGGAACAGCATGGGCGTGCTGCGCTGATAGTCGCGGTAGTCTTCGCCGCGCGAGCGCAGCGCCTGCGCTTCCGTAAACGGAATGCCGCTCAGCCAGCGGAGGAAGCCCAACATCACCACAGGGCCGAGCCAGGCGAGCCACGCCAGTGGCGACCCGACGGCCAGTGCCACGTAGCTGAACCAGTGCAGCCACTCGAAGAAGTAGTTCGGGTGGCGGGAGTAATGCCACAGGCCGCCGCGATATGTCCGCGTCCGGCTCTCGGGCTGCCTGCGATAGCGCGCCAGTTGGCGATCCGCGATGGCTTCCCCCGCGACGCTCCCCACCCAGACGATCACGCCGAGCACGGCCCAGCCGTTGAGCGTCTGGGTGGGGTTTGCCGCCACTGCCATGAACGGAAGAGAGAAAAGCAAGACGAGTGCGGCCTGGGCCAGGAAGAAGGCGAGGAACTTCCCTTGATGCCCCTTCCAGTGCGAACGAAGGTAGCGATAGCGACCATCTTCTTCTTCATCGCGCACACGCTGCCAAAGGTGCAACGCGAGGCGCACCGACCAAGCCGCACCAAGGATCGCCACGAGCAGACGAGGCAGCCATCCTCCCGAGCCCGTCGCTGCCATCCACAGCGCCGACATGCCCAGGCCGGCCGCCCAGAGCACGTCCACGATGCCGGCGTTCCGGTGCCGGCGCTGCCAGACCCAACCTGCGGTCATCAGCGCGAGCATGACGCACGCGAGGATGCCTAGTTGCAGCACATGGTTCATGGGTGCCTCCGCACGTTCACGGTCATACCGGCTGTCCTTCGGCGTTGGCCGTCCAACGCCCGAGCGCGGGCCGAGCGCCCGGCTTGGCGAGCAGGAGGTGCGATACGCCGATGGAGCGTTCGAGGAAGCCGCCTTCGCAGTACGCGAGATAGAAGTCCCACAGGCGCATGAAGCGTTCGTCGAAGCCTTGCCGGCGCACGTCGTCGAGGCGTGCAAGAAAGCGCTCGCGCCACGCATGCAGCGTATGGGCGTAGGAGAGTCCGAAGTCCTCCAGATGCACGAGCGCGAGATCGCTGGCACGCGTTTTCGCTGTCAGCATGGCGGCGATGGACGGAATGAAGCTTCCCGGGAAGACGTGGCGCTTGATGAAATCTACCGAGGCAAGGGCCTGTGCGTAGCGGTGGTCTTCGATGGTGATGGCCTGCACCAGCGCCACGCCGTCGGCGGACAGCAGCGCACCGATCTTCGCGAAATAGGTCTCCATGTAGCGAGCGCCGATGGCCTCGATCATCTCGATGGACACCACGCGATCGTAGGTGCCGTCGAGGTCCCGGTAGTCGCGCAGCAGAAGTTCGATGCGATCCTGCAACCCCGCCTCGGCAACGCGCTGGGTTGCCAGCTGGTGTTGTTCCTTGGAGATCGTGGTGGTGGTGACGTGGCAACCGTAGTGGCGTGCGGCGTGGATCGCAAAGCCGCCCCAGCCCGTGCCGATCTCCATGACGCGCATGCCGGGCTTCAGGTCGAGCTTGGCGCAGATCACGTCCAGCTTGCGGGTGGATGCCTGGTCGAGGCTGTCCGTCTCGTCGCACCAGAGAGCGGACGAATACATGAGATCGCGCGAGAGGAACAACGCGAAGAACGGGTTGCCCAGGTCGTAATGCGCGGCGATGTTGCGGCGGCTACCGGATCGTGTGTTCTCGCGGAAGGCATGCCACAGGCGCATGGCCGCGCCGCCAAGGCGGGCAGCGCCGCTCTCCATGGCATCGAGCAGGTCGCGGTTGCGTACCAGCAGGCGCACGAGCCCGACGATGTCGTTGCAGTGCCAGTGGCCTTCGATATAGGCATCCGCGGCACCGACACTGCCATGAGTGGCGAGCGAGCGGTAGAAACGGAGATCGGAAACCACCAGCTCGATACGCGGCGACGCGGGTTCGGCGTCGCCCAGCTCGCGTTCTCCGAATGCATCGCGCAGCAGCAGGCTGCCATGACGAAGTCCGCCCAGTCGGTCGATCAGGCGGTTGCGGAGCCAGCGGTCCAGCGCGGGAGCCGCAGGCGTGCGCAAGGGTAGGGAGGGAGTCCTGGTGAGTTCGTTCACGGCGCAGTTCCTGGTGCGCGCGCCTCGGGGAGGGAAGCGGCTTCGGGTGGGTGATCGTGGACGGGCGTACGCTTGCTCCACAGGCGCAGTGCCTGCCAGTGGATCGCGCCGATGACCTGCATCGTCATGAGCGGGTAGCGCCACAACAGCCGGGCGAGGGCGGGTCCGGTCAGCGGCTGGCGCTGAAGTGCCAGGGTGGCGTCGAACTCGCAGGTGTCGGCGTCGTGCACTTTCATGTGCACGCGGAGATCGTCGGCTGGGGCGGTGAAGCGCCAGTCGTAGCGACGTGCCATGGCCATGAACGGCGAGACATGGAAACGCTTGTCGAAGGCCCAGCTCATGGCGCGCCCGTGGGCGTCGGCGCGATCCACCGGCAGCACGTAGGCGTGACGTTCGCGCCAGGGCGTATTGGTGATCTCCGCGACAATCGCTTCGAGCGTTTCGCCGTCCGCGGCGTAGCAGTAATAAAAGGTGACCGGATTGAACACGTAGCCGCCGTAGCGGAGATGTCCGAGCATCCGCACCGGTCCTTGCGGACGTTTCCCTGTCTGAGCTTCTACCTTCTGGCGAACGACCTCGGCCAGGGGCCGGTCGTGTGGTGCCATGAAATCGGAACGCCGCCACTCCGCGAGGTTCGGCCGATTCACCGACCAGAACCAGCGTGAACGGAACACGTCGTCTACTTCGTCGAGATCGAGGTAGATCTGTGCCATGCGGTAGCTGAAGGCGTGCTGGGTCGGCGTGTGGCGACGATGCACCACGCGGCCCTCGTAAATGGCGCTGGCGAAGCTCATGCGCTCACTCCACGGCGCGACGTGCCTTGTGTCGTGGTCGTGTTTTGACCCGACAGTGCGGAGGCGACCTCGACCGCGCTGCGCATGCCATCTTCATGGAAGCCCCATCCCCAGTACGCACCGGCGAACCAGGTACGCCGCTGTCCCTGGATTTCGTGCTTTCGCGCCTGCGCCGCGACGCTGTCGGCGGTGTAGACCGGGTGCGCATACGACATGCGACGGAGGATATGCAACGGATCGATGGACGCCGCGAGGTTGAGGCTCACGATGAAGGGGCGCGGCGAGGCGATGCCCTGGAGGATGTTCATGCAGTAGCTGACCGTGCATGCCTCGCTGGGTCCCGCAGGAATCCGCGCGTTCCACGCCGCCCAGGCCTTGCGTTGACGCGGCAGGACGCGGGCGTCGGTGTGCAGCACGACATCGTTGGTCTGGTAGGGAATGGCGCCCAGGATCTCGCGCTCCTGGTCCGACGGATCAGCGAGCAGCCCGAGTGCCTGGTCGCTGTGGCAGGCCAGCACCACGTGGTCGAAGCTTTCCTGACCATGCAGCGAGGTGATGACGACATGCTGCGGATGCCGGGTCACGGCCCAGACGGGGCAGGACAACCGCTCGTCGATCTGCCATTGGCGTCGCATGGCCTGTATGTAAGTCGAGGAGCCACCGTCCACCACCAGCCATTGCGGGCGCTTCTCCACCTGCAACATCTGGTGATTGGCCATGAACTGGACGAGGTACCGCGCGGGAAAGTGGAGGATGGCGTGGGCCGGTGACGACCACAACGCCGACGCCATCGGCACCAGGTGCTCATCGCGGAAGGCTTCGCCGTAACGGTGCTCGGCAAGATAATCGCCGAGGCTGGGGCCAGGCGAGGTGAGGTCGAGAAGCGCGGGCGCCTCGCGGTAGAACCGCAGAAGATCGCGCACCATGCCAAGAAAGCGCGGCGAGACCAGATTGCGACGTTGACAGAACAGCGTATCGAGCGTGGCGGCGTTGTACTCGAGGCCCGTGCCGGCGTGGCGCACCGAAAAGCTCATCGTCGTGGGCCGCGAGGCGACGCCCAGTTCGTCGAACAGCCCGTGCAGCAGCGGATAGTGGGCGCGATTGTGCACGATGAAGCCCGTGTCCACCCGATAGGACTGCCCATCGAGCGCGATGTCGTGCGTATGGGTATGGCCGCCGAGATAGTCGTTCGCCTCGAACAGCGTGACCTCGTGTTCGTTGCGGAGCATCCAGGCAGTAGCCAGACCCGCGATACCGGAGCCGATGACGGCGACACGCATGATCAGTACCTCGCCTTGGCGTGTATCCACGCGGGTACGCGCTTGAGTTCCCAGACCAGACCCAACGCTTCCATGGCCTTCAGGCCGTACCAGGTCAGGTCGATCTCCCACCAGCGAAAACCTTGCCGTGCCGAGCCGGGATAGAAATGGTGGTTGTTATGCCAGCCTTCGCCGAAGGTGATGAGCGCAAGCCACAGATTGTTGCGGCTGTCGTCGCGGGTCGGGAAGCGCCGCCGACCGAAGCGGTGGGCCAGCGAGTTGATGGTGACGGTGGCGTGGAACAGCACGATGGTGGAAATGAAGAAGCCCCAGACGAGCATCTGCGGACCGTCGGTGTGCCACGAAGGCACGTAGCGATGCAGGCCTGCGCCCAGCGCATACAGGACAACGGCCAGGATCAGGGGTACGACGACGTCGTAGCGATCGAGCCAGCGCAGTTCCGGAAACGTTCGCAGGTCGGGCACGCGGTCCAGATCCGTCCGAAAGGCCGCCGGCGTCAGGAACCAGCCGACGTGGCTCCAAAGGAAGCCCCGCACGGAGGGCGAATGCGGGTCGAGCGGCGTGTCGGCGTGAATATGGTGGTGCCGATGGTGGGCTGCCCACCATAACGGGCCGCGCTGGACGCAAGCGGCACCGATCACGGCAAACACGAACTGCACCGCACGCGACGTGCGGAATGCGCGGTGCGAGAAGTAGCGATGGTAAAAGCCGGTGATCGCGAACATGCGTACGGCGTAGAGCAGGCACGCCACGACGACCGCGACGGTGGACACTCCCACCCAGATCACCGCCAGGCAGGCCACATGCATGGCGATGAACGGTACCGCGCGCAGCCAGTCGATCCGTCGCTCGTCGCCCACGGCAACGTCGGCGCCCCCGTCGAACCACAGGCGCAGCCTCCCCAGACCATACCGGCTGGAGCGGCCGGTAGCAGGAGAGGGCGTCGCAGTCTGCTTCATGGGGAGTCCTTTGCCGGTCTTGCAGGTGTATACGTTCGCCAGGGCGAATCGGATGCACCTGCGCGGCCGAGGACTCAACTGATGCCGTTCGGGCCTTCGAGCACGATCCGAACCTTGCGCAGCAGGTCCACCATGGCATACGGCTTGTCGATGACGTCGTAGGCCGTGCCGCGCGCGTCGGTCCGTTCGATGGACGACTCCGCGTAACCGGTGGTCAGCAAGACCTTGAGATCGGGCCGGAGGGCCTGCGCCAGGCGGGCCAACGCGACACCATTCAGGTTCCCTGGCATCACCACATCGCTGAAGAGCAGGGCGAAGTTGCCGTCCCGTTCGAGCACCGCCAGGGCTTCCTGGGCATCGCTGAGCGCCACCACGTCGTAGCCATGACTTTCCAGCATGGTCTTGGCGATGTCCGCGAGATCCGCTCGATCGTCCACCACCAGGACCCGCTCATGCCCGCGTCGCCCCGTTGTGTGGCCGGCGCGTTGGCTCTGTCCGGCGTCCTGGTCGGCAGGAGCCTCGGTGACCGGGAAGTAGAGCGTCACCGTGGTGCCTTGTTGCAGCGCCGACTGGATAGCGACGGTGCCGCCCGATTGGCGGACGAAGCCGTAGACCATCGACAAGCCCAGCCCGGTGCCCTTGCCTTCCTCCTTGGTGGTGAAAAAGGGGTTCAGCACGTGGGCGAGGACTTCCGGCGGCATGCCGCTGCCGGTGTCGACGACGTCGATGGCAATGAAGTCGCCGCCGCGGCCCGCCAGATCGCCCTGGCTGGCAATTTCGTCGGTTGCCGCGTTGCGCGTGCGCACGATGAGCGTCTTTTCCGGCGAACCCACCATGGCATCGCGCGCGTTCAAAGCGATGTTGAGCAGCGCCACTTCGATCTGGGTCGGATCGAGACGCGCGTTGCGCACCTCTGCCGCCAGGCGCAGATCGAGGCGAACGTCCGCCCCCAGTGCGCGTACGAGCATCTCGTGGAGATTGCGAATGACGTCGTTCGGATTGAGCACGCGGCCCTGCAAGCTTTGCTTGCGTGAGAAGGCCAGGAGCTGCGACGTGAGCTTGGAAGCGCGTTGGATGGCGCCGCGGGTGCGGCCCGCGAGACCCAGCAGCCGCGCGGTGTCGATCTGTGGCCGGCTGAGACCGGCTTCGATGACCTCGACGTAGCCCATCATGATCTGCAGGAGATTGTTGAAGTCGTGCGCCACACCGCCGGTCAGTTGCCCAAGAGCCTCCATCTTCTGCGCCTGACGCAGGGCTTCTTCCGCGTCGCGGCGACGGCTGATGTCCAACTGCGAGGCGAAGAAATAGATGACGTTGCCGTTCCTGTCATACACAGGCGACACGAACAGCGCGTTCCAGAACGTGGAACCGTCCTTCCTGTAGTTCAGAATTTCCGTGGCGATCTCGCGCTCGGCGGCCACCGCATCGCGCACCGCGGCAATGGTTGCCTGGTCGGTTGCCGGACCTTGCAGAAGACGACAGTTCCGCCCAAGCAACTCGTCGTATGTGTAGCCGGTCATGCGCAGAAATGCGGGGTTCGCAAAGACGATCGGATTGTCGGCCTGCTTGGGGTCCGTCACGATCATCGGCATCCGCGTGGTGGATACCGCCGCAAAGAAAATGCTGCCTGCCTCCTTATCGAGCCCTTCGTAAATCATAGGCATGGGGCCGGTATCGTGGATGGGAATGTGGTCCGCCATGGCAGCCGTCTCGCATCGAAAGGCGCGATGGTGCCACGAGCTGGCGCGGGATCCCGTTCAATTGACGGTGTCTTCACCAAGGTGAAGTCGCTCATTCCGGCCGCGTTTAATTGCGTGAACGCGACGGCAAGCCTGTGCCTCTGCCTGTGCGAGCCGCCATGACGGCGACGAGCCAACACAGCAAGGTGGGAGCCAGCCTGCTGGCGAAAGGCCAACGAAGCGGTGTAGCAGCGAGGTAAGCTCCCATCGCCAGCAGGCTGGCTGCCACCGGCAAATTCCTTGCCGCCATGGCGGCTCCCACAGGAGGGCGGGGGCGTTGACGCAATGCGGTGCAGAACACGTGCTTGCGCATAGCTGGGCGTAATTTGCATAGCGGAGCTTCACCTCGCCAGCATGGCGCCCACCAGACTGCGAGTTAGACTGCGCGCTCCGTTTACCATGGAGTCACCCTGATGTTGAACGTCGCTGGCCTGGTCAAGGCAGTGCCTGGCGGAAGGACGCTCTTCGAGGGGATCGATCTTGCGCTCGCGGCAGGCGAGTTCGTTGCGGTGACGGGTGAGTCCGGCGCTGGCAAGTCCACGCTGTTGAATCTCATCGCGGGGCTCGATTCGCCAGATGCCGGCATGGTGTCGATAGACGGCACAAACATCGCCAGCCTCGATGACGACGGTCGCACGCGATTGCGGCGCGACCATATTGGTTTTGTCTTCCAGGCGTTCCACGTCCTACCGCACTTGGACCTCGCCCATAACGTCGCGCTTCCACTCGCTCTGCAAGGGCGGGATCCGCAGGAGGCGTTGCATGCAGCGGAGACGATGCTGGCCTCGGTCGGCCTGGGAGGACGCGGCGATGCCTATCCTCGCGAACTGTCCGGTGGCGAGCTGCAACGGGTGGCCGTGGCACGTGCGCTCGTGCATGGGCCGGGGCTGATCCTGGCCGACGAGCCCACGGGCAACCTCGATCCGGACACGGCGGCTCGTACGCTGGCCTTGTTTGTCGAGCGCGTGCGCGACACGGGTGCCGCCGTCGTGCTTGTGACCCACTCGCGCGTCGCCGCCGCAGCGGCCGATCGCGAACTCGTGCTTACGCCGACCGGGCTGGTTCAACGTGGCTGAGTGGCAGGTACTTCCCGTGGTGCGCCGCTGGCTCATCGCAAGCGAGTGGCGCGCGTATCCCGGGCGGTTCTTCACGGCGGTATTGGCAATCGCACTCGGCGTTGCACTCGGTTTTGCGGTGCATCTCGTGAACGCCTCTGCACTCGGTGAGTTCGACAAGGCGATGCACGCAGCCAACGGCAGCGCGGACCTCACCGTGCGCTCGGCGAATGCATTCGGATTCGACGAAAACCTCTACCCACGCATTGCGCGCTTGCCCGGTATGCGCGTGTCGCCGGTGGTCGCGCTGGCCGGCGTCGCCGAAGGCAAGACACCGGTCTCGATCGACGGCGTGGACATCTTTCGCTGGCTGGGCGCTGCACCCGTCCAGGACGCGGATAACGGCGCCGGCGCCGACGCGTTTGGCGATTTTCTCGTAGGGCGTGCCGTCCGCGTTTCCTCCGCAGTGCTGTCGGCAACCGGACGCAGGGTGGGCGATCGCCTGCGGCTCGACGCGAATGGACACACGTGGTCTGTACGTATCGCAGGTGAGATCCCCTCGACGGACGGACGTGCCTCCGTGCTCGTCGACATTGCCGCCGCACAATGGCGATTCGGATCGCTCGGGCGTCTGCATCGATTGGACATCCATCTATTGCCCGGCACGAACGCCGCCGAGGCGCGCCGATCGATCGAAGCGTTGCTGCCGGCCGATGCGATGGTGGCCGATGCGGCAAGCGATCGGAGTCGTAACGAGGGCCTGTCGGCCGCCTATCGCGTGAACCTGGACATGCTCGCCCTCATTGCGTTGTTGACGGGCGGGTTCCTCGTTTATTCCGCCCAGTCGCTCTCCGTCGCGCGTCGTCATGCGCAGTTCGCGCTGCTTCGCGTGTTGGGCATGGAACGCCGCAAGGTACTGGCCCAGGTGCTCACCGAGGCGCTCGTGCTGGGCTCCCTCGGCGCGGCGGCGGGCATCGGACTGGGCATCGCGCTCGCCGCGCTGGCGTTGAAGCTGTTGGGCGGCGATCTGGGAGGCGGCTATTTCATGGGCGATGCGCCGACGCTGGTCTTCGCGCCGTGGGCTGCGGCGAGCTTCGCTGCATTGGGGGTCGCCGCGGCAGTGCTGGGTAGCATCGTTCCCGCGTCGGCCGCCGCGCGACTCGCACCGGGTGTCGCGATCAAGCAGGCGGGAGACATGGGCGATCCGCGGCGACGCCAACGTTCATGGCCCGCCCTGGCCCTGTTGGGCGCCGCGCTGCTCGTGTCCTTCCTGCCGGCGGTGGGTGGCATCGCGGTGTTCGGCTATGTGGCGATGGCGCTTCTCCTGGCCGGCGGCGTGATGCTCATGCCATCGCTCGCCCGCGCGCTCGTGGCGCCACTGCGTCTTGCGCCGTTCCGTAATCTGCCGTTTCGCCTGGCGACCGAGCGGCTCTGGGGAGCGCCATCGCAGGCCTCCGTGGCATTGTCGGGCATCGTGGCGTCCACGGCGTTGACCGTGGCGATGGCCATCATGGTCACGAGTTTTCGCGGATCGGTCGACCATTGGCTGGACGATGTGCTGCGAGCCGACATCTACGTGTCGGCGGAGAACGGTCCGACGGGTGGATTCGACGCCGACGCGCAGGCCCGCATGCGCCGCGTACCGGGCGTGGCATCGTTCGACGTACTGAAGGAAACGCCGTTGCAGTTCGACAAGCAACACCCGCCCGTGGTGCTGCGCGCGCGGGTGATGGCCGGGACGGAGAAGCATCTGGCGCTGATGGATAGACAGGCTGCGGTACCCGAAGGGCAGATTCCCGTATGGGTCTCGGAGCCAGCGTCGCGCATCTACGGCTGGCGGCCAGGCCAACGATTGACCTTGCCGTTGCCGGGTGCGCCGCTGGTGACAGTGGCGGGCATATGGCGCGATTACGCGCGCCAGCACGGTGCCATCGTCATCGACGATGCCGCGTATACGCGGCTTACAGGGGATGGCGCGCGCACCGGCGTGGCCGTCGTGCTCGCGCCTGGGGCGCAAGCCACCGACGTGATCTCGCGGCTGCGAGCTGCGGCGGGACCGGCGTATGCGAGCGCTACGGTGAGCCGGCCGCAGGACATTCGTCGTCAGGCGCTCAAGACGTTCGATCGCAGCTTCCTTATTACCTATCTGCTCGAAGCCATTGCCATAGCGGTGGGTCTTGCCGGCGTGGCGGCGACCATTGGGGCGCAGGTACTGTCGCGCATTCGCGAGTTCGGCATGCTCCGGCACGTCGGGGCCACACGCCGCGAACTCGCCCTCATGCTGGTCACGGAGGGTGCATTGCTCGGACTCGTGGGTGGCATTGCCGGTGTGGCGCTTGGTGCGGCCATGAGCCAGGTGCTGATCCACGTGGTGAATCCCCAGTCGTTTCACTGGACGATGGACACGATGCTGCCCTGGACACTGCTTTGTTCGGCGGTGGCCGGGCTCGTCGTCGCCACGTCGGGCACGGCGCTGATTGTCGGGCGTAGCGCGTTCTCCGCCAATGCGGTGCAGGCGGTGAGGGAGGATTGGTGATGCGCAAGCTGGCTGCACTCGCGTTGCCCTGGTTGCTTACGATGGCGGCCGCCGGCTTCGCCGACGACCGCGTGACGTACCCGGCCGTTTCACCGCACGATCCGGTCGTGCTGCCTCGCGATCATGGCGCCCATCCGGATTACAAGACGGAATGGTGGTACGTGACCGGCTGGTTGCAGACCACCACGGGACCGGTCGGCTTCCAGGTCACCTTCTTTCGCTCGCGCCTTCCGTTTGACGACGGCAATCCAAGTCGCTTCGCGCCGCGGCAGTTGATCGTGGCGCACGTCGCGCTGGGCGACCCTGCGGTCGGTCACCTCCAACACGGGCAGCGGATGGCGCGCGAAGGATTCGGCCTGGCCGAGGCGGCGATCGGCGATACCGACGTCACCATCGACGACTGGCGTCTCGTGCGCGACAAGGATGGCGCGTTCGCCGCGCATGCAGGCTCGGACGCGTTCACGCTCGACCTGCACATGTCGCCGACGCAGGCGCCGTTGTTGCAGGGGGATCGGGGCTACAGCCGCAAGGGGCCGGAAGAGGCGAGTGCGTATTTCAGCATTCCGCACCTCGCCGTCACAGGCCGACTGACACGCAACGGCCACGCAGAAACGGTGCGCGGCGAGGCATGGCTGGATCGCGAATGGTCATCGAGCCTGCTCAATACGCGGGCGGTCGGCTGGGACTGGGCGGGGCTCAATATGGACGATGGCAGCGCGATAACGGTGTTCCGCGTGCGCGATGCGCAGGGCGGCGTGGTCTGGACCGGCGGCAGCGTGCGTGGCGGCGACGGGTCGCTGCTGATCCTTGGGGCCGGAGACGTGACGTTCGAGGCACGGCGACGTTGGCGCTCGCCACGCACGGGCGCGATGTATCCCGTGGAAACCGAGGTCTCGATCAAGACGCCGGCCGGTGTGCGACACATGACGCTGCGCCCGTTGTTTGACGACCAGGAGCTGGACTCGCGGCCGACCGGTGGCCCCATTTATTGGGAAGGCGCAGTCAGCGTGGACGGCGGCCGCGGCTTTCTCGAACTTGTCGGTTACGGTGGCAAGGCACGTCTTTAGAGCGTTCGCACCGGTTCGTGATTCAGCCGGGCGATGGGTCGTGTCAGCGCGGTATCAGCAGGCGGAAAAAGGCGGCGACGAGACCCACGGCAACGACGCCTCCCAGGTAGAGAAGCACGAACCAGCCTGCCTGACGCCAGCGTGCGCGCGCGGCCATCAGTGGTACCCCGGATCGTCGTGCCGCACCTTCCCACGGAACACCCAGTAGGCCATGGCGGTGTAGACCAGGATGACGGGGATGACGATGGCGGCCCCCACCAGCGTGAACAACTGGCTGGAGCGCGGCGCCGACGCGCTCCAGATGTCCAGCGACGGCGGCACGATGTTCGGGAAGATGCTGATGATGAGGCCGCTGTAACCGAGGAACAGGATCGCAAGCGTCAGCAGGAAGGGCGCGCGATCCGAGCCGCGGCGCAGGCACACGAGGATGCCCACCAGGCATGCGATCACCAGCACCGGTACGGGAAGAAAGTAGAAAAGGTTTGGCAGCGAGAACCAGCGCGCCGCGACAGCCGACTGGCCGACGATCGTCCACACGCTGACGATGCCCACGGTGGCGCCCAGCACCCAGGTGAGCGGACGCATCAGCACGCCCATGCGCCGCCGCAACTCGCCCTCGGTCTTCATCAGCAGCCAGCCGCAGCCGAGCGTGGCATAGGTCACGAGCAGGCCAAGCCCGGTGAACAGGTTGAACGGCGTGAACCAGTCGAACGCGCCGCCGGCGAACTTGCCGTCACGAATGGGAATGCCTTGCAGCAAGGTACCCAGGATGACGCCCTGGGCAAAGGTGGCGACGCCGGAGCCCGCGATGAACGCGAGATCCCACAGGTGCTGTGTGCGTCGTGCCTTCGCGCGCACTTCGAACGCCACCCCGCGGAAGATCAGGCCGCACAGCATGGCGATGATGGGCAGATATGTCGCGGGCAGCAGCGTTGCATAGGCCACGGGAAACACGGCGTACAGCGAGGCGCCGCCGAGCACCATCCAGGTCTCGTTGCCATCCCACACGGGTGCCACCGTGTTGAGCATGACCTGACGTTCGCCCTCGCGATCGAAGAAGGGAAAGATCAGGCCGATGCCGAGGTCGAAGCCGTCCAGCATCACGTAGAGGAAGACGCCGAAGCCGATGATGGCCGCCCAGATGATTGGCAGGTCGATATGCATGGCGGATCACTCGTCGATGGGATCGGTGGGCCGCGAAAGCGGACGATGGTCGAACCGTTCCTTGCCGCGCCCCGTATCTGGCGCCTCGGCATCGGCTTCGTCGCGAGGCAGGTCGGGGCCCTTCGCCATGAGCTTCAGCATGTAGTAAATGCCGGTGCCGAAGACGAGGAAGTACACCATCACGAAGATCATGAGCGAGGTACCGACCTGTTGCTCCGTGAGCGCGGACACGGCATCGCGCGTGCGCAGCACGCCATAGACGACCCACGGCTGGCGCCCCGCCTCGGTGGTGATCCAGCCGGCAAGGAGCGCGATGAGCCCGGACGGCCCCATGACCAGCGCGAAACGTTGCAACCAGCGCGCGCTATAGAGCCGATCGTGGCGACGCAGCGCCAATGCGGAAAGCGCGAGCAGCAGCATGAGCAGGCCCATGCCCACCATGATGCGGAAGCTCCAGAACACGATGGTGGAATTCGGGCGGTCCTCGGGTGCGAAGGACTTCAGTCCGCGCACCTCGCCGTTCCAGCTATGGGTCAGGATCAGGCTGCCGAGATGCGGCACTTTCACCGCATAACGTGTGGTTTCCGCCGCCATGTCGGGCCATCCGACGAGGTTCAGCGACGTGCCGCCTTGTTCCGTTTCCCACAGGCCTTCGATCGCGGCGATCTTTGCCGGCTGGTATTCACGCGTGTTGATGCCGTGCGCGTCGCCTACGGCGATCTGGACCGGCACCACGACCAGCAGCATCCACAAGGCCATGGAGAACGATTTGCGAATGCCCGCATCCTTGCGCCCCCGCAGCAGATGCCAGGCAGCGCAGGCGCCGACCAGGGTCGCTGTGACGATGAAGGCCGCCAGGGCCATGTGCACGAGGCGATAGGGAAATGACGGATTGAAGATGATCTTCATCCAGTCTTCGGGAACGATACGCCCGTCGACGAGCGCATAGCCCTGCGGCGTGTGCATCCAACTGTTCGACGACAAGATCCAGAACGTCGAGATAAGCGTGCCGGTCGCGACCATCAACGTGGCAAAGAAATGCGCTCTCGGTCCCACCTTGGTCCAACCGAACAGCATGATGCCGAGGAAGCCGGCTTCCAGAAAGAACGCCGTGAGTACCTCGAAGGTCAGCAACGGGCCTGTCACGGCGCCCGCCACCGTGGAGAAACCCGACCAGTTCGTGCCGAACTGGTAGCTCATGACCACGCCGGAAACCACGCCCATGGCGAAGCCGACCGCGAAGACCTTGGACCAGAAGAAGAACAGTTCCTTGTAGACGATCTTTCCCGTCTTCAGCCACAGGCCTTCGAGGACGGCGAGGTAGCTCGCCAGGCCGATGCTGATGGCGGGAAAGATGATGTGAAAGGACACGGTGAAGGCAAATTGCCAACGCGCCAGCAGGAGGGCTGTCTCGGATACGTTCATGGGAATCTCCGTCTGGTTTCGCAGTCTAGGGTGTGCCGTCAACCGCGCATGCGCCCGCGTCGTTTTGGCGCGTGGACGATTGTCGCAGGGCAGGTAACCCACCTGACTTGCAGCGTCTTGCTGCGATGGGGCGGTTCGTACCCCGCCGGCCGTGTGCTCAATGCTAGGATCGACCGGTCCACACCGGGATCGTGGAGACAGACGTGGAGACACCACCCGTTTCGATCGACACGCCACGCAAGCGACCTTCCCGGCGTTGGCGCCAGATGTTGCGCGAGGAGCGCTTTCTGGTCGTCAGTCTTGGCACCTGCGTGATCTTCATGCTGGCGCCTGAGAGCCTGCTGCCCGCGGCGCCGTCCATACTCTGGCTCGCGATCGTTTTCGCATGGCTGTTCCTCGTGATTCTGGGGTCCGCGGTCTCGGTGGTGCGTCATGCCGAGCATCTGGCGCATCACCTGGGCGAGCCACGCGGCACGCTGGTCCTCACGCTCGCCGTGACGTCCATCGAGATCATGAGCATCGCCGCCGTGATGCTGCACGGGGCGAACAACCCGACGCTGGCACGCGACACCTTGTTCTCGGTGGCCATGATCGTGTTGAACGGCATGGTTGGCGTGGCGCTCCTGCTGGGTGGCCTCAGGCATCGCGAGCAGAGCTACAACCTGCAAGGCGCGAACGCGTACCTCGGTCTCATCATTCCGTTGGGCGTACTCGGCATGGTGCTCCCCACTTTCGATCAAGATGCCGTCGACGCGACCCTGCGCGTGTCGCACCAGTGGTTTCTTGCCGTTTCAGCGTTGCTTCTCTACGCCGTCTTTCTGGTGCTGCAGACTCGCGGGCTGCGCGGCTACTTCATTTCGGGGAAGACGGCATCACACGATGATTTGCCGGAGCGCACCGCAGGCCATGGACCCCGCGTGGCAGCGTGTTTTCTCGTGGCGTACCTGATTCCCGTGGTGTTCCTCGTCGACAAGCTCGCGGTGCCGGTCGATTACGTGGTGGAAACGTTGGGCGCGCCAGCGCTGCTGGGCGGACTGGCGATGGCCGTGCTGATGGCGATGCCGGAGGGCATGGGGGCCATCCGGGCGGCCAACCGCAACGAGTTGCAGCGTGCCGTTAACGTGCTGCTCGGTTCGGTACTCTCCACGATCGGCCTGACGATTCCCGCCGTCCTCATCATCAGTTGGGTGACCGATCATCCGGTGACGCTGGGCATCGGCGGTTCCGACCTGGTGCTCTTCCTGCTGACCCTGGTGCTGTCCATCATGACGTTCACCAGCCCGCGCACGCATCTGCTGCAGGGCGCGGTGCACCTGCTGGTCTTTGCCTATTTCGTATTCCTCATCTTCGCGCCCTGACGGGGATCGTCGCTTCGTCCCGTCCGGCCTCTTGCCTCGCGACGGCGGCGACCTTCACGGTCGGACCGGCAATCCGGAGTCCGTTCCTTCGTGACCTGTCCGGCCCGGCGGCGGGGGATCGTCCGTTTCATCCGGTTTACGCCGAAAGTGCGGTCGGAGCGCCACATTGGCCCGCGTATGATCGCCCCGGGTTCCCATGGAGATGAAGGGCCGGTGGAAAAGATACTCAAGGACGTCCGCCTCACGGGACGCGAGGTGACCGTATGTTGGGCGGCGATTCCTTCGCCGTACGTGGTCTGGAACGAACGGCAGCTCGGGCAGGGGTTCGCCTGGCGACCGGGAGCCGTGTCGTTCCGTACATTGGAAGACGATGGCCCCCATGACATACGGATCTATCGAGTCCGTGGCGAGCCGCCTTTGCCGCCGCGGGCGGTACGGGTCATCGAGGTGCCATTCCTGTTGCCGGTGGCCAACGGCATCGAAGTCGGTGGCCGGCTCGATACGCGGATGCTCGGGTGGCTGGCCGGAAGCTACCTGCTGCGCGTGGCGTTCTTCAACGCGCCGCGTTTGGAGTTTGCCTTCATGAAAGACGCGGAGCCGCGGTTTGCCATACCGGTGGCCGATGCGGCGATTGCGCGGCGTACGGACTTCGACCTGAGCGGCATACCCGCCTAGATCGACGCTGGCGCAAGCGGGTCCAGACGCCGGCCTGTCGTGAAAGCCATGGCGAAGACCACCGCGGCAGGAAGCCACAGCGCGCGACTCGTCCAGGCATCGGCGAGCGCGGCACCGGCGATGCCTCCGGCAATGAACGTGCCGATGACGACGACGCAGAGGCGAGCCCGTCGGCCGTCATAGGTGGCGCCACGCAGGCGCTGACCGAGGGCTATACCCAGATCGGTGAACATGCCGGTCACGTGCGAGGTGCGCAATACCGCGCCGGTGACCAGTGAACTGGCACCATTCTGCAGTCCGATCGCCAGCGCGCAGAGGCACGTGCCGACCGTGGGCCATCCGTCGAGCACGTGGGCCGCCACGACAAGCAGTACGCCTTCCATCGTCAGCATCGCAACGCAGGCACGCCCGCGCGCCCAGCGCGCCGAGCGGATCGTCCACGCACTTGCCATGCAGCCGAGCGTGAAGAAGCAGATGATCGCCGCGGCATGCAGCAGCAAGGCGACGTTGCCGGTGCCGATGCCGATGGCACCTTCGGTAGATATGCCGGTGAGGTGGGTGACTCCGCCGTGGTGCAAGGCAAGCAGTGCGATGGCATTCGTGGCGCCTGCGGCGAAGGGCAGGGCGGCAGCCCAGCTCCAGACCCAGCGCGGGAAGGGAGGAATCATCGGCATCGAAGGTGTGCGGAAGGGCCTTAGTTTCGCACGAACCGCACGCGTTACCGCACTCCGGCAGCGAAGCCGGACCAACGCGTATCGCGGAGGCGATGGCCCCCGCGATACGCCGGGGCATCACCGCCCCAGGTCGCTCAGGAAACGCTTGGTGTATTGCAGCACGCTCGTGCTCGGCACGGAGTTGCACGTGGGCGACGCAAACCCGCCGGAGCAGGGCGTGTCACGGTCGAGCGACCAGAAGTGCAAGCCCGCCAGCTTGTTGGTCGCGGCGTAATTGACCACGGTGTCCACGTCGCTGACGGTGAAGGTTTCGCTCGCGACGTCATTGAGGCCGATCATCGGCGTGATTTCGATCTTGCTGAGCGGAATGCCGTAGGTGTGCTGCAGGTTCGTTACGGCCTGGATCGCCGACTGGCCCATGTCGCAGCTACCGTTCTTCACCACGCAGATGCCGGGACCCGCCGCACCGTAGTCCATGGTCATGAGATTGATGGTGTAGTTCTTCAGCCCCGATGCCTTGACCGCGCGAACGACGGCATCGCCGGTGGCGTTGACGCCGCCGTAGCTTCCGTCTGACGCCGCGAGCGTGGCGAGCGTGAAGGAGAAGCGCAGGTTCGGATACAGACTCTCGGCATAGACCGCGTTGCTGACCAGCGCGTTGAGCTGTGCCGGCGTCTGCCCGCTCTCGATGTCGAAGTCCACGCCGACCATGTGCGGCGTCATATAGGTGGAAAGAAACTTGGCCATGCCGGTGGCGCTGCCGCAGGTGAATACGCCGGCCTGGCCGCCCGTGGACACGACGTAGTTGATCCCGGCGCTGTTGAGGCGCTGGATGTTGGCGCTCGCAAAAGCGGACGCGGGCACACCACCCCAGTTCTCGCTGCCGCATTCGCCGGACGCGAATGCCAAGGTGATCGCACCAAGGTTGGGTACCTGCGTGGAGACGAGGCTGCCACTGCCCACGACGGGCAAGCGCGTGCCGGTCACCATCGTCGACATGATGTTCGTATTCCAGTCGAGATTGATGGTGATGTCCTTGTACGGACTGAAGAGCAGATCGCCAGCGGCCGGTGGCGGATTGTTCGGCGGCGGGTTGTCGGGTGGCGGGTTGTCCGGCGGGGTACTGCCGCCGCTGCACGCGCCTTGCGAGGTCCAGGGCTGGCCGGAGCCGCTTCCGCCGTTATGGGTCGCGGGATCGTCGCCCTGCGTCCACCAGTTGGCGAGATAGTTCACGCCATTCTCGCTGGCGACGTTGCCGCCGGTGTAGACGGTGCCCGCACTCCAGGCGGCCGCGCAGGCGGTGGTCGCGTGCGCAGCGCGAAGTGGCACGGCGGAGGAAAGGGCGAGTGCGATGGCCACGCCTAGCGTGCCGGTACAGCTGCCGGCCCACACGCGGGACGGCATGGCGAGTGACTTCATGAACATGGAGCGCCTCCGGATCGAAGTGAAAGGAAGGGGCTCGCGAAAGCCGCGGTCGTGCCGTGCCCTCCGTTCCCCTGGTCGCGTCCGTGCGGTACCACCTACTGCGAAAGCGGACCCGGTTTAGTACTGAAATGACAACGTTGTCTATCTGCCTTGTCGCGAAGTGTGACGGCCGCCGTGAAGCGTGTTTAACGAGCCGTGATGCGCTGCGGCGGGTATGTCAGGACATGGGATGTGTTTTGCGCTGCTGGGCATCCCTGGCGTTTGACGCGATGCATCAGCCGAGAGCTTGCGGGAATTGTCCGCTGGCTGTCCTCAATGACAACGACGGTCATTTGGCCGTACGACGGAGCAACGGCGATACGATCCGGCTTGCCGATTACGCGCCTTCGCGCCGTGCAGGGATGCGCCACCTCTCAAGGCCGTTCCTCGACCGGGCGATGACGCCTGGACGTTCATCGCGCCGTCTCTCAAACGGTGTCGCGCGGCTTCCGTCGTTCCTTGTCGATTTCTTCGATCAGGGGCGCGACGGTGTCCGCTTCGCCCAGGGCTCGCAAGGTCTTGCGAAGTTCGCGCAGGTCCTGGGTCGCCCCGAGCGTATCGGAAAGCTTCGATAGGGCGCGGTGCGTGGCTTTATGCAGGTGGGCGTCGCGCCCTCCCTGCGTCCCGAGCGCCTTGGATGCCTTGTGCCGCAGTTCCAGTTGCATGCGCAATCGGCGCACACGGCGGCGCCAGCGATGGGTGTTCTCCGGGGAGGGCTTGGCCGATGCCCGTTTCTGCGCCTTGGCGACGCGTCGCTCCGAACGAGCCAATGCCTGTTCCACCACGCGCTCGTCGACCCGGTTCCACGGTAGTGCTTCGACCTTGGTGGCGAGCTCCCGAAGCTGCCGGCGGCGAGCGAGGAATCGGGGATCGTCGTTCAGCACGTCTGCAAGGCGACCCTCGCAGCGACGTTCCAGCAGATCGATGGCGCGAGCCCACGACGGTGACGGCGCTGCGCCAGCGAGTTTTCGCGCCATGGTCGTAGCGACGTAGGCGTCGCGCAGCGGTGACAGGCTCTCGGCAAGCCGGGTCAACACCGCTTCGATCGCAGGCAATTCTGCTTTGAAAGGCGCCTCGCCGAGACGCAGGAGACTCTTCAGCCGGCGAAGGGATTTGCGCGCCTCATGGACGCCCCGGTGCCGTTGCGTCGCATCGGCCAGCGACCGATCCGCCTTGCGGCATTCCTTGAGGGCAAACGCGGCGAGTACGGCACCGATGGAGGTAGCGGTGGGCTTGGCCATGCGCATTAGATAGCAGACCGGTGCCAGGTGCCATCCGGCCCGGCAGGTATCAGCTGGCGGAGCCGTCGTCCCCTGGTTCGGCTGTCTTGCGTCGGCGACGCGGCTTGGGTTCGCTTGCCGCAATCAGGGCCTGGAGATAGGCGATGCCTTCCTCCTTGGGGAACCAGGCCACCACATCGGCCACGGTCAGCCCATGGCGCAGCCGCAGCGCCTCGAACTCGGCACGGGCCGCGGCCAATGGATCGACCTTGGGCGGGCGACCGCGGCGCTTCGGCGGTGCGGGTGGGGGCGCCGGTACTGGCGCTGGCGTGGGAGCAGCCTGGGGCACGGCGGGCTCGTCCTTGGCGGCCTTGCGGTCCAGGGCAGCAAGCTCCTCCTGGAACTGTTTGAAGTCGTATTTGCCGGACGAGTTCATCGCGATACTTGGACCAGTGGAACGGCCATTGTGCCACGCCATGCCCGTCTTCGCCGTGAGAAACAGGGACAGATGCCCTCGTTTCGCACGGCGATGGCCGCAGGCGGGCCATCAGTGGTCTGCGCTGTCCGTGCCGCGGAAAGTGACTACGAGAACATCGCGATGCGACGCCTTGCCCGCGTCCAACGGCGTCACCGGGGTAACGCCGTGGAAGACCCTCGGGTCGTGAATGAGGGCGGCATCGAGCGGCTGGGACAGGGTGAACTCGCCGAGGGCGCGGCCGTCCGGGTCGTGGATCGTGGTGGTGCCGCTGGCGATGTTCTCCCGGTCCACGAGCAGTACCAGCACGTAGTCGACACCATCGCGGTGGCTGCCTTCGGGGGTGGGCTCGCCGGGCGCACCGGCCGTGGCCTCGATGCGGAACTGATGCACCTCGATGTGCCACTGGTGGACGTCCGGCGAAAGAGCGCCAAAGAAGTCGCGGCAGAAGTCGAGTACGGCACGTAGGGTCGGGCTTTGCGCGATCTCGGGCAGCACGGGCTCAAACCAGCGTTCGATGTCGCCCTGGAGCGTGTTGTATGCGAGTGTCTGGAAGTGCGCCTGATGCGGCCGCTGCTCGACGGGACCAAAGGCGGTGGCGGCAAACGTGGCGTAGCGTCGACGCCGGGACCGGCCCGTGGCGGCGAGATAGGTATCGGGTTCCAGCGCATTCCAACTGGCGGCGAAAGCATCCCAATCGGACAGCGGGGTGAGCCGTTCCACCAGGCGGCGCATCTCGGCACCATGCACGAAGGCGAAACCCTCGTCCCGTACCTGATCGTGGAGGGTCGTTTCGGTCGCTTCGAGGGGGGTGTTCATTGGCGAAGTATACGTCCGCGGGATGCGCGAACGGCGCGGCAAAGCGTCTCGGTGCGAGCGCTCAGTCCCCCTCCGCCTCGCGTTCGGGCGAGTCTTCGCACCCCAGTTTCTTGCGAGCTGCCGCGGCGCGACGCGTGTAGTGCGCGCGGATGGCGTCGAGGGTCTTTTCGTCCAGCTCTTCCAGGTCCAGCAGGGCATCGTTGGCGCCCTGGAGCGCGTTGATCAGCTCATCGAGCTTGATTTGCATGGCCTCGGTGTCGCGGTTCTGCGTGTTCTGGATCAGAAACACCATGAGGAAGGTGACGATCGTGGTGCCCGTGTTGATCACCAGTTGCCAGGTGTCGCCGAATCCGAATGCGGGCCCGCTCGCGGCCCAGACGATCACGATGCCGACGGCAACGGCAAACGTGGCCGGTTTGCCGGCCGCCTTGGCGACCGCCATCGCCATGCGGGTGAAGAAGCTTTGATTCTTGTCTTTGTTTGCCATGGGCGCCTCCAGACCTATCCGCTCGCCGCGCAGCCCGCGGACCGCTCGCGCTCAGCGTGGTTCGCCGTCCGTGAAGCACGAGCGAAGGGGAGACGTGTCGCGACAAACGATGGCTCGAACGTCGCGACATCGGGGCGGCATGTGCGAAATGAGGGGAGGCGATCCGATCGCAGCGTCAGGCGCGCGCCCTGAACGGCTTGAACGGTGCATGGGGCGTCACCGGCCCCGGCCTTTTGCTCTCGATGTTGTGGACGAGGACGTTGTCCAGCGCCTTTGCGATCTCGTCCGCGCGCTTGAGCCGCTTGCCGTCACGCGCAGGCATCAGGGCATCGTACAACCGCTCGCACAGCCGCTTCATGGCGTCGGTGATGGTTTTTCGCTCGGTCTGCTCGGCCGGGGTCAGCTTTCGCTGGCCTCTTGCCTGTGCCACGGGTGGCCGAATGAACTTGCCGAAGCGCGGGCTCATCGGCAGGGAAGGCGGACGGCGGTGTCCGGTGCCGACGGGTGAATGAGATGGGCGAAGTGAGGTGTGAATCATCGGGCGACTCCTGGAAAGGTACGGGAGTTATGCCCGGACGACCTTCGCGCCGAAGCCGGTCACCGCCGACCGTTGCGGTCGGCGGTTCGCCTTGTCAGGGCACGCGCAGGGGCTGAGGTTTGTCGAGGGCCGCCAGCAAGGCGCCGTCGCGATCGTAGACGTCGGGCTTGTACGCGAGCTTGCCGTCGTCGCCGATGTCCACCGTCCAGTAAGCGATGAGCACAGGTACCGCCGTGGGCAGCGTCACGTTCTGTGTCGTCTTGGCATCGATCCGCTGGTCGATCGCCTGACGATTCCACTTCTGTGCGTCGTTGAACAGCAGCTCCACGAGTTCGAGGGGATGTTCGACGCGGATGCAGCCGGAACTCGTGTCGCGCTTGGCTTTTTCGAACAGATCCCTATGGGGCGTGTCGTGCAGGTAGACCGAGAACGGATTGGGGAAGCGAATGACCACCTGACCCAGCGAGTTACCCGGGCCGGCGTCCTGCCGCAGCGTGATGCCACGAGGATTGGACCAGTCGACGCTTGCCGGCGATAAGGTGTTGCCGCTGCTGTCCAGCACGCGAATACGGTTGTCGGCGAGATAGCCGCGATTCTTGCGGATCTTGGGCAGCACGTCGTTCTTGAGGATGGTCGGCGGTACCGTCCAGGTGGGATTGAAGGTGACGTAGGTGATCTGCGAGCGAAAGATCGGTGTGCTGCGATAAGGCTTGCCGACCTGCACACGGGATTGCCACACGCGTTTTCCATCGCGGTAGTAGCTGATCTTGTAGCCCGCGACGTCGACGACGACAAAGGTGCCCTGCAGGGAACGCAGCAGCCAACGCGCCCGTTCGAGGTTGACGCGTACCTGCCCGATGCGGGCCTGCACAGGCACGTTGAGCGCCGCGAGTGTGCCGGCGCCGACGTTGCCGTCGGCATCCAGATACTGATCGACCTGGAAGCGTTTCACCGCGTCGGCCAGCGGGCTGTCGTACAGCTCGCCATGCGCCAGCGTCGGATCGAGATAGCCGCCTGCGACGAGGCGCGCACGAAGCGCCTCTACCCGGGCGTCCTTCATCCCCGCCTTCAAGGTAGGACCGTCGGGAACGGAAGGCCAGCCGCCCGCTGCGGCGGTGGCGCGCAGTTGCGCCAGCGCGTCGCGCAGCTTGGCGTAAAGCGGGTTCTGCGGTCGCGCCATGGCGAACGCCTGATCGACGCTGCGCTCCTCGATCGACGTCTGCAGCATGGCCATGCCTTGTTGTGGGTCGATCGCCGTGGGGTCGAAATTCCAGGTGGGGTCGAGCCGCACCGGGTCGACCTTGCCTCGCACGAGCTGCACCAGGGCGGTGATGTAGGACGCCGTGGCGGCTACGTCGAACTCGGCGCGCTGCGCCGGCGTGGTGTCGGGGCGCTGCAGTCCATCTGCTGCTGCCCGCAGTTCGGAGAGGTGGTAGTCCTCGGGCAACAGCCCATCGTTTTCTACCGATGCCAGTCCGGCGAGCAGTTGCCGCACATTCGTCTCGTCCGACCACGCCGACAGGTAACGGCGCTGGGCGTAGAAGTCGGCAATGGCCTTTCCGAGGGCGGCGTCCTGGCGGGCGATCGGCCCGCCATCCAGCGGAGCCATCTGTTGCAGCCGACCGTAGATGGCCTGGGCTACCGGATCGTCGGTGGATGGGGGCACGGCGGCGCTGGCAGGGACGGCCGGTTCGCTCGCCACAATGGGCGGCGGCGAGGCGGCCGAGGCATCGCTGTCAGGGATGGCCGTCTGGGCCAGGGTTGCTTGGGCAACTGCCCAGCCGACGGCGGCAACAAGAGCCCGCAGGCGGTTTTCCATAGGCATGATCTATCGATTCCTTGTCTGGGTAGCCAATGGACGCATCTTTTCACGAATCCAAAGGGCGAGGGTGTGACGATAATGTGGTCAATAAATGATCAGCACGTTAGGATGCTCCGTCGTCCGTTGTCCGGCTGATTGCATGATTCGATCGCTTCGTCCGCTTCTCGCCTGCGTTTCTGTTGTTGGCGCCCTCGCTCTTTTTCCCTCCGCCGCTCATGCCGCCGATACCCTCGGCGACGCATTGGCGCGGCTGGCGCCGTCTGCCGATCCCAAGGTCATTGGGCTGGCGGTACGCGCCGCGGAGTGCGCACAGGTACAGGGCGGCGCGCCTGCCGAACGACTGGCGGTGATCGATTATTCGAAGCCGTCTTCGGAACCCCGCCTCTGGGTGTTCGACACGGTGAACCGCAAGCTGCTGTTCCAGGAGCTGGTGGCCCACGGCAAGAACAGCGGTGACGCCACGGCCACCCGCTTCTCCAATGCGCCGGACAGCCTGGCGTCCAGTCTTGGCCTCTTTCGCACGTCGGACACCTACACGGGCAAGAACGGCTACTCCCTGCGCATGACCGGATTGGAGCCGGGCGTCAACGACCAGGCGATGGCTCGTGCCATCGTCATCCACGGAGCCGCGTACGTCAGCGAGGCCATGGCGCGTGTCGCTGGGCGTATCGGCCGAAGCTGGGGGTGCCCGGCGGTGCGCACGGCCGTGGCGCACAAGTTGATCGACGCCCTCAAAGGTGGGCAGATGGTCTTTTCCTATTACCCCGACAAGCGCTGGCTGGGTTCGTCGCAGTATCTGAAGTGCACGGGGGGGCAACTGGCAAAGGCCGAAGCCCGCGCGGGTGGACAAAGCGGTACGTGATCGCACGCGTGCGCCGTCGCGCTAGAATTCCCGGACCTTCACCCTGGAATCCAGCATGAAACACGTTCTTGCGATCGCCGCCTGCACCCTCCTCGCCGGCTGCGCCACCAGCGGCATGACCGACACCCTGCCCAAGCTCAGCAGCAAGACGGGCAAGAGCGTGACGGCCTATGTGCAATGCGTGGAGCCGAAGTGGCAGGCGCTGGCGAAAGACGCCAAGGGCGATGCGAAGGACGACAAGGGCCGCGTCACCGCGAACGACGATGGCAAGCACGAGCGCCTGGATGTGACCGCGAACGGCGCCGGTGCCCAGGTGGTGATGTACGAAATCCAGAAGGGCAAGGGCGACTACGACAGCCGCTTCCGCGACGAGGCCATTTCCTGCCTTTGATGCCCGGTCGCGAGGCTGACGTCTCGCGGAAACGCTATGCCCGGGGACGCGATTCCCGGGCCCGTTCCACGGCGTCCAGCAGCTGGGCGCGATCGAACGGCTTCTCCAGAAACACCGCGGATAGCGGGAAGGGCTCCAGATCCTGAGGCAGGCGGCTGGACACCACGACGATGGCCGTCGACGGACGTTCCCTGAGTGCCGCCTGCAGCAGGGCGGTGCCGCGTCGCTCGCCCGGCGTGTCCGCGTGGATCACCATGAGAGACAGTTCCGGCAATTCGTGGAACGCCCGCTTGGCATCGCGGTACGTTACCGTGGCCCGAGCCTGGTAGCCGGCATCCGTAAGGACCATGGCCACGGTCTCCGCCACCATGTGGGCACGGTCGAAGACGAGAGCAGTAGGCGCATGGGCGGGTTTCACGGTCATGGCGCAGAGTCTAGCGTCGTCGCGGCCTTCGTGGCAGGGTTCCAGACGACTGTGTGACTCGATTTTTCACTCTTCATCGACAATATTCGGCAAATCCTTTCGTTCTTCCCCGAGGAGCTTCCCCATGCGTTACATCGCCCTTGCCGGTCTGGTCCTGCTCGCCGGCTGCGCCGCTAACCGCAACGAACGTCACGTGGGCCTGCATGACGTGCCGTCCAGCACCGTTTTCGGCCTGCAGGATCCCAACGGCGGCGACGCCATGCTGACCGTGGTACGCGCTCAGGGCCTTTGGGGCGGCGGCTGTTCCAGCGCCATCTACGTCGACGACAAGGTCGTGGCCGACATGGAGATCGGTGAGCAGCTCGCGCTGCATGTGCCGGCTGGCGCGCGCAAGCTGGGCATGCAGCCGCATGGTTCGTGCAGTGGCGACCGCGTGGACGTGGACGCGACGGTCGGGCAGGGCGAATCGCGCACCTTTACGATCCCCGCCAGCGGCGAAGGCCTGACCGCCGAGGCGGCACCGAAGGCCTGACACCGCTTGTCATTTCGCTGACGGCGGCGCGAGAATCGAGCCGCCGCCACGGCGACAACCTGGGGAGTCGTATCGTGCATCGACGTATCGTTGGCCAGTATTCCGTGGAGGTGCGTACGCTCAAGACGCCCGTCGGCGGCTGGAAAGCGGCGTACATCGTCGAACCCGCCGCGCAGGCCGGGCCACGCGACTTCGTCATGATCACGCTGCTCGACGAGTTCGAAGACGAGCGGTCCGCCGTGGACGCGGCCATGGAAAAAGGCTCCCGGCATGCGCATTGGCTGGCCGAGTCGAGGCGCGTGTGCACCCCGTGACGTGACCGCTATGGCGACTTCGCCATAACGCGCTCGCGACGGACGTCTACCTAGCTTCGTGCCCACAAAGGCCAAGGGGGCCTTTCCCACGGAGCGGCATCCTTGCAGCGCACGATCCTCTATGTACCGTTCAATGCGTCGTCTCGCGGGCAATGGAGCCTGCGGCGCAACGCCGATCTCGTTGGGCAGTTCGCCACCCGCGACGAGGCGATGCGCCACGCGCTGGCGCTGACGGCGGCCATTCGCCACCAGGCGGGCCATGCCGTGGAGATCAAGGTCGAGGACGAAGCGGGCGCGTGGCATCTGGCCCCGGCCGGCACCGACGACGAGGACGCCTAGCCGTCGCCGCGGCTTTCTAACGCGTCGTCGCAGGATATGAGACGGCGTGTCGCGATAACGGGCGCCCCTCTGTTGCCCGGTATTTTCCATGGCCGCCTACCTCAAAGCTCTTCGCGCCGACGAGGCTGATGGCGTGCTCGCCACGGCGCACGACGGCCGCACGTTGGCGCATCGCCTCACCGACAAGTACGGCGACCGCGTGTGCTCCGCCTTTACCGTCTTCGGCCGAGAGGGAGATTTTGCGGCACTGCCCGAGGACATGCCGGCGGGTCTGGGGCGCGCGCTTGCCGCCCGGGGCATCGAACGCCTGTACAGCCATCAGCAGGAAGCCTGGGCCGCAGCCCGCGACGGAAAGCACGTGCTCGTGGCGACGCCGACGGCATCGGGCAAGACACTCTGCTACACGATGCCGGTGATCTCCTCGGTGCTGGAGGCAGGTGCCAAGGCCTTGTACCTGTTTCCGACCAAGGCACTGGCGCAAGATCAGGTCGCCGAGTTGCTCGAAATCAATCGTGCGGGCGACCTGGGCGTCAAGGCTTTCACCTTCGATGGCGACACCCCGGGAGACGCTCGTCAGGCGATCCGGCTGCATGGCGACGTGGTGGTCAGCAACCCGGACATGCTGCATCAGGCGATCCTCCCGCATCACACCAAGTGGGCGCAGTTCTTCGAGAACCTTCGCTACGTGGTGATCGACGAGATCCACACGTATCGCGGCGTATTCGGTTCGCACCTTGCCAACGTGTTGCGCCGCCTGAAGCGCATCTGTGCGTTCTACGGTGTGCGCCCGCAGTTCGTGCTCTGCTCGGCGACGATCGGCAACGCCACCGAACATGCCCAGGCGCTCATCGAGGACGAAGTCGTGACCGTCAGCCGCAGCGGCGCGCCCACTGGCGATCGCCACGTGCTGCTGTGGAACCCGCCGGTGATCAACCCTGACCTCGGTCTGCGTGCATCGGCGAGGTCGCAGACGAGCCTCATCGCGCGCGTAGCGATCAAGGCGAAGATGAAGACCCTGGTCTTCGCGCAGTCGCGGCTGATGGTCGAGGTGCTGACGAAGTACCTGAAAGACGTGTTCGATCACGACACGCGCAAACCCCCGCGCATCCGCGCCTACCGCGGTGGTTACCTGCCCACGGAGCGCCGCGAGGTCGAGCGCGAGATGCGCGCCGGCAACGTCGATGGCATCGTTTCCACGTCCGCCCTCGAACTCGGAGTCGACATCGGCAGCCTGGATGCGGTGGTGCTGAATGGTTATCCGGGTTCCATTGCGGCCACCTGGCAGCGCTTCGGTCGTGCCGGGCGTCGGCAGCAGCCTTCGCTTGGGGTGCTGGTGGCGACCAGTGCGCCGCTGGACCAGTACCTCATGCGTCATCCCGCCTTTCTTACCGAGGCCAGCCCCGAGCATGCACGGATACAGCCCGACCAGCCGCTGATTCTGCTCGATCACATCCGCTGTGCCGCTTTCGAATTGCCGTTCCTCGATGGCGATGCTTTCGGCCCCGACGATGCGGGTCCGTACCTGCAGGTGCTGGCCGAGTCGGAAGTGTTGCATCGCGAAGGCGAGCGCTGGGAGTGGATCGCCGACAGTTACCCGGCCATTGCGGTGAGCCTGCGTTCGGTGGCGGACGGTAATTTCGTGGTGGTAGATCGTACCGAAGGCCGGCAGACGATCATCGCGGAGGTGGACTACTCGGCGGCGGCGCTCACCTTGTACGAAGGTGCCATCCACATGATCCAGTCGGTGCCGTACCAAGTGGAAAAGCTCGACTGGGACGGGCGCAAGGCGTATTGCACACGTACTCGCGTCGATTACTACACCGACGCCATCGACTACACCAAGCTCAAGGAGCTGGAATGCTTCGACGGCACGCGATCCGGCGAGGGCAGTGCAAGGCATGGCGAGGTGCATGTGGTCCGGCGCGTGTCGGGTTACAAGAAGATTCGCTACTACACGCACGAAAACATCGGTTATGGTCCAGTCAACCTGCCCGACCAGGAACTGCATTCCACGGCCGTCTGGTGGCAGCTACCGCAGACGGTGCTCGATGAGGCCTTCTGCTCGCGCCAGCACGCGCTGGACGGCTTTCTCGGCGCGGCGTACGCGTTGCATACGGCGGCGATCGTGGCCGTGATGGCCGAGCCGCGCGATCTGCAGAAGGCGGTAGGCTCGGGCGACGGCGGCTGGTCGGCGCAGGTGGATGCCGCCGGACGCGGGCAACTGCGCGCCGACGATGGCACGGCCGCGCTGCCCGATGCGCTGGAGCGTTTCCTGCCCACCGTCTATCTCTACGACAACTTCCCCGGTGGCGTGGGCCTCAGTGAACCGCTGTTCCGCCGCGCGTCCGAGCTGTTGGCGCATGCGCTGGCGACCGTAGAAGGCTGTGCCTGCAAGGCGGGTTGTCCGGGGTGTGTCGGGCCGGTGCTCGCGGCGGACGAAGGTCGCGAGGAAACGCCGCGCAACCTTGCCACGCGTGTGCTGCGGCTGCTCGGGGCGGGCGCATGAGCGAGCTTGCCTCGCGGCTCGCCGCGTTGCGCAAACAGGCAGGAGCCGGCACGGGCAAGACGCCCGCGCCGCCCAAGCTCGCTGCAACGACCGCATCGGTCCCCGCGCATCGTGGTGTCGACCTGGCGGCGTTGCGTCGCATGGCGGGCGTTCGCGAACGCCTGGGGCAGCCGCGTGCGGTGTCGTCACGACCGCTGTCGCGTGACGTGCCCGGCGAAGAGATTGCCCCCGGGCTGCGTTATCTCGAGCAACGTTTCGCCTGGGCCGAGCCGCCCGCCGAACTCGATCTCTCGTTCGCGCGTCTTACCCGCGCCCGGCGGGAAGATCTGCTGCATTTCGATACGGAAACCACGGGTCTCGCCGGCGGCACGGGTACCCGCGCCTTCATGATCGGCGCAGCGGACTGGCACGATGGCGCGCTGCGTGTCCGTCAGCTCTACATCACGACCATGGCAGCTGAAACGGCCATGTTGCGCGCATTCGCCGAGTGGATACACGTAGCCACGGTGCTCGTGAGCTACAACGGGAAATCGTATGACGCGCCGCTGCTTGCCACGCGCTATCGGCTGGCGCGGCTTTCCAATCCCTTGCAGGGGCTGACCCACGTCGACCTGTTGCATCCCATGCGTCGACGTTATCGGCACGTGTGGGAGAACTGCCGCATGCAGACGGCGGAGCGGAAGCTGTTGCGCATCGTGCGTGAGGACGACCTGCCGGGATCGGAGGCGCCGCGCGCGTGGCTCACCTACCTGCGCGGAGGTTCGTCGACCGATCTGGTCCGTGTGGCGGAACACAACCTCCAGGACGTGCGCACGCTCAGCGGGCTGATGATCGAGGCGCACGGCTGGGCAGAGGCGCCTGTGCTCAATGTGTCGGCCGATATGCCTGCCGGTAACGAAAAATAGACGCCACGCCGCGCACGCTTTCCGCATGCCATGTGGAGGAACCGACGCATGAAAGACGACAAGCCCTGCGACCATGCAGGTTGCCATTGCCGGGTACCGGTATCGAGCGACTACTGCAGCGAGAGTTGCCGCATGGCGGCAGAGAGCCAGAACGTAGGCAGCGCCTGCGAGTGCGGCCATGCCGCTTGCCAGCAGCGACCCTGAACGACCGGAGTGAACGCATGACCAACGACGGCAAACAACAAAGCCCCGGATACCGGGAAGACAATCCCAAGCCCTCCCACGGCAAACCGAAGGTGCCCGGCGAGGGGCATCCGCAGGAAGATCAGAACATGCCGACGGAAAAGCCCGGGAAGCAGAATTCCCCTTAACGTGTTCAGAGCATCCCTAGGGCCGCGCGACGCGCGGCCCTTTCGTTTCGATCAGGCGGCCTTGCGAAGCAGGCTGCCGATTTTTGCGGTGGCGCCATCGACGGCTTGAGCCTTGCGCTCGTCACCCATGGCCAGCCCTTCGGCGCGTACAAACTCGATATCGGTCACGCCAAGGAAGCCGAACAGGGCGCGCAGGTAAGGCTCCTGGAAGTCCATCGCGCTGGCTGCGCCTTCGGTATAGATACCTCCGCGCGACGAAGCCACGATGACGCGCTTGCCGCCGGCCAGGCCTTCGGGGCCATTCGCGGTATAGCGGAAGGTCGTGCCTGCCACGGTGATGCGATCGATCCACGCCTTCAGCGAACTGGCGATGCTGAAGTTGTACATCGGCGAGCCAAGCACCACGACGTCGGCGTCGAGGAATTCCTGCAAGACCTGCGCCGATTCCGCGGTAGCCTTCTCGTCGGCCGTGGGCGACCAGTGGGCGAGCGGGGCCGCGTGGAGGTCGCGATAGGTCACCTCCACTCCGGGATGATGACGAACGAACTCGTCCACGATCGCGGCGGTGAGGCCGCGGGAAACGGAGTGGGCACCGAGGGCGCTGGCGTCGACATGCAGGAGTTTCATGGTGGAATTCCTCTTAATAGGCCGCGTAGCGGCATGAGGAAACGATACGCCAGCGACAATCCCGCGATTAGTCGGCATGGAGTAGACTCATTGTTTCGCAAACGAAACGACCGGAGCTTGGGATGGACGGCGCGCTGCAGGACCTCAACGATCTGTACTTCTTCGCCTCCGTCGTTGAACACGGCGGGTTTTCGGCAGCGGGCAGGGCGCTCGGTATCCCCAAATCCCGCCTGAGCAAGCGCATTGCCCAGTTGGAAGACCGCCTCGGCGTGCGCCTGCTCCAACGCACAACGCGCCGTTTCGTGGTGACCGAGATTGGCGAGCGCTTCTATCAACACTGTCGTGCGGTGCTGGAAGAGGCGCGCGCGGCGCAGGATGCCGTGGACGAACTGCGCACCGAGCCGCGCGGCGTGGTCCGTGTGAGCTGCCCGATTTCCCTTGCGCAGAACGTGCTCGGGCCGATGCTTCCGGCGTTCATGCTGGAACACCCGAAGGTACAGGTGCGCCTTACCGCCACCAATCGGCGCGTCGACGTCATCGGTGAGGGCTATGACGTGGCGATCCGTGTTCGCGAGAAACTGGATACCGACGCCACGCTCGTCCTGCGTAGCATCGGTTATGCGCGCAGCCTGCTGGTGGCAAGCCCCAAGTTCCTCGAGAGCAACGGTCGTCCCCGATCCCTCGACGAGCTGGCCCTGCTGCCCGCTCTGTCCATGTATGAGCACGAGGGCGCTCAGGTCTGGGAACTGGTGGATGCCAGCGGCAAGAAGTCCGCGGTGGAGGTCAAGCCGCGTCTCGTCAGCGGCGACTTCTCGGTGCTCATTTCAGCGGCGGTGCAATGTTGCGGCGTGGCGCTCGTGCCGGAAGACTTCTGCGCACCGCTCATCGCCCAGGGGGAACTGGAGTGGGTGCTACCGGAGTACACCACGGCGCAGGGCACGCTGCATTTCGTTTACCCCAGCCGCCGTGGTCTGCTGCCCGCGGTCCGCAGCTTCGTGGACTTTCTAGCCGAGCGGTTGCCGAAGGCGCAGGCGGAGTTCGTCAAGGATTGTCAGAAGGTTGGGGCGAACCCGGAGCAGGCGGGGGCGATCCACCTCGCGCGCATGATAGGATCGACCCGGTCGACGGCGTTTGGCCGTCCAAACGAATAAGGGCGTTCGATGCAGCTCGATACCAAGCTTCCCAAGGTCGGCACCACGATCTTCAGCGTCATGAGCCAACTGGCGCTGGAACACAAGGCAGTGAACCTGGGCCAGGGTTTTCCCGATTTCGAACCGCCCGAGCCGCTGCGCGATGCGATCACGCGCGCCATGGCCGAGGGAAAGAACCAGTACGCGCCGGGCGTCGGTATTCCCAAGCTGCGTGAGCAGATCGCGGCCAAGACGGAGCGTCTCTACGGTCATCGCGTCAGTCCAGATACCGAAGTCACGGTCACGTCGGGTGCTACCGAGGCGCTTTTCTCCGCCATTGCCGCCGTGGTGCGGGCTGGCGACGAGGTGATCGTCTTCGACCCCTGCTACGACAGCTACGAGCCGGCCATCGAACTGCAGGGCGCCACGGCGGTGCATCTGCCGCTGACCTTGCCCACGTTCGCCATCGACTGGCAGCGCGTGCGCGACGCGATCACGCCGAAGACCCGGATGATCCTGATCAACTCGCCGCACAATCCGTCCGGCGCCGTGCTCTCGCGGGCCGATCTGGACGAACTGGCTACCATTGTGCGCGAGACGTCCATCGTGGTGCTTTCCGACGAGGTGTACGAGCACATCGTGTTCGATGGTCAGGAACACCAGAGCGTGCTGCGACACGAGGAACTCGCGGCGCGAAGCATCGTCGTGTCGTCGTTCGGCAAGACCTACCACTGCACGGGATGGAAGGTTGGCTATGCCGTGGCGCCCAAGGCGCTCACCGCCGAGTTCCGCAAGGTGCACCAATACCTTACGTTCTGCACGTTCAACCCGGCGCAGTGGGCGTTTGCGGCGTTTCTCGAATCCACTCCTGAGCACTATCTGACGCTGCCGGCGTTCTACCAGGCGAAGCGTGACCGTTTCCGCGAATTGCTTGCACCGTCGCGCCTGAAGCTGCTCGATGTCCCGGGGGGGTACTTCCAGCTCGTGGACTATGCCGCCATCCGTGACGTCGACGACATCAACTTCAGCGAGTGGCTGGTGCGCGAGGGCGGCGTGGCCGCGATTCCGCTCAGCCCGTTCTACGAAGCCGCACCTGACACGCGCCTGGTCCGGCTCTGCTTCGCCAAAAACGACGCCACCATGGAAGCCGCCGCGGAGCTGCTGTGCAAACTCTGACCGTTTCTCTCGTCCAGGGCGCCACCCGGTGGCACGACGCGGCGGGCAATCGCGAGTACTACGGTCGTCTCGTCCGCGGCGCCGCGCCAAGCGACCTAATCGTGCTTCCGGAGACGTTCCTCTCCGGGTTCACCAACGACACGCTCAACAATGCGGAGGCGATGGACGGCCCGAGCGTTGCGTGGATGCGGGCGCTGGCCGGCGAGGTGAATGCCACGCTGACCGGCAGCCTGGTCATCCGTGATGGCGACAGCGTCTACAACCGCCTCGTCTGGGCCTCGCCCGACGGCTCGATCGCGTATTACGACAAGCGCCATCTGTTCCGCATGGCGGGCGAACACACGCGTTACGGTGGCGGCAACGAGCGTCTGATCGTGGAATTGAAAGGATGGCGCATCCTGCCGCAGGTCTGCTACGACCTGCGTTTTCCGGTGTGGCTACGCAATGGGCGCCGCGAGGAAGCCGCAGGCGGCATGGATTACGACCTGGCCTTGTTCGTGGCGAACTGGCCGGCACCGCGTCGGCAGCCCTGGCGCACGCTGCTGCGTGCGCGAGCCATCGAAAATCTGGCCTATGTCATCGGCGTGAATCGCGTCGGTGTGGATGGCAACGACTTGCCCTATGCCGGCGACAGTGCCGTGATCGATCCCGTGGGCGAGCCGCTGGTGGAACTCGGCACGCAAGAGCAGGTGGTCACCGTCGTGCTCGATCCGGCGCCGCTGAAGGCACACCGCGAGCGTTTTCCTGCCTGGATGGACGCCGACCGCTTCTCGCTCGACGTCTCGGTCTGACGTGTGGGAGCCGCTATAGCGGCGAGGAGCCGCGTCAGTGCGCCGGTTGAAACGGCACGGGCGGCCCGATGCGCGCCGCTTTCCGCCAAGCCTCGAGCTTGCTGTCAATGCCAACGCCCACATCGATCTGTGGCTCGGACGGCTCCAGGGCGTCCCTCTTCTCCCAGCCTGCGATCTCCGCCTTCGCCTTGCCGAAAGCCTCGATGAAGTCGGGTGTAGCACTTAACCCATGGGCAAGCCAAGCCCGACCAAAATAGGTGATGTCGGAATCCGCGCCGCAGCCGAACGAGGTCCGGTCGCTGCGTGCGGCGGTGAGCACCAGGGTGCCGGCGCCGCGCAATTTCGGTACGAAGCCGCCCGAGTAACACGCATTGACCACTACGACCTTCCAGCGAAACGGCTGCTTCGAAAGGATATCCGCGAGACCATCCGGGTCGATCTGATCGAGTGGGATCGGATCCATGTCGATGAGTAGGGTGTGGTCGCTGGAACCATGGGTGGCGATGTACAGCAGGAGCACGTCTTCGCGTGGGTCCATCACCTTGGCGAGACCGCCGAGTGCCGCTTCGAGATTCGTCCAGCTAGCCAGCGGGCGGGTGGTGAGTGTGGTCGGGTTGTTCTCCAGGATCACCGTATGACCCGGGCTGCCAAAGCGTTTTCCTACCACGGCATCGACGTATTCCGCCTCGTTGCGGAAAACGTCTTCGCTCCCATCGGCGCCCACGGCGATGGCGTAGAGATTCGGTTTGCCCGGCGTGCGCGGAGCCAGCCGCGACAAAGCCTTGCGCATGGCCTCGGGCTGATCGGTAAACACCTGCTCCGGCGTGGGCGCATCGTCCGGCCAGGCCGCCGCCGCATCGGTATCGCCTTCCGTATCGCCATCGGGCATATCGCCCCATAGCGACAGGGGCACGGGTCGCTTGGCGGGCTCCCCCTGGGCCGGCGCCGATCGTGCAGCAGCAGGCTCGAGGGCGACCGCCTGGCTCGGCGCGGGGCGCGGCCCGTGCCACAACAGACTTGCGGTCAGCAGGGCGCCCAGGGAAAACGACGCCAGGACGTAGATCGCCGTCTTGCGGCGGGAATCAAGGTGCGATGGCATCGAAATCGGCGACGGCAGGATGGCCGTTCTCGCTCAGCGGTTGCGGCGGACGGACGAGCTGCGTGGTGCGCATGCCCGCCGTGCGAGCGGCGTCGAGCTCTTCGCGGATGTCCGAAAGGAACAGCACCTGCGCGGGCGGGAGGCCAATCGCTTCGGCGATGCGGCGGTAGGAATCGACCTCGCGCTTGTGGCCCGTCTGCGTGTCGAAATATCCCGAGAACAACGGCGTGAGGTCGCCGTTCTCGCTGTAGCCGAACAGTAGCTTCTGCGCCGGTACCGAGCCGGACGAATACACGTACAACGCAAGCCCCTGTTCGTGCCATGCACGGAGCCGCGCTGCGACCTCAGGGTACATGTGCGACACGTAGGCGCCGGACTCGTAGCCTTCGCGCCAGATCATGCCCTGCAGGGCCTTGAGCGCCGTGGACTTGCGATCCTCGTCGATCCAGCGCACGAGCAGGTCGATGATTTCCGTGCGGCTGGCCTCGACGAAGCCGGCTTCCTTTGCCGCTTCGTGCAGCCAGTGCTGGACCTCGGGCGTGTCGGCGTGGGTCTCGACGTAGGCCGGAAGGTGCGTCCGGGCATACGGAAACAGCACGTCCTTGACGAAATCGATGGAGCTGGTAGTGCCCTCGATGTCAGTGAGGATGGCGCGGATGTCAGACATGGGGAAGCCTCGATCAGGAGGTTGGCAGAATAAACGACCGAATAGCCCATCGCTACGGCGGCCGTCCGAAAACGCTCCGATTTTTCAGAATCGTCGTATAGGTCAAGCCCTAGCCGAAAAACAGAATGAGTCTCCCCCCACGCAAGAGGAGACGACGATGTTCTTTTCTCAACGCATGCTGCGGCGATCCGCACTGCTTACCCCGATGGTCGCACTCGGTCTTGCGGCCAGCCCGGTTCTTGCGATTCCAGGCGAGGTGTCATTGGGCCACCCCACCGTGCAATCCGGGATGGGACGCACTCAAGCGGACGCTACGTTTACGGCCACGATCAATGGTGTGACTTACGTGTCTGAAAGGGCATCCGCCACGGAACACTTCGGTGACGGCGCGGTTCCGAAATACCACTACTTCAACGCCGGAGAGCCGATAGGCGGTCCTCACACGAGCCCCATGCGCTTCGTCCGGCGTTTCATGGATCCGGCAGAGCAGGTCGTTGACGGTCGATATTATTTCGGCGCCCTCAACCTACCTCTGATGTTGAACTACGGGGAATTCGACATTGAGAGTGGACGCATCTGGTCGTACCACCCGACTTCAGGTTACCTGGATCTGACGTTCAGCCCCGACCGCACTTGGGTCGAGGGCAAATTCACCTTCACAGCAGTTCGAATCGACGGCGGCAAGCTCATCGATGTTGACGGCACGTTCGCTATGCCAAATACCGATCTAGGTCTATAGAGCAGTCGAAAGCCGATGTGTGCGCAGCATGGAAAGGAAGCGGTCGCAATATCCTCGCCGCTTCCTTCGCATCGCCACGGCGGTCGCCTGAAAATATTCCGATTTTTCAGAATAATTCTATAGGGCAAGCCCTACGAAGAAAACAGAATGCGTCTCCACTGCGCAACAGGAGACGACGATGTTCTTTTCTCAACGCATGCTGGGGCGATCCGCACTACTTACCCCGATGTTGGCGCTCGGTCTTGCGGCCAGCCCGGTTCATTCCGCGCCAAGCGAAATGTCGTGGGATCCGTCGTTCGTAGTGTCTCGGGATACGCGCGCCGATACGAACGGAACCTTCGAGGAGACGATCACGGAGTGCGCTACGTGTCCGACTGGGTATACGCCGCGATGTGGCGACTAGCTCGTATCGAACCATGCGTTATGTCTATGCGGCTGCCGCTTGTGCAGACCTTACTGTCTCGTTGATCGAATACATGAGAATGGCGCCGACTGCGGGCGGCTAATTTTCGACAACGTCGGCTCCCTTCCCATCCAAACGCGCCGATTTTTCAGAATAGTCGTATGGGTTAAACCCATGCGGAAAAACAGAATGAGCCTCCCCCAACGCAACAGGAGACATAATGTTCTTTTTTCAACCCATGCTGCGGCGATCCGCACTACTTACCCCGATGTTGGCGCTCGGTCTTGCGGCCAGCCCGGTTCATTCCACGCCAAGTGAGACGTCACTGGACCCGTTGACCGTTTTGTCTTGGGATGCGCGCACCGATACGAACACAACCTTCAATGTGACGATCAACGGAGTGCAATACGTGTCCGATCAGGCAGGCGCTGGGGCGGTGCCGGGTTGGCCCGGTGAGCCGAATCATCACTACTTCGTTGGGCATAACGTCGGTGGCCCCGACATGACCCCCATGAGCTTCGAGCTGCGTTTCACGGATAATTCAGAGCACGCTGTCGATCGCATTTACTTTTTCGACAATCACAAAAATAACAAAACAGACCTCTTGGTGCACTATGGAAAGCGTGAAGTGGCAATGTATTCCCCGACCGGGGGGTATTTAGAGCTCAAGTTCAGTCCTGACCGCACTTGGGTCGAGGGTAAATTCGCTTTCAATGCTACTCGAAATGACGGTGCCAATGACATCGCCGTCGAGGGCACATTCTCCATGCGAAACGGAGAATGAGTCTATAAATCAGCCGAAGCTGAGGTGTGAGGTGTCATGCGCGGAAAGCATTCAGCAATATTCTCGCCGGTGAACTTTGCATCGCGGCTTCCCCTTGAATAAATAAGCTAGTCGCCACGCAATGTGGCGACTAGCTCATGTCGAGGCGTTGTGTCGATGTGCTGCCGTTGGCGCGGGCATTGCTGTCTCGCTCGATTCAATACACGAGAAGGGTGCAGCAGGCAGATAATTTTCGACAACGTCGGCTCTCTTCCCGTCTCTACGGCGCTCGTCCGAAAACACGCCGATTTTTCAGAATCGTCGTATAGGTTAAGCCCTAGCCGAAAAACAGAATAAGTCTCCCCCATGCAACAGGAGACGACGTTGTTTTTTTCTCACCGCATGCTGCGGCAATGCGCACTGCTTACCCCGATGTTGGCGCTCGGTCTTGCGGCCAGCCCGGTTCATTCCGCGCCAAGTGACATATTATCGGACCCGTCGACCGTGCCGTCTCGGACTGCGCGCGCCGATACGAACGCAACCTTCGATGTGACTATCAATGGAGTGCGACACGTGACCGACGTAGCAGGCGCTGTGGCGCTGCTCGGTTGGCAGCCCGGTGAGCCGAATGTTCACTATTTCGTTGGAACGAACGCAGGTGGCCCCGACACGACCTCCATGAGCTTCGAACTGAGTTTCATGGATACGTCAAAGCCGATTGTCGATGGCATTTACTTTTTCGACATGCACAAAAAAGACATGGTGCTGGACTACGGAGAACGTGACGGTTTTGGCGGCTGGGTAATGTATTCCCCAACCGGGGGTTACCTAGACCTCAAGTTCAGTGCTGACCGCACTTGGGTCGAAGGAAAGTTCGCTTTCAACGCTTCTCGAAGCGACGGCGCCAAGGACATCGCTGTCGAGGGCACGTTCTCCATGTCAAACAGAGACTTAGGTCTATAAATCAGTCGAAGCCGACGTGTGCGGGGTGATGCACGGAAAGCGCTCGGCGATATCCTCGCCGCTGAACTTCGCATCGCGGCTTCCCCTTCGATAAACAAACTAGTCGCCACGCAATGTGGCGACTAGTGGTCATCCGAAAATGCGTCTATGTTTTATTGAAAGTCGTATGGATTAGGCCCTTGCGCAGGAACAAACTGAGTCTCCCCACACGGACGAGGAGACGGCAATGAACACAACCTTCAATGTGACGATCAACGGAGTGCAATACGTGTCCGATCAGGCAGGCGCTGGGGCGGTGCCGGGTTGGCCCGGTGAGCCGAATCATCACTACTTCGTTGGGTACAACGTCGGTGGCTCCGACATGACCCCCATGAGCTTCGAGCTGCGTTTCACGGATAATTCAGAGCACGCTGTCGATCGCATTTACTTTTTCGACAATCACAAAAATAACAAAACAGACCTCTTGGTGCACTATGGAAAGCGTGAAGTGGCAATGTATTCCCCGACCGGGGGGTATTTAGAGCTCAAGTTCAGTCCTGACCGCACTTGGGTCGAGGGTAAATTCGCTTTCAATGCTACTCGAAACGACGGTGCCAATGACATCGCCGTCGAAGGCACATTCTCCATGCGAAACGGAGAATGAGTCTATAAATCAGCCGAAGCTGAGGTGTGAGGTGTCATGCGCGGAAAGCACTCAGCAATATCCTCGCCGGTGAACTTTGCATCGCGGCTTCCCTTTAATAAACAAGCTAGTCGCCACGCAATGTGGTGACTAGCTCATGTCGAACCGGGCGTTGTGTCGATGTGGCTGCCGTTGGTGCGGGCATTGCTGTCTCGTCGATCCAATACACGAGAAGGGCGCCGACCGCAGGCGGCTAATTTTCGGCAACGTCGGCTCTCCTCCCGTCGTTACGACGCTCATCCAAAAAAACACGCCGATTTTTCAGAATCGTCGTATGGGTTAAACCCACGGGTAAAAACAGAATGAGTCTCCCCCCACGCAACAGGAGACGACGATGTTCTTTTCTCACGGCATGCTGCGGCGATCCGCACTACTTACCCCGATGTTGGCGCTCGGTCTTGCGGCCAGTCCGGTTCATTCCGAGCCAAGTGACATGTTGTCGGACCCGTCGACCGTGCTGTCTAGGAATGCACGCGCCGATACGAACGGAACCTTCGAGGCGACTATCAATGGGGTGCAATACGTGTCACACACGGCACACGCCAAGGAGACACTGCTCGTCGGCGCACCGTACCCAAAAAGTCACTACTTCGACGCCGGATCGTTGATCAGTGGTGCCGTCGTGGACACCATGGGTTTCGAACTGCGTTTCAATGATACGGAGGAGCAGGCCGTTGATGGTGCTTATTATTTCGACTTATACAAAACGGACCTGATGCTGTATTACGGCGAATTCGATGGTCATGCGGTCTACCCATATATTACAACCGGCGGTTATGTAGAGCTCAGGTTCAGCCCTGACCGCACTTGGGTCGAGGGCAAATTCGCTTTCACGGCATATCGATCCGATGGCGCGAAGCGCATGGAAGTAGACGGCACGTTCTCCATGCCGAACACCGACGTAAGTCTATAAATCAGTCGAAGCCGAGGTGTGCGGGGGCATGCGCGGGAAGCGCTCAGCGATATCCTCGCCGGTGAACTTTGCATCGCGGCTTCCCCTTTAATCAACAAGCTAGTCGCCATGCAATGTGGCGACTAGCTCATATCGAACCGGGCGTTGTGTCGATGTGGCTGCCGTTGGTGCAGGCATTGCTGTCCCGTTCGATCCAATACACGAGAAGGGTGCAGCAGGCAGATAATTTTCGACAACGTCGGATCTCTTCCCGTCGCTGCGGCGCTCCTCCGAAAGCACGCCGATTTTTCAGAATCGTCGTATGGGTTAAACCCACGGGGAAAAACAGAATGAGTCTCCCCCCCCACGCAACAGGAGACGACGATGTTCTTTTCTCACCGCATGCTGCGGCGATCCGCACTACTTACCCCGATGTTGGCGCTCGGTCTTGCGGCCAGTCCGGTTCATTCCGAGCCAAGTGACATGTTGTCGGACCCGTCGACCGTGCTGTCTAGGAATGCACGCGCCGATACGAACGGAACCTTCGAGGCGACTATCAATGGGGTGCAATACGTGTCCGACACGGCACACGCCAGGGAGCAGCTGATCACTGGCGGCTGGGCTCCAAAAACTCACTACTTCGACGCCGGATCGTTGATCAGTGGTGCCGTCGTGGACACCATGGGTTTCGAACTGCGTTTCAAGGATACGGAGGAGCAGGCCGTTGATGGTGCTTATTATTTCGACTTATACAAAACGGACCTGATGCTGTTTTACGGCGAATTCGATGGTCATGCGGTCTACCCATATTTTCCAAACGGCGGTTACGTAGAGCTCAGGTTCAGCCCTGACCGCACTTGGGTCGAGGGCAAATTCGCTTTCACGGCATTTCGATCCGATGGCGCGAAGCGCATCGAAGTAGACGGCACGTTCTCCATGCCGAACACCGACGTAAGTCTATAAATCAGTCGAAGCCGACGTGTGCGGGGTCATGCGCGGGAAGCGCTCAGCAATATCCTCGCCGGTAAACTTCGCCACCCAGCCTTCCACGTTGGTAAACAGGCGAATCGCCACGAAGTAGGGCGATTCGCTCATATCGAACCAATGCGGCGTGCCGTCCGGCACGCCGATCAGGTCGCCTTTTTCGCACAGCACCTCGTAGACCTTGCCATCGAGATGCAAGGTGAACTGGCCAGCGCCAGCCACGAAGAAACGGACTTCGTCCTCGCTGTGCGTATGCTCGTTCAGGAACTTCTGGCGGAATGCGGCGCGGTCCGGGTGATCCGGCTTGAGGCTGATGACGTCAACGGCTTGATAGCCGTTCTCGCGCATAAGGCGGTCGATGTCCTGGCGGTACGCGGCAATGACCTCGTCCTGGCTTGCTCCGGGCGCGATCGGCTGGTTGGCCTCCCATTGCTCGAAACGCACGCCAACCGCGTTCAACGCCGCGGCGATAGCAGCGTGGTCTTCATACACGGCCAGGGGCGTGTCGTGACGGGTGTCTTCGTAGATGCGCAGGCGACTCATGGGGAAAGCCTCCGTAGGTCGAGTTCGCAGCCGAGGAGGAATTCCAGGGCTTCGAGGTGGCGGCGCGCTTCGGCCATGTCATGGCCCCAGGTGTAGATGCCGTGGCCGTTGATGAGATAGGCGTACAACGGCTTGCCGGCGTCGATCCAGGCATCCACACGAGCCTCAAGCTCGGGCATGTGCTGGGTGTTGGGGAAGACAGGGATATCCAGCGTGCTGTCATGGGTTGTGTGGCCAGCGATGGCCTTTTGCAATTCCCAGCCTTCGAGGCGCACGCGACCTTCCGCCGCGAACAGCCGAGACGCTACGCTCTGCGTGCGCGAGTGGGTGTGCAACACGACGTTGGCATCCGGAAAGCGTCGATAGACCTGCGTATGCAGCCCGGTTTCCGCCGATGGGCGGTATTCCGATCCCACCGCCTTGCCGTTCATGTCGATCACCATGATGTCGTCGCGACCCAAACGCCCCTTGTCGCGTCCGGAAATGGTGATGGCGGCGAGCTGATCGTCGATACGCATCGAAAAGTTACTGCTCGTGGCGGGCGTCCAGCCGAAGGCGGCCAGCTCGCGGGCAGCTTCGGCAATGGCGTCCGCTCGATCCGCGAGGAGGGCGGAGACGGCGGTGGGGAGAGGCTTCGACATGAGGATTTGGACGTCCAAACAGGCTGCAACTATAGCACGTGGGGTCTTTGGCCCTGCGGGGAGGGAGTGGCGACGACAGGACGGATGGGGATTGCCATGGATGAATCGGTGCGACGGACGCTTCCTCTGCCCCTGAGACGGTACGATTCCCTCAGCACCGGGCGCTGGCCCGGCTTACCATCGACGGAGGTCTATCCCATGTCGCAACACGATAAGAATAATGAAGGACGTCGCCGTTTCCTCAAGGTCGCGGCTGGCGGGGTGGCCGCCGCCACGCTCCTCGGCACCCTCCCACGGAACGCTCGGGCTCAGGATTTGCCGCCGTTGTCCCCGACCGACCCGACGGCCAGCGCGCTGAAGTACACCGAGGACGCCAGCAAGGCGGCCGGGAAGAAAGATCCCAAGGACGCTTGTTTCAACTGCAATTTCTACCAGGGCAAGGCGGGTGCCGCCCGTGGCCCGTGCCAGTTGTTCCCAGGGCATTCGGTGGCTGCCAAGGGCTGGTGCGTGTCGCACGCGGTCATGATCTAAACGCTGCCTGGGCGTACAGAATCGACACGAAAAGGCCAGCCGCAAGGCTGGCCTTCGTTTGTCACTTAAGAAAATGCAGCCCAAGCGCGCCAGGCCGAGGAGCTGACCCGCCTGACGCGCCGGGCGGCAATCCGGGGCCCACTGCCAAGTGATTTACCCTCGGACTCGGGATCATACTCCCCTCCGATGGCGACCGGCCAATGGCAGCTAAATGACAGCGAAACTTTCTTCGATTTTCCTTTTAAAACAAGATATTACGGCTTAAATCGGAGATTTGTTCGAATTTTGTAAACCGGGCGCCCGTCAGGCGCCGCTGCTCCGCTTGAGTCGGCTGTGACGGTAGCCGTAGACCATGTACATCACGAGTCCGAGCAGGGTCCACACGCCCATCAGCACCCAGTTGCGCACGCCCATCGACCAGAGCAGGCCGATGCAGCTCAGAATGCCGAGCACGCAGGTGACCGGCGCCCAGGGCACGCGGAACGTGCGCGGGAGATCCGGCGCGGTCTTGCGCAGGATCATCACGCCACCGCAGACGGCGCAGAAAGCGACCAGCGTGCCCATCGAGGTGAGGTCACCCAGCACGTTGAGCGGGAACACCGCAGCGAGCAAGGCGATGCCGATGCCGGTGATGACCGTGTTGATGTGCGGCGTGCGGTATTTCGGGTGAATGGTGGTGAACACCTTCGGCATGAGGCCGTCGCGGCCCATGATCATGAAGATGCGCGGCTGAGCGATGATCATCACCAGCACGACGGACGAGAGGCCGATAAGCGCGCCGACTTCGACGATGCCGCGCAGCCAGCCCAGTTCCGGATGCTGACGAATCGCTGTGACCACCGGCTCCGAGGTGCCGAGTTCGGCGAAGGGAACGAGACCGGTCAGCACGGCGGCCATCGCGATGTACAGCACCGTGCAGATGGCGAGCGAGGCCAACGTGCCGATCGGCATGTCGCGCTGCGGGTTCTTCGACTCCTGTGCCGCCGTGGAGGTCGCCTCGAAGCCGATGTAGGCGAAGAAGACCATCGACGCGCCACGTAGGATGCCCGACCAGCCGTACTTGTCGCCGCCCTGATTCTCGGGGATGAAGGGATGCCAGTTCGCCGTGTCGATGTGGCTCGCACCCACCACGATCACCACGATGATCAGTGCGGTCTTGAGCAGCACCATCGCCATGTTGATGCCGGCGGATTCCTTGATGCCCACGTAGCAAAGCCAGGTCAGCGCCAGGGTGATGCCGACGGCCGGCAGGTTGAACAGCGCGCCGGTGAACACCAGATGCCCGTCCACCCAATCCACGGGCGCATTGGTCAGCGCTGGCGGGATGTGGATGCCGATGTGATCGAGCAGGCTGACGAAGTAGCCGGTCCAACTCACCGCCACCGCGGAGGCCGAGACGCCGTATTCGAGAATGAGATTCCAGCCGATGAACCATGCGGCGCCTTCGCCGAGCGTGGCATAGGCATAGGAATAGGCGCTGCCCGATACGGGAATCATCGAAGCGAATTCGGCATAGCACAGCGCTGTGAAGGTGCTGCAGATCGCCGCGAGGATGAACGATACGATGATCGCCGGCCCCGCGTGTTCTGCTGCGGCGACGCCGGTAATGACGAAGATGCCGCCACCGATGACAGCGCCGATGCCCAGCGCGGTGAGACCCCAGGGACCGAGCGTGCGGCGCAGGGCGGGGCCGTGCGCGTCATCCGGCTCGGCTTGGGGCGCTTTCTTCGCGAGTAACTGCTGGAGCATGGACAGCCTGGAAGTCGTGTACGAAAAGGAAGGGCTGCAAACGCAAGGGCCGGCGGACGACCGCCGGCCCTCGTTTCCGCAGGTTAGATCAGCCGAGCGACTTGCGCAGCTTGCTGTGCGCGTAGCCGTAGCCGAAGTAGATCAACTGGCCGATGATGATCCAGCCGATCATCAGGCGCCAATGCTCCTCGAATGCCTGCCAGAAGAGGTAAACGCAGGCCAGTGCGCCGGTGACGCAGATCGGCCACACGAACGGCACGCGGAAGCTGCGCTTCAGGTCCGGACGGGTGTAGCGCAGGATCAGCACGCCGATGCACACGGTGGCGAAGGCGAGCAGAGTGCCCATCGAGACCAATTCGCCGAGCACGCTGACCGGGAACAGGCCGGCCATGGCGGCAGCGGCCACACCCACGATGACGGTACCGACGTAAGGCGTGCGGAAGTTCGGATGCACCTTCGCCATGGTCTGCGGCAGCAGGCCGTCCTTCGCCATCGAGAAGAAGATGCGCGGCAGGCCCATGAGCATCACGAGGATGACCGACGACAGACCGGTGATGGCACCGAGCACGACGATCGCCTTCAGCCAGGACAGATGCGGATACAGGCCGAGGGCGGTTGCCACCGGTTCCGGCGTGTTGAGCATGCGGAACGGAGCGATGCCGGTGAGCACGAGCGCCACGGCAATGTAGAGCACCGTGCAGATGGCCAGCGAGCCGAGGATGCCGATCGGCATGTCGCGCTGCGGATTCTTGGCCTCGCCAGCCGCGGTGGACACCGCGTCGAAGCCCACGTAGGAGAAGAACACGATGGTCGCTGCGCGGAAGATGCCGCTCCAGCCGAACATGCCCTCACCCTCGGACTCGGGAATGAACGGGTGCCAGTTGGACGGGTTGATCACCTGGATTGCGAAGGCGAGGAATAGCAGGATCACGGTGACCTTGATCGCCACGATGATCGAGTTGACGAAGGCCGACTGCGTGATGCCCACGTAGCAGAGGCCGGACAGCGCGGCGATGATGACGACCGCGGGCAGGTTGATGATCGTGCCGGTTGCCTGGATGTGCCCCTCGACGAACTGGAAGGGTGCCGAGGCGAGCGAGGCGGGCAGGGCGATGTTGCTGCCGATCATCTGGCCGATCAGGCCGAGCAATTCGTTGAAGTACCCCGACCAACCCGCGGCCACCGTGGCGGCGGCGAAGAGGTACTCGAGCACCAGGTTCCAGCCGACGAACCAGGCGACGTATTCGCCGAGCGTCGCATAGGAATAGGAGTAGGCGCTGCCCGAGACCGGCAGCATCGCTGCGAACTCGGCGTAGCACAGGCCGGCGAGGGCGCAGGCGAAACCGGCGATGAGGAAGCTGATGACCAGCGCGGGGCCGGCGTGTAGCGCGGCAGCCTGGCCGGTGATGACGAAGATGCCCGCGCCGATGACCGCGCCGACACCGAGAAGGATGAGGTGCTTTGCGGTGAGAACCCGCTTCAGCTCGTTTCCGTGCGCGCCGGTATTGATGTGTTCGCCAGCGTCGACGTGCGGCGCGGCCTCGATGGGATGCGTCGCGAACAAGTGTTTCAACATGTGTCTCCCCTACTGCCGGAATGTTGCCTTTTATTATTGGGACCGCCGCGTGAGCCACGGTGGACACGCCGCTGCCCGGAAGCGCTGGCACGGCACCATAGCCCAGCGGGCCTCGGCCGTACAAGCTGCAATGCGAGGCCTGCCAAGGCATTGCGAGCATCCGGTAAACGTGTCGAGCATGACTTGCGGCGGTTGTGCATATGGCGACGCGATGCTTCAGAAGACCATGTTGAGCGCCACCTGGGGCGCCACGTAGTCGGAGGTGTTGCGGCCAGCCACGGTGAACTGCACGCCTGCGATGAGGCCGGTGTTCGGCGTGAAGTGGTATTCCACAGCCGGTGCAAGGCTGAAATCCTGGTTGGGCTTGAGACGACGTGCCATGTGCGAGCCGTCGGCGGACGTGCCGACGAGGTCGACCGCGCCAGCACGGTTCCAGATCGCTTCGCCTACCAGCACCCAGCGCGGGTTGAGCGTGTATTCGGCCGCCACCGAGGCATTCCATGCCTGATCGAGTCGTGCGCGGCCGCGGAACCCGGCATCCGTGCCGTACACGCTGCTGTCGCGCAGCCGGATATGTCCGGGCGTCGGGCTCCATGCGAGCTGCGCCCGCCAACGGAGGGCGTGTGCGTCGTCAAGCCAGTGCAACTGCTGGGCGCCAAAGGAGAAGGTCGTTCGCATGGCGCCGCTTCCCGTGCCGTTGAGCGGGTTGCGATCCAACTGGTGGTAGCGGCCGGTCGGCAGACGCTGGGCTGCTGCCACGGCGAGGATCAAGCCGCCGCCGTCGGCGTCTGGCCCACGCAGTCGCTGCTGCAGCCGTACGGTCGTGTCGCCGGTTCGCATGCCGTCGCTGTGCAGTCCGCCGCCGGACGTGCGCGACGACGTGAGGGTGAGCTGCACGACATGGGTGTCGCTCAGTGCGTAACTCATCGGTACGGCCAGTTGCCACTGCCGCACCATCGAATGCTCTTCCCGGCGGTGGCCCACGTTGTCGTAACGGCCGCGGGTGTTGGTGTGGATGAGATACGGCTCGATGTTGACCATGCCCTCGGGCATGCTGTTGACCGCTGGCGTGACCAGCGGGCCGGTGAAGTTGGCTTCCCGCGGCGCCGCAGAGGCGGCAAGCGGGGCGAGGCTGGCGAGGGCGAGGGCGACCGATGGAAGCGTCTTCGGCATGCGCAATTCCTTGCGTGACGGCGGGAGGGCGGCGAACGGAGCGCGTCGTGTGCTCCGGCAACCATCCTAGGCAAGCCGTGCCCGTGCCCGACATCGGACTAGTCCGAAAATGCCATGCGAGAATTGGCGATTTATGTGCAGGCATTCCCTGATGGACAAACCTGATCGTTTGCTGGATGCGCTCGACCGCTATGCGGCGCGTTGGCCGGAAGACCTCACCACCCGCGAGTTCGTGCGCCTCCTGCGCGATGAGCCGCGGCCCTTCCATCGCGAGACCGTGGCGGGGCATGTCACCGGATCGGCCTGGCTGGTAAGTGCGGACGGGCAGCGCACCTTGCTCATGCTGCATCGGAAACTCGAGCGCTGGCTGCAACCGGGCGGGCATGCCGACGGCGACCCCGATCTCGCCGCCGTCGCCTTGCGCGAGGCGGAAGAGGAGACGGGGTTGCGCGATCTCGCCGTGCTGCCGGAGATCTTCGATCTCGATCGCCATCGCATACCGGCGCGCCGTGACGAGCCGGAGCATTGGCACTACGACGTCCGCTATGTCGTCGTCGCACGTGGCAGCGAGGATGTTGTCGCCAACGAGGAGTCGCTGGAACTGGCGTGGCGCTCGATCGCGGACATTGCCGCGGACCGCGAAGCCGACGAGTCGCTGCGCCGCATGGCGACGAAGTGGCTGGCGAGCACCCGTTAGTTGTCGTTACCCACGTGGGCCGCTATGGGGCGGCTCGCGCGGCGCGATCAGTCGGCGTAAGCCGCAGGTGCCGGATGCACGGTGCCACAGACCGTACACGTCCGCGCCTCGCGCGATCGGTAAAACCGCTCGAAGACCGGCGGGAAATCGCTTTCGATGCTACCGAGCGGAAAATAGGTCTCGTACAACTTGTGATTGCACGCCTGACAGAACCACATCAGTCCGTCTTTCTCGCCCGCAAGGCGGCGCCGCTCGACCACGAGACCGATCGAATCCGGCATCCGCTGCGGTGAATGCGGCACGCCCGGGGGCAAATAGAACACCTCGCCCGCGCGAATGGGAATATCGCGGGCCTGTCCGTCATCCTGGACCTTGAGGACCATCTCGCCTTCGAGCTGGTAGAAGAACTCGGGGCCTTCGTCGTAGTGGTAATCCGTGCGCGCGTTCGGGCCCCCGACGATCATGATGATGAAATCGCCATCCACGATGCATTTGTTGCCGACTGGCGGCTTGAGCAGGGCGCGGTGATCGTCGATCCAGCGCTTGAGGTCGATGGGAGGCAGCAGACTCATCGGAAGGCCTACGTAACGGACATGGCGCGATGATACTCGCCAGCAGCCCCGAGCGATCCGCGTCCTCGTGCCACTTTCGCCGTGCGTCGCTCTGGCGTACAACGCACGTCTCCCCGAGGAACCGCCGCCCATGCCGTCCTGGTACCACGACCGAGTGCCCGCGCCCGCGCCGCGGCCGCCCTTGCAAGGGCGACGCGAGGCGGCGGTAGTGGTGGTCGGCGGTGGCTTCGCTGGCCTCAATACGGTGCTGGGATTGGCAGCGCGCGGCGTGCGCGATGTCGTGCTGCTGGAGTCGAAATCGATCGGCTTTGGTGCATCGGGGCGTAACGGCGGCTTCGTCTTCGCGGGGTATTCGCTCGGCGAGAAGGCATTGCTCGAAAAGGCGGGCGCCGAGCGCGCCAAGCGTCTGTATACGCGCACGGTGGATGCGGTGAACCTCATCCGCGATCGCATTCAGGCCTTATCGATCGATTGCGACGCGGTGGACGCGGGCGTCGTATGGGCGAACTGGTTCCGCGACGCTGGCGTATTGCGTGAGCGGCAACGCCTCCTGGCGGAACACTACGACGCCGACTGGCAGTGGCTTCCCGAGGATGCGATGCACGAGTTCGTCCGCAGTGCGCGCTATCACGACGGACTCTACGAGCGGAATGCATTGCAAATCGACCCGCTGGCGTATGCACGCGGCCTGGCGTCCGCTGCCGAACGCGTGGGAATTGCCATCCACGAAGGATCGCGGGTGCGGCGGCTGGAACGCCGTGGCGCGGGGTGGGCCGTGCACGTCGGTGGCGCGGTCGTGGAGACCCCGAACGTGGTGCTGGCCTGCGGTGGCTATCTTGCCGGATTGGACAGGCGCATCGACCATGCGGTGCTGCCCATCGCTACGTACGTGATGGTGACCGAGCCGCTTGGCGAGCGTCTACGTGAGTGCGTACGCACACGTGCCGCCATCTACGACACCCGCTTCGCCTTCGACTACTATCGACCGTTGTCCGATACGCGCTTGCTGTGGGGTGGGCGGATCTCGGTGCGCGATCGTTCGCCGCGTGCGGTGCAGCGGTTGTTGAAGCGCGACCTCGCGACGGTGTTTCCGTCGCTAAAGGACGTGCGGATCGAGCAGGCGTGGTCGGGGCTCATGAGCTACGCTCGGCATGAGATGCCCCAGGTCGGCACCCATGGCAACGGGCTCTGGTATGCCCAGGCGTTTGGCGGTCACGGCCTTGCGCCCACCTGTGCGGCCGGTGAAGTGCTGGCGGATGCCATCGCCTCGAATGAGCCTGCGTTGGCGGATTACTCGGGCTTCGGTCTGGAACCGGTGCACCGCCCGTTCGGCTATCTGGCGGCGCAGGGCACCTACTGGCACAACGAATGGCGCGACTGGATGAAGTCGCGACTGGAAGGATGAGATGAGCGAAGAGATTACGTGGGCCGATTTCGAGAAGGTGATGCTGGTCGCCGGGACGATCGTGCGCGCCGAGGCGTTTCCGGAAGCGCGTCGGCCGGCTTACAAGATCTGGGTCGACTTCGGTCCGCACGGTGAAAAGAAGACGAGTGCGCAGGTCGCCGCGATCTATCAGGCGGACGAGTTGGTCGGCAAGCAGATCGTCGGCGTGATCAATTTTCCCGAGAAGCAGATCGGTCCCTTCCGATCGCAGTTCCTCTTGACCGGCTTTCATACCGACGACGGCGTGGTCATCACGACGACCGAGCGACCGGTACCGAACGGCACGCGACTGGCCTGACGCTGGGCTGGTCAGCGCGTACCGCGGTCCAGCCACACGACAACGCCTTGCGCGTTCAGGCGGATGTCGATGGCGAGGAGCTTCGCAATGTCGGCGGCTGGCAGCGTCACGCCTTGGTTCTGTGCGCGCGAAACGTAGAGGTCCGTGAATTCCTGCACGATGCGCTCTTCGCGATCCGGAGCGGCGGCGTGACGTTGGGCGATGGCCACCATGGCGTCGATCTGCTCGTGCAGGTCGGCGGCAAGCCGCGCCACCTCGGTCACTCTTCCGTAGTGGGTGAGGTACATCGCCTCCGGCTCGTAACCCAGCATGCGCTCAATGGATGCATGCGCCGCCTCGGGCTCGAACTGCACCGGCGACGTCGTCGGAATGATGAAGGCGCCGCCGGGTGAATCCAGCTCCCGATAGGACAGGCCGAAGATGTCGCCGGTGAAGAACGCATTGGCGCGTTCGTCGTGGATGGCGATGTGGTGGCGGGCGTGGCCGGGCGTGTCGAGGCAGAGCAGGGCGCGTCCTGCGAGGTCGATGGCGAAGCCATCGTGGGCTTCCACGACACGATCCGTGGGCACGGGAACGATGTCGCCGTAATCGCGGCGAACGATGTCCTCACCGTAGACGCCTGCCGCACCGGCGATGAGCGCGGACGGGTCGATCATGTGCCGCGCACCGCGAGGATGCACGGCCAGCTTCGCGTTCGGAAGGTGTTGCATCAGGCTACCGGCGCCACCGGCGTGATCCAGGTGCACGTGGGTGAGGATCAGCCAATCGACGTCGGTCGGTTCGATGCCCGCGGTGTCGAGTGCGTCGAGAAAGCGGGGTAGCGAGTGCGTCGTGCCGCTGTCGATGAAGGCACCGCGGCCGCGCTCCACCACGAGGTAGGCGGCGTCGAAAGAAGGGCGGCCGAAGCCGGTATCGATCAAGTGAATGCCGTGCATCGGCCGAGGTTACCCCAAACACCAGCGGCCGTAGGAGCCGGTGGTAGCCAGGCTTGGCGGCGAGGGGGCCGTGAAGCCGCTACACCTCTTTGTTGGCTTCCTCCGCCGAGGCGGCTCCAGCCGGTTGTTGCGTTGCCGATACCCCCATCGCCAGCAGGCTGGCTCCCACCACACCTCGCCGGAAGATCGGCTCCCACCAAGCCGGTGAGGTTTTGCGGTGGGAGCCAGCCTGCTGGCGATGGGGTGCTGGCTGACTCCCACGGCCAATACCGGGAGAGCCAGCATGTACCGGGGTATTACAGGGCTTCGAACACGCCCGCGGCGCCCATGCCGGTGCCGATGCACATGGTGACCATGCCGTACTTCTGCTTGCGGCGACGCAGGCCGTGGATCAGCGTAGCCGCGCGGACCGCGCCGGTAGCACCCAGCGGGTGGCCTAGGGCAATGGCGCCGCCGAGCGGGTTCACCTTGGCCGGGTCGAGACCGAGGTCGCGGATCACTGCCAACGCCTGCGCGGCGAACGCCTCGTTGAGCTCGATCCAGTCCAGTTGATCCTGGCTGATGCCGGTCTGCTTGAGCGCCTTCGGAATGGCTTCCTTGGGACCGATGCCCATGATGTCCGGCGCGACGCCGGCCACCGAGAAGCCCACGAAGCGAGCCAGCGGCGTCAGGCCGTAATCCTTGATGGCCTTCTCGCTGGCGATCAGCAGGGCGCCGGCGCCGTCGGACATCTGCGACGAGTTACCGGCCGTGACCGATCCACCGAACTGGCCGTTACGGAACACCGGGCGCAGCTTGCCCAGCACTTCCAGCGACGTGTCCTGGCGCGGGCCTTCGTCGGTATCGATGATCCGGCGATCCTCGCGGACGCTATGGTTCTTCAGATCCGGGTAGCGGTCGTCGAGCTGGAACGGCGTGATCTCGTCCTTGAACTCGCCGGCCGCAATGGCAGCGATGGCGCGCTGATGCGACTGCAGAGCGAAGCGGTCCTGATCCTCGCGGCTGACCTTCCAGCGCTCGGCGACCTTCTCGGCGGTGATGCCCATGCCGAAGGCAATGGCGCGGTTCTCGTCGTTTTCGAAGATGGCGGGGTTCATTGCCACCTTGTGGCCCATCATCGGCACCATGCTCATCGACTCGGTGCCACCGGCCAGCATGAGGTCGGCCTCGCCCAGGCGGATGCGGTCGGCGGCCATCGCGATGGCCTGCACGCCCGACGAGCAGAAGCGGTTGATGGTGACGCCGGGTACCTGCTCGGGCAGGCCCGCTAGCAGCACGCCGATGCGCGCCACGTTCATGCCTTGCTCGGCCTCCGGCATCGCACAGCCGATGATCGCGTCGGCGATCAGTGCCGGGTCGATCCCTGGTGCCTGCTCCAGCACGGCACGGATGACGTGCGCGAGCATGTCGTCGGGGCGGGTGTTGCGGAATACGCCACGCGGCGCCTTGCCCACGGGGGTGCGGGTGGCGGCGACGATATAGGCGTCTTGCACTTGCTTGCTCATGGGGTGGTTCCTTTAAGGGGGAAAGTCGGTTGCGTCAGAGCGCGTGGCGCATCAGTTACGCAGCGGCTTCCCCGTCGTCATCGTGTGGGCAATACGCGCCTGGGTCTTTTCGGTCTGGGCCAGTTCCACGAAGTGGCGGCGCTCAAGCGCCAACAACCAGTTCTCGTCCACCAGCGAACCCCGTTCGATCCGACCGCCCGACAGGGTGTCGGCAATGCGGCCGGCAATGTCGATGTCATGGGCGGAGGCGAAATAGCCCTCGGCCAGATTGGCGAGCGATGACTTGAACGTGGCCGTGGAGACGTCACCGCCAACGGGAATGGCGCGAGCGGGCAGCGGCGGACGGTAGCCCGATTCCGCCAGGGCGCGTGCCTGGGACTTGGCGACATGCAGCAACTCGTAACCGTTGAAGACGATCACGTCGTCCTTGCGCAGCAGGCCGAGCGACTTCGCCTCGAGGGCGCTGGCGGAGACCTTTGCCATCGCCACCGTCTCGAACACTTTCTTGAGGTATTCGAACGGGTCTTCCGGGTTGGCCTGCGCAGCGCGTACGGCCAGCTCCTTCAGGCCGCCGCCTGCGGGAAGCAGACCGACGCCCGCTTCCACGAGGCCGATGTAGCTTTCGAGCGCCGCCACCGTGCGGGCGGAGTGCATCTGGAACTCGCAACCGCCACCGAGCGCGAGACCGCGCACCGCCGCGACCACCGGCACCAGTGAGTACTTGATGCGCATGCTGGTGGCCTGGAAGTTCGCCACCATCGCTTCGAACTGGGCAAGCTTGCCGGCCTGCAGAAGACCCAGCGCACCCTTGAGGTCGGCGCCGGCCGAGAACGGCTCCGACGGCTGCCAGAGCACCACGCCGCGGAACTGCTGCTCGGCAAGACCGATGGCGTGCTGGATGCCGTCAAGCACCTGATCGTTGACCGTGTGCATCTTGGTCTTGAACGAGATCACGCCGATGTCGTCGCCGGCATGCCACAGGCGCACGCCTTCGTTTTCCCAGACCGTGGTGCCCTGGTCGAAGCGCTCGCCCAGGATCGGATCGGGGAATGCCTGACGCTGGTAGACCGGATGGCTGGAGCGCGGCTTGTCGGCGTTCGCGGCGGCCGAGAACGAACCGGCCTTACCGTGTACGCCCGTGCGACCGTCGGTCACCCACGCCGGCAGCGGGGCATTGCTCATGGCCTTGCCGGCGGCAATGTCCTCGGCGACCCAGCCGGCGATCTGCTGCCAGCCGGCCGACTGCCAGATCTCGAACGGACCGAGCTTCCAGCCGTAACCCCAGCGAATGGCGAAGTCGACGTCACGCGCCGTATCGGCGATGTCGGCCAAGTGATAAGCGGTGTAATGGAACAGGTCGCGGAACACGGCCCACAGGAACTGCGCCTGCGGATCGGCCGATGCGCGCAGCTTTGCGAACTTCTCAGCCGGATCCTTGATGGCGAGAATGGCCGATACCTCGTCGGACGCCTTCTGCTCGGACGGGCGGTAGTCCTGCTTCTGCAGGTCGAGCACCACGATGTCCTTGCCGGCCTTGCGGTACACACCCGCGCCGGTCTTCTGGCCAAGCGCGCCCTTGTCGATCAGGCCCTTCAGCCAGGCGGGCGGCTGGAAGTAGCGATGCCAGGGATCGTCGGGCAGGGTGTCGCTCATGGTCTTGACCACGTGCGCCAGGGTGTCCAGGCCCACAACGTCTGCCGTGCGGAAGGTGGCGCTCTTCGGGCGGCCGATGGCGGGACCGGTGAGCGCGTCCACGGTGTCGAAGCCGAGGCCGAACGCTTCGGTGTGGTGCATGGTGGAGAGCATCGAGAACACGCCGATGCGGTTACCGATGAAGTTCGGGGTGTCCTTGGCGTACACCACGCCCTTGCCGAGCGTGGTGGTGAGGAAGGCTTCCAGGCCCTCAAGCACGGCGGCGTCGGTGAGGCGGGTCGGGATCAGCTCGACCAGGTGCATGTAGCGCGGCGGATTGAAGAAATGCACGCCGGTGAAGCGATGGCGGAGTTCTTCCGGCAGCGCCTCGGCGAGACCGTTGATCGACAGGCCGGAGGTGTTACTGGCGAGCACGGCCGTCTGCGACACGTGAGGCGCGATCTTCGTATAGAGATCCAGCTTCCAGTCCATCCGCTCGGCGATGGCCTCGATGATGAGGTCCACGTCGGCGAGCTGAGCAAGGTCTTCCTCGTAGTTGGCCGGGATGATCGCGGCGCCGAGGCTCTTCTCGGCCAGCGGTGCCGGCGAGAGCTTGGCGAGGTTGGCGATCGCCTTGATGGCGATGCCGCTCTTCGGACCTTCCTTGGCGGGAAGGTCGAACAGCACGGTTTCCACGTTGGCGTTCGTCAGGTGAGCGGCAATCTGCGCGCCCATGACACCGGCGCCGAGTACCGCGGCCTTGCGAATGCGTAACGGTGTTGCGGTCATGGTGATCTCCGATGGCTCAAGGATCGTCACGGTCAACGAGTGGCCGTGGCGTTCGAAACGGAAGGGTTGCGCAGGCCGGCGGCGGCAAAGCCGATGAGGTGCTCGGCCGCGGCTTCGCGGTGGTCGCGCTCGGCGACGTCGTTTTTGCGCTGGATGATGCCGAAGTCGGCCATCGCGTAAGTAAGGGCGCCGGTGACGATGTCCAGGCGCCAGTAGATTTCTTCCTTCGCCAGCCCCGGCAGAAGGCGCCCGAATTCGGTGGCGAACTGGCGCAGCACGTGGCCGTAATTGTCGGAAAGGAACCGGCGCAGGGTCTCGTTGTGCTCGGCGTAGGCCCGGGCCAGCACCCGGACAAACGCCGCGCCGCCGCCGTCCGTGCGGGACAGGTCGAGGGCAGGGCGGATGTAGGCGTCCAGGACGTCCTCGAGGCGGGTGCCCGGCTGGCCCACAATCTTGCCCAGGGCTGCCAGGCGACGGCTGTTCAGTTCGTCCAGGCGGCGTCGGAACACCTCCTCGATGAGCTTGTCCTTGGATCCGAAGTGGTAGTTCACCGCGGCCAGGTTGACCCGGGCCGCCGCGGTCACTTGACGGAGCGAGGCCCCAGCAAAGCCATGGGTGGCGAACAACGCCTCGGCGGCACCCAGGATCCGCTCTTTGGTGCTTCGTTCGCGGGACGCATAGGGTGCGTTCGTCATGTCGGCGGACTCCGCAGGCGGATGGTTTGAATCAAACGATCGTTTGAGGTTACGCCCACCACCTCGGATGGGTCAATCTGCGACCGCACATGCCTGCAAACGGCTTGCGGATGAGCTAGAATCTGTCAAGATTTCGTGTGCTAAGTCAGTCATTCCGGACGGCTTTGGCCGCAAACTACCACCGGGCACCCAAGGGCCTGGCTGGGGTCCTCTTTCCTCGTTCATTTCCCGGAGCACTCGTATGGCGCTGGAGCGCACCCTTTCGATCATCAAGCCGGATGCCGTCAAGAAGAACGTCATCGGTCAAATCCTCGCCCGTTTCGAAGGCGCCGGCCTCAAGGTCGTCGCTGCGCGCATGGCCCAGCTGAGCCGCGCCGAAGCCGAGGGTTTCTACGCCGTGCACAAGGAGCGCCCGTTCTTCAACGCGCTCGTCGAGTTCATGATCTCCGGCCCGGTGATGATCCAGGTGCTGGAAGGCGAGGGCGCGATTCTCAAGAACCGCGAGCTCATGGGTGCCACCAACCCGAAGGAAGCCGCGCCGGGCACCATCCGCGCCGACTTCGCCGAATCGATCGACGCCAATGCGGTTCACGGCTCCGACGCCGCTGAAACCGCCGCTGTCGAGATCGCCTACTTCTTCCGCACGACGGAAGTCGTCTCGCACTGAGCCATGCCGTGAATACGCCAGCCGAAAAGGTCAACCTGCTCGACTTCGACCGCCAGGGACTGCGCGATTTCTTCGCCCAGTTGGGCGAGAAGACGTACCGTGCCGAGCAGGTCATGAAGTGGATCTACCACCGTCTCGAAAGCGATTTCGAGAAGATGACCGATGTCGGCAAGGCGTTGCGCGAGAAGCTCACGGCCAGCTGCTACGTCGGGCCGCCGAAGACCGTGTTCGAGAAAGGCGCGGTCGACGGCACCCACAAGTGGCTGCTTGGCATGGATGGCGGCAACGCCATCGAGACGGTGTACATCCCGGAGCCCACCCGCGGCACGCTGTGCGTGTCCTCGCAGGTGGGCTGCGCCCTGAACTGCCAGTTCTGCTCCACGGCGACCCAGGGCTTCTCCCGCAACCTGTCCACGGCCGAGATCATCGGTCAGGTATGGGTCGCGGCCAAACATCTCGGCAACGTGCCGCACCAGCAGCGCCGCATCACCAACGTGGTGATGATGGGCATGGGCGAGCCGCTGCTGAACTTCGACAACGTGGTCAAGGCCATGAGCCTGATGCGCGACGACCTCGGCTTCGGCCTGGCGAGCAAGCGCGTCACCTTGTCCACCGCCGGCCTGGTGCCGATGATCGATCGCCTCTCGGCCGAGAGCGACGTCTCGCTCGCCGTGTCCCTGCACGCCGCCAATGACGAGCTCCGTACGGAGCTGGTGCCGTTGAACAAGCGCTATCCGCTGGCCGAGCTGATGGGCGCCTGTGAGCGCTACATCCAGCGCGCGCCGCGCACGTCGATCACGTTCGAATACACCCTGATGAAGGGCGTGAACGACCAGCCCGAGCATGCTCGCCAGCTGATCAAGTTCATGCGCAGGCTGCCCGGGGCCAACAAGGTCAACCTCATTCCGTTCAATCCGTTCCCCGGTGCGCGTTTCGAGCGCTCGGGGCAGGACGAGATCCGCGCCTTCCAGACCCAGTTGCTCAACGCCGGTGTGCTGACGATGCTCCGTCGCACGCGTGGCGACGACATCGACGCCGCCTGCGGTCAGTTGAAGGGCCAGGTCGTGGACCGTACCCGCCGTCAGGCGGAATTCCGCAAGAAACTCGCAGAGGGAGTGGTGAATGCGGCTTGAGCGGTGGGGGATGCTGGCAGCGCTCGCTTTTGCGTGCGCTGGCTGCGTAGGGAGCGGTTCGGGGCTGAAGCCCTCGACGGCCGCCGATGATCGTGCCAAGGGGGCAGAGGTCCACACCGAGCTCGGCCAGCGCTACATGCAGAACGGCGACCTCAAGGGCGCCATGGAAAAGCTGCAGAAAGCCCTGCAGTTCGACCCGAAATACGTGCCGGCGCACACCGTGATCGCCGTGCTCTACGAGCGCATCAACGACCCCGTCAATGCCGAGCTTCATTACCGCAAGGCGGCTGAGTACGACCCCAAGAAGGGCTCAGTGAACAACAACCTCGCCGTGTTCCTGTGCAAGCAGCAGCGTCCGGCGGAGGCCAAGCCGTTCTTCGATCGCGCCCTGGCCGATCCTTTCTACGAAACGCCTGATCTCGCCCTGACCAACGCGGGTACCTGCCAGATGCAATCGCAGGACTACGACGCGGCAGAGGGCTACTTCCGCAAGGCGCTCGATCGCAATCCGAACAACGCCGACGCCCTGTATCAGATGGCGCGCGTGTTGTACCTTAAGAACGATGCATTTCGGGCCCGTGCCTTCCTGCAGCGCTATGAAGCGCTCGGGGCGCCGAGCCCGGATTCGTTGAAGCTCGGTCACGACATCGAGCTCCGGCTGGGCAACGGGGAGGTTGCCCAGGACTACGCCAAACGCCTGCGCGAAAAGTTCCCGGATTCGGAACCCGCGCGCGCACTCGAAGCCACCGCACGTCAATGACCCCAGTATCTTCGAATTCTTCCGGTCGGGACGGACGCGAACAGGACCTGTTCGCGGGGCTCGAATCGCATGCAGACAGGGAGCACGCCATGGATCCCCAGCTCGTTGGCACCACCGAGGACGACGGCCGTGTGCTGATCGATCACACCGCCCCCTCGACCGGTTTCGGCGCGCGTCTTCGCGCCGCCCGCGAAGCGCGTGGCTACAGTATCGAAGCCTGCGGCCAGGCATTGCGCCTGCCGACGCGCCTGCTGCGCCAGCTCGAGGCGGGCGAGTACGGCGGTATCGACTACCAGGTCTATCTTGCGGGTTATCTCACCAAGTATGGCCACCACGTCGGTGTGGACGAAGACGCCATCCAGGCCGAACTGGCCCGTTTGACGCCTCGCCAGCCTGAGCTGGTGGTCACGGGTGGGGTGTCTCACTCGCGCTACCTCTTCGAGCGCTATCTCACGGCCGCTACGTATGTCGTGCTGACCGCGGTCATCGTCGTGCCGATGGTGTGGCTGGGCGTGCGTGGCACGCTCGACCGCGACATGGCCCGCCTCGCGCCGCTCGATGCAAGCCCGGTCGCACAGCAGGACGCGCCGGCCGCGTCGTCGTCGACCGCGCCGGCGACCAGCGTCGCCACCACCGAGAACAAGCCGGCGGTCAACGCCGAGCAGCGCGTCGAGGACCAGCAGCCGCTGCTCGCGTCCATGGCCATGTTCCCGCCGCTCGATCACGCCACGGCCAACAAGACGCCGCTGGCCAGCGCGGCAACGCCGGAAGCCGGTGCGGGGCAAGGCGGCCACAGCCTCACCCTGGACCTGCCGTCTGCGAGCTGGGTGGAAGTCACCGCTGCCGACGGTTCGCGTCTCGAGTACGGCATTCTGCCGGCCGGCACGCAGAAGTCCTATCGCAGCGACAGCCCGCTCGATGTGCGCATCGGCAATGCCAACGGCGCCCAGGTGTCGGTCGATGGCCAGCCGATCCAGCTCGATGCGTTCCGTCGGGCCAACGTGGCTCGTTTCCGGGTCGACATCCGCGACGGCAAGGCCGCGCCGGTCGCCTTCTGATCTCCGTGTCGCGTCGCGCGATGCCGCGCGGCGCCGCCGGCCCGTGCTTTTCGGGTATCCTTGCCTATTGATTCCGCGCCGCCATCGCCGATGGCCGGTCCGGGCTCGTTTCCCTCCCTGGTATGGCTGCGCGGAGCGCAGCGGGTGATTGCATGGCATTCGACGTATACGACGATTACGAACAGGGCGAGCGCGTCCAGCAGTGGTTGCGCAAGAACGGCGTCTCCATCGCCGTCGGCATCGGCCTTGGGCTGGTGCTGATCTTCGGCTGGCAACAGTGGAAGGCGCACCGCGCCAACCACGAGCAGGCTGCCGCAACCGAATACTCGGCGCTCCAGGCTGCGGTGGCACAAAGCCGCACCAACGAGATCGACATGCGCACCGAGACGCTGCTGAAGGATTACTCGGACACCGCGTGGTCCGTGTTCGCCGCAGGCGAGCGCGCCCAGCGCAATGTGCTGGCGGGCCAGCTCGACAAGGCATCGGGTGACCTGGACTGGGCCAAGGCCCATACCAAGGACGAGACCCTGAAGACGCTGGTCGAGATCCGTGCTGCACAACTCAAGTACGCCCAGGGCAAACCGCAGGACGCCATTGCTGCGCTCGATGCGATCCAGGGCAAGTCGTTCGTCGCGCTCTCGCAGGAACTCCGCGGTGACGCGCTGGTCAAGCTGGGACGCCCGGACGACGCACGCAAGGCCTATCAGGCGGCGATCGCCGCGATGGGTGACAGCGCACCGCAACGCGGTGTGGTCCAAACCAAACTCGATGATCTGGCCGTGGCCGGGAAGCAGGGTGCATGAAACGTTTCTGGGCAATCGCGTTGACTTCGTCGCTGGCCGTACTGGCCGGCTGCCATTCGTTCAAGAAGGAAAACGTCGAACCGCCGACCCCGCTCGACAAGAAGTTCGAACCGACCATCAAGGTCGAGCGCCTGTGGAAGTCCAGCATCGGTGACGGCGCTGCTGAGTCGGGCGTGCGCATGCGCCCGACCGTGGTTGACGGCGTGGTCTACGCCGCCAGCACCGACGGCAAGATCGCCGCTTTCGATGCGGCCACGGGCAAGACGCTGTGGTCCAAGAGCACCCGCCAGCACGGCTGGTTCGGTTGGGGCGATGCCAAGCGCGAAGACGCGCGCTTCTCGGGTGGCCCGGGCGTGTCGGGCGATCTCGTCGCCATCGGTACCCTCGATGGTCACGTGTACGGCATCAACGCGAAGGATGGCGAGCGCCGCTGGGCGGCCGAGGTGTCCTCCGAAGTGATTACCGCCCCGGTGATCGTCGGCGATATCGTCGTGGTCCGTTGCAACGATGGTCGCGTGTACGGCATCGACGCCAAGTCCGGCGAGCGCCGCTGGGTGTACGACCAGTCGATCGTGCCGCTCCTCAGCCTGCGCGGCAATGGCCGCCTGCTGGTGGCGAACGGTGTGGTCTTCATGGGCAGCGATGCTGGCAAGCTCCTCGCCATTCGTCTCGACAACGGCGAGAAGCTCTGGGAGCAGACGCTCGCCACGGGCGAGGGCCGTACCGAGATCGATCGCCTGGCCGACGCGGACGGTGCCCTCGTCCTTGACGGCAGCACGCTCTACGGCGCGGCCTATCACGGTCAGCTCACCGCGATCGACGGTCCCAGCGGTCGCCCGCTGTGGAACCATGCGTTCTCGACCTTCACATCGCTCGACGTGCATGGCAACGCCGTCTATGGCGTGGACGACCAGTCCCAGGTGTTCGCCTTCGACAAGTCCGGCGGCGCCAACATCTGGAAGCAGGACGGTCTCAAGCACCGTTGGCTCACCGGTCCGGCCGCGCAGGGCAATTACATCGTGGTCGGCGACCTCGATGGTCACATCCACTGGCTGTCGGATAGCGACGGCAAGATCGTGGCTCGCGAGCGCCTGTCCAAGAAAGCCATTCGTGCCCAGCCGGTTGTGGTGGGCGATACCGTGTACGTCGAGGATGTCGAGGGCCATATCGGCGCCTACCGCATCCCGACGAACTGATTCACAGGATTAATGCCACTCCCATGTTGCCCGTCGTCGCCCTAGTCGGCCGCCCCAACGTCGGTAAGTCGACTATCTTCAATGCGCTGACGCGTAGCAGGGACGCCCTCGTCGCCGATATGCCCGGCGTCACCCGCGACAGACACTACGGTGTCTGTCGCCTCGGTCCGCGGCCCTTCGTGGTCGTGGACACGGGTGGTCTGTCGGGTAGCGACGAAGGTATCGAAGGCCTTACCGCTCTGCAGGTTCGCGCGGCCATCGCCGAAGCGAACCTGCTGGTCTTCGTCGTGGACGCGCGCGACGGCGTGCTTCCGCTCGATGCCGCGATCCTCAATGAGCTGCGTCGCAGCGGCAAGCCCGTCATCGTCGTGGTCAACAAGACCGACGGCGTGGACGAGACGCTGGCCTTGGGCGAGTTCGCGTCCTTTGGCATTGCCGAAACCCTGCCGATGTCGGCAGCGCACAACCGCGGTATCGATACGCTGGTGGCGAAGTCGCTGCCGTATCTTCCCGACGAGCGCGACGACGATCCGGGTCTTGAAGACCAGGGCATCCGCGTGGCCATTGTCGGCCGCCCGAATGCGGGCAAGTCCACCTTGATCAACCGCCTGCTCGGCGAGGATCGCCTTATCGTCTCGGACGTCGCGGGCACCACCCGCGATCCCATCCGGGTCTCGCTCGAGCGGGATGGCCGCCGTTACACGTTGATCGACACCGCCGGTGTGCGGCGCCGTGCTCGTGTGGAAGAGGCGGTCGAGAAATTTAGTGTCATCAAGACGTTGCAGTCCATTGCTGCGTCGCAAGTCACCATCGTGATGATCGACGCGCGTGAGAACCTGGCAGACCAGGATCTGACCTTGATCGGCCATGCCATCGAGGAAGGGCGCGCCCTGGTGATCGCTGTCAACAAGTGGGACGGCATGGACAGCTACCAGCGCGAGCAGACGCAGAAGGCGCTTGAGCGCCGCCTGCAGTTCGCCGAATGGGCCAAGACCGTGTTCATCTCCGCGTTGCACGGCTCCGGTCTGCGCGAGCTGATGAAGGCGGTGATCCGCGCCCATGCCGCCGCGACGAAGGAACTCAGTTCCAGCGAGCTGACTCGTACGCTGGAGAAAGCCTACGAGGCATACCAGCCACCGCTGGTTCGCGGTCATGCGCCGAAGCTCCGTTACGCGCATCCAGGCGGTTCCAACCCGCCGACGATCGTCATCCATGGCAGCCGTACCAAGCACATTGCACCAGCGTATCGCCGTTATCTGGAAGGCTTCTTCCGCAAGCGCTTCCGTCTTGAGGGAACGCCGGTGCGGATCGACTTCCGCGATGGTGAGAATCCGTTTGCTGGACGCAAGAACGTGTTGACGGAAGGCCAGCAGCGCCGCCGTCAGCGCATGATCCGCAATGCGAAGCGCCGCGAAAAATAAGCGTCGCCCTCGCCGGGGAGCCTCGCATGACCGACGACCTCAACCGCGACCGCTGGCTTGCCGATCTGCGCTCGCGCGTGCCCGAGATCTCTGCCACTGAGGCGCTTGTCCGACAGCAGGGCGGCGCCTTGCTCGTCGATGTCCGCGAAGAGGCCGAGCGCGCCACAGGCACGCCGCTCGGTGCGCTAGGGCTGTCACGCGGGTTCCTCGAACTTCGTATCGAAGAGGCTGAGCCGGACCGCGAGCGAGACATCCTCGTGCTCTGCGGCAGCGGCCAGCGCTCGCTCTTGGGCGCCGAAGCACTGCAGCGCATGGGATACCGCACGGTGTCGTCGGTGGCCGGCGGCATGGCGGCGTGGAAGGCGGCCGGCCTGCCGGTCTCGACCGGCGCGCTGGATGCAGACGCCGCGGAACGTTATGCCCGCCAGATGTTGTTGCCCCAGATCGGCGCGGCGGGGCAGGCGAAGCTAGCGGCAGCCAAGGTGCTGGTGGTCGGGGCCGGTGGCCTCGGTGCGCCCGCGTTGCTGTATCTCGCCGCGGCGGGTGTAGGCCACGTCAGCATCGTCGACGACGACCAGGTCGAGCGCTCCAACCTGCATCGGCAGGTGATCCATGCCGATGCGCGGGTGGGTATGGCCAAGGCCGAATCGGCCCGCATGACGCTGACCGCACTGAATCCGCGGATCCATGTTCGGCCGGTGGTCGAACGACTCCGCGCCGAGAACGTTGAGGCGCTGCTCGCGGGGCACGACGTGGTGATCGACGGCGCGGACAACTTCGCCACGCGCTACCTTCTGGCGGCCGCGACGCGGCGACTCAGGCTGCCGATGGTGTACGCCGCCATCGAGCGCTTTACGGGGCAGGTGAGCGTGTTCGATCCGCGTCGCGACGATTCGCCGTGTTACCGCTGCCTGTTTCCGCAACCGCCCGCTGCGGCGGATGCGCCGAACTGCAGCGAAGCCGGTGTGCTCGGCGTACTGCCCGGGCTGATCGGTCTCGTCCAGGCGACCGAGGCGATGAAGCTGATCCTTGGCGTCGGTCAGCCACTGGTCGGTCGCCTGCTGACCTACGACGCGCTGGCGATGCAGTTCCGCGAGCTGAGGCTTCGGCGCGACCCGGCCTGTCCCGGGTGTGGCCCTGACGCCACCTTCGATGGTTACGTCGACATCGAGCGGATGTGCTCGTCGGCGGGTTGAGTTGCGAGCTAGAGATCCTCGCGGATCACCGAATACATGGCTGCATCGACTGACGTTCCCTTGATTACCAGTCGCTTACGAAGTATTCCTTCGAAACTACCTCCAAGTCGTTCTGCCGTGCGGCGGCTCGGCAGGTTGTCATGCGCCGCGACGATTTCCAGTCGCTCGACCTTTACCGTGCCGAAGGCGAACGCGATGGCCAGGCGCCCGGCGCGGGTCGCGATACCGCGGCGCTGCGCCGACTCCCGCACCCAGTAACCGAGGTTGGCAAACCGCTGCTCGCGGTTGCGCTGGTTCACGCCCATGCCTCCGAGTAACCGACCGCTGCCGGCTTCCACGATCAGCATTTCGTAGCCGTCGCCCAGCAGCCAGTCCTTGCGGCAGAGGTCCATCCAGCGGCGCGCGTCATCGATGTCATAAGCGGGGTCGCACCAGTCCTGCCAGCGTCCCACCGTATCGACCGATTCGCGCACCGCCTCGGTGAGTGCCGCCGCGTCCGTGTCGCGGTGGACGCGCAGCTCGACGACGCCATCAGTCAAGCCGGTGGGATAGGGCAGAATATCGGTGCTCATGCGTGCATTCTAGAAGCACAGGCGCCGGATATCGGCGATAATGCCGCGTTTTTCGCAGGGCAAATTCCCATGACGGCACGCATTCTCGACGGCAAGCGCATCGCGCAGGAACTGCTTGAGCACATCGCGCGCCGCGTCGCCAAGCGCGTTGGCGAAGGAAAGCGCCCCCCGGGTCTGGCCGTGGTGCTGGTGGGCGAGGATCCGGCTTCCGCCGTTTACGTCAAGAACAAGCGTCGCGCCTGCCAGCAGGTGGGCTTCGAATCCTTCGGCTACGACCTGCCGGCCTCCACGACGCAGGACGAGTTGTTCGCTCTGATCGATCGTTTGAACGCCGACCCGGCGGTGCACGGCATCCTCGTGCAATCGCCTTTGCCGGAACACATCGACGAGGACGCGCTGGTCGATCGCATCGATCCGGGCAAGGACGTCGACGGATTCCAGGCGGTGAACGTCGGGCGCCTGGCTTTGCGTCGGTTCGGCCTGCGCCCGTGCACGCCGAAGGGCGTGATGACGCTGCTGGGCCACACCGATTACCCGGTCCGCGGCCGGCATGCCGTGATCGTGGGGGTGTCCAACCACGTCGGCCGCCCCTTGGCGCTTGAGCTATTAATTGCCGGTAGTACAGTCACTTGCTGCCACAAGTTCACGCAGGATCTAGCTGGGTTCGTGGGGCAAGCCGACATCCTCGTCGTAGCCGCCGGCAAGCCGGGCCTGGTCAAGGGCGAGTGGATCAAGCCGGGCGCGGTGGTGGTGGACGTTGGCATCAACCGCCTCGAGGACGGCCGGCTGGTGGGGGACGTGGAATTCGCGGCGGCAGCGGAACGCGCCTCGTGGATTACGCCGGTACCCGGCGGTGTCGGTCCGATGACGGTTGCGACCTTGATGGAAAACACGTTGGAAGCGGCCGAAGCCATAGACAATCGCTCGCGACCGTAGGCTAATCAGGTAGAGCCGCTATAGCGGCGAGGGAATCTGCCCGACCGCGCGGCTAAACCGCTTCGTAGGCTTCTCGCCGCTATAGCGGCTCCCACAGTTCGGGCAGGTCGTACGTACGCGCGAGTGGAGGGACAGGCTCGGCGCTCTGTCGTTTTGCTGCAACGCACGCTATAATGCCGCGATTTACTCGCGGGACTAATGCTATGCGCATCCTTGCCGAGGCACTCACTTACGACGACGTGTTTCTGGTTCCCGGCCACTCCACGGTTATGCCGCGCGATGTGGACACCTCGACGCGCTTCACGCGCGGTCTCCGCCTGAATATCCCCATTGTTTCCGCTGCCATGGACACCGTGACCGAGGCCCGCCTCGCGATCACCATGGCGCAAAACGGCGGCATCGGCATCATCCATAAGAACATGACGTTCGAACAGCAGGCCGCCGAAGTGCGCCTGGTCAAGAAGTTCGAAGCCGGCGTCATTCGCAACCCGATTACCGTGCGCCCCGATACGTCCATCGGCGAAGTGCTCCAGCTCACCCGCGCGCACAACATCTCCGGCGTGCCGGTAGTCGACGGCGAGAAGCTCGTCGGCATCGTCACCAGCCGCGATCTGCGCTTCGAGCGCAAGCACGACGACCCGGTCCGCAACATCATGACCCGGGAAGACCGCCTGATCACCGTCAAGGAAGGCGCGACTCACGACGAAGTGCTGCAACTGCTGCACAAGAACCGCATTGAAAAGGTGCTCGTGGTCAACGACGGCTTCCAGCTGCGCGGCCTGATCACGGTCAAGGACATCCAGAAAGCCCGCGACAACCCCAACGCCGCCAAGGATTCGCACGAGCGTCTCGTGGTCGGGGCGGCCGTCGGCGTGGCTGGCGATACCGAGCAGCGTGTCGAAGCGCTGGTCGAGGCCGGCGTCGACGTGATCGTGGTCGATACGGCGCATGGTCATTCGCAGTCGGTGATCGATCGCGCGGCCTGGGTGAAGAAGCGCTTCCCGCAGGTGCAGGTCATCGCGGGCAACATCGTCACCGGCGAAGCGGCGCGCGCGCTGCTCGATGCCGGCGTGGACGCCGTGAAGGTCGGCGTGGGTCCGGGTTCAATCTGCACCACGCGCATCGTCACCGGCATCGGCGTGCCGCAGATCACCTCCATCGATCTCGTCGCCACCGCACTGAAGGGTGAAATCCCGCTCATCGCCGACGGCGGCATTCGCTACTCGGGTGACATCCCGAAGGCGTTGGCCGCCGGTGCGTCCTCCGTGATGCTCGGCTCCATGTTTGCCGGTACCGAAGAAGCCCCGGGCGAGGTCGAACTGTTCCAGGGCCGTTCGTACAAGAGCTATCGCGGCATGGGCTCCATTGGCGCCATGCAGCTCGGTTCGAAGGACCGCTACTTCCAGGACGAAGCAGACGCGGACAAGCTCGTGCCGGAGGGTATCGAAGGCCGGGTGCCGTATCGCGGCCAGCTGCGCAACATCATCCATCAACTCATCGGCGGCCTGCGTGCCTCGATGGGTTACATGGGTGCGGCCACGGTCGAAGAGATCCACGCCAAGGCGCAGTTCGTGAAGGTCACCGGTGCGGGCGTGCTCGAAGCGCATCCGCACGATATCCAGATCACGAAGGAAGCACCGAACTACCGCCTGGACTGACGCCTCCGGGCGCTCGTTCCAGGTGACTCAGGACGCCCGCCGCAAGTGGGCGTTCTGCTTTTCAGGGCTGTCGCGCATGCGCGAGGCCCCGCCGATTATCAAAACTGCAGGCCGCCACGATGACCGACATCCATAGCGACAAGATCCTCATCCTCGACTTTGGCTCGCAGTACACGCAGCTGATCGCCCGCCGCATCCGCGAGATCGGCGTCTATTGCGAAGTGTGGGCGTGGGATCACGCGCCGGACGAGATCCGCGGCTTCGCGCCGCGTGGCGTCATCCTCTCCGGCGGCCCGGAGTCGGTGACGGAAGACGACTCCCCGCGTGCACCCCAGGTCGTGTTCGAACTCGGCGTGCCGGTGCTCGGCATCTGCTACGGCATGCAGACGATGGCCGAACAACTTGGCGGCAAGGTCGAAGCCGGTCATCACCGCGAATTCGGTCCGGCGACGATCACCTTCGGTAGCTGCGCGCTGTTCGACACCGTAGTGCAGGATGGTGAATCGCTCGGCGTGTGGATGTCGCACGGCGATCGCGTCACCGCGATCCCGCAGGGCTTCCAGGTCACCGCGTCTACGTCCAGCCTGCCGCTCGCTGCGATGGCGGACGAACAGCGCCGCTTCTACGGTCTGCAGTTCCACCCGGAAGTAACCCACACCAAGCGCGGCATGGAGCTTCTGCGCCGCTTTGTGGTGGACCTCTGCGGCTCCGCCACGCTGTGGGACGCCGCGCACATCATCGAAGACGCCGTCGAGCGCGTGCGCGCCCAAGTGGGCACCGACCGCGTGCTGCTCGGCCTGAGCGGCGGTGTCGATTCTTCTGTCGTGGCCGCCTTGCTCGAAAAGGCCATCGGCGACCAGCTCACCTGCGTCTTCGTCGATACCGGCCTGCTGCGCTACCAGGAAGGCGATCAGGTCATGGCCACCATGGCCGAGCACATGGGCGTGCACGTGATCCGCGTGGACGCCAAGCAGCGCTTCTTCGATGCGCTCGCAGGCGTGGAAGACCCGGAAGCCAAGCGCAAGGTCATCGGCCGCCTGTTCGTCGAAGTGTTCGACGAGGAGTCCGCCAAGCTGGAAGGCGTGAAGTGGCTGGCCCAGGGCACGATCTACCCGGACGTGATCGAGTCCGCCGGCAGCAAGACCGGCAAGGCGCACGTCATCAAGAGCCACCACAACGTCGGCGGCCTGCCGGAGCACATGAAGCTCAAGCTGGTCGAGCCGCTGCGCGAGCTGTTCAAGGACGAGGTGCGCCGCATCGGCGTCGAACTCGGCCTGCCGCGCGACATGGTCTACCGTCATCCGTTCCCGGGCCCGGGCCTCGGCGTGCGCGTGCTCGGCGAGGTCAAGCCGGAATACGTCGATCTGCTACAGCGCGCGGATGCCATCTTCATCGAAGAGCTGCGTAACCACGGCCTGTATGACCGGGTAAGCCAGGCGTTCGCGGTATTCCTGCCGGTGCGCTCGGTCGGCGTCGTCGGCGACGGTCGTGCCTACGAGTGGGTCATCGCGCTACGCGCCGTGGAAACCATCGACTTCATGACGGCGCATTGGGCGCACCTCCCGTACGATTTCCTCGACAAGTGCTCGACCCGTATTATCAATGAGTTGCGCGGCATTTCTCGTGTGGTTTATGATATTTCGGGGAAGCCGCCGGCGACGATCGAATGGGAGTGAATTGACGTCCTTCGGGCGGCTGTTCCTAGGGGCGATCGTTTGGATATGTTGTCATTGTCGTATTCAAACTACGACTGAAGGCGTCATGTTAAATTGACCCGCCCTTGGAAAAGTTGTAGAAGTCGTAGTATGGCTACGACTAATCCAAGCAAACTAAATGCTCTCTATACCCGGCTGGCACCGGGAACGCCGCTGACCTCGGAAGACTTGGCGACGATGGGCATCTCAGCGGATCTGGCCGTCCATTACGTCCGGGCAGGCTGGCTTACGCGCCTGGCCCGCGGGGTGTACGGCCGCCCGAACGACATGCTGGCGCTCCATCCCAGCTTGCTGCTGTTGCAGCGTCGGTTCGAGGGGCTGCACGTCGGCGGCAAGTCGGCACTGGACTGGTACGGGGTGCGCCAATACGTGTCGCAGCAGCCCGTGCTGCATTTGTGTGGTTGGACGGCGGCCCGTCTGCCGGAGTGGTTCACCGAACGCTTCCCGGCCGAGTACCACCGCAAGCGCCTGTTCAACGAGAAGCCGGCCGCCTTGCTGCATGTCGGCCCATTCGAGAAGCGCAGCGGAGCGCCGCAGGTGTCGGCGCCGGAACGCGCCTTGCTGGAGCTATTGAGCGAAGTCGGGGTGCGCCAGCCCTTGCAGGAAGCCCGCGAAATCGTTGAAAGCGCGTACAGCCTGCGCGCCGATGTGCTGCGCGAGTTGTTGCAGCACTGCACGAACGTCAAGACCGTGCGACTGTGCCTGCAACTCGGCCGCGAGGCGTCGTTGCCTTGGGCGGCAAAGCTCGATCCGGCCACGCTGCCGACGGGCAGTGATCGCCCTTGGGTGTCCCGATCGGCCAATGGCCTACTGGTGCTCAAGCCATGAATCAGACCTATCTCGATACCGCGCGCCTGCTGACGCAGGTGGCGCCACTGGTGTTTGTGGACGACACGTTCGCATTGAAGGGTGGCACTGCGATCAACCTGTTCGTGCGCGACATGCCGCGCTTGTCGGTCGATCTCGATTTGGTCTTTCCCGATTACACATTGCCGGGCGACGAGGCGCTGGCTCGCATCAACGAGGCCGTCCTGCAAGCTGCCGAGCGGTTGAAGAAGCGAGGCTTCCAGACGCACGCGCCGGCGGCCGCGGCAGGGGAGACGAAGCTGCTGGTGCGTCGTGGCTCGATTCAGGTCAAGGTCGAAGTCAACTTCGTCATGCGCGGCACGGTGCAGCCGGTGCGTCGCGCTTCACTAACGCCGACGGCACGTGACACTTTGCTGGCCGATCTGGATATCCCAGTGGTGTCGCTGGAGGACGTGTATGGCGGCAAGCTGGTCGCGGCGTTCGATCGGCAGCACCCGCGCGACTTGTTCGACGTGATGCAGCTCTTTGCGCATGAGGGCATCACGCCCGGTATCCGACGCGCGTTCGTGGTCTATCTGTCGAGCAGCAACCGGCCGATCCATGAAGTGCTGTTCACGTCCCTGCGAGACATCCGCCACGACTACGAGCACAACTTCCAAGGCATGACGGACGAGCCGGTGCCGCTCGATGTGCTACTCGCCGCGCGAGAGAACATGGTGCGCGAAATCCAGCAGGGCTTGGACGAAAACGAAAGACGCTTCTTGCTGTCGCTGGCAGCCGGTACGCCGCAGTGGTCGTTGCTTGGCATCGCGCACCTAGAGCAATTACCGGGCATCCGCTGGAAACTGCACAATCTGGCGCAGTTGCGGAAGACAGATGCGAAGAAGTTTGCCGAGCAAGCAGATGCGCTGGCCGCACGATTGAGGTAGCGGAGATTCCTGAACAAAAGTCGGCCTGACCCGAAGCCCGTTGGGCCTCAATAAATGGACACGAAACCCAGTGACGTCTCCTCGCGCTACCGACCGATTTGCGTTCCATCGTTCTACGCCACCGATTACAGTCGATGAGTACGAGCGACGCCGCGTGATTGAACTCGGCGAGTGGGTGGCTGCGCGGGACCGCATCTATCTCGACAAGTGCTTCTGGATTCACCTGCGCGCTGCACGCACGCTCGCGTCGAGCCCACCGGGCGCGGCGGATCTGTTGAATGCTCTCGTAGCTGGTGTCTCCAACGGCCAGTTGGTGTGTCCCATCAGCGATGCACTGTTTCTTGAACTAATGAAGCAGTCGGACCCAGTAACCCGGGGTGCAACGGCCGAACTGATTGACGAGCTGAGCTGTGGTGTCACGCTTAGCCCCGAACCGACGCGCGTGGCGACGGAGGTGGCGCATTTCTTCCATGCGAATGTTGGGCACAGCGTTCATCCATTGGAACATTTAGTCTGGACCAAGGTCGCGTACATTCTGGGTGTCCAGCATCCGGTGGCCGCAGCCTTCCCAGAGGATGAGCGGCTCGTCATTCAGAAGGCGTTCTTCGACCACATGTGGGAGGTTTCTTTATCGGCGATGGTTGGGACCATCGGAGACGCTTGGCCGCTCGCTTCGCCATTCGTCGACATTGCCGATCGGCTGAATCGTGACAACGCGGCGCATGCTGCGTCGATGAAGAGCTTCGCGCAGGTCTATCGCGACGAGATTAATGGTGTTCTACAACTCGCAGCTCCTATCGCCGCCGAGGTGCTGCATGACATGATCGTGAAGTCGCTTGGCCCTGGCATCCAACTTTCAGCAGATGAGCGGGAGGGAATGACGAGGCGGTGTCTAGGCGTGCTACGGACAGCAGTTCGGAAGCCAGTGGGTCGGCGGGCTCTGCGCACGCTGCAAGTTGGTGCTCTGTTGCATGCGGCGCTACGCTGGAACCGCACGCAGAAACTGAATGCCAACGACATATTCGACTTTCATCATGCCGGCGCCGCGTTAGGCTACTGCGATGCCCTTTTGACGGACGGACCTATGCACGCGCTTCTGATGCAGCGGCACTTGGCCATTGAGCGCGATTTCCCGTGCCGGGTCATGTCTTCCGTTGAAGAGGCTGCCACTTGGGTTCGACATCGCATCGCGTGATGGGTGGAAAGCAACGCTCGTATGCTGAATCACAGTGCGAGGCGAGGGGCTGAAGTTCGGCCCCCGTGTTCAGTATGATCGAAGCTGATTGATGATGAACCGATGTCGCGTAAACCTGCGCGGGCAAAAGATGTGTTCTTCTGACCGTAAACGCGACTCTAGAGACCCATGTCGATCAAAGCCAATCTCTTTAATTACGCCGACGTGCTCGACTCGTTGACGACCGAGTGGGAATAATTTACCGAGCGTCTTGTTGAATGCCCATCTCACTTGTTCTGTTCGATATGGACGACGTCCTGGTTCGCTATGACCGGGCGGGACGTGTCTCATGCCTGGCGTCGCTGTCGAATCGGTCAGTGGACGAAGTCGTAGACGCTGCTGGGCTGCACGGTGTCGCTCGACGAATGGTTAAGGGCGCGCTATGAAGCGATGTCTCCCAACCCTGAGGTGCTGGCGCTGGCAGCGGAGGTATCCAAGACGTACGCGATTGCTGTGCTGACCAATAACAGTCAGCTCGTGTCCGACAACATCGGCTACTTGTGCCCAGCGATCGCGGGCCTCTTTGGCAAGAACGTGTTCGCGTCCGCGTCTTTTTCACGCCGCGAAGCCGTCGCCCGACGTTTTCCTTAAGTGCATCGATGTGTTGGGCTTCACTCCGGCGGAATCGCTTTTTGTCGATGATCTTGCAGCGAACGTGGCGGGTGCGCGAGAGGCGGGACTACACGGGCACGTGTTTACCGGTTCCGCCGCACTTTCCGACAAACTTCGCAGACACCACCTGCGAGTCACTGAGCCTGTCCCGGCGCCCGGCTGACGCGCGCGCCGATAGTCTTCGAGCGAGTGTTACCTTGAATGAAGGCAGCCGAGCGTATACGGCCTAGGCGTCAGTCGTCGCTCCGTTCTTGGCTTCATCGAGCAGCCATTGAGCAAACGCTTGTACCGGCTCGCTGCTCAATCCAATCGGCTCGGGAAGGACGAGGCAGAAGGTTTTGGAAAGGGTTTTTCCTTCTGGCCACGGCGCGACCAGACGACCCGACGCGTCAGGAGAAGCGGTTTTCCCCGATGCGGAGTTAGTCGTCCATCAGCGTGAGGTTTCTTTTTGGAACGACGATGGCAACCTCAGTCGAGCGAGTGAGCGTGCTCGCGGAAACTTTCTGTTTGCCCGGAGGGTATTCGATACGTACCGGGAGAATATGCGTTCGTTTACCGACAACGAAGTCCTGCCTGGCGTCAATGCGATGCCCCTGCCAGGGCATACCGCGGGACATTCCGGTTATCGCATCGAGTCCGACGATCGCAGTCTGCTCGTTTGGGGAGATATCGTTCATTTCCCCCAGATCCAGATTGCTCGCCCCTACGTATCCATAGCCTTCGACCAAGATCCGATGCTTTCCGCCGACACACGCTCACGATTGTTGGACGTCGTCAGCTCGGACAGGATTCTTATCGCTGGCATGCATCTCGGTGAGCTTGGGTTCGCACGTATCGAGCGGATCGGCAAGGCGTACAACATTTCCTATGAAGCGTAGCGGTCGATAGAGCGGCGGGGGGAGGGTGTGGCCGCCTCAGCCCGCCCGACCATCTTGCCGCCCCCCGCAGGGTATGGACTAGAATCGAGCAGGTTGCCCTTTACGGCCAGTTATGACCCTGCCTGACCCGCCCGCTCCCGAGTCCGCGCCCGCGTCTTCGCCGCCGGCACCGGTTCCCGACCCCGCTGTTTTAAAGGACGACGCGATGCACGTGCATGCGCCCGACCACCCCGTCACCACGTGGCGACAATTCCTTATCCATCTCGCCATTGTCACCATCGGCCTGCTCATTGCGCTGAGTTTGGAAGCCTTGGTCGAGGCTTACCACCACCGGTCCCTGGTGCTCGAAGCCCGACGAAACATCGAGCGTGAGATCACCGAGAATCGGGGATTGGTGAAACAGAACATCGCCAGCGTGCAGGCCGATCAGTCGCGCATGAAGACGAACCTGGAGGTGCTGCAGGCGCTTCGCCAATCGCGCGAGGTGCCAAGCGACAGCCGCCTGCAATATCGCCTGGAATGGTCGGCTTTATCCGATAGCGCCTGGGCGACGGCTCGGGATACCGGGGCGCTTGGACACATGGAATATGCGGAAGTGCAGTGTTATGCGGGCATCTATACGCAGCTGCACGTGATCGCCGAGCAGGGTCAGCGCCTGCTGGAAAGCCAGACACGCGCCATCTCGCCCGCCCTGGTCGCCGGCAGTCCTCTTGCGATGACAGAGGCCGAGCGCGACGTGGTGACATCGCGTTCGGCCGACTTGCTGGCGGACCTCAAGGGCGCCGAGCAATTGATGAGTCAATGGGACACCCAGTGCACATCGTCCAAGCCCTGATGCCGTAGCCAGTGCAGAAAGCCGTGGGATAGGTAATGAACGGTCAATCGAAAGAGCGCGCGGCAGCCGGCATGTACGAACGATACATCGACTGTCTGAATGCGCGCACCTGGACCGAACTGGGCAACTTCGTGGCTACCAATGTGGTTCACAACGGGCGACCGTTAGGCCTGGACGGTTACCGGGCCATGCTGGAAGAGAATTACCGCGATATTCCCGACCTTCATTTCAACGTCGACCTCGTCGTGGCGAATGATGAGCACATCGCCGCTCGGCTTCGCTTCGATTGCACCCCTAGCCATGACTTTCTCGGTTTGGGCGTGGAGGGTAGGCGAGTGGTCTTCCATGAGCACGCTTTTTACAGGTTGACGGAAGGGAAGATCGCGGAGGTCTTCTCCGTGATCGACAAAGCGGCCATCGAAGCCCAGTTGCGGCCCTGACGATCGCGCACGACAAGCGCCTTGCGTCAGACGAATCGCTTGTTCGGCAATGGCGCGACGCAGGCCACCGAATCGCATGGGACATTCGTTGTTGACATTTCGTTCGCTGCCTTGCGATATTGGTAAGGTAGCGAACGAATAGGGCGCGTGCACCATGCAGAACGAACGAGACGCCGAAAGTCCAACGATCGGAGCGTGGACGAAACGATGCTATCTGGCGGGACGAGCGCTCATGGACGCCACGCTGCGACCCTACGATTTGGGTTCCACGCAGTGGTACGTGCTCTGGCATCTCGCAAACGCAGGTCCGGTCGTACAGCGCGATCTCGGGCGCGCGCTTGAACTCGAACGTGCGACGTTGAGCGGGATCGTTGCGACGCTCGTCCGCAAAGGGTTGGTGCAGCAGACCTCGGACGGCGATGACCAACGCCAGCGTCTTCTTACGTTGACGCGCTCAGGCACGGCGCTATGGCGCAAGTTGCCGGACCTTTCGTTTATTCACCAAGCGGCTTTCGACGGCATCGACGAAGCCGACCTGGCCACGACGATCCGCGTCCTTCGCTTGGCGACCGAGCGGCTGCAGACGCTTTCGCGAGGTATGAGCTGATGACCATCCTGATAACGGGTGCCACGGGCCTCGTTGGCGAGCGGCTCGTTCCGCGTCTGGTAGAAGCAGGGCTCACTTGTCGCGTTCTGCTGCGCAAAGGGAAAACCTGCCCCGCAGGAGCCACGGCCGTGACGGGCGACATCCTCGATCCTTCGACGCTCTCCGAAGCGGTTCGGGATGTATCGGCCGTCGTACATCTGGCCGCTGTCTTTCGTAGCCCCGATACCGATCTGATCTGGCGAAGCAACCTCGAAGGCACTCGCCATCTGATTGCCGCCGTGCAGGCTCACGCGCCGGGCGCTCGCTTCGTCATGGCGAGCACATCGAACGTATATAACCGGAACGCACAATGGCCTAGTCGGGAGACCGACAACCTCGCGCCTGAGCAGGCCTACCCAGCTAGCAAGGTGGCGGCCGAAAAACTGCTTCGCGAGAGTGGCTTGAACGGGGCGATCCTGCGGTTCCCGTTCGTTTACGGTGACGGCGACGGCCACCTGGAGATGCTGCCAAAGCACCTCGCCACCTTCGGCTTCCATCCTGCCAATCGGATGAGCACCATCCATCACCGTGATATTGCGACGGCAATGACATTGGCGCTCGACGGAGCCTTCGACGGCCGAATCGTCAACCTTTCCGACGAAGCACCGACGACTGTCTATGAATTGGCGGCGATCGTGGGCCGCCCCATGGAACACTCTGCGGAGGCCATGCAAAACCCCTGGCACCTGCACGTCGATGGATCGCTTGCGCGAAGTCTTGGCTTCCAACCGACGGTAAGGACGGTGTATCAGGCTGCGCAGGAGGGGATCCTTTGAGGATATGAATGTACGTCCCGCAACTGTGTAATGACCCGTGGCTTCGAAGCGCGCGATATTGAGTTGCCAACATCTGTTGGGCGGGGCGGTCGTATCGAGCCACCGATCGGCATTTGGCAAGTTGGGCTGATCGCGGTCAGGCCAGGATCGACAGTGTTCCGTCTTCGAGCAATGGCGGAAGCGTCGGCCGACGGGCAAATACACGGAGCCGCTATCGGTCGCTCGTGCAATAGTGGCAAGATAATCCCAGGCGGAGAACTTGGTAGCGTTCGGTTCGGCGTGAGTGCTCGGACGCATCGCATGCGCGTATACATAAGGGACTTATGTTTTCGATTCAGATTGGGGGCGAGGACAAGACCGCGAAGATCAGCGACTGGGCGATTTATTGGAGCGACAAATACGACGCCCTGCAACTGACTTGTTATTACCCCTCCAAGAAAACCTACACTCGCCCGCTCAGCGAATGCCATGTGCACCCCACTCGCGAACTGGGCGAGATGTTGCTAGGCAAGCCCGGAAGCACTGTCGTCACGCCCATCGCCAAGGCGACGATATACGGTGAGCGGTATGCCGTCGTGCACTTCCCGAATACCGAGAAACCTTACGTCTACAATATGGAGGGTATCGCCCTTGTCGCGCCGACTGCGATGAAGGATGCCCCGGTGTTCCGCTATTTCATGGACGTAGCGACTGCCCGGGTGGATCGAGCGGAGTCGAAGACGGACCGCGAAATCGCTGCAAACGTGGTCCGTCAACTGGAAAGACTTCCTGCCAGTGCCGACACCGCTTTGCAGGCCTACTGCACGGGGCGCAACGCCACACGGACGCCGGGCAAGGAACTCATCTATCCATTCGGTCTGAACGAGAGTCAGCTTGCAGCGGTCGAGCGAGCTTTCAGCGCGCAAGTCAGCGTGATCGAGGGCCCACCGGGAACGGGCAAGACTCAGACCATCCTCAACATCCTTGCCAATATTCTGCTGCGCGGGCAAACGGTGGCACTGTTGTCCAACAACAATGCGGCGGTGGAAAACGTCTACGAGAAGCTGAAGAAATGCGGCCTGGACCACCTGATCGCCAAACTTGGCAACCAGGACAATCGCAAAGACTTCTTCGCTGACCTGCCTCCTGGGCCGTCGAGCGAGCCCGTGCCCGCGCCGACCTTGGATGAGATTCAAACCCTGTTGGCCCGCGTGAAGCAGCACTTGCACGATCATAATCGGGCGGCGCTGTTGCAGATCGAGATCGACGAGCTGACCTTCGAGCGGCGCTATCTCCAGCGGTGGCAGGTTGACAGCGGCGCGCAGAACGCCGCCTCGCTAGACAAGTACGAACTGTCTCCGCGTAAGACCGCGGAGCTCATGGCCTATCTCGCCCATCTCGGCGAGGAGCGCATCCGCTTCAAGGACCGCATCGAACTGCTGTTCAATTTTTGGATCTTCCGCACCAAGCCGTTTTCGCAAAGTGATGCGCGTCTGGCTGTTTTTCATGCCCTGCAAATGCACTTCTACGACAAGATGTTGAAAGACAAGGAGGCGGAGCTGCGAGCATGCCAAGAGTCGTTAAAACGCGGAAATTTCGAGGCGGCGCTACAGGCATTGAAGACAGCTTCGATGCGTCATCTGAAGCAGTATCTGCAATGTCGGGGATTGTCATCGGACAGCTTCGATGTCCAGACCTACAGGCATCTGCAACATTTCGATGCCTTCCTACGGCGTTTCCCCATCCTGGGTAGCAGCACGCATTCCATCGTCAATTCCATTGCGCCAGGGGCCATCCTCGATTACGTGATCATCGATGAGGCCTCGTTGCAAGATATCGTGCCGGGCATCCTTGCGCTGGGTTGCGCGAAGAACCTGATCGTCGTCGGGGACAATCGCCAGTTGGCGCATATTCCCGTAGTGCTGGGCCTGCCTGCCCCCGACGACGCCTATGATTGCGAGCGCTATAGCTTGCTTGATTCATGCATCGGCGTATTCAAGGACGCGCTGCCCCGGACCCTGCTGAAAGAACATTACCGCTGTCATCCCAGGATTATTCAGTTCTGCAACCAGCAGTTCTACAACAACGCGCTGGTGCCTATGACCGAGGACAACGGGGAAGCGCCACTACGCCTGGTGGTAACCGCCAAGGGGAACCACACCCGCCAGAACACCAACTTACGGGAGCTCGATTCACTGCTCAAGCTACTTGAGGACGAGGGCGAACCGGTCGCTCTCGACGGCGACGGGCGCGGTTTCATTGCACCGTTCCGGGCACAGGTAAAACTCTCCGATACTCGTCTGCCGGTGGATTTCGTCAAGGACACGGTGCACAAGTTCCAAGGTCGGGAGTGTGACGAGATCGTCTTCTCCACGGTGCTTGACAAGAAGCGCTACAACCAGGAGCGAAAACGCCTGGAATTCGTCGATGACCCGCGCATGATCAACGTGGCCGTGTCGCGGGCCAAGCACCGCTTTACGCTGGTGACGGGCGACGAGGTGTTTACCGGCAACAATGGTCACATCGCGGCGTTGATGCGCTACGTCGCGTATTACGCGCAGGACGAGCAGATCGTACGTGCGCCAGTGGTGTCGGCCTTCGACCTACTGTATCGCGAGTATGATCAAGCTCTGGAGCGCTTGAACGCTCGCTTGCGACCCGAGGACTCACGGTACAGATCCGAGCAAATCACGGCGCAACTGCTGCGAGAGGCACTGTCCGATCCATTGTGCCAGGCACTAATGTGTCATAGCCAAATCAAGCTGGATCAAGTTGCATCACCAAACAACACGACCTTTTCGCAACGTGAGCGCGCATTCATGGCGCGTGCCAGCTGCGATTTCGTGCTGTACTTCAAGGTGGGCAAGACTCCACTGGGAGTGATCGAAGTCGATGGCGGTTCGCACGATCAGCCCGATCAGGCGGCGCGGGACGCATTGAAGAACGGCATCCTGGCGAAAAGTGGCATTCCCATTCTGCGTTTGCGCACTGTGGAGAGCCGTATCGAAGAGAGGATCGCCGACTTTATTGCTCAATGGACGAATCCCGTGCTCGGTACTTGATCTGAGCTGTGGTGAAGGCGTTTCTCGTCAAGCTTCTTGCACGCCATGAATGCCCCATAGCGCGGTATCCATAAACGCCGCGGCGACGCTTGGCATCGGATATTTAAAGACCGGCATTGAAAGCGTCCGTGTCTTGCCTAACGCGGCCTCTGTTCCCCAGCCCGTAACGTCAGAACGCGTACGCCGCTCGCGGTAACCACCACGGTGTGTTCGAACTGGGCTGAGAGTTTTCCGTCGCGGGTGACGACGGTCCAGCCGTCCTCTTCGGTGCGAACGCCGGGCCGTCCTTGGTTGAGCATGGGCTCGATGGTGAATACCATGCCCTCACGCAGAACGAGTCCGGTGCGCGGCTTGCCCCAGTGCAGTACCTGGGGTTCCTCGTGCATTTCGCGGCCAATGCCGTGGCCGCAGTATTCCTTGACGATCGAATAGCCGTTGCGGCGCGCGTGGCGCTCGATGGCGTGTCCCACGTCGCCGAGTGTCGCGCCCGGGCGAACCGTCTGGATACCTTTCCACATGGCTTCATAGGTCGTATGCACGAGCCGCTTTGCGAGCGGCGGCACGTCGCCCACCAGATAGGTCTTACTGGAATCGGCGATGTAGCCGTTCTTTTCCAGCGTGACATCGAAATTGACTATGTCACCCTCCCGCAGGATGTCTGCGGTGGATGGAACACCGTGGCAGACCACCTGGTTGCGAGACGCATTGACTGCGTAGGCGTATCCGTACTGGCCCTTGCTCGCGGGGCGTGCGGCGAGTTCGTGGACGATGAAGTCATCGACCAGATCGTTGATCTGCATGGTCGTCATGCCGATCAGCGGTAGTCGGTCGAGGTACTCGAATACCTCCGCCAAAAGCCGGCCCGATTCCGCCAGCGTCGCGATTTCTTCCGGCGTTTTGGTCACCGTGCCGCTGTCCTGACCGGCTGCGCCACGACACCAGCGGCCTGTAGTTCGCTGGCGATGATCTCGTTGAAACTCAAGGTCGGATTCATTTCACACAGCATGCCGATGCGTATCCAGAACGCGGCCTGCGCGTTGATCGATCGACACGAGACGGTGCTCGCCTTGCGCACCTGGTCGTGCAGTTCGTCCTCGATGTTGACGATGCCCATCAGCTTAGCTCTATATGAAATGTATATGAATCATATATTCGTACTCTCAGGTCATGCAAGCCGGCTAGAGGGCTTTTGTCTGGCGGTTGTGGAAGTCGGGCCGCGACTCCGTAGAGGGTCCCGTGCGGCTCAAGATATTCACCCGGATAAAATTGACGATCTGCATTTAACCCGGGTAATATTTGGTGCAGTCCATCTGACCGAGTACGACATGTCTGATTTCGTTACCAAGTCTTTCACCGCGTTTGCCGACCAAAGAGCGTTGCTCACGGGACCACTGACCGAGGTGGCTCTCGCCGTCAGGCAATACAGCGGAACCGATGCCGTCCTGGTATTCGACGACGTGACGGGCCGGCTCGTCGATCTCGACCTGCGAGGGACCGATGTAGAGATCGTGGAGCGGCTCTCTGAACCGCCGAAGCACTACGTGGGGCGATACGCTCCTAAAGATCCTGAAGCATCCGATGTAAGCACACCGGACGAGACTCAGAAAACGCGGGGCCGTCCGAAACTCGGCGTCGTCGCACGCGAGGTGACCTTACTGCCAAAACAATGGGAATGGCTGGCAGATCAGCCCGGCGGCGCGTCGGCGACGCTAAGGCGTCTTGTCGACGATGCTCGCAAGGGAGCGAATCCTCACCAGCAGAAGCGCGCGGCACAGGACGCCGCGTACCGGTTCATGCAGGCGATCGCGGGTGATTTGCCCGGTTATGAAGAAGCGACGCGTGCACTGTTCGCCGACGACAAGTCGCGACTTGAAGAGCATATGGCCGCTTGGCCCGATGACATTCGCGACTATGCGCTGCGTCTTGCCTGCGGCACGGGCGACGAGCAGCACATGTAGTGGCCCCTCCAACGCGACGCTGTAAGGAACAGACACATGGCTTATCTCGAACCCACCCAGGAAAGCGGACGGCTGTTCGTGCAGCGCGGCCTTTCCGGGCCGGTGGTCATGCTCAATCTACTGAAGTTCAGGGACGTCGCCGATTATTCGAGTCACCCCGACTTGGCACCCGCCGCACCGATCAGCGGTTCACAGGCGTTCGATCGGTACGTCGAACACACGCTGCCTTTCCTATGGGAAAGCGGCGGCGATGTCCTGTTTCTCGGCGAGGGCGGCTCCTTCCTCATCGGCCCGACCGATGAATGTTGGGACAGAATCATGCTCATACGGCAGGCCAGCGTTGCTTCCTTTCTTTCGTTCGCCTGCCACGCGGGTTATTTGGAGGGGCTTGGTCATCGGATGGCAGCCGTTGCGGATTCCCGACTTCTGCCGATGTCCGAAATGCGTTTGCCCGCCGCTCGTTACGAGCGATCGCGGTATTCGAGGTGAATAAGAGGATAAGGCCGGCCTTGTCCGTCGACCGGCGAACGACCAACGCGCAGGAAGCCCATGCTTTCGTAGAAGCCGATAGCCTGACCATTCTGTTCATTCACGTCGGTGGTCAGTTTCGGGTGCATCGCAAGGCCGTGACGCACGAGCGCAGCGCCTAGACCCTTGCCATGAAACGCTGGATCGACGAAGAGTGCTTCCATGTGTCCGTTGTCGATGAGCATGAAAGCGAGTGGGCTGTCATTGCCATCTACGGCTAGCCAGAGCGGCGCTTGAGGCAGAAAGCCGCAAACCATGTCGTCGATGGCGAGGCGATCCTCCGACGAGAGAAAATCATGCGTCGCGTCGACGGCACTACGCCAAATGTCGATGACGCGATGACCGTCATCAGCCCGGGAAAGTCTGATCTTAATCACGGGGGTGTCTTTATTCATTCACTTGGCGAGATTTTATCCGACTGTCGAACAGGCCAGCCACACCACTCGGCCTTTTGATACCGCAGCGCTTGACGGTGATGCGAATGGATTAATCTTCCAAAAAAATGGGAAGCATCACGATGACGGCGTCGACACCGGTTGGCTTTGTCGGACTTGGCACGATGGGACTGCCGATGGCCTCCAACCTTGCGCGGGCGGGGACGGACCTGATCGTATGGAACCGCTCTGCCGAACGTTGTGACTCACTCGTTGCGCTCGGGGCTACCGCGGTACCCAACCTGATCGACGTCTTCGCGCGGTGCGAGACCGTGATCCTGATGCTTGCCGACGAAGCCGCCACCGATGATGTGTTGGGGCGCGGGTTCCCCGATTTCGCAAAGCGTGTGTCCGGCCGCATGGTCGTATCGATGGGCACGTTTCGCCCCGAATATTCGCTCGGCCTGGCGAATGCGATCGGCGACGCAGGCGGGCGTTATGTCGAAGCGCCCGTCTCGGGCTCGCGCAAACCCGCGGAGGCTGGCGAACTGGTCGGGATGCTCGCTGGCGAGCCGGACGACCTTGCAGCGGTCGAACCGCTGCTCGCTCCCCTGTGTCGTCAGGTATTTCGATGTGGTCCGGCACCCAATGCCCTGCGGATGAAACTCGCAGTCAACGTCTTCCTTATCACGATGGTCACCGGGCTCGCCGAGGCAGCACATTTCGCCGATCGCCACGGCCTCGATCTCGATCGCTTCGCGGCGATCCTCGATGCGGGCCCGATGGCAAGCGATGTGTCTCGCGTCAAGGTAGCGAAGCTGGTACGTCGTGATTTCACGCGGCAGGCAGGTATCTCGGATGTTCTGAAGAACAATCGCCTCATCGTTGAAGCGGCCCAGGGAGCGGGCATAGCGGTGCCGCAAATGGACGCCTGCGTGAGGCTCTACGCGGAAACGGAAGGCCTTGGCTTCGGCAGCGACGACATGATCGCAGTGGTGCGCGCCATCGAAAAGCGGACGGCATCGATGGCCCAACACGACGCGCCTGGTACGAAGGCACCCCACGGCTGGTGAAGTCGATACCCAATCAGGGCAAGCCTTCGTTGTAGGTGCCGCCATGGCGAGGCCCGGTTGCGATGAGGCCAGGTTTTCTCGCCGCCGTGGCGGCTCCTACCGAGCGAACTGCGACGTTAGGGTTGCGGCGAATCCAGCAACGTACGCGCGTCGGGTTCTGTCAATGAAAGCTGATGAACCCGACGTCGCATCGCATAGCCGGCTACTATCGCGGCCGCAAAGCCGGACACCGCGCCGACGCCTAGCGACCAGCGCGGTCCGGCGTGATCGGCCACCCATCCGACGATCGGAGCGCCGATCGGCGTGCCACCGAGCGCGACGCCCAAGCGCAATGCCATCACACGTCCGCGCATGGCAGGTTGCGTGGAGAGCTGCATCAGGCTTGTCGTTGCATTGGTGAACGTAAGCGCCGCTACACCAATCACGACCAGGGCAGCGGCAAACAAGATGTAACTCGGCGCGATGGCAGCGAGCGTGCAGCCGAGCCCGAACACGGCTGCACCGACGAGCAAGGACATGAATTCTGGCCGGTCGCGGCCGGCAGCGAGAAGGGCACCCGAGACGGTGCCGATCGCCATGATCGATGACAACAGGCCATAGCCCCGCGCATCGGCGTGGAACACGCCGACCGCCATGGTGGAAATGAAGATCGGGAAGTTCAGGCCGAACGTGCCGATCAGGAATAGCATGGCAAGCATCGCCATGAGGTCCGGCCGAGATGCCACGTAACGCAGCCCGCCCGTCATGCTGCCTTTAGCTCGGCGAGCGCGTGCATGCGCATGCAGTTTTGAGACGCGTAGCAGAAAAAGGGACGCCAGCACCGCCACGAAACTGGCGCCGTTGATCAGGAATGCCCAGCCCGTGCCTACCGACGCGATGACCAGGCCAGCCACGGCCGGCCCGATCATGCGCGCCGCATTGAACGACGTGGAGTTGAGCGCCACCGCATTCGGCAGGTCAGCATCGCCGACCAGTTCCGTTACGAAGGTCTGGCGCACGGGCGCATCGAAGGCCGAGGCGCAACCCGACAGGAAGGCGAAGACATAGACGTGCCAGAGCTGGACGATACCTGTGAGCGTCAGGAGTCCCAATGCCAAGGCAAGAAGGCCCATGCTCGCCTGCGTCGCCATCAACAGCTTGCGCTGGTTGTAGTGGTCAGCCGCGAAGCCCGTCCACGGCAACAGCAGAAGCTGCGGCCCGAATTGAAGTGCCATGACCGTGCCTACGGCTGACGCGTTGTGCGGCGTAAGCTGCGTCAGCACGAGCCAGTCCTGCGCCGTGCGCTGCATCCACGTACCCACGTTGGATACCAGCGATCCCGCAGCCCATAGTCGATAGTTGGGCTTCTTTAGCGAGCGGAACATGCCGGTCGTGGCGGACACGTCAGCCGTTCCGGGCTTCCAGCATGTCGATGATGTCCTGGGCGGTGCCCGTTTCACCGAGCCTCGGGAAGACGTTCGCGATGCTGTACTCGTGTGCCTCGGCACGCCCGTCGGTCATGGCATCGATGGCCAGGGTGACGTTGAACCCGTGCTCGTAGGCCTGGCGCGCGGTCGACTCGACGCCGGTGGCTGTCGCCACGCCGGTCACCACGACCTGAGTCACGCCCAGCGCACGCAGACGCTGTTCGAGATCCGTACGCGCAAACGCACCCCAGGTATGTTTGGTGACAAGGAGGTCGCCGGGTTGCCGATCGAGTTGCGGGATGAGATCGGTCCATCCTTCGGGGATCGTGTCGAGCAGGCGAGGGCGCTCGGTACGCCCAGGGGCGACACCGGCCACATTCACCAGCACCACCGGCAAACCGCGCCGACGAAACGCGCCCAGCAGCGCTTGCGTGCGTTCGATGATGCCGTCGATGGGATGGGCGAGCGGATAGCCGACGATGCCGTTTTGCAGATCGACAACGATGAGCGCGGTATGCGGATCGAGCGCAGTGATAGCCATCAGGATTTCCTTGGGGGAGGGAGCTCAGAACTCGGCAAGACGTTGCAGCAGCTTCACAGCCGACGCGAGTTCGGCGTGTTCCTGCGGGGAGAGTTGTGCCTGCAGGGCGCGGACCAGCCAGTCTTCTTTGGCCGAGCGGCTGGCCTTGAGGGTTTTCCGGAAGGCGGGCGTCAGGTCCACGAGGGTTTGTCGACCATCGTTGGGATCGGGTTTGCCGCTGATGGCTTTCATCGCCTCGAGCGCGGCGACCGTGACACGCATGGATTGCGGGCGAACGCTTTCGGCGCGAGCCAGGGCGGACACGGTGGCGGGTCCGTCACGGTCCAGGCGGAGCAATACCGATTTCTGACTGGATGTGAAGTCGCCGGGACTGGCCTGTTCGCGCACGCGACGAAGCAGCTTCCCAACCGATATGCGCAGTTCGGCTGCGAGGGTTGAGACTGGCGGCGCATCGGCTGGATTGTGTGGCTTGGCCATGACGACTCCTGATATCTACAGTTAAACTGTACAGATAAGCTGCATTGATGGTCAAGGCACGCTCTTCCTTGCGGTGTAAGATCGCGGCAGACAACGTATGACGAGGAGGTGTGGCGATGGGACGAGTGAGAGTGGGTGCGTTTTCCCTGTCGATCGACGGTTTCGGGGCGGGGCCTGAGCAAAGCCTCGAGGCGCCGCTGGGCAAGCGTGGCGGGGAACTGCACCGATGGTTCTTTGCCACGAAGACCTTCTGTTCGATGGTGGGGAAGGAGGGCGGCTCCACAGGCGTCGATGAGCATTACGCATCGCGCGGCAATTCAGGTTTCGGTGCCTTCATTCTTGGCCGCAACATGTTCAGCCACTCGCGCGGCGATTGGGCCGACCTGAGTTGGAAAGGCTGGTGGGGCGACAATCCGCCGTATCACGCGCCGACCTTCATCCTCACGCAGTACCCTCGCGAATCGATCGTCATGGAAGGAGGCACTACGTTCCATTTCGTCACCGGCGGCATTGAGGAGGCCCTGGAACGGGCCAAGGCCGCAGCAGGCGACAAGGACGTGAAGATCGGTGGCGGCGTGAGCACGGTGCGTCAATACCTCACGGCGGGGCTCATCGACGAGATGCACTTCGCCATCTCACCGGTACTGCTCGGCCGTGGCGAGGCCATGTTCGAGGGCATCGACGTCCCGGGGCTGGGGTTCAAGGTCGTGTCACACGAGAACACCGAGCTCGCGACGCACATCGTTCTTGCCAAGTGAGCGACGTCAGCGACGGCGCCTGTCGTTAGCGCTTCGTCATGCGGTTTCTGCTGCCGCCGCCACGTCGTTCCCGCCACGCGCATACCGTGCCGGCGGCACGCCCACGTGACGAGTGAATGCCACACTGAACGCGCTGGCTGAGCCGTAGCCAACGCGGTCGGCGATGTCCGTGATGCCTTGATCGCCGTTTCGAAGCAGGCTCTTGGCGAGCGCCATACGCCAGTTCAGCAGATACGCCATGGGTGCGAGACCGACGGCACGCTGGAAGCGTTCGAAGAACGCCGAACGCGACAGGGCGGCTTCCTTGGCGAGTTGCGCCACCGTCCACGATCGGTTCGGTTGTTCGTGCATGAGCCGCAATGTGACGGCGAGTCGTTCGTCTGCCAGAGCTCGCGCCAAGCCAGGCGATGCCTTCGTGCCGGCAGCGGAGCGCAGGGCCTCGATGAACAGCACTTCGAGCAGGCGTGCAAGCACCACGTCGCGGGCAGGCCGCTGCTCCCGAAACTCGTCTCTGACGAGTTCCACCAGCGTCGCCAATCGGGGCTCGCCGCGCACGTGCACCACGTTGGGAAGCAGCGACACGAGCAACGCTGCGTCCGGTGAGCCGAAGCGGCAATGGCCGATCAGCATGCGCAGGTCGGCCTCTCCGTCCGGGTCGCCGACCCGGAATTCACCCGTGGCGATCGCCACCGGCACGGCCTCAGGGATACCTGCCGGTACCGTCACGAGGCTGGACATCGCCATATCGTAGGCATCCGGAACGAGCAGGAAATCACCTGCGCGCAGTTCGATGGGCTCGTGTGCTTCGCTCTCGAAACGGCAGGCACCTTCGATGATGACGCAGTAGAACGGCTGGCCGGCCTCGGAACGGCGGACCTGCCAAGGCCCCGAGCCCACCACTCGCTTCGAGTGCCCCGCACTGAGTTGGAGCAGCGTGACCACCTCCGCCAGCGGATCGATCATGTCCGGACTCCTGCTAATGAATGAGCGACGATGAATGATAGGAAGTACGGCCCCCGAGATCTATCGTGCTTTCCATCCACTGCAACCAAGGCGCGTCATGAAAACCATTCTGATCACTGGATGTTCCTCGGGCTTCGGCCTCGACACCGCCAAGCTCTTCGCCGAGCGCGACTGGAATGTGGTCGCGACGATGCGCTCGCCGCGCGACGACGTGCTGCCTCGGTCCCCGAACCTGCGTGTGATCGCGCTCGACGTTACCGACCCTCGAAGCATTCGACAGGCCATCGAGGCAGCGGGACCGCTGGATGCCGTCGTCAACAATGCGGGCGTCGGTGCGGCGACACCGTTCGAAATCACGACCATGGCGACGATTCGCCAACTGTTCGAGACGAATACCTTCGGCACCATGGCGGTCACGCAAGCGGTGCTGCCGCAATTCAGGGAGCGCCGATCGGGCGTGGTGGTGAACGTCACTTCAGCCGTCACCTTGCGAGCGATTCCTCTCTTGGCGGCGTACACCGCGAGCAAGGCGGCGGTGCATGGATTCACTGAATCGATGGCGGAAGAACTGAAGCCTTTCGGCGTGCGTGCGCATCTGGTGCTGCCCGGGCGTGCGCCCGATACCCGTTTCGGCGAGAACGCTCGTGGCCATATGCAGGGCCTCGATCACGAGGCGTATGCCGAACTGGTACAAGGTTTCGTGGCTGGCATGCGCGAGCCGGGTCCGGTCACGCATGCGCGCGACGTGGCCGAGGCGGTATGGCGCGCGGTGACCGACCCCGGCACGCCCATGCGGATTCCCGCGGGCGCAGATGCGACGCTCTGGTTCAAGGGGCGTTGATTTCCGCTACGTGTGTGACGTACGAAGGCACGGCGTCATGCGGTGCCTTCTTTCGGCATCACGCGATCAATGCGCAAGCGGCGCGTGGATCTCGGCGATGTATCCGCCAGGGAAGCGCACGATGGCGGACTGACGATCGGCTTCCGCATGCGCCGGTACCAGCGTTTCGACGCCTGCCGCCTGTGCCTTGGCGAGCGTGGCCGCCAGGTCGGCGACTTCGTAGCCAGTGACATCGCGGCCATACGGCCACGGCAACTGTCCGTTGGACACTCTCACGGTCATGAGGCCGTAGCCGGACGTGAGGCGAATGCGGCGGTAGGTCGTGCCGGGCTGACCGATCTCCACGCCTGGCGCGGCCTTGTCATCGGCGATCACCTTGGCATGGGCGAAGCGCGTCCAGCTCTTCACGAACGTGTCGGCGCTGTCGGCCGTGAGGTAGACGCGGTTTTCGGGGATCGTCGCAAGCGCCGGGTAGCTGGGCTTGGTGGTGTGCCAGTAGAGCTGCATGTTCACGCCGCCGGGCCACTGCACCACGGCATCCCGGCCGATCGGGTCGGGGAACGTGGCGATGAGTCGTGCCGCGCCGGACTTCACCGCCGCGTCGACCGCCGCATCGATGTCGGTCACGAGATAGCCATTGCGCTCGACACCGAACGGGTAGGGCACCGGCGTCGTGAAGCCGAACACCGAGAGCGAACCGGCCGGCGTCAGCACGAGTTGCGACCAGGTCTTGCTCGGCGTCGGGGTGACCTGGAACGCACCTTTCTTGCTGGTCGTACCGCCGAACGTGGCAATGAGGCTCTGAACGCAGCGGTCGAAGTCCTCCGGTGCCACATAGACGTGCGTGGAGTCGTATTGTGAACCGACGGCGTAATCGACAGTGGATTCGCGAGCGATCGCAGGCATGGCCGGGGCAGCACCAAGCATCAGCGCGAAAGCAAAAAGCGGCAAGCGGTTCATGGCAATTCTCCGTATATGACGCGGTGTCCGGCTCGACAGTCGCGATCGAGAGTCGTTTGGTTCGTCATGGCACGTCCAGACGCCACGCATGCGAACCGCGTAAGCGTCCGAACGTTAGGAAACGCCACTATCGACCGCAAGCTATACGAAGGGGCTAAGCGAAAACTTGCGAGCAACGCGAACGCCGGAAAACGCGCGAGCGGTGCCTGACCTGCCAGTTCACTCGCGGTGGCTACGGTGGGGGCCAGCCTGCTGGCGATGGGGATGACAGCAGCCCAACAGCGGCTGGGATCCTCTTGGTGGCGAGAGAACCCTTCCGTGTTCTGAAACCCTTGCGGCAGGTTGATTGAGTACCTGCGCAATGAGGTTGCCTGCTTCGCCAGCAGGCTGGCTCCCACCAAGCGCGCTTCAGACGATGCGCCGGGCGTAGAGATGACGGTCACGCGGCGTGCCCAGGATTCCCGAACCAGCGCCGCAGGGCGAACTCAAGCCCTTCATCGGCATCGTCATCACGGGCCCAGGCCACGATGCCGTCGGGTCGGACGAGCATGGCACTCAAGCCCCAGCGTTGCTCCGCATCGCAGGCCACATAGGTGACACGGTCGCACCATCCCTGCGCAAGATCGCGACGCGTCGTGCGTCGGTCGAAGTCGAGCAGAAGTCCACCACCGAGCCGGAGCAGGGCATCGAGCCGCGTACCATCGCGCGCTTCGATCGGCGGCGCGCTGCATCCCACGAGCGGGTGTTCATCGCCCAGGTCGTAGCGCAGACCCACACCCCATACGCGCTCGGCGAAATACGTGGCGCCGTCATGCGTCTCCATGAGGTCGTGGAGGATCGCTCCGAGCGCACGCGATCCCGCATCAGGCCGCATCAACGTCACCTGCGCCCGTGAGGCGTCGAGAACGCGAGCGGCTACTGGCTGGCGTTCGTGTTCGTAGCTGTCGAGAAGGTCGCTCGGCGCGTTGCCTTTCAGCGTCGCAGCGAGCTTCCAGCCCAGATTCATCGCATCGCCCAGCCCGAGGTTGAGGCCCTGACCACCGAGCGGCGAATGGATATGTGCCGCATCGCCGGCAAGCAGCACGCGACCTTGTCGGTAACGGCTCGCTTGAAAGGCTCGATCGGTCCAGGTGGTCGCCACGTGGAGAGTGGCGACGCTCACGTCGGTGCGAGCAATGCGGCGCAACACGCTCTCGATGTGCTCGCGTGTGAGCGGTCCCGTGCGGTGAGCGGCGCCGCCGTCGAAGTCGACCATCGCGATCGTGCCTGGCGCCGCATACGTGTATACGCCAGTGACGGTGTAATGCCGCCCTGGCTTGAGCGACTCGGCATCGGCGAGTGTCACCCGCGCCGAATAGCCGGTGAACTCGGGTTCGGTGCCCGTGAACGCGATGCCCGCCGCCTTGCGCACGGCGCTGCGTGCGCCGTCGCAACCCACGAGCCAGCGCGTGCGGAACGACTCGCCGCGCGTACGGACGACCACGCCATCGTCAAAGGATTCCAGACCTTCGACCCCACACCCGCGATGCAAAACGACGCCCAGCGCGCCTGAGCGGCGCGCGAAGATCGCCTCGATGCTCGCCATGTCGGCCGCAAAAGTATCCGGCAGCGGAGGCAGACGGTACGGCCACGCCGTCGGATCGATGCGGTCGTGGAAGAACGGGATGCCGGCGAAATGACCGCCCGGCCGCCGTGGCGTTGCCTGCATCCAGTGCGGTGTGTGGGGTGAGGTGTATTCGGCGACATGCGCCTTCAGCGGGTCGAGTAGACCACGACGTTCGAGGCTTTCAAGAGAGGGCACGGTAAGGCCGCGCAGCCCCAATGGCAGATCCTTCAACGGGGAATGCGGATCGGGTTCGCGTTCGAGCACGATGACGGAACAGCCCGCCAGCCGAAGTTCGCAGGCGAGAAACAGCCCAACCGGGCCGGCACCGGCGATGGCGACGTCGACGTCGTGGATATGAGCATGAGCGGTGTGCATGAGGTGGCTCCTTGGTCAGTGTTCGACCGGAGCGTTCCTCTTCACAGGAATCCGCACGGACGAACGAAGGGACGCCAGGCGTCCGATGTTCGTCGTGGGGATCTTCTGCACGAGGCCAAAGACCAGAGCTTTCGTTACCGAAAGGACTTGGGCTTACCAGACCAAGTCTGCCTTTTCCGACATGCGCCGGATGCTAGCACGCGGCAGACGCGGTGTTGACGGCGTTGCCGATAAATAAGGAGGGCGCGCAACCACCTTCATGGAGCCGAGCACGGTGCAGAAACCAAGACCCGTCGCGTCACCCGAAACCGCCATGCGCGTGGGCTGCGCCGGCTGGTCCCTCTCATCGGAGGTGGCGGGCAACTTCCCTGGGGAGGGCAGTCACCTGGAACGGTACGCACGCGTGTTTTCATGCGTGGAAATCAACTCATCGTTCTACCGTCCACATCAACCGAAGACCTATCGGCGCTGGGCGGAAAGCGTGCCCGATGGCTTTCGTTTCAGTGTGAAGATGCCTCGCACGATCACGCACGAACGTCGGCTTCAAGACTGTGATGACTTGGTCCGTGCGTTCTGCGATGAGATCGCGTCGCTGGGCGAGAAGCTGGGCTGCCTTCTCGTGCAACTGCCACCGAGCCTCGCGCTGGACCACAACGTCGCCGCCACGTTCTTCGCCTTGCTCCGCAAAAACGCAACCGCGCGTGTGGCCTGCGAGCCGAGGCATGCCACGTGGTTTACACCGCGCGGTAACGCGATACTTGCCGACGTCGGCGTGGCATGCGTCCAGGCGGATCCGGCGCCCGTCGCTCATGCCGCGTGCACGGGCGATCCGTCGCTGCTGTATCTCCGCTTGCATGGTTCGCCCGACATCTATTACTCGGCGTATGACGATGCCTTCATCGACGACATTGCAACGGGGCTGCACCGTGCATACAAGGCGAAGACGGACGTCTGGTGCATCTTCGACAACACCGCGCGCGGCGCGGCCGTGCCTAACGCGTTGCGGATGATGGAACGGCTTGCCACTCAGTCCACGCATTGATGCCCAGTAGCCAGTTGGCGATCAGGAATAGACCCAACCCAGCACAGCGGTAAGCATGACTATCAACACGGGCGGTGCGCGCCCGATCGTGAGCAGGCCAAAGGCGAGCAACGCCAGCCCAAAGTCGCGCGGCCCATGGATGGCGCTGGTCCAGACGGGATCGTAGAGCGCAGAAATCAGGATACCCACCACGCCTGCGTTGATGCCTGCCATCGCCATGCGTATGCCGTGGCGTTGGCGCAACGTATCCCAGAACGGCAAGGCGCCCACCAGGATGAGGAAGGCGGGCAGGAAGAGCGTGACAAGCAGCGCGACACCACCGACCCAGCCGTCCAACGGCCCATGCGCCACAGCGCCGAGATACGCGGCAAAGGTGAACAACGGTCCCGGCACGGCCTGCGCCGCGCCATAGCCCGCCAGGAATTCGGCATTGCTTACTGCGCCGCTGGGTACGACAGTCGCCTGCAGCAAGGGCAGCACCACGTGTCCACCGCCGAAGACCAACGCACCCGCGCGGTACACGCCATCCAGTAGAGCAAGCACGGACGAGCCGCTGATTACGGCACCCAACGGCAGGACGACAAGCAGTATGACGAACAGCGAAAGCGCTATGACGCCCGTCGCGCGCGACACCGGGTAGCGATGTGCTTGGCCGCTGGCGACCTCAGGAAGCGAAAGGCCGTAGCGTCCGATCAAGGCGGCAACGGCGAGCGCACCGATCTGCCCCACGGCCGAAGGCAGCAGCAAGGTCGTCAAGGCGGCGAGAATCGCCAGTGCGGCGCGGGGCCGATCCGGACACAGCGTACGTGCCATGCCCCAGACCGCCTGAGCCACGATGGCGACGGCCACGATTTTCAGACCATGCACCCAACCCGACTCGGCGACGTCCGGTGCGTACGCGATGCCATAGGCGAACAGGATCATGACGATGGCGGAGGGCAAGGTAAAACCGAGCCACGCCCCAAGCAGTCCGGGCCACCCCGCTCGCGCAAGGCCTATCGCCATGCCGACCTGACTGCTCGCTGGCCCGGGCAGGAACTGACAAAGCGCCACGAGGTCGGCGTAGCCACGATCGTCCAGCCAGCGTCGGCGCTCCACGAATTCCGCGCGGAAATATCCCAGGTGCGCGATCGGCCCGCCAAACGAGGTCAGGCCCAGACGCAGGAACGCCAGGAACACCCGCCACGCGCTGTCGCGTTGTGCGGCGGGCGCGCCATCGTCCATCAGACGCGGCGCCCCTCGGCATCCACGACGGGCTCGCCGTCTTCCTTGGCGAAGGCGCCTTGCTGTGCATTCGGCAGAATCTCGAGCACGGCTTCCGACGGCCGGCACAGACGCGTGCCCAGCGGCGTGACCACGATCGGGCGGTTGATGAGGATCGGGTGCGCAAGCATGAAGTCGATCAGCGCGTCGTCGCTCCACCTGGGGTCGCCGAGGCCAAGTTCCTCGTAGGGCGTTCCCTTGATGCGCAATACGTCGCGTACGGGTACGCCCATTGCGGCGATCAGCCCTTGCAGCGTGGCGCGATCGGGCGGGGTCTTCAGGTACTCGATCACGGTGGGCTCCTCACCGCTGTTGCGGATGAGGCCCAGTACGTTGCGCGAGGTACCACAGGCAGGGTTGTGATAGATCGTGATGTCGCTCATGGATCGATTCCCGTAACGCGTCGATGGCGTTCATACCAGTCATGCGAGCGCTTGACCAGGGAATCGACCGGGCCCGAGAGCTTAGGCCCGGCCAGGCACCAGTTGCTGCCAGCGTTCGGACATCTCGAGCACGCTTTTCTGCACGAAACGTACGAAGTTGAGCGTGGCGTCGCTGACGACGCGGGTGGACATCGTCAGCGCATGCAAAGGCAGTGGGGCCGGCTCGAAGGCGTCCAGCACGGTGCGCAGGCGACCGGCGGCGATGTCGTTGGCCACCATGAACAACGGCAACTGGGCAAAGCCCACGCCCGCGCGTGCCGCAGCAAGCAAGGCGCCCAGATCGGCCGACGCCATGCGGGCATTGCGTCGACGCGGTGCCAGACCGCGGAACATCCAATAGCCGGACGTCTCGCTGGCGTAGCTGAGGCAGTGGCCTTCGTCGAGGCGTGCCGGGTGCTCCGGTTCACCAAGACGGCGCACCAATTCGGGGCTGGCGATCGTCACCAGACGCACGTCGCCCAGTGAACGCGCCACGATGTCGCCGCTGTCCGGCAGAGTCTCGCGCAGGCTAAGGATCACGTCGGTCTGTTGGCGCAGCAGTGCCTCCACCCCGGTGCCACCGGTGCTGACGGACAGGCGGATGCGCGCGTGGGCGGTGGCGAATCCGGGGACCAGCTCCGCTACCAGAGGCGAGAGCAGTCCCTGCGCTTCGATCCGCACCAGGCTTTGCGCGGCACCCTCCGCCATGGCGGCTTGCTCCGCTGCGGTGGCCGCTTCGCACATGGCCGCGGCGTGTCGATAGACGCGCTCGCCGGTCGGCGTGATGGCGAACTGCCGTGCGTTTCGGTGCAGCAGGCGTGCGCCAAGACGATCTTCCAGCGCAATGATCCGGCGGCTGAGCAACGAGCGGGTCGTACCCAAGCGGCTGGCGGCGGCGGAGAAGCCCCCGGCTTCAATGACCTGAACCAGTAGGAACAGGTCGGTAAGGTTGTTCATTCGGTCCATTGCGTTGCGCGCCGGCATGCTGCCGGAAGTCGCTTCCCCCCGTGAACGGCACCCCATACGTGCCAAAGCTTAGTCTAAGGAAGGGACATTCTTGCCGTTTTTGCGCAAGCGGTCATTTCCTTTGCTGGAGGGGAAAAATCTCATTCGAAGGCCTATACTGCTGCCGAAAACGCTCTTGACCGCCCGTGAAGGGCGGCAATGGGTGCGCAGGGGGAACACATGCAGTCTGCTCAGAGTCCGCACATTCTCGTCGTCGACGATGCGCCGGAGGACATCCGTGGGTTGATCCAGGCGCTACGGACGCAGCCCTGGCAGGTCACCCTCGCCACCACCGCGCAGCAGGGCTACCAGCGAGCCCAGTTGCTGGTGCCGGACCTCATTCTGCTGGACGTGCGCATGCCGGGCATGGACGGTTTCGCCCTGTGCCGGCTCCTTCAGGAACTGCCGCGCGCCAGGGAGACGCCGGTCCTGTTCCTGACCTCGGCGTCCAGCCCCGAGGAACGGCTCGAAGGCCTCAATCACGGCGCGGTGGATTACATCCTCAAGACCTGCGAGCCGGCCGAACTGCTTGCCCGCATACGTATTCATCTGCGGCTGTCACGGCGTGCAGCGCTTCCCGATCCCGTGACCGACCCGACACCGAACCGCGACGAAGTGGTGTTGCGGGCGGCCATGCGGTTGATCGGCAAGCGTCTCGCGGACACGTTTACGCTGGAAGAGATTGCCGCCGGCGTGGGGACTTACGACAAGCGGCTGTCTGCGATCTTCCGCGAGCGGCTGGGCATGACGGTATTCGCGTGGATTCGCGAGGAACGCCTGCGCCGCAGCCGCGAGCTGCTTACGGAGACCACGCTGGGCATGCAGGAAATCGCGGAGAACATCGGGTTCCGCAGCGCCTGCAACTTCACCACTGCATTCCGCGAACGCCTGGGCGTGACGCCCAGCCAGTTCCGCAAGGCGGCGAAAGAAGGCGCTGTGACCGAAGCGGCCCATCGTGGTCGCTGAGCGTCGACGACCCGTCCGTGCCCTTTGGCGCCACCTCGTGGCGTTGTGTTTCGGTGTGCTCGTGGCCGTGGGGCAGGCGTACGCCTCCGCCGTGCAATTGCCGCTCACCTTCTACGACCAGGGCAACGGCCTCACCAGCCTGTCGGTGGTGCGCCTGTTCGAGGATCACGAAGGCTTTCTCTGGGTGGGTACCGAGAAGGGTCTCTACCGCTTCGATGGCCTCGGCTTCAATGCGATCGGGCATAACCGCGGTTTCCAGACGTCCGAAGTGGTCGGGCTGGCGGAGGACGCGGGCGATCACCTTTGGGTAGCGTTGCGTGCCGGTCTGCAGCGGCGCGGAGACGATGGCAACTTCACCTGGGTGGCACCGGGCGGCAAGACCTTGTTCGCCGATCGCGGCCAGTCGCTGGCTGCCGACGACCGCGGCGGCATGCTCGTCGTCAGCGGTCACCAGCCATGGCGACTCGCCCAGGACGACGCAGGACGCTGGACATCCGCGCCGCTCCTGCAAGGTACGGCGGCGGACGGCATCGGCGACGTCACGGCAGTGCTCCATCGCAGCGGCACCACCTGGTTCGGTTGCGCCGGTGCGTTGTGTCGCCTGAGCAATGGCGTGCTTACTCGTTTCGGCACCGACCGCGGCGTACCGGCCGACAAATGGGTCGGTCTGTTGGCCTCGCGCGACGGCAGCCTGTGGGCGCGCGGCATACGCCATGTGATTCGCCTTGCCCCTGGTGCATCCGCCTTCACCACACATGACATCCCCGGCGGCCATACCGAGGTTGCCGCGTCCAGCATCGATATCGTCGAGGACCGCGCGGGCCGCATCCTCACCCGCACCGACGTGGGTGTGGCGCGCTGGGATGGTGCGAAGTGGGAGCTGTTCGACCCCGGCAACGGTTTGCCCGGCGTGGGCATCTCGTCGATGGTGGCCGACCAGGACGGCATGGTCTGGATGGGTACCTACGGACGCGGCCTCGTCTATTGGAGCAGTGCCGACGCGGTGGAAAACTGGACGTCCGCCCAGGGCCTAAGCGGCAGCCTCATCTGGTCCATCGCGCGTGGCGACGCACACACCGTGTGGCTCGCCGGGGAATCCGGCGGCGAAGTGATCGTGCCGGCCGAAGCCCGCGCGCATCGCTGGCCGCTGTCCGTGCCTCCGCCGAACCAGGCGCATGCCGTGATCGCCGACGGCAAGGGCGGGATCTGGTACTTCCTCTTCGACGGCCGCGTGCTCCGCTACGACACCGCCGCAGGCACCACCACCAACGTGGCCGCGCTGCCGTACCTCTTGCGCGGCGCGCATCTCGATCGCGCCGGGCACTTCTGGGCCTACACCCTGGGCGGTCTCTACGAGATCGATCCGGTCGGCGCGGGCGCCACGCCCGCGGCGCCCGGATTGATCCCCTCCACGATGTGTTCCGACATGGCCGAGGATGCCGACGGCCGACTATGGGTCGGTTGCAGCTCCGGGCTTTACCGGCATAACGCCAAGGGCTGGTCGCGGGTGCGCGTCATGCCGACCGAATCGTCGGGCGGCTACGAAAACGTGGCCGTCACGCCCGACGGGCGACTGTGGCTGAGTTCATTGCAGCCCGGCCTGTTCGTCGGCCACGTCACCGATGCCGACGCGGTGACCGTGGCACCGGTGAACGATCCGCTGCTTGCCGACACGCGCTTCTATTTCCTGCGTACCGACCGACGCGGTCGCCTTTGGGCGGGCGGCGGCAACGGCGTAGACGTGGCCGATGGGAACACCTGGACGCGCCTGTCGATGCGCGACGGTCTGCTTTGGGACGAAACCAATCACGGCGCGTTCCTTGCCGACGACGACGGCACGGTGTGGATCGGCGCGCCGGTGGGCCTGACCCACGTGCTCGACCCCGACCAACTTCTCGCACCTCGTCACATCCGTCCCTTGCTGCTCTCGGCCCATTACGGCGAAAGCGAAGTCGCGGCGGCGTCGCCCACGCTGCCGTTCAAGGAAACCGCGCCGCTGGTCCTGCGCTTCGGCGTGCTCGGCAACAGCGCCGGTCATCCCGTGCGTTTTCGTTATCGCCTTCCGGGCCTCGACGAGGATTGGGTCGATACCGCGCAGCGCGAGGTCCGCTACGCGTCGTTGCCGCCGGGGCAGTATCGCTTCGAGTTGACTGCCGTCGACGTCAACCGGCGCACGTCGTCCGAACCGGTCACGCTCGACTTCACCGTGGCACCGCCGTGGTGGCAGACGCCGTGGGCATACGCGATCGAGGTGCTCCTGCTCATCGCGCTCATCGCGCTGGCGTGGCGCTGGCGCACTCGCCGGCTGATCGCGCACGCCCAGCGGCTGGAGGGCATCGTGCAGGAACGCACCGCCGAACTCCGCCAGTCGTTGCAGGCCAGACGCATGCTCCTGGCCCACGTAGGCCACGACCTGCGTGCACCGCTGGGCGCGGTCATGAATGCGGTACGCCAGTGGCGCGCCGGCAACACCCGCCGCGACTATCCGCAGATCATCGAGCGCCACGTGCGCCAACAGGTGGATCTGATCGACGACCTGCTGGAATTCTCCCGCGGTGAACTGACCGGCCTGCGTCTGGAGCCGGTACCCGGTTACCTGCACGGGTTCCTGCACGACGTGGCGGAGCAGGCCGTGCTTCTGGTGGAACGGCACGGCAACCGCTTCGCATGCCATTTCGACGAGCACTTGCCGCCGGTGGTCAGCGCTGACTTCCGTCGCCTGCGTCAGGTGCTTCTGAACCTGCTCGGCAATGCGGCGAAGTTCACCCACGACGGCGCCGTGGCGTTTCATGCCGATGCGGTACCCGAGCGCGGAGGGCGCGTGCGTCTCGTGTTCACGGTGGAAGACGACGGCATCGGCTTCGATCCCGCCGCCCTGGAATCGCTGCAACAGCCGTTCGCCCGCGGTGACAATGCGAACCAGCACGAAGGGAGCGGGCTTGGCCTCGCCATCGTGGTCCAGTTGCTCCAGCACATGGGCACGCGCCTCGAGGCCGAGCGCCTGCCGTCCGGCGGAAGCCGCTTCAGCTTTGCCGTGGCGCTTCCGCTGGCGGACGAGGACGATCTCGAGGCCGAGCTTGAACCGGGTGGAGAGATCGACGAGCCCGACGGCGAGGGCAGGGTCGTGCTGGTCGTGGAACCGCACGCGGCGCGCCGTGCGGTCGTCTGCGATCTGCTCGATGGCTATGGCTTCCAGAGCATCGGCGTGGCGGATGCCGCGAAAGCGCTGGATGTCCTGCGGCATGAACGAGCGGACCTCGTGATCACCGAACAGCAATTGCCGCGCGGCGACGGCTGGCAACTGCTGCAAGCGCTGCGTGCTGAATCACCGGATGTACCGGTGCTTCTCTATACGGCAACGTCACCGTTGCGTCCTGCCGATGCGCGCGCCACCTTCGACGCGGTGCTGCTCAAACCGGCGACTGCAGCAGAACTGGTGACCTGCGTCGTCCGCCTCATCGCGGCCGCGGCGGACGAAGAAGCGACTCCCATGCGTGATCGAATCGACTGAATCGACGACGGACCGTCGTCGTCCGGCGTCCGCTGCAGCAAACGTCTTCGCCACAGCACCGTTCTTTCCAAGCGCCGCGGTAGTGCGGCGCCGCGTTCTTGCGTGCGCCAGATAACCGTCGCGCGGCTTTGCCCGAGCGGAAGATCGTCACGCCGCACGTGACGCAAATTCCCATGTAACCGTCTTCTCTGTATCGCCGATGAGACATAGCATCGGCGCCGCCGCTGTGACGTGGTTCACAGCATCACGCCGCCGATCCTTCCCCCGAGCGCCTCTGGCCTTCGGGCGGAGCCCGTCGGCCCATGTCATGCCCGTCCATCAGTAAGGCGCCCCATGCCAGGGACCAAGTCACATAACCCCTTCCGTCCGCGTGCCCACCGCTATGCGCTGGAGCCGCGCCAGATGTACGACGGCGCGGCGCTCGTCGAAGCGGCGCATCACGTCGATCCTGCGCATGCGGCGCAGGACGCGGGCAAGTTCGTCAGCCCGGCCAGCGAACAGCCGGGGCACGCCGCGCCCGCGCCTGCACCGACGCCGCCTCCTGCACCCAGCGTGCCGCCGCCGACCGAGGTCTACATCGTCGATCAGAGCGTGGCCAACTGGCAGTCGCTGGTGTCGCAGTTGCCGAAGGGCAGCCAGGTCGTGGTGTTGGATGACAAATCGTCAGGCCTGACGCAGATCGCCGACGCACTCCGCGGCGAGCACGACGTTGCCGCCATCCACATCCTCAGCCATGGTGCCAGCGACTCGATCTCGCTCGGCAGCGACACGGTGACGGCAGCGAACGTTGCGGCGTACACGAGCCAGTTGCACGACATCGGCGCCTCGCTCGGCACCAACGGCGACATTCTTCTCTACGGGTGCGATGTGTCGAGTCACGACACCGCGCTGGTGACGCAGCTTGGTCGCCTGACCCAGGCAGACATCGCCTCGTCCACCGATGCCACGGGCGCGGCTGCGCTTGGCGGCGACTGGGTGCTGGAAAGCAGCGTCGGCCATATCGAAACGCGCGCGCTGGCGTTGAATTACGACGGGCTGCTCGCGGCGCCGACGGTCGATACGACCAGCAAGGGCATTACCGTCGCGGAACCGAGTTCGCTGAACGCGGCGGGCGCGGATCGCACCACGTTGAGCGGCTGGTCCATCGTCGACGACGCGGTGGGTGGAGATTCGATCACGGTCAAGGCCGTGGTCGGCGACGCCAGCAAGGGCAGTCTCGTGTCGGCCAGTGGCGGTACCGCAATCGCTGGTGGATTGACCTTTACCGGTACCCGTGCCCAGGCAAGCGCCTGGCTCAACCAGCTTACGTTCGTGGCGGCCGACGTCGAACTCGGCAACACCGCGGTACGCACCACCATCGACGTGACGGTCACCGATGCGCAGTCGCTGTCGGCCACGCGGTCGCTGGACGTGACAATCACGCCGTCGAACGATCCCGTCGCGGTACCCGATGCGGTCAAGACCGTAGCCGAAGTCGATGGCAGCGGCCACGCCAGCGTGACCGTGATCGGCACCGATACGCTCGCGGCCGTGGATGCCGAGGTCACGGCCGGCACGCAGACGCCCACGCAGATCGTCTACAGCCTCACCGCGCTGCCGCAGTACGGTTACCTCACGCTCGATGGCAACCGTCTCGGCGCCGGTTCCGTGTTCACGCAGCAGGACGTCATCGATGGACGCCTGAGCTACGTGCATACGGCTACGGGTGCCGATCAGGACACCAGCGATGGCTTCGTCGCTCGGGTGAACGATGGCGCCACGCCGCTCGACAAGTCCGCCGATGTGCACGTGACGCTGAACGTGCAGCCGGTCAACCAGGCGCCGACCATCGGCGGCGAAGGCATGGTCTACGAAGGCCAGCCGCGCAACGCCGTGGATACCGGCAGCGTGGGCCAGTACATCGTGGCTACTACGGGCGGCGATCCGCAGGACACCTCGCTCACCGTCACCATCACCTCGCTGCCGACGCACGGCACGCTGTTCTACAACGGCGTGGCAGTCACCGTCGGCCAGACCTTCGATTACGCCAACCGCAATCTCCTGACCTACAGCAACGACGGCGTCGATGGCATCGCGCAGGACAGCTTCGGCGTCCGCGTGAACGATCTCGGCGGCGGTACGGGCACGCCGGGCAGCGCGGACGGCACGATCACGCTCGACATCCACGCGGTCGACGACGACCCGTCGCTGGATGCCGGCAGCACGCGCACGGCCACCGTTACAGCACCGGGCAACGGCCCTGCCGGCGCCTATTCGGTCGTGCTCACGCCGGGGATGATCGGCGCGTCCGACGTCGATTCGCCGGACCAGAACATCAGCTTCGTGACCGGCCAGGCAGGCCTCACGCACGGCTATCTGCTGCTCAACGGCGAGCAACTGAAAGACGGCGCCACGTTCACCATGGCCGACATCACTGCGGGTCGCGTGCAGTACGTGCAGACCACGGGCGCCACGGCGGGCCAGCAGGACACGTTCCACTTCCAGGTCGTGGACAACACCATGGCCCTGCGCTGGAACCCGGACGGCACCACGTTTACCCGCATCGGTGGCGACTACACCGGCGGTGCACGGACGGACACGCTGCGCGACTACACCTTCGCCATCAACCTCGCCCCGACGCCGAACGGTAATGCCGGCGGCTTCCCGATCCACGACCCGGTGACGGCCGAGAACGGTTCCACGTTCGCGGGCGTCGATCCAAGCGGTCACGCGCTGGGCGTGCTGCCGGAAGGCGGCAACATCGTCATCCACGGCACGACCACCAACGGGCAGCCGACCGATTTCGCGACCATGCCCGGCTTGAGCTATACGGCGCAGGGCGTGGATCCGTCCCAGGTCGTGTACACCTTCCTCGGCTTCACCAACGACGGCGTGGCCGGCAGCGCGGGCGCGCTGCAGAAGCAGGTCAACGGGACCTGGGTCGATGTCGCCACGTACGGTACGTTCACGCAGGCCGACCTCGATGCCGGGCACGTGCGCTTCCAGCACGATGGCGCAAGCGAGAACTTCCACGTCACCGCCAACTTCTCGGTCTCCGCGGGGTTGCTCACGGTGCAGAACGGGCAGGCCGTGGCCGATAGCTGGACGCCGTCGTTCGACATCTACGTGACGCCGGAAAACGATGCACCGGTCGTCACCGGCTCGTCGAGCACGGTCATCAACGAAGGTGAGATTGCGTACATCACCAAGGGCCAGCTCGGCATCACCGATCCCGACGACGCCACGAGCCAGGGGTATCTCGAAGGCTCGCCGACGCTTGCGGGTGGCGGCAACAACTACGCCTACAACAACGACGCCACCGGCGCGAACGCGCTCAAATTCCTCATCACCAGCCTGCCGCCGGGCGGCACGCTGCAGTACTCGACCGATGGCGGCGCGCATTGGCAGGACGTGACGGTCAACACGCTGCTCGACGCGTCGATCGTCACCGGTAGCGCAGGTACCACGGGCCTGCGTTTCGTGAGCAACGGCTCCGAGGTCCGCAGTGCCAGCTTCACGGTCGAGGCACAGGATCGCTGGGGCCAGCGTTCGGCGACGGACGGCACGGTGACCATCCAGATCACCAACGTCAACGATGCGCCGCAGATCGCCAAGGATCCGACCCAGGCCGATCCGGGCGTACCGTCGGATTCGCCGAACAACATCGGTGGTACTCCGGTCAACGAACCGCTCACGGTGCCTGAGGGTGGTTACGCGCAGATCACCACCGGCATGCTCCAGGCCTACGATCCCGATAGCTCGGCTGAGCAGGTGCAGTACACGATCACCAGTGCGCCTGCGCACGGCAACATCGCGTATTCGACCGACGGCGGCGCTACTTTCCACATCCTCGGCAAGGGCTCGTCGTTTACGCAGGCCGATGTCGCCGCAGGCCGGATCTACTACCTCAACGACGGCACGGAATCGACGGGCGTGTCGTATCCGTCCACGCCTGACGACCGCTTCGGCTTCACGCTCTCCGATGGCGACAAGGAACAGACGGGCAACGAGTTCTGGATCTACACCGATCCGACCAACGACGCACCGGTCGTGACCGCGCCCTCTGGCCCGATCAATCTCGGCGGCGCCGATGCACAGCACAACCCGGTACCGGGCTTCAGCGTGGCCGATCCCGACCTGACGGCGGGTGTCGGCGGTGGCGAGGCCGACTTCGTGCAGGTCACGGTGCGTTTGCTCAACCCGAACGGCACGGCCTTCAGCGCGGCCGACTACGCCGCCGATGGCGTCTCGATCGGCGTCGCCACCGGCGGTGGTGTGGTCGTGGACGGCGACAAGGACGGCAACGGCGATTTCCTCGTGCTGCGCGGTACGCGTGCGCAGATCAACGCCGCGCTCGCCGGCCTCACGGTCAACTTCGCAGGCGACCGCGACGCGACCTATCAGGTGCAGGTCATCGCAGACGATCGCCTGCGCGATGCCAACGGGGATCTCACCAGCGGCGCCAACGGCGGCAGCGTCAATCAGTCGGCCACGCCGGGCACCGGCACGGGAACGAGCACGCGTCCCGTCGACACCACCAACTACGACTGGTACAGCGCTACCGTGCCAGCCAACACCGGCAACCTCGCTGCAGCGGCCGTCGTAGTGCGGGCATCCAGCATCAACGAACCGGGCACGCTGACCGGTCCCAGCAGCGGCACGGTCTACGAAGACCAGGCGACTTACATCGGCGGTGGCTTCGTGGTTGCCGATCCTGAATCGGCGGCGTTCGACACGCCGGTGACGGTCACGCTCACCGTGCCCAGCGGGGTGCTGGGCATCGGGGGCAACGGCGCGCAGACGAGCGCCATCGCAAGTGCTGCCGGCAGCCGCGCCGTCACCATCACGGGCGACAACACCGGCACGCTGGTCCTCACCGGTCGGGCCAGCGATATCCAGGCGTTGCTCAACGACGCCAGCAAGGGGCTGACCTACCAGAGCGCCGCCAACGTCAACCACGACCTCAACGGTGCGGCAGCGGGCGACGTCACGCTCACGCTTCACTTCGACGATGCGGGGTCGCGAATCGGTGACGACACCGGTGCCGGCAGCGTCGCCAACAATCCGCCCGACATCCAGGTCGCGCTCGACATCGTCGCGGTCAACGACGCACCGACGGTCAGCACCGGTGCGGGCACCATTTATCTCAACGGCAATACGGCCGTCGGCGGATTCGTGGTGGGCGACGTCGACTACACGGATGGCGGCGGCATCACCACGGGCGAGCAGGACTTCATGCAGGTGACGGTCCGCGTCACCGACGCCAACGGCGTGCCCTTGTCGCAGGCCGCGTACGCCAACATCGTGCTCGGTTCCAGCAACAGCGGTACGGCCGGTGCGGCCATCGACGGTACCTACGACGGCACCGATGCCGCGCTGGTCGTTCGCGGTACGCGTGCGCAGGTCAATGCGTATCTCGCGGGCCTGCAGGTTTCCATTGGTGGCTCGCTGGCGAACGCCGACCAGTCGTATCGCGTGGAAGTGATCGCCGACGACCGCCTGCGCGACGCCAACGGCAACCTCGACGGTTCGGGCGCGGCGAACGGCGGTCAGAACGCGAAGGCGGGTGGTGGCACGCAGGTCGTGCCGACCGCCTCCATCGATCCGTACGCGGCCGTGCCTGGCGGTCTCACGCAGGACGTCGCCTCGGCTTATCGCGTGGTGTTCCCGTCCTCGGTGAACAATCCCACCGCGATCGGCGTTACCGCGCCGAACGCCGCCGACGAAGGTGCGGCCGGCGTGTACACGCTGAGCCACGTCACGCTCGCCGATCCGGATGCCGGCACCGCGCCGATCACCGCGACGGTGACCTTGCCGACCGGCTTCGGCGTACACGACGTCAATGGCGTCGCGGGTACGTCCGGTACGTTCGGCGGCGCCGCGTACACCGTCGGTGCGGACGGGCAGGGTCGTACCACGATCACCATCACCGGTACGGTCGGCCAGGTCGAAGCCACCATCAATGCGATCGGCGTGCAGCTTCCGGGCGCCGAAGCGGGCGACAACAACGCCTTCTGGAACGGCACGTTCCAGGTGCAGGTTGCCGTCAACGACAACGGCAACCATGGCGGTCGCCCGGATCGTCCGACGCTCGATACCGACGGCACGGACAACGCCAGTGCCGACCCCAGCACCGTGGGCGACCATTACGGTTACGCCGATGGCGACGGCGGCACCTCGAATGCGCTCGTCACCACACGCGTGTTCGACGTCACCATCAGCAGCCGCACGCAGGTGAACGAAGCCGGCCTGACCGATGCCAGCGGCAGCCAGGGCGTGGACGGCACGGCGAGCCTCGCGCTGTTCAACAACCTCGACAGTGTGACGATCGGCAACCCGGCGGACGGCCCCGGTCACGCGATCACGCTGACGCTCGCGCAGCTGCGCGATCTGGCGAACGTGCCGGTCGCCCAGCGCACGATCGTCACCGACCACGGCACCCTCGTGGTTACCGGCTACCTGCCGGGCTCGGACGATGCGCATGGCACGCTGGTTTACCACTACAACCTCACCGGACCGGTCAACCAGCCGGGTGCGACCGGCAGCAGCGAGACCATCGCCATCGCCACCCGCGACAGCGAAGGCTTCACCGACAGCGGCAGCATCACGGTGAACATCGCCGACGACGTGCCGGTGGCGCATGCCGATACGGGCGACGTGAACGAGGATGGCGCGGCGCTGTCGGGCAACGTGGTCAGCGGCGACGCCGGTGGCGGCCAGGCCGACCATGTCGGCGCCGACGTGACCGCGACGCCGGTGTCCGGCGTCGTCGCCGGCACGGCCGGCGGTCCGGTCAGCGGCAATGTGGGCGCGGGCGTGACGGGTCAATACGGCACCTTGACGCTGAACGCCGACGGCAGCTACGGCTACCTGCTCGACAACGGCAACAAGACGGTGAACGCGCTGAAGGATGGCGAGACGCTCACGGACGTCTACACCTACACGATCACCGATGCCGACGGCGACACCAGCACGACCACGCTCACCATCACGATTCACGGCCATACCGATGGCGCGCCCGCGATCACGCCGCACGACGGCAACGGTCCGGGCAATACCACCGAATCCACCGGTCATACCACCGTGTGGGAATCCGGCCTGACGCCGGACGGTCCGCTCGGTCACGATCACATATCGACCGATTCCATCGACATCTCTGCGCCCGACGGGCTGGTGAGCATCGTCGTGGGCGGCACGACGCTCACGACCGCGCAGTTGAACGCGTTGAGCAGCGGGTCGCCGGTCGTCATCACGACGCCGAACGGAACACTGTCGCTCACCGGGTTCACGCCCAGTGGGTTCGTCGGCGGCGTGCCGACGGGTGGCACGCTCACCTACACGTATACCCTCACGGCATCCGTCGATCAGGCCGGTGCGGATCACAGCACCGACACGATCGCACTGTCCGTCACCGATGCCGGCGGCTCGACCGCCAACGGCGCGCTGGTCGTGGACATCGTGAACGACACGCCGACCGCACGCGCCGACCAGGCCGAGGTCAACGAAGACGGTGCGGCGATCGGTGGCAACGTGGTCACGGGCGGCACGGCGGGACTCGTGGCCGACCGCGTAGGTGCGGACGGTACGGCAACGCCTGTCTCCGGCGTCGCGGCCGGAACGGCAGGGGGGCCGGTCACGGGCAACGTGGGTGATCGCATTGCCGGTCAGTACGGCACGCTCACGCTGAACGCCGATGGCAGCTACGGTTACGTGCTGGACAACGACAATCCGACCGTCAATGCGCTGCGCGACGGTCAGACGATCAAAGATGTCTATACGTACACGATCACCGATGCGGACGGCGACACCAGCACCACGACGCTGACCATCACCATTCACGGCCACACCGATGGCGGCCCATCCATCCTGCCGGTGGATGGCAATGCCGCCGCTGTCGGTCATGCGACCGTGGCAGAGTCGGGTCTCGTGGATCACGACGGTTCGCAGGTCACCACCGGCACGATCGACCTCACCGCCGACGATGGCCTTGCCAGCATCTCGGTCGGCGGCACCACCGTCACGGCCGCGCAGCTCGCGGCACTGAGCAGCGGATCGACGGTGAGCATCGTGACGCCACAGGGCACGCTCGTGCTCACGGGCTTCCAGCCCAGCAACAGCGTCGGCGGCGTGCCGACGGCGGGCACGCTCAGCTATACGTACACGCTCGATCACGCGGTGGACCAGCCGGGCAGCACCGGCAGTGTGGACCCGATCGCGCTCACCATCACCGATGCCGGCGGCGGCAGTGCAAACGGTACGCTCGCGGTCGACATCGTGGACGACGTGCCCACCGCGCACGACGATGCCAACAGCATCAAGGAAAACGACGCGACGGTCTCGGGCTCGGTGCTGGTCAACGACCGCGTCGGTGCCGATGTCACGCCCACGCCGGTCTCCAGCGTCGGTTTCGGCGATACGAACGGCACCGTCGGCTCGCCGCTGGACGGCAAGTACGGTGCACTCACGCTCAACGCCGATGGCAGCTACAGCTACGCGCTCAACAACGACAACCCGACCGTCAACGCGTTGAAGGACGGTGAGTCGCTGACCGAGACCTACACCTACGTCATCACCGATGCCGATGGCGACAGTGCCACCGCCACGCTCACCATCACCATCCAAGGCACCACGGACGGGCAGCCGACGATCGTTCCCGGTGGCGGCGGCAGCGTCGGCGGCGGCGATCACGTGGCGGAGCCGGGTCTCGTGGACGGTGGCGGCAGCGACACGACGAAGGGCCATATCGATGTGGGCGCGCTCGACGGCCTCGCCAACGTCACCGTAGGCGGCACCACGCTCACGGCGGAACAGCTCGGGTCGATGAGCCCCGAGCAGCCGATGACGATCCGCACGCCCGATGGCACGCTCGTGCTCACCGGATTCACGCCGACCACCATGGTGAACGGCGTGCCGACGGCAGGCCGCCTCGACTACACCTATACGCTCGACCACGCGGTACAGCAGAACGCTCCGATCACGCATGACGTGATTGCGCTCAGCGTCACCGACGTCACCGGCGTCGAGTCCACCGGGCAGCTGGTCGTTGCCATTGCCAACGACGTGCCCACCGCGCATGACGACAGCGCCACCATCGTCCAGGACGCCGGACAGACGAGCACGGGCGGCAATGTGTTCACCGGCAGCGGTGCCAACCACGACGGTGCGGATCGCATCGGCGCGGATGGTCCCGCGGTGGGTGGCCCGTTGACCGCCGTGGTCTCGTCGAACACGGGGCAGCACGGCGTCGTTGGCGGCGGCAGCCGCGGCGAGTACGGCACCCTGGTGCTCAACGCCGACGGCAGCTATAGCTACCAGCTCGACAAGAGCAACCCGAAGGTCAGCTCGCTCGATGCCAGCCGCACGCTGACCGAGGTGTTCGTCTACACGATCACCGATGCCGACGGCGACGCCAGCGAGGCACGCCTGACCATCACCATCCATGGCACCACGCCGCCGATGCAGGCTCGCTGGGGCGATCAGATCTTCCCGATCGCGTACGAGCACACCACGCGGGACATCCACCAGGGCTATGTGCCCGGACTGTTCGTGCTTCCGGAAGTCAGCGAGTCGCAGAGCGACACGCTGCGCTGGCAGAACCAGTGGGTGAGCGGACGCGGCGATGCCACGGCAGCGACCGATGCCATCGCACAGGATCCCTCCAACACGCAGTTCGTGCTGCGCGATGGCGTGGCGTTCTCGCGTCAGCTTCTGGTCGAGGCGCATGCGCGTGCTCGCATCGCGCTCAACGACTTCGGTCTGGCATCGAGCCCGCTGTGGGACGATTTCTCGCCGTTCGCGCCGAGCCGCATCGGCGAGCGGGAAGCCTACGGGCGGGCCGCGCCGGAACACGCGCACGTCCCGGCTGGCCACGCCCACGAACGCGACCACGAAACGACGCCGCCGACGCAGGGCGGGGAGCCCGCCAAACACGCGTCGCATCCGGCGCCCGCTGAGGTCGCCGTCGTGACGCAGGTGCCGCCTCCGGCATCCACGCCGACCGGTGCGCCGTCGTTCACTGCACAGATCGCGGCGATGGCAAAGGCCGGCGCCGTACCGCTCACTTCCGCGCCCGCTATTACGCAGCCACGCCATTAATCGCGTGCCGGCGATGCGATCCATCGCCGGCACCGCTCACAAGGACCGACTCTCCATGCTCCAGCATCACGCCATGAAGACCACTTCGACGACCCCCGCGCTGCGTCGCGCACCGCTGGTCGCCTCGCTCGCCATCGCCGTGTTTCTTACCGGCTGCGGTGCCGTCAAGCCCAAGCCGCTGACCCACGATGAAATCGCCACGCGGGTCAAGAACGACCAGCAGGCCATGTACAAGGGCCAGGAGGCGGTGACGGCACCGCTGACGCTGTCCGACGTCATGGCACGGTCGCTCAAGTACAACCTCGACTATCGCCTCAAACTGATGGAAACCGCGCTGTCGCGCGGCCTGCTCGACGTCTCCGAGCTGGACATGCTGCCCAAGCTGATGACCGACGCCGGTTACCGTTGGCGCAGCAACGATTCGGGCGGTACCAGCATCGGCATTCAGGACCGAATCGTCAGCCTGCGTCCCTCGACCTCCGAGGAGCGCGTGCATTACCTCGCCGACGCCACGCTGTCGTGGGACGTGCTCGACTTCGGCCTCAGCTACTACCGTGCGAAGCAGCAGGCGGACGACGTCAACACCACCGACGAGCGCCGCCGCAAGGTGCTGCAGAACATCGTGCAGGATGTACGCGACGCCTACTGGCGTGCCCTCGGCGCGCAGCGCCTGCTCGGCGAGACCCAGGCGCTGGCCGACAACATCCAGGCCGCGCTGGAGAAGACCCGCCAGGCCGAGCGCGCTGGCGTGCTGCCGCCCGTGGAAGGCCTCGAATACCAGCGCGCGCTGCTCGACGCCATGACGCTGGTGAACGAGAAGCGTCAGGAGATGGAATTCGCCAAGCGCGAACTCGCCGCATTGATGAGCCTGCCGCCGGGTACCGACTTCACGCTCGCCGACGCCACCGAGACGAACCTGTCGCAGGTGCCGGGCAATCTCGACCAGCTCGAACAGATGGCGCTGGAACAGCGTCCGGAGCTGCGCGAGGAAGACTACAAGACGCGCATCGACGCCATCGAGACGAAGAAGCAGATCGCGGCGCTGTTCCCGAACCTCAATCTGTTCGGTGGCGTGGGCTACGACTCGAACAAGTACTTGTACAACGAGAACTGGGCGCAGGGCGGCGTGAGCATGTCCATGAACCTGTTCCGTCTCGCGGGCATCCCTGCGATCAAGCGCACCAACAAGGCGCGCATGGAAGTGGACGACGCGCGTCGCATGGCGCTCAGCATGGCGATCCTGACCCAGGTGCGCGTCTCGGTGGAGCGCTACAAGCTGGCCGTCTACGACCACCAGTTGGCCCAGGAATCCGCGCAGGTGGACCAGCGTCTCGCCAGCGTGGCCCGCGCCGGTTCCAGCAACCAGCTCACCAGCGAACTGGAAACGCTGCGCACGCAGGCACGCTCCATGGTCTCGCGCTTCCAGGAAGCTTCGTCGTACGCCGCCGCGCAGTCGGCCTATGGCCGCGTGCTGAACTCGGTAGGCATCGACCTGATGCCGGAGCAGGTGGCCGGCACTGATGTGCCCGCGCTTTCCCGTGCCATCCAGACCAGCCTGCTCGATGGGGAGAAGCAGGTGTTCCCGCAGCTTGCCGATGCCGTGAGTGTGGATCGCCCGATCCAGTTGAGCGTGTCGGGCCTGCCGCCGCGCGTCGACGGCGACGCCGTGCGCAGCGCCGTGGGCAAGGTGATGACCAGCAACCGCCTCGCGCTTGGTAGCGGTGAAGACAGCCTGTCCGTCGATCTGCGCTACAGCGCCACACCGGGCAAGGCCGCCATTCGCGCGCAGTGGGACGTGACCGTGCAGGATCGCGCCGGTAAGCGCCTGCTGACGCAGAGCTACCGCAGCTTCATGCCCAACGAGATCACCACGCGCTCCGTCACGGCACTGGCCGAAGCGGCCGCGCTCTCGGTCATGGGTGACGTGCGCCGCCTGGCGACAGCACCCGAGACGGCTTCCGCCGCCGCGCAATGAACGGCAAGACGACGAAACGAAAGATCATGAAGAAGACGATGTGGTTCGGTGGCTTGCTCGCGTTGGGTCTGGCCGGCATGGGATCGGCGCAGGGGCAGTCGTCCCCTGCGGCCGGCGCGCAGGCGCCGGTGCGGTTCCTGGTGGTGGCCGACAAGGAAAGCCCGCTGTCGGCGGCGACGCCGGGTCGCGTTTCGCGCGTCTACGTGCAGCTTGGCGACAGCGTCGCCAAGGGCAAGACGATGGTGGCGCTGGATTGCAGCGACCTCGACGCACGGCGTGCTGCTGCCGATGCGGAATACAAGGCCGCGGAGCTTCGCTACGAAGCCAAAGCAAAGCTGCAGGGGCTCGACTCGGCGGCCGCGCTGGAAGTCGAACTGACCGCGGCGGACGTCAACCGCACCCGTAGCCAGTTGCGCATCTTCGACGCGCAGTTGGCCCAGTGCCGCTTCGTTGCGCCGTTCGACGGTCGCGTGGCGCGCATCCACGTGAAGGAAGGCCAAGGCGTGGCCGCGGGCGCACCGGTCGTCGACCTGGTGGGTACGGGCACCCCCAAGGCACGGCTCAACGTGCCGTCGAACTGGATCGGCTGGCTCAAGCCCGGCGCGCATCTGGACGCGAGCATCGACGAGACCGGCGGCCACTATCAGCTCACGGTGACCCGTCTGAGCGGTCGAGTGGATGCGGTCAGTCAGACGATCGAGATCGAAGCCGAGTTTCAGGGCGATACGGCCAACGTGCTGCCGGGTATGAGCGGGCGTGCGACGCCAGCCAAGACCAGCGGGCAGGGCTGAACCCATGACCGAAGAGGCATCCACCGGCGCCCACGCGTCGTCGCGCTTCTACGCGCTCGCCGTCCGTGCCGAAGCGGCGTCTACCGCCGCGGAACTCGGCTTCGTTGCGGTCAACGAGACGCGCCTGCTGGTCGATTACCGGCAGGCGTCCCTGGTCGCGCTGACGCCGGGGCGCCCGCCGCGCCTTGCCGCGCATTCGGGGTTGGCCGATGCGGACCCGAACACGCCGTATGCGCTGTGGTTGTCGGCGGTTGCCAAGTGCATCGCGCCGCGTTGCATCGATCTCCCCGCGGCGGTCCGTGTGCTGCCGCTCTCGCCGGACATGCTGGGCGATGCGTTGGCCGCGGAATGGGCCGAATGGCTGCCGGCGCAGGTCTGGGTGTTGCCGCTGTTCGGGCCTGACAAAGCCGTGCACGCGCTGCTTTTTCTCGCACGCGACGAGCCGTGGCCCACTACCTTGCATGCGGACGGCGCGGAATACGCGCTGCTGCAGATCGCGAATCTCTACGGCTATGCATGGTGGTCGCTGGTGGCACGACCTTCGCGTTGGCGGCGCTGGTGGCATGCCATCACGCGCGGTCGTCGTCTGCGCTACGGGCTGATGGCACTGGCCGTGTTGCTGCTCGTGCCGGTGCGCGAATACACGCTGGTACCGGCGGAAATCATTTCCACGCGCAGCCAGGTCATCGCCTCGCCGCGTGAGGGCGTGATCCATCGCATGACCGTGTTGCCCAATGCGCCCGTCAAGGCCGGCCAGGTGCTGGCAGAGCTCGACGATACGACCTTGCGTAACCGCCTCGCTGTGGCGCAGGCGGAACTGGCGACCGCGAGCGTCGAAATGCACCAGGCGGCACAACAGGCCATCGAGAACCAGAGCGCCAAGGCGGATCTCGGCATGGCCGAAGGCAAGTGGCGCGAACGTCAGGTGGACGTCGCCTCGCTCCAGCGCGAAGTGGACAAGCTTGCCATCCGCGCACCGTCCGACGGCGTGTTCGTGTATTCCGATCCGGACGACTGGGCCGGACGTCCCGTGCAGACGGGCGAGCGCATCGGTCTTCTCGCCGATCCGCATGTATTGGGCGTGCGTGCCTGGGCGCCGGTGGGCGAACCGACCAACCTCGCGCCGGGTGCACCGATGACGGTGTTCCTCAAGGTCGCGCCGCTGAGCCCGCTCGACGCACGGCTCGACTACGCCGGCTACCAACCGGTGGAAGCGCCCAACGGCGTGGCGAGCTACGTGCTGCGCGGCACGATCGACGGCGCACCGGCAGGCGCACGTATTGGTCTGCAGGGCACCGCGCGTGTTTCCGGACGTTGGAGCGTTCTCGGGTATCTGATGCTGCGTCGACCCCTGGCGACCGTTCGCGCCTGGTGCGGTCTCTGATGATGGCCGCCGTCGCCGACCCTGGCATGCTGGCCGCGGCGCCCCCGCCGTGGCCGGGGTTGCGCGACGACCTGAAGATCCACCCTTCGGGTCGCAATCGCGACGGGTCGCCGGCCTGGCATCTGTCCGACCCCGTGCGCAACCAGTTCTTCCGCATCGGCTGGCTCGAATTCGAGATGCTTCAGCATTGGGGTCTCGGCGATCCGCAGCGCATCGCCGAGGCGATCGCGGCGCGTACCACGCTGGCCCCGGAAGCCGACGACGTACTCGACTTCGCGCGCTTCCTGCAACAACAGCAACTGACCCGCATGGCGCAGCCGAAGCGGAATGCGTCCGCGCTGCACTGGTTGTTGCAGAACTATCTCTTCATCCGCATCCCCCTCGTGCGCCCGGAACGTTTCCTGCGCCGCGCACTGCCGTATGTGCAGTGGATGTTCGGCATGCGCTTTCTCGTCGCGACGCTTCTCGCCGCCGTGATGGGTCTGCTGCTGGCGGCGCGCCAATGGGATGCGGTGCAGGCAAACCTGCACGGCGCGATGAGCTGGGAAGGCGTGATCGCGTTCGCAGGCGCACTGGTGTTTTCCAAGTGCTGGCACGAGTTCGGCCACGCGTTCATGGCGACGCGCTACGGCGTACGGGTAGGGCACATGGGCGTGGCGCTGCTGGTGATGTGGCCCATGGCGTATACCGATACCGGCGAGAGCTGGAAGCTGGAAGGCTCGCGTCGTCGCCTCGCCATCGCCTCGGCGGGGGTGATGGCCGAGCTGGTGCTGGCCGCGTGGTGCACGCTGCTGTGGTCGTTCGCACCGGAAGGCAATTTCAAGAACGCGCTGTTCTTCCTGGGCACGACGGCATGGGTGCTGACGGTGGCGGTGAACGCCAGCCCGTTCATGCGCTTCGATGGGTATTTCATTCTTGCCGACGCGCTCGACTACCCAGGCCTGCACGAACGTGCCGGTCGCTGGGCAAAGCGGTGGGTGCGCCGCGCTCTGCTGGGCATCGAAGACCCGCGACCGGATGCGGTGTCGCCGCGCTTCGCGGCTTTTCTCACCGCGTTCGCCTTTGCGACCTGGCTGTATCGCCTGGTGCTGTTCGTCGGTATCGCCGTGGTCGTGTACCACGCCTTCTTCAAGGCCCTCGGGCTCATTCTGTTCCTGGTGGAAATCGTGACGTTCGTGGGGAAGCCGATGCTCAACGAAGTACGCGTGTGGTGGATGCGTCGCGCGGAGATCAGTCGGCCGCGACTGCATCGCTGGCTGGCCGTGCTCGGCGCGCTCGCCCTGGTGCTTCTGGTGCCATGGTCATCGAGCATTACCGGCGATGGCGTCGTGGAAGCCGGGTTCGAGCAACCGGTGTTCACCCCGTTCGCGGCACGCATGGAGCGCGTGGCGATCGTCGATGGCGCGAAGGTGACGGCCGGGCAGGTGCTCTTCGAGCTTTCCGCGCCGGCCCCCGAAGACGACGGCGCGAAGGCCGACGCGTTGCGCGAGGCCTATGAAGCGACGGCACGGGGTGCCGGGGCGCTCGATCGCGATGGCGTCGCCAAGCAGGTGGTCGCCGAGCGCATGGCGGATCAGTACGACGTGCAGCGCCGCGCGAGTACCGCCGAATTGCATCGCCTGCGCCTCGCTGCGAGCGAGGATGGCGTCATCCGCGATCTCGATCCGACCTTGCGCCCAGGGAGCTGGGTGTCGCCTGGCTCGCGCATCGCCACCGTGGTTGGCGGCACGCGCTGGCGTGCGGAAGTGCTTGTCTCGGAGTCGGACCGTGCACGGCTCGTACCTGGCGCGGTCGCTACCGTCTATCCGCACGGCCGCTGGCAACCGCTCCGTGGGCGCGTGGTAGCGGTGGACGACGGCGCACTGGAACATCTGCCGAGCCTGATGCTTGCCAAGAACCACGGCGGCCCGATTCCGTTGAATCCCACGGCACCGGCCAAGGACCTGCGTCCTGCAAGCGTCTGGTATCGCGTACGCGTGGAAGGCGACGGGTTGAGCGGCCCGCTGGCGGCCGAGGAACTGGCCACCGTGCGCTTGGAAGGGCACCGCGAAAGCCTGGGCCGGCGCTGGATCGACAGCGCCTTGCTGATCCTGTTGCAGCAAACCGGCCTGGGCAAGGAAGGCTGACCTGCGCCATTGGGCGCAGGTCAGCCCGAGGTCAGGCCGCGGCGCGGCCGATGCCTTCCAGATCGCGCAACGCATCCGCCGGCAGCACCAGTTCGCGAGCCGCAAGATTCTCGCGCAGATGCGTCACTGACGAGGTGCCGGGAATCAGCAGGATGTTCGGCGCACGCTGCAGCAGCCAGGCAAGCGCCACCTGCATCGGCGTGGCGTCGAGACGCTTTGCTACGTCCGACAGTGCGGACGACTGCAGCGGCGTGAAACCGCCCAGCGGAAAGAACGGTACGTAGGCGATGCCGTCCCGGCCGAGCGCGTCGATCAGCGCGTCGTCGTCGCGGTGCACGAGGTTGTACTGGTTCTGCACGCAGACGATCTCGCAGATCCGGCGCCCCTCGGCCACCTGCGCCGCGGTGACGTTGCTGAGGCCGATCTGGCGAACGAGACCCTGTCGCTGAAGCTCGGCGAGCGGCGTGAGCAGCGCTTCGATCGAGCCTTCCGCGGGTCCATGCACGTCGAACATCACGCGCAGGTTGACGACGTCGAGCACGTCGCGGCCGAGATTGCGCAGGTTGTCGTGTACGGCGGAGGTCAGCGCGTCGGGCGAAAAGGCGGGGAGCCAGCCACCTTTCTCGTCACGCCGCGCGCCGATCTTCGTGACGATCGTGAGGTTGTCAGGGTATGGCGACAGCGCTTCGCGGATCAACTGGTTGGTGACGTGGGGGCCATAGAAGTCGCTGGTGTCGATATGGTCGACGCCCAGGGCGACCGCTTCGCGCAGCACGGCCAGTGCCGCCTCGCGATCCTTGGGCGGGCCGAACACGCCGGGGCCGGCCAGTTGCATCGCGCCGTAACCGAGCCGGTTCACGGTGCGGTCGCCGAGGGAATAGGTCGTGCTGTGGTTCATGGTCAGCGCTCGCGTGGGAGGGATGCGAGGACAATAGTCCGATCGGATAAGGCTGATAATCCGGTAGGATCGGCACGGGGTGTGCGGAAAAGCGAACAATGAAGATCGACCTGAACGACCTGGAGGCTTTCGTCTCGGTGGCCCGGGCCGGCGGCTTCCGCGAGGCGGCTCGGGCGCGGGGTGGCAGCGCGTCGGCGCTGAGCGAGGCCGTGCGTCGGCTCGAAACGCAGGTGGGTGTGCGGCTGCTTAACCGCACGACTCGCAGCGTCGCGCCGACCGAGGCGGGTGAGGGCCTGCTCTCGCGCCTGGCGCCTGCATTGAGCGAAGTCGAGTCGGCCATCGATGCGGTGAACGGGTTTCGCGATCGCCCCGCCGGCACGTTGAAGCTCAACGTGCCCATGGCCGCCGCGCGGCTGGTCCTGCCTGCCATCGTGCCGCCCTTTCTGGCCGCGTATCCGGAGATCCGGCTGGAGATTCTCGCGGAGGAAAACTTCGTCGACGTGCTTGCCGCCGGTTGCGATGCGGGCATCCGCTACGACGAGCGGCTTGAGCAGGACATGATTGCCGTGCCGATAGGCCCGCGCGTGCAGCGTTTTGCGGCCGCTGCGTCGCCGGCCTATCTGGATCGTCACGGACGCCCGGCTCATCCGCGCGATCTCATGGCGCATGCTTGCCTGCGCGGCCGCTTCCCGGAACGCGCCATGCCGCCGTGGGAATTCGAACGCGATGGCGAGACCTTGCTCGTCGATCCGTCCGGACCGCTGGTGGTGAGCATCGGCGGGGCGGTGGATCTTGCGGTGGACGCCGCGGTCGCCGGTACCGGCATCGTCTACCTGTTCGAAGACTGGCTGCGCGCACACCTGAACAGCGGTGCCCTCGAACCGGTGCTCGAAGCATGGTGGCCGAGCTTTTCGGGGCCGTTCCTGTACTACCCCGGACGGCGCCTCATGCCGGCGCCGCTCAAGGCGTTCGTCGAGTTCGTGAAGGCATCGGGAGCCGCGGCTGCAACGGTCTGAATGCGCTGGGATAACGCGCTCGTGTCATTCCCTGCATAGACGCTGTGGACGCATCGATGGTACCAAGGCGGTCTTTCGATGTTGCCAGGAGTATCCACATGGCTCAGCCCGTTCTGTTCAAACCCTTCCGCGTGCGGAACCTGACCCTGCCCAACCGCATCGTCATTGCGCCCATGTGCCAGTACTCCGCGGAAGACGGCTGCATGAACGACTGGCACCACATCCACCTGGGCCAGTTGGCCATGTCGGGTGCTGCGCTGCTGACGATCGAAGCGACGGCTGTCTCGCCGGAGGGGCGTATCTCCTGGGGCGACGTGGGTCTCTATGACGACGCGACCGAGGACGCCATGCGGCGCACCCTCGAAAGCGTGCGTCGCTGGTCGGACATCGGCATCGGCATCCAGCTCGGCCACGCCGGACGCAAGGCGTCGACCGAGGTGCCCTGGGCCGGTGGACAGCAGATCCCGCCGGACCAGACGCATGGCTGGCAGACCGTGGCACCTTCGGCGGTGCCGTTCGCTGCGCAGAGCCACGCACCGGAAGCGCTCGACGATGCCGGCCTTCGCCGCATTCGCGACGCGTTCGCGGCGGCGGCGCGGCGCGCGGCCCGCCTCGGGCTGGACTTCATCCAGTTGCATGGCGCGCACGGTTACCTGCTGCATCAGTTCCTGTCGCCGCTCTCGAATCAGCGCACCGATCAATACGGCGGTTCGCTGGAGAACCGCATGCGCTTCCCGTTGGAAGTGTTCGAGGCAGTACGCGAGGCCTTCCCTGAGGACCGCGCGGTGACGATGCGCGTGTCGGCGACCGACTGGGTAGACGGCGGCTGGGACCTCGAGCAGACGATCGCCTTCGCGCAGGCCCTCGAAGCGCGTGGCTGCGACGCCATCCACGTGTCCACGGGCGGGCTGCATCCGGCGCAGAAGATTCCGGTAGGACCGAGCTACCAGGTGCCGTTCGCGCGTGCGGTGAAGCAAGCGGTGTCCATGCCCGTGGTCGCCGTCGGGCTCATCACGAGCCCCGAACAGGCGGAGGCCATTGTTGCGACCGGCGACGCGGACCTGATCGCGCTTGCCCGTGCGGTGCTCTACAACCCGCGCTGGCCTTGGCACGCCGCCGCGGAGCTGGGGGCGACCGTGCTTGCGCCGAAGCAGTACCTTCGTTCTCAGCCGTCGAAGCATCGGCACCTGTTCGGTGTGGATGGGCCGGTGGGTCCGACACCGACCTGGGTGCGCGACGAGAACGGCGCGTACTGGTGATGACAAGCGCCGGATGGCGCGGCCTCGCGCATCGCGGCATGCTGTTCGGTCGAACGGCGATGGCGAGGCCCGCATGACCAAGGAAACGAAGCGCTGCGCCTGGGCGGGCAGCGATCCCCTGTACCGCGACTACCACGACACGGAATGGGGCGTGCCCCTGCACGACGCGCGCCTGTTGTGGGAGCAGCTCATGCTGGAAGGCTTCCAGGCCGGCCTGTCGTGGATCACGATCCTGCGCAAGCGTGAGCATTTCCGGAAGGCCTTCAAGGGCTTCGATCCCGCCAAGGTGGCGCGCTTCGGCGAAAAGGACATCCTGCGCCTGCTGGAGGACCCCGGCATCGTCCGCTCGCGCGCCAAGATCGAAGCGACGATCCAGGGTGCGCGCATCTACGAGGCGATGCGCGACGAAGGCCAGGACTTCGACGCGTACTGCTGGTCGTTCACCGACGGCAAGGTCATTCGTGGCAACGGCCGCAGCGTGCCGGCGCAGACGCCGCTGTCGATCACGATCTCGAAAGACCTGAAAAAGCGCGGCTTCAAGTTCGTCGGCCCCACGATCACCTACGCCTGGATGCAGGCCGTGGGTATCGTGGACGACCACATGCTGGGTTGTTTTCGCCGCTAGACGACGGTATGCGGCAGGCCGGCGAGCGTGCGCTGCCGTAGAATCCGGTTTTGCGCGATGGAACCCCGCCTTGCTTCCGCCCGATGTGATCCCCGCTGCCGATATGCCTTTCACCGATGCCGACCGGGTGTGGATGGCGCGTGCGCTCGAACTGGCGGCGCATGCGGAGCAGGCCGAGGGTGAAGTGCCGGTGGGCGCGGTGCTCGTGCTGGACGGCAAGGTCGTCGGCGAAGGCTGGAACCGCAATATCACTCTCAACGACCCGACGGCGCACGCGGAAATTCAGGCGTTGCGCGCCGCGGGGCAGACGCTCTCCAACTATCGTTTTCCGGGCGCCACGCTCTACGTGACGCTGGAGCCTTGCGCGATGTGCGCCATGGCCATGGTGCATGCACGGGTAGGGCGCGTGGTGTTCGGGGCCACCGACCCCAAGACCGGTGCCGCAGGCAGTGTGTTCGACACGCTCGTGTCGCCGCGGCACAACCATCGCGTGGCGGTGCAGGGTGGATTGGACGCCGAAGCAGCCGGCGACATGCTGCGCCGGTTCTTCCGAGCGCGTCGTTAGCCCGGATCGCTGGCGTAAGGCGCGAGGGCTTCGGCGCAGGACCGCTCGATCTTCAGCGTGAGCAGGTCATCGGCGCGCGTGACCCCGAGGTTGACCGAGGCAATGGGCAGGTTCCGCCGCGATGCTTCGAGCACGAAGCGATAACCCGAGTACACCATGAGCGACGAGCCGACCACGAGCATGGCATCGGCGCGACCGAGATGCGCCCATGCGGTGTCTACGCGCGCGCGCGGCACGTTCTCGCCAAAGAAGACGACGTCGGGCTTGAGGATGCCGCCGCAGACGGTGCAGGGCGGAATCGTAAAGGTGGAGAAGTCTTCGTCGAGGTCCGCGTCACCATCGGGAGCTACCGTGGCCTGCATCGACAGCCATGCGGGATTGGCGTCTTCCAGCCGCTGTTGCATGGCCTCGCGCGAGGTGATGTCGCCGCATTGCATGCAGCGCACGCGATCCAGACGACCATGCAGGTCCACGGTGTTCAGGCTGCCTGCGGCCTCGTGCAGGCCGTCCACGTTCTGGGTGAGCAGCAGTTCCACGCGACCACGACGTTCCATGGCCGCGAGGGCGTGATGCGCGAGATTGGGTTGCACGGTGGCGAAGTGTCGCCAGCCGATCATGCCGCGAGCCCAATAGCGTGCGCGTGCCGGCGGCCCGCTCATGAACGCCTGCAAGGTCATCGGCGGACTGCGTTTCCACGCGCCCTGGCCGTCGCGGTAGTCCGGTATACCCGAGTCCGTGCTGATACCGGCACCGGTCAGCACGAACAGGCGTGGGTGCGCGTCGATGAACTCGCGCAGGCGATCGTCGGCCGTGGTGTCGAGGGAAGGCTGGGTGTTCACGTGTCGGGACTATAGCCGATCGGGCCGACGTGCTCGCGAAGCGCGGCGAGCACCTGTCTCGCATCGTCGGCGAAGCGCCGGATCGCCGTGTCCAGATGCGCTTGTCGCCCTTGTTCCAGCTCCCGCTCCAGGGTCAGGCCCACGCGCGACAACGCGGTGGCTTCCGCCATGCCCAACGCACCGGAAACCCGGTGCAGCCACGCCTGCAAGGCATTCGCGCCCGGCTCGGCCAGGAGGCGTTCCAGGTCGGCCAGATCGCGACGCAGTGCGGCGTCGAGCGCCACGATGACTTCGCGCAGGGCGGCATCGCCTCCGAGGGTCGAGCGCAATGCATCCACGTCGATCTGGGCCCAGGGACGCGGCCGCTCGAAGGCGAGTTCGACGATCACGCGGTGGCCGGCATCGGCGCCATGTTCGGCATGCACCGCGCCACCGACGCCACGCATGGCGGCCGACGCGAGGGCGATAAGTGCGGCGTCGACCGAGGCATCGTGCTGTGCATCCGCCACAGTGAAGTGAACGATCTGGACGCGCGCGTTGTCGCCCACGACGTCCACATGCAGTGCGACGCGCGCGCTGCGCTGCGCGAAGGCGTGATCGAGCAGCCCGACCAGCACCTCGCCGAGCACACCCAGGGGCCCCGGCAGCGACGCAGCGAGTGCAGGGTCCACCTCGAGTCGGAAGACCATGCCACGCGCCTGCGCTTCGCCGACATAGCGATGTTCGAGGTACGCAAGAAGCTCGTCGAGGTGGCCGCATGCCTCCATGCGCGCGCGCTCGCGAACGCTACGCCGTGCGGCGATCCACCGTGCGATGCGCTGATGCAGTGGCATCGTAGAGCGCGATGTGCTCAACTCTTCGCCCCACCGACGGCAGCCGAGACCAATCCGGCGGTGACTGGACAAGCAAGATAGGACGGATTACCCATGGTCTATCGCGTCATCCTGGCGGACGATCACCCCGTGGTTTTGAAGGGCCTCAGCCTGGCTCTTGCCAAGGACGATCTCGCCACCGTCGTCGCCGAAGCACAGTCGCCCGACGAACTGCTTGGGCTGCTCGCCAAGACACGGTGCGACGCCCTCATTACCGACTTCAGCATGCCCGCGCCCGGAAGGGACGGCCTCGCCTTGCTGCGCGAGATACGTCGGAGCTACCCGGACCTCCCCGTGATGGTGATTACCACTCTCGCCAACCCCGCGCTGTATCGCGAGATTCTCGGCACGGGCGTCTTGGGCCTCGTCGGCAAGTCCGGCGATGCGAGGGAAATCCCCGAGGCCCTGCTGGAAATCCTGTCGAACCATGTCTACCTCGGAAGCTCCGTACGCGCGTTGATCGGCTCGCCACCTGGCGAGCCATTGGTTAAGTCGGGCACGCTCGCCGATCTGTCGCCTCGGGAGCTTGAGATTCTGCGCCTGTTCGCGGCCGGCAACAGTGTTACCGATATCGCCAGAGCCACGGGGCGCGGCTTGTCCACCATCAGTCAGCAGAAGTCGAATGCGATGCGAAAGCTGCGTCTGGAAACGGATGCGGAAATCTTCGAGTACATCGAGCGGCTGCGCCTCTGACCTGTGGGCGGGCCGCGACGACGATAACGACGCGGCGCCCGCGCGGACATGGAAGAATTCGTAAAACGCGGCGTATGCTTGCGGATTACGCGGCGTAGGTCTGTGCACGTACGCTTGACACCCTGGCCGGATCGTCGGCCTACAATTTCGCGCCCCGGCCCATCGGCCGGGTGACTGCCCAAGGAGTCGCCCTTCGTGAGTGCCAAGATCAGCCCGCTCGCCGGCAAGCCCGCCACGGAAAGCCAGCCGGTAGACGTGGCGGCCCTGCTGGCCGCTTATCACGACCTGACGCCCGACCCGTCGGTGCCCGAACAGCGTGTTGCCTTCGGCACATCGGGTCATCGGGGATCCTCGTTCGATCGCTCGTTCAACGAATGGCACGTCTTGGCCGTGGTCCAGGCCATCTGCGAGTACCGGGCGAGGAGCGGCGTGGACGGCCCGCTGTTCGTTGGCATCGACACGCATGCACTATCCGGTCCGGCGTTCGAGAGCACGCTTGAAGTGCTGGCGGCCAACGACGTACAGACGCAGGTGTCGGCGGGCGGCGAATATACCCCTACGCCCGCCGTGTCGCACGCGATCCTGACCTATAACCGCGGCCGCGAACACGGCTTGGCCGACGGCATCGTCATTACGCCGTCGCACAATCCGCCGGAAAGCGGCGGCATCAAGTACAACCCGCCGCATGGCGGCCCCGCCGATACGGACGCCACGAGCTGGATCGCCGCGCGTGCCAATGCGCTCATGGAAGGCGGCCTGCGCGACGTGAAGCGGATGCCGTTTGCCCAGGCCATCAAGGCATCGAACACGCACGACTACGATTTCCTGCAGCGCTACGTCGGCGATCTCGGTGACGTGCTGGACCTTGAGATCATCCGTGCGCAGGGTGTCCGCATGGGCGTCGATCCGCTTGGCGGAGCGGGGGTGCATTACTGGAGCGCCATCGGCGAACGCTATGGCCTCGATCTCACCGTGGTCAGTGAGACGGTCGATCCGACCTTCTCGTTCATGTCGCTGGACTGGGACGGCCGCGTGCGCATGGATCCCTCCTCGTCGTATGCCATGCAGCGGCTGATTGGCCTCAAGGACCGCTTCGAGGTCGCCTTTGCGTGCGATACCGATCACGACCGCCACGGCGTGGTCGCACCGAGCACGGGCCTCATGCAGGCCAACCACTATCTCGCCACCGCTGCCTGGTACCTGTTCCAGAATCGCCCGGGCTGGCGTGCGGATGCCGCGATCGGCAAGACCGCCGTGACCACCGCCTTGATCGATCGCATCGCCAGGCACCTGGGCCGGCCGCTGCGCGAGGTACCGGTCGGCTTCAAGTATTTTGTGTCCGGTCTCTACGACGGCAGCCTCGGCTTTGGCTGCGAGGAAAGCGCCGGTGCGTCGTTCCTGACCAAGAACGGCTCGGCGTGGTCCACCGACAAGGACGGCATCGCCGCGGCCTTGCTGGCGGGCGAGATGACCGCGCGGATGGGCAAGGACCCGGGCCAGATCTACGCCGAGGTCACAGCGCTGCTCGGCGATCCCGCGAACGCCCGCATCGATGCACCGGCCAATCATGCGCAGAAGGCGAAGCTGTCGAAGCTCGCGCCGACGCAGGTGACGTCGACCACTCTGGCCGGCGATCCGATCGTGGACGTGACCAACCAGGCGGGCGGGCAGGGCATCGGCGGCATCAAGGTCGTGTCGGACCAGGGTTGGTTCGCCGCGCGCCCCTCCGGCACCGAAGACATCTACAAGGTGTACGGCGAGAGTTTCCGTGGCAAGGACCACTTGCAGACCGTGCTCCAGGAAGCCCAGGCCATGGTGGATCGCGCCCTGGCCGATTGAATCGCCGGTCTCACATCGCCGAAGCGGTGGCCGCGGGCTGATACCATGCCCGCGGTTCACGAAGGCGCTTTCCCATGTCAAATCCTTCCTTGCCGATCAAGGTTCTGGTCGGCTCGCGCAATCCCATCAAGATCTCTGCCGTGCATTCCGCCCTGGCACCGCTGTTCCCGGGGCGGCTCGTCGAGTGCGAGGGCATGCATGCGCCCTCGGGCGTGCCCGACCAGCCGATGACGGCCGCGGAGACACGCGAGGGTGCGATCAATCGCATGAACTTCTGTCGTCAACAAGGCGACGCGGATTTCTACGTAGCGCTCGAAGGCGGCGTGGACGTCACCGAAGACGGCCCCGGCACGTTCGGCTACGTGGCCATTGCCAATGGCGTGGACGTCTCGGTCGGTCGCAGCGCGTGGTTACCACTGCCGCCTGCCGTGTACGAGTCGCTGCTCGACGGCGAGGAACTCGGCCACGTCATGGACCGCCTGTTCGGAACGGTCAACATCAAGCAGCAGGGCGGGGCCATCGGCCTCGTCACCAACGGCCACGCGACGCGCGAAAGCGCATATGCCCAGGCCATGGTGCTGGCGATGGCACCGTTCCTTCATCCGGACCTGTATGGGACGCATCCGGAAGAGTGATTCACGAAGGCGGGTGCGCCGTGACGACGCAGCCCGCCTTCCGGATCACGATGCGGAAAAGCTCAGCGCATCCCGCCCGAGCCGAGAATCAGCTCACCGGTCACCCAGCGCGCGTCATCGGAGGCGAGGAAGGTCACGATGGGCGCGATATCGTCCACCTGACCGACACGGCCGAGCGGCGTCATGCTGGTCAGTGCCTGTTCCATCTCCGACGCAGCGAAGCCCGCGGCCTGCACGCCCTCGGTGATGACCATGCCCGGGTTCACAGCATTGACGCGGATACCGCGCGGCCCGAGTTCGCGGGCCAGCACGCCGGTAATGGCGTCGACCGCGCCCTTCGTCCCCGTGTAGACGGCGCTTTCGGGCGGGGTGATGCGGGTGACGGCGGAACCGATGTTGATGATGCTGCCGCCCTGACCGAGGTGCTTGACGGCTGCCTGGGTCACCAGCAGCGTGCCGAACACGTTGATGTCGAACATGCGGCGGTAGTGCTGCTCGGTGATGGTTTCTATCGAGGCGAACTCGTACACGCCCGAATTGTTCACCAGGACGTCCAGACGGCCGAAGTGCTCGATCGCCTTCGCCACCAGGTTCTCCGCGTCGGCCTGCTTGGATACGTCGCCACCCACGGCCACGGCCTTGCCGCCAGCGGCCTCGATCTCGGCCACCACCTTGTCGGCACCCGCCTTGCTGGACGCGTAATTCACGATGACCGCCGCGCCTTCGGCTGCGAGCGACTTGGCAATGCCCGCGCCAATGCCCTTGGATGCACCCGTAACGATCGCCACCTTGTCTTTGAGCTTGCTCATGGGATGTATGTCCTTCGATGGGCCTCGACATGAGGCCGCCACGCCGATGCATGGGGACGCCGGGAACGGGACTGTCATAGGCCGCAAGTCAAAACACTTGTGCGTGCGAGGCAAGGCAGCTTTGGCATGCCGGCCTTGAAACACGAACGCCATGCCGCATTCAAGACCGGGTTGGCCTCACGGCCGTGTTTCCTTGCCTCGCGGATTTCCCCAGACCATGAATGCTTCTCCCAGTCCCCTCGAACCGGTCGATTCCTTCGATTACGTGATCTTCGGCGCCACTGGCGACCTCACCATGCGCAAGCTGCTGCCTGCGCTGTACCGGCGTTTCGCGGAAGGGCAGATACCGAGCGACTCGCGCATCATCGGCACCGCGCGCTCGCCGCTCGATGACGATGCCTACCGCGAACGGGCACGCAAGGCGCTGAGCGACCATGTCCCGGCCGACGAACGGATCGACACCACGGTAAACCGCTTTCTCCGTCTGGTTCACTATGTCAGCCTCAATGGCGCCGAAGCGAAAGGCCCCTGGGACGATCTCAAGAGCTTGCTCGACACGCATGCCGATGCCGAACGTGTTCGCGTGTTCTATCTCGCGACGGCACCGGCGCTCTACGGCGACATCGCCCGCAACATTGCAGAGAAAGGTCTGCGCACCGAACAGTCGCGCATCGTGCTGGAGAAACCGATCGGCACGGATCTCGATACCGCCCGGCAGGTCAACGAAGGCGTCGGCCGCTATTTCCCCGAGTCGAGCATCTTCCGCATCGATCACTACCTCGGCAAGGAAGCGGTACAGAACATCATCGCCCTGCGCTTTGCCAACCCCATGCTCGAACGGATGTGGGACCGCGAGTCGATCGAGTACGTACAGATCACGGCAGCGGAGACGGTGGGCCTCGAAGGGCGTGGCGGCTATTACGATGGCTCCGGCGCCCTGCGCGACATGATCCAGAACCATCTGCTCCAGGTGCTCACCGTGGTCGCGATGGAGCGGCCCTCATCGCTGGACGCCGATGCGCTGCGTGACGAGAAGGTCCTCGTATTGAAATCGCTGAAGCCGCTCGATCGCGACAACCTGAGCGCACACGTGGCACGCGGTCAGTACGTGCAGGGCACGGCGGACGGCCAGCGCGTCCCGGCGTATCGCGAGGAACTGCCAGACGAGGCACCGAGCAAGACCGAGACCTTCGTCGCCTTGAAGGCCGAGATCGACAATCCGCGTTGGCGCGGCGTGCCGTTCTACCTGCGCTCGGGCAAGCGCATGCCGGAGAAGCTGACCGAGGTGGTGGTGCAGTTCCGCGCCGGTGAGCCCGGCCTGTTCGGCGAAGCGCGGCCCGGTAGCCGCCTGGTCATTCGGGTGCAGCCGGACGAGAGCGTGACCTTGCCGCTTTTCGTCAAGCACCCAGGCAACAGCTTCGGGCTGGACGAGGTGGATGCGCTGTCGCGCCTCGGCGTTCCCGAGCGCGTGCGTTATCGCGATTCCTATGAGGGCTTGCTGCTGGATGCGGTGAAGGGCAGCCCGGCGTTGTTCGTGCGCAAGGACGAGACCGAAGCCGCCTGGCGGTCACGCCCATTCTCGAAGGCTGGCGCGAGAACGAGCAGGGCCCCGACCCGTACGAAGCGGGCACCTGGGGCCCGGAGTCGGCGCGCGAGTTGCTGGATCGAGCGGGCCACCGTTGGGTCGAGGACGCGGTGGCCTGACGCGTTCAGAGTCGTTAGTGCCACCCATAACCCAAGATCGCCGGATGGTGTTGTTGACTGAACTCGACGGGCGTCAGCCCGCCCAGGCTGTCATCTTGCAAAGTCGCTGGCCTTCCGGACTGACGTAGTAGGTTGCGCCCGCTGCCGCATCCACGCGGCTGTAGGTGTCAGTGTGCTAACAGCTCTGCTTCAAGCGTTGGGCAATAGTTGCTGCTTTGAGCGAGATGACAAATTCCTTTTATGCGCAACTGATCGACATCTTCGTGCGAAAGCTGCCCCCTGGTTTTTACATCTTGAGCGATATTCAAGAACGACAACACTTCAGGGACTCCCCCGCGTTCGTCAAGTTCTGCTCGAAGGCGAAGAAGAAATTCTTTGCCCTCAAGCGAAATCACATCGTTTAGCCCGCTATAGGGAGGGTGACGTCGATTCGCCTGAAAGAAGAGGTCAACTTTTTCTTGCTCGCTCAGTTGGTGGTATGCGAGCTGTCTTTCACCCGTCGGCAATCGCCGAAGTTCAGTCAACTTGTCGTTAGCTGACTCACCAGCGCAAGCTGCAGTCGCAAAGATCAACAGTGCGACCGACACTTTACTTCGAACATTCACAAGGATTGCCTCCATTTTCCTTTAGGTCGTGAAGAACACGCGCCCCCATATCGAAGCCAGCGACCTCGAACGGATTGTTTCGATAGGCATCGTACTCAGACATTCCGGCTTTAATGTTGGATTTGTAGGCACTGTTGTAACGTCGTGCAAGACCGATGGCACCATATTGGTCGTACTGCGTCGAATGCACGATTTCGTGGCCGATTAGCGATATTCCGCCGGCGGTGTCCGGCGCATCTACGCCTGGCGCAGTGTAGATTGTGTTCTTGTAAGTCCAGGCATCGGCATTACCGGCTCCAAATTGCCTAGCGAGCCAAGGAATTCCTTCTTCTACGTCGATCTTGCTCAGATCTTTACCAGGGAAGTATGGCGCAAGAATTCTGTTTTCACAGTCTGTCAGCGATCGTAGTCCTAGGGGGTCGACCAAGTTCAACGGAGCACTGCCTACATAGGCATACGTATTCAGCCCTCCCATCAGGCCAATAGGGTCGCTTTCCATATACCGCCCCAAATCCGCCCGATAGTCCCGAAACCCGTTGTTCCATGTCCTGGTCTCATCGTCAAAGTACTGCCCCGGGAAGCCCAGGTTGAGCTTGAACCCTTCTGTGACCACCTGACGATCAAACGCAAAGTTGTTCGCCGACCAGACGACACTCCGTGAGGCATTCGTCGCCGATTCGGGTCGTCCGGTTTGATCGGCGTGTATGGCGTAGATCTGCCCGCCAGCCCTACGTCCGATCAATCGCCCATTGACCCATAGGTAGTCGACCCAACCGCCGTCGGCATACTCCGCCAACAACGGGCCTCCGCGATCCGGTGCGAAGAAGGTCGTGCCCAGATTGGTGGCCTTGCGCAGTCGCTGGCCTTCGGGATTGACGTAGTAGCTCGCGCCCGCTGCCGCATCCATGCGGTTGAACGCGTCATAGTGATACTGCGCCACACCGTCGACCGTCGTCAGGTTGCCGTTGGCGTCGTAGCCCAGAGCCTGCGTACCCGTGCTCAGCAGGCGGTTACTCGTCGACGCGATGCCCTGAGCCGAGGTTAGGCCATTGATCGACTGCGACGTTCGGTTCCCATTGGCGTCGTACTGAAAGCTTTCGTTATCGGCAGCGGATGTTACCGACGTGAGGCGCGATGGGCTGTCGTACTGGAAGTTCTGGGTCAGCGTCGCATCGATGCCGTTGGTGATGCGCGTCATGCGATCCGCTCCGTCATAGCCGAAGGCCAGACTTTGCACACCAGGCACGTTGATCGCCGTCAGGCGGCCATCGCCGTCGTAACTGAGTGTGTTGCTCAGGCCGTTGCTTGATGTCCAACCGGCGAACGACCCGTCGCCGCCACGATAGGTCAGTGCGGTGGCTATCGACGACGTCACGCCGTTGGCGGTCAGGGTCGCCCCCGAGACCTGTCCATAGGCGTAGGCATAGTTAAGCTGTGCACCGTCGGGATAGACCACCGCGCTCAACCGTCCCATGCCATCGTACGCATAACCCAGGCCATATCCCGTGCCGCCGATGGAGAACCCGCGTCCGGCGATGGCGCCTTCCGGCGTGTAGCTATACGACGTGGTGCCGGTGGCATCGGCCACGCTGCATAGTCGCCCCGCACCGTTGGTGCAACTGTCGTAGGTCGCTTGCTGGACGAGCCCGCCGGACGTCATGCTGACCAGCCGATTCAAACCGTCATAGCCGTAGACCGTCTGCACGCCGCTCGCACGGGTCATGCTTTGCTGCAGACCGTTGGCGTCGTAGGCGAACGTGGTCGTACCGCTGTCCGGACTCACCTGTCGCCATAGCTGCCCGAAACCGTCGTAGTCGTACGTCGTGACGTTACTGCGTGGATCCACGACCAGGACGATACGGTCGGCGGCGTCGTAGGTATACGACGTGGTTTTGTTGTCGGCGTCGGTGGACGAGGCGACGCGACCGAGCGCATCGTACGTCAGCGACTGCACATGATTGAGCGCATCGGTCGTGCTGGTGAGGTGACCTTCTGCGTCGTACTGGTAACTTACCTTCACCTGCCCAGAGGCGTCGTGACGCGCGATGACGCGCCCCAATTCGTCGTAGTCGATGCTAGCGATGGTGGCGACTTCCGGCCCTGGGATGGCATGGGCGTCCACGCTGCCAAGGGTAAAGCTGCCGCTCTTGAGCGTGAAACGCCTGCCGGCAGTGGTGATGCCCCCGAGCGTTTGTGAACCACTCTGGCCGCTCGCGACCACCGCAGCCCCCGAGCCGTCCAGATTCGAGCCCCAAACCTGGCTCGAAGCGCTGTTGGAACTCCAGGTGATGGCGCTGGAGCAGCTGGTGTTGCCGGTTGTGATACTGCATGTGCCCGGGTTGGCTGAGATTGCCCCTCCGATGGCGCTCACACTTACCGCCGAGGTCGCCCCGCCGAACCAGACTACGCCCTCTTGCAACATTTGCCATTGGAAGGTGTAGGCCCCGGGGGTGGATGGTGCCGTGATGTTGAACGTGAACGAGGCCGTTTGCCCTGGCGCGACGTCGCTAGGCAGCGCGACTCGCCCAATGCCCCAAACATTGTTTTCCCCCACCGAGCCCAACTTGAAGCCGGTTCCGGCCGACCACGTGTAGTCGCCAGTGTTGCGCATCTGCACATTGACGGTCTGGCTTGCACCTGCCTGCATGGTCGACGCGACCGTCTGGCTGACGACTTGCGCGTTCCGAACCGCCGCGGGGACAACGAAATTGCCCGAGTTTCCCAGCAGGCTGTTGGCCGCGCCGACCGGAGAAATTCCATGCAAGTAAATGGTCTTGCCGCCGAACTGGACTCGCTGCGCCGATGTAAGAGGAATCGAGAAGCGATAACTGCCGCCGCTCACGTTGCACGCGGCGGCAACGGCCGGCTCACTGGCCACATTGGCGGTGAAGCGGCCAATGCCAGTGCCTGTCCCATAAGGTCCACCCAGGTAGAGGTCCACCGGAATGGACTGCGGCAAGTAGGTGGAGCACGCCCACCCACTGATGATGCCGTCGGACGAGACGCCATCGATATTTCCAGCTATCACCGAGGTGCGCACGGTGAACGGGACGTGGTCGGTAGTGCCCGTACGCCCTTGGCTGTCCCGCGCCACCGCAACGGCAGTGTGAGCACCCGGGGAAAGGCCGCTCACTGTGGTCTGAAACGACGAGCCCGTGAAGGTCACCCTGTTCTTGTCATCGATGAAGAAATCGATGCTGGCAACATAGGTGTCTCTGTCGGCGGCAGTTGCCCCAAACGTCAGAGTGTCGGTGGGCAACACGTAACCGTTGGCCGGCACAACCGACGTCCAGCTGATGGTTGGTGCGTGCGGGTTGGTATTGGTCCCGCAATTCGGATCGGTCGGATCGTCACACTTTTGCATGTTCGGCTGCGGCAGCGTAACGCGCGAACCGGTTGACGGCAGCGTTGACGTTGCATTCGCCGTTTCGGATTGCCAGGCGCCGAACGAAAGCATCGCAACATATGAGAGCGCGCGCATCCGACCGCGGGCTTTCGATTGGATGTGATTGAACGTGATCATCTTCACTGCACCGTCCCCTGGGCAGGCTGCGCATACACGCGCATCTTCGTGATCACCGTCGGCTTCGACATGGCGTTGTACTGGTAGGCAGTCTCGGCGAATGTTCCGTTGCCATCGGGCCAGAACTCGGCCGTCAATCGACCGGCCACGTCGTATTGGAACGCGTGGATCTGGCCGTCGGGCTGAGTGACCCTAGCCAGGCGTCCGAAACCGTCGTAGTCATACCGCGTGTCTTGGGTACCGCCATTGCGATAGGTCCGTAACACCATGACCCGCCCGCGCGCATCGTAGGTGAAGCTCTGCTTTTCGCCATTGGGCCCCGTGACCGAACCAGGGAGGCCCAGTCCATTGAAGCCGTCGTACGACGTCGTGTGCCCGGCGCTGTCCTTGACCGACAACAGATCGCCTTGCTGCGAGTAGGTCCGCGTGATCGCGTCGCTGGCGCCCGGCAGCGGACCGTCCACGGTGACGCTGGCCACCAGCCCGTTGGGCCAGGTGGTGTAAGCGTAAGTTGTGACACGCGTGGCACCCGCACTGGCCGCGATCTTTGCCGACAAGTTCTTGACCGTGACCGTTTGGAGGCGATTGTTACCGTCGTACGCGTAGGTGGTTTCGTGGTCGCCCTCGATGGTTACCCGAGTTGCACGATTGAGTCCGTCCCACGCGTAATCCGTCGTGCGCGCCTCGGCCTTACCGTAGCCCTCGACTTGCTGCTGCAACTGCCCGTTGGCTGCATAGGTGTAGAGGGTCGTGTTGCCATTGAAGTCCGTTGATCCTTGCGGATACCCATGACTATCGAAACTTGCCGCCTTGGCCGCGGCCGGACAATGCGCCGATGCCAGCCCGGTCAAGCTGGTTTGGTTTCCTGCTGCGTCGAATGCATATACCTCGGACTTGCCCAGTGGATTGATCACTGTCGCGCCCGTCACGGCACCGTTGCCGTCCACGGCATAGTCAAAGTGGTAGTGCCCGGCCCCGTTGGCGATCTGAGTATCCGACGAGCGACCGTTGCCGTCATACTGGAACGTCGCGTAGCGGGATCCATTGATCGTGCGTCCCGTCAGCGCCGTGACGTACGTTGTACTTTCATACTGGTAGGTCACCGTCGTCGCAGGTGATCCGCCCGCGGTGGCCGGTGCAACCACGCTCGAGAGCATGGTTGCGTAAACATTCCACCCACTCGTTCCCGGTGGCTGCACCGAGCCGAACTGGGTGATCGGAGTAAGTACGCTCACAAAGCTGTACTGGTATACGTTCCCAGCCGGATCGGTGATTTGAGTCAGCCGACCTTGATTCCAGGTGAAGTCGACGTGCCGGCCCGAGCTTTGTGTCACGCGGGTCAAGTAGTGGTAGTTATCGAACGTGAAGGTCAGCCCCACGTTCTGCTGGTTCATGATGGTCAGCGGGAAGCCGGTGGTGTCGTACACCTCAACCGTTTGATCTTCGCTGTAGAGCGTGTAGGTCGAGCCGGTCTTGATGATCTTGGCCACTGGGCTCGGCTTGTCCTCGTACCACCCGGGCGTGGGGCTGGTCGAGTAGTTGAACTTGATAAGACGGCCGTCGGGACGCTGAGCCCAGATGGGCTTGTTGGCCGGATCGCACGGCGTGCTCAACGGCTGCGGGTAGCATGACGAGGACGGATCACTCGTGGTGTACAGCAACTTGTAGTCGAAGTTGCTGATCCAACGCCGGCCGAAGATGCCAATGCCGTTCCAGTACAAGTCATAGGTTCGGGTGAGTGACAACCCCATCTCGCCTGCTGCGGCAAAGTCCGTTTCGGGCTCGATGCGGTTGCCCGTGGACGGGATCACCGGATCACCCACGCGGTTGCAATCGTTTTTGACGGCGGGATCTCGCGTCCCGATTGTCTTGTCGCCTGGGTTGAGCGAGATCACGCCCGAGCCCCCACCGCCGCCGCCACCGCCTAGCCAACCCGGTCCGCCGCCCAAGTGACCACCTTGGCCATCATTGACATAGACCGGCTGACAGTCGGTGTAGCCGGCGTTGCTGTACTCATCGCCCACAACCACACAGTTCCATCGGGCGACCATGACTTCGGCCCGGACCGGCAATGCAAAGTGGAGCAGCCACAACCCAATCAGACACGACAACGCAAAACGCAGAGCGCTCAAGTCCCTTTCCCCTGTCCCCGTGATATTCCCCAGGCCAACGCATTGCACGCAGGCCGTTCGCGCAAAAAGCTACGGCAAAGAGCTACGACTCTACAAGCCCTCTTCGTGCGATTCGCAATATATTGCGCTTAGCCCACGATATGTCCACCATCCTGGCGAGCCAAGCAAAGGGTCAGTCCGCAATACGAGTGGCTGCAAGCTTTGTCGATTCCAGTAAGAAGTCGTCAATGAGAAAAACGATCTTGTTGCCCCAAGAACGATGGGCATTACGGCATCCATCTCGCTTATCGCTTCGAAGCGAGACCAGGAGCTCAGCGGGGTTCATGAGGAATGGCAACGGCGGGCTGCATTACAGCAAGCGTGGGGTACTTACCTTCCTAATGGATAGATGTTTTGTCTCAAGCCACCTTCAGATCCAAATGCCTGCGGAAGGGACGTCGTCGATCAAATTCCTCGATAAGGACGGAAAGGTTCAGAAGACGATTTCGGGGACGTAGCGATCGGGCTATTGCCCGCTTTGGGTGTCTGGCTGGGCGTTGCATATTCGACGCCCGCCCGCATTATGGGGGGAGCGCTGGCGGCGGGAGGTGCCGTCGGCCGCCTACCTTGTCCGGAGGTTCCCCATGTCGAAGTACCGCAAGACCCCCGAAGCCCTCGCGAAACTGACGCCCGAGCAATTCCGGGTGACCCAGGAAAGCGCGACCGAGCGGCCTTTCCAGAACGCATTCCATGACAGCCACGATCCGGGCATCTACGTGGATATCGTTTCCGGCGAGCCGTTGTTCTCCTCGCTCGACAAGTTCGACAGCGGTTGCGGCTGGCCCAGCTTCACCCGTCCGCTCGAAGATGAGCATGTGGTGGAGAACCGCGACACGACCCACGGCATGATCCGTACCGAGGTCCGCTCGACGCACGCCGACAGCCATCTGGGGCACGTCTTCCCCGATGGCCCGCGTGACCGTGGCGGCCTGCGCTACTGCATCAATTCCGCCTCTCTCCGTTTCATTCCCGTCGCGGATCTCGAGAAGGAAGGCTATGGCGAATACGCCAGCCTGTTCGCCGACGCCAAGGGAGGTGTGGCATGACCACATCACGCGCCATCCTCGCGGGCGGGTGTTTCTGGGGCATGCAGGACCTGATCCGCAAGCAGCCGGGCGTGATCGCCACCCGCGTTGGCTATTCGGGTGGCGATGTTCCCAACGCCACCTACCGCAACCATGGAACGCATGCCGAAGCGATCGAGATCGAGTTCGATCCGCAGAAGGTCAGCTACCGCAAGATCCTCGAGTTCTTTTTCCAGATCCACGACCCGACCACGGCGAATCGTCAGGGTAACGACGTCGGCACGAGCTACCGTTCGGCCATCTTCTACCTGGACGACGAGCAGAAGGCCGTAGCCGAGGACACGATCGCCGACGTGAACGCCTCCGGCCTCTGGCCGGGCAAGGTCGTGACGGAACTCGCTCCTGCCGGCCCGTTCTGGGAAGCCGAGCCAGAACATCAGGATTACCTGGAGAAGTACCCGAACGGCTACACCTGCCACTTCATCCGTCCGGACTGGGTGCTGCCCCGCCGGAATACCGCCTGATCCGACAGGCCCCGCCGGCTCTGGTATAAGAGCCGGCGGGGCGTGGTAAAGGGAGCAGGGCATGGATGGGGGCGACGCTGACGCGCGGGAATCACGGCCGAGGGGATGGCGCCGCAGGGCGCCGTGGGCGTGGGTGGCCCTTCTCGTGGCGATCGGTCTGTTGCGAGCGACGAACCGTTATCTCGTCGACGTCGCCAATCATCAGCCGTCGTTGTTTCTACCCAAACTGGTCGAGGAACTCACCGGCTCGCTGAGCTTCGGCGCGTTTCTGCCGGTGCTGTTTCTCGTGCTTCGTCGCATGCGTTGGACGTGGCTCAATCACGCCGCCACGTTCGTCGCGCTTTCGTTGCTGCAGACCAGCCTGATGATGGCATCGCGCCAGGTCGTGTTCCGCGTGCTGGGCATGCCGGACTTCACCTATCTCCCCAGCCTATGGCGGTATCTCATGGAGATGCCGACGCAGTTGTTCTTCTACGTCGTGATCGTTGCCGGCGTCTGGTTGTTCGACCGCTATCGCGAAGGGCAAGCGCGTGAACTCCGTGCCGTTCAGCTGGAGTCGGCGTTGTCGGAAGCGCGGCTCGAAGCGCTCCGCCTGCAGCTCAATCCCCATTTCCTGTTCAACACGCTCAATGCCGTATCCGAACTGATGTACGAGCGCCCCCGCGTGGCGGACGAGATGCTTTCGCGCATCGGCGAACTGCTCCGCGCCACGCTCTCGGCCACGGGCCAGGAACATCGGCTGTCCGATGAATGGCGCCTCGTGTCGCTGTACATGGACATCCAGCGCGTACGTTTCGGCGACGGCCTGGATGCACAGGTGCAGGACGATCCCTCACTGGACGAATTGCGCGTGCCGTTCCTGCTTCTGCAACCGCTGGTCGAGAACGCCATCGAACATGGCGGCGTGGGACACCAACGCCGCGTGCGTGTGGAGGCGTCGCGGCAGGGTGGGTGTCTTACGTTGCGCGTGCGCGACTTCGGCGGCGGTAGAGGAACGCACGTCGGACACGGCATCGGGCTGGGCAATGTGGATGCGCGCCTTCGCCATCTGTACGGCGATGACGCGGGCGTCCGGCTCGATCCGGTGGACACCGGAGGCAGCGTCGTCACCGTATGGCTGCCGGCGCGACGCTGGGTGGTTGCATGAGCCTGCGCGCGGTCGTCATCGATGACGAGGCGCCGGCACGCGCCAAGTTGCGTCGCTATCTCGCGCAGAGCGACGGCATGCAGTGGGTGGGCGAAGCCGCGGACGGCCCCTCGGCGGTAGGCCTGATCTACAAGGCGCGTCCGGACGTGGTGTTCCTCGACATCAGCATGCCGGGCATGGACGGTTTCGCGGTGTTACAGGCCCTGGGCGAGCCGTTGCCCGCGGAGGTCGTCTTCGTCACGGCGCACGACGACCAGGCAGTGCGCGCATTCGAGGTGCATGCGTTCGACTATCTGCTGAAGCCGGTGGGCCCGGAACGTTTCGCTCGCGCCATCCAACGACTGCTGGACAAGGTGAAACCGTCGCTCGACATGGCCGGACGCATCGAGGGCCTGCTGGATGGCGCACCGGTGCCGGTCAGATATCTGGAGCGCCTTCTGCTGCCCAGCGGCGAAGCGGCAGAGCTGGTACGTGTGGAGCACATCGACCGCGTGGTGGCCAACCGCAACTACCTAGACGTATTCGTGGAAGGCCAGCCGCGGCGCCTGCGCGGTACGCTGGACAGCATGCATGGGCGACTGAATCCGGCGTCCTTCGTTCGCGTGAACCGCTCCACCATCGTGCGCCTCGACGCGATCCGCCAGGTACAGCCGTGGCCCGATGGGGAGCAGCGCTTGCTACTGGTCGATGGCAGTCGCGTCACCTGGACCCGGCGCTTTCTGACGAACCTGCCCCCGGGTCTTTCCCTTTCCTGATTCCGCATTCGTCCCCGGGCTGACGGGGTTCGTCCCCGACGGTGCGCCGACCGCCTCGCGATGGGGCGAGACTCCGCCCATCACGGGAGGATCGCATGGGAAGAAGAACCTATATCGTCGCTGGCGTGGTCGCCGCGCTGGGTGTCGCGGGCTGGTTCGTGGCGAGGCCCGACCAGGCTCTGCGCGTCGCCGCTGGCGTTGCCGCGCATCACGTCTGCTCGCTGACCTTCGTCTCGGGGCAGGACGCGCAGACCACCTATCGCGAACTGGTCGTGCCGATGATCGGTAACGTGGCGGGCCATTGGCTCACACCGCACGTGTCTGCCGAACGGCAGAGCGTGGACGTGTCCGGCCTTTTCGGTGTCCTCGCCAGCGCCGACTTCACGCCAGGCTATGGTTGCCGATTACGCCTGCCAGGCAACCATCCCCTGGCAGCCGACCATGCCACGCATCGCGTCGCGGCTGACGACCTCGGTCCTGCGCAGCCCGAGCCGCCCGCGATCGCGGCAGCGCTCGATCGACTGTTCCGTGAGGCGCCGGACAAACCTGTCAAACGGGTCAAGGCCGTGGTCGTGGTGAAAGAGGGAAAAGTGGTGGCCGAGCGCTACGCGGCCGGTTTCGACGCGCGGACGCCGCTGCTCGGTTTCTCCGTCGCCAAGTCGTTTACCAATGCATTGATTGGCATCCTGGTCCGCCAGGGTCGCTTGCGCGTAGATGGTCCGTTGGCGGCCGCTGAATGGAACGCGCCGGACGATCCGCGTCGTGCGATCACCATCGAGGACTTGATGCGCATGCGCAGCGGCCTCGCCCTCGAAGAAGCGGAGTCGGCATTCAGCCCAGTGGCGCGCATGGAATTCCTGCATGCCGACATGGCCGGCTTCGCCGCGACGCAACCGGCCAAGGAGCCGCCGGGACACCATTTCGAATACACCTCCGGCGACACCGTATTGCTCTCGCGCCGGATCGGCGAGTTGGTGGGCGGTGGCCCCGCCGGTCTGCGCGCCTTTGCCCGGCGTGAGCTGTTCGATCCGCTCGGCATGGGCGACGTCACCATGGAGTTCGACGGGCAGGGCACCTTCGTGGGTTCCACGTACGTCTATGCCACCGCCCGGGACTATGCCCGCTTCGGCATGTTGTTTCTCCGCGACGGCGTGACGACCGATCACCGCCGCCTGCTCCCCGAGGGTTGGGTGGCGTGGTCGCGTCGGTCGACACTCGGAGCGCCATACGGCGCCGGTTTCTGGACCAACGACGGGCCGAGTCTGCCAGCGAAATGGCGGGTCGAAGGCGGCTTTCCGAAGGACGGGTTCTTCGCCAGCGGCACGCTCGGCCAGCGCATCTATATCGTGCCGTCGGCGCGGCTGGTGGTCGTGCGCTTCGGCTACTCCGCGCCGCCCGACTATGGCATTCAGGACGACGTGGCGCTCATCAAGGCCGCCATCCAGGCCACGCGCTGATGGGCGATCAACCGCGTGAGGTGGCCGCTGGCTGAATGGTCAGAAGGTCCGGCATCCGGTCGATAACGGCGAGCGCACCGGTTGCATGAAGATCGAGCGACTTGCGGTAGCCATAGCTCACGAGCACGAAGTCCATACCGGCATCGCGCGCCGCGAGCACGTCGCTTTCCGAGTCGCCCACCATGAGGGTCTCGGCAATCGACACACCGGCGCGCTCGGCCAGGTAACGCAGCGGCACGCCGCTCGGCTTGCGCTCGGGCAAGGTGTTGCCGCCGACGATGCCGTCCACGAAGGGAAGCATGCCGCGCGCGTCGAGCAAGGGTTTCACGAACTCCTCGTTCTTATTCGTGCAAACGGCCACCTTCACGCCTTGCGCATGCAGGGCGGCCAGCGTCTCCACGACACCATCGTACGCGACGGCATCGAGCGCGGTCTCCGCGTAATGGACGAGAAACCCTGGCATCACATCGTCGATGTCCGCATCGCTGCCGGCATGGCGGAATGCGTAGGTGATGAGCTTGCGCGAGCCTTCGCCGATCCACTCCGTGATCTGCGCCGTGTCGTAGGTCGGCAGCTTCCAGTCGCGCAGCGTGCGATTCACCGATTCGGCAATGTCCGCCGCACTGTCGACCAGGGTGCCGTCCAGATCGAAAATCGCCAGGGAGTAAGGAAAAGGCAAGGGCTGGCTCCGCATTCAAAGCGGTCATTCTACGCCCGGCGCCCCTTCAGCACAGAACGACGCCGTCCCCTCTATGATGCGCACCTTGCCCGCTGCCCGGACCTCTCGTGAGCCCAGACACATCGCAAGAAGCTGCCGTCACGCCACAGCCATCGCTGCGCCTGCTCTTCACGGCCTTGATGATGGTCATGCTGTTGGCCGCCCTCGACGGCACCATCGTCTCCACGGCGCTGCCCACGATCGTCAGTGACCTCGGTGGCCTCGATCAGTTGTCCTGGGTGGTCACAGCCTATCTGCTGAGTTCCACGGTCGTGGTGCCGCTGTATGGCAAGTTCGGCGACCTGTTCGGGCGGAAGATCGTCTTGCAGGCCGCCATCGCTATCTTCCTGCTCGGCTCCGTACTGTGCGGCCTTGCGCAGGACATGACTCAGTTGATCCTCATGCGCGCCTTGCAGGGGCTGGGCGGTGGCGGTCTGCTGGTGGTCACCATGGCGTCCATCGGCGACGTGATCCCGCCTGCCGAACGTGGCCGATACCAGGGCCTGTTCGGCGGCGTGTATGGGCTGGCTACGGTCATCGGTCCGTTGCTCGGCGGATTCATGGTGGATCATCTGTCCTGGCGCTGGATCTTCTACGTGAGTCTGCCGCTCGGCGTGCTGGCAATCGGCGTCATCGCCGCAGTGTTCCACCCACACACGCGACACAAGCAGCACGCGATCGACTACTGGGGTGCCGCATGGCTCACGGTGGCGCTGAGCGGCATCATTCTATTCACGACCGAAGGCGGTACCACGCTGCCGTGGAACGCGCCGACGCTGTGGTGCATCCTAGCGCTTGCGCTCGCAGGCGCCGTTGCGTTCGTGATTACCGAGCGAAGGGCCGTAGAGCCGATCATGCCGCTGCACCTGTTCGGTCACCGCATCTTCGTTTTGAGCAGCCTCATCGGCTTCTTCGTCGGCGCGGCGCTGTTCGGTTCCACGACCTTCATCCCGCTCTATCTGCAAGTGGTGAGGAACGCCACGCCCACGGTGGCCGGCATGCAACTGCTGCCGCTGATGGGCGGTGTGATCGTCAGCTCCATCGTCTGTGGACGGCTTATCAGCCGCCTGGGGCGCTACCGCATCTTTCCGATCATCGGCACCGTCGTGGCCACGATCGGGCTGGTGATGCTCGGGACGGTCGGCGACAACGATCCCCTGTTTCTGATCTACGGCTACACGGGCTTGCTCGGCGTCGGCCTCGGCATGGTGATGCAGGTACTGATCCTCGCCACACAGAACAGCGTCGAGATGCAGCATCTTGGCGTCGCCACCTCGGGCGTGACGCTGTTCCGTTCGATCGGTGGCTCGATCGGCGTGTCGTTGTTCGGCGCCATCTTCAGCATCGGGCTGCAGCATCGCGTGCGCGCTTCGCTGCCCGAGGGCATGGCAGTGCCGCGATCGCTGGGCCCTGAGGCGATACGCGGGTTGCCGAGTGTCGTCCACGAGCGATACGTCCTGGCATTCGGCGCCTCGCTGCACACTGTCTACCACGTGGCGGCCGTGTTCATGGCCGTGGCGTTCCTGCTTGCGCTGGGCATGCGCGACGTGCCGCTGCGCAAGGCCGGCGCCTGAGGCGCAACGATCAGGACCCGGTCTTGTCGTTGGGCGCGTCCACCGGTTTGGACTGGGGCGAATCTTTCTGACGCAGGAAGATCGACAGGACGACGAGCGAGAGCACGGCCAGGAATTCGCTTTGCCAGTTCTGGAACGACTCGAACCAGAACGACGGGTCCAGCGCATAGCTCCCGAGGCTTTCCGCGGGTACGTGATGCATCGCGGCGTCGCCGATCGATTTTCGCCAGCTCCCGAAAAGATGTCCGGTGAAGCTGAAGAAGAAAAGGAGAAGGAAAGCGATCGACAGCGAGTTGGCATAGAGCCAGCGCACGACACCGCCCCGACGCCACGCGCGCGGCTGTCGTTCGACGGGCGTGGGCTCGGTGTCGTCTTCCGCTTCATCCATAGGGCGCGACTCGGCGGAGCCCTTCTGCCGAAGCCAGACAGTGAGCAGCACGTACACGCCCATCTGCAGGAATTCGCTTTCCCAATTCTCGAACGTGGCGGACCAGAAATCGCCACTCGTCAAATAGGCATGCCAACCGATCGTGGCCTTACCGTGTTCGAGCAGTTCCTGGTTATGCGCCGCGTGCCCAGTGACTGCCTGGGCCGACCACGCGGCCAGCATCATGGCCGCGACGACAACGCTGAGGCCATTGCGCCGGAAGAACGTGTCCTTCACAGGCTGTCTCCTTGGGTAGTTAACACGGGGGCGGGTTCAGTGCGGGTCGACCCGCTCGGAAAGCGGGGTCTCAGTGCCGAAGGTCTCGCGCAGGTGGGCCAGTGCGCGTGTCGTGCGCTCGATCGTCTGCGATGCCGTGGTATCGGCTGGCACGATGGGCGTGATGCCGCGTACGTGCGCGTCCAGCACGGTGCAGAGCACGCAGGAATCGCCGGCCAGCCCCGTCACGACGATGCGTCGTACGTCGAAGTGATCGAGCAGCGAGGGCAGGGCAGTCTCGAAGAACGCCGAATGCCGCGGCTTCAGAAGCTTCAGATCGCTGCCGTGCGGACACAGCGCTTCGACCATCGTGCGTCCCGGCGCCCCCGAGCCGGCGACGTAATCGACCAGCTCATCGAAGCTGTCCTGCCAGCGGTCGAAGTTGTCGTTCACGAAGATGACGGGCGCCTCGCGCGCATGAAAGCGCTCCCGGAGCAGGCGAATCTTTCCGATCGCTTCCTGGGCCTGCTGGAACAGTTCGTCGCCTCCAGGAAACTGGAACGTGTTGAAGACGTCCAGCACCAGCAGAGCCGTGCGGGAATCGGCCTCACTCATCGGTGTACCTCGCGCTCGATGACTGCGCGAAGCACACCGCATGCCGCGTGAACGCGGCGCGCAGGAGAGCGCAACGTTACGCGCCGGGGCGTAACGACGCGCCGAGGCGCAAGCGATGGAACCGGCATACGTCGATGTCGCGGAAGGCCCGCGTGACGCCATTGGCGAAGGTGACGTCGAACGTGCGTATGCAGTCGCCGGCGGGGAGCCTTACCGTGGTAGTCGTGAGTCCGCCGCTTAACGGCTCGCCCAAGCCGACGTCGGTGGCCGGACCCGTATCGGCACCCCTCACCGCCACCGCGGTCACGCTGTCCGATGTGGCGTTGACCAGAGTGAACATCTTCGCGGGAATCTGAGGGTTTGCCGTGGCTTGGCCGAAGACGGGAAGGGCGACAAGGGACAACGCGACGACGGCGATGTGGGCGGGTTTCATCGGCAAGGCTCCAGGTAGGGTGGGGCCATTGAGCCGTCACCATGGGCCGCGAAAGAACCCGTTCGGGACGAATCGTCGTGGTCGCGGGACGAGTCGTAGCGCCGAGCGTTTTCGCTTTGCGAGCGGTCGTGCTCGCCCTACCATGCGTCTCGACACCGCACGGATCACGCCCATGAAGGTTCGCTTAGGCAGCACGGAGATCGGCTTCGGTCGCTATATCGCCTTGTGGACGGCGATCGCGATCGTCTTCGCCTTCCAGCGCTACATGACCTCGCTGCTGGGTGGCCCGGTGTGGGATGCCGTGGACTACCTGCGCTGGTCGTTGATCCAGTGGTACACCTGGGCTGCGCTCGCGCCGCTCGTGTTCCGGCTCGCGGTCAGGTATCCGATCCAGGGCGCGGTACGGCTGCGCGGCCTGGGGATGCAGTTGCCGGCGAGCGTCGGCGTCACCTTTCTGTCCCTCGCGATCGGTGCCCTGGTCTCCACGGTGTTCGAGCCCAGCTCGTTCGGCGAGCAGTTTCGCCAGTTCCTCGGACAACACTTCGCCAGCGGCCTGCTGACCTACTGGGGCCTGTTCGCGATCCAGCAGGCGGTGACTCTGCGAGCGGAGAAGGTCCGACGCGAGGTGGAAGCGAGTCGACTCGCCACCGAATTGGCGCAGTCGCGATTGCAGGCGTTGAAGTCGCAGTTGCAACCCCACTTCCTGTTCAACACGCTGCATGCGATTGCCACCCTGTTGAGGGAGGACGCGCTGTCGGCGGAAGACATGCTGCTTCGCCTCAGCGAGCTGCTGCGTGCGTTTCTGGAGGACTCCGACGGGCAGGAGATCACCTTGCGCCGGGAACTCGTCTTGCTCGAACTCTACCTCGGCATCCAGGGCATGCGTTTCAAGGATCGCCTCACCACGCGCATCTATCTCGATCCGGCGACGCTCGATTGTGCGGTGCCGAGCCTCATCCTCCAGCCCATCGTGGAGAACGCGATTCGTCACGGCATCGGCGAGCGCGTGGGTTCGGATCACATCGAGATCGAAAGCCGTCGGCAAGGCGACAGCCTGTGCATCGAGGTGCGCAACCGCAACAGTACCCTCGAAGCGCGCCCCGCGGCATCCAGCGGTGGACACGGCATCGGCATGTCCAACACCGCGCTGCGGCTGCGCGAGCTTTATGGCGATGAGGCGGAAGTCAGACTCGACATGATCTGGCCCGAGGGTGTGGTCTGCCGTATCCGCCTGCCTTTCAGGGAAACCGAGGACGTCGACGACGGTCCAGAGATCGAAAACGCATGAAGATCGCCACATTGGTCGTCGACGATGAGCCGATCGCACGGCACGCCGTGCTGCGTCTGCTGCGCGATGACCCCGATATCCTGATCGCGGGCGAATGCGGCGACGGTGCATCTGCGGTGCGAGCCATTCGCGAGCAGTCGCCCGACCTCGTCTTTCTCGACATCCAGATGCCGGCGATGACGGGTATCGACGTCGTGGCGACGATCGGGCCAGCACGCATGCCCGCCACGGTCTTCGTCACCGCCTACGAGCAATACGCCGTCCGGGCCTTCGAAGCCAACGCAGTGGACTATCTGGTGAAACCCTTCAGTCGCGACCGTTTCGCGGACACGCTGCGCCGTGTGAAGGCGCGCCTGGGGCCGGTCGCCAGGCCCGACGACGGTGCCGCCATACGTCAGGTGCTGGAGACGTTGCGTCGGCGCGAGGGTTACCTGGACCGCGTGCCGGTACGTGTCGACGACCAGGTCACTTTCGTGGACGTGAACGACATCGTGTGGATCAAGGCCAACCGTAACGTGGTCGAGATCCATCTCGCCGACCGTACTCACGAAGTGCGCGAGACGATGACGGCGCTGGCGGAACGCCTGGACCCGAGGTACTTCGCGCGGGTGCACCGTTCCGCCATCATCAATGTCCGCCGCGTCCGCTCCATCCACCCCTGGTTCAACGGCCACCACGTGGTCACCATGGACACGGGGCAGAAACTGCGGATGAGCCGCTATCAACAAGAGGCCTTCATGCGGCTGGTCTCGACGCGCGTCGAGAAGGCACCCGACGAGTAAAGCGTATGCAGCCGCGTTGCTAGCGTCGCGTCGCCAGCACGCCATCCAACGCCAGTTGCGCCTTGAAGCCCGCTTTTTCGAGGCGCTTTTCGACTTCGCGCGGCACGTCGCGCCCGGACGTCAGCTTGTTCGGGGAACCGGTGTAATGGAACAGGCGTCCGCCACGCCGCAGCACACGCGCGAGCTGGTCGTAGAACGCCTGTGAATATAGCTCCCCGGCAATGCCGAAGCGCGGCGGATCATGCAGAATCGCGTCCATCGACGCGTCGGGCAGCATCGTCACCGCTTGTGACACGTCGTCGTGCGTGAGTTGCAGACGCCCACCGGACGACGGCGCATCGGGGTCCGGCGACCACGGATTGATCGTTCGAAGCCAGAGCACGTCGTCGTTCTTCTCGAACGACACGATGCGTCCCACGCCTGCGTCGAGGCAGCACGCAGCGAAGTAGCCCAGGCCACCGCAGGTATCCAATACCGTCTTGCCGCGCGGTTCCACGAGCGCCACCTTGCGGCGCGCGTCGTCGAGGGGCGACTCCTTCGACGTGGGCAGCATCTTGATGCCGTCGATCTCGAACGTGGGTACGCCCCATGACGTCGGCACGAGCTTGATAAGCGAGCCCGAGAAACGCGATACGGCGACGAAGTCGTCGCCGTCCCAGTAATAGAGCGTGCGGTCCTTCAGACGATCCGGATAGGGATAGGCGAGGCCGGCCCATTGCCATTGCGTTGGCCCGAGCTGCGCGACGCCTTCGGACCGGCCGAGATCAAGCGAGCCGGTCCAGGTCGTAGCGTCGGCATCGCGCGCGGATGCCAAGGCGTCGGCATCGGCGCGGGTGAGCAGGGGACCGGAGTAATGCGACACGAGGTTTTCCAGGGCGCCGACGGCGCAAAGGGCTGCATGGTACCAAGCACCGTTCGTTGAGCGGCTCGGGCGCTTCCGGCGCGGTGGCGGCCTCAGCTGCTCGACGACGCCAGCACCGCCCATCGCGCGCTCAGGGGGCGTCCGCGAGCGCGTCCAACCCCGCCAGTGCAAAGGTCGCCATGTGATCGGCCAGGTCGGGGGAGCCGGGCTGCAAGGCAGGCAGCGCCTTCTCGCGGAGGCCGGGCGGCGCGAGCAACAGCACGATGCACGGCACCACCGTCATCATCAGGCCGCGCTGCACCTTCGGGTGGTCGTGCGGCAGACCCATGCAGTCGGCGATGAGCCCGGCCACGATGCCCGCTTTCGGCACGATTGCTTGGTCGACCAGCGTCGAAGCGAGCGGCGAGGGCGCCATGACCTCGCGCAGCACGACCTTGAAGCCCCACGAGGTTTCGTCCTGCCCCATCTGCGCGACGAGGTGTGCCATGAGGCCGCGCACCCTGTCTTTCGCAGGCTGGTCCGAGGCGACCAGGGCGCGCAGTTCCTCCTGGCTGATAACTTGCCGGTGCGCCTCGACGAGCACGGCGGCATAAAGCCCGTCCCGACTGCCGAAGTGGTAGTTCACCGCGGCCATGTTCACGCCTGCGCGAAGACAGATGTCCTTGCTCGACGTACCGAGGTAGCCATGTTCTGCGAACAGCCGTCCGGCGACGTCGAGCAGGGTGGCGCGGGTCGTCTCGCCGTCCTGGCGGGGACTCCGCTGGGGCGTCGGGGACACGGGTAGACGAGCGGACATGAGCGAACCGGGGTACGAGGTGCGGCAAAATGTAACTCAAATTTGTATTTGATTCGACCCTGCCCGCACCCTAGACTGCGGGAACTCTCGCGGCTCAGGGGCCCTTCATGCGCAGACCGACGCCTCGTTTCCTCGCTGTCGCTGCGGTGACGCTGGCGGTCGCCGCGGGCATCGCCTGGTGGCTGCTGCGGCCGCATGGCGATGAACCGATCGTCCTGCACGGTAACGTCGATATCCGCCAGGTCTCGCTCGCCTTCAACGGTAGCGAACGCGTCGCGCAGATGCGCGTGGAGGAAGGGGATCGGGTCGTCAGCGGCCAGGTGCTTGCCACACTCGACACCACCAAGCTCGCCTTGCACCTCGCTCAGGCGCAGGCACAGCTCGGTGCGCAGGATCAGCTCCTCAAGCGGCTGGAAGCCGGCAATCGTCCCCAGGAGATCGCCCAGGCCGACGCGAACGTGCGCGCCGCGCAGGCCGATGCACGCATGGCGCGGCAGACGCTCGATCGACTCCGGGAGATCAGTCGCGACACGCGCGGCCGCGCGGTGAGCCACGAGGAACTGGACCAGGCCGCCGCCGCGAGCGCCGCCGCCGATGCCAAGCTCGACGCGCAACGCAAGGCGCACGATCTCTCCGTGGTAGGAGCGCGCAAGGAAGACATCGACCAGGCGCGCGCGCAACGCGACGCCGCGGCAGCGGAACGCGCGGTCGTCGCGCAGCAACTCGCGGATGCCGAATTGAAGGCACCCGTCGACGCCGTGATACGCAGCCGCCTCGTGGAGCCGGGTGACATGGCCTCGCCGCAGCGTCCCGTGTACACCTTGGCGCTGCTTCACCCGAAGTGGATCCGTGCCTACGTGTCGGAGACGAATCTCGGCCGCATCAAGCCCGGCCAGGCGGCTCGCGTCACCACCGACAGCGCACCGGCTCACCCGATCGAGGGTCGCGTCGGCTACATCGCCTCGGTGGCCGAGTTCACGCCCAAGAACGTGGAAACCGAGGACCTTCGCACCAGCCTGGTCTACGAGGTGCGGATCAACGTCGACGATCCCGACGATCGCCTTCGCCTCGGCATGCCGGCGACCGTCGAGCTGCCCGGTACGGTGGCTGCAAGGCCATGACCGACGAACTTGCGCTGGTGGCCCGCGGTATCGGCAAACGTTTCGCCGCGAGCCGCACAGGGCAGGCGGTGCAAGCGCTGGACGACGTTTCGCTCGCCGTGGCAAAGGGCACGATCACCGCACTTGTAGGACCTGACGGCGCGGGCAAGACGACCTTGCTGCGTCTTGCCGCCGGGTTGATGGTGGCCGATGCGGGAACGATGACCGTGCTGGGCATCGATGTCGCCCACGATCCGCAGGCCGTGCAGGACAGCATCAGTTACATGCCGCAGCGCTTCGGCTTGTATGAAGACTTGAGCGTTCAGGAGAACCTCGATCTCTATGCCGACCTTCACGGCGTCGATGCGGCCACGCGTCGCGATCGCTATGCACGTCTCATGGCGATGACCGACCTGGGGCGATTTACCGACCGTCCCGCAGGCAAGCTGTCCGGCGGCATGAAGCAGAAGCTCGGCCTGGCCTGCACGCTGGTGCGTTCGCCCGCACTGCTGCTTCTGGACGAACCGACCGTCGGTGTCGATCCGCTGTCTCGCCGTGAGCTGTGGGAAATCCTCGAGCAGCTCGTCGCCGACGAGCGGCTCAGCGTGCTGGTCAGCACGTCCTACATGGACGAGGCGGAGCGTTGCGAGCATGTGGCCATCCTGCATGAAGGTCGTCTGCTGGCGGACGGCCCCCCATCGACGATCCGCGCGACGGCGGACGGCTTGTGTTTCGCTGCTACGCCCGCGGCAGGGACGGCGGCGCGTTCGCTCCAGGCCCGGCTGCTCGACGACGAGGACACGATCGATGCCGTGCCGCGCGGCGGAAAAGTGCATGTCGTGCGTGCACGACATGCCGTGTCGCAGGGCGATTCTGGGCTCGCCGCGCTGCTCGGTGCGGCGAGCAGCGTACCGGTGGCAGCCACCCTGGAGGACGGGGTGATGCTCGCATTGCGTTCGAAGGTACAGCGCGATTTCGCCGCGGCTGCCTCCACCAGTACGTCGGGAGCGGCGCAGCGGGCGCATGACGGGCCCGTCATCGAGGTCAAGGATCTGGTCCGCCGATTCGGGGACTTTATCGCTGTGGATCGCACGAGTTTCAGCGTGGAGCGCGGTGAGATCTTCGGCCTGCTTGGCCCGAACGGTGCCGGCAAGACGACGACGTTCCGCATGCTGTGCGGGTTGCTTCCGGCCAGTTCGGGCAGCCTGCACGTCGCCGGATACGACCTTCGACGCGCACGCGCGCACGCTCGCCAGCAGGTCGGCTACGTGTCGCAGAAGTTCGCGCTGTACGGCAGCCTCAGCGTGGACGAAAACCTTTCGTTCTTCGGTGGCACCTATGGTTTGCACGGCGCCCGGCTGCGCGAGCGCATGCATGCGGTAAAGGCGCAATTCGAGCTGGAACGGTCCGGCGGTGCGCCGGCGGGTAGCCTGCCCGGTGGATTCAGGCAGCGGCTGGCGATGGCGACCGGCCTCCTGCACGAGCCGGACATTCTGTTTCTCGACGAACCGACGAGCGGTGCGGATCCGCTGGCTCGCCGCGAGTTCTGGCGACGCATCACGGCGCTGGCCGAAAGCGGCACGACCATCATCATTACCACGCACTTCATGGAGGAAGCCGAGTACTGCGATCGCGTCGTGATCCAGGACGCAGGGCAGGTGCTTGCGCTCGGCACACCCGCAGCCATCCGTCGGCAGGCCGGGGAGACCGACGAGGCCCCCTTCGACATGGAGCAGGCGTTCATCGGCATCGTGCGGCAGCACCGACAGCATACAGGCGGCAACGCCAGGGATGCCGCATGAGCACGGCGAACAGAAGCGGTTTTGCGCGGCGGTTGATCGCGCTCGTACGCAAGGAGGTCAAGCAGTTGCTGCGGGACCGGAGCAATCTCATGGTGGGTATCGCCCTGCCAGGCGTGCTGATCCTGATCTTTGGCTATGGCCTTTCGTTCGACGTGAAGCATGCCCCCGTCGCTGTCGTGCTCGAAGACCCGTCGCCGATGGCGAACGACGTGATGGCCGGCATGCGCCTGTCGCCGTATCTCGATCCGAAGCCGGTTCACGACATGCACGCCGCCGAGGCGCTGATGGCCGATCGCGAGGTAAACGCGATCCTGCGTATTCCCTCGGACTTCTCGCGACGCCTGCACCTCGGCGACGCGCACTTGCAATTGATCCTGCACGGTGCGGATGCCAATACGGCACGCACGGTGCAGGGCTACGTGGAGTCGTCGTTACAGGCGTGGGCGGCCGAGCAGGAACAGCGTGCGGGTGACACCGCCACGCCGATCGGCATGGTGCATCTCGAGCAGCGCCTCTGGTTCAACGAGGCCAACACCAGCACGTGGTTCCTCGTACCCGGACTGCTGGTACTCATAACGACCCTGGTGGGCGCGTTCCTTACGGCGTTGGTCATGGCGCGGGAGTGGGAACGCGGCACGCTCGAAGCCCTGTTCGTCACGCCGGTACGGCCGCTGGAAATCCTGCTGGCGAAAATCATTCCGTACTTCGTGGTCGGCCTGATCGGGCTGGCGATGTGTCTGCTCGCGGCGCGCTTCCTGTTCGAGGTGCCGCTGCGCGGATCGCTACTGCTGATCGTGCTTCTGTCGGTGTTCTACATGTTCGTTGCGCTCGGCATCGGTCTACTGATTTCGGCGGTCACCAAGAATCAGTTCAATGCCAGCCAGATCGCGTTGATCGCCAGTTTTCTTCCCGCGCTCATGCTTTCCGGTTTCATCTACGACCTGCGCAACATGCCCTGGCCGGTGCAGGTGGTGGGGCACGCGCTTCCGGCGACGTATTACTTGGAAGCGCTGAAAAGTCTCTTCCTGGCCGGCAACCTGTGGTCCATGGTCCTGAGGAATTGCGCCATCCTGTTCGGCTACGCGGTCGTGCTCCTGGCGGCGGCACGCCTGAAGACCCGGAAGCGCATCGGATGAACAGCCTTGTCGCCTTCCTGCGTCGCGTGCTCAACCTCTGCCGGAAGGAGCTTAAGGTGATCCTTAAGGATCCGGCGGGCCGCATGGTGTTGTTCGCACCGGTGCTGGTGCAGTCGTTGATTTTTGGCTACGCGGCGACGCTCGACCTGCGGCAGGCCCCTTATGCGCTGCTCGATCAGGATCACGGCGAGGCGGCCACGGCGCTGGTCGCCCGGATCGAAAGCTCCGGCGCCTTCCAGCGCGCGGCCACACTCCGGAACGAGAGCGACATCCCACCCATCGTCAATGCGGGCGACGTGCTGTTCGTCGTACACATCCCGCCGCGCTTCGAAAGCCGTCTTTCCAACGGCGAGGACACGCCGGTGCAACTCGTGCTCGACGCGCGCAATTCGGTCTCGGCAGGGACGGCGGCGGGGTACCTGGGCACGATCGTGAGCCGCTTCAATGCCGATTGGCGGAAGGAACACGGTGGTGGCGAGGTTCCGCTTACCGTGGACGTGCGTAGTTGGTACAACCCGAATCTCGAAACGCGCTGGTTCATGATGACCGCCATGATCGCGAACCTGAGCATGCTGCAGACGCTCATGCTGACCGCGCTGTCGGTCGCCCGCGAACGGGAGCAGGGCACGTTCGATCAGTTGCTGGTGACGCCGTGTACGCCGACGGAGATCATGATCGGGAAATCGGTGCCGTCGATCATCGTCGGTCTCGCGCAGGCCAGCCTCGTCGTGCTCATCACCAGCCTGTGGTTCCGCATCCCGCCGGCGGGTTCACTAGTGACGCTTTATACGGCGCTGTTGGTGTTCACTTTGGCGGCCGTGGGCATCGGGCTTGCCATTTCCGCACTGGCGGTGAGCATGCAGCAGGCGATGCTCTACACGTTCGTGCTGATGATGCCGCTCGTCCTGCTGTCGGGCATGACCACACCGATCGCCAACATGCCCGTGGTCATGCAGTGGTTCACGATGATCGATCCCGCGCGTTATGGCATCCACATGGTTCATCGTGTCTACCTCGAAGGCGTGGGCCTCCACGCGGTGCTCGCCGACATCTTGCCCTTGCTTGCCATTTCCGCTGTGACCCTGCCCACCGCGGCGTGGCTCTTCCGTCATCGACTCACCTGAATCCGGTACGCCTCATGCGCACGCCAACGCCTCGCTTTCTGCCGCTTCTCGTCCTGGCGATGGGCACGCTCGGCGGCTGCGCCGTCGGCCCGGATTTCGTCCGCCCGACACCGACGACCAAGCCGCCTGCGGACTGGACGACCCTGCGCGCCGGCGACCCGTCGCTGCGCGACGCGGCATGGTCCGGCGAGCACGCCGAACCGTCGAGCGATTGGTGGAAGGCGTTCGGCGATCCGGTGCTCGACGCACTGGAAGCGCGCGCCGCCGCTGCCAACCCCGATCTGCAGACGGCGGCGCTACGTTTTGCCCAGAGTCGTGCGCAGCGCCACGCCGTCGCGGCACAGCACGGTCCACAAGTAAACCTGGGTGCCAGCGCGCAGCGCCAACGCCCGAGCGAAAACGGCGCGACCACCCGAACCATCGATGTGCTTGCGCCGGCGAGCAGTCGCGATGCCGTGCTTGCCCTCCTGAGCCAACCGTTCAACGTGTACGAGGCGGGCTTCGACGCTTCCTGGGAACTCGACTTCTGGGGACGCGTACGGCGTTCGGTCGAAGCAGCCGACGCGCAGGTGGACGTGTCCGGGGCACTCTTCGACGGCGTTCGACTCGATGTGGCGGCCGAGGTGGCACGACGCTATATGGAACTGCGCGGCGTACAGCGGCAGGTCGCCCTCACGCGGGCCGACATCGATGCCGCCACCGAGCGCTTCGCCCTGCTGAAAGCACGCGCGGACGGCGGCATGGCCAGCGACCTCGATGCGACGCGGCAGCAGGCGCTGCTGGCCGATCTCGAGTCGCGCCTGCCGGCCTTGCTGGACCAGGAGGCCAGCGCGATCGATGGACTCTCGTTGTTGCTCGGGCAGCCGCCGGGAGGTCTCCAGACCATGCTGGCTCCCCCGCATGACGAAGCGCCCACGCCGGCCTGGCCCGATCTGGCGCTGGGCGTGCCTTCCGAGCTTGCACGCCGTCGGCCCGACATCCGCCAGGCGGAAGCGCGTCTGCACGCTGCTACGGCGAACACGGGCGTTGCCGTGGCCGACCTGTACCCGCGCATCACGCTAGGCGGTTCGTTCGCCTTCGAGTCGCTCAGATCCGGGGAACTTGGCGACTGGGGTAGCCGCCAGTGGACCGTAGGGCCGCGACTGGACCTCCCGGTATTCGACATGGGCCGCCGACGCAGCGTCGTCACCCTGCGCCGGCTGGAACAGCAGGAGGCGGCGGTGGCGTATCAGAACACCGTCCTGCAGGCGTGGACGGATGTGGATACCGCATTGAACGGGTACGCCGCCGAACGCCAGCGGCATGCGCGACTCGTCGAACGCGAGCGTCTGTCGCGCGACGCGTACGATATGGCGGTGTCGCGCCATCGGGCCGGCGACGTCAGCTATATCGATGAGCTGGACGCGCAGCGGACCCTGCTCGACGCGCAGCGCGAGCTGGCACAGAGCACGGCGGCGGTTTCGGTGCGATACGTGGCGGTGTGCAAGGCTATCGGGGGCGGCGACACGCCTAATTGACCGGGCTCATGTGGCGGACTGCGTCATCGCCTATGATCCGCCCCATGAACACACCTTCTTCACATTTCTCCGAGCCCATCCCGCGCCGCGGCAGCCTGGCGTGCGTCGGCATGGGCATGACCCTTGGCTCGCACCTCACGCCCCTGGCACACAGCTACATCGTCCAGGCGGACGTCGTGTTCGCGGCACTCTCCGACGCCGTGGTGGAAGCCTGGCTCCGGCGCATGCATGGTGACGTGCGCAGTCTGCAGCCGTACTACCGCGAAGGAAAATCGCGCATGCGGACGTACCGGCAATGGGTCGACCTGATGCTGGACGAGGTGCGCGCGGGTAAGCGCGTGTGCGGCGTGTTCTACGGGCACCCTGGCATCTTCGCGTGGTCGCCGCACAAGGCCATCGAGAAGGCGCGGGACGAGGGTTTCGAGGCGCGGATGGAGCCCGGAATCTCGGCAGAGGATTGCCTGTATGCCGACCTGGGCATCGATCCGGGCCGCTATGGATGCCAGCACTTCGAAGCCAGCCAGCTACTGTTCTACGAGCGTCGGCTCGATCCCAGTGCGTACCTGGTGCTGTGGCAGGTCGGCGTGGTGGGCGACCGATCCCTGGCTCGCTTCGCGACCGGGCCGGCCTACCGACAGGTATTGGTGGATGTGCTGGCCCAGGACTACCCGTTGGATCACGAGATCATCGTCTACCGGGGCGCGACGCTGCCCATCCAGACACCGGGGGTGCGCCGCATTCGTCTGCGCGACCTGCCGGGGGATCCTCTGACGGCGGTGGAAACCGTGGTGCTGCCTCCCGCCGTGGCCCTGAAGCCGAATCCGGCGATACAGGAGCGCCTGGCCGCGATCGATGCGCTTGAGGCTGACGCCGGACGGTAAAGAAACGGCGGCGGCTGCCGTCACGGTTTCCGGGGCCTCGGCCCTGACATCGACCGTTATCGGAAAACAGGGGAACAACATGCGTGACACGATCGAACTGCTGGAGGCCATCGGGCGCGACGCCGCGTTACGCGATGCGTCGGCCGAAGAACTGGCCGAGTTGCTCGCCAAGGCCGGTGCGACGGAGGCATTGGTGAAGGCCGCTGCCCTGGGTGACAGCTCGCACTTGGACGGTGAATTCGGCCGCATCACCATGCACACGACGCAGATTTCCCAGACCCCCTGCCACGAGGATGACGATGACGGGGATGACGACGGGGACGACGATTGCGACGATAACGACGACCAAGGTGACGACGATTGCGACGACGAGCCGCAAGCGCCGCCAGCGCCCGGCCACGCCGAGCCATAGTCGAGGCCCGGGACGGGGGACGACCAGGGATGAAACGTTTCAGGTCATGGTTTGCCTGCCTCGTCCTCGCCTGCGGCGCCGTGGAAGCCGCAGAGCGTACCGCGACTTCGATCGACGACCCGGCGGCATTTCTCGCCCAGACCGAAAGCCTGCGCACGAAAGATCATGCCGAGTTCGTACGCCGGCTTGAGGAAATCCACCGCGTGTCCCCGCCGATGGACGCGTCCACGACGTGGTACCTGCGTTATCTCGACGCCTGGCAGACCATGTTCTCGGGCGATTACGTCAAGTCACAGACGGCGCTGCAGGACATCGTGGCGCATTCCGGCGACGCCACACTGGCGGCCAAGGCATCGGCGCTGTTGCTGAGCAACTTCGCCGCCAACCGTCGCTATGCGGAAGCGTTCGCGCTCGCGAACCAGGTCACCGTGGGCCTGGACAAGGTCACTGACCCGCTCGCCCGGTCGATGCTGCTGATGAATCTGTCGCAGATGCTGAATCTCGCAGGCCAGGCGGACCTCGCCCTGCGCTACGCGGCGATGATGGAGGAATCCATGCCGCCGGGCGGCGATCTCTGTTATCCACGCTCCTTGCGCGTCGCCGCGCTCGATACGCGCGGCCATCTTTCGTCGACAAGCACCGACCTGACAGAGGCCATCGAGACCTGCGTGTCGTCGGCCCAGCCGGTGCTCGCCAACACCATGCGGCTGGTTCTCATCGACCGGCTGCTCGACGAGAACCAGCCGCGCAAAGCGCTCGATCTGCTTGACCACATCGGCGGCAGTATCCGCACCAATGCGTACTATCCGCACATGCTGGCGTCGCAAGTGCAACGTGCCAGGATCTACGAAAAACTCGACAGGAACGACGAAGCCCGGAAGGCGGCGCTAGCCGCCGTGGCCATGAGCGATCCGTCCGACCTGAGCGAGTGGCTGAGGGATGCTTACGGCGTGCTGTACCGGATCGAGAAGGCCAGTGGACACAGCGCCGCCGCGCTCAACTATTACGAGCGCTATACCGCTGCCGACAAGGGATATCTCACCGATCTCACGGCGCGCAGCCTTGCCTTCCAGCTCAGCCAGCAGCACGTCGTGGTCCAGAAACTGGAATCCGAACAGCTGGCCAAGCAGAACAACATCCTGCGCCTGCAGAAGGCACTGGAAACCAAAGCGCTGGAAACGGGGCGGCTCTACATCGGCCTGCTGTCGATGTTCCTCGCCTCGGTGATCTTCTGGCTCTTCCGCACCAAGCGGTCGCAGCTCCGCTTCCGCAAGCTGTCCCGTTACGACGGCCTCACGGGAATCTTCAATCGCCAGCATTTCATGAACGAAGCGGAGCGCGTGCTGCGATCGATGGAAAAGCGTCACGCACCCGCGTGTCTGCTGTTGATCGACCTCGACCACTTCAAGCAGGTCAACGACACCTATGGTCATGCCATGGGCGACGTCGTGCTTCGGCACGCGGCGACCCTTTGCCAGCAGCAGTTGCGCCCCGCGGACTTGTTCGGACGGCTCGGTGGAGAGGAATTCGGGGTGTTCCTACCGGGCTGTCCGCTGGACGAGGGCGTAGCGATCGCGGAGCGCATCCGGCGGGCCATCGAGCTGTCGCCCGCCGTGGAGGACGGGTACACCATCGTGTTTTCCGCCAGCGTGGGGGTCGCAGGCACCGAAGACCACGGCTATACCTTGCCGCGTGTATGCCGCGAAGCCGATGCATCGCTCTACGCGGCCAAGCGCGCTGGACGCAATCGCGTGGTCGCGAACGGCCACGCGCACGAGTGCGCACAGCCGTCCGTGGCCTAGCCGCTAAAGGTCGAACGAGGCCGACACATAGAACGTGCGCGGCGTGCCCTGGGTCAGGTAACCGCCGTTGGCCGAGGCCCAGTAACCCTTGTTCGCCACGTTCTGCACCGTGAGCCGGAAGGTGACGGGTACGCCTTCCAGATGCGTCGTGGTGCGCGCACCGAGATCGTACGTCGTCCACGCCGGTACCTTCAGGGTGTTCGCCGCGTCGAGATACTGCTTGCCGGTATGCACCGCCCGTGCGCTCAGGGTGACGTCGGGCACGTTCGGCAGATCCCACTCCACGCCGGCATTGGCCTGGAAGCGGGGCACGCCGATCGCGTCGTTGCCTTCGTTCGTGCCCCCCTGAGTCTTCACCAGTTCGGGCCGGATGTAACTGAGGCCGCCAAGCACGCGTATCCCCGCGGTGGGCTGGCCAAACACGTTCCATTCGACGCCGCGATTCCGCTGCTCACCGTCCACGACATACGTGTTGGACGTGTCGACGTAGGCGCTCGGCTGCTTGATCTGGAACAGTGCGAGGCTGCTGCCGACGGTACCGGCATCCCACTTCACGCCCACTTCGTTCTGCTTCGCCTTGTACGGCGCGAACACTTGGCCGGCATTGGTCACCGGTCGGTTGTTGAAGGTCTCCGGCGCCTGATCGCCCTGCGTCAGCGCTTCGATATGGTTGGCGTAGACCGACCATTGCTCGGCGATACGGTAGTTCAGACCGATGACGGGGCTGGTGGCGTACTGCTCGTACTCGGCATTCTTCGCACCATCCACGCCGTTCACCGCGTAGTTGTAACCGAGCACGTGCAGCTTCTGGCGACGGGCGCCGAGGGTGAGTTCCAGGCTGTCGTCGAGGAAACCGAGGGTGTCCGACACCGCGACGCTGCGCAGTTGCGTGCGCCCCGTAATGCCCGGATCGGAAATCGGGCCCACGTTATAGGCAAACGCCGGCACCGGCACATAGGTCGGCGCGTAAAGGTTGGTCTGGATCGGATCGAGTGAGCCGGCGTACGCCGCCTTCTTGCGGAACGTGAGCGCGGAGAAGCCGACGTTGACGCGGTGGCTGACCTCGCCGGTGTCGAAGTGCATGTTGACTCCCGCCTCGCCGGTGGCGGTGTCGGCGATGTACGGCACCGTGAAGCGCGTTTCCGTGGCGTTGCCAGCGCGATCGAGCAGGGTAGGGCTCACGTAGTCGCCAAACTCGTTGCCGTGGTGCGCACCGGCCGCGACGTAACCGGTGATCCACGGTGCGAAATCGTACTCGGCGCGAACGACGCCGAAGGTGTCCTCCAGCGAGGAGTTCGACCACGGTTGCGCGTAGTTGGTGCGTGCGGACGGGGCACGCGGAACGGCGGTGAGGCCACTGGCATAGACGACGGCACGGCCGCCGGTAATGACCTGCTTCTGGTAGCCGAGATCCGTGGTGACGCGCAGCTCGTCGCCGCGGTAATCGAACGCGACCGACGCAGCGGTGACGCGGCGCTGTTCGCCGTCGATGCCGGTGTTGCCGTCGCGATGCACGGCATTCACGCGCACACCGAAGGCATCGCCAGCGCCAAAGCGGCGACCGAGATCGACGCTCGCACCCACCTGACTGTCGCTGCCCCAGTCGAGCCCGACCCGTGCGATCGGCTGCGCTTCGGCACGCTTGGGTGCGATATTGATCGAACCGCCGATGCCGGAGCCGCCGGGGCTGATGCCGTTGAGAAACGCGCTGGATCCCTTGAATACTTCCACGCGGCTGACCAACTCCGGTGCGAGCAGTTGCCGGGGCAGCAAGCCGTACAGGCCATCGAAGGCGATATCGTCGCTGTAGAGCTGAAACCCGCGAATGGTGAAGGTCTGCGAGAAGTTGCCGAAGCCGAAGCCGGTGCGTACGGCGGCGTCGTTCGACACCACGTCACCCAGCGTGCGCGCCTGCTGGTTGCGAATAAGCGTGTCCGTGTAGCTGGTACTGGCAAACGGCACGTTCATGGCGTCCTGGTTACCCAGCACGCCAAACCGTCCACCACGCGCGACCTGATCGCCTGCATAGGCCGCGGTGGGCGCCGCCACGTTGGCTTCGACCTGGATGCCCGAAAGCGTGGTGCTGTTGTCGCGGGGCGTCTGCTGTGGATTGGCATCGTCGGTCGCATGCACGGTGGGAGACAGGAGCACGACGAGGATCGCGCCGACGAGCGCACGAAGGGTGGGGGCAGTGGAGGGCATCGAGGATCCAGGCAGGTTCGCGGGCGGATGTAAATGCGAAGCAGTCGCATTATCAGGTAAAGCTAAGCCGCTGCCAAGCGCCGTCGGTCGCGTATTTCCACAATAAATTGCGAAAAAGGCGGCGCTAAATGTCGCATCCGGCTGGCGCCCGCCGAGCCGCCCCAAGGAGAGTGCGCCATGACAAGCCGCCTGTTATCGAACCGGTCGATCCTTTCGTTTGCCCTGGCGACCGTCGTCGCCGCGTCCGCCACGAACGCCGCGTGGGCACAGACCGCCAAGGCGGTGAGCCCGGTGATCAAGATCAATCAGGCCGCGGCCACGGACCCGATCGAGACGACGGCGCTGCGCGGATCGCTGAGCATGCTTTCGGGTTCGGGCGGCAACATCACCGTGCTGGCCGGTAAGCAGGGGAAGCTGTTGGTCGATGCCGGTATCGCCGTATCGCGACCACGCGTGGAAGCCGCACTCGACGCGCTGGGCAAGACGCCAATCAAGTACGTCATCAATACGCACTACCACTGGGATCACACGGACGGCAACACGTGGGTGAGTGAGGGCGGCGCCAAGATCCTTGCCACGCAGGGCACGGTGCGCCGCGTTTCGGAAGTGACGCATGTGGCGTACTGGGATTTCACCTTCCAGCCGCTGCCCAAGCGCGCGATACCGACCGAGGTCTTGAAGGCCGACAAGACGCTTCATTTCGAGGGCCAGACCGTGGAAGTGCGTCTGCTCGACCCGTCGCATACCGACACCGATCTTTACGTGTTTTTCAAGGAGGCCAACGTCGCCTCGCTTGGCGACCTGTTCTGGAACGGCGTCTATCCGTTCATCGATAACGAGCATGGCGGTGGCATCGACGGCATGATCAAAGCGGATGACGCCATCCTCGCGCGCCTCGATGACAACGTCATCATCGTGCCCGGCCACGGACCGGTTGGCAGCAAGAAGCAACTGAAAGATTTTCGCGACATGCTCGCCGGCATTCGCGACAAGGTGGTCGCCATGAAGAAGGCAGGCAAGTCGCTCGACGAAGTCATCGCCGCGAAGCCCACGGCCGAGTACGACGCGATCTACGGGCACTTCGTGATCGCCCCCGATTTCTTCACCCGCATCGTATACGAAGGCGTGAAGTAATCGGAAGGGGCCGTCACGGCGGCTTGTGAAACCTCAGTAGCAAGCAGCTACCTCCCCTTAGGAGCCGCCATGGCGGCGAGGAAATCTTGCGGCATGGTGACAAGATTCCCCTCGCCGCCATGGCGGCTCCTGCAGGAGAAGCGCGCAGGTTTCTGGCATGTGACAGAACGATTCGCGGCGGCCGCGCTCCTGTCCCACTTATGAAAGGAACCGCTTCCGCCGTGCCTTAGTTTTTCATTGCTCATTGAGAAAGGCGTTGGAAAGAACGCCGCACTAACGTTGCGCACAGACTCCTCCTGCGCGACGCGATCGACCTCTCGTGAACTCACCGGCGTGTACGACAAGAACCCGCCGTGTGACGGCAGCGATGAGCATGCGAGTGGGTGGGCTTATCGTCCTGCTTGTTCTTCGCGTGTTGTGGTTGTCGGCCTATCCGCTGAATTCGGATGAGCCGCAACATGCGCATGTGGCGTGGAGCATTGCGCAGGGCGCGATGCCTTACCGCGATGTTTTCGATAACCATGGTCCGTTGTTCAGTGCGATCTACGCCGCACTGCTGAAAATTCTCGGCGAACGGCCGGACGTTCTGTGGTGGCTGCGCCTCGCCGTGGTGCCCTGGTACATGCTGTCGCTGGTAGCGACATGGCGCATCGCGCGCCGGCTGTATTCCAACGGTATCGCTGATGCAACCGTGATCCTCATTGGCCTGCTTCCCATCCTGTTCATCAAGTTCGGGGAGTTCCGCACCGACGATCTGTGGGCGGCGTTGTGGCTTTGCGGCATGGCGACGATGACGCTTGCGCAGCGGCGAACCTGGCGCTGGCTGGCGAGTGGCGTGTTGTTCGGCGCAGCCTTGTCCGTCTCACAGAAAACGCTGCCGCTGACGGTCGTCGCACTCGCGTCTGGGGGGGCGATCTGGGGCACATGGTGGTGGATACATCGCCGCGTCACCGCGGCGAACGCCTTGGCGCTGCTCGCGGGTATGGTGACCGTGCCGGGCCTGTTCGTCCTGTGGCTGGCGATGCGGCACGATGGTGCCCCCGCCTGGTTCGACATCGTCGCGTACAACCTCGCGCCTACCGGGTGTCCCGGGCGCCCATGGCATCTCGTCGGTTACGCGCTTGTCGCTGTCGCGATCCTTGTCTTCGTTGTAGTGACGATGCGCGGTAAGGATGCGACCACGCGATGGCGAACATTCCTCGGCGTGCATGCGCTCCTGTTCATGCTGATGATCTGGTTCGTCTGGCCTCTGCCGACGGAACAGGATTTTCTCCCCGTGCTGCCCATGGCGGTGCTCTGGCTGATCGGCTTCGTCGACCGCTCCGGCGTCCTTCCATCCAAGGGCAAGATCGCGCTCGTTTCTCTCCTCGCGCTCACGGAGTTCGGCCTGGTGCTCACCCACGCTCCGCTCTGGCGAGACAAGCTCGCGGCGGAGGAGGCGCAACTGCGTGTCGTGATTGCCTGTACCACGCCGAACGACACGCTGATGGACCCGAAGAACGGAGGCATCTTCAGGCGCCGCCCCTACTATCTGGTGATCGAGAGTCTGGCGAGGCAGCGTTTCAAGTACGGCCGCATGCCGGACGATATTGCCGGCTGGCTGATCGCAAACCATACGATGGTCGCGATCGATGGGATGTATCCACCGGCAGCGCAAGCATTCATCGAGCAGCACTACCTGCCCGGTACCGGAGGGGTGCGCATGGCTGGCATCGCCGTTCCCGCGCTGGCAGGTCCGGCGAACGTCGATGTCGTACTGGCCGGCAGCTATGTCGCGACGGATGGTCTCCAGGAGACGCCGGTCTCGATCGACGGCGCAACGGCGGCTACCCGCTGGTCGCTCGCTGCGGGACATCACACCGTGAGTACTGCTACCGGCCGTCCGCTGATCATGGTCTGGCGACAGGCGTGGGAATGCGGCTGGCGGCCGGACGTCGTGCAGTCACCCGCATCAGGTCACGCTCTGCCGGTGCCGCGCGCCTGAGGCGTTGAGCCACTGGATAGCCAGCTCGCCGATGTCTCTCAGGAAGCGTGGCTTCCAAGCGGATCGTCGATGGCCTCGCCGAGGAAATCGAGGAACACGCGGAGTCGTCGCAGACGACGCAGGTCGGTGTGATAGCAAAGCCATAGATCGCGCGACGGCAGCGCATCGCCGGTGTCGATGGGTTCCAAGCCGTAGTGGTGACCGAGGACGCTGGGCAGCACGGCCAGCCCTGCGTCATGCGCGCAGGCGATGCCTTGCGCTTCGCGGCTGTTGCTGCGGATGGTGAGTTGCGCGCGGGGAAATCGCTCATGCAGCCACGCGACATCGGCCAGCGCATCGAACTGCGTATCCATACCGATGATGGCGTGACCTTCCCCGTCGACCGTGGCCTCGGGACGGCCGCGTGCGGCGAGGTATCCGGACGAGGCGAACAGATCATAGCGAACGTGCGTGAGCCGACGTTGCACCACGTCGGGCACGTCGGACGGGCGAAAGCGGAACACGAGGTCGGCTTCCCGACGATCGAGGCTGAGCATGCGGAAGTCCGCCACCAGTTCGATGGTGACCCGGGGATGGTGCAGGCTGAAACGCGCGATGGCCGGGGCAAGCACGAGATGGGCGAACCAGTCCGGTGACGAGACGCGCAACTGACCGTGCAGGGTATCGTCCTGACCCGCCAGTTCGCGTTCCATCGCGAGCACTTCGTCTTCCATGCGCTCGGCGTGGCGCAGCATGGCCGCACCCTCGTCGGTGAGGCGGAAGCCGCTCGCAGAGCGTTGGAACAGGATGCAGCCACAGGCTTCTTCCAACTGACGCAGGCGGCGGCCCGCGGTGGGTTGGCTGAGGTCGAGCTGGGACGCCGCGGCTGTCAGCGTGCCGGTCTTCGCGATGGCGAGGAACAGGCGGAGGTCGTCCCAATCGAGGCGTGCGTCGTTCATGCGATTTCGTATGGCGGCCATGCGGCGGTGGCGGTGGTCAGGCAGGGGCGAGGTCACCACACTGGCAACACGACGCCGACATGCCGCGGCGCTCGCCAGACATCGGATTCCCACCACCCTCAGCAGAGATCGCCAGTATGCCTGACACAATCCACGCCGCCGTTGTCGAGCAGGTCGATGGCCCCTTCGTGCTCAAGACGCTGTCGCTTCCACCGCCCGGCCCCGGCGAGGTTCGGGTAGGCATCCACGCCAGCGGCGTCAATCCGCTCGATACCAAGATTCGCGCGGGCAAGGCCGAGCACGCCCGCCATCCGCTTCCCGCCGTCCTGGGCCTGGATCTGGCCGGTGTCGTCGAAGCAGTGGGCTCCGACGTGACGGCTTTTCGGGTGGGTGACGAGGTCTGGGGCATGACCGGCGGTGTGGGCGGCCACCAGGGCAGTCTCGCCTCGGCCGCAAACGTGGACGCCCGGCTGCTCGCGCACAAGCCGCGCGCGCTGTCGATGCGCGAAGCGGCCGCACTGCCGCTGGTGTTCATCACCGCATGGGAGGGCTTGATCGACCGCGCCCGGCTCGCGCCAGGCATGAAGGTGCTCGTGCAAGGTGGAAGCGGCGGCGTCGGCCGTGCGGCGGTGCAAATCGCCCTGGCGCGCGGTGCGGACGTGTACGCCACGGATCGTCCCGAACGCGCGGGCGAGCTTGCCGCCATGGGCGTCACACCGATCGACCGCGCCCGCCCTGTAGACGACTACGTGGCGCAATGCACCGGCGGCGACGGCTTCGACGTGGTCTACGACACGGTGGGCGGTGCGGTGCTCGATGCGTCGTTCCGCGCCGTGCGGCGTTTCGGTCACGTGGTCAGTGCGCTCGGCTGGGGGACGCATTCCCTCGCGCCGCTGTCATTCCGCAGCGCAACGTACTCCGGCGTGTTCACGCTGCTGCCGCTGCTGAGTGGGGAAGGGCGGTCGCACTACGGCCGGATCATGGCCGAAGCCGCGCTGCTGGCCGACGCGGGCAAGCTCCGGGTCACGCTCGATCCGCACCATTTCACGCTCGCCGACGTGGCCGATGCGCATGCCTTGCTGACGTCCCAGGCGGCGCGAGGCAAGGTCGTGGTGGACATCGCCTAGCGGCGCCTCAGGTCACCAGATCCGCACTTGCTCGCTCTTCGGTCTCGGCATGGCATCGCCTGCCTTGCACTGGAACGCCTCCGCAAAGGTAGGCACGTTGCCGAGCGTGCCGATGATGCGCTCGTGCGGCGGGGCATGCGGATTGCTCGCCAGATAGACGAGCGTCTGCTGCTCGCGCATCCGGCCTCGCCATATCCGCGCGAAGGCCAGAAAGAAACGCTGATCCTGCGTAAAGCCGCCGATGCGACGACGCGCCTCCGCAGGATCGGCCTTTAGCGCGGCTTGCAATGCGTCATACGCGATGTGGACGCCGCCGAGATCCGCGATGTTCTCGCCAAGCGTGAGGCGTCCATTGACATGAACGTCGGGGCGGCCGGGCAACGGCGCATAGCCGTCGAACTGTCGCACGAGCGCATCCGCACGTGCGTTGAAGCGTCGGTTGTCGTCGGATGTCCACCAATCGGTCTGGTTGCCTTGCCCGTCGAACTGGCGGCCCGCATCGTCGAAACCGTGCGTGGCCTCGTGACCGATGGCGGCACCGATGCCGCCGTAATTGATCGCGTCGTCGCCATCGGCGTAGAAAAACGGCGGCTGTAGGATCGCGGCGGGGAAGGTGATGCTGTTGTCCTCCGCGCGGTAGAACGCATCCACGGTCTGCGGCAACACGCTCCAGCGTGTCCGGTCCGTAGGCGTGCCGACGCGCGCCATTGCGTCGTGGTGGTTGTAACGCGCGAGCGCACGCACGTTTGCGTAGTAATTGACCGGCGACAGATCGAGGCCGGACCAGTCCCGCCACCGATCGGGATAACCCACCTTCGGCACGAATGCCTCCCACTTGGCCAGGGCACGCGCCTTGGTGGTCTCACTCATCCAGTCGAGCCCCTCGATGCGCGCCTTGAGTGCCGCCAGCAAACGGGTCACCAGGACCTGGGCGCGCTGCTTGGCCTCGGGCGAAAACGTACGGGCAACATAGAGCTGGCCCATCGCTTCGCCCATCGAGGCATTGATCGTGCCGAGCACGCGCTGCCAGCGCGGCTTGTCGTGCTGCTGGCCCGTCAGCGCGCGGCCATGGAAGGCGAATGCGGCGTCTTGAAATGCCTGCGTGAGATAAGGCGCGGCGGTATCCAGGGCATGGAAGCGCAAGTAGGCCCGCCACTGGGCCGGCGGTGCCGAGGCCAGCCATCGATCGACGCCGGAAAAGAAAGCAGGGGGCGCGAGAGAGAATGCCGCGTCTGCCGGCAACCCCTGCGCCGCGAGATAGCGTGCCCAGCGGAAGTGCGGCATGAGGCGGTCCGCATCCGTCGCCCGTACCGCGTTGAACTGGTTGGCCGGCTGCCGGGCTTCGACCGGCGAGGGAGTTACCGCAGCGAGCGCGGTTTCCAGCGCGAATGCATCGTCCGCACTGCGCTCGGGCGAGACGTCGCCGCCCAGGCGAAGCAGGTCGATCATGTAGGTACGGTAAGCCTTTCGTTCCGCCGCATATCGCGCGTCCACGTAATAATCGCGGTTGGGTAGTCCCAGCGCGGAAGGCGACGCGGCCGCGATCTGCTTTCGGGCGTCGCGATAGTCGCCTTGCACGTCGAAGGTGAAGACGAACGATTGGCCGTCCGCCGCAGCGCGGCCAAGGAAGGTGGCGATATCGTTCGGCGTCTTCAGCCGCGCGATGGCGTCGAGCGTAGGCCTGAGTGGCGTGATGCCCGCCCGTTCGATCGCCGCGGTATCCATGCCTGAGCGGTAAAGCAGGCCGATCTGACGTTTGGCGATGTCGCCATCGGCCGGGCTTGAGGTTTTCGCCGCCTGATCGGCAATGTCGCGCTGAATACGCAGGCTTTCCAGGGCGAGTTGATCGAACACGCCCCAACGCACCTCATCTGCGGGAATGGGATGCGCCGCGAGCCAGCGGGCGTTGACGAAGCGATCAAAGTCCATACACGGCACCACGGTGCGATCCAGTTCGCTCGTGTCGAACGGGGATGCATCGTTGGCGTATGAAGGCGTGGCGATCAGCACGACGACGCAGGCGACGATGGCGAAGGGGTGTCGCGGGAAAGGCATGCGTATTCCTTTGACGTGCAGGGTGCACGATCATGGTAAGGGTACCGTCCCCGGTGTCAGCCGCGCCGTGCCGCCTCGATGGCGGCGATATCGATCCGGGACATGCCCATCATGGCGTCGAATGCGCGTTTGGCCGCAGCGCGATCGGGATCGGTCACGGCTGCCATCAGCGCGCGCGGCGTGATCTGCCACGACAAGCCCCACTTGTCCTTGCACCAGCCGCAGTCACTTGGGCTGCCGCCGTTGTCGATGATGGCGTTCCACAGACGGTCGGTCTCGGCCTGGTCGTCCGTCGCTACCTGGAACGAGAATGCCTCGCTGTGCTTGACCATCGGGCCGCCGTTCATGCCCAGGCACGGGATGCCCATGACGGTGAATTCCACCATGAGAATGCTGCCTTGCTTGCCTTCGGGATAGTCGCCTGGCGCAGGGTGAATCGTCCCCACGGCACTATCAGGAAACGTTTCCGCATAGAACGTGGCGGCTTCGAACGCGTCCTTGTCATACCAAAGGCAGATGGTGTTCTTCGGATTCATGGCGGCTCCTGGTCGGGGGCGGGAGGAGGCGGCATGCCCCTCTACCTACCAACGACGAACGAGCAGAGCCTGGATCGACATCGCGTGGAACAAAATTCTTCGCGGATTTGCGGGTCGTTGGGGCTTCGCTTCTTGGGGTGGGAGCACCGTGCGGCCTCGCATCGGACCTGAGTCGCCTGGCGAATCGGCACTCATGTGGGAGCCGCCATGGCGGCGAGGGCACGCTTGTTGGTGGGAGCCATCCTGGTGGCGATGGGGGATTGCCTCACTGCTAAACCGCTTCGTTGGCTTTTCGCCACCAGGGTGGCTCCCACCGTCCGAAAAATGCGCGGGCGCCGTGTCGCACGACGCCCGCGTTTCCGATCGAAGCTCAGTACTGGTACTGCAGAGTGACGCCGATCGTGCGTGGCTGGTTCAGCGCTACACGGCGTGTCGTCGGCAGGTCGGCCGAAATCGCGACGGGCAGGTCGGTTTCCCCGTGCTTGTCGAACAGGTTGGTGGCGTAGAACGAGATGTCGAATCCGTTGCGGCCTTCCACACCCACGCGGACGTTGGTCGTGGCAAAGCCCTTGCGCCGATAGAACGGGCTCTCGCGGTCATACAGGAAGTTCGAATCGCCCACGTAGCTGACGTCCGCACGCATGAAGCCGTCGTATTCCGCGTTGACGCGGCGGCGGTATTCGGCCGCAAGCGAACCGGTGAAGCGCGGCACGTTCACGAGGCGGTCGCCATCCTTCGCGGAGGTACCTGGCACGTCGTTCTTCAGGTGGGCATCGTTGTAACCGAAGCCGGCGCTCAAGGTTACGGCATTGATCGGCAGGAACTTCAGTTCCAGCTCTGCGCCCTGGCTGACGGCTTTGCCGAAGTTCGCGGTGATGTTGTATCCGCAGCCCAGCACGATCTGCTGCTGCACGTGATCCCAGTCGATGTGATAGACGGACGCATCGACGAGCAGCCGACGATCCAGCCACGCGCTCTTGAAACCGATCTCGTAATTCCAGAGCGTGTCCGGGTTGTACTTGTTCAACTGCGACTTGCTGAGACCGAGCCCTGCCACTTCCGAGCCGCACAGCGCCTCCGGTGCGGGGTTGTTCGGGCCGCCAGGGCGATAGCCCTCCGAGGCGGTGACGTACACCATGTTCTCGGGGCTCACCTGGTACTGCAGCGTGAATTTCGGCGTGCTGCCGTAGTCCTTCGAGTCGCTGTGCACCGTGCTCGGGCCGCCGTTGAGCAGGCCGTCACCGCTCTGCGAGAAACCCTGCTTGACCTCGAACGCACGGATGCCTGCGCTCGCCTTCAGCTTCTCGGTAATGTTCCAGGACAGCTCCCCGAAGACGGCATATTCCTTGAGCGTGGCGGTACGCGCACCCTGGTAGATGGTGGAGTAGCCCGGGAAAGGTGTATCGAACGTCTGGTTGAAACCGTCGGGGTACGGAATGGAGGAGGCCAGCGGTGCGCGCACGTCGTGGTAGAACGCGCCAAGAATGGCTTGCACTGGTCCGTCGAACTTGCTGGTCGCCCTGACTTCCTCGGTGAACTCCTTGTTCTTGTAGCTTCCGTACATCGTCGTCGGATATACGGTCGGAAGACCGAAGAAGTAGTTGATGACCTTGGAGCTGTCGTCGCGAATGGAGACGTTACGGGTGAAGTACGAGGCCGACGACATCAGTTCCAACGCATCGAACTGCTTGTGGACGGCGATATTGGAGATCGTCGATTCCTGCACATTGGTTTCGTTGACGTCACGTACCTGGTACGGATTCGCGAGCGTGGCGGGAATCTTGTCGTAGGTGAACGGCGAGCCCAGCTTCGAGTACTGGTAGATGATGCTTGGCGTGATCGTCAGCGAATCGTCCGGCTTGATGAGCATCGCCATGCGCGCGCCGTACGTGGTGTATGTGTTGACGTTGTCCTTCTTCTTGCTGTCCGGGTCGGCCTCCAGATAGTTCGTCGGCGAAATGGCGTAGCGATCGATATAGCCGTCGTCGCGGCGGTAGTAGGCGGACACACGCAGCGCGACCTTGTCCTTGAGCAGCGGCACATTGAGTACCCCGTTGACGTTCGCGTTCGGACCGCCGTGGTATGTGCCTGAGACATCCGTCTTGATGCGGGCCTCGACGAAATCGAGATCCGGCTGGTTGGTCACGTATTTCACCGTGCCGCCCATGGAACTGGAACCGTAGATGGTGCCTTGCGGGCCGCGCAGCACTTCGACGCGCGCGATGTCGAAGACGGACGGATCGATGACGCCTCGGGTCGACAGCAGGGCGGCATTGCTCGATGCGGCAATCGGCACATCGTCGAGGTAGTAGCCCACCGTGGCAGCGGAGCCGGCGCTCGACGAGATACCGCGAATGATCAGGTTGTTCGAGCCCGGGCCCGACGACGCGACAGTCAGTGACGGCGCAATGCGCGCCAGATCCACGAGACTGGTAACACCCTGGCGTTCGAGTTGTTCTCCGGTCAGGGCAGTCATGCTGATCGGCACCTTCTGGATGTCCTGGTCGCGCTTTTCGGCCGAGACAGTGATGCCTTCGAGCGTCTGCGGCGTATCGGATGGCAGGGTCTTCGTCTTGTCGTTTGCCGAGGTGGAGGCGTCCTGCGCATAGGCCACGCCCGATGCCAGAGCGACCGACAACAGGGCCGTATAGAGAAGGGTGCGCTTTAAATCATGGTTCATTGGGACTCCCCAGAGTCGGCTGGACAGAAGACGGCCTGCGAAACGTGCACGTCCTTCGTGCACGCTCATGGTTCAGAGCGCGTTCGCCTGTTTTGATGTGTATGCCCCCGGACCTCGTACCACGGACGATGCCGTGAGTGGCCGTTGCTCGATTGACACCAGACGTCCATGACCGGCTGCGCCTGTATCCCCTGGCGCCCTAACGTATGGCCGTCCAAAAATCGCGTATGCTGCGGTGCACACTGCGTGATTTCGATAAGATCAAAAAGTTTTGATGACGTCAAGCTTTTACGTTAGGATCGAACCGAACCGGTCAGATAGCCACCTAAATGGTTCCGGTCGATACCGTCAGCCTTTCGACGACGACGCCGGCAGAGCGACTTCTCACATGCTTCAGGGGTGCCATGAAAACCACTTCCGTGCTGTTCTGCGCGTTGAGCGCTGTGTCTGCAACCATCGCCGTGTCGGCTGAAACACCTCCTGTGTCGACGTCCGCCGCCATCAAGCAGACGCTGGATGCGAGCGCTGCAGCATGGTCGGCAGGCGATCTCAAGACCTTCATGGAATGCTACGAACGTGCGCCGGGCACGCGCTATGTAAGCGCGAGCGGCATCGTCGAAGGTTACGAGGCGATTGAAGCCATGTACGCCTCGCGGTTTCAGAAGCCCGGTGCCAGTCTGGGCAAGCTCACTCTGGAACTGGTGGACGTCAAGCCGCTGGGTTCGCAGTACGCGTTCGTCATCGGCCGCTACCACCTCAAACCCGACACGGGTGCGGAGATCTCGGGCGTGACCACGTTGCTCTTTCACAAGGTCGGCACGCGCTGGCTCATCAGCAGCGATCACAGTTCGTAACGATGGCGGCCGCACAAGGCACGCCGGACAAGAGTGCGGGCCTGAGCATCGGATCGGCGATCCGCGACCGCCGGCGCGGGCTGGATCTTACGCTGCAAGCGCTCGCCAACCGCTCGGGGCTGTCGATACCGTTTCTTTCGCAGGTCGAGAGGAATCTTGCCTATCCGTCGTTGTTGTCGCTGGAGGCGATTGCGCGGGCGTTGGACGTCGACGTCGATTATTTCGTCGGCGTGCCCTCGCCGGGGCAGATCGTTTGCCGCGCCGACGAACATGACCGCATCGACCTGGAATCTCCGGTCGTGTACGAACGGCTGAGCGGCAGGCATGCCGAACGCAAGATGGAAGCGCTTCGCTTGACGGTCCCGCCAGGCCTCGCCGCGCCGACGATTCATCGCGAAGGCGAGGGGTTCTGGTACATCCTGAGCGGCAGGCTCGAGATGACGGTGGGCAGAAAGAAGTTCGTGCTCGATGCGGGTGACAGCGCGCACTTCGATCAGAGGCATCCTTACAGCATGCGCAACGTCGGCAAGGCCGAGGTGCGCATGATCTGGGTCGGTACACCGGCCATCTTCAAGGACTGACGGTGCCGCTCGACCCGTCGAGCGGCACCGTACGCTCCGTCACACCGACTTAGAAGATGCCGGGGTCTTCGGTGCGCGACGTATCGGACGAGCCGTCCGGATGAGTAAACCACAGCAGCCGGTTGCGCTGGCCGGCACAGCCATTGGCGTCCGCTACCGCGGCAAGCACACCACTGTCCGTGCCGATCTCGCGGCTGTAGCAACTGCCGAGGTTGTCCTTGAACCGATAGACCTGGCGGCTATGCTGACCACTGTGGCCCGTGACCGCTCCACCAGTGAAGGCGAGCGTATCGGCTGTGTCGATGCCGTTGTCCACGTTGCTGCGATAGACAAGCAGGCTACCTACACGCTTCGAGAACTGGCGTGAGAAGCCCTGGGTGACGGCGCTCGGCGCGGAGACGATGTTGCCACCGGCATCGAAGGCGTATTTGAAGGTCGCGACCAGTGGGAAGTCGTAGTGCGCTTCAGTGGTCACCGTCCATCCCAGCGGCCCCTGGCGGGTCTTCGTGGTGCTGTCCACCGTCGACACCTGGTCGATCGCCTGCCGGTACTGCGTGGCGTCGATGGTAAAGGTCTGCGTGTTGCGGAATGCCACGGTCTGCGCGACGTCCGTGGCGACGCGGCCGTGCGATGTATCCACGTAACCGCTGGTGCGGAAGCTGCGCGATGCGTGGGTGGCGACGGCACCGCCCACCGTGCCGGATACGTCGGTCAATGTGTTGTCTACCGACGCAGTCGGGGATTGCCCCTTCAAGGTGTTGGCCGTCAGTGCGCCGGAAAGGACCTTGCGACCGCGGTCGAGGTAGACGAACAGGTTGCCGGTCACGGCGAAGTAGCCGTTCGCCCCGGTCACGTTGATGGACAGCGCGTGCGGCTTGCCGTCGTTGAGCAGCGAGGCGAATGGCGTGATGTCGACCCGGTACGGCACGAAGTTGAGCGTCTGTACGCCTGTAGTGGGGCGCCACATGTACGGATCGATGCCGCCGGTGAAGATCCACGGATAGACGGGCGCGACGCCGGCGGGCTGCCCATCGATAGCGACCTGGACCTCGCGGTACGCTCCGCCGCCGCAGCTCTGCGCGGTCGCGGTGACCTCGTCGGGCACGCAGGAATACCAGAACTCGTCGCCGCCCTGACCCTGGGCGAAGACATCCAGATAAGCGCGCTCGATATTCGTCGGCAGCGTGAACGTGCGTGTCAGCGCATCGGTTCCGGTGTTGAGCGTGACGGGTCCGCCCGCCGTGCCGTCTGAAAGCGGGAATACCGCATCTGGTGCATCGCCCCGAGGCGCGAGGACATTGGCGGGGTAGAACACGAGCCTGGCGGAGCCGCTGATCACGCCGGTATAGGTGTCGTTGACGACGTTGCCAAGCACCGCCTGGCCGGTCTGCGGGTTGCCGAACAGGCTGGCAAAGTCGGTGACGTCGCGTTCCACATGCCAGCTCGGAGCGACCGAGGACGACGGCTCCTGCGTGGTGCCGAAGTAAAGGTTGGCGCCGCCCAGCCATAGCGATGCGGTGCGATCGAACTGGCGCCCCGCCGTCACGGAAAAATCGGCTTCGAGCACGACCTTAGACCACGATCGGCCGCAGCCCGTCGGTGGCGCATAGGTATAGGGATGATTCGAGAAGTCGGTGAAGGTAAACCCTGTGAACAGTTCGACCACGCACGCCTTGCCCGGCGGTCGAGGCACGACGGGGTCGGCCACCGCGACGTTCGCGGAGCCCACGTCGAACCCTGGCGTCGTTGCGAACGCCCCCTGCGCGGCACAGGCCGCGATACAGCCAAGCGAAACCCATCGCAAGACCTTGCGGTCCGCCCCATCGATAAAAGCCATGCGCCCGTTCTCCCGCGACGTACTGGCCCCCTGCGGGATGAAACGTAGCACGGCAGGGCGCCGGTGAGGCATATCGCCATCCAGACGTCCACTTCATGCTCTAAGAGCATCGCCGACAGGTCGGCTCCCACCCAGCCGGCGCTCCGTGTCTGTCCGCGCCAGCGGGGTGCATGTCTGTGTGCCAGCAGGACACCATACGCCGCGACGAAGCTCATGCTTGGTGGGAGTCGACCTGTCGGCGATGGCTACGGAGCAGGACCGTCCCGTGCCGCGCGACGGCGCTGTGGAGCATCCTCTGCCCGGAATGCGACGACTTTCGCAGAATCCACATCGCCATACACGACGGCGAGACATTGGAACGACCCTGTCACATTTCACCGCGACACTGCGCGGCACAGGGCAACGCAGTCAGCGGAGCGCGTGGGCATGCGACGCACGCGCCCCATCCGCGCAAAGGGCACACCATGACGTCACACGATCGGCGGCACTTCCTCAAGCTTTCACTCGGCGCCACGGGCGCCGCTCTCGCCGCCGGGGTCGTTCCCTCATCGATCACCAAGGCGCTTTCGATTCCTGCCTCGCGGCGAACAGGCACCCTCGCCGACGTGGAGCACGTGGTGATCCTCATGCAGGAGAACCGTTCGTTCGACCATTACTTCGGCAGCCTCGGCGGCGTGCGTGGCTTCGGCGACACGCGCACTTTCACGCTCGCGAACGGCCGCTCGGTATGGCATCAGCCACACCCCGGGAGCCCCGACGACTACCTGCTGCCGTTCCACCCGGATGCCGAGCGACTTGGCCTGCAGTTCATCGAAGACCTGCCGCACGGCTGGAACGACACGCACGCGGCAGCCAACGGCGGCAAGTACGACGGATGGGTGCAGGCGAAGGGCACCACCACCATGGCGTACCTGACGCGCGAGGACATCCCGTTCCACTATGCACTCGCGGACGCCTTCACGATCTGCGATGCGTATCACTGCAGCATGCTTTCCTCGACCGATCCCAATCGCTACTACATGTGGAGCGGCTACGTCGGCAACGACGGGCAGGGCGCCGGTCCCGTGCTCGACAACGCCGAGAAGGGTTACCACTGGACGACCTATCCGGAGCGACTGGAACAGGCGGGTGTCTCGTGGAAGATCTACCAGGACATTGGCACGGGCCTGGACGCCGCGGGAAGCTGGGGCTGGACGCCGAACCCGTACATCGGGAACTACGGCGACAACTCGCTTCTTTACTTTGACAACTACCGCAACGCGCAGCCGGGCAACCCGCTTTACGACAAGGCGCGTACCGGTACCGAGATCGCCCGCGGGCAGTCGCCCTTCGCCCTGCTGCGCGAGGACGTGATGGCGAACCGCTTGCCGCAGGTGTCCTGGATCGCTGCGCCCGAAGCCTATACCGAACATCCGAGTTGGCCTGCCAACTACGGCGCCTGGTACGTCGACGGCGTGCTGGATGCACTCACGTCGAATCCCGACGTGTGGAGCAAGACGGCGCTGTTCATCACCTACGACGAGAACGACGGCTTCTTCGATCACATCGTGCCGCCATATGCGCCGGTGTCCCGCGATCAGGGATTGTCGACGGTGTCGACCGAGGGCGAGTTGTATGCCGGCGGCCATGGCTTCGTGCCCGGCGTGTATGGTCTCGGCGTACGCGTGCCGATGCTCGTTGTATCCCCCTGGAGCACTGGCGGCTGGGTGTGCTCGGAGACCTACGACCACACGTCCATCCTGCGCTTTCTCGAAGCGCGTTTCGGCGTGCGCGAACCGAACATTTCCGCCTGGCGCCGTGCGGTGTGTGGCGACCTCACGCGTGCCTTCGATTTCTCGCGCCATGACGGCGATGCGCCTCGCCTACCCGCCACCGGGGATTACCGACCGGACCAGCAGAAGCACGACCCACTGCACCCCGCGCCGCCTGCCGAACAGCGCATGCCGAAGCAGGAGCCCGGCCAGCGGCCCGCGCGCCCCCTGGCCTATGACGTGGACGTACGCGGTCGCGTCGACATCGCCGCGGGCAAGTACGGGCTGGAATTCATCAACCAGGGAAAAGTGGGCGCATTCTTCCACGTGTTCTCCACGGCGCGCACCGATGGTCCCTGGACCTATACGGTCGAAGCAGGCAAGTCGCTCGCGGACACATGGACAAGCCTCTACAGCGGCCATGCCTACGACCTGTCGGTAACCGGTCCCAATGGCTTCCTTCGCCAGTTCGCCGGAAGCCAGCCCGCTGCCGATCAGGGCTCGCACGCGGCACTGGAAGTGCACATCGCGGAAAGCGAACTCGACGGGTTGCTGCGTCTCGTCATCGTCAACGAGGGAAGCCGTGCCTGCATCGTGACGGTCAACCCGAGCGACGATTACACGCACCAGCCATCGCGCCGCCACGTCGTTCTGCCGGGCAGCCGCGTCGAGAGTCTTTGGGACATTCTTTCAAGCGATCACTGGTACGACATGACCGTCACCAGCGACCACGACCCGCGTTTCCTGCGTCGCCTCGCGGGTCATCGCGAGACGGGGCGCCCGTCGCGCACCGATCCAGCGCTTTCATCGCGGCGCTGAGACACGGTAAGGAATGCGCCGCCGCCATGCTTCGCGGCGGCGCGGAAGCTTACTTGCCTTCCTGTACGAGGTTGGCGAACTTGCCTTTCTTGTCGAACTGGCAGGTGAAGTTCTTCTTGCCGTCGATGCCGGCGTCTGCCGTACCGCTCATCGTATAGCCCGAGTCCGAGGACTGCAGGGGCTGGAGCTGGACGTAATCGTGCTTCACGTCGAACTTGTCGGCGGCCTCTTTCGTGCACTTCTCGGTCAGCTTGACCGGATCGGGGCGATCCGAGGCGAACGCGTGCGAGGCAAAGGCGAGGCCGAGCGAGGCGGCCAGGAGCAGGGTGGATTGGCGCATGGAACGATCTCCGTACGAGGCACGAGGCCGGAAACACTGCAGCCGGACTATGCCCCGGCCTTCCTTGCGCCAGGATGAATCGGGGGATCGCCCGAACCGGCGTCATACAGCGCCGGTTCGGGGCGTGGACACGGGCTTACCAGCTGTCGTCGTCGGACGAGCTGCTGCTGTCGTCCCACGACGCGTCATCGTTGCCCATGTCGATCGGGTCATCGCGCAGGTCATCGTAAGCCTGTCCTGTCGGGTCCGCAGGCTGATCGACGAACGTGCCCGCCGCGCGCGGGTCACTGCCCGCGCCGAGGCCGGACTCGCCATGACCGCGCAAGGCTTCATCGAGCAGCATGCCCGCCGCCACACCGCCCAGGCCGGCGGCGACGGCCGAACCCACGCCTGAACGCGGCGGCGGGGGCGGCGGATAGGCACCGTACGAGCCGTTGCCGCCGTACCCGCCATAGGGCGGCTGCCCGTTCACCGGGGGCGGCGGATAGGCCGTGGTCGGCGGCACCGCGTCACGGCGACGACGCATCAGGAAGAAGATCAGCAGCAAGGCAATGCCGCCGACGATCACGAGACCGAGATGCGACGAACCGCTCGATGTCGCGGCAACGGGGGCGGCCACAGCCGGCGCCTGCGGAGCGTCAATGCTCCGCAGCGACCCCAAAGGGCGCTTCGCTCCCGGCGTGCCGAGCGCGGCGTCGAGCTTGCGCTGGAAGGCCTGGAACTTTGCCGGATCCGTGAAATGGGTGGCCGGGTCCAGCGACGACGCTTTCGTCGCCTCCGCCTTCGCTTCGCCAATGTTGCCCTGGTGTGCGAGCACTTCCGCGAGCACGTAATGCGCCTTCGCGCTCGACGGGTGCTCGCTCACGGCTTGCCGGAGCAGCGTCTCGGCCGTCGCATAGTCGCCGCGGTCGATCGCCGCCTGCACATCCTTGGGGGAATCCGCTGCCGCGGCCGCAGTGGCCAGGCAAAGCAGTACGAGGAAAAGCATCAGCTTCTTCATGGATATCTTCGATGTCGGCCACGTGGCACCGCACAGCGTACGCTCACGGAATTTTCCGCAGGCTTTCTTCCACGTCACGGATTCAGGAAGAACTTACGAAAGCCGCGTGAAGACGTCTCACGCCGAGGCGGCAAGGCTTGCTCTGAGTTCCGCGGCCTTGGCGCGTATGGCCGTCAACGTCTCGGGCGACAGCCGATCGAGCGACCGCCACTGCATGGCAGCGCGGGGGTGATGGCGAAAGCGTTCCTCGTGACGGGCCAGGAAGTCCCAATACAAGGTGGTGAACGGACAGGCGCTGTCGCCCAGTGCGTCACCTGGACGGAAGCGGCAGCCGTCGCAGTAGTTGCTCATCCGTTGGATATAACGGCCCGAAGCGACATACGGCTTCGACACCATGCGTCCTCCGTCGGCGAACTGGCTCATGCCGAGCGTATTGGGCGCTTCCACCCATTCGACGGCGTCCACGTAAACCGCCAGATACCACTCATGCACGAGACGTGGTTCCACGCCGAGCAGCAGCGCGAAGTTGCCCGTGACCATCAAGCGCTGAATGTGATGCGCGTAGCCGAAGCGCAGCGTCTGGCCGATCGTCTCGGCCAGGCAGCGCATGGGCGTCTCACCGGTCCAGTACCACGAGGGAAGGGCGCCATCGGCCTTCAACGCGTTGCCGCTGAGGAGGCGCGAGGGTGACAGCCAATACACGCCACGAACGAATTCACGCCAACCAAGGATCTGGCGGATGAAGCCTTCCGCCGATGCCAGTGGCACCTTGCCGGCGTCGTAGCGATCGAGCACGGCACGGATCACTTCGGCCGGACTCAGCAGCTTGAGGTTCATCGAACTCGACAGGCGTGCGTGGTAAAGCCATGGCTCGCCGGCCCACATCGCGTCCTGCCACTGGCCGAAGGCCACGAGTCGGTGATTCAGAAAATCGTCGAGCGCCGCCAGCGCATCGGCGCGCGTCACAGGCCAATCGAACGTCGACGGGTCACCCGGATGCTCGGGGAACGCCGCATTCACCTCCGCGATGGTTTCACGGGTCACCGCATCCGGTTCGAAACGCTGCGGCGCCGGAAGCCAGCCCGGCCCGGCGCGACCGAAGGCGCCGCGGTTGTCATGATCGAAGTTCCAGCGGCCACCCACCGGCTTGCCATTCTCCAGCAGGACACCGTGGCGCACGCGCATCCAGCGGTAGAAGGTCTCCATGCGCCACTGGCTCTTGCCTTTCGCCCAGGTGGCGAAGTCCTCCGTGGAAACCATGAAATGATTGTCGGGCCGTTCCACGTAGTCGATGCCGTGACGTGCGGCGATGGCGCGCAATCCCTCGCGCAGGCGATGCTCGCCGGGCCGTACGGCAACCAAGCGCTTGGGCTGCCGCTGGGCCACGGTCTCGTCCAGCAAGGCGAGGAGGTCGTCAGGACCTGCGTCGTCGAGCCGCGTGTAAAGCAAGGGCAGGTCGGCATCCCGCAGCGTCTCGGCAAAGTGGCGCATGGCCGACAGAAACAAGGCACTGCGGGTCTTGTGCGACCATATGTGCGTCGATTCTCCGCGCCGTTCGGCCATCCACACCACGTCCTGCTCGCGATCGAACTCGTCGAAGGCATGGGAATCCAGATTGAGCTGATCGCCCAGGACGATAACGAGATGGCGCATGGGTATAGGAAAGACCTGAGCGGACCTGGCCGCGACATGGCGATCGTGGCACAGCCATGAAGGCGAGAAAACGCGCACGGCGTCTTCACCGGATATTGCCCGCCCGGCTGAGACCCTAGATGCGATGACTCGAGCCTTGCCCACGCGTGACATGCCCCTCCTGACGCTCGGTCACTCGAACCGAAGCATCGACGACTTTCTTGGCGTGCTACAGGACGCGCGTATCGAGCGTGTGGTGGACGTACGGACCTTTCCGCGTTCGCGCACGCATCCGCATTTCAACATCGAGACGCTTCCGGCGTCGCTCGCTGCGGTGGATGTCGCGTATGACTATCTGCCGGAACTCGGTGGGCGGCGACGCAAGTCGAAGGATATCGATCCCGCCGTGAACGCGTTCTGGCGGGTGTCCGGATTTCACAACTACGCGGATTACGCGATGTCCGATGCCTTCCAGGCATCGCTGCGTAAACTACTCGCGCTGGCCGACGAACGTCGCACCGCGATGATGTGCTCGGAGGTGCTCTGGTGGCGCTGCCACCGGCGCATCATCACCGACTACGCGATCGCCGCGGGCCGCGAGGTGGTGCATGTCTTCGACGTAGGACATAGCGAGCTTGGGCGAATGACACCGGCAGCCATCGTTCGGACCGATGGCCTGCTCGCGTATCCGGCGACGGACGCGTAACGGTCGGGCCATGCACATTTCTGGCATTGAACATCGTGCCAAAGGCCGTTAACGCGTAGTTCTCGCAACGCCGCACGCCGGACCGTCGTGTTACGGTCCCAAAGCCGCATCTGGCGGCGTATGACCTCAGGAGCGTTCCATGGATAAGCGCGATCAGGTGATGCACGACTCGAACCCGTTTGGCATCCAGATGGAAGCACCGATGCAACCGACCGTGACGGTCGGCAAATGGGCGCCGAAGATCGACGACACGGGCGACATTGGCCGCATCGGCTCCATCCACGGCGGCGGCGATTGGGGCTGAGTCCCCCGGAACTTCGTTCCGTTACGCACGCCGAAGCCGCCTTCGTCCGAAGGCGGCTTTCTTTGCAGGGAGCTCAGCGGTGATCAAGGCCGAGATATCGCTATCGGATCTGTCGTTCGAACCCACGATCAAACAAGGCGCCCTGTTCATGGGCGCAAGCTGGATCCGACCCCATACCCACCCGTTGCTGGAAACCGTGTGCGTTCGCGCGCCGGAGCAATGGTTCGTGGTGGTCAGGGAGCGAAAGGCATCCCGCGATGCGATCCACGCCGAGGCAGGCAAGCTTGTCGTCGAGCAGACCGACGAAGCCCGCTTCCATTCGCTCTATCAAGAAAGCCTGCTCTGGCCGCTCGACTACGTAATGATCGAAGTCGCGCAAGCCGGCCACCGCCTTCGCGTTCGGGCTGGCGTGCTCGGTGCGGTTCCGGTGTACGCGCGAGTACTCGATGACCGCGTGACCCTCACCTGGGATTCGGCCGAATTCGCCGATCGTCCGGCAGCGATCGATATGGAAGTCGCCAGCCATCAACTGGCGCTGCACACCTTGTATGCCGCGCGACAGCTGTATACGGGCGTGGTGTTGCTGACCGAACGTGCCTCACTGCACGTGGAGCCGGGCAGGGCGCGGTTTCGCTATCCGGAGTCGATGGCGCCCACGACGCCGTCGCCGGAAGACGGCGAGGACGCACTGCCGCGATTCGCAGACGCCTTGCAAAACGTCTTGAACCTGCGTCCCTGGCTGGGTGCCGCGTCGGTCGAATTGAGTGGCGGCATGGACTCCGCGACGGTCGCCACGGCGCTCGTGCAATGGCATGAGCATATCGACAGCAAGGGGATCCTTCTGGACGGCGATGTCCGCGGACCGCAGGTCCATCGACGACGCCTGATCGCCGAACGCCTGGGACTGTCCGACCGGACCGTCGATATCGCCGACTACCCACCGAACCTGGATCTTTCGCCATCGCAGCGCCCGTACGGGTTCTGTCACGATTTCTACCTGGATGCCTGTGCCGCGCTATGGGACTCGGCGTCCGTCAAGGGCCGGCATGTCATGTTCACCGGCATTGGCGGTGACGAACTGTTCCCCGCCTACCAAAGTGAAGTATCCGAAAGCGCCATGGCCGGCCCGGCCTGGGCCAAGGATGCGCGCAGCTTTGCCGAAGGTCTGCTGACGCCGCGAGCACTCAACGCCGCGCGCAGTCGAACGCTCTTCGATGCGCCCGAGAGTCCTGTGCCTGCGACGTCGCTGTTGGCCCAGGCATGCCGTGCGCCGGACCTGCTTGCGCATGGCCAATGGCCCGTCAACCCATTGAGCGATCCGCGTCTCACCGCGTTCTGCCATCGCCTGCCGCGAAGCAGCCGTGAGGGAAGGGAAGTGATGCGCCGCTATCTCGAAAACCATTTGGGCGCCGATGTGTTCCCGAAGGGCTACATCAAGGAAACCTTCGCCAACGTGCTGCCGCCGCTCATCGCACGCCATGCGAAGACACTCGCTGCACAGCTTCGCGAATGCGCTCTGGCGGATCTTGGTCTCGTCGACCGCACCGCGGTATTCAAGCTGCTGGAAACGATCGAGCAGACACAGGAGCACCCGGCGACCTCTGCGTTCGCATCCTTTCTGTGGCTGGAGCGATGCGCGCGACAGGCTGCATGCGGATAAGGACTGTAGAAGCGGCTATAGCGGCGAGATGTTTTGCCGGGTGCTGACGCAAGAACTTTCGTCTGCAAGGGCATTGACTCTGTCGCAGTGCGTCAAGACAATGCGCGGGCCGTCGGCCACCAGCGCCCGCGGCATTCCTGTCCGACCAAACCAAGGCATATGGACGATAACCCTAGTCGCCATGTCGACATCCGCGAGCATCGGATGCCGGCGTCGCATCACAAGCTGATTGCCTGCGGCGACCGCCTGCGGTCGGCCGGCGCTTTCCTCGACTAGGGAAGACCGGCCCACTCCTGACGGCCGTCTTGGGCCGTAACGAGGAGATGGGCTATGAAGCTCCTTCGCGATGTCTTTCGTCTGCGCGCTGCGGGCCGATCGCTGCTGGATCGCCGTGTCGCTTCCCGCCATGACTGGACCATCACGGTCCCCGCACCGCTGAACACGTCGGTGACCATGGCAACCATTGATATGCGCTGGCATCGCGAACCGGGCAGTGTGCGCCCGGTCGCGCGCTGGCATCGGCACGTTGCACTGAAGAGCTCCGACCCGTTCCCACGGGTCTTTGCGTGAACACGCCGCGGAGCATGCCGTCGCCCTGACGGGCGATATCCATTCTCTCCGTGCCATTCCTGCTCGCGGGCCATGACCCGCGACGGGTTTTCTATGCCCAAGCACCGGGAATTCCCATGCTGTTCCATGCTCGCCATACCCTTACGGCCCTGATTCTTTCTCTACTCTTGGCAGCTTGTTCCAACGACAGCCCCTCTCAGGAAGCGACACCGGCCATCGTCGTCGATCACGGTGTCATCCGTGTACCGCCGGCTTCACCGCTTCGTACACGTCTGAAAGTGCAGTCCGTCGCGCTGCACGGACTGCCCCATGCTTTGTCGGCACCCGCACTCGTCGAGGCCGATCCCGCCCATACCATCAACGTTCTGGCACCTCTGACGGGACGCATCGTCGAGCTCGACGTCAGGCTCGGCGATCGCGTGAAGCGTGGACAGCTCCTGGCCGTGATGGCGTCGAGCGACTATGCCCAAGCCGTTACCGACCAGCAGAAGGCAACCGATGCGCTCGCACTCGCCAAGGCGACGCTCGATCGCGCCGAGGGCGTGAAGCAGGCCGGCGGTGCCGCCCAGAAAGATCTGGACGCCGCACGCAGCGCCTTCATCCAGGCGCGCGCCGAGCACGATCGCACACAGGCGCGGCTGGATTCGATCACGAGTGAGACCACTCACCCAGGCAGCGCCGGCCATATGACGGTGGTCGCTCCGACGGATGGCAGCATCACGGCGCTATCCGCCGCGCAGGGTGCTTTCGTCAATGACGCCTCGGCAGCGCTGATGACGATCACCGACTTGCGCCATGTATGGGTCACCGCGAACGTGGCTGAAAACGAGTCGGCCGAAATCACGCCTGGACTGTCGGCCGATATCGTTCTGCCCAGCCTTCCGGGGCGGCATGTGCAGGGTACCGTCCAGTCGATAAGCGATGTGCTCGATGCGGACTCGCGCCGCGTTAAGGCGCGTATCGCCGTGTCGAACGCCGACGCCGCGCTGAAGGTCAACATGTTCGCCACGGCGACCTTCCAGGTGCCGCAGACGAAAGCGCTGCTGGTGCCTCAATCGGCACTGCTGATGAACAACGACAACGTCACCGTTTTCGTGGAGGTGTCGCCGTGGGCGTTCCGTCGCCGAACCGTCGTGCTGGGCGCCGACGAGGGCGATCAGGCGCGCATCCTCGAGGGACTGCAGCCCGGTGCTCGGGTGGTCGTGGCCGGTGGAGTGCTGATCAATGATTGACAAGATCATTGCCTGGTGTCTCCACCGGCGCGGATTGGTGTTCGGCATCGCCATGCTCGTCGCGATCTATGGGCACTACGCATGGACCCAGTTGGCGGTGGAGGCATATCCGGAACTCAGCGACGTGACGGTGCAGGTCACGACACAGGTGCCTGGTCTGGCCGCCGAGGAGATCGAGCAACAGATCACCACGCCGCTGGAGCGCGCATTGGCCGGCACACCCGGGCTGACGTCGATGCGTTCCAGCAGCACCTTCGGCCTCTCCCTGATCACGCTGGTCTTTCGCGATGGCGCGGAGATCTATTGGTCTCGCCAACGCGTCACTGAGCGCATTGCCGGCGTCACGCTGCCGCAGGGCGTGACACCGGGTCTCGATCCGGTTTCCGGACCGGCGGGTGAGATTTACCGCTACACGCTGGAATCGGACACGCACAACCTGATGGAGCTCTCGGAGATCCAGCGCTGGAAAGTGATCCCCGCCCTGCAACAAGTGCCCGGCGTGGCGAATGTCGACAACTTCGGCGGCTTTACCAAGGAATTCCAGTTGGAGGTCGATCCGCAGAAGCTGCTGCAATTCGGCGTCGGCATGAACGACGTGATCGCCGCGCTCAGTGCCAACAACACCAACGCCGGGGGCGGCCGCGTGACGCGTGGCGAGCAGTCCTACGTCATCCGTGGTGAGGGTCTGATGCGCTCGCTCAAGGACATGGGCGATATCGTGGTGACCCAGCACAACGGCGATCCGATACGCGTGCGCGACCTGGGCACGTTGCAGGATGGTCATCAGATTCGCGAAGGCATCCTGGGCAAGGACGGCAACCCCGACACCATCGAGGGCATCGTCGATCTGTTGCTGGGCGAAAACCCGTCCATGGTGCTCAAAGGCATTCACGCGAAGGTCGACGAACTTAACCGGCAACTTGCGCCTTCCGGCGTGCGCATCGTGCCATTCCTCGATCGCGACGATCTGGTGCAGGCCACGGTGAGCAAGGTCGGACACACGGTGATCGAAGGCGTGGCCCTGGTTTGCCTGGTGCTGATCCTGTTCCTCGGCAGCCCGCGCGCCGCACTCGTGGCCGCGGTGACCATTCCGTTTGCGTTGATCACGACCTTCATCGTCATGCATTTCACCCGGATGCCGGCCAATCTCTTTTCGCTGGGTGCCATCGACTTCGGCGTGATCGTGGACGGCGCGATCGTGGTGACCGAAGCGATCCTGCGCAAACGCGAGGCCCGGCCAGAGGCCTACCTGCACGAAGCCGACGTACTGAGCGCGGTCAAGCAGGTGGCGCGACCGATCTTCTTCGCCACGCTGATCATCATCACGGCCTATGCGCCGCTGCTGGCGTTCGAGCGGGCCGAGGGCAAGCTGTTCTCGCCGATGGCGCATACGGTGGGCTACGCCTTGCTCGGCGCGCTGTTGTGCGCGATCACCCTTGTTCCGGCACTGGCCTGGCTGGCCCTGCGCAAGCCGCGCAAGATGTTTCACAACAAGCCTCTGGAACGACTGCAGAAGGGCTATCACCGAACGTTGGAAAGGCTGCTCGGCCACCCGCGCGTCACCTATGCGATCGTCATCGGAGCGCTGGCCGCGGTGATCGCACTGGGCATGACCATCGGCCGTGAATTTCTGCCGGACCTGGACGAGGGTTCGCTATGGGTGCAGGTGCAGTTGCCCAGCGGATTGTCGCTGGAAAAGGCCAGCGACATGGCGAGCGAATACCGTCGCGTGGTGGGCGCGTTCCCCGAAGTCAGCTACGTGGTGACGCAACTGGGGCGCAACGATACGGGTAGCGATCCCTGGACACCGTCGCACATCGAGTCAGGTGTGGGTCTCAAACCCTACGCACAGTGGCCGAGCGGCGAGAGCAAGGCCGAATTCATCCGGCACCTCAATGGGCGCCTGCAGCAGATACCGGGGATCAGCGTAGGCATCAGCCAGCCGATCATCGACGGCGAGAACGATATGGTCGGGGGTGCCCACAGCCCGTTGGTGCTGCGCGTCTACGGCGAGGACTTCAAGGAACTCCGCCGCATCGGCGGGGAGATCGTGGACGTGCTCAAGACCGTGCGGGGCACCGCCGATGCTTCCATCTTTCAGGAGCCGCCGATTCCCCAGTTGACGGTCACGGTCGATCGCGACGCGGCGGCGCGCTATGGCATCAATGTGGCAGACATCAACACGCTCATCCAGACCGGTGTGGGCGGCGCTCCCATCACGCAGGCCTACGTCGAGGATCGGGTCTACAACGTGACGGCGCACGTGCCGCACCAGGTAGCCGCCGATCCCGAGGCGCTCGGCAAGCTGGTGTTGACGGCACCGTCCGGCGCGCGCGTGCCGCTGGCGATGGTGACCCACATCGTTCTGCAAACCGGTGAAAGCACCATTGCCCATGAAGGAGCCGAGCGGCAGCTGACCGTGCGTATCGACAATCGCGATCGGGCGTTATCGGACTACCTCGCCGAAGCACAGGACAAGATTGCCGCCAAGGTGAAGTTCGATCCGCAAAAGTATCACCTGGAGTGGGCTGGCCAATTCGAGAACCAGCAGCGCGCCCAGGCTCGTCTCGTGCTGGTCATGGGTCTGGTACTTGCCGTGATGGCGGTGTTCCTGTTCGCCGAATTCGGCAATCTGCGCCAGGCGTTGCTGGTCCTGGGCGTTGTTCCGCTTGCTGCGCTGGGTGGCCTGGTGTCGCTGCACGTGAAGGGCGAGACGCTCAATATCGCCACGGCCGTGGGTTTCATCGCGCTGTTCGGCGTAGCCGTGCAGAACGGGATCATCATGGTGTCGAACTTCAATCGCATGCGTCGCGATGGACATGGCGTGCGCGACGCCGTACTCATCGGCTCCGCCGAGCGCTTTCGTCCTGTACTGATGACGGCCACGGTGGCGAGTATCGGCATGCTGCCGGCAGCGCTCGCCACCGGCATCGGTACCGATGTACAGCGGGGACTGGCGACGGTCGTGGTCGGTGGTCTCGTGATCGCGACCTTGCTCACGCTGTTCATCCTTCCGGCGCTTTACGACGTGCTCGAGCGCTTCATGGAGCGCCGCCGTCGGCGTCACTCGCAGCCCGCCAAGGAGATCTGACCATGTGGATTGCACTCAAGCATGCCTGCCGGTGGACCGTGACCGGCGTGATCATCGTGTTGGCGGGCTGCGCTGTGGGGCCCGACTATCGGCGCCCTTCGATGCCGGAGGCCAAGTCCTTCGCGCCACAACCGCTACCGCAAGCCACGGTCGGCACTGCGGGTGCCGACGGAGAGACGCAGCGCTTCGTCGCGTCCATGGATATCCCCGGCCAATGGTGGGCCTTGTTCCACTGCGTGCCGCTCAATGCGTTGCTTGACGACGCGCTTGCGCACAACGCCGATGTAGATGCGGCCCACGCAGCGCTTCAAGTGGCGTGGGAGAACGTCTACGCCCAGCGCGCAACCTATTTCCCCGCCGTCACGGCAGGTGTCAATCCGACGCGGCAAGACGTTGCCAAGGACGTCGCCACATCGGCCGCCTCGGGAAGCAGTCTGTACAGCCTGACCACGGCGCAGGTCAGCGTGTCGTACTCGCCAGACCTTTGGGGCGGCAATCGGCGCGAACTCGAGTCGTTGGTAGCTCAGGCGCAGGCACAGCGCTTCCAGGTGGAAGCGACCTATCTGACGCTGACGAGCAACCTGGTGAACGCGGCGATCGAAGAAGCCTCGTTGCGCGGGCAGCTTGACGCCACGCACCGCATGGTCGAGCTGCAGACGCACGTGCTCGATACCGTAAAGCGGCAATATGTTCTCGGCGATGTGTCGGAGGCGGCGGTGGCTGCCCAGGTGGCGACGCTGGAACAGAGTCGCGCTGCGCTGCCGCCGCTGGAAAAGCAGCTCGTCCAGCAGCGGGATCTGATTGCCGCCTTGGCGGGCCGCACGCCTGACCGCCCCGTGGCGGTCACGTTCACGCTGGATGACCTTCACCTTCCCAGTGAACTACCGCTCAGCATGCCGGCTCAACTGCTGGAACAACGTCCCGACGTACGTGCCGCCGAGGAAGCGTTGCATGCGGCCAGTGCGAACGTGGGAGTAGCCATCGCCAATCGGTTACCCAACATCCAGATCGACGCCACCTTCGGTCGTTCGTCCGAAAAGGCCAGCCGCTTGTTTGCCGGCGAGGCCGGGTTCTGGAATCTGGCGGGCAATGTGACCCAGTCGTTGTTCGACGGCGGCGCGCTCAAGCACAAACAGCGTGCGGCGGAGGCGGCTTATCGGGAGGCGTCTGCCCAATACCGCAGCACCGTGATCAGTGCCATGCAGAACGTCGCCGATGCGCTCCATGCGATCCATGCGGATGCCGAGGGAATGGCGGCCGCCGAACGGGCCGAAGACGCCGCCGCGCGCAGCCTGGACATTGCCCGGCGCCAGTGGGCACTCGGCGATATCAGCGAAAGCAGCTTGCTCACCGCTGAGGTGACATGGCAGCAGACAAATCTTGCGCTGGTACAGGCCCGGGCGGCGCGGTACTCGGATACGGTGGCGCTGTTTCAGTCGCTAGGCGGTGGCTGGTGGAATCGCCGTGACACGGTCGCCCAATTCTCGACCCAGACGAAGTGATCCCTCATCGCCAGCAGGCTGGCTCCCACCAGAGCATCCCTAGGCGCGCTTATGGCCTCCAGGCTCGGGAACATAAAGGGTGCACAGGCCTGCGACGAACAGGCTGAAGCCGCCTAGGCCGAGCGCCCAGATTGGTTGGTTGTGGAAACACAGTCGCAAAAGCAGACCCAGGATGCTGGCGGCGAGCACCTGAGGAATGACGATGAAGAAATTGAAGATGCCCATGTAGACGCCCATCTTCGCGGTCGGGAGGTGGTCCGATAGCAACGCATAAGGCAGCGACAGGATCGATGCCCAGGCAAAGCCGACCCCTACCATCGAGGCGAGCAGCCAGCGTGGATCGCGGATGTAGAGGAAGGACAACAGGCCCGCGCCGCCCAGACAGAGGTTGACCATGTGGCTGATGCGCAAGCCCCAGCGTCTGACCATGAAAGGAATGACGATCGCAGCGAGGGCGCCGAAGCCGTTGTATGCGGCGAACAGCACGCCCACCCAGTTCGCACCCTCGTTGTAGATCGACGAGCTTGTATCGCTGGTGCCGTAGATGGTCTGGGTGACCCCTGCCGTGGTGTAGATCCACATCGCGAACAGCGCGAACCAGGAGAACAGCTGGACACCGGCCAGGCGCCGCATCGAGTCGGGCATGCCGTAGAGGTCGCCAACGACCTCGCGCAGCATGCCGCGGCTGCGTGTGCGGCTGAGCCAGGTAAGCATGAGGCCGAACGCGAGCAGACCGCCGGAGAGGAGGTAGACCTCCCGCTCCAGCGTGAAGTACCGGATAGCGAACAGCACCATGACACCCGCGACAAGCAGCAGGAGCCCAGGGCGCACGGCGCGCGATACGTCCGCCGGCAGACCTTCGGGCACCGTGTCCGCGAAGGAACGCAGTTGCGCAGGGGAGTACTCCCGCGTGGTCAGCATGGTCCACAGCACAGCGCCCAGCAGCACGGCACCGCCGACATAGAAGGCGTACTTCACGGTGTCCGGTATGCCGCCGTCCGGTGCCACGTTCGCCACACCGAACCGCGCGAGCGCCCACGGCAGCAGCGATGCCACCACCGCGCCCGCGCCAATGAAGAAGCTCTGCATCGCAAAGCCTGCGGGTCCTTGCTTCGTGGGCAACTGATCGCCGACCAGCGCGCGAAATGGCTCCATCGACACGTTGATCGAGGCATCCAGAATCCACAGCAGACCGGCGGCGATCCACAACGCGGGCGCGTTCGGTAACCACAGCAAGGCCAGGGAAGCGAACACTGCGCCGGCCAGGAAGTACGGCCGCCGCCTCCCGAGACGGTTCCAGGTGCGATCGGAGTAGTGCCCAACGATCGGCTGCACGATCAAGCCGGTCAGCGGCGCGGCGATCCACAGCGCGGGAATGTCGTTGAGGTTCGCACCGAGTGTCTGGAAGATCCGGCTGACGTTGGCGTTCTGCAGCGCAAGGCCGAACTGAAGGCCGAGAAAGCCGAAGCACATGTTCCATATCTGCCAGAACGACAGCGTGGACCGCTTCGTCACTGGTAGCTGGCTGGGCGGCGGACACAGCCGGGCCGCAAGCGAACGCTCATCGGCGGCTTGCTCGGCATGCACGTGGCTGGCCTGTGCTGCGTTGATCCAGGACACCGGTTCCTCCCTCCCGGACGCAGTTATGTCATGGCGCGGCGCCTCGCGCATGCTGCGGACGCAGCATCGAGGCCTTCCTCAGCGCTTGTAAAGGGCAGGGCTGTGGCGGCATAGTCGAACGAAGGTTTGAGGACAGCGGAGAATCCATGCGGGTACGCCTCGAAGATGTGGCGCGCGCAGCGGGCGTATCGCCCAAGACGGTGTCACGCGTGCTCAACGACGAGGCCAACGTCACCGATGCCACGCGGCAGCGGGTGCGCGCCGCCATGGAGGCGATGGACTATCGCCCCCATCCGTCGGCACGCAGCTTGGCAGGCAATCGCTCGTTCGTCGTGGCGATGCTGTACGACAACAACGACAACCCGTCCTCGACCTACCTGGCGGAAATCCAGGATGGCGTGCTCGAGGCTTGCGACGCGCATCGCTACAGCATGATGGTGCGGCCGTTGCGCATGCGCGATGGCGATTTCATCCGCCGTCTCGACGCGCTGATTGCCGATCATCACCCCGACGGGGTGGTGCTGACGCCGCCCATTACCGACTATGCGCCGCTGCTGAAACGCCTTCGTGAACACAAGGTGCCGTATGCCAGCGTGTCGCCGTTACATCGCGGGAAGACCGTTGGCGTGACCATGGACGAGCAGGGTGCCGCGCGTGCGATCGTCGAGCATCTGCTGGCCCTCGGGCACCGGCGCATCGCGCACGTGATCGGTATCGCGAACCATGGAGCGAGCCGATGGCGCCTGGCAGGCTATCGCGATGCGATGGCTGCGGCGGGACTGCCGGAAGATCCCGCCTTGGTCGTGCAAGGCGCCTTCACCTTCAGCTCGGGCGTGCTGGCTGCGCAGCAACTGTTGTCGCTGAGCGAACGCCCGACAGCCGTCTTCGCCGCCAACGACGACATGGCGACCGGTGTGATGTGGGCGGCTGGCGAATATGGTTTGAAGGTGCCGCACGATCTGTCGGTCTGTGGATTCGACGACACGCCGTTGTCTCGCCAACTTTGGCCGGCACTTACCACCGTCCAGCAGCCCGCCCGTGAAATGGGAAAGATTGCGGCGGAGCAGTTGCTCGGCATGCTGCGCAGTCACAGCGTCGGCCAACTGGTGCAGATGCCGTACACCCTCCAGATCCGCGGTTCCACGGCCGCAGCTCCCTGAGATCGTTCGCTGGCGATGCCCGCGGTCATGCTGCATAGCAAATTGACAGCGCTGTCATTCCTGCCAAGATGCGGCCCGGAAGCGCACCGCCGGTGCGCCAGCCAGGGGCCCATGCCGTGCCATTGCTGCAGCGATCGTGCCTGTTCTTGCGAAGCCATTCCGTTGCGCTGGCGTTTGCCGGCGCCGTGTTGAGCACCGTGCCGGCCGCGGCGGGTGATGCCAACGCAGTACACCCCGAGCAATGGCCGAAAGGCACATCGCCGCTGCCGCCGAACCCGGCGATCGAGGCGCGGATACACGCGCTGATGGCGAAGATGTCCGTGGAGGACAAGGTCGGCCAGATGATCCAGGCCGACATCAAATACGTAACGCCGGACGACGTACGCACCTATCGCCTGGGCTCGGTGCTGGCGGGCGGCAATTCCAAGCCGCCGGGGCATCCGTACCCGGACGGCTCGCATTGGCGCGAATTGGCCGACGCGTTCTACCACGCCTCCATGGACACCTCGCGTGGCGGACTGGCGATCCCGGTGCTGTTCGGCATCGACGCCGTGCACGGCCACAACAATCTGGTCGGCAGCACGCTGTTTCCGCAGAACTCCGCGCTGGGAGCGACGCGCGATCCGCAACTGATCCACGATATCGGCGAGGTCACCGCGCAGGAACTCCGCGCCAGCGGTATCAGTTGGACCTTCGCGCCGACGCTTACCGTGCCACAGGATGGTCGCTGGGGACGTGCGTACGAGGGCTACTCGCAGAATCCGGCGTTGGTCGCGCAGTACGCCGCGGCAGTCGTCGGTGGGCTGGAAGGCAAGCCGGGCACGCCGCAGTTCCTCGATGCGCAGCATGTGATTGCCACGGCCAAGCATTTCGTCGGCGACGGCGGTACGCACGACGGCAAGGACCAGGGCGACGCGCAGATCAGCGAAGCCGCACTGCGCGACATCCACGCCGCCGGCTATCCGCCGGCCATCAAGGCGGGCGTGCAGGTCGTGATGGTCTCGTTCTCCAGTTGGAACGGCGTCAAGATGGCCGGCAACAAAGCGTTGATCACCGGCGTACTGAAAGAGCGCATGGGCTTCGACGGCATTGTGCTCGGCGACTGGAACGCGCATGGACAGGTGCCGGGCTGCACCAATGAAGACTGCGCCGTAGCGTACAACGCGGGGCTCGACATGCTGGAAGCCCCCGATTCCTGGAAGGGTCTGTACACGAACACGCTGGCCCAGGTGAAAGCCGGCACCATCCCGATGAGCCGCGTAGACGATGCGGTAACCCGCATCCTGCGCGTGAAGATGCGGCTGGGCATGTTCGACGCCGGTGCGCCGTCGACCAATCCGCTTGCCGTCAAGGCGGCCGACATCATCGGCAGTCCTGCGCATCGCGAGGTGGCTCGTCGCGCCGTCCGCGAATCGCTGGTGCTGCTGAAGAACCATCGGGGCACGTTGCCGATCGATCCGCGCAAGCACGTGCTGGTGGCCGGTAACGGCGCCGACGATATCTCCAAGCAGAACGGCGGTTGGACGTTGGGCTGGCAGGGCACGGGTCTGACCAACGCGAATTTCCCGGGAGCCACCTCCATCTGGGCGGGCATCGACGCACAGGTGAAGGCCGCAGGTGGCAGCGCCGAGTTGTCGGTGGAAGGCAATTACACACAGAAGCCCGATGCCGCGATCGTCGTCTTCGGCGAGGATCCCTACGCCGAATTCCAGGGCGACCGTTCCAATCTCGCCTACCGCCCCGGCAACGACCGCGACCTGGAACTCCTGCGTAAGCTGCGCGGGCAGGGCATCCCGGTGACGGCCGTGTTCCTGACTGGACGTCCGCTCTGGGTCAATCGCGAGATCAATGCCGCGGACGCATTCGTTGTTGCATGGCTGCCGGGCAGCGAAGGCGAGGGCGTGGCAGATGTCTTGTTGCGCAAACCCGATGGCCGCGTGGCGTACGACTTCCACGGCAAGCTGGCCTATGCGTGGCCACGCAGCGCGGCGCAGATACCGGTCGCAGCCATCGCGCGCGGCGAGCGCCCGCAGTTTCCCTACGGCTTCGGCCTGACCTACGCCGACCATGCGGACACCGGCAACCTGCCGGAGGACCCGGGCCTCACGCTGAACAACGAGCAGACCGGCGTTTACTTCACACGCGGCAAGCCGGCAGCGGATTTCGTGCTGCGCTTGAGTGGCGCGCATGGTGGCGCCACGAACGTCACCGCGATGCCATCGGCCGCGGCCGACGGCAGCGTGCGCATCGAAGCCGTCGACTACAAGGCTCAGGAAGACGCACGCGAGGTGCGCTGGTCCGGTGCCGCGAGCGTCGAATTGGTCGCGCCCGCACCGCTCGACGTGGAGCGCGAAACGAACGGCGACGTGCTGCTCGTCACCACGTTGCGGATGGATGCCGCGCCGCCGGCGGACAGCGCCATCGGTGTGGGCTGCGGAACCGGATGCGAGGCCAGCGTGCCGGTCGGTACACAGCTCGCCGCGTTGCCCCAGGGGCAGTGGCTGCGAGTGGGCATTCCGTTGAAATGCTTCAGGGCGGCCGGCGCGAACATGAGCCGGTTGGATCGGCCTTTCGCGTGGTCCAGCCACGCCGGTGCGCAGATGGCCATCACGGATGTATCGCTCAGTACGGTGGCGGACCGCACCTTGTCGTGCCCGCCGTCCGGGAACGCGCCATGACTACCGTTTTCGGGCTTCCGGCTCGAGTGCGCTTGTTTGCTTTGCACCAAACCCGAGGCGTCCAACGCCTCGGCGAGCCGCGCACGCGAGTGCGTGGTGGGGTTTTTCGTACCTGTGAAGACGTGCTGCCGTGCCGCAAGCATTCGTTACCAACGCGTTTTATCATCGACCAATGACAGCGCTGTCATTCGGGGGAATGGCGTGTCGATGGGGACGTAGGGAAAACGTTTGTCTAGACCGGTAGTGCGGCGGACAACATTTATCCGAACGATGGACGGGGAGAGCCAAATGAATCTGCATCGCAAGTTGTTGTATGTCGCCATCACGCTGGCAATCACGCCAGGCACGCTGTTGGCGGCGGAACAGGACACCACCGCACAGAGCACGCCGGCGAAAGAGCAGGGCAGCAACGAGAAGAAAATTCAGAACCTGGACGCGGTCTCCGTGACCGCGACCAAGCGCGAAACGCCGCTGCAGAAGACGCCCGTGGCGGTGACCGCCATCTCCGTCGATACCCTCGACCGAGAGCGGGTCATGACCGTGCAGGACCTGACCAAACTGGTACCGGGCTTGCAGGGTACGTCGCAGGGTGACCACGGTGTCGTGACGCTGACCTTGCGCGGCATCGGTAACGACAGCGCCAAGACCGAATACGCCGATCCGGAAGTGGCGACCTTCGTCGATGGCGTCTATGCACCGCGTGCCGAAGCGGCATCGGGCCTGCTGCTCGACATGGACGGCGTCGAGACGCTGCGTGGCCCGCAGGGCACGCTGTGGGGTCGCAACTCCACCGCCGGCGCCATCAGCTTTCAGACGGCCAAGCCGGATATCGGTGCGGGCTTCTACGGCAACGCGCAGGTGGGCGCGGGCAACTACAACCAGGTGGGTGCGCGCGCTGCGTTCAACCTGCCCATCAGCAACACGTTCGCCATGCGTGTTGCGGTGGTGCACGAGCAGCACGATGGCTACGTCGATTACCAGAACCCGTCGGGCCAGTTGCCCAGCATCGCGCAGCAACAGCAGGCGTATCTTGCGTCGTCGGCTTCCGGCGGCACGCTAGCCAACTTCAAACCGATCGATCCCGGCCAGTACGTGCAGCGCGGCGACAAATACAACTCGCAAGACCAGTCCGCCGCGCGCGTCAGCGCGCTGTGGCAGCCCAGCGACGCGTTCAAGTGGAACCTTTCGTACGAGTACTTCGTCGACCGCGGCACGCCGAGCATGAGCCTCATGCAGAAGCCGCGCGAGGGGCAGGATTTCTGGTCGGCACTGATCGACACCGCGCCGTACCTGGACCGCACGTCCAAGACGCTGCGTAGCCGCATGGACTGGAACATCAACGACAGCATGCAGCTCAGCTACATCGCTGGCTACAACCACTACACGGGTCGAAGCGATTTCGACCAGGACGTGGGCGTCAGCGTGCCAACCAGCTTCACCACCAACGGCGTCTACCAGGACGATCGCACCAACGACTCCCGCTACAAGAACTGGAGCCAGGAACTGAACCTGAAGTCCGTCGGTCCGCAGACGGTCGACTGGATCCTCGGTGCCTATTACGGCTACGAAGACAACAGCATCCGCTTCGACATCCCCATCATGAACGGTACGCGCTACGGCACCGTGAACTGGCAGGGCTCGTTCATCCAGCCCAAGGAGACGGTGGAGTCGTATGCACTGTTCGGCCAGGCGACCTGGCACCTGAGCGACCACTGGCGCCTCACCGGTGGTGCGCGCTGGTCGCATGACACCAAGAAGAACGAGGGCGGTATCAACTGGGGCTGGGCTTACGATCCGACCGTGCCCCAGGTGCCGATCTCGCCGGACGTGTATCCGGACCCGTCGAACGGCTTCTCCATTTCGCAGCGCAATACGGCCAAGTACAGCAAGGGTAAGCCGACCTGGCTGCTGCGCCTGGATACCGACGTCAGCGAGAACGGCCTGCTCTACGCCAGCGTGTCCACCGGCTACAAGTCGGGCGGCACGCAGGATGCGGGCACGCTGTACAAGCCCGAGACGCTGACCAACTACGAAGTCGGCAGCAAGTTCACGTTCCTCGATGGCCACATGACCTGGAACTCGGCCGTCTATTACGAGAACTTCAAGAACTTCCAGCTCTCCGCGCCCATCGTTTATCCGGACGGCAATCACGGCCTGGGCTTCTCCAACGTCGGCGGCAGCACCAAGGTGCTCGGCTTCGAAACGGAGCTGGCTTACCAGCAGACCAACGACCGCTTCAACCTCATCTTCTCGGCGATCCCGAAGAAGGAACTGGGTCGTCTGATCTACGCCGGCTCCAACGACTATCAGGGCCTGCCGGCATGCCCGCCGCAGTCAAACCTTGCCAACTGCGCGAACGTGACCGGCAACGATCTGCCTCATGCACCCAACGTGTCGCTTACGGGTATCTACGAGCACACGTTCCACCTTGCCAACGGAGGACGCCTCACGCCCCGCGTCAGCGCGCAGTACCAGAGCTCGCAGTGGCTGAGCTACTTCAACCTGGGCGCTGGTGACCGGCAGAAGGCGTACACGCGTGGCGACGTGTCGCTGCGCTACAGCGAGCCAGGCGACAAGTGGTGGGTCAACGCGTACGTGCAGAACGTGTCCGACGGAAAGGTCCGTACGAGCGCCGGGCGCTTCCTCATGTCCGACGGCTCATTGGAATACGTATCGCAGTACCTCGCACCGCGCACCTACGGTGTGCAACTCGGTGTGTGGTTCTGACGTCATCCAGGGCGTCCCGTGTTCGGGACGCCCGACGTTTGCCGTTCCGTTGGGGCCGCTTCGGCGAGCGCTCACCCCTCTCCCCGTGAATGGCTTCTTTGCCGGGCCCGCATGATGCGGCCCGGCCGTTCTTTGATCCATCGCTAGCAACCCGCGGGAGCAGATCATGGCGCGCCTCAAGAACGTGTTGATCGTGGGCGGCGGCACCGCCGGGTGGCTGACGGCGTGTTACCTCGCCAAAGCAGTGAACGCCCTTGATCCGCGTAGCGTGCAGGTGCATCTGGTGGAGTCGCCCGACATCGGCCTGCTCGGCGTCGGCGAGGCGACGTTTCCTTCCATTCGCGGCACGCTGGCGGCCATCGGACTCGACGAGCGTCGTTTCCTGGTGGGCGCTACTGCGACGTACAAGCAAGGCATTCACTATCGCCATTGGGTGCGCCCACCGGGCACGCCCGGTGCTGACCATTTTTTTCATCCGTTCAATGCACCCAGCCAACGCCCGGGCGGCCCTGATTTGCTGCCGTACTGGCTACTGGGTGCAGCACCGGAGGGCATGCCGTTTGCCGATGCCGTGTCGATGCAGAGCACGCTGGTCGACCACTCGCGCGCACCCAAACGTGCGCGTGACAGCGATTATCAAGGCCCGATGAACCACGCGTTCCACTTCGATGCGGCGTGCTTTGCGCGCGTGCTCGCGGAGCACGGCCAACAGTCGCTCGGCGTTGTCCGGCACGTGGCGACGGTGGAGCGCACGGAGCTGGATGAGACGGGCGCCATCGCACGCGTGGTGACGAAGGAGGAGGGCGACCTCACTGCAGACCTCTACGTGGATTGCACTGGCCTGCGCGGCATGCTGATCGGCAACGTGATGCAATCGCCGTTTCGCAGCCGGGCGGACGTGCTGTTCGCCGACCGCGCCGTCGCCATGCAGGTGCCGTACGACACACCGGATACACCGATTCCCTCATACACCATCTCCACGGCCCAGGAGGCCGGGTGGATCTGGGACATTGGCCTGCAGAAGCGGCGCGGTGTGGGTTACGTGTATTCGTCGCGCCACACCAGCGACGACCGTGCCGAAGACGTTTTCCGACGTTACCTCGGCCAGGCCGGCGAAAACCTCAAGGCCATGCATATCCGGTTCGAGACGGGATATCGGCCCGAGCATTGGCGCAAGAACTGCGTGGCGGTGGGGCTGGCGGGCGGCTTTGTCGAACCGCTGGAATCCACCGGCATCGCGCTGATCGAACTGGCGACGTACCTGCTTTCCCATCTGCTGCCCAGCGACACGGATGGCATGGAAAGCGCCTCGCGCCACTTCAACGACATGATGGTTGCGCGCTACGACCGCATCATCGATTTCATCAAGATGCACTATTGCCTGAGCCAGCGACGCGACTCGGCGTTCTGGATCGACAATGCCGACCCCGCCACGATTCCAACCACACTGCAGGAAAAGCTGGCCCGGTGGAAACACCGGCCGCCGCATCGACTGGACTTCGTGACCGACCTGGAGATGTTCATGCCATGCAGCTGGCAGTACATCCTCTACGGCATGGAGTTCAAGACCGATCTCGAGCCCATGCGCAGTGCGTATCCGCATGTGGCCGCTGCACGTCACGAGTTCGCCATGATCCAGCAAGCGGCCATTCGCGCCCTCGATGATCTACCGGATCATCGGGCGCTGGTCGAGCAGATGTGTGGTGAGCATGCGCGGCGTGAGCTATCTCGTGAATCCGGCGTGGTCCGAGCCTCAGCCTGAAGGGATCGGTCGCTGTCTTGATGGCTCGTTGCATGTTGGCTGACCTCCCGTTGAAAAGTCAGTCACGGCGAGGCCGCGACGCTGTTCTTCGAGTTACCTTCGATCGCCAGCAGGCTGGCTCCCACCGAGTTGTCGAGGTTGCCGGTGGGAGCCAGCCTGCTGGCGATAGGAGACAGCGGGAGCCTGCTAATGACCGGTGGGAGCCAGCCTGCTGGCGAAAGGAGACAGCGGGAGCCTGCAAATGACCGGTGGGAGCCAGCCTGCTGGCGATTAACGAACTCGCCTACTGCCCGGTCTGCAGCTTCTTCAGATGGTCGGCGCCGTGAGTGTTGGAAGGATTGAGGGCGAGCGACTTGCGGTAGTTGGCGATGGCGTTGGGCTTGTCGCCCAGCGTCTCGTAGCCTTCGGCCAGACTGTCGAAGGCGTTCCAACTGGTCGACCACTGCTCCGTGTTGTAGCGAAACAGTCCGATCGCCTGAGTACCTTTGCCTTCGCGCAATAGGCGGTAGGCCCAAGTGTTCACGAAGTCTTCCGTGAGATGCAGCTCCGGATACTTGCGCTTCACCATCGCGATCACGCGCGAAGCATCGCCGGAACGATCGTCCTGCAAGGCGCGTTCGAGCGCGCCCAACGCCGGAGGCTTTCCCCAAATCTCTTCCAGCGCCTGGTTCGCGAGGTTCTGCAGCTCGTTCTGCGCTTCACCGGGCCGGTTGGCGAGGAGAACGATCCCGTAGCCGAGCGCCGGATAGATTTCGATGTAGCTCGCACAGCCAAACGTACTGCCGGACATGCGCAGGCGCGGCTTGTTGTCCACAGTTCGGCTGAGCACCCAGTTGAGGCCCATCGCGGACGTTTTTTCGGGATCGCCCCACGCCGTTTGCTGGGTAAGGCGAATGGCGGGATCGGTGGCTGCCAGTTCTGCGGTCAGGAACTTCGCCATATCGCGCGTGCTGTAGCGCAGGCCGCCGGCCATCAGAAAGGCATCCTCGTACATCCGCGGCATCGCGACGTGCCGCTTGTTATAGCCGTCCACCTCGAGCGCTTGCCTACCCTTGCCAAATCCCGACTGCATGCCGAAGGGCTTCTCGATATAGCGCGCCACGAGGCTTTGGTACGGCTCGTCATAGACCTTCTCGAGAATGCGGCCCATGAGCACGGGTGCGAGGTTCGAGTGCTGCGTCTCCGTGCCCGGCCTGCGACTGAGTCTGGCCGTCTTGAGTTCGGCATAGACCTGTTCCGGCGTGATGCGGCTCATCGCCTCCGTCGCGAGGAAGGGCGCCTTGTCCGGATCGACCCCATCGGGGAACGGGTTAGGCAGGTTGTCGGGCAAGGCCGAGGTCGTCGTGACCAGATCGACGATGCGTACCGGCGTGCCTTCCCATTGCAGGTTGGGGTAGTCGCCGGGCAGATAACGTCGAATGTCGTCCTGCAAGTGGATCTTTCCTTCGATCACGGCATGCGCAAGGATCAGCGCATTGAAGACCTTGCTGACTGAACCGATCTCGTAGACCGAGTTCTCGGTCGGCGGGCTGTCCTTGCCACGCGTGGTTGTACCGAAGTTGTAGAAATGCGGCTGACCATTCTTGACCACGGCGATCGACACGCCGTCGGCGCGGCCGTCAGCAACGAACTGGGTGCCGAGCCGCTGGAATACGCGGTCCATTCGCGCCTGCTCAGGCTCGGCGGTCGTTTGTGCCATGGCAATGGAGGCAGCCATGGACGCGCTGCAAATCAGCAAGAGGATGAGCTTGCGAAACGGCATCGTGTTTTCCCGTAGACGATGGGGTGGCAAACGCCGTACTCGGCGGTAAAGGCTGAGAGCGGATTCGTTAGCGGGAAGGATGCGCGGGTGTGGAAAAAGGTTGAAACGCGACCTTCAACGTTGGGAGGAGGGCGGGCCAGGCAACCTTCGATATAGCTGTGCCAGTGCATCCACCTTCTCCTGGATAACGACCATGTCCGCGTCCACCAGATCGGGAGGCGTCAGAGGCTTGCCGAAGAACCGGGCGAGAAGCTGGTCAGGTGCGGCGTCGAATCCTTCGGCCATCAGCGCGGCGTATCGCTTCTGAAAGTCGGCCGGATCTTTTCGGGCCATGTCGAACATGCGCGTTGCCCACAAGCCCGCGTAAAGATAATTGGCGAGATACAGCGGATCCTCGAACATCAGGCGCTTGCCGATCCACGCGTGCGCCAGTGACGGGTCGATGGAAGGCCAGATCTCGAACCGCCGGGTGATGTCCAGCGTCAACGCATCCATGTCCCCGGCGCCGCGGATCTTGCCGGCAACGACGCCGTCATAGATGCCTTCCTCCCATTGCGCCTCTTCGGCTGAGGTGAAGATCTCGAAGGTCATCTCGTCCAGTTGCGCCTGCAGGTAATACGCCTTCGCCGCGGGATCGTCGGTATGCCGATAGAGGTACTCGTAGAACAGCATCTCGTTGAGGATGGCGATGGCTTCATGCATCCAGCTCGGGCCGTGGTTGAGGAAGGGTGATACCCCGCGCTCGTCCATCAACTGGCTGTGGATCGCGTGACCGCCCTCGTGTGCCACGACGCTGGCTTCCTTGACCGTCGGCTTCCATACGCCGAGAAAAAGCGCGCCGGGAGATCCAGGGGCTGCAAGGGAGAAAGCATCATCTTCGCGCGTGCCCCGCACGGTGGCGAGGTCGGTGCGCTTGTTCGCAGGGTCGAGAAGGGCGCGAAAATGGGCTACGTAGTCACGACCAAGCGGCGCCAGTGACTCGGGAATCACGCGGCGCATCTGTGCGTCGTCGAAAGCAGGTGGCTCGAACCCCGACGTCGGCATCGCGAGATCCCAGCTATGCGCTTGCTCGATGCCGAGCGCGTGTGCGACATGCTCTGCGCGCAGGCGTTGGTACGCTTGTAGCAAGGGCGCATGGGCTTCCACGGCCTTCGCCGTGGCATCTACGTCGGCCCGGGTAAAAAGACGCGCGAAGTACGCGGCCTCCGGCGCATCGTTGAAGTGCTGCAGCTTGGCGACGCGGTCGTTGAGGCGGACGATCCCCACCAGGATCGACGCATAGGTTTCCTCCTGCGCGGCCAAGGCATCCTGGCGCAGCTTCCACGCCTGTTCGCGCACGCGGCGGTCGGGATCGGAAGCAAGCTTGTCGGCATCCTTCCCGACATCGAGGTCGCCGTGCGATGTATGGACATGGCCATAGGCCGTGGCGCGGCGCGTCTTCTGGTAGATGTTCCAGAACGTCTGGCTGTCCTGGTCGGTCAGCGTATCGAGGATGGATTGTTGCGCATCGGGAAGTTCGTGCGGCAGCGCGCGCACGGCGCGTTCCAGCAGCCAGTGGTAGCGCGCGAGCGCGGGCAGGGCAGCCACGTCCTTCGCAAACCCATCGCCACCGATCTTGCGCAAGGTCTGGCGGGTGCGTTCCACGACAGTATCCCCCGCATCGCCCACCGCACGTCGGGACTCGGCAGCGGCATGGTCGTCGATGTCCTGGGCCGTGCGCAGGTGCAGCCATGCCGCGTGGCGTTGGGTGCGCTCCAGCAGGCGTTCGGCCCGGTGCAAATAATCGAGCAGGGCACCGGGAGTGGGGTCGTCGAGGACGGGTAGCGCCGCGACGTCCGTCAACAACGTCGTGCGATCCGTCTCCTCGGCGGCGGGGCTCGCAAACCACAGGCGGGGATCGATGCGCCGGTCTTCGGCGTGAACGGGGGCAACGAGCACCGCCAGCAGAACGAATGGGATGAAGGTCTTCATTGGCCCACGCTAGCAGGCGCGTGAAGGCAACGCTTTACCCGGATTAGCGCGACCTGCGCCACGCCGACGGCGTCATGGCGTGCACTGCGCGGAACGAGCGGGAAAACTGCGCCGCACCCGCGAAACCGCATTCGAGGGCGATGTCCAGCAACGGCCGCCGAGTGGCGCGCAGCAGATGCGCTGCGCGCTCCACGCGCAGCCGGCGCAGGTAGTCGCCGGGCGTGCAGTGGTGAAAGAGCCGGAAGCTCCGGGCGAGATGGACGGGGTGGCGTTCTGCCACGGCCGCCAGATCGGCCAGCGACCAGTCGCGGGCTCGATCGTCATGCAGGCACTGGCGGACCCTGCGCAGCCAAGCTGGCTCCATCATGCTCAGCTCTGCCATGCCGCGACCGGTTTCCGCCAGGACGTCCAGGGCCAGGCCTTCGGCACATAGCGGCGCGCATGCGTCCTCGACCGCCATGGCCTGAACAATGCGCCATCCCAGCGCATGCAGCGTGGCCGACCGACGTATCAATGGGCGCCCGTCCAGTCGCGCGTGGTGCTCGGCCAGCAGGCCGGCCAGCGTATCGTCGGGATGGAAGATGACCTTGCGCGCGCCGCGGTGGCCGAAGCGCTGCTCGTGTTTTGCATGAGCGGGGCAGAACAGAAGATCGCCCGGCTCATGGACGTTGCGCATGCCAAGAATGGTTTCTTCGTAACCGCCTTCCACGACGAGACAGAACCAGGCCTCGTCGTGGCGATGTCCCGCCATGTGGCCGCCAGGGCGGTATTGGGAGACGTGGAGATCGACGATACCGCTCATCCAGATATTCCCGTGCAGGCTATCGCGCCGAGGCTTGCCCCGTGAGCCATGGTTGCGGCTCGACCAGTCGGAATACGTTGGACTCCACGGCGTCCTTGCGCAAGTGGGGGCCGTGGCCTGCACCATAGATGACCAGCACGCGATCGTCGGGCTTGGTGGCGAGCGCGCGGATGTGTGTGAAGATGCGCAGGTTGCGTGCATACCATTGACCGACCCATGCGGCGCCGGGGTTGTTGCTGTCGTCGCCGAACAGCGGCAGATCGAAGTACCCCTTCTGGTCCTCGGCCATACGCTTCGGATCGTTCCACATGAGATACCACTCCGTCACGCTGTGGCTTTTCAGGTACTCGGTTTCCTTCGCCGCCTGAGCTTTCCATGGGGCGACCCTAGCCTCCAGCAGATCGGCCTTGCCATGCGCCTTGGCCCACGCCATCCAATCGTAGTCGGCGTCCTTGCCGGGAGCGTTGTCATTCCAGTCCACGGCATCGACACGTGGCAGACCCAGCTGTTTCGCTAGGCGCAGACCGATCTGGTCGGTCTCGTCTGCCGTCAAGGTATAGCGGCCCGCCCGGTAATCGGCATAGCGCTTGTCCAGTTCCGCTTGCTTCGCATAGGGATATTCGATCGCGACGTGTGTGGGTTTCCAGGCCGCCAGCCGCGCGACCATCGTCTCGATCTCGGCCTGCCGCGCGGGAGTACGCACGTCTTCCACATGTGTGTTGGCGACGTCGCGATTGTGATTGGCCAGGTGGCCGGAGCCCAGGAACATCATCTGCGGAGCCTCCTGGGCGCCCGCGCACAGAGAGACGACAGCCAGGAAGGCAGCGGATACCCAACGACACATGGTGAACCCCATCGGATGGTCTACGAGCCGATGGGATGCGCGCCACGGCGGAAGCGTTGGCATGACTTTCGGCATGCCAACGGCGTGGACCGTCACACTAGATCGCGGCCACCGCAGGTTGCTGCGCCGCATCGCGTGGCGCTTTCGCCACGCGATACTCCATCAGCAGTGCCGACGGCACCGGGCACGCGGGGTGCATGCGCGCCAGTTGCAGGATCGACCCCGACACGCCGCTCATCAGCCCCGGGTTGAACGCATCGCGTGCCAGGCCGCCGACGATGCCGTGCTCCTCAATGCTCGACAACACGATCGCCGCTGGCGGCATGCCGCTATCGGGCACCTGGGACGCGGCGATGCGCGACGCGCGGTTCAACAGCTCCCAGTTGCTGAGATCGCCATGGCAAAGCGTGTGACTGTGGCCCCAGCCACCCTCGGCCGCGACGCGCACCGCGCGGCGTAGCGTGTCCAGGTGACGCGGGTGTCCCGTACGTTCGTAGAGATCGCAGGCCGCCAGGCCAATGCCGACGCTGCCATGACACCAGGTGTTCGCGAAGTCCCGGCTATCCGGCTTGCGAACGTCGATCCAATTGCCCGCCTCCGTGTCGTACAGCGATTCCTCGAAGTCGAACGCCCGCTCGGCGAGCGCGAGCCAACGCTGTCGATCGGTGGCCGTCCCGGCGTTACTGAGCGCAAGACGCGTCAACGCCCAGCCTGTACCGGTGGCGCCATGCGCAAAGCCACCGATGGGCTCGTCGAAGATCGACGCGGGCCAGCACGCGCCGCGTTCGTCGACGATGGCCGTGGCTTCGAGGTGCCTGCCGGCACGCTCGGCGAGTGACAGCCAACGTGAATCGCCGGTAGCCTCGGCCAGATTGAGCAGGGGAACGATCGCACCGCCGACGCCTTCGAGAACGTCGAGCACGCGCTCGTTCTCGATGTTCCACTGTTCCATACGTGCGGCCTGTGCCACAGCACGGGACACGTAGCCACGCCCAGGCATCAGCCCATCGAGCACGAGCCACGTCTGCACCTGCGAACCGAGCCCAATGAAGCCGCCGATCGCCTCGGGTTCATCGACGTCTTCCGCCGCGCGCAGAATCCGAAGCACCCCCTCCAGCGCATCGCCGATGCCCGCCACCTCATCGAGGCGTCCTTGGCGCATCTCTTCAGCATAGGTCGCCAATGCCAGCACGATGCCGCCAAGGCCGACGTAGAGATTGGATTGGAGTGTACGCATCTGCCAACCGCCGCGGCCCAGCACCGGGCTGATCCAGGTCATGGTGCGATCGTCGCCACGCACGGAGAGACGCAACAGCTGTTCGAGCGTCTGCCGAGCCATGGATCGCCGCCGTCGATCCAGATCGTTCGCATGCGGATGGTGCGCAGATAGGTCGTAGGGAGATCGCTTGTCGTCGTTGAGTCGAACGTTGAGGTGAGCGGTCACGAGGGCGCCGCGGATGGTCAGCTCCTCCAGTTCGACGCGCATGTCCAGCCAGGCTCGAAACACCTCGTCACGCTGCGACGCGTCGAGCACGTTGGCGAAGACGGGCACATCCCCGTAAAGCATGTCGTCGATCTCGCTGGCGATGAGCGCCGGCTCGGACGGGGCCACCGGAGATACGGCGGCGTTCTTCGCGAGCAGGTCGCGAGCACGCTCGACAGCGGCGGCTTCGTCATGCAGCGATGCGGGGTGCCAGAGCATGCGCATGACCTCGACGTACGCCTGCGTCGGCCGCCGGATGCGTCGGATCCGGCACCCGACGAAGGCATCGAGCAGCGGCGCGAGCTCCCCCTTGCGGTGCCGCTCGTTCAAGGTCTCGGTCATCGTGCGGAAGCCGACGACGATGTCCTCCCAGAAGCGCGAGATGTCAGGGTTGAGGCAGGGATGGTTCTTGCCGGTATCGATATCGACGCTGACCAGGCCGACGCGGGCGTCGGTCGTTCCGGGATCGACGATCTCAGGCACGCGGATCTTCGGCTGCTCCCCCTGCAGCGCACCGATGGCGGATATGTCCACGCCGTCCAGCCCGAGAACGGGTGCGCGAAAGGGGACAAGACCCGTCCGCAGGACCGACGAGCGGATGAGCGCCTGCGCAAGATCGACGGCTTCGCCCTTTTGCGAGGGCGGCAGGGGGATCTCGGTGACGAACAGGCTTTCGACATCGACCACATAGGGCACCGTGGACGAGGCGATCAGGTTCTCGTAGTGGATGTCGGTACCGCCCAGGAGTCGCATGACCGCGAGCCAATGGCCGATGTTCCGATAGAACACAGCAAGCTCGGCATCGTCGACGCAGTACACGTGGTCGACGTGCCGGCTCCACCCGTAATCGCCTCGGTCGAGCACCGCGGGAACGCGTATGCGCGATGGAGCGTCGCGAAGCACCGTGGCGAGAAAGCGATCCAGCGCCGCATCGACATGCAGCGACCTCGGCTTGTACATGACCGTGCCGCCGACGAATGTGAGGCGCGCTACGGATTGCCCGCCCTCGTGAACGTCGCCTTCGCCGAGGTGCAATGCGCGCAGCGCGCCCAGATCGGCACCGAGGAAGGCAGACAAGGCATCGCGGTCGGCCTCCAGTCGGGACACCATGGCGACGATGGCCCGGCGTTGCTGATCGAGGGCGCGAGCGAGGCGAGGCCTCAGCACGGGGTAACGTCGATCGATGGCTGCGATGAACTCGGTCGTCATCGAGCGGGCGATAAAGGCGGCGAAACGCGATGCGTCAGAGCCTTCAGGCAGTTCGCCGGACAGCTTCGCTGCGTGCAGTTCGAGCAGAAGCACGCGGTTGAGCTTGCGTTCTGCGTTGTCGCGTAGGGCGCGCTCTGCGGTCGCTGCGACCAGCTCTCTTTCGGCGGCGTCGAGCCCGGCCTGGGCGGCGATGTCACTGGCGAGACGTCGTCGTACGTCATCCGTCAGATAAGCAATGAGGGGAGCAAAGGCGTTAGGCGATGCGGATGCATCCATGGGCGGTCCCTGCATGACCGTTGCAAGCGGGAGGAGCGACGGAAGAGATAGCCGTGGTGGTTGCCACGGCTATCGCGACTACTGCCTGTCAGCAGCAGACGCCCGGCCGGGAAGCCGTACACGAACTGCAATTGGAAATCAGTGCGATATCCGTACTGGTCATGGCCATGAGGGTCTGGTTGTGACCTTCGGTGTAAAGCGGCCCAGCCGGGTTGTCATACCCACCTACGTTGTCGGCGCCACTCAACCATCCCGCGAGGATCTTGTCGGTCTGCATACGAGTACTCCTTACGTGTTACGGGTGTGCGCCCGGACGGTATAGGAATCGCGTCGCGGCGGGCGCGTCCACGACGACACCGCTCAGGCATTCTGAGGAGTTCGCAGCGTGATTTTGTGCGATTTGCCGATTCCGCACGCAATAGGCTTTTCATGCCGACTATGCATGTCTGGCACCATGCGCAGACGCGACAATGGTGTAAGGATGCGTCGATGATCCTCAAGCGCTTCATCCTTCAGCATCGCATGCTCGTGGCGAGCGCCGTGGCATTGTCTGCCGCAAGCGCGCTGTCCACCATGGCGCTGCTATCGCACATCAACGCCATGGCAACGCATGGCGTGCATGCCGGTGACACCGCACCGCTATGGGAAGGCGCGGGCTGGTTGGTTGCGGTCCTCGCGACAGGAGCCGCGTCGCAATTCATTCTCGCCCGTCTGGGTGGCGATCTCGTCGCGCAGCTGCGCATCGACCTCTCGCGCCGATTCGTCGACCTCGAGTACGAAACGCTCGCCAACGAGAAGCACACGATCTTCGGATCGCTCATCGAAGACGTGGCGAGTATCGCGCCGCTGGTCCTCGTCGCACCCTTGCTGGCGTACAACGTGCTGCTTGTCGTCCTGTATGTGAGCTATCTCGCCAGCGTGTCGCCGCCGCTGCTCGCTATTCTCGCGGGCTTTCTCGGCGTCACCGTGGTTGCGTCGATGGCATTGGAACGTTTTCTTCGTCGTCGCTTCGATGCCTTGCGCGATGCGAACGAAAAGGTCTTCGAGTATTTCCGTTACTTGAGCGAAGGAAAAAAGGAACTGGCGCTCAATGCCGCCCGCGCAAAGCACGTCGCCGACGAACTCATCCGCCCGGCCATCGGCCGCTCCCGCCGCCTGATGGTGCAGGTACACACGGGCCTGGGCTTCAACGAGGCATGGACATCGACCGTGATCTACGCATCGGTCTTCGTCATCGTCTACATCGGCTATGCGAGTCTGGCCTTGCCGCAGACGACGATCATGCGGTTCGTGATCGGCGCCTTGTTTCTCAGCGGCCCCGTGGCGTTCATCGTGAGCGCTGCGCGGCAGGTAGGTGTCGGCACGGCGAGCCTTCGGCATCTTCAACGTGTCGGCCTGGACCTCGATGGTGACGGCTCATCGAGACGGTCCGCTGTGCAGGGGAAGGGCGGCGCGTGGCAGCGCATCGCGCTCCGCGGCGTGACCTATGCCTATGCCGGCGAAGAAGAAGGACGCGTGGCGCTAGGCCCCATCGACCTCGACATCCAGCGTGGCGAGTTGCTCTTCATCGTGGGCGGCAATGGCAGCGGCAAGTCGACCTTGTTGCTGCTGCTTGCCTCGTTGCTCACGCCCCGCACCGGGGAACTGCTCATCGATGACGTGCCGCTCGGTCGAGATACGCAACCGCACCGGCAACGCTTCACCGGGGTGTTCGGCGACTTCTTTCTCTTCCCCCACGTACTCGACGCGAGCGGGCGACCGCTCTCCGATGAGCGCATCCGGACCTTGCTGACCTCACTGGGCCTCGGCTCGCTGGTGCAGGTGGAGCAGGGGGAATTGTCCAAGCTCACGCTGTCCACCGGACAGCGCAAGCGCCTGGCGCTGTTGCAGTGCTATGCCGAGGACAGGGACATTTTCTTTTTCGACGAATGGGCCGCCGATCAGGACACGCACTTCCGCGATTACTTCTACCGAACCTTGCTGCCGGACCTGAAAGCTCAGGGCAAGACCGTGGTCGCGATTACCCATGACGACCGCTATTTCGCGCTCGCCGATCGCGTGGTGAAGCTGGAATCGGGACGCATCGTGTCCGATACGCGACGTCGTGACCCGGGGGTCGCCTACGCGGCGGGCGACCAGTCTGCGGATCATCGCGTGGGTTAGCGGCACTGAGCACCGCGTTCGGACGGGATACCGGGCATCGAAAGAACTTGCGTTCGCGTCTTCACGAAGACGTAGACATCGCTTGCCTATCGTTGCCCCACCGATCCCCGAATGAGTGCCCATGAACACCGCATCGCAACGCTCGCCACGTGCGCTCGAAGCGGCCAGTTTCTTTCTTGCCGATGTGCAGGCGGGTGTGGGCCCGTTCCTGGGCGTGTATCTCCAGGCGCACCACTGGGCGCCCGGGCAGATCGGAACGGCGATGACGATCGGCGGCCTCGTGGCACTTGCCGCGACGGCTCCGGCGGGTGCGCTGGTAGACGGCACCACACACAAGCGAGGGCTGGTGGCTCTGGCGAGCGTCGGGACCGTACTCGCGACGCTCCTGCTGCTGTACTCGACCGCATCGCCCGCCGTGGTGACGTCGCAGGTCCTCACGGCACTTACGGGCGCCGTGTTCGGTCCGGCGCTTGCCGGCCTCACGCTGGGCCTGGTGGGACAGAGCGGCTTCGATCGGCAGTTCGGTCGTGTGCAGGTGGCCAACCATGCCGGCAACGTCGTGGCCGCCGCATTGTCCGGTTATCTGGGCTGGCGTTTCGGTTTTCCCGCTATCTTCTTGCTTGCAGCGGCGTTCGGCGCGTTCGCCATCGGTGCTACCTACACCATCCGACGGACGGACATCGACGACCGACGCGCGCGCGGCATGGGCGAGGGGGCGCAGGGCGGGGACGCGGGTACACCCGGCGGCTTCCGCCTCGTCTGGCAGAACCGTGCACTGTTGATCCTCGCGGCGACACTCTGCCTCTTTCACCTCGGCAACGCGGCGATGCTGCCGCTGTTCGGTCTCGCTGTCGTGGGGCGAGGACAGGCCGACCCGGCACTGTTCACCTCCGCCACCATCGTGATCGCCCAGCTCGTCATGATCGTGGCGTCGCTCGTTGCCATGCGTTGGATGCGCACCCGCGGGCATTGGTGGGTCGTCATGCTGACCCTCGTCGCCCTGCCGATCCGTGGCGTGATCGCCGCACTCTGGATGGACACCTGGGGCGTCATTCCGGTGCAGGCGCTCGATGGCATCGGCGCGGGCCTGCAGAGCGTCGCGGTACCGGCGCTGGTCGCCCATCTGATGAACGGCACCGGACGCGTCAATGTCGCCCAGGGCGCGGTATTGGCCGTACAGGGCATCGGCGCGGCACTCAGTCCCGCGTTGGGTGGCTGGGTAGCGCAGTGGTACGGCTTCGCCCCCGCGTTTCTCTGCCTTGGCGCGCTCGCGGCGTTCGCCATCGTTATCTGGTCCTTGGGCCGCGCCGCCTTCCCCCACACGACTCCCCACTCATCTCGTATGCCACAGGAAGCACACCATGCATTGGATTGATCCCGACCATCTCCCGATCACGCGCGGCAAGATCGCGCGCCTGTTGCTTAATCCCCACGGCCATCTCGACGGTGTATTGCTGAAGGACGGGACCGAGGTGCACATCCCGCCGCATCTGTCCGGCAAGCTTCTGCCACGCATGAAGATCGGCGACAGCATCGTGGTACGCGGCGTTCGCGTGCGCGGCAAGCCTCTTATCGTCGCGGTTGCCGTCGAGCCCGCGCATGGCGCGGCGGTCGTGGACAACGGACCGCAGGCCGAAAAGACCGTCGAACGTCACACACCGACCAAGGCAGAACGGTGGGGATACAGCGGCGTCATCGAATACCTCGTCCATGGCCCCAAGGGCGACGTCCACGGCGTGATCCTCGACGACGGCGTGCATCTTCGTTTCCCGCCCCATGCGGCGAAACGCTTCGCCAATGTCCTGAAGGTCGGTCGCGAGATCGAAGTGGAAGGCACCTGGCACGAATCGCCCCACGGCGTCGTCATCCACGCCGATCATCTGGCTCGCGCGGGGAGGCCGCTCGAAGCGGTCGAGTGAGGAGCCTGGGAGGGGGCGCCTGGGTGGCGCTCCCTTGGCAGATCAGGCCGGAAGCCGACGGAGCGGTAGCTGTGAGGTGCATGTTTCTCGCCGCCATGGCGGCTCCTGCGACGACGGTGTCGCCACGCGCGCGACGCCAGGCCCGCTGTATGATCGCCAGTCATACGGCCTGCTCGGAGCCCGCATGTACGTTCCACCGCTGTTTACCGAATCCAGGCCCGAGGAACTCCGGCGCATCATTCAAGCGCATCCGCTCGGAATGATGGTCACTAACACGGCCGCTGGATTGGAGGCCAACCACCTGCCGTTCGTCTTGGACGAGAGCCGCGGTGCGTTCGGAGTGCTGCTCGCCCACGTCGCCCGCGCGAATCCGATCTGGCAAGAGGTTCGGAACGGCGATCCCGTCCTGGTGGTGTTTCGTGGCGCGCAGGGTTACATCTCCCCGAGCTGGTACGCGAGCAAGCAGGAAACGCATCGCCACGTGCCCACCTGGAATTACGAGATCGTGCATGCGCACGGACGGATCAGCATCCACGACGATGAGTCGTTTGTACGCGGCATGGTGGCGCGACTCACGCGTCAGCAGGAGGCGAGCTTGCCCGCTCCCTGGAAGATGAGCGATGCGCCCGCCGATTACCTGACAGAACATCTGGCTCATATCGTCGGTTTGGAGATCGAAATCTCCCGTCTGGAGGGCAAGCGCAAGCTCAGCCAGAATCGTGAGCCGAGGGACTTCGACAGCACGCTGAAAGCCCTCGATGAGCACGGTCACCGTGAGCTTGCCGAGGCCATGCGACGCGCTCGGCCGGGAGGCGATTGAACCCAGGAGCACGCCGCCAGCGCGCGGAGGTCATGCGTAAGGACGATCGCTCAACGCATCGGTGGCGAGGGCTTTCGCCAACTGCCCTAGCAACTCGGTGACAGCGGCCGTTACGTCCGTTGCCGACACGATGCCTACGAGACGGCGTTCGTCGTCCACCAGCGGCAGGTGCGCCACGCCGCCACCGGCCATCGCTTGCACGATGTCCGCCAGCGACGCGTCTGCATGGCAGACGATGGCGGGCGTGGACATGATGCTGGCAGCGGTCATATGGACAAAGTCCGCTCCCGGGGCCAGCGCCCGCAAGACCAGGTCGCGCTCGGAAATCACGCCGAGCGGTTTCATGCTCGCTTCTGCGACAACGACGAGACACGACGCCTGATGCTTCTGCATCAACCGCGCGACTTCGGCCACGGGCGTGCCGCTCTCGACGGTGGGAACGCGTTGCCGGCCGATCTCGATGGCTTTCATGGCGTAACCTCCGGATGCTGCGACGGCTGATAAACCGACCGCGCCGAACATGTCGGCGTGGATTATCGCTCCTCGCCCGGCAAGCGACTGCGTGATTCAGTGGTAGAGCAACGTCGCCAGCTCGTTATGCGCGAGGACCTGCCGCGTAGCGCCACCGAACAGGCGTTCCCGCAGCCGCGTATGCCCGTAGGCGCCCATGACCAACAGATCGGCCTTGAACTGGTGAGCTTTTTTCAGGATCGTCGCGCCCGCTTCCCCCGGTGTGGTCCGCACGCGCCGGTGCGTCGCCTCGATACCGTGGCGTGCCAGGAAACCCGCAGGATCGAATCCTGGTGTTTCGTTGTCACTCTGGTGCGTGGGACATCCATCGAGCAGAAGCACATCCTGGGCCGCTGCGATCAGCGGCAAGGCCGCACGGATCGCGCGGACGGCAGGAAGGCTGCCGTCCCATGCGACCACGACCCGATCGAACACGCCGGAGGGGGCGCAGACGGAAGGCAGTACGAGGCAAGGCAGGCCTGTTCCCATCAGCAGGCTTTCCAGGCCGTCCAGGGAATTGGCGTGCGGATCGGCAGGCCGCTGGACCACGATCAAGTCGTGCCACGCGGCGAGCATGGCCAGCGTATGACCCGGATCATTTCCCGCCCAGGCCCACTGCGGCCTCTGCGCACCCGCAGCAAGGGCCAAACGGAGAAAGGTATCGCGACCGGCAACGGCTTCCCGACCTTCGCTCTGAGACGAGTGAGTGATGGGTTCCCGCAGCGACGTGGAACGCGTGCCGGCTTCAGCAGACGGGACGCCCAGGAACGCCGGCGAGATCGCGCAACCCGTGACGGATCCATCGTCTCGCGCGGCGAGACGACTCGCGACATAGGCCGCGCCATCCACCGGTCCGGCGACAACGGCCAGAACATCGCCTACGGCCGGAAGGCAGGAGGCAGGCATCTGAGCCACGGTGCGCTGGGAACGTGCTGTCGTATTCATGAAAGCCCCGCTCTGAAATGGCTACGTCTGCACGCTAGCGCAATGGCGGGGTGCGTCCTTGACCTGCGTCAAGCCGCCCGTTCTTGCGCGGCGAGGAGTACCGCCATGGCCGCCGATGCCACGCGCGCGGCCGACGTATCGGATCGGCTGGTGAGGGCGACGGGCAGGGCGGCGCCCAGGACCATACCCGCCGCAATGCCGTCCGCGAGCAATACCAGCGCCTTCGTCAGCAGATTGCCGGACTCGAGATCCGGCGCGATGAGGATGTTGGCGCGCCCCGCCACGTGCGAGTCGATATGTTTCAGGCGCGCGGCCGCAGGGCTTAGGGCATTGTCCAACGCGAGCGGGCCGTCGACGTCGGCATCCGCGATCTGGCCGCGCGCTGCCATCTTGGACAGCGCGGCGGCATGGAGTGTCGCCGGCATGTCCTCGTGAAGCGTCTCCACCGCGGCGAGAATCGCCACGTGCCGGCGCTCGATGCCGATGGCCTTCGCCAGGTCGATGGCGTTCTGGCAGATGTCGCGCTTTTCATCGAGATTCGGCCGTATGTGGATGGCGGCGTCGCTCACGATCAAGGGATGCGCATAAGCGGGTGTGTCGATGGCGAAGGCATGGGTCATGCGCCCCGGACCGCGAAGACCTGTATCGCGGTCGAGCAGCACATGCAGCAGATCGGACGTGTGCATGTCGCCTTTCATCAGTGCGGCGACATCGCCGCGGCGCCCTGCCATGACGGCGAACTGAGCCGCGGTGTGAGCATCGGGCGCGTCATGGATGATCACGCCTTCGAGACCACGCCCCAGCGTGTCGGCCAGGCGACGGATATGCGTTTCCGGCCCGAACAACCAAGGTTCGATCAGGCCGTGCGAGGCAGCATCGAGCGCGCCCTCGAGGGAAACGGCGCTACAGGGATGGACCACACCCATCGGAAGTTTCGGACGATTGCGACAACGCGATAGCAGAAAGCGGAAACGCGGATGGCGAAGGTCGGCATCGGCGATCGTATCGGTGCTTGGCAGCGACATGGCGACTCCAGCGCGTACATCACGAAGAGGGGCGGGCTCGGCGACGCGATGCCTTGGCTACCGACATCCGGCATCAACGCGTCAACGTCGCGAAGCATGCCTCCATTCTGGATCCCGTCACAGCCGGCTTATTGATCCTCGTCAAGACGATGGATCGGGTTCAAGTCACAAGAGCAGCCCAAGAGCCACCAGTCCCATCACGACCGTGGCCACCCAACCCAGAAGGCGAAGCGTGCCTTTGAGGACGAAGGGTCCCATCAGCGATCGGCTGCACGCCGCGACCATGATCGCCCCCATGAGCGGCACGGCGATCACACCGTTGATCACCGCAGACCAGAACAGTAAACGCAGTGGCGATACGGGAAGGAACGTGAGCAAGGTACCCAGCGCCGTGGCAATCGCCAGAATGACGTAGAAGGTCCTGGCCTCGGCGACCGTGTTCTCCAGGCCGCCTTTCTGCCCCAGGGCTTCGGACACGGCGTATGCCGCGGAACCCGCCAGCACCGGCACGGCGAGCATGCCGGTACCGACGATACCCAGGGTGAACAACATCGACGCCAGGCGACCGGCAAGAGGCTCCAATGCGCGCGCCGCGTCTGCCGAGGTATCGATCGACGGCAGCCCGGCCCCATGCAGTACGACGGCAGCCGTCAGCATGATGAAGAACGCAACGACGTTCGAGTAGGTCATGCCGAGATTCGTGTCGATGCGGATGCGACGGAATTCTTCTGGCGCGTCTTCCGGTGCGGCAAGCAGGGCCTGCGCACCCGGCTTACCGCGTTCCTGTTCGACTTCCTCTGCCGCCTGCCAGAAAAAGAGATAGGGACTCACGGTCGTACCGAAGACGGCGGTCAACGCCACCAGCGTGCGATGGTCCCATCGTTCCGGATGCCAATGCGCAACCATCTCGCGCCACGGAATACCGACGACGCACGCCGTCAGTACATAGGCGAGGAGGCTCGCTGTGAGTACCTTGAGGATGGGTGCGTAGTGCCGAAACGGTATGAAGACCTCCAGCAGCAACGAGACCGCTGCACAGAGCAAGGCAAGATAGCGCGCGTGGCCGCCGGTGAGCATGGCCAGCGCATCGCCCATGGCGCCGATGTCGGCGGCGAGATTCACCACGTTGTTGATGACCAGCAGCCCGACCAGCCCGGCGACCACCCCGCGCGGCAGGATGCGGGTGAGGTTGGCAGCCAGCCCCATTCCCGTGACCCGGGCGATGTGGGCGCAGATCGTCTGGATGCCGATCATCAACGGGACGGTCGCGACCGTCGTCCAGAGCATGCTGTAGCCGAACTGCGTGCCTACCTGTGAATAGGTGGCAATGCCACTGGGGTCGTCGTCAGCCGCGCCTGTCACCAGGCCAGCCCCGAGTCGCCGCCATCCCGCCTTCACTGCGGAGGTCCGGGTACGGCGTGGGGACGCAGGACTGTTCATGACGAGGGCAGTGCAGCAAAACCGGCGTCCCCCGGAGTTGATACGCATCAAGAGAACATCAGCTCGCCCTGGCTCAAGGCGTGGCCACACGCGTTGCGGCGAGCGACGGCCTTGCAGGGTCCGAATCCGACAGCACGAGCATGCCCGTGGGCGGAATCGATACCTCGCTGCCGCATGCGAGGACGGCAGCCGCGGTGGGCGGGCGGTCCGCATCGAGCACGACGAACCATGCCTCGGTCCCCGGTGGCGCAGGCAAGCGGAAGGTCCGCTCGTGTTCCCCTGGATTGAGAGCGAGAAAGATGCGTTCGTTGACCGCTTCGCCTTCGCCGGGACCGGTGACGAGAATACCGAGAGCGCGCTCTGCAGTGTCTGCCCATCCTGCCGAGTCGAGTTCGGATCCATCGGGCTCGGACCAGCGGATGTCCCGGTCGTCGACGTGTATCGCCGTGGCCCCACGGAAGAACGCGTCGACACGCGGAAAGCGGAACCGTCGCCGCAACTGCAACGCGCGGGCGAGCCATGGCCGCAGATCGCGCATGGGGTCCTCGATGGCGGTCCAGTCGAGCCAGCTCAGGGCGTTGTCCTGGCAAAAGGCATTGTTGTTGCCGTGCTGCGTACGCGATAGCTCGTCCCCAGCGAGCACCATCGGCACGCCGCGAGACAACGCCAGCGTCGCCAGCATGGCGCAGCGTCGGCGACGACGGAGCAGGCGCAGGGCTTTGTCCTGGGTATCGCCTTCCTCACCGCCATTGCTGCTCCAGTTCTCCGGACTGCCGTCATGGTTGTCATAGGGATTTGCCTCGTTGTGCCTGGCGGCGTACGAGGTGACATCTGCCAACGTGAAGCCATCGTGGCAGGTGACGTAGTTGACCCCGTGCAGCGGGCCGCGGCCGCCGTGGTCGAACACATCGCTGGAACCCGCCAGTCGCGTCGCCATCGCGCCGCGGGCGCAAGCGTCGCCACGCCAGAACCGTCTGATGTCATCGCGATAGCGGCCGTTCCATTCGCGGATGGGCGGCGGAAACGACCCGAGGGCTCCTGACGTCGAGGCATCCCACGGCTCGGCGATCAACTTCAGGTCGCGGAGATCCGGATCGGCGGCAATGGTGCGCCACAAAGGCGCATCCGCGTCGAACGCGCCGGTCTCGGAGCGTCCCAGGAGCGTCGCCAGATCGAAGCGAAACCCGTCGACCCCAATCTCGCAAGCCCAGTAGCGCAGCGTGGCGTGGAAAAGTGCGATGACGGCGGCCTCGGACGGATCGAGGGTGTTGCCGCAACCGGAGGCATCCACATAGCGTTCCGGATGCTGCTCCTGCAAACGGTAGTACACGGCGTTGTCCAGACCGCGCAACGTCAGCGTCGGCCCGTCGGCACCGCCTTCAGCGGTGTGATTCAGGACGATGTCGATAATCACCTCGATACCGGCGTCATGCAGTCGATCGACGGCGTCCGCCATGGCACGTGCGTCTCCGCCGCCAAGGTAGGGCGCATGGACGGCCATCGGAGCGATCGGGTTGTAGCCCCAGTAGTTGGTCAGCCCGTGCCTGACGAGATGCCGTTCGTCGATGAAGGCCGCCATCGGCATGCACTCGATGGCCGTGACGCCAAGCTGCTGCAGGTACGCGATGACAGAAGGCGCCGCGAGCGCGGCGACGGTGCCTCGTATGGCCTCCGGCACGGCCGGATGGGATTGGGTGAATCCCTTGACGTGCAGTTCGTAGATGACCGTGTCGTTCCATGGCGTACGTGGCCGGGCCGGCCGCTCCGAAAGCGGCGGCAGCGGCGCCGTAACGACGCATTTCGGTACAAACGGTGCGCTGTCGCGTTCATCCATGGCGGAGGCGACGTCGGGCGTTCCACCTGCGTACCCGAATACCGCATCGCCCCAGGTGAACGTGCCGAGCAACGCCCGGGCACAGGGGTCGATGAGCAGCTTGTGGGGGTTGAATCGGTGCCCACGGCATGGATCGTAAGGGCCATGCACCCGAAGCCCATAGACGAGACAGGGGCCTGCGCCTTCGAGGTAGCCGTGCCAGATGTCGCCGTCACGCACGGGCAGGGGAAGGCGAGCGAGTTCACGCTCGCCCGTCTCGTCGAATACGCACCATTCGATGGATTGGGCGTGCCGCGACACCACGGACAAGTTCACGCCGTGGCCGTCCCAGTGAGCACCTAAAGGCTCCGGTGCCCCTGCTGCGAGGACAAAAGGCCCGTTCATGCGGCCTGTGCAGGGTTTGGGGGCATGACGACTCTTCACATATCTGCCGAGGTTGCAGGCACTGTGACCTTCGCCACGAAGCCGCTCGTTGATCCTCGTCAATACCTCAGCGTCTCGCTGGCGAGAACGTAACGGCTGCCGCCCAGGAGGTCGCCAATGCACATGCACCGGATTCTTCCGCGCTCGCTTCCATCGGGCCTCGAGCCATTGAACGACCTCGCGCTCGATCTCCGCTGGACATGGAACCACGCGGTCGATGCACTCTGGCGACAGGTAGACGGAGAGCTATGGGATTTCACGCATAACCCATGGGTGGTGCTGCAAAACGCGTCGCAGGCGCAGCTCGATCAACTCGAACGCGACGAGGCTTTCCTGGAGCGACTGAAAACGGCTGTCGACCAACGCCGTCATTACCTGGAAACCCCAGGGATGCTTGCCGGCCATTCGTCGGGCGACATGCCTAACGGTATTGCCTACTTCAGCATGGAGTTCGGGCTCAGCGAAGCGCTGCCCCTGTATGCCGGAGGCTTGGGCGTATTGGCTGGCGACTACCTGAAAACAGCCAGCGATCTCGGCGTGCCGCTGATCGGCGTGGGACTTCTCTATCGGGAAGGCTACTTCCGTCAGACGATCGACAGCGCAGGCAACCAACAGGAAGCTTTCCCGTCGAACGATCCGACCAGCCTGCCCATCCAACCGTCGGTCGGTCCCGATGGTGCGTGGCTGGAACTCGCGCTGCCGCTTCCCGGACGGACGTTGCGGCTTCGCGTGTGGCAGGCCGACGTGGGGCGCACCCGGCTCTACTTGCTCGACAGCAACCATGTACTCAATGGCGCCGTTGACCGCGGCATTACCGCCAAGCTCTATGCCGGCGGTTCCGAAATGCGCCTGCTGCAGGAGGTGGTGCTCGGCATTGGTGGCTGGTGCCTCGTGGACGCTCTCGGCTTGCCCGTCGAGGTATGCCACCTTAACGAGGGACATGCCGCGTTTGCCGTACTGGAGCGGGCACGGCGATGCATGCATCGTCGCAACGTCACGTTCCAGGAAGCATGGTGGGAGACCCGGGCGGGCAACGTATTCACGACGCACACGCCCGTCCCCGCCGGGTTCGACGCGTTCGCGCCCTCGCTGATCCGAAAATACGCGCAGGATCTGCTCAACGACTGCCAGCTTTCGTTACGCGACTTCCTCGCCCTGGGTCGTATCGACCCGGCAGACGAAGACGAACCGTTCAACATGACCTATCTCGCGTTGCGCGGTTGCGCGCAAACCAGTGCGGTAAGCAAGCTCCACGGCCAGGTGAGTCGAAAGCTCTTCGCGCCGCTCTATCCGCGCTGGCCGTTTGACGAGGTACCGGTTCGCCACGTCACCAACGGCGTTCACGTGCCGTCATGGGATTCCGCACCGGCCGATGAACTCTGGACCCAGACGTGCGGCAAACGACGCTGGCTCGGCGACGTCGGCTGCCTCGAAGCATCCATAGCCGCCTGCGATGACATCGTGCTTTGGGATCTGGCGGGCCGCCAGCGACGCGACTTGGTGCAATACGCACGTGACAGGCTGGCGATGCAGCTCGGCCTTCGAGGTGAAACGCCAGCAAGCATCGCCATGGCGCGCCGCGTTCTCGATCCCAACGTTCTGACCGTGGGCCTCGCGCGCCGCTTTACCGAATACAAGCGTATGAACCTGTTGCTGCACGACCCGCAGCGGCTCATCGATATCCTCGCCGATGCGAAGCGGCCGGTCCAGCTCATCATCGCCGGGAAAGCACATCCCGCCGACGAGGAAGGCAAACAACAGGTGCGTGCCTGGGTGGAATTCACGCAACGTCCGGACGTCCAGGGCAGGGCGGTGTTCCTGGAAGACTATGACCTTGCTCTCGCACAACGGCTGGTGCAGGGCGTGGATGTATGGCTCAACACGCCGCGCCGACCGTGGGAAGCCTGCGGTACCAGCGGCATGAAGACGCTGGTGAATGGTGGACTCAACGTCTCCACGCTGGACGGCTGGTGGGCGGAAGCTTATGACGCGGCCTGCGGGTGGGCGATCGACGGACACGGGGGCAACCCGGAAGACGCGGACTGTCTCTATCGTCTGCTGCAAGACGAAATTGCACCGTGCTTCTACGAGCGCAATGATCACGGCGTGCCGCAGCGCTGGGTGGAGCGAATGCGCGCGAGCATGTCGCGGCTCACACCTGCATTCAGCAGCAATCGGATGCTGCTTGAGTACGTGGACGGTTTCTATCGTCCGGCCCTTCGCGCGTTGACGAAGCGCAACCCGGGTGAACTTGTCGCATGGAGCGATGCCATGTCGTCGCATTGGCACGAAGTGCGACTCGGCGACGTGGACGTGACGCTCGACGACGCCCACTGGCGCTTTCACGCGCAAGCGTACCTCGGTGGATTGAACGTCGAGTGGGTAAAAGTAGAACTTTATGCCGAGGAACGCGACGGGTTTCCGCGGCAGTCCATTCCGATGAGCCAGGGGGATGCGATCAGTGGCGCGATCGGCGGTTACATGTTCAAAGCGTCACTCCCTGCCACCCGCCCCGCAAGCGACTACACGGTGCGACTGCGGCCTTGGCATCAGGACGCCTTCCTCCCGGCCGAGCTGCCTCTTGTGACGTGGCAGCGGTGAGGGGCTGGCCGCCCGTGTCAGGCGGCCGGACGTTTCGCTTCAGCGGCGAAGTCGTGAGGAAACGCGGCCCGGACATGTCGCTCCATGTCCTCGGCCGACAAACCGACCACGTCCTTGCCCAGTGAGCCGGCGATCATCGCCGTTTCATCGCCGAACTGGTCGGAGAGCACACCCAGGAAGCGCGGCGGCGCGACGATGAAGAGTCGCTCGTAACGGCGGTGTGCATGAGCCTCACGCAGCGTTTCGGCAAGGCTGTGAGCAAAAATACGCGCGCTGTGATCCTTTCTGCTCTCGCGAGGCTCGATCACATGCCTTGCGGCACCGACGCTTTCCTGCGAACGGGGCACCGTACGGCCCGTGCCGCGATCCGCAGGGGGCCCCCTCAGTTCGGGATTGGCATAACAGGCTACTTCGCACCATGCCGTATGCCTGTCCGCGCTTTCGAATAGGCGCGCCCGCGCAGCGTCGCACACCAAGATCCAGGTCAGAGCCATGGTAACCACCTCCGTCTGTGCGGCAAGGGTGTCGAAACAATGACGTCAACAACGTTGTAGACGGGGGCACCGCTGCCGACGTTGACGTAGATCAATCCGGACGGAGAGGCGCTTGATTCAGATCAAGGCGTGAGGCGGGCACCGCACGCATGCTCGAGCTACCGACTTCGGGAGGTGCGCCATGAACCGATTGAAAGGAAAGGTCGCGCTGATTACGGGCGGCACCATGGGTATCGGCGCGGCCTGCGCGCAGCGCATGGCGGAGGAGGGCGCCGACGTGGTCATCGCGGACATCTGCCGCCCCGAGCGAGCCTTAGGCCCCGGCGTCGATTTCATTCATGCCGATGTGGGTAACGAAGCGGACGTGGCCGGTGCGATCCAGCACGCGCATGCGCGATTCGGACGGCTCGACATCCTCGTCAACAACGCTGGCATCGTAGGCGCCGACAAGCCGACCCATGAGCTGACCGAAGAGGAGTGGGACCGCGTCCAGCGCATCAACGTCAAGAGCGTGTTCTTCGGCGTCAAACATGCCGTCGCTCCCATGAGGTCTGCTGGCGGCGGCAGCATCATCAACCTGTCGTCGATTTACGGACTGGTCGGCGCTGCCGACGTACCGCCCTATCACGCATCGAAAGGCGCGGTTCGTCTCATGACCAAAACGGATGCGCTGCTCTACGCAAAGGACAGGATACGGGTGAACTCCATCCATCCCGGATTCATCCACACGCCGATGGTGGAGGGTTACGTGGCGGGCATGGAGGTGGAAGAGACGGCAGGCTTCCAGGCGATCGCAGCGTTACATCCGCTGGGCCGCCTGGGGACGCCTGACGAAGTGGCCTGGTGCGCCGTGTTTCTCGCCTCGGACGAAGCGTCGTTCATCACCGGCGCGGAGTTCGTGGTCGACGGGGGCTATACCGCACGCTAGCTCGTCGGTGCAGGCACAGCCCTCAACGATCACTTCGGCATCAGGTGATACAGCCCTCCGGGCGAAGCATCCTCGAGCATCCACAGCGAACCGTCCGGGGCTTCCTCGATATCGCGTACACGCTTGCCGACGCTCCACCGTTGGACGGCGGTCGCGCCGCCCTTTTCGTCGAACGTCACGCGCACGATGCCCAGAGCGGTGAGACCGCTGAGCAGGGCGCTCCCATTCCATTGCGGGAACAGCGTGCCCTTGTAGAACATGATGTTTCCCGGCGCGATGACCGGGTCCCAATAGATGACTGGCTTGACCAGATCGGGGCGCGTATCCGGGTTGGGAATGGGCACGCCGTTGTAGTTTATGCCATACGAGACCAAGGGCCAGCCGTAATTCTTACCGCGCTGGACGAGGTTCAACTCGTCACCGCCCTTGGGACCATGCTCAAGTTCCCATAAGCGGCCGTCCGGACCAAAGGCCAGGCCATAGGGCGTGCGGAAACCGACGCTCCAGGTTTCTGCAGGCGTGAGGTTGGGTCCGGTGAAGGTGTACGTGCTGACGATCGGCGCCGTTTTGGCCTTTTCGGTATCGGCGGGCGGATCGATCAAGGGAATGGTTCGCGCGCCGACTTTTCCTGCCCACGGATTGCCGGGCGCCGGCTTGCCGTCGAGCGTGAGCCTGAGGATCTTGCCGAGCGGCTGACTCGGATCCTGCGCCGGGGTGAAGCGCTGGCGGTCACCGAGCGTGAGGAACAGGTACTTGCCGTCCGGCGAGAACGCGATCTGGCCGCCCGGTTGACCGCCCTTGCCGGTGGGCACCTGGCGCCACAACACCTGAAAGCCTTCCAGCCGGGGTTGCTTGTCGTCCAGCACGAGGCGTCCTCGGCCCAGGGCCACGCCGCCACCGTAGTCGCCCGGCTCGACGTAGGTCAGGTACACGCTGTGATCGGCGGCGTAATGCGGCGAGAGGAACACGCCCAACATGCCGTTCTGGCCTTCGAAGTAGCTCGCCGGCACGCCTCCGACATCGGTCTTGTCACCTTGTGGAGTGACCAGTGCCACGCGTCCCACCTTCTCCGTCACCAGCATGCGTCCGTCGGGCAGGAAGGCGATGCGCCAGGGCAGGTCGAGGCTGGCTACCTTGGTGATGGTAAACGGGAGGTCGGAGTCCGGCTTCTGGTCGCCGGCATTCGCCTGCGCGTGGACCGCGCCCGTGATGCAAGCCGCGAACAAAACCCCGTTAGCCAGTTTCTTCATGTCCCCATTTCCCGCGCCGTGGTGATCTACAAAACATAGCGTGCGAAAGATCGTTCATGTGTGACGGTGTTTTTCATCCGCAGCGCAAGTTGCTCATTCAGATCGCGGAATCTGGCCTTGAGTCGAGGATGCGTTAACCCACACGAGTATCGGCAGTGCAAAGGCCCAGCAGGCACCTATCCATACCCATGCCCAGGGGGAGGTCCATTCGACCGCATGCCAGCCACTGGCAGCGGCCGAATAGGCCAACGGCGCACCGAGACCGCCCAACACAGCAGCAAGCCAAGGGCGCCCACGGACGACCGTAAGCGAGCGATTGATCGTTGTCGCGAAGCTGGCCCAGAGCATCAATATCCATAACGGCGCACCCTGCGGCGGTAGTGCGGGAGCAGGGGACGCATAGCGCAGCCAATCCAACGCCGCCGCTACGCCATCCGTGATCGACCCCAACAGCAACGCGGCCACCACAAGGCGGCCTTCGCTGCGTGGCTCTGCCGTCATGATCAGTTGAACCACCACAAACGCGACCGCAGCGGCGATCGGCACGACCAAGCTGGAGCGTGCGGCGCCACTGACGAGCAGGAACCACACCCCCTGATAGCCAAGAAGATTGGCCCAGAAGCCCAAGCTGCGGCGAAGCGAAGCGTTCGTCGGCACTCGCATGCTCCGCATGCGCATCAGACGCGATACCCGACATCAGGCGCCGCGCCGTCGCTGGTACGCGCGGGAGCGGCCGCAAAGGGAACCTTCGCAGTGGCCGCTGCCGTCGGTAGGAACGTCTTCACGGTGGTTCTCCAGGATGAAGGCCTAAGCGGCAGGCCCCGGTCAGTGTGCGACTTGCTTACCGTCCTATACGTAGCACCGAGCGTTTTGGACTCAGTACCCGATCAACGTGCCGCCCCCGGGCACCGCTTGCACTCCGCGCCAGGACAGGCATACACTGAACCACATGGTTCACTATGAAGCTTCCCTCGACGCAACGTTTGCCGCGCTTTCGGATATCACGCGGCGTGGCGTGCTCGCGCAACTCGGGGCCTCAGACGCCTCGATCAGCGACCTGGCGCAAAAGTTTCAGATGACACTCACGGGCATGAAGAAACACGTGAGCGTGCTGGAGCAGGCCGGCCTGGTGAGCACGGAGAAGGTCGGGCGGGTGCGCACCTGCAGGCTAGGTCCGCGCCGCCTGGAAGAGGAGGCTGCCTGGATCGAGCAGCAGCGCCGCCTTTGGAACGCACGCTTCGACGCACTGGACGCGCTCGTCCAGCACATGAAACGCGAGGAGAACGCAAATGGCCGCCACAAACGAAAGTAACGCCACCACCGCGAACCGCACGGTAGTGGAAGCCAGGTCGGACCGGGAACTCGTCGTCAGGCGAACCTTCGACGCACCGGTACATATCGTGTTCGAAGCGTGGAGCACGCCGGACCTCTTCAAACAGTGGTGGGTGCCGAAGTCGGCCGGCATGTCACTGGAAGAATGCCGCATGGACATTCGCACGGGTGGTACGTACAAGCTCGTGTTCCGCCACCCGGCATTCGACCAGCCCATGGCATTCTTCGGCACGTACAAGGAAGTGACGCCGCTCGAGCGCATCGTGTGGACGAATGAGGAAAGCGAGGAGGGCGCCCTGACCACGGTGACGTTCGAGGCGCACGGCGACAAGACGCTCGTCACTCTCCACGAGCTCTATCCCACGCAGGCGGCTCGCGACGAGGCGCTCAAGGGTTCGGCGGAAGGCCTGCCCGAGCAGTTCGCGCAGTTGGATGCGATGCTCGACCAGGGCAGCCTGCGGGAAGGCGCCTAGGCGGTCACAAGCGCCGCTCCAACGCTTCGGTCCCGGCCTTCGGCTTTGGCGGCGTAGACCGCTGAATCGGCTTGGCGCAGCAATTCGTCAATGGGGGGCCAACGGCCCCCTTCGACCGTCACGAGGCCTGCACTGAAGGTGATTCGTGTATCGGGTGGCAACGGCGATGGAGGAGCAAGGGCAACCTCGATGCGCGCGCGTTCGACGTGCAGCAGGGCGCTTTCTAACGTTACCCCTGGAAACAGCAGAACAAACTCTTCCCCGCCGTAGCGCGACACGACGCACGAGGGGACGGCATCGGCTATCTGCGTCAGCGAGCGCGCGACATGCACCAGACAACGGTCACCGGCCTGGTGACCGTACTCGTCGTTGAAGCGCTTGAAGTGATCGACGTCGATCATGGCGATGCTGAATCCTGCAGGATGGCGTGCAGCGTCGTATTCGCGTTGCAGGATATGGAACAGGCCGCGGCGGTTGAGCAAGCCCGTCAGCGGATCATGCACTGCGGCGTGTTGCAGCCTTCGGCGAAGTACCCGCATCTGGTCCTCTGCCGAAAGGTGATACCAGACGACCAGCGCATTCCTGCCGGCAAACAGGGTCAGTGCCGCCACCAGGGCGCGAATGGCAAGCGTCTTGTCGACATGGGCGGTCGCGAGTGCGACGAAGCATGTCGCCAGGCTCAATGCGAATGGCCTGACCATGCGCGACAACCGACGTTGCAAGAGGGACGGACGGAAACCACGCAACCAGATGGCCTTGCGCCGGCTGAGGAGCATGCCGACCACCACCATCGGCAGCGTCAACAGCAGCTCCGGAAGATACGAATCGGTCGCCACGACAAGACGGTTGTGAACGGCGGCGGCGATCGCATCGGTCACCGTGAAGGCAGCGACGACGCCGAAGAAGCGCCGCTCGTCGGCCCGGCGTGTGCCGAGGAATCGCAAGAGCACGATGGCAGCGACAAATCCGTCCAGGGCGTCGAACAGGCGAGTGAGGAACACCGCCGAATCGGCGGCCATCGGTCCCTCGATGGCAGCGCGCAAGAGAACGTAAAACAGGCCGACTGAGAGTATCGAGGTGAGGATGTCCCCAAGGGACGCCCATCGAACCGTTGGCGTGGCAGCGTCGAACGACGCCGCGGCAATCAGGAACCAACCCGCCACGCAGAACCAGAAGCTGGGATCGACCATCACCAGCGTCCCTTCGCTGTGATGGGTGCTGTCGATGAGTAAAAGCGTAAACGCCACACCTTTCGCTGCAAGGCTTGCCAGCAGCAGCGCCCAAAGAGGCCGGTTATGTTTCACCGCCAGGGACATCCGCCTGGCGCACAGCAGTATGGCAAGCGCAACGGTGGTCACCACCGCAACGTAGCTATGAAACAAGGTGTTCTCGGTCGCCCACAAAACGGCAATACATTGCCCTGCCATGGGCACGCTGAAAAAGACCGGGGTCCATCGCTGTATTCGCATCGGGCCTCATATAGGGAGCATGACAACGACCACTCCGGCCCTGGAGCAAGCGCGCATCCGTTGCGGGACGCACGCAAGAGATTAACCCGTATCAGCACCGGGGCCATCCTTTGCACGCAGGATACGGCGAGCCCGCGGCGCTGCCTAGACGCCGGATCGGGCTCTCATAACTCCTAGGCTTCAGTGCCATGGCACCCACTCAACCATCCGTCGAACGCGTCAGCGCCTCCCACTGGTCGATCTCGGCGGTGAGATCGGCCAGCTTCTGCCTGACCAGGGCAAGTGCATCGCTTCCCAGCAGCAGATGCGCCGGTGGCGAGTCACTGTCGATCACCTTCAATATCGCCTGCGCCGCCTTCGCGGGATCGCCGAGTTGCTTGCCGCTCTTTTCGATGCGGGCTTCTCGGATCGGGTCGAACAACGCGTCGTAGTCCGGGATGGAACGCGGTGTCCTGACCATCGAGCGTCCCGCCCAATCCGTGCGGAATGAACCGGGCGCCACCGCGGTGACGGCAATACCGAGCGCCTTCAATTCCTTGCCGGCCACCTCGGAAATACCTTCCAACGCGAACTTGCTGCCGCAGTAATACGAAATGCCGGGCAGGGTGATGTAACCGCCCATGGAAGTGATGTTGACGATGTGTCCTCTGCGACGAGCACGCATGTAAGGCACCACAGCCTTCATCATCGCCACGGCGCCAAATACGTTCACGTCGAACTGGCGGCGCATGTCCGCGAGGGGCGATTCCTCCATGACGCCCTCATGACCATATCCGGCGTTGTTGATCAGCACGTCGATAGGGCCGACGTCGGTTTCGACATCGCTCACGATCGCGTCGATCGCGTCGAAGTGCGTCACATCGAGAATGCGGCCCAGGGCGCGCCCGGGAGAGAGCCGTTCGAATTCAACCCGGGCCTGCGCGTTTCTCACTGTGCCGACGACGCGATAACCGGCATGGAGTGCTTCTTCGGCCAAGGCTCGGCCGAAACCGCTGCTGACGCCGGTAATAAACAAGGTCTTGCTGGCTACCATGGGGTCACTCCCAACTAACGACGATGCATGCACAATACTGTCGTTACGCCGCCACTTTTATGCCGAATCAATCGCCTTTATTGCCTATTCTTATGAGCGCCTTGTAATGCTGTCCGACGAGAAGTCTACGATGGAGGAACAACGCCGCATGGTCGCGCTCATTCGCGCGCTGGCGCCACAGGAGGGTTACAACCTCACGGCGTTGCCCGGTGTACGCATCCTGCGCTCCGACCGGGTGCTATCTCATACACCGGTTCTGTACGACCCAGGCATCGTGATCGTGTGCCAAGGGTGCAAGCGCGGCTATTTCGGTAAGCAGATCTATGTGTACGACGAGCAGCACTACCTGGCCGTAGCGGTACCTGTCCCTTTCACCATGACATCGGATGGCTCACCGGATCGCCCTCTGCTGGCGATCTACATGCACCTGGACTTTCAGATGGCCGCCGAGCTGGCCATCCAGATCGATCGCCTGCACTCGCCGGTGAATCGAGACGAGCCGGCCAGTATGGTGTCCAGTCCGATGGATGCCTCGTTGATAGCGTCGGTGCTCCGTTTACTGGAGGCCATGCAAAGCCCCTTGGAAGCGCCCATCCTCGGACCGAACCTCGTACGCGAACTCTATTTCCGCGTACTGACCGGGCCGCAGGGCAGGGCGATCCGTTCGGCCCTGGCGATGCAAGGCCCTTTCGGCAAGATAGGAAAAGCTCTGCAGCGGATACACGCCAGCTACGCCGAACCCATCAATCTCGCGGCGTTGGCGAAGGACGCCAACATGAGCGTTCCCACGTTTCATACGCACTTCAAGGCGATCACCCAGACGTCGCCCATGCAATACGTGAAGTCCACGCGTCTTCACCAAGCCCGCTTACTGATGGTACGCGAGGGCATGACGGCGGAAGCCGCTGCCTATGCGGTGGGATACGCCAGCGCCTCGCAGTTCAATCGCGAGTTCAAGCGCCTCTTCGGCCGTCCGCCCATGGCGGAACTCAAGCGCATGAAAGAACAGTTTGCGGTTCCGCCGGCACTTGCCGCATCCGACTACGTGTCCTCGCATTGAGCTAAATGGCGATCGGCGAAGCCACCAAAAAAAGATAAGCGTCGCAATAACTTGCGACTTTTACGTAATGCTTATGTAACCGTTGTGTAAACGTTTACGTGGTGCTAGAAGGTGAGGCGTCCGCCTTCGGGGACGGATATTCCTATCCATTCCGCATCTCGTCCACGGGAGGTACCCGTGCACACGATGGTGCCGCCACCGGGCCTTTCCATGTCGCTTCCGCGTTCTTTTCGTCATCTCCCGTTACAGGCGCTGTGTCTTGCTGTCGGCGCCGCTTGTGCCCCTATGAGCTTCGCTCAATCGACCACGGGCAGCCTCTTCGGTGAGGTGCCGGTCGCGGCCGGGACGACGGTGCGCGTGGAAAACCAGAGCGGTGTGAGCCGCGATCTACCAGTCGACGCGAACGGGCATTACAAGTCGCCGGCGCTGCCGATCGGTACCTACACTGTCACGTTGCTACGCGACGGCAAGGTGCTCGACAGCCGCCACGACGTGGCCGTGCGGGTCGGCAACGCCAGCGAGGTGTCGTTCACCGCGGCCACGGCGCAGGCCACGGCCCTGGATGGCGTACAGGTATCGGCCAATGCCACGCCGCCGATCGATGTCGCCAGCGTCGATTCCCGTACCGTGATCGATGCGCAGCAGCTGGCGAAGTTGCCCTTGGGGCGCACGGCCGAGCAAATCGCCCAGCTAGCGCCGGGCGTGGTGCCGAACAGTGGCGGTTTTACCAGTGACACCGGCAAGTCGCTGGTGAGCTTCGGCGGATCGTCAGCCAATGCGAATGCCTATTACATCAACGGCTTCAACACGACCGATCCGCTTCAGGCGCTCGGCGGTATCACGCTGCCGTACGGCGCGATCGATCAGGAAGAGGTATACACCGGCGGTTACAGCGCGCAGTACGGGCGCTCTGACGGCGGCGTCATCAACGCGGTGGGCAAGCGTGGTACCGACACCTGGCATTACGGCGTGCAGTTCCTTTGGGAGCCACAGTTCGCGCGCGCCAAAGGCGCCAACGACTACTACGCCAGCGGCGTGCCGCAGTCGGCCAAGGCCGGCAACCTGTATGCGTACAACCGCGCCAACCGCGACGTCGACAGCACGGCGTCCATCTATGCCGGGGGTCCGCTGATCAAGGACAAGCTGTACGTGTTCGCCGCCGCCGAGGTGGAACGTCGCGATACTCAGACGGTGGCCAACGAAGAAGCCAGCAATTCGTTCGAGAAGTCGCGTAGCACCATGCCGCGCTGGTACACCAAACTCGACTGGAACATCACCGACAGCAACATCCTGGAACTGACTGGCGCCTCGGACAAGACGGAGACGCAGGGCAGCTACTACGACTACGACTACGTGGCTAAGCGTCGTGGTGCGTTCGTCAACGATGCGGACCGGCAGAAAAACGGCGGCGACCTGTGGAGCGGCAAGTTCACCAGCTATATCACCGACGCGCTGACGCTCACGGCCGAGTACGGCAAGATGCATACGCAGGCCTATCAGGCACCGGCCAATTACGACGGTAGCCTGACCTACGTCGACGGTGAGGTGAACCAGAACCCCGCGTTCAACGGCGGCGTTCCGATCGGTAACGCGCAGACGACCGATGGCCTGAGCGACCCCAAGCGTGGCAACTTCACCACCAACACGCGCTTGGACCTGGCGTATGCGATCGGGGAGCACACCATCAGCGTGGGTATCGACAACCTGACGGCCAAGGCGGCCAACCAGGGCAGCGAATCCTCGGGCCCGGGCTATACGTGGTCGTACAGCCAGTCGCTGCCCAATGTGCCGATCAACTCCGATCTGGGCGTCGGCGCGACGGAGGATTTTCCCAACGGCGCGGACGGCTATTTCGTCCAGAAGAACACCTATAGCCAAGTGGCGACGGTGCGCTCGACGCAGCGCGCGCAGTACGTCGAGGACAAGTGGCAGGTCAACGACCGGCTGCTGCTGCAGCTGGGGCTGCGCAACGACCAATTCACCAACTACGACTCCGCCAGCCAGGCCTATATCACCCAGACGAAGCCGCAGTGGGCGCCGCGACTGGGCTTCAGTTGGGACGTGATGGGCGACGCCAGCTTCAAGGTCTACGGCAATGCCGGCCGCTATTACCTCGGCTTGCCGCTCAACCCCGCGCTCAATTCCGCGGCCGCCACGACCAACACCGTGCAGTACTACACCTATGGCGGTATTGCCGCGGACGGCACGCCCACGGGCCTGACCGCCATGTCTGGGCCCGTGTCCGGCCTGAACCTCTACGGGCAGCAACCCGACCCGAAGGTAACCACGGCCAAAGGGCTGACGGCGGAAAAGCAGGACGAGTACATCCTCGGCTTTACCAAGACCGCCGGCCCCGCGTGGGTCTATGGCGCGAAGCTGATGTACCGCAACCTGCGCAACGCCATCGATGACTATTGCGACCGCGATGCCGTGCTGGCCAAGTCGGCGCAGCTGGGTTACGACGCCTCCACCAGCAACAGTTGCTTCCTGATCAATTCGGGTCGGGCGAACACCTTCACGCTGGTAGACGCGAGTGGCAATTACGTCGAAGTGCCGATGAGCAACGCCGAACTCGGCTTCCCCAAGCTCAAGCGCCAGTATTACAGCCTCGAAACGCTGCTCGAGCACCCCTTCAACGGGCGTTGGTACGCCAAGTTCGACTACGTGTTCTCGCGCAGCTATGGCAACACCGAGGGCCAGCTCCGTTCCGACGTCAGCCAGGCCAACGCGTCCACCAGCTACGACTGGGATGGCGCATCGATCATGCAGTTCGCCAACGGCCCGCAAAACAACGACCACACGCACCAGATCAAACTGTACGGCTACTACCAGATCGATCCGCAGTGGCTGGTCTCGGCCAACCTGGCCGTCATCTCGGGAAGCCCGCGGCATTGCCTCGGTTTCTATGGTGCCGATGGCACGGACCCGTTGTCGTACGGCAGCCTCTATCACTTCTGCAACGGCGAGCCGTCGCGTCCAGGCAAGCAGGGCCACCTGCCATGGACGCGCCAATTGGACATCGGTGCGACGTACAGCCCCGCCTTCGCGGACCACAAGCTCAGCTTCAGCGCGAACATCTTCAACCTGCTGAACGAGCAGCGTCCACTCCAACTGTCGCCCTACAGCGAACTGAGCCCGCAGTTGATCAATCCGCTGTACCGCACAGCGACGATCCGGCAGCAACCGCGTTATGCGCGGCTTTCGGTCAGCTACGACTTCTGAGGCAAGCGGGGAGGTGCCGGCTTCACGCCGGCACCTTCACACGAGCTGCAAATCGCGCGGCTTGGCACGGGGGAACACCGTGCCGAGATCCGCATCCGATAGCCCGTACATGCGCTTCATCAGCCCGCCAAGCACGTCGCGATAGTTATTGAGTACCGGATAGTCCCGATTCTGCAGCAGACTTCCTGCATTGATGGCGACTTGCTCGCCAACGACGCGCCCGCCACGTACCTTGCCACCCAGCACCCAGTACGTGGTGCCATGACCGTGGTCCGTGCCCTTGTTGCCGTTCTCTCGGAAGGTGCGGCCGAACTCGGAAACCACGACAACGACGGTGTTGTTCCATTCCGTTGGACCCAGCTCATCGGCAAAGGCGCTGAGGCCTTGCGAAAGGTTGTCCAGGTTGTTGGCGAGCTGACCGTCCGCGCCGCCCTGGTTCACGTGCGTGTCCCAACCACCCACGTCGACAAAGCCGAGGCGGAAACGGTCTTTCATCAGGGTAGCCATACGCTGGCCCTGCTGGGCGAAGCCACGCGCATTCACTGCGCCGCGGCTGGCGGCGACCATTTCCGTCTGCAGATCCTGAGCGACCTGCTGGCGCAATTGCAGGCCTTCGGTGGCGGCCGCTTGCAGCGGCGTGCCCTCGTACATGCTGGCGAGGATCTTCGACTGGCGATCGTCGAACACGGCCTTGCCGTCGCCCTTCAACGAGATGTTTGGCACATCGCCCGTGCCGCGGAAGGACAGGGGCAGGGCATCGGTGAAGGCGATCGGTGGCACGCCACGCAGCACGCCGCTCAGACGGCCCATGAATCCCGAGCCGTACTGGCGCGAGTCACTGGGTTCGCCCGCCTCGATGTTGTCTTGCGTTTCGAAATGGCTGCGCGAGAGATCGTCGGTCCCAGCGAACGGAATAAACGCAAGCTGCTTCTTGTCCCACAGCGGACCCATGGTCTGCGCGACAGCCGGCGTGAGCCCCCAGTGTGCGTCCAGCGCGCGCACTGACTTCGGATCGCCGTCCGTGGGCTTCGCTAGCGCAATGCTCGGGCGCGACTCGTAGTAGAAGTCGCTCGCGTACGGCACAAGCAGGTTATTGGCATCGTAGCCGCCACGAAGAAACACGAGCAGGAAACGCGGCGAGCTGGCGGGCGCGGCGAACACTTTGCCGCCCAGCGTCAGGGCGGGTACGGTCGCGGCGAGCGTGAAGAGGAATTGGCGACGGTCCATGGCGGAACCTCAGCGGTAGTTGAATTCGGGTGAGGCGAGCAGGAACGTATTCCACTCCTGCTGCGACGTGGCCTGCGACAGCGCGGCACGCGTCTTGGCGCCGAGCGTAGGCTCGATCGTGGCGTAGTAGGTCGGCGTGGTGAGCTGCGGGAAACCACCTACGCTACGCTTACCGGTATCGTCCAAGTCGAACAGATGATTGGCACCGCTGCCGATCGAGCGCGCGATCTCGAAACGTTTCGCCACCTGGCCGGAGCTCGACCATTCCGAATCGGTCACTGGCCAGCCGTCGGGCGTTATTCGGCCGAACGGCGCCTGGCCGAGCTGGTTGATCCAGTTCACCAGCGGACGCGGGTTTTCCACGGGCTTGCCATCGTAGGCAAGCCGCATGGTCGACACGAGGAACTGAGTGGGGTCCTTGTAGCGCTTGCCAAGCGACGCGGTGAATTCCTTAGACGTGAGCATCGTCTCCATCACCTTGGCAATGTCGCCATCGCTGCGGCGGAAGGTCTTCGCCATGGCAGCGATCAGAGACGGCGGGGGGTTATCCGACACGAAGTACTTTGCCAGCTTGGTCGAAATGAACGTGGCACACGCCGGCTGGCTGACGATCAGATCGACGGCCTTTTCGACTTCGTCGAAGCCACCGCCCTTGATGGTCTTGCCGAGGAGTACCTGATCGCCGAAGTCGTGGCGATTCGGATTGAACTCGAAGACGCCCTCCTGCACGTAGTAAGGCCTGAGATCCGGGCGTAACTTGCGCGGCTGTCCATCGAAGTTCACACCGACGCCCGTGAGGATGTGAGCGAGGCTCTGCACGTCGGTCTGCGTGTAACCGCTGTTTACGCCGAGCGTGTGCAGTTCCATGAGCTCGCGGGCGTAGTTCTCATTGATCTTGTCGCGTGCGTTTTGCGCGTTGTCGAGGTATTCCAGCATGGCGGGGCTTTTCAGCGTTGCCATGACAAGGTCGCGGAACTTGCCCAATGCGTGCGGCCGTATCGTGTTCTGCGCATAGTCCGCGACGAGCCAGCGCACGCGACCCTTGTCCTTGAACACGCTGAAATGGTTCAGCCAGAACCACACCAATTGTTCGCGCAGTTGGTTTTCGTCGTAGATGGCACGCAGCAGCTCGGCTGCCTGCGCCTGCTGCGCGTAATCGTTGCCCTGTTTCTGCAGTGCTTTTCGCGCCTCTTGCTTCGCATCGCCATCGGGCATGGCGTTGATGTCGCGATACTGGTCTCGCACAGTGGCCAGCAAAGTTTCCGGCGGCGTCTTCATGACATCGAAACCGGCGATCTGTGCGGCGATCGGTTGGGGCAGGGCATCGGTCTTCGGATGCAACTGCGCTTCGAGAAAGCGGCGTCGGCCAAGATCGCGGTAGCTGGCCACGGTGGCGGTATCGAGGCCGAAGGTCACGCGATCGAGCCACTCCGTGTCTTCCTGCGAAAGCGGCTTATCGGCAGCGAAGGCGGGCGGGGCGGCAGCGGCCAGGCAGAGCAGTGCGGTCAGGCTGGTCGTGAATATCGAACGCATCCGGTTCTCCGTTCGAGGCAGGATGACCCTCAAACGGCGGAGGGCTCATCGGGTTTACTGGAGGTGTTGGCACGGGTTCATAGTTTGGGCGTTTCCGGTGTCATTTTCATCGGAGTACATGAACGCCATGTGGCTTCGCGAAGGGATACGGCCTCCGCATTTTCTTGCGCGTATGCCAATCAACCTTTTCGCTGGCCCTTCGACCTGGACCGTCTCCCTTGGGCCGTACTGACGAAGCATCTTTAAGGTATGACTTTCGTCGCTTGCCGTTCCCTGCTCGCATCCTTGAGCATGCGTGACGACACCTGAGGGGGAAGGTATGAAGTCGCTGCTCGCCACTGCGCTGCTGCTCACGGCGCCTATTGCATCGGCACAGGACTGGGCTGCCAGCCTGCGCATGGACGCCAAGGCGATGCACGATGACATCGCTCGCAACCATCCGGGGCCAGTCGATCCTGAAAACCCCGGGTTCGCCGCAAAAAACGATCAGGCCCTGGCACTGGCACTGCAGCGCGCGGGCAGCACTACGACGTATGCGGGGTACCTTTATGCCCTCATCGCGTACGCCGCTACATTTGACGACGGACACCTTGCCGCCTTCGTGCCCGAAGGTGTCATACAGCCGCCGCTCGTCACCCGGTGGCCCGGATTTCTCACGACGTTCGACACGAAAGACGATCAACGGGTCGTGACCCGTGCTGCGGACGCACCCGTGCCCCTCGGTGCACGCCTCATCGCCTGCGACGGAAAGGACGCCGCAGCACTCGCGCGTGACAATGTCGGCGGCATGGGAGGAAGCGGCCGGTGGAATCTTCATGTGTCACGCGTCATGCGTGGCAAGCGCCTTTTCACCGATGTGGGCAATCCCTGGATCAAGCGCCCCGTCCGGTGCACGTTCGACGTGGACGGCACGCGCCGCACGGTGGATCTGGCATGGCGTCCGATTGACGATAAGGAATTGGACCGCCGTTTTGCCGAAGCCTTTCGACGCAAGGCCGAACCGATCGGCATGCGGACGCTTTCCGACGGCACCGTCTGGATCGCGCTCAGCGATTTCGACGGCGACCCCGATCATCCTGCAGCCAAGGCGCTGGAGCCTTTGATTGCAAAGGTGCAAGCGCAGCGGGAAACGATACTCGCTGCGCCGCGCGTCGTGCTCGATCTGCGCGGAAACAATGGCGGCGACTCCGGATGGAGCCACCGTGTGGCCGAAGCACTCTGGGGCAAGCACGCTGTGGATGCCGTCAACCTGGCTCCAACCCGCGTCGACTGGCGCGCCTCCCAGGACAACATGGCGCAGATGCAATCCTATGTGCGCATGTGGTCCGCCCATGCGGACGCGCCCCCTGAGAACCTTGCTTGGGGAAAAAGTACCGTTGCAGGCATGCAGGCGGCGATGGCGAAGGGCGAACCGTTCTACATGGAGCCGGGTGAGGCAAAGCGTCCTACGCCGAAGCCGCCGAAGACTCACGCCCGCATTTTCATGGTGACCGATAGCGGCTGCGCGTCGGCCTGCCTCGATGCCGCAGATCTATTCTTGGCCCTGGGCGCCATCCACGTCGGCCAGGTAACCAGTGCAGACACGGCGTATATGGACATTCGCCGTACCATGCTGCCGAGCGGACACATGGCGCTGGTCGTACCCATGAAGGTGTACCGGGGTCGTCAGCGTGGCAGCAACGTGCCGCTCGTGCCGCGCTACGTCTACCAAGCCGACCTGACCGACAACGCCGCACTGGAACGTTGGATCGCTGGCTTACGCTGAGGACGGTCGCAGTGCGTGACGTCTAACGATAGCTCGCTTCCATGAGCGCGGCGCCCAGATCGCCCATTTTCATATGATCGAAACTCGTGTTGTTCATCAGGATGACGGTGTGTCCGTCGTCGAGCGTGCGCCACACGAGTACCCGGTATGCACCGTTGGATCCGTATTCCCAGGCGACGGGGTGATCCTTGCCGCCAAAGGAGAGTGTCTTGGTACGTCCACCCAGGGCGTAGTGCTGGGCAGGGCGTTCGACGCTCATCAAAATGCGCGTTAGTTCGGGCGACAACATTCTTCCTGAGAAAAGGCCATCGACGAGGATGAACAAGTCGTTGGCACTGGCGTAGAACCCACCGGCGAGCATCATGAAGTCCGGCGAAGGCTTGTCCAGCGGTTCCGCCGAAGGAGCCAGTTTGAGGTAGCCGTGCGCCATACCCGGTACCGCAAGAGAACTCCCAGCGAACGTTCCGCTATGGCGCATGGCGAGCGGCTGGACGATGTAACCGTCGACCAGCGAGGCGTAGTCCCGCTTCGTAACCCGCTCCACGATGGCCTTGACCAGAAGCCAGTTGGAGTGCGAGTACTCCCAATCCGTCCCTGGCTCGAAGTGTAAGTCGCCGCTCGCAAAGCGTCGCACGGCTTCCGCCTGGTCGATCGACAGGTTCCGCGTGGCCGGATCGCGCTTGATCGCCTCATCGATGGCATTGGGAAGCCCACTGGCATGGGACATCAAGAGACGCAGCGTCAGCTTGGCACCATTATCAGCTCGATAATCCGGCAGATACATCGAAATGGGCTCGTCCAGTGCGAGCTGCCCCTGTTGAACCAGTCGTAGGACCAGCATTGCCGCAATCCATTTCGATATCGAGCCGGACTCGAACGGCGTGTCGGCCGTCAGAGCTCGCCCCGTGGCGGCATCCGCCAGACCGAAGCTCGCGGAGTAGTCGATGTGCGAACCGTGGCCCACCATCACCACGCCGTTGAAGCCTTGATCGACGACGAAAGGGCGAACGATGGCGGCACAGCTACCGCAGTCGGCCCACGCCGGAAAGGCAACCGGCAGGCTCATCAGACATAGCGCGAACCCTCGTAGCGCACGCCGGCATGCCCGCTCACGCAGTCCTGGAAATCCATTCATCGATACACCCCGCGCCGACGACTACGGCATGGATGCGGTCCGCGTCGCAAAGGTTTAGTTGCCCAGGGTAGGGCGAAATCGGGTGCGCTTTGCAAACGGCAGGACCCGGCAAAGCCGTTCTCGAGTCGAAACGTTGAATCGCGGGCCTGCGCTAACACGCGGCCACCCGCCGGCCTGAGGTGCAGGCTTCGCAAATCCCTTGCTGACTAGAGGACGCCGGGTATCAGCGCTGCAGTTCTGGCTTTATAGGCGGCATATGCACCGCCGAAGGTTTCGCCGAGCATGCGTTCCTCCATCCGTAGCTTGCGCCAGAACGAAGCCAACACGATCAGCACCGCAACGATGCCGCGCACATCGCCCTCTCTGATCGCCGTGCCGATGAATGCCAGGAGGAGCCCGCTGTAAATGGGATGCCGGATAAAACGGTAGGGACCGGCTTCGATCAGTTCATGATCCTTCTTGATCTGCACGACGCTGCTCCAGTTGCGACCCAAGAGGTAGCGCGACCAACAAGCGAGAGCGACGCCAGCAGCGACGATCACGAGAGCCGCGGTGAAGAAGGGAAGGGTGTGCGGCACGATCCCTTCGCGCAGCCACGTGTGCCCGTACCAATCGCCCGGTCCCAGCAAGACGAAAGCCAGTGTCAATGGCAGCCAGTACAGGAGAAGCCGGGTCGTCCATGGCTCGCCACGCGCAACGACTTTATTTCCACGGGCGCTCCAGAGCCACCAGGCAAGCAGGAAGTACCAACAGACACTGATACCCCTTTTCAGAAGTTCTTCCGTTTCCACCGATCCTCCGCTAAGCGTGGCCCAGCCCCCGTCAGTGCTTCGAATATTGCAGTGGGGGCCATGCGTGACTAGTGCCGATGTGCCTATGTTGAAGCGGGTGCGTTATGGCCTTTCCCCCTAACTCAAGCTCGGGTAAACCGCACCCGTACCGGTTAACGACTGAAGTAGGCCTTCTTTCCTGCGCGGCGCCCCAGCATAGTGGCCTTGGCTCTCAAGAAGAACACCGTGTGGCAGATCACAGCGCCGATTGCGAGACCCCTGGCGACGATGCTTGTGCTGGACATCCAGATCAGGGCGGCAAAGGCGAATGCATCGATCGCGCTGAAAAACCAAGCGAACCCGAGCGTCCACGGGCTCGTGCGCCCTTGAACGATGCCATCGAGCACTGCGACTCGTGCGCCGATATTTCCAATCGGGTCATTCGGGTTGGGATGGCCTAACGGGCTGAACGGCCATGCTTCTTCGTCGCGAGTCCGCGCTGTCTCGATGCCAAGCTGCTCCGCTTTCAAAGGCGTTGCCTCGGCGACGCCCAGCAAACCTCGGGGATCGTCCACCACAAAACGGGCCGAGCCGACCTTGAATTCGCGTTCCATGTGACTTCCCTAAGCCTCGTAAGTGAGTTTAGCCGACGCATGACGTGCGAGGGGCAGGGCATTGAGTTGTGTCGCTAATATCCAGACGCGTTTACGCTGCGCGCGCATAGTGGCTGGGTGGCTGTCCGACATGCCTGGTGAATGCCGCGCTGAACGCGCTGGTCGACCCGTAGCCGACGTGTTCGGCGATCTCCGACACGGACAACTCACCGCGACGCAAGAACTCTTTCGCGATTTCCATTCGCCAGGCGAGAAGATACTCCATCGGCGCAACCCCGACCGTCCGCGTGAATCGTTCGAAGAAACTGGACCGAGATAGCGCAGCGATCTTTGCAAGTTGCGCAACCGACCACCTCCGGCCGATATGGGCGTGCATCTGCTTCAGTGCGGCGGCTAATCGCTCATCGCCCAATCCACGGAGGAGGCCCGGCGGGGCGCTGCCAGAGGTTGTCGAACGCATGGCCTCGACGAGCAGCATGTCGGCCAGCCGAGAACGCATGAACTCGTTGCCTGGTTTCTCGTCCGCAGTCTCCTCACCCACCATCTGCACGAGCTGTGACAGCCGCAACGAACCTTGCACGTGCACCACTCCAGGCAGCAGCGACACCAGCAAACCGGGATCGACGCAATCGAACAGGAACGCGCCTCCCAATGAACGCATGTCGGGTTGGCCTGTTTGCTCGCCATAGCGTAGCTCCAGTCCCTTCGGCACTTTGGTGGGGTCCAGGTGGACGGGGGGCGAGGGGAGGAAGCTGGATAGCGTGAAGCCGGGTGTCGTAGGAAGCAGCACAAAATCCCCGGCGCTTAGCGTCGTCGGCTCGTGACCATCCACCGCCAGCCGACAGCCGCCTTCCAGCATGATGCAAAAGCTGGGTTTGCCGAACTCGGAGTAGCGCACCGCCCAATTGCCCTTGCCACTGATCAGATTGGCGAACACGGCCTGCGGGCGCAGCAACCGAACGATTTCTGAGAGAGGGTCACTCACGCTAGACGATCACTGGAATAATACGGATTATTTAGTATCGACGATCCGAATAGCGTCCTCTATCGTTTTCTTCGAGTCAACTACACCACTCGGAGAACGAATTGAACACTGTACTGATTACTGGCTGTTCATCCGGTTACGGCCTGGAAACCGCACGACACTTCCTCGCAAAAGGATGGAATGTCATCGCTACCATGCGGACGCCGCGGTCGGACCTTCTTCCAGCCTCGGACAACCTACGTATCCTGCCCCTGGACGTCACCCAGCCCGATAGCATCGGCCGGGCCCTGAAGGCCGCTGGCCCCATCGATGTTCTGGTGAACAACGCCGGCATCGGACTCTTCGGTGCATTCGAAGCTACGCCTATGTCCACCGTGCGAGAGATCTTCGAGACCAACACGTTCGGTGTGATGACGATGTGCCAGGCAGTGATCCCGCAGTTCCGTGAACGCGGAGACGGCGTGATCGTCAATGTCACGTCCAGCGCGACCCTTGCTTCGTTTCCACTGGTGGCCGCTTACACCGCTAGCAAGACCGCCATCGAAGGCTTCACGGCGTCGCTGGAGCATGAACTCAAAGCAGTGGGTGTGCGGGTCAAGTTGGTCGAACCCGGCTACGGACCTTCCACGAGCTTCGCCGCCAATGGCCAGCAGCGCATGCAGGGGCTGCTCACGAAGCCCTACGAGTCTTTCGCCCGTGAAGTGCTTACGGGATTCGGCCACCTGTCTGCCGTGACAGCTGCGACAGATGTCGCCGAAGGCATCTGGGATGCCGCCAACGACACCACCGGCCGGCTGCATTTCCCGGCGGGTGCCGACGCTGTTGCGCTGGCGTCGACGCGGTGTCGGCAGCCCCCTAAATACGTCGCAAACCGCATCTACGATCTATCTCATTGAATATATCAATGAAATATCCAGCCTCAGATCGCGATCTGCGCCGGCAATCTTTAGATTCTCGACATGATCAGCAGCTCGATTCGCCGTTCGCGACACCATCTCGTGCTGAGACATGGCGTTGGCAGAAACCCGACCCGGAGCATCCGGTGCGTTCCGCTTTCCACATCAGCCGTTGATCAATACTTAGACTAACTCTTCGTACGCCTTCGAGAGGCGCATACAGGGCTAGGAGGGTAAGATTGACGCAATTCGGTGGCCCGATCCTATTTCCGCCTGTCGCGCGAAAAGCTCCGGAACCGTGATGCAGCGCCTGTCCGGATGGCGCTGCATCCTTGCAGTCACACTTTGCCTTCGAACTCTCGCATGCGTTGCTTACTTAGACGGGAAAGCGCGCGCCGAGGCATGGAGAATAACTAGGCCGTTGGACGATACGTGCTTGAGCGCAGACACCAACCTCCCGCCGAGGTGCACTCATTCAGCGATATAATGGAGAGTTCTTAGCGTCGGTCAAAACCGATGCCATTTGCGAGCAGTTACTCGCACACGTCCGGCATGCGAAGCTTGCCGTTCGGATGAACCTCATGCATCTTCTTGTCAGGCCCGTATTGATAGCAAGTCACGCCTTCAAACTGGAAGACGTTGCCGTTTAGCCTATCGATCTGTAAGAAGGCAGCTACCTGATTACCTTCGACCAACTGATCCCAGTGCAACTCGACACCATAGAATCCAGGCGACATAGGCCTTTCCAGATCGGGATACACGTGTGTGCCGGGAAAGGCGGTATGCGTCAGCTCTGCTGCTCTTGCCTTCGCCTGAGCTTCTGTGAGTCCAATGCGGTGGTCCGCCGCCCAGAGGCTTGAATTCATGATCGCCAAGACTAATAGCAATCCGAAAAACGCCGAATAAAATTTCATTTCCGCCCCTCACCAATGAGCTGCTGAATTTCGGTTATCACCTGAACAAGATTATGCTGGTAGCTAGACCGCGGCGCGCTCGGCGCCCCCTTCATGGCGGGATCCCATCCCCAATGGCCCGAGCCCATCTGAGCCTGCCGAGCGAACACTTTGGGGTCGGTAATGTTCTGCAGATCAGTATGTCGATCAAGCATGGCCGAAAGGCCCGCTTTGAACGAGCTGAATGTCGCCACCCGTGTATAGTCCACTTTTCCGTTTGCCTGTCTCGACCTTTCGTTGGAGAGAACCTCTCCCGTCTCGCCACTAACGGGTGCGTGCAATCCAAAATAGTTGTTGAACATCGCGAAGCGGCTAAATCCCCACCCAGATTCAAGGCCGGCCAGGCCAAGCACCTCTTCCGCGGTAAGGCCGTACTGTTGAGCCACCTCCATCGCATCCGCCAAGTGCTGTCTGACAAATATCACGATCGATTGATTGATATGCATGTGCGCTGATGGCGAGTCTCCTGACCCGGCGCCTCCGTCGCTGTAGCCGGAGTCATACGTCTCGCAGGCCCAGACCCCACAGGATTCCATGCCCGTGGGGTCAATAAACGTAGTAGGGTTGTCGTTTCCGTAAGCGTAACGATTGATGGCCAGGAACTTCCCGCCTCCAGCCGGTACGGGATCGGGACTTACAAAACGCCCGGCGATAGGATCGTAATATCGCGCGTTCATATACTCCAGGCCGGACTCATCATCCATCTGATGATCAGCGAATCCGACGCCATCAAGCGGTTTGTCAAGCAGAGCTTGCCCGTAAGGCTTGTACTGCGTAGAAGCAATGATCGCGCCACTGGCGTCTGTCGTGGCCAAGACCGAATTAGCCACGTCAGTGTAAAGATAATGCACGTCAGCTGCGGACACACGGAGAGATATGGCGGCCACCAACCACAGCGCGGCATGCGCGATCGTTCTCAGCTTAATTTCCATTGAGCACCTGTATCGAGCTGGAAGGGCCATATGCAGAGCACCCGTTTGCATTGCATGCCATGACATGGAAGGTCAGGGTTCCCGAGACACCCAACGCGCGCTCGATGTAAGAGGTACCGCTGCCGTTGTAGACAACCGACGTACCACCGACCGGGGTGACCGTTTCCTGCAGCTGGTAGCTCGTGGCGTTCGCAACCGCTGCCCACGTGACCGTCGTTGACCGTTTATTGGACGGCCCGCTTACTTGAAAGCCTCCTGGCAGCGATTTCATTCTTGGTCACACTACCTATGTCTCCCTTCGGAAGACTAACGCTGGCGTTGTACGCTGTTTTCTATGGAGCGGTAATTGCCGTGCTGGGTGGGGCGTTCGATATTCTGCACCCCGCCTTCGCCGACTGGATTTTCGGTCGTCCGTTGCATACTGAATTCCACTACGCAAACCTGGGGCGAATTGCTGGTCCTTGCGTCGGTGTTATCGTTTTCATCGTGGCCGAGGGCCGACAGACGGGCGAGCCTGGGTCCAAGAGTGTTTGGGCAATGATTGCGCAGGATCCAACGCTAGCCATATTGGCGAGTGCGTGCAGCATTCTCGGGTTCACCGTTGGCACATGGTCCGATGTGCTATCGAGGTTTTGACTGCTCGTGACCCATAGCTCCCCGGATTTAATTTTACATAATATACACTCGCCGGGACTTCTGCGAAATTCTGTCCATTCTTCGTGAAATCCGCTTTAGCCGTTTGGACGTCTAAACCGAGCGTGAGCGCGACAATCGCGGCCGTCGCCGCCAGACGTTGAGCAGCCCGAAGCCACACCTGTTTTCTGGCCGGTAGTATTTCCCGGTCAGCCTGCACGAGTAGCACCCATTCCTCGGCGTCTAGCTTGCACGCCTTCGCCATCTTCTCCACAAGCTCTGGCTCCGCGTGTGACGTTCCTGCGCGCCAGTTCGACAGTGCAGGGCGGCTCACTCCTAGCTTTGCTGCTGCCGCTGTAAGTGTGCTCGCTTGCACAGCTTCCATGTACATGTCAAGCAATTTATTTGTCGTGTTCACGCGTAAAGGCCCTTGACGGAGATGGCGTCAAGGTACTTTACTCTCCCCGCGCGTCAAGCACCTTGACGCAATCAACAGGGGTCTATCAATGCTTGCTCTCGGCTTCTCAATGGTGTTCTGCGCCTCGGCGCTGGGTTACCTGATGGTCCACCGTGCGCTGGTCATCGTCGTGCACACGCGCTCGCTCAAGCGGGCAGGGTGGCTCGTATGAGCCGGTGTGGTCAGTGCGGCAGTGACAACGTGGATGAGGACGTCGATTGGGGTGGCGCTGACGGTTTTTGCGGCGAATGCCTTGAGGTCGTCGAACTCGTCGATGACGACGTCTGCATCGAGTGCCGCGAGGACGTCGGCGGTGATTTCGCCTACTGCCCGCACTGCGGGGCTGAACAATGAACCGTATTCCTTCGATCGAATGCTTGCATTCGCTCGGCGCGTCTTCGGAGGGCATACGTTGGCTTTGTGCGTTCGGTGCCTACTTCATTCTCGGTGTCGTTCTCGCCGCGATCGTGTACGGCATCGCCCGCTGCACGGCGGACATTTGGACGGACCGGCTCGCGCTTCGAGACCGCGCGCTCGATCGTCTTCGCGGGGGTCGAGCATGAGCCCGCTTACCGAAGATCAGCGTCGTTCGTACATCGTTCGTTGCGCCGAAGACTGCGAGTTGGCGTTGATCCGTTCGGATGCTGCTGGTCGGTCTGGAACGTTGCGTCAGCGTTATACGTTGATGGCTCTCCATCGTGCTGATGCGGCTTTGTACTCCCAAGGCGCGTTCACCTGGGCTACCGCCGAGGTGGCCGCATGATCCGCCGTGGTCTTCCGGAAGCTTACGTCCCGCACTCGTCGTGCTACATGCGTCGCGCGTTGTCGTCTTCCATCGTTTTTACCCCCGCCCACGTGGACGTCGCTCTGCCCCCTGTGGAGGCTTCTGCGTGGTCGGGGACCTTTGTACTGGATGGGTCGATACACATCGATCCGCAGGCCGCGCTGTGCGCGGCAGGCCCGGTTAGTAATACGGGCCTAACAGGTCACCTCGGGGAAGGGAAGGGCGAAAGCGCCTTTGCTGTCTCAATTGACTATCTAACCCTCGTGTTTCCCGATGACGGGGCGAAGGATCAAGGGCAGGCCACTCGCACGATCCTGTCGTTCTTGTTCGGCACGTCGAGGCTCATGGCAACCGAGCTTCGGTCTAAGTCCTGGCAGTTCTACCGCCTCAGCTCCTTCATCCACGACGAGGAAGGCAACACCGTTGGCCGGATCGGGCGGGGTGGAAACGGCGATACGTGGTGTGTGTCGTTGAGCGGTGCGGGCTGTCGCTTGGTGAGCGATTGGGCGCGTGTCGTCGGTCAGGCTGCGGCTTTGCGCGCGCACATCAGCCGTATTGATGTTGCGTTTGACGACTATGCCGGTGCGGTTTTCGACATCCGTGGTGTCGATGCCATGGCGAGGTCTGGCGCGTTTGCGGGCAACGGGCAGCCGCCTCGCACGCGCTTCATTGATGACCATGGTTCGAATACGGGATGCACCGTCTACGTTGGCGGCAAAGGTCGAAAGGAACTGTGCATCTACGAGAAAGGCAAGCAACTTGGTGATCCTGAATCGCCTTGGGTTCGCGTAGAGCTTCGCCTGTGGTCGCGCAACTGCGTTATCCCAATGGAGGCGATTACGTTCCCTGAGCGGTTCCTGCGTGGAGCCTACAAGGTGTTGGACGAGCGGTTGCCGATCGTGGCTTCACCCGAGGCTGCTAGGCCCGAGTACACGCGGCGCGAGGTGGACGCCACCGTCCAGGGTGCGAAGCGTTTTCTCAAGCAGCAATGCGGGCCTTTGCTCCATCTGCTTTGGGCGGCGCTTGGCCCTGGTGCCGAAGACTGGTTCAAAGAAAACGTGTTTCGCAACACCGTTCCCGCTCGTTTCAAGGGCAAGGGCGGTGATCGCGAATCGTTGTTGACGCTGCTCCGTGAAGAAATGGGGTACGCGTTCGTAGCGCCGTTCTGACGGCATCCCAAGGCGTTTAGACGTCCAAACAGAGAAAACGAAAATGGCACAGACAATCCGAATCGAAGACACGAAGGTTGAGACGCGATCGGGCACGAGCGCACGTACTGGCAAGGCGTATTCCATGCGCGAGCAAAAGGCGTATTTGGTCGGCCTCGCAAAGTACCCCGTGGAAATCAATCTCACGCTGCCGGACGACGTGGATGCGTATCCGGTCGGTGAGTACGTCATGGAAACCCCGTTGAGCGTGGGTCGTTTCAATCGTCCCGAGCTGGGTCGCAATCTCGGCCTCGTGCCCGTCAAGTCCGCTGCGCGCGTCGCGTCGGCATAAGGAATTCGTGCCATGGCGGTCTGCGTAACTCTCAACACTGACGGCACGCTCGCGACGACAGGTCAGGCGGTCTCGGAGTGTTCGGGTTACGTGCTCGTCAGCGGCACGGAATACGGCGTTTATCAGGTCGTGCAGGACGCGTTGTCTGCACCGACGCCGGAAGTTGCGGCGGGATGGTTTGCCGGTCCGTTCGTCCTCGTGCTCACGCTGCACTTGGTCGCCCGGAACGTCGGAGCTGTCGCGTCGTTCTTTGACCACCAATAGCCACGAAAACGTCATTTCGACGACTACAGACAAAGGAAAAAAGACATGAGCAAGAACATTCGCGAACTCGTTGCCCGCAATGCCAAGAAGCTGGCGTCGGCCGGTGCTGTCGCTGGTGCCGTGGTGTCCGGTTCGGCGATGGCGGCCGGTACGGACTTCTCGTCGATCGGTGCCGGTGTGGACAGCTCCACCGCCATCACGGCGATTGTCGCCATGGGTGTCATCGTGGTTGGTCCGGGCTTTGCCAAGTGGGCGACCAAGAAGGTTGCGACCTTCTTCGGCTGATACGGCGAGAGACGTCACGTCACGTGCGAGGCAAGGGGAGGGGGCTTCGGCCCCCTCGTTTTTTCAAGGGGAAAGCCATGCTCATCTGTTTCGTTTTTGCGATGCTCGGAACTGTCAGCGCGTACGGTGTCGTTGCGGGGCTGCGGTCGTGAGGTCGGGCGTTATCTCGTTCGTGTTCGTGCTGGTCGTGATGCTGGCCTTTACGCCTCGCACCGTGTATGCGGCGACCGGCACGACCGAGGATTGCACGCCGTCGAAGACCGTTCTTCAACAGCAGTGTGAAGCGGACATCGCGGATCTGAATGCACAGGCGGACGCCGACCCTGCACACTTTTTGCGCTACACGTGTGTCTATAGCGAGTCGTGGGATTACTACCATCAATATATCGAGGGTATTTCTTACCGGGCCGTGCGTAGTGATGGAGCGTGGGGTCAGGGGTATGGTGCGTCGTGTCCAAACGTTCAGCCCGCGAAAGACTGTAAGCAAGGCGAATTCACGGCCGGTTGGCCGGAGAACGGCGGCGATGCGTCGGCTGTGTACTGCCGCGATAGCTGCGAGCAAAAAACGACCATCGAAATTGGTGGTACGAATCCCACGTTTGGCACGTACAAGACGGGCCAACAATGTACGTCCGGTTCCCCGCCATGGAGCGGGGCTCCTGCGCCGCCTGGGGGCGGCTACACGCCGGACGATCCGCAAGACCCGAGTAAGGGCGGCACCTACTGCGACGAGTCCGGTAGGACGTGTGTGCATGGTCCTGCACCGAACACTGGCGGTTCGGGCGGCAATACGGGCGGCAGCACTGGCGGAGGCTCTACCGGGGGCAGCACGGGGGCGGAAGCACCGGGGAGGGGATAGCGGCGGTGGCTCGACCGGAGGCGGATCTACGGGCGGCGGGTCGACCGGAGGGGGCAGCACGGGCGGTGGCAGCACGGGTGGTGGATCTACCGGCGGTGGCTCGACCGGTGGCGGCAGCACGGGCGGTGGCAGCACCGGAGGCGGGAGCACGGGCGGCAGTGATGGTACGGGCGGCACCGGTGGCGGTAACGGCAGCGGGAGCGGTGGCGACGACAGTGAGGATAAGTGCACGGCCGGCGATGCGTGTACGGCGGGTGATGCAGCCGGTGTTCCTGGTGCTTTCTACACGTCGAGCGGCAAGACGGTCGCGGACGCCTTCAACGATTACAAAACGCAGGTGTCGTCCTCGCCTTTGCTGTCTGCGGCGAGTGGCTTTTTCAAGGTGGAAGCGACGGGCTCGTGTCCGGTCTGGACGGTGCCGGCGTCGAAGTACACGCCTGAGCTGCGCTTCGGTTTTTTGTGCGACGGGTCGTTTGCTCGGTTCTTTGAGCTGGCGGGGTGGATCGTTCTATCTCTGGCGGTGTTCCATGCGTTCCGTATCGCTATTTACTAGCCTCGTCGTCCTCGTCCTCGCTTTGCTCGTTGCTCCTGGCCGGGCGCATGCGCAGTCCAATTCCACGGGGACGCCACCGGGTGTTGAGTGTCACCTCGACGAGCACGGCGAACAGGTGTGTACGGGCACCAGTAACGGCAGTGGGTATGAGTGTCATACCGAATCGAACGGCGAGCGCGTTTGTACTGGAACGAACAACGGGAACGGGTATTCGTGCACAACGAAGCCCACCGGGGAGCTGGTATGCATCGGTAACGGTAGTGGGGGCGGTAACGGTGGCTCGGGTGGAAACGGCGGCGGTAGCAGCGGTGGCAAGCCGGGTTTCGTGACGAAGATTACGAGCTGGGCCTCGGGTGCGTTCTCGTCGTTCGGTTCGTCCATCGTCGCGCTCGTGAAAGATGCGGTGGTCTGGTTCGTGAGCGCGGTGCTCGGTGTCTTCGCCGCTGCCGTTGCGGCCATTCCTGTTCCCGATTTCGTCAAGCAATACAGCCTGGGCGCGTTGTTGTCGCACGCCGGCCCCGATGTCGGATGGTTCCTCAATATGTTCAAGGTGGCGGAGGGCATGACGGTAATCGGCGCCGGCTACGCGTTTCGTCTTCTTCGGAAGCTTCTAACCCTTTTCCAGTGGTGACGTATGCTCGTTTTCAATGAAGGTGTGCCGCGCTCGGGCAAAAGCTATGACGCGGTGAAGTCCCATATCCTCCCTGCGCTCAAGAAGGGGCGAACGGTGTACGCGCGTCTCAATGGTTTGGACCATGACAAGATCGCGGCTCACTTGAAGATGGACGTCCAAACGGTTCGAGATAAGTTGATTTGCGTTCCTACGGGCAAGGTCGTAGAGACGTTCCAAGCTGTTCGTCCTGCTGCGAATGATGGCGAGCCGGGTAGCGATGCGTGGAGCATTCCGACTCATCTGCAAAACGCGTTGTTTGTCATCGATGAGGTTCACGAGTTTTACGTTACGGGTCGTGCGCCGCTGCCGGAGCCGGTGGAGCAATTCTTTGCTTTGCACGGTCAGAACGGCATGGATGGCGTCATCATGACCCAAGCCTACAAACGACTTCATGCGGTGATTCGGGCGCGAATCGAACGCAAGAATCAGTTCCAAAAGCTCACTGCGGTTGGCTTCAAAAACCGCTATCGCGTTCGCTATTTCGTGACGATTGCGCCGGATAAATACGAACGCGTTGGTGGCGATACCTTCAAGTACGATGCTTCGATTTTTCCGCTGTACAGCGGTTACGCGGCGGGCGCGAACAATGTCGATGTGTACGATGGTGGTGGCAAGTCGGTGTGGTCGAAGCTCGCGCGACCGTTGCTCGTTGCCGGCGTTGCGTTGTTCTTTGCGGTGCCGGTGCTCTGGAAGTTCGTGCACGGTGACGTCAAGCTCGTCAAAAGCCCGCCGCCTGCTCACATGGCTACCACGCAGGCTGCGACGCCTGCGGTCGTGGCTCCGGATGCTCCGGCATCTGTCAAGAGCGCCATGCTGCCCACGGGTCAGCATGGATCGTTCGATACGAAGGGGATGCCTGCCGAGGTCGCGTACGTGTTCGAAATGAGTCAGCAGGCTCGTCCTCGTGTTGCTGCAGTGATTGAGGGGAGTAGGGGTGCTGTCGGCATCATCGAGTGGCGCGAGGACCAGTCGCATGTGCTCGAACGCATGACGTTTGACGAGCTGCGATCGATGGGTGTTGCTGTGGAGGTCAAGCCTTACGGTGTAAAGATTTCTTGGGAAAAGCAGGTGATCGTCGCCACGCGTTGGCCGGTAGACATGCCGGGGACGATCGCGGCTGATATGCGTTCGTCGTCGTCCGTGGCGGCGTCTGTGACGCCGAGCGTCAGCGAGCCGTCACACGACGCCGCCAAGGCTTCTGAGAAAGCGAAGTGGGGCGATCGGCCCACGAATGTCGCGTACGTGCCGCCTGAGCTGACTACCGTGTCTGCTATCGGGTCAGATCGCTAAATTGCTGGAAGGTACGCTACCCTTCGTCGTCAGGAGGGAGCCTTATGCGGCCGAGCGGCTACTACGTTATTGCGGGATTGCTTGTTTTGGCGTCGCTGCCGATTTATCGGTACATCTACATGCGTGCAGTTCGACCGGAGAATTTGGAGGCTTCTCACGTAGATGCGCCGCCTTCGGTGTCTGTTTCGCGTCGTTTCTATATGACGCCGAATGAGGTGTCAGCGTTCAGGGCTATCGTTGCTGGGCGTGCGCGGTGTGTCGCAGGGGTTGTGTATCGCACCAGTGACCATGTGATTGAGCCTTGGCCCGGCCGGGTTCGGTGCGTTGGCGATGGCCCTAGCGCCACGGGCGTGGAGGCCTCGGGGTTGTAGGGGTGAAACCCCTGCGGATACGCTCTCAACCTCTCCAACGGAGAAGCCCCGATCGTCACCGACCGGGGCTTTTTTCATGCCTGAGCCTTCTCCCGCCAAACCTGCTTTTCAGCTTCGTTTTCCATCTACGCCGAGGTGGTTGGCAAGTGCGCGCAGACAGTTGATGTGGATGCCGTCCCTGATGCTTCGTCCTGGCGGGACAAGGTACTGTTGTACGATCCGCCAGCCTCGCCATCGATCCGTCTGGATCGACTGGTTTCCGCCCCAGGCGGCGCGGAACCAATCTTCGATATCGTCTAGCGGGATGCGCCGGCCAGTGGGGTGGACCAGCGCGCCATCTTCAAGCTGCCACTGCCTGCGCGGCATGTCTGACTCCTTGACGCGGGACTGCAAAGGCTTTCCCGAGGGCCTTCAACATCCTGCGAAGGCGCCGTTTGAATTGGACATAATATACATTATGCGCACTTTGCACTTCCTTACCCGGATGCGTCGCACCGTTGTTGTTGTCAGCTTGTCGGGACCTGCTTAAAAATGTCCTCACAGGCTTAATAATGTCCATGCCTTTAGGACGTCCTCGCGCGCACTCTATCTGGTCATCGTTCGACGCTGGGTTATTTGTCCTTGGGGCGTGCCGAGGGTTTCATACCTATGCCAGTATTGGGCGCCCTAGGCGTCGGTCGTGAGGCTCTTTTTTTGGTGCCGCAGCGTACGCCTCTGAGAGCGCCTTTTCCAAAGCAGTTATTTGACCCGATTGGCGTGCAACTTCGTGTTCTAGTTGGGCTGCCATTGCTTGGTGTCTTGCCTTGCACGCGGGTCTCAGCGGCTTGTAGGCCGGCTTCCCAGTTGTCACGTTCGCGGGTCAATCACCTGCCCCACTGGGTCCGGTAATTCCGGGAGCTGGCTCTCTTCGGACTCACTGCACACACCGGAGGCGTGGGCAAAGTGTTGAAGGCCGTTGGGGCTGACCTTTGGCACCGCGGCGCCCTTACAGCAGGGCATCAGCAGCTCGCCCATGCCATAGGTCTCCTGCAACAGTCGCCACTATCCACACGTCATGCGCAGCGCGTTGATCGGGTTGCCGTTGATGTGTTGGGCTTCGACGCAGGTGTAGGTGTCGTGGGCCGTGCCCTTTACCTCCCCCTGCTCCGGCTCATGCGCGGCGCATCGATGCGTTGATGGCCCCCAGCCGGTCCGCGATCGGATCCAGGGTGGCTTTGCTCACACCCATCTCGCGGGCCATGGGCACCACCTGTCGCGCCGCCTCGGCCATGGCTTGAATGATCGGTCGCGCCTGCGCCTCGGACAGATGGTAGTGAGGCGCCAGGTTCAACAGATCCTGCTGCGTCGGATCCTGCGTGTCGCCTTCGGCAAAGGTCATTGTGTGATAGCCACCCGGACCGGTCATGTAGGTCAGGTCATACGCGGGGGAAATGTCCCACTGATTGTTCTGCCCCTTGATGAAGGCAAAGTTTTTCGAGTGATCATCGCGCACGCTCATCGCCGCATTGAACACGGCGCGGGCGTAAGCCTCCCGATAAGCCCCTTGGGGCACCTGCAACTCATCCATGACCTGCGCCAAGATCCCGTAGTCCAAACCGATGCGACGGTGAGAGAAGTGCATGAGGCCGCCCAGCGTGTGGGTGAACACGCGACCCGCGGGGGAGCGATCGAAACGCTCGGTGGCAAACGCATGCTTGCCCCGGATCGTCAGGATCCTGCTGTCCATAACCCGCAATCCCGCGTTGCGGGCGGTGGTCATGTAAGCCAGTTCCAAGAGGGGTCCATCTTCGGGTTCATCGCGGCCAGCAAACTTGATGATCCACGAACGGAACCCTTCGGCGGGCAAGCCCCGCGTCACCTTGGCGTGGCGAAAGTGTCCGTCGCAATCGACCATGACCTTGGGCCGCGCCCCCTGAGGGGAACTGCCGGCCTGCAGAAGTTCATCCGACACCGCTTCCAGGTGCCCTTCGATCGAGGCTTCCATTTCCCGTCCCAGCGCATCGAGGGACATGAGCTCGCCGATGTCCTCCCCGATCACGGGGTGGAAGGAAAGCGAACCCCACGCGCGGTCCCCCAGAAACGCCAGGCGCGTGGCAGGCGTGATCTGCTCCGGCGGAATGCCCGCACGTGCCAAAGCCTTGTCCATCAAATACAGGCCCCAACCATCGGGCAACGCGTCGTTGAGGAAACCGGGCAGCCCACGATATTCCTCCGGCAGCTCGCGTTCTCGGTTGCTGGCCCACACCCCCGCCTCCAATGGCAGGCGCAACGGTGAAAGGTCCAGATGATGCGCTTGGGCCTCGTCGCTCCACTCGAAGTAGGCCACCCCGGTGGCACGTTCATAATTGAGGCGGCCCACCAGGATGGCTGGACCCAGATGCTCAGTCCAAACGTCCACCTGGTGGATCGGCGCATTGAGCCAGGCGGTGGGGATCGTCATGCCTTCTTCTCCGGGGTCTGGGTCGCGGTCACTGCTTTCGTGCGCACGCGCCGACCCAGGAGGCTCGGACCCTTGACGCTGGTGAGTTGGAGGTAGTGCTCGTGGGCTTTCAAGCTGGGGAAGTTCGGCGCCTCCAGCATCTTCAAGAAATCGGATCCCTGGTTCAGGGCAAGGAGGATGCGCAGGAGGTTCCAGGAAGAGATGGCCTCCCCTTTCTCGACCGTCTTGATCGTTTGCACCGAGACACCGGCACGCAGGGCCAGATCCGACTGGCGCCACCTGAAGGCAATGCGCTGGAGGCGCAGCCGCCGACCCACCTCCATCGGGAAAATGTCCATGGAGGGGGTTTTGACCCGACGCTTGCCGATGAAATCGCTGAGTTGCTTCACGGGAAGTCTCCCTTCTAAGGGAGCTCTTATCATACCTTAAATAAGGGCTCTCAAGGGCCCCTTTATGATCGTTCTCCGCTGGATCATTCAGACGTCAGGGGTCTGAGAGAGCTTGGCCAGCGGACTGGTTTTCCCTTCGGCACGCAAACGATCGGCAGCACTGAGGGATGGTGCCGGCGGGAATGGAGGCACCTCGGCATCCGGGCCGGGCTCGGGTTCGTATTTGTTTTTATTAAGCGAAGTTCGCTCGGTTGCCCATCGGGTTCCGCCCACCAGCCCGCCATACCCAACCAGAGCTAGGTGGTAGGCTGAGGACACGCGGGCCGCGACACGCCCCGCGCACAAGCGCGACAGCACGTCGGCGCAGTCGATCAAATGCCGCGACTTGAGCGAGAGATCATCCACACAAGCCGGTGGGGCGATTCCTATCCCCCGCGATACCCAACCCTAATCGCCCTCCCTCGGCGGCATCATCGAGATATCCGCTCGGGTCGCAAGCGCACCTTTCGAACTCACCCAACAAGGTAATCGCGCCACGCCAAGAGCACGTCAACCACCTCGGCATCGCGACTAGGGTTAGGCCCCATCCCCATCTGCTCCGTGCTCAACCAAAGCAAATAATCGGCGACATCCTTTCCGTCGGCCGTGCTCTTGAGAAGCCGGAATACCGCTGAGACATAGCTTTGATACTCGTCCCTGGCTTGCGGGAGCCCGCTACGCCGATGGGATCCCACATGTAGTGGAGGACTTCATCGACTCTGCGGAGAAGTTCTTTGTCTTGTGGCGAGAGTTCCAATGTCTCATCCCTGCTCTGGCTTTCGTTGATGTCCGCTGCGAGTCGAATGCGGATACCACGATTCTACAGATGCCCGACGGGCATCATGGATGACGCGCTGAATTTATAGATCATTTGTCACCTGCCGAAAATCACCTTCTTGCAAGGCGACGCCCCACAGACGTCGTTATAAATCATCACTCGCAGCGTCCGTTGCACGGACCATCCTCCCCGAGAACCAAAGAGGACATGCATGTGAGCGATACCCCCACACTGCGTTCCATCCCTATTGGCATCCATGCCACAGGAACGCGAGAAGAATTCGACAGCATGGGTACGGTCAGCGTACAGGCGGACCGCTACTGGGGCGCTCAGACCGAACGCTCGCTGCACCACTTCAATATCGGCACCGACAAGATGCCGGCGCAGGTGTATCACGCGTATGGCTTTGTGAAAAAGGCCTGCGCCCTGGTCAACGCCGCGGCCGGCCGCCTGCCGGAATGGAAGCGCGACGCTATCGTGCAAGCGGCTGACGAGGCCATCGCGGGCGAGCTGGATATGCATTTCCCACTGTATGTCTGGCAGACCGGTTCGGGCACGCAGTCGAACATGAACGTCAACGAGGTTCTGTCCAACCGTGCCATCCAACTGCTGGGTGGAACTCTCGGCAGCCAGCACCCCGTAGGTCCCAACGACGACGTCAACATGGGACAGTCTTCGAATGACACTTTTCCGACGGCGATGCATGTCGCGACCGTCCTTGCCATAGATGATCAGCTCATACCCGCGGTTTCTCGGCTCATCGGGGTCATCGAGCGCAAAGCTGACGAATGGATGACCGTCGTCAAGATTGGGCGAACCCACCTTGAAGACGCCGTACCGCTGACCGTCGGTCAGGAATGGCATGGCTGGGCCGGCCAGTTGCGTGCATGCCTCGAGGATGTCAAAGCAACTCGGGCCGGACTCTACGAACTCGCTGTCGGGGGCACGGCCGTGGGTACGGGCCTGAATGCACCTAAGGGATTTTCGACGGACGTGGCGTCGAGAATTGCGGAGCTCACTGGAAAGCCTTTCGTGACGGCGCCCAACAAATTTGCGGCACAGGGCTCACTCGACGCGATGGTCAGGGCATCGGCTGGGTTGCGTGGGCTTGCCGTTGCGCTCATGAAGATAGCCAACGACATGCGCTGGCTGGCATCCGGGCCACGCTGTGGACTCGGTGAACTGACGCTTCCGGCCAACGAGCCAGGATCGTCGATCATGCCGGGAAAGGTGAATCCGACCCAGTGCGAGGCCATGGTCATGATCGCCATACAGGTGCTTGGCAACGACAGCGCCGTTGCCGTCGCCGGTAGCCAGGGCAACTTCGAGCTCAACGCGATGCGGCCGGTCATCATCAACAACGTGCTTCATTCCATACGAATCCTCGCGGACGGCTGCGACCGTTTCCGCGAGTTCTCGGTGGAGGGTACGCAGATCGTTCCCGGGAAAATCGGCCAATACGTCGAGGGCAGCGTGATGCTTGTCACCGCGCTCTCTCCCGTCATCGGCTATCAGAACGCCGCCCACATCGCCGAGAAAGCGATCGCCGACGGAACGACCCTGAAGGAGGCCGCCCTCGCGTCGGGTCTCGTGGATGAAGCACTTTTCGACAAAACGATTCGCCCCATCGAGATGGTCGGGCACGGCTTGGCTGGCGCATGAGGAGAACAAAGCAATGATTCGCTGCATACGAATGTGGACGGCTGGCGACGGCAACTCGCTCTTTGAGGAGGGCGAGCTCGAGATAGGCGCCGGACGACATGGTCGCGCTTCCGGTCTGCCCATCGCTGTCAATGAGCTGTCGTTTCAGGAAACGACCACTGGTGGGTCGTTCGAATGGCATCAGGATCCGCAACCCCAATTCGTGCTGACTCTCACCGGCACCGTGGAGTTCGAGGTCAAGTCCGGTGCGACCTTCACGATTTATCCCGGCGACGTGCTGATAGCCCAGGATGACAGCGGCACCGGACACCGCTGGCGACTGATAGGCGACCAGCCGTGGCGACGCGCTTACGTTGTGTATGACCCAGGCGCAACCCTGCACTTCAAAACGAAGGGAGACGAGGCATGAGTTCACGAAGCGAGCCGGACGTCGACGTCCTTCTCATCGGCGCTGGCATCATGAGCGCCACCACCGGCACCTTGCTGCATACGCTCGAGCCCGGTCTGAAGATGATGGTCGTCGAGCGACTCCACGATTGCGCGCTGGAAAGCTCCATGGCCTGGAATAACGCGGGCACGGGCCATGCAGCAAACTGCGAACTGAATTACACACCGCAGCGACCGGACGGAAGCGTCGATATCTCGGAGGCGTTGAAGGTCAACACGGAGTTCGACATATCGCGCCAGCTCTGGGCTTACCTCGTTGAGAAGGGTGCCATCCCCGATCCACGGGCCTTCCTCCATCCGTGTCCGCACATGAGCTTTGTCTGGGGCGAGGAGAACGTCGCTTTCCTCAAGGCACGCCACGCCGCCATGAGTGCCCACCACTGCTACAGGGGCATGGAGTACAGCGAGGATCATGCCAAGATTGCCGAATGGGCACCGCTTGTCATGAAGGGACGCAACCCGGCGCAGCATGTCGCTGCAACGCGCCTGGTAACGGGGACGGATGTCGACTATGGCGCGCTGACCCGCCTTCTCGTCGGGCACCTGCAGGGCGAGGGCATCGAAGTTCGGTACAACGCCGAGGTCATCGCACTGGAGCGATCCGACGATTCCCGGTGGACCGTGACCTTCACGGATACCGTCTCCGGCGTGACGCGGGCGGTATCGACGCGCTTCGTCTTCATCGGTGCCGGTGGTGCTGCTATTACGCTTCTTCAAAAGTCGGGCATTCCCGAGGCGAAAGGCTATGGGGGTTTTCCGGTCAGCGGCATCTGGTTGAAATGCGACGTCGATGACGTCACCACGCAACACCACGCCAAGGTCTACGGCAAGGCGTCTTCCGGGTCTCCTCCGATGTCGGTGCCCCACCTCGATACGCGCGTCATCGATGACAAGACGTCGCTGCTCTTTGGTCCCTATGCGGGGTTCTCGACGAAGTTCCTGAAGCATGGTTTGCACGCGGACCTGTTTGAGTCCGTCACGGCCAGCAACATCCTTCCGCTACTGTCCGTGGCAAAGGAGAACGCTGAGCTGGAGGAGTACCTGATAGGACAGGTTCTGCAAAGTTCGCATCACCAGTTCCAGTTGCTTCAGGACTTCTACCCGACAGCGCACCGTTCTCAGTGGCAGGAAGCAGTCGCTGGGCAGCGTGTACAGATCATCAAGCCCGATGAGGGTGACCACGGTGGCACGCTGGTTTTCGGCACCGAACTCGTCGTCGCTGCGGACAAGTCACTGGTGGCCCTGCTCGGGGCATCGCCAGGTGCGTCCACCGCGGCAGCGATTGCAGTGGAGGTACTGCAGGCCTGTTTTCCCGATCGCCTCACGGAAACCGGTTGGTTGCCAATGCTAAAGACCGTGTTTCCGACGTACGGGATCAACCTCATCGAGGATGCAGCAGCGTGCGATGCCACCCGCACCGCCACCGCGGCTGTCCTCAAGATTGAAAACATCCCATGATGGGAAATGTGCCCCCTGCCCTGGGCTGGGGGCACCTCCTGCCCGGTCGTCGTTGGCGATATCAGTCGCGCACATTCCCCGCACTTCGGGACTTGCGGTACGAGTGAGGCGTCATACCGATAGCGGCCTTGAATGACCGAGTAAAGTGCGCCTGATCGTTGAATCCGCACGCCATGGCAATGTCAGCAAGGCTTCTGCCCGTGCTGCAGAGCTGCAGGCAGGCTTCCTCGATGCGCTTGCCGTGGCGCCAGCGATGCGGGCTTTCGCCGAAGGTGACCTTGAACGCGCGGCTGAAATAACTGCGCGACAGCCGGCACGCTGCGGCGAGGTCACTGATCGCAAGGCCCAGGTCGAGTCGCGCGAGCGCGATTTCCTTGACGGTGCGGATTTGCCATGGGGCCAGCCCACTGTGTGGACGTGGCGCATGGGCGCTGATGCGCTCGTGGTGGATCTGCAACGCTTGCGCGAGATAACGCGCACAGGCGACGCGATCCACCTTGTCTACATCCGTTATCTGACGCAACGCATGATCCAGCAGTTGTTGCACGGCCCGGACCGGCGACGGGTCGTCGCCCGATGAGCCCGATGGCGATGAGTTATCGATTCGCATGGAGCCACCATCTCCACAGTTCGAAGACCCATCGGATGCTATCCGTCGACCCAGGACGGTTGACCCCCTGTATGGGGGGGCACGTTCTTAGGACGAAACGTTTTGGCAGGAATGTGACCTTACCCATCGCACGTGAGGCCAATCGCTGTCGCTTGCCCTTCCCCATACTGTGGCGCCCAGCGCGCCGCAGCCCATGCATCTTCGACGCCCCTCCTGTTCACATCACCGCCTTCATGCACTCGGTCGTCGTCGCGTGCTCTGCGTCGGCATCGTCCTGTCGGCGTTGCCAGGCGTTGGCATGGCGGACGGCATCTTCTCCGATGGGCATGTCGATGGATCGCTGCGCTTGTACGACTACCACCGCATGTACGACTCGCCCAACATGCCCGATGCGTCCGCGCTCGCCAGCGCCCTGCTCGTCAATGCGCGGAGCGGCGAGGTGCAGGGCTTCTCAGCCGGTGTTTCCCTGGTCTATGCGAATGCTTTGGGCACGCGCAATACACCCGCCAACCGAATCGACGTGACGCTGATGGGTCGCGAGAATTCGCTGGACGCCATAAGCCAGGCGTACGTCCAGTACCGCGCCTCAGGCTGGACGCTGCGCGCAGGCGACCAGTACCTCGACACGCCCTGGCTCGGGATGAGCGATTCGCGCGTGCTTCCGGCTGCCTATCGCGCGTTGAGCGCCCGGTTCGACGCAGGCAGGGACTGGTCGTTCGTCGTGGCACGAACCTTCCAGTGGAAGAGCCGCACGTCCGACCGGTTCTTTTCCGACAATCTCTATTACCCAACGCACTTTGACGGCGACCCTGTGTATGGCGGCAACGGCGCGTTGCCGCCCGACGCCAAGGCCTATAGCGGCACCTGGCTCGCCGGCTCCACGTACCGGCACGGGATGTTTTCCGGGCAGACATGGCTCTATGACTTCCTGCATTTTGCCCGGATGGCCTACACGGACGGCACAGTAACCTTCCCCGCTGTCGGGATCGTGCATCCGTTCGTCTCCGCACAGCTTGTCGAAGGGTGGACGACGGGCGACAACACGCTCGTGGAGACGGGCACGAAGATCCTCGGCGTGGCCGGGCGGCGGGTGCGAAGTGAAATACCCGGCATCGACGCTGGCGCGCACGTCGGCCATACCCGTTTCGATGTGTCGTGGAACCGTGTGGTCCGCCAAAGTGGCGATACCGTCGGCAGTGGCACGCTTATCTCGCCGTTTACCGCCAGCTACGCCACGGACCCCCTCTATACGACGTCGATGCTGCGAGGCCTCGTCGAGCAGGGGCCGGGCCATGCGTGGAAGGCACGGATCACCCAGATGCTGCTTGGCGACCGACTCCAGGTGGTGACCGCCTACACCCAATACCGAACCCTGTACCGAGGTAACAGCCACGATGTGTACCTCGATCTCGTCTACCGGTTCACCGGCCCCTTGAACGGCCTGCAGTTGCGCAACCGGTGGGAACGCTCCGTGGGCGGAGCAAACAACCTCAATCCAGGCAACCGCCCCTTCTCGTATAACCGGGTCATGATTTCCTACGCGTTTTGACGGCACTCGTGTGCGCCGGGAGACATCGGCGACTCGATGCGGCGATAGATTCTGACCACGCAGGGCGTCAAGCCACGCGGCGCCCACATGTTGTATCCCGATCGCCAGACCATCTCGGCACAACCATGACATCACAGGCCATCCGCGTCATCGTCGTCGATGACCACCCCCTCTTTCGCGCGGGTGTGGTGGCCATGCTGGCCGCCGAACCGGACGTGCTCATCGTCGGACAGGCGGGGACCGGGGCCGAGGGCATCGAGGCTTTCCGAGCCATGCGGCCGGATGTTGCCGTCGTCGATCTCAAGCTGCCGGACATGGACGGCGATGCGATGGTTGGCGCCATGCGGAAGATCGAACCGACGGCCCGCGTGATTGTGCTCACGACCTACGGCGGAGATGCGGCCGCGAGGCGGACCCTTGCGGCCGGCGCCCAGGGCTACCTTCTCAAGACCTCGCTCGCCAACGACCTTGTAGGGGCCGTTCGCGCCGTCCATGCGGGGCAGCACCGCGTCTCGGCGGAGGTCGCTAAACGCCTTTCCGAACACCGTGGCGATGAGCCGCTCACGGAGCGGGAGCTCTCCGTCTTGCGTGGTGTGGCGGCCGGACTGGAGAACAAGCAAATTGCCAAGCACCTCGGCATTGCTGCCGACACGGTCAAGGAACACCTCTCCCGCGTCATGGCCAAACTCCGTGCGAGCAACCGGGCGCATGCGCTGTCCATTGCGCTCGCCCGGGGTTATCTCGGCTGAATCAGGGTGTTCTCGTGTAGTTGACGGGTACCCACTGGTAACCCGCCCCCGTGCGCCGGATGTGCCCAAGGCCGGGGAAAGACACATGCGCCGCGGCGATCCAATACCCCTTGGCCACCGCGTCCTCGAGCGCACGCTTTCTCGATACCGCCGCTTGCTCCTCGTCGTAGTCGTAACGGATCGAGGCGTTCGGGTCGGCAAGCTGCACGGTAGCCACGTGGACTGTGTCACCCCAGGCCAGCAGATGCTCATGCCCGCTCGTGATCAGGTACCACGTGTGCCCTGGCGTGTGCCCCGGCGCCGGGATGGCATGGAAGCCGGGCAATACGTCGGTTTCCCCCGCGAACGTCACGACATGCCCGGCCTTCTGGTAAGGCGCCAGGGAATCCATGGCACCTGAAAACATGGGCAGGAGGATCTTCGGAACCTTGCTTTCATTTGCCGCGTTGAGCCAGAAGTCGGCGTCCGCCTTGTTGATGTGGACGATCGCGTTGGGAAACAGCATGGTGCCGTTGCGGATGAGACCACCGACATGATCGCGGTGCAGATGCGTCAGGAGGACGTCGGTGACATCCTCGGGGCGGTAGCCCGCCGCAAGCAGCGCCGTGGGCAGGAATCCGCCATCCCCTGCGTAGAGGGGGCCTGCGCCTGTGTCGATAAGGACCAGCCGGTCGGGCGTCTTGACCAGGAAGGCGTTGATCGATCCCTGCACGGGGGATGCGAGGTAGTCCGCTTTGAGGAGACTGTCCACCTTTGTACGGTCGATATGAGTGAGCAGCTCATCGGCGAGAAACGGATGCGTGCCGTCGAGCAGCGCGGTGACCTCGTCCGCGCCCATGCGGAGGCGGTAAAACCCAGGGCCCTGCGGACCGACGCGCACATCGGCGGCCAGGGCAGCACCCGTTGTAACGAGGAGCGCGAGCAACAACGCCAGCCGCTTCATGCCACACCCCCGTTCCAGCCGCTGAGGAAATCGAGCAGCAGGGAGTTGACGATTTCCGGCTGCTCCTCCTGGGGAAGATGGCCGCACTGGGCAATGGGCTCGGCACGAAGGTGCGTCGCCATCCCGCGCCAGACCGCCGCCATGTCGAAGGTACCGCCGACGGCTTCGAAATCGGCACCCCAGATGGACATCGTTGGGCATGCGATGAGCGTATCGGCGTCCTGTTCGTCCTGGAGGACATCCTCGGGCGCCGCGCGGTAGTCGGCCATGGCCCCGCGAACGGCACCCGGTTCGCGGTATGCCGACACGTAGGCCTCGAAATCGGCGCCTTCGATCGTATGCGGGTCATAGCACCAGTCGGTGAAGAAATGGCGCAACCAGACATCCTCACGGCCAGAAATAAGCGCCTCTGGCAAATCGAGCACCTGGTGGAACGCGAAGAACCAGTATGCCTTGGCGACCTTTGCATTCATCGATTGGGCAACGATGCGCGTAGGCACGTTGTCCATCACCACCAGCCGGTCGAGGCGCTCCGGGTGGTCCTTGGCAAAACGCGTCGCGACACGCGCGCCACGGTCATGACCCACGAGCGCGATACGGTCGATGCCGAGGTGATCGAGCAGCGCGACGAGATCCTTCGCCATGTTGCGCTTGTCGTAGCCCGTGGCCGGCTTGTCGGTCTTGCCGTAGCCGCGGAGATCCGGCGCGATGACGCGGTACTTCTCGGACAGTACCGGAATCTGGTGACGCCAGGCGTAAGAGGTTTCGGGAAATCCATGGAGCAGGACGACCGGCGCCCCCTCACCTGCTTCGATGAAATGCTGGCGGATGCCGTTGGCCTTGATGGTGTGGTGTTTCATTGCGCGTCGACCGCAGCCAGGGGAAGGGTGCAGCGTAGCGATGACGGAAAGGCGGAAATAGCACGATTGGACCGCTCATTGATGAGGCATGAGGTGAACGCGTAGAACGATTGTCCGCCTCATCTTCCTGCAAGCTCCGCGCAGGTAGTTGTCCTAGCTTGGCGTGTGTTTTGTCCCCGGACATCATTCTTCGCCATCGAAAGGACCTGCCATGAGCACCACGTCAACTGCCTCGCCCACCATTGTCCTCGTCCACGGTGCCTGGGCCGATGGCTCGAGCTGGAGCGCCGTCATTCCCAAGCTCCTGTCGAAGGGCCTGAAGGTCGTCGCCGTGCAAAACCCGCTTACGTCGCTCGCCGACGACGTGGCTGCAACCAAGCGCGTCATCGATTTTGTCGAGGGCCCGGTTGTCCTCGTCGGTCACAGCTGGGCGGGGTTCATCGTCACCGAGGCCGGTGAGGACCCGAAGGTCAAATCGCTGGTCTATGTCTCGGCTTTCTCCGGCGAAACGGGCCAGACGACCGGTGAACTCGTCGGCAAGTACCCTGCTCCGCCGGCGCTCGGTGGCATCCGCGACGATGGCAACGGTTTTGTCTATCTCTCCGAGCAGGCCTTCATCGATGACGTCGCGCAGGATCTGCCATCCGAGACAGCCCGCCTTCTTTCGGTCACGCAGGGTCCGCTCGCCAAGGGTACGTTCGCCGACGCGCTCACGAAGACCGCCTGGCGTACGCGCCCGTCCTGGTTCATCGTCTCGACAAGTGACCGCGCAGTCTCACCGGAGCTGCAGCGCGACGCCGCGAAGCTCATGGGTTCCACGGTAACGGAGGTGCCGTCGAGCCATATGTCGCTCATCTCGCACGCCGATGAAGTCATCGAGGCCATCACGCAGGCCGCGGCGGCTGCATCACGCGGCTGACCGGGCGACGCCCGCCGTCTCAGTGCGCCTGCTGAGACGGCGAGGCGCGCCGCCGGATAAGGCTGAGGAGCAATGCACCCACAGGTAGCACGCCACCGAGGATGCAGACGCCCCGCCAGCCACCATGGACAAACGCCGTGGCTGCCGCCATCGATCCGAGCGCGCCACCCACGAACATCGTGGTCATGAAGAGCGTGTTGAGCCGGCTCTTGTACTCCGGGTGCAGGCCATAAATCAGATGTTGGTTGGACACCAGCGCAATCTGCACGCCGAAGTCGAGCACCACGACGCCAACGATGAGACCGATCAGGCCCGGCCATAACCCGAAGACGAGCCAGGCCACCATGGTTGCCGCCGCCCCCAGGGCGATGACCGGTGCCGGGCCGCGACGATCGGCTACGCGGCCCGCCACCGGCGCCATCGCAACGCCTACGGCACCGACGATGCCGAACAGGCCTGCGGACGCCGCGCCAAGGTTGAGCGGCGGTTCGGCCAGGCGGAGCGCGAGGGTCGTCCAGAACGCCGAGAACGAAGCAAACAGCAGCGCCTGCGTGATCGCTGCGCGGCGCAGCACCGGCTCACCACGCCAAAGATGGATGAGTGAGCCCAGCAGGTCGCCGTAGCGGAGCTTTTTTGCCGGGTGATGTGCCGGCAGGCTGCGCGCCATGAGCGCAGCGCCCAGCAGGGCCAGTGGCACAGCCAGCCAGTACATCGCCCGCCATCCGGCCATGCTCGAGACAATGCCGGCGAGCGTGCGGCTGAGGAGGATGCCGGTGAGGAGCCCGCTCATCACCGTGCCGATGGCCGCACCCCGCTTTTCTGGCGCGGAGAGGATGGCCGCAAACGGCACGATCTGCTGGGCGACCGTGGCCGCGGCGCCCACGAGGACCGATGCCAGGGCGAGCACCGACACGCCAGGGGCGATGGCCATGACCACGAGGGCAAGGGCGAGTACACCGAACTGAACGACGATGAGCTTCCGGCGCTCGAGCATGTCACCTAGCGGAAGTAGGAATAGCAGGCCCGCGGCATAGCCGAGTTGGGTCAAGGTGGGAATCCATCCACTGACGCGCGCATCGTGGAAGGTATTGGTCATCACGCCCAGCATGGGCTGGTTGTAATAGATGGACGCCACCGCGAGGCCTGCGGCAAGGGCCATGGCAAACAGGACGCCCCGGCGGGGACCGCTTGCACGTTCTGTGGGTGAGGACATGGGGATTCCAGAGACGGGGGATGGCGCGCATGGTACGCGCCGAAAGCCGCTTTGCTAGTAGGACTGTGTCATAGCGGTCATTCCGTACACGCGTGAGCATTGAACGATCGGGCGTGACGCCAAAAGTGCAAGCCGGCCCGTAGACCACGCGCTAGGATTTTTGCGGTCGCCGGGATCCCGGCTCTTCTTTCAGCGCATGCATGGCAGCGGACATCGGCATCAGGGATGCACCCGACGAAGGACGCTTCATCGCCGAACTCGGCCGGCAGAGCGCGAGCGCCTGGTATGAACGGAACGGGCGTGTGTTGCGCTTCTTCCGTGTCGATATTTCCCAGGCCCTGATCGAAAACGGGGTTGGCATCCAGCTCATGCGGGTGGCCTTGGCCCAGGCGCGGCTGCAGGGCCTCCTGGTCGAGCCAGCCTGCGATTTTGTGACGGAGTACATGCGCGACAATCCCGAGACGCAGGACCTGTTGACGAGCGATGGCTGGCGGATGCTTCAGCGCCCTGACGACAACGCCCTCACCGAACGGGAAATCTCGGTCTTGCGCGGTATCGCGGCAGGGCTCGAAAACAAGCAAATCGCAGAACGCCTCGGCCTCTCAACGGAAACGGTGAAGGAACACCTGTCGCATGCGATGAGCAAACTGCAGGCCAACAATCGCACGCACGCCGTGGCCATCGCACTCAAGCGTGGCTTCCTTCGGTAGGTGGTGGACCTTCCACGGCGCGGTGGTCACAATGGCTCGAGGCCGTCCCGGGAAACGCCGATGCGTCGAGTTATGAAGCACCTGCTGGCCGCTTTCGGCCTGCTCTTGCTCGTGTACGCATCGACCGCCTTAGCCGACGCGCCACCGGCGCCCGCTTACCGCCCGATCCGACAACTCATCCACCGCGCCTTTCCTGCCAGTGCAGGAGCGCCGGCCGGCGTCTGGGCGATCACGCAGGACCGCGAGGGCTACCTGTGGCTTGGCGGACCGACGGGCCTGTTCAAATTCGATGGCGTCACCTTCGACGGCAGCCTCAGCCCCCTGCTGCCCCATCCCCAGATCATGTCGTTGCTTGCCACGCCCGATGGCGCTTTGTGGGTAGGTGACCGGAGTGGTTACATCACCCGCCTTGCCGGCGGCAAAGCGCAGGTGTTTCCGAGGCCGGATGGCGTGGGAACGGTCATATCCCTGGCTCGCACCACGGACGGTACGTTATGGGCCGTGCGCACCAACGGGCTGTATCGGTTCACGGGCAATAGCTGGGAGCGATTTCCAAAGACAGAGCCCGAGCCCAGGGAATATATCCAACAGGGTTTCGTTGCACCCGACCAGTCCATCTGGCTTCTTCGCGACAAGAGCGCGCTGCGGAAAGAACCTGGTGCCGCGGCCTTCGAACTGCGGACCGTCGCCGACTACCGTGCTGCGCAACTCGGTCGCGCGGGTGGCGTGTGGCGCCCGGAAGACCAACTCACCGACGAGATCATCGACGATGAGGGTGCCATGTGGTGCGGTGCGAATGCCGGCGTGGTGCGCATCATCTGGCCGGGAAGCGGTCCGGCGACAGGCCAGCCTGTGGTCGAGACGTACAGCGAGAAGAACGGGCTGACCGGTGCATCCGCGCTTGCAGTCTTCAAGGACCGCGAAGGCACCCTCTGGGTGGCGACCCCCAAGGGCATCGACCAGTTCAGGTGGGGCCGCTTCGAGCCTGTCGATCTACCTCAGGACACGTACAAGCCGGCCATCGCCACAGACGGCCAGGATCACCTATGGGTGGCTTCCCAAGGCGGCTTGACCGAATTCGCGCCGGTCGCCAAGGCATGGCCACAAGCCGGGAAGCAGATAAACGCCATCGCAAGGGCCCCGGACGGCAACGTCTTGATGACGTCGGACCGGGGCCTGCTGCGAATCGACGGACACGACATCAAGGTCGAGCCGCTTCCCTCGGCCATCATGGATATGCCGAGACAAGTGCGCGCGTTGTCCCAGGCTCGCGACGGCTCGGTGTGGCTGGCCTTCCGCCAGGCCTTCCGCCTGGCCGGTGGAACGGGTGTCCCCCTTGGCACGGACGCAGGCCTTCCGGGAAAAGAAAAGAACCTCCGTGCGATCGCCACGCGTGCCGATCACGGCTTGTGGCTTGGTTACGACGACAACACGGTGGCGACCATCGAGGATGATGGAACACGCGCGACGGTCTATACGGGCACTGCAGGCATCACCGTCGGACAGGTGATTGCCTTGTGGCCGCGCCACGACGGCGTCTGGATCACAGGCGACCATGGTGTGCAGTTCTTCACCCCGGGCAAACCCGTTCGCTCGTTGCGCTTCGCCGACGACCATGTGGTGCGGCTGGGCACAGGCATCGTCGAACAGGCCGATGGCGATCTGTGGGTCAACGCGTCCGACGGACTTTATCGTGTCGCGGCGGATGACATGAAGCGATGGTGGGCAGACCCCCACTACCTCGTGCCTGTGCAGCACTTCGACGAGCGTGACGGCTGGCCGGGTCTTCGGGACGCGGTACCCGCCCCCTCGCTCATCCCTGGTGCCGGCCATCGTCTATGGGTCGCGTCCGACACGGGTGCGGCGGAGCTCGACCCGGCACGCCTCACGCAAAACCCTCGCCCCCCGGTCGCGACGGTCCTCGCGGTCAACGGCAGGACCCTCGGGCCAGATGAGGCATTGGCCGCTGGCACGACACGTGTTGAGTTTCGTTATACGGCACCGGTTCTTTCCATTCCCGAACGTGCGCGATTCCGCTACCGGCTCACGCGCCTGGATGAAACGTCGCGAGATGTGGGCAACGTGCGGGAGGCGACGTATACGAATCTTTCGCCCGGCAGTTATACCTTCGAAGTTCTCGCGGCCAATGAGGACGGCGTCTGGTCCACGATTCCCGCGCGTGTGTCATTCCGTATCGCGCCCTATTTTTACCAAACGACGTGGTTTGCACTGCTCTGCGTGGCCATCGTGATCGCCCTGCTCTACGCGCTTTACGCCTGGCGCGTGCGGATTCTGGGTACGGTCTTGCTCGCGCGGGTCATGGAGCGCGAGCGCATTGCGCGTGAGTTGCATGACACGGTGCTGCAAGGACTGCATGGAGTACTGCTTTACGTGCGCGTGGCGGCCAACGCAATGAAGGAAGGCGCCGCTCGTGATCACCTCGAGCGGGCCCTGCGCGTGGCTGAACAGACCATGGCGGAGGGACGGCAGCGCGTCGTGGACCTCCGCACGACTCCCAGACCCTCGATATCGCTGGTCATGCGCTTGCGCTCCGCGCTGAACGAATGCCTCGCCGACACCGACATCGACGGCGTCGTCGCGGTCGACGGCGAGGAGAAACCCATCCGGGCCGAAGCGGAAGATGATCTCAACGCCATTGTCCTGGAGCTCATCCGTAATGTTCGAAAGCACGCGCATGCGAACGCCGTCTGCGTCAACATTCGGTTTGGCGAGCACCATCTCGACATCGAAGTAAGCGACGACGGCGTGGGGGTGGCCCCCGGAGCGACTGACAAACCGCTATCGTTTGGGTTGCAAGGCGTCCGCGAAAGGACGGCGCGCTGGTCGGGCCACTTCACGATCGGACAAGGCGAACCCAGGGGCACCAGTGCTTACGTGACCATGCCTGCGGTGGCGATTTATGCGTCGGCGGCCGGCAGACGGCGGAGGTTCGGGCTTCCGCGTAAGACTGAGTGACGAGAAGAAGACGTAGGCAGCTCGCTCCGTTCGCCAAGTTTGGCCTACTTGAACAATCATCTGGCCTAAATTCGCCATCGAGCCTGACAGGCCGCGGGTTCTAATACGACGTCTAAACATTAATGAGTCGTATTTGTATGCGCAGGCTATCGTGCAAGGGAAGGCCTTTCGGACGTATGTGCAGGACAGTCCCTGCCCGTCCACAGCGGGCCCGCCCCAAGGGATTACTCGGGTGTGCGGCGCGCAACAATCTGGGTTCTGCCATGGTCGTCGCCTTGGTCATCAGCGCGCAGAGCACCTTCGCCGCCGAGCCGACGCCGGTCCAGGACAATGCCAAGGAGCACGCGTCCAAGGACAAGCTGACCTTGCCGGTCGTGATCGTCACAGGCCATGTGGGCCCCGAGGCGACTGAGGGGACCGGTTCATACACGACGGGAAAAACGGCGGCGGCCATGCGCCTGCCGCTAGCGTTGAACGAGACACCGCAGGCGGTCACGGTGATCACGCGTCAACACATGGACGACCAGCAATTGAACTCGGTACAGAGCGTGCTGGATAACACCGCAGGCGTCACCTCGTACCAGTCCGACAGCGAACGGACGAGCTTCTATTCCCGCGGTTTCCTGATTAACAACATTCAGTATGACGGGATACCAACGGCCGTTGGTGATGTTGTCAATGGCAGCGGCATCGGTTCTCTCGACACTGCCTTTTACGATCGTGTCGAGGTCGTACGTGGTGCCTCCGGCTTGCTGACCGGCACCGGCAATCCCTCGGCCGCCATCAATCTGGTACGCAAACGGCCCACCCGTGATTTCTCGGCATCTGCGTCTCTCGGCGCAGGCAGTTGGGATACCCACCGGGGAACCGCTGACGTCTCGACGCCTCTGACCAAGGACGGCCGCGTCCGAGCACGTGTGGTGGGGACGTATCAGGACGGAAACTCCTACATCGACCGATACAAGCCGCGGAGGAAGGCATTCTACGGCGTCGTCGAGGCCGATCTGACGCCCGACACGTCGATAAGCATGGGCTTCGACTATCAGGACAGCTCCCCTAAGGGTTCGACCTGGGGAGGGTTACCGCTCTGGTTCAGTGACGGCACACAAGCGGACTACCCACGCTCAAAGTCCTTCGGGCAGACATGGAGCGGTTGGGACACAAATATGAAAACCGCATTCGCCACGATAGAACACCGCTTTGCCAATGGGTGGAACCTACGGGCCGTTGCCAATCAGTATCGCACCGGATTCGACTCACACCTGATCGCGCTGGGCGGCCGTCCTGATCGTCTCACGGGGCTGGGCGCCTATCCCTTCGGGGCCTATCCGGTAGCGCTAGCGTCCGAAGGCCGCAGCCACCAAAACACCCTGGACGTCATGGCAAGCGGCCCTGTAGAACTCTTGGGCCGCTCCCACGACGTGGTGGTCGGCGCGACGAGTTCTTGGCGCGACGGCAGCGAACGGGACATTCCTCCGTTTTATCCAGGCTTGGTGCCAGTCAACATCTACGACCTCGGCTCGCCCTACCCCCGGCCCGACTTCGAGGCGATGGCGTCGGTACCGACCCAAACCCGAATCAAGCAAGTCGGTGTCTATGCCGCAGCCCGTTTTTCGCTTGCCGATCCCCTGAAACTCGTCGTGGGCGGCCGCTTCACCACCTATGAAATCAACGAGAACGTCAACGGCGCGCCTTTTCATTACAAGAAATCCGGTGAGTTCGATCCATACGCCGGCCTGATCTATGACATCAACACGACCTATTCGGCCTACGTCAGCTACACCGGCATCTTCAACCCGCAAACCGACTACCGCGACAACAACGGCAACGTGCTCACGCCGGCCAAAGGTAAAACCAGAGAAATCGGGCTGAAAGGCGATTACCTCGAAGGGCGTCTCAATGCATCGGTCGCCTTGTTCGATACCCATCTGGACAACGCCGCGCAGATCGTCGCTGGGCGATATACACCAAGCGGCGCCCAGGCCTATGAGAGCGTGAACGGGACAACGTCGCGCGGCGTCGAGCTGGACCTTCAGGGCGAACTGGCGCGCGGCTGGAGTGTATATGCAGGTCTCGCCCACTTTACGGCCAAGGACGGCAAAGGTGTACGCCTGAACTCGCAGCTACCCCGCACCACGGCACAGCTTTTCAGCACGCATCAGTTTTCTGGAAGCTGGAGCCGACTTACGCTGGGCGGTGGGATCAAGTGGCAAAGTCGCTTCTACGAGGCGGCGAACACCGGCACCAGCACATTGGGCGGAGAGCAGGCGTCGTATGCCATGGTGTCGCTGATGGGACGCTATGCCATAGCGAAGGGAATCGACGTCGCGGTCAACGTCAACAACCTACTCGATCGGAAGTACGCATTACAGAAAGGCGACTTCGACACAGTCGGCTATGGCGCGCCACGGAACGTGATGGTGACGCTGAACCTCAAGTACTGATTTGTCTCGGTGCAGGCGTTAGCCACGCGAACCCTGCACCTAACCATCGACCGTGGAGAAAATCCACGCCCGTTCAGCGGCAAGAACACAGGAGTTGGCAAATGACGATGAATAGCTCGGATTTTCCACTGGTATGGATGAACTTTTCACACCAGCCTGGGCATGACGCCCAGAAAGACTTCGATGAATTCGAGGCCAATTTAAAGCGCGGCGAGTCATTCGTCATCTTGAGTGATTCCTCTCCCTCCGAAGACCATGAGCATACGCCGGAGGAAAAGAAGCTCGTTTCGCTCTGGATGAAGAAGCACAAGCTTCAATTGCGAACGCTGGTTCTTGCCATGATCGTCGTTGAGCCAAGTCAGGCAAAACGTGTTGCTTATAAAGCCATGTCGGCCATGTTTGCTAAGTTTTGGGGTTATCCGATGATCCTTGCCGCTTCACGCGAGCAGGCCATCGATATGGCTAGAGAATTGCTGTCGACTGGCGCGGTGTCGCCTCAATAATCCAACGGCTTCCATAACGACTTGAATTCCAGATGAGGCTAGGCACACACCGTGTCGGTCGGCGACGTCACCAACATGAGCATACAGATCGACATCGACAACGTACCGGGGCGCGTCGTTGCCTTGAGCGCCACATCGGTAGCAAAAGACTGGGAAAACACGAAGCACCAGCACCGTAAGGCCCAACTGATCTACTCTGTTCGCGGCGTCCTCAACTGCGAAATCGAAGACGGTGTGTGGATCGTACCGCCGCAGTGCGCCATATGGATTCCAGGCAACCTGCCACACTCGGCACGTGGGTCGGGTGAAACGGAATGTCATTGTGTGTTCGTGGAGCCGGACGCGGCATCGAATCTTCCGAAAACCTGTTGCACGATCTCGGTCTCCCCACTGCTACGTGAGCTATTGCTGACGGTGGCCGGCTTTCCTGCGCTTTACATGCCGGGTGGCCGGGAGGACCGCCTGATTGCGGCATTGCTCGACGAGTTGGCGCTGGCTCCCTTGGAGGACCTGCATTTCCCCATGCCGCGCAACCTTCGATTGCGGCGCATTGCGGAATACCTGCTGGCAGCGCCCGACGATAAAAGCTCGAAGGCCGACTGGGCCGCACGAATAGGCATGAGCGAGCGAAGCCTGAGCCGCCTGCTGCAAAGCGAAATCGGCATGGGTTTCGGACAGTGGCGAAGGCAGCTGCACGTCATCCTCGCGCTTCAGCGGTTGACGAAGGGTGAGAGCGTGCAGACGGTGGCGTTCGAGTTGGGCTATGAAGATGCCAGCGGCTTCGTCACCATGTTTCGCAAGACGGTAGGCAAGCCACCGGCCCGATACCTCGCCGAAAAAACGATTGATGGACAATCCACTCCCTCGCGGGGCATTGTGATTTCCGATTAGGACTGATTAGATCGAGTGTCCCAAGGACGTCGATCCCGCCCCGCTCCGCCTTCAATCCTGGTAAGGAGACTAAGATGCAGCAGCTCATTGAGACTATCGAGCCCTTACCCGATGCCATTAGAGACGCAAAGGCCGGCGTGCTCAGAGGCGCCCGCTTCTGTTTCCACGACGCTTTCCAGCTCACAGCGTGTTACCCGGATGTGTCCCTGGTCCTAGGCTTTCTCCATGAGGACGGCGAGGTATATCCCCACGCCTGGATCCGGGCTGGAGAAGTCGACTTCGATCCCACGTCATCGCGTGCGGGTCCGAGGATCGCGTTGGCGCTATGGACGCACGCTCAATGCCGTGACCACGTCTTCCACAGCCCCAGCGTGCCGGGTCGTCCCGATGAGCGCGCGGTGATACCACCACGGGTGAATCGCGCCGGTGACATCGTGTTTACCGAAATCGACGATCGCGACCGCGAGTTGCTTAGCGCCGGTGACAACGCGCGTGCCGCGGTGCTGAGGGCACAGCTTCTGGCCATCATCGCGTCAGCTGGGCGGTGAGTTTGTAGGTCATCTTCTCTAGGCTGGCATCTTCGCTATCATTCGGTCATCGCAACCCTATGGCTGGCACGGCATGCATGAAGGGACTCCGCAAATCGATCTGTCCAGGCTGATGCCCGGCTTGTATTCCCAGGGCACCGAGGAAGCGATTCTCTCCCGTATTCTGGAACGTATCCCGACCACGAATCGATACTGTGTCGATATTGGGGCCAGCGACGGCTTGCGTAACAGCAATACGGCCTTGTTGCTGCGTGAGCAAGGTTGGTCTGGCACGTTGATCGAGGCATCCGCTTACCGATTTGGACGGTTGCGGGAGAACTACGGCGAAGCGAAGAACGTGACGTTGATCGGAGAGCGCGTCCAGCCTGATATGGCGGACGATTTGCTCGACGAAGCCGGGGTGCCGGCTGTGTACGACTTTCTTTCCCTCGATATCGACGGCAACGACTACTGGGTATGGCGTGCGCTGCGTCGTCATCGTGCGCGCATCGTCGTCGTGGAATACAACCCGTACTATGCGCCTCCCGAACGCTGGGTCATGGCCTTCGACGCCAACCATGCCTGGGACGGATCGACCCATTACGGAGCCAGCCTCGAGTCACTGGTTGCCCTCGGCAAGACGCTCGGCTATGAGCTGGTGTGCTGCGACGACATGGGTAATAACGCCTTCTTCGTCGACCGCGACCTCTACCCCCTGCTCGGCATCGCAAATAACGAAACGCGGCTGTTGTTCCGCCCGGCGATGTACAACCTTCGATATGTGGGGCACAACACGTTCCTTACCGGGCATCCTTACCGGTTCGGACCTGGCGAGTCGATCTAAGTGACTTCCTCGTTCCCCGCTTCGCTGGCTTTCCCGAACGACTATGACCTGCGTCCTCTGGGCAAGCCTATGCCGGTGACCGAGCGCGTTTCCCGGTGGTCGACAGACCAGGGAGATGTGGCGGTCAAACGGTTCACGGCGGCAGACAGCCTCCGTGGCGCACGGGAAGCGGAGCTGATCGCGTTTCTCGGTTCTTACCGCGATGACGCCTACCGCGTCCAGTCGCTGATCAGGACGACGACGGGTAAGACTTCGACGGAACACGACGGTCAACGGATCCTCGTGACTCGCTGGGAAGCCGGTACACACCGACCTTACGACACCTACTCGGCTGCGGAATGGGCGTGCCTTGGCCGCTGCCTGGCGTCACTGCATGCGAGGTTGGACGAGGTAACCACGCCCTCCCCCGACACGCTTTCCCTGCGTTTGGGTCGTATCGATGCCGAGGCCGAGCTTCTCCGGCTGGAACCGAGCAGCCTGTTCATACCGGAACATGTCGGCATCGATAGCTCAAGCGTTACACGCTATTTGGCGGTCTGCCGTGACATGTTCGCTTCCTGCTACGCGCGCGCCATCGAGGCCTTCCCGTTCGACGATACGGAGCAACCGATCCACAACGACTTCAACCAGTTCAATTACCTTTTCCATGCCGGCTTGCCCCCGCTGATCATCGACTGGGAAGCTTCCATCGGTGCGCCACGCGAATTCGAGGTCGTCAGGTGCCTGAATCACCTGCCCTTGAAGAACGCCACGCTCGCCCGCTCTTTCCTGGCGGGCTACCTCAGTCTCCGCCCGCTACACGCCGATCGCATGCGCTGGGCCGTGGACGTGTCGTGCGTCATGCATGCAACGAAGCACTGGGTGCTCGAAGGCTGGATAGCGGGTCGCGCAGGTTTCGAGGAACGCCTGCGCGGCGCCATGGAGATGGTTTCGATGCTCGCGCGGGAGCGTAACGGTCTGGCTGATTTCTATATCCAATGTGTAGGAGACGCGTCGTGAGCACGGTCGAACGGGAGCACGTTTTCCCCCCGCTCATGGAGCGTCACTATCCTATCGTCGATGGACGCATCCAGACGCGATCCCTTGAAGCTCACATCGTGGATCATTGCAACCTGACGTGCGTCGAATGCTGCTCGCTGTCGCCACTGTTGCCCCCCTGGACGGCCGACCCGGCGTCGTTGTTCGAGGACCTCGTGCGGGCGGCACGCGTCGTCAAACCGCGCGTCTTCAAGCTGGTCGGCGGTGAGCCCACGCTACATCCGGACCTGGTCGCGATACTTCGCGGCGTTCGAGCGACGGGAATCGCACCGAAAATCTCGGTGACGACGAACGGCTTGCTACTCGGCCGCCTCCCCGACGCGTTCTGGGAAGAAGTCGATGCGCTGACGATCTCGCTCTACCCAAAACCGCGTCTCGGTGCCGCACTCGTAACGCACATCGAGGCCCAGGCGACGCGCTTCAACGTGGCGCTCAACTGGAAAACCCAGACTCAGTTCGTGCGTATGACGCGCGACCCTGTGTCACACGACGTGGCTGAGACGCAGGCGGTCTACCACGACTGTTGGCTCAGGGAACGCTGCCACCTCATTCGTGATGGCATCTTCTACACCTGCACCCGACCGCCGCACATGCAGACACTTCATCGCGGGGCGAATGACTTCACGCACGATGGGATCCCGCTGCACGACGGCGATTCGTTGGTCGACGAGCTTCACGCGTATCTCATGCGCGAGACGGCACTGCAGGCGTGCTTCCATTGCCGCGGCGGTAGCGCATCGATGGAGCCGCATCGGATGATGCGGCACGCCGAAGTCCAGGCAGAGAAGGCCCGCTTCGAATGATCCTTGGTCACCGCGACGCCTTCGGCTTCGAACAGCTTATTTACCATCCCGCGAGCGGAACATATGGCACAAGCATCCGTGAGCTGATCAGCCGCGGATCGCTCGCTTGCGGACACGTCGATACGGGCGCGGTCGCCGGATACTTCAGTGGCATGCGCTTGCCGGGACGCACAGTACTCGCGGACTTCCTTGCGGTGCCTCCCAGGTATGCGCTTCTGACTTCGCCCAGCGGCCTTACCGTCGCCCCTCGGCCCATGGTCTCGAAAGCGGGCGATCTGGAATCGCTTCTTCTCGCGTCGCTGGAGCGTGTCGTAAAGAGCAACCGACCCGCCGCGATCGCGCTGAGTGGCGGCCTCGATTCCGCCTTGCTCCTCGCGATGCTGGACACCCTCGGAGCCACCCACCTCCCCGCCTATGTGTTGACGACGAGACTGCCCGGCTACGACGAACTTGACGCCGCACTCGAGACGGCGAGGCGATCGGGCGTCGCGGTAGTGGTCGTGGAAGTCAGTGAGGCCGACTTCGTTGACGCCGTGCCCGATGCCATGCGCCATCTCGAAGAGCCGTTGTTCAACCTGCATCCCATGGCGAAGCTCCTGTTGGCCCGAGCCATGCGGCGCGATGGGATCGAACTTGCCATCAGCGGCGACGGTGCCGACCAGGTGCTTCGACGCGACACCTCGGCCGACTATCTGCCGCTGTGCCGCACCTTGTTCCGGGCCGAAGGCGTCGAGCTTGTCCCGCCCTTTCTGGATGGCGATGTCGTTGCACACCTGCAGGCGCTTCCGCCTGATCCCGAGAAAACGTGCCTACGCGTGCTTGGTAGGCGCTTCGGGGTCTCTCCTGCGTTGACCGACGGCCCCAAGCGACTCCGCCTGGCACCGCCAATGAATATCGATCATCTCCTGCCAAGCCCGGATATCGAGGCGCTGGCCGCACAACTCGGCACGGCCACGCCGGCGCTGACGACCGATGCCGAACGCGTGCAATGGGCCACGCTGCGCCTGCTGCTGGCCGACCTCGGAGTCGCAGCCTGATGTGCGGCCTTGCTGGCTTGATCCGCTATGACGGCGGCGCGCGCGTGCACACGGACCGAGTGATCGCGATGCGTGACCGTCTTCGTCACCGCGGCCCGGATGGCAGCGGCCTTTGGCACGACCCGTGCGCCGTGCTCGGCCACACCCTGCTCGCCCTCGTCGACCCGGCCAACAGCGCGCAGCCGATGCGCAGCGCCGACAACCGCTACGTGCTCGTGTACAACGGCGAAATCTACAACCACGACGCGCTGCGGGCCGAGCTGTCGAAAGCGTGGCGGTTCCAGTCGCGCAGCGACAGCGAGGTCGTGCTGGCGGCTTACGCGACGTGGAGAGAGGCATGCCTGGCTCGCTTCAATGGCATGTTCGCGTTCTTCGTGTGGGACACGGAACGCCGTCAGGGTTTTGCAGCGCGGGACCGCCTGGGAATCAAGCCCTTCGTTTACGCCGAACAGTCCGACGAGTTCATCTTTGCGTCGGAAGCGAAGGCCTTGCTGCCGGCCATGCATGCGCGCCCGCGCGCGAACATCGACGCCGTCACCGAATATCTGGTCGCTCCTTACTTCAGCGGTGTAGCGGCACCGATGTTCGTCGGCATGAACTACCTCGCGCCCGGCCACGCGTTGCGCATCACCGCGGAAGGCGTACACGTGTGGCCGTGGGCCATCGAGGGTGAAGCGACCGCTTCGCCAGGCTCGTGGAAGGAAACCGCTGACCAACTGCGCGTGCGGTTGGCTGAGGCTGTTCGGCGCACTCTCGTGGCAGACGCTCCCGTGGGGCTGTTTCTGAGCGGCGGCCTGGATTCCACCTTGATCGGTGCGTTGGCAACACAGGCCGGCGCAACACCGGAAAGCTTCACCATTGCCTTCGCCGAGCACGATCGCTACGACTACGCAGCCTCCCTGATCGTGGACTCCGACGATCAGCCGTTTGCGGAAAGCGCGTCAACGCATTTGCGACTGCCTCGTACAGACGTCAGGCCCTCGCGCGATGACTTCGGAAAAAGCTTGCGCGAGGTGGCAAGTCAGAACGATGCGCTGCCCGCATGGGAGCAGGAACTGGCGCAACATCACCTTGCTCGGACGGCGGGAACCCGCGTAAAGGCCGTCATGGTCGGCGATGCCGCCGATGAAACCCACTTCGGCTATCACTTTCTTCTCGACCCCCACGCGACGAGCGACCCGCTTCATGTGTTGCAGCGTCTGACCGGCGACCCCTACCTGCGCCCAGGCTTGCTTGCGCGGCCGCTCGAATATTTTGGCACGGCGTACCGTGCGCTGGCCCAGGATGCCGGCCATGAGTGGGCGACCGTCGGCGGTCGTTTACGCGCGACCCAATGGCTGGTCAGGCATCGGTGGCTGCAACGTCTTCTGCATAACGGCGACATTCATTGCATGGCCCACGGCGTGGAAGCACGCGTGCCTTTCGGCGACACGGCACTGCTCGATCTCGCGGCGTCGATAGCGCCTGAAGACGCGCTGCGCCACGGTATCGAGAAGGCCATGTTGCGCGAGGCGGCGCGAGGTCTGGTGCCCGAGCCTATTCGGCGTCGGCGGAAGTCGGCACTCCCCAAAGACCAGGGTGCTGGCGAACATGTCCGCCAGCACACCCATGAGACGCTGCGGGACCATGGCGACTCTGTCGCTGTCGTGATGGACGTACCACGTCTGCTTCGACGTTGCGCCGATCCCAGCCCCCTCGACGAACACGAGCGTGCGGTCATGTTCCGCGCTTCCGCCTTGGCGCACTGGGCGACCCTTCACGATGTGAGTTTTGCATGAGCCGTGTTCTTTTCTGTGTCGTTCCAGAGCGCGGACACGTCAATCCGTGCATGGGGCCAGCACTTGCATTGAAAGCGATGGGCCATGCGGTGGCGTTTCATGCGCCCGGCGATATCCGTCACCAAGTGCGGCGCGCAGGCGAGTTCGAATGTTTTGGACCTGTCGAATCGCCACGCCCGGCGGACTGGCGACGCGGTGCAGAATTTGCGAAGCAGGTGCGTGATCCGTCGTGGCTTCGCGAGTGGGTGCGCTCCTTGCTGATCGATGGGGTGCCTGCCGAGATCGACCGTATTCGTGAAAGCATCGGTCGCTGGCGCCCGGATATCGTCGTCATCGATCCGTTGCTCTACGCCGCTGCCATCGCCGCCGACGCCGAGGGGCTACCCTGGGTGGCGATGTCCAACTCGCTGAATCCCGTGCTGCCGCCGTCGCTCAACTCCGATCTATTGGCAACCGTTCGATGGCTTGCACCTTCTCGCGATGCGCTCTTTGCCGCGCACGGGATGAGTCCGACGTTTCGAGGCTGTGACGTGATCTCGCCATGGTTGACGATCGCTTTCACCACCGAGGCGTTGGCGGCCGACGCACCACCGGATGTCGCCCTGGTCGGACCTTCATTACCCGCCACGCTGCGCGGCGACGAACCAGACTTCTCCTGGGAACGCCTCGACCCTGCCCTACCCCTCGTGTACATGTCGCTGGGCAGCCAGATCTACTACCAGCCCCAGATGTTCTCGAAGGTCATCGAAGCGACCCGCGACCTCCCCGTGCAGTTGGTGCTGTCGATGGCCGACCTGCTCGACACGAACGAGCTGCCGACGTTGGGCCCACACATGCATGCGGTGCGCTATGCACCGCAACTCGCGATGCTGGACCGCGCGTCGCTCTTCATCACGCACGGAGGCGCCAACTCGGTCATGGAGGCGCTGTCGTTCGGCGTGCCCATGATCATCTCACCGCTGTGCAACGATCAGTTTCATCAGGTGCATTTCGTCGAGCGAGCAGGCGTGGGGCGGCGGCTCGATCTCGAGCACGCATCGCGTGATGACATTGCCGATGCCATCACGGGATTGATGACGTCCGAACAGGTCAAAGCGAACGTTGCACGCGTTGCGAAGAGCTATCGTCGCCCAGGGTCTACGGAAGCCGCGCAACTCATCAGCGAGCTCGCCGCAGGAAACCGTCGGGCGACAGCGTCATGATCACCTGGTCTTCGATGTCATGATCCACCTCGAAGTGATCGTTTTCGATGAGAAACGCCTTTGCCGCGGTGGCTGGGTTATTGCCTCTGCCATACGGCTTGCCCGCAAACGTCTCCACCGGCAGGTGTTCCATGATCGTGTCCATGACGATCGCATAGCTGCCCGGCGTCACCAGCGGCGCATAGGTGCGAAGCTCGCCGAGTACGTGCTCATGGGTATGGACGAGATCGAGAATGACCATGGTCGGCGAGATATCGGCACACTCCGCCACGACCTTTTGAAACGTCGCAGGGTCGAGCGAATCGCCTTCGACAATGCGCATGCGATGCGCCAGGCGATGCGAAAGCAAGCGATCCCGAACCTCGGGCCGGAGTTTGGGTTCGACGGCAACAACGATCCCGTCGCCACCCGCCAACTCCAGCATCGAGGCGGAAAATACCGCTCCGCCGCCCGCAGCGATGCCCGTCTGGATGATGCACCGAGGCTTGACGCGCCAAACCAGCTCTTGAATGGCGAGCATGTCGCCGGGAAGATGAAAGAACAGCTCACCCAGCCAACGGTTATGAAAAAGATGATCGACCTCAGCGGCGCGGGTCAGCCATTCGACATTGATATCGCGCATGCGAGCGGAAATACGTTCGGACATGATCGAGCCAGGTCATGGACAGCGTGATGGACGACGCGGCAGTAGCGCTGCTAAGTACCGCGTGGGGGCTTGGCGACGTAAGTCCGAAGCCCTTGCCTGCCGGCCATACTAACAGTTCGTACCTCGTCCCCACCGAACAGGGCCCGTGTATCGTTCGCGTCTCCTGGCCAGGAAAGACGGCTGAGCAGGTCCATAGAGAGCGGCAGGCGATCCGACAGGTACGCGGAAAGCAGGGTGATATCGCGGTGCCTACGGTCATCCCTACCCGGGAGGGAAATGACGTCGTCAGGACCGACGAAGGACGTTGGCTGCATGTGTTCGAACGTATCGATGGGCTACCGGGATTGCCGCAGGATCCAGATCGTGCGACGACACACGCGATGCACGCTCTGGCGAGACTGCATGCCGCACTGGCACCCCTCCCGTGCCCGAGTGCCGATCCGCTGGCATGGCTATGGCAGCGCTACGAACGCATTCGGGCACACCCCGCTCCGCTGCTGCCGGCGATCCCGAATGCGCATTACGATTTGATGCTCGACCGTGCACACGCATGGCTGACGGCAGCCATGACATGGGTGCGCGGGCCGATACAGTGGCTACACGGCGACTTCCATGCCGGCAACCTTCTCTTTATCGACCATCGGGTTTGCGGGATCGTGGACTTCGACGAGGTGGGCCAAGGGGCCTCCTGGCTCGAAGCGGCCTTCGCTGCATTCGCTCTCTCACGCGATGCCGAGCGAGATGACGGTTTTCACTTTGATGATCGGCGGTGGCATCAAGCGGTGTTGGCTTATGCTGAAATGATTCCCGGTGCTGACGCAACCTGGTGGGTGCGCTACCGAGAGGCGCTCATGAATCTGTTCTGCCTCGACCAGGTGCTGATCCATATCCACGCGGCACAACGTCGGCTCTGGCAGCCCGGCCCGGGCATGGGGTTTCTCGGTTGCTGGCGAGCCCTGCGTCGTCAGTACACTCTCAATGAGAGCCAGCGCTCGACGGCGTCGACGGTGGCTTCGCGTTCCTCGGCAGTCGGGGAAGCATCATGCAGGCAGAGCACGGCATCTTCATTGCGGTGAATCTGATCGGCCATATGCGCACGCATGGCCCCAACGAGGCGGTCTACGTTCGGAGCGGGTCTTACCCAGTCGTCGAAGAGCGATGTCCATCCCACATGCGATCGACCGAGGGATGCGAGCACGCGCAAGCGGGTGTCGCCCTCTTGCGCACCGTACGGCAGCCGTAGAGGGATGCGCTCTGGCGAAGCGACACCGGCCTTCTCGAAAGCCTCACGAATAAGGCGATCGGTCGCAGCGATATCGTCCTTGAGTCTTTGATCGCTTAGTTCACCATCACGCGCATGCGACCAGGTGTGATTACCGATCACGTGACCGTCTTCAGCCATGCGTCGCAGGAGTGCAGGCTGCACCTGCGCGTGTTTTCCAAGGACGAAGAAGGTCGCTGTGAAGCGCGCGTGCTGCAGCACATCCAAGAGGCGAGCGGTCGAGGGTCCGGGGCCGTCGTCGAATGTCAGTTGGATGGAGATCATAGATTTCGACGCTATCGCCTCGCCGCTTCAACGCACCCTGATTCCATCGAGAAACAAATCGACCAGGTGCTTGACTCGTGACTTCGCCGGACCACCCTGCTCCACCGCCAGGGAGATCGCCGTGATGACGCAGAGCAGATCGTCGAATGAAACGTTTTTCGCCACGGCCTTGGCTTTCTGCGCGCGCTGCAGCAGGCGCTGCCCTTCCTCGCGTCCTGCATTGCATCCGACGGTGTGGCTCTTGAGCACCGTCCCGAGCTGCACGGCCAGTCCTTGGTAATGGCTGGCATGCGTGGCGAGTTCGACCATGAAGGCACGGAGTGACGTGCCGGGGTCCATCGCGTCGTCGCGGGTGCGGCTGTTGGCGGCGAGCGCGAGCAGGCGTTCGTCGCAGAGCGCTCCTAGCAGTGACTCGCGCGTCGGGAATCGACGGTAGAGCGTGCCGATACCGACCTTCGCGCGTTTCGCGACGTCTTCAAGGGACGCGTCGGCACCGCGTTCAGAGAACACCTCATCCGCCGCCGCGAGGATGCGCTCGCGATTGCGCGCCGCATCGGCGCGCAGCGGCGTCTCGTCGATCGTCTGAAATGTTTCGGTCATGGACAGCCTCGGTTGCAAAGTGGATGATGCCTCCATATATTAAATGGAGCAATCCTCCACTTAATCAAAGGGCACCCCATGAACAAGCGTTTCGAAGGCAAGATCGTGGCCATTACGGGCGGCAGCGAAGGCATCGGCCTCGCCACGGCAAAGGCGTTCATTGCAGAAGGCGCGCGCGTGTACATTACCGGGCGCCGGCAGGACCGGCTGGACGCAGCGGTGGCGGAACTCGGCGAGGCCGCCGTGGGCATCCAGGGCGACGTGGCGAACTTGGGCGACCTGGACCGCCTCTACGACCGCATCCGCCAGGACCACGGCAAGCTGGACGTACTCTTCGCTAATGCCGGTACGGCGGACTCCGATTCCCTCCCCTTGGACGACATCACCGAACAGGACTTCGAGCGGATCTTCGGCGTGAACGTCCGCGGCCTGCTTTTCAGCGTTCAGAAGGCGCTGCCGCTGCTCGGTGCAGGTAGTGCCGTGGTCCTTAACGGATCCGTCGCCGGCAGCAAGGGTTTTCCGGGGCAGTCGCTCTACAACGCCACCAAGGCGGCGGTGCGCTCGTTCGCTCGCAGTTGGACCGCCGACCTGAAAGAGCGCGGCATCCGCGTCAACGTCGTCGCACCCGGCGGCACGGAAACACAGCTGATGCGCGGCTACCTCGATACGCGTCCGGGCGCCGAGGAAATGTTCAATCAGCTCATCCCGCTCGGTCGCATGGGCCGCACGGAAGAAGTCGCCGACGCGGTGCTCTTCCTCGCGTCGAGCCAGGGCAGCTACATCGCAGGTGCCGAACTCGTCGTCGACGGCGGCCTCGTCGCGGTCTGAGCCTGTCGCGGCCAGCGGCGGCCGCGTGGCGCGGGAAACCGGCGATCCATCATGCCTTTCCCGCGCGCGCGGCTCCGCGTTGCGAGCGCGCCGCCGCATCCCAGGCCAGCATGACGTGAGAGATACCGGCTTCCACGGTGCTCAGGCGAACACCGTCTCGGGCGAGCACCGACAACCCCATCAGGAAGGCGTCGAAGACGGCAGCCAGCCCTTGGGCCTCGATGCTGGCGTCGAGATCGCCACGGTCGATACCGCGTTGTACACAGGCAATGAATCCCTTGCGGGTGCGCGAGCGCGAGCGCGTCAGCCCGACACTGACCGATGCATGCGCATCGGAAGGTGCGCTCATGACGCCCAGCCCGACCATGCAGCCTTTCGGATGGCCGCGCTCGTATTGCATGCGGGCGGACTGACGCAAGGCGGCTTCAATGGCGTCTCTTGGCGCCATGTCGGTGTCCCACAAGCACTCGGTCACCTGCGCGTACGTTTCCAGGTAGCGCTGCACGCACTCCTGAAACAGCGCTTCCTTGGAGCCGAATGCCGCATAGAAGCTCGGGGCAGAAATCCCGCCACCCATCGCTGCCTTGAGCTGGCTCAACGATGTGGCTTCGAAGCCGTTCTGCCAGAACAGCTGCAAGGCCTCATCGATTGCCTTGTCGCGGTCGAACGTTCGCGGGCGGCCCATGACGGCCATAACGGCATCCTCCGGCGGAAACTCGATTTAGATACTAATCGATATACAAGTTGTTGACTACGCACGGCCAGACTATTTAATGTATCGCTCGATACATAAGTACCCATGATCGCAAGGCGGCCGTGGGCCTCCCCGTCGTCCTGCCCCGGAAAGCGTGCCATGTCCTCGTCAATCCGCTCCGCGGCCGTCAGCACCGCCATACCCGAGCACTCGACGCGCGATACTCACCGTTGGCTGGCTTTGGCAGTGCTTCTAACAGGCACCCTCTTGCCGCCGCTGGATTTCTTCATCGTCAACGTGGCGTTGCCAGCGATACGCACGGATCTCAAAGCCTCGTCGGATGTCGCTCAACTGGTGGTCTCGGTCTATGCGACCGCGTACGCCGTGACGCTCATTCTGGGCGGCCGGCTCGGCGATCTGTATGGGCGCAAGCGCGCCTTCGTGGGTGGCATGCTCGGTTTTGCCGCCGCGTCCGCATTGTGCGGCTGGGCGCCCTCGCCCGCCGTGCTGGTTGTCGGGCGATTGCTCCAGGGTGTTTCTGCTGCCGTCATGGCGCCGCAGTCTCTGGCGTCCATCCATGCTCTCTTCCCCACTGCGGAGAAAAACCGCGCTCTGAGTCTGTACGGCGCTACGTTTGGTCTGGCGTCGGTGGGCGGGCAATTGCTGGGTGGTGTTCTGGTGTCCGCCAATGTCCTTGGCCTGGGCTGGCGCAGCGTGTTCCTGATCAACCTGCCTATCATCGTGGTGGCCGTGCCGGCAGCATTGATCCTGCTTCGCGAAAGCCGAGGCGAACGATCCGCCAAACTCGATGTGCCGGGTGCGTTGCTGCTGGCAACTGGGCTGCTGGCCCTGGTGATCCCCCTCATCGAGGGACGAGAGCAGCATTGGCCGTGGTGGTGTGTGGCGTTGCTGATGGTGAGCGCGCCGCTGCTCGTGTCGTTCTGGCGCTTCGAGAGGCGCCAGGAACAGCGGGGCAATACACCGCTGGTGTATCCCTCGCTGTTGAGAGCTCCCGGGCTGCAGCGAAGCCTGACAGCAACGTTTTTCTTCTACTGGCTCGCCCCGTTCTTTCTGATTTTCGCCGTCTACGAGCAGGTTGGCTTGGGGCACAACGCGCTGGCTACCGGATTCGCCATCTTGCCGCTGGGTGTGGGGTTCCTGCTCGGGCCACTGTGCAGTCCGCGACTGGCCATGCGCATGGGTACACGCACGGCCGCGCTCGGCATGCTGTGTGAGGTACTGGGCGCGCTTATCGCGTGCATCCTTGCACTGACGCACGCGCCCGCGTGGCTTCCCGCGCCGCTCTTCCTGATCGGACTAGGGCAAGGTATCGCCCTGCCGGCCCTGGTCCGCTTGAACGTGGATCAGGTCGATCCACGCTGGGCTGGCCTCGCCGCCGGGTTGGTCAGCGCCACGCTGCAGATCAGCGCCGCCGTGTCGACTGCACTGGTAGGCGGCCTGTTCTTCACCCTGGCGCCCGACGGCAGTGGTGCAAGGCTCGCCCAGGCGGGTTTCGCCTTTGCCACATTGGTGATTGGCGCAGCGTTGGCCCTTGCCGCGGCACTCAGCTGGCGACAAGCACAAAGTCACGCCTGACCCGCGGCTGTTTCCATCCCCAGAAGGTTCCCCACTCTTGAAGACACGTTCTCTCCAGCATGTGCTGGTCATGCTCGCTTGTGCAGGCATGCCATGCGCCATGGCAAGCCAGACCGATCCCGTGACGCGGACCGAGACGGCATTCGACGCGTGGCGCATGGATGAAGTGAGCACACTCCTACCGACGCTTCCGGATACGGCAGAAGGCGATTACATGCGGGGCCTCGTCGCCAACCGCATGAACGATGTCGAAGCGTCGAAGCGCTTCCTTCGCCGTGCGCTTCCCGCATTGGAGCGACAGCATTCGCCGCGAGCGGCCAATGCCTTGTTGACCCTTTCCGACGATTACCAGAAGACCTCGTCGTATGCGGATCAGGCTGCGGTGCTACGCGAAGCGGCGAAGCATCATGCGAAAGACATAGGTCCCGATGCCATGCGAGGCGTAGAGGATGTCATTGCCCTTTCGAGCGCCCTCAGCGGTTCACCGCCCCAAGCCGTAAGTTTTTCGGGGGCGTCGCGCCTGCCTATCCGGCGCAATCCTCTCGGCACGCTGGATGTCGACGCGGTGGCGAACGGCATCGGCGGATCGTGGATGTTGGACTCCGGCGCCAATTACTCAGTCGTCAGCGAGAGTTTTGCCAAACGCCTGGGACTCTCGGTCAAGGGGGCAGCGGGTGGCATCGGCTCCAGCACCGGGGCGTCGGTCCAGAGCAAGGTCGCGATCGTCAAGGAAATTCATCTGGGTAGTGCCACGCTCCACAACGTTGCTGTACTGGTGGTCGCCGACGACCAGTTGCATATCAAGCTGCCGAACAAGGAACACCAGATCACGGCAGCATTCGGTTTCCCCGTCTTCCAGGCACTCGGCCGAATCCGTTTTCATGGGGATACCGCCATCTCGATCGGGCCCGCGCCCATCCCTCTCGACGGTGGCGTCCCCATCTACATGGACGGTCTGACGCCGGTTGTCTTGGGTTTCACTGTGGGAGAGAGAGTGCCCCTTGTACTGGACACGGGTGCCAGCTCCACCAGCCTGTCCTCGGCATATTGGATGAAGGTCAAGGATCGCGCGAACAACTGGCCACGTTCGCAGCAGCCTTCGGCAGGCCTGGGCGGCGCGCAGCGTTTCGACGTGGTCACCCAACCCGAGTGGAAGCTCATCCTCGGCACGGACGAAACGACGCTCAAGAACGTGCGCATCGAAACGGTGAGCCGATCAGGCCCAGGCGGACCGCCCATGTTCGGCACGGTCGGTCAGGACGCCTGGGCGAATGCGGCGGGGTTCACTGTGGATTTCCAATCCATGCGCTTCCGCATCGACCGGAATTGAGTCGAACTCGAAGCCGGCCAGAAAGCTCGGAATCTCGCTAGGGTCGTTGCGACTCGGTCACATGTGTGTGCCTTATTGTCTGGCCCTGGTGGGAACCCTACGATTGCCGTACGGCAAGGCCAAGCTCGGCATGACGTTATCGCGAGAGAACCCGACCAGGTATCTGGCTACTCGATCGATGACACCAGTTTCATTCGAGTCGCTCCAGGCATTGCAGATCACTAAGTAAGGGAACGTCGTCCATGCTTCAGATCGACCTCTATACGGACATCTCCTGTCCGTGGTGTTTCGTCGGCATCCATCGGCTCGATAAGGTGCTGCATGAGCACTTCAGCGGTGTTCCCGTGAATATCCGCCATCATCCGGTCCTGCTGGTACCGGATGCTCCCGCTGCGGGGGTCTACATCCCTGACCTGCTTCGTGCGCGCTATGGTGTGACCGATCCCAAGACAGCCTTTGCGCGCCCCGAGGGCGAGGCACGCGCGTCCGGCTTCGAACTCGACCTCAGCCGTCAACTGTGGATGTACCCGACCCAGCCGGCGCACGCACTCATCCACGCCGCGGGTGAGCGCGGAACCCAGCACCCACTCGCTGTCGCGATTACCGACACCTATTTCCTCGATGCGCGCAACACCGGAGATGCCGATGTTCTCGCGGACGTCGCGGTTCACCATGGCTTCGACCGGGAGGAAGCCCGTGCCATCGCGCTCGACCCGGCGGCGCATAGGAAGGTCGAAGCGAACGTTGCCCGGGCATCGGCTGCGGGCATCCGTTCGGTACCTCACTTCGACTTTGGAGGTAGCGTCGCGATCACGGGTGGTCGAAGCGAGGTCGAGTTGGCAGCGGCCATTCGCGAGGCCATGCATCGCGGCGGCTAGCAGGCGATGCCGTCGATCGCGACCGCATCGCCTTGGTGGAGTAAGCCCGCCACGCCTCAACACTGAAACACTTACCGCGTGACGCTCAACCGCGCTTCCCCCAGCACCTGCGCCTGCACGAGCGGCAGGAAACGATGCGGGAACGGCGACGGAATATCGCTGGCCTGATCGAGTCGGGCGATCTGCTCGGGCGACAGCGCTACCGACAGCGCGTCCAGGTTTTCCTCGAACTGGGCCGCGGTGCGCGCGCCGAGGATGGGAATGACAGACGGCGCGGACTTCGCAAGCAGCCACGCCAGCGAAACCTGTGCCGGCGAGTGTCCCACGTCGGAGGCGATGGCCTTGACCACGTCCACGATGTCGAGATTGCGCTCGCTCAGCGAGCCGACGCCAGCAGCCACGGCAGCACGACCACCGGTAAACATGTCGGCGCCCTTGTGCGCCTCGATGTCCGCACGCGTGTACTTGCCGGAAAGCACGCCATTCGCCAACGGCGACCACGCCACCACGCCCAGGCCCAGCTCATGGGCCATGGGAATCAGATCGTGCTCGACCGTGCGCTCCACCAGGCTGTGCTCGATCTGCAACGCAACGAAGGGCGACCAGCCGCGCAGGTCCGCCAGCATCTGCATGCGCGACACCTGCCACGCGGGGGTATCGGAGATGCCTGCGTAGACGATCTTGCCCGCGCTCACCAGGTCGTCGAAAGCGCGCATGATCTCTTCGACCGGGGTCGTGGCATCCCACACGTGCAGGTAATAGAGATCGATGTAGTCGGTGCCGAGGCGCTTCAGGCTTTCTTCCACAGCGCGCACCATGTTGCGCCGATGGTTACCGCCCGCATTGATGTTGGAGGGATCCACATTGAGCGAGTACTTGGTCGCGACGACGGCACGGTCGCGGCGCCCCTGGAGGAACTCGCCCAGCAGGCGCTCCGAAGTGCCGCCGGTGTAGAAGTTGGCGGTATCGATAAAGTTGCCGCCGCGCTCCATGTAAATGTCGAGCATGCGCCGGGCGTCCTCTTCGGTGGCGCCCCAGCCCCAGTCCTTGCCGAAGGTCATCGTGCCGATGGATACGGGACTCACGCGCAGGCCCGAGCGGCCCAGGGTCACGTAGTCGTTGAGTTGCTTGCTCATGGCGTAGCTCCAGAAAGGGTTTCATGAATCTAGGAATCCCGGCCATCTGGATAAAGGTGATAAACGCGCATACGCTTTGAAGCTGAACTTCATAATGGCCTGACGTATGTCGCCCGACCTTTTCCCCGCCATTGCCGCTTTTGCGTGCGTCGCCCGGCATGCCAGCTTTACGCGGGCCGCGGCCGAACTCGGGGTTTCCCCCTCGGCGCTGTCACAGACGGTGCGAACGCTGGAATCGCGCCTCGGGGCGCGGCTGCTGGACCGGTCTACACGGCGCGTAGGCCTTACCGAGGTCGGTCAGCGGTTCCTCGACGAAGCGCAGCCGGCGCTGAGCGGACTCACCGTGGCCATGGCCGCAGTCACGGAAACGCGCGATATGCCCTCCGGGCTGCTGCGCATCAACCTGCCTCGTGCCATAGCCGACATTCTGATCCTGCCTCACCTGGCCGACTTCCAGGCGCGCTACCCCGACGTCGTGGTCGAATTGCACTGCGACAACCGTTTCGTGGATCTGGTCGCGGCCGGCTTCGATGCCGGCTTCCGCATCGGCGAATCGTTGGGCAAGGACGTGGTGGCGCACCCGATCGGAAGCTCGCAACGTATCGCCACGTTCGTCGCGCCCGCTTATGCGCGAGCCCATGGCATACCCGCCACGCCTGCCGACCTGTTGCACCATCGCTGCGTGGGCATACGCCTGGAGCACGACCGCAGTCCGATGCGCTGGGACTACATGCTCGACGGCAGGCTCGTGGAAGTGGACACCCGAGGCTGCACCATCAGCAATGACGACAGCGTGCTCCTTGCCGCCGCCCTCGCAGGCGTCGGCGTGTCATGCCATTTCGAAAGCATGGTGTCTCATCACCTGGCATCCGGCATGCTGATTCCGGTATTGCAGGACTACTGGCCGACCTTCAGCCCCTTCCATGTGTATTACCCCAGTCGCATGCACATGCCGCGCAAGCTGCGGGTATTCATCGACTTCCTGCGTGAGAAGCACGCACCGCTCAGTCGCTGAGGTTCATCGCGACGACCCGCCGCCCTTCTTCACGCCACCATGACGAAGCACACCACGCGACTGAATCGCTGCGCGTCGCGGACCTGTTCAAGCTATGTAACGGCCGTTTACGTCGATAGACTCGCTCGCACTCAAGCCACAGAGACCTACACATGAAGCCGTCTTTCGCTGTCTCCGCCCTCGCTCTCTCGTTGGTCGCCCTACCCGCCTTCGCGCAATCCGATCGCGAAGTGGTGGAACAAATGGTTACGCGTTCCGCCAACGTCTGCCCAGGCCACAGCGCAGACCGTACCACGCCCACCGTTCGCGCAACGCCGGTCGGCGCACTTCGCGTCATGCTCGAGCGCGGCCTGGTGATGTGTCCCGATCGCCGCCTCGACGCCGATGCACCGGCTGTCTTCTACGGGCGCGTCGGCGTGTTCGAATGGAACCCCGAAGTGAAGGGCAGCTCGGAAGCGATCGTGAAGAAAATCGACGCAATGACGCGCAAGGACGAATTCCCGCCGGACACCCTGGTGTGGAATGTGCAGGGCGAAGCGCTGAAGCAGCGCACGGTGCCGGCCTTCGAGCCCAAGCCTGGTGCGGCCGTGCTCTATCACGTGGAGTGATGCGGTAATCGCTCCGGGTACTTTGTGCTTTTGATTCGCTGCGTCAGCGACGTGTGTCGGGCGCAGCGAATCACTGCCATCAGATCAAGCGAGAACTGCTGAGGGCTGCCGGCGCGTAGGCGTCGAAGCACATGGCGATGTTCCTCAGCAGCAGGCGCCCCTTGGCGCCGACGTCGATGCGATGCTCGGTCAGCGTCACCAGTCCATCGTCCGCAAGGGCTTGCATGTGCGTCAGCGCATCGCGGAAGTAACTGGCGAAATGGATGTGGTGGCGTTCCGCGAAGGCGTCCATATCCAGCGTACCGTGGCACATCAGCTCGCCGATGGCTTCGCGCCGCAGCTGATCGTCCGGGCTCAGGCGCAAGCCACGCGCCACCGGCAGTCGGCCTTCGTTGACCGTCGCCGCATACGTCGCCAGATCCCGCTGGTTCTGACTGTAGGTATCGCCGATGCGGCTGATGGCGCTCGGGCCAAGGCCGATGATGTCGCAGTCGCCGCAGGTGGAATAACCCTGGAAATTGCGCTGCAAGCTCCCTGCCCTCTGCGCACGGACCAGGTCGTCGTCGGGTAGCGCGAAGTGATCCATGCCGACATAGACATACCCGGCCTCGGTCAGCCGGCGCAGGGCCATGCCAAACAGTTCCAGGCGCTCCGACGGTGATGGCAGCGCTTCGGCATCGAGACGCCGTTGCGCCTTGAACATCTTCGGCAGATGCGCGTAGCCGTAGACCGCGATGCGGTCAGGCTTGAGCTCGATCACCTTGTCCAGGGTACGACTGAAGCCGTCCATGGTCTGGCGAGGGAGCCCGTAGATGAGGTCCACGCTGATCGAACGGTAGCCCGCGCGCTTTGCCGTGTCGATGGCCACGCGCGTCTGTTCGACGGACTGCACGCGGTTTACCGCCTCCTGCACGGCCGGGTCGAAATCCTGGATGCCGATGGAGACGCGGTTGAAGCCGAGCCTAGCGAGTCCGCGCACGTAGATCTCGTTGGCGTGGCGCGGATCGATCTCGATGCCCCATTCGCGCTGATCCACGGGTGCGGGCGTGAAATGCTGATGGATGGACGCGTTGAGCTGGCTCATCGCGTTGAGGCTCAGATAGTTCGGCGTGCCGCCACCGAGATGCAGTTGGCGCACGACGCGATCGGCGTCGACCAGCGCCCCCATCATCGCGATTTCATGGTCCAGCACGCGCAGGTAGTCGTCCGCTCGGCTGGTGTCGCGTGTGATCACGCGATTGCAGCCGCAGTAGAAGCACGGGCTCTCGCAGAACGGTACGTGGACGTAAAGCGAGAGTGGCGTCGGCACCAGGTCGTGGTTGGACGCTGTGATCGCTTCGCGCAGATCGGCTTCGCCGAACCGGTCGTGGAACTGGAGCGCGCTGGGGTAGCTCGTATAGCGCGGACCGTGGCCGTCGTAACGGGCAATCAGGTCGGCGTCGAACTCGGGCATCGTGTGTGCGTTTTGCATGGGGATACTATCCCGTAGCCCGCTGCCTTCGTTCTTGATGCCGGTCAATTGGTATGCAAAAGATGTGGGAGCGGCTACAGCCGCGAAAAGCCGAACGCGCCGGTGGGAGCCAGCCTGCTGGCGATGTAGCGGTGAGGCAAGCTCCCATCGCCAGCAGGCTGACTCCCACCGGCAAGATTCCCTCGCCGCCATGGCGGCTCCCACAGGCGGATGGCGGCTTCTATGGCGAGATGGCCGCTCCCGCGGGCAGCTTGGTCGGGGCCACTACAGCGGCGTGAAGGTCATGACGCGCCACGATGCGCCCGTGCTCCATCACGGCCACTTCGTCGACCAGTGTGGCGATGCCGCCCAGACGGTGGGTGATCAGCAAGACGCTGCGCCCGCGTGTTTCGTCGGCTAGCGCCTTGTACAACGCCGCCGCGGTGAGCGCGTCGAGGCCTTCGCTGGGCTCGTCCAGCACCAGCAGCGGCGCATCGACCAGAAGCGCCCGGGCGATCGCCAGCCGTCGCATTTCGCCGCCCGAAAGGGTCACGCCGTTGGCACCCACCCAGGTATCCAGGCCATGCGGAAGGTTGTGCAGGAACCCCTCCAGTTGCGCGACGGCGAGCACGCGCGCCAGTGCGGCGTCGTCTGCGTCGGGAGCGGCGATACGCAGGTTGTCACGCAGGCTCGCGTCGAACAGATAAGGCGTCTGTTCCACGATGGCGATGCGCGCTCGCACGTCGTCGGCGCACACGCGATCCAGATCCACGCCGCCCATCGTCACACTGCCCTGGTAGGGATAGAGCCGACCAAGAAGATGCGCAAGCGTGCTCTTGCCGGCGCCCGATGGACCGACCAGGGCGAGACGCGTGCCGGCGGCGAGGTCCAGGTTGACCCCGCGCAATGCCCATTCACCGTGCTCGGCATGGCGCATCCACACCTCGCGCAGGCGCAGATCGTTTTGCTTCGGCAGTGCCACCGGTACCACGGGATCGGACACGGCCGGCGTACGATCGGCCAGCTCGAACACCCGCAATGCGGCCGCCTTGATCGCCGCCAGCCGCGACCACGCCAAAGGCAACGGCAACAGCGGCTCGAACGCGGCAAGCGCGAGCATCGCCAGCATGGCGAGCCCCGGGCCCTCGAGCGTACGTTGCTGCATGCCGAGCACACCGATCAGCAAGGCGAGGCTCAAGGCGATGCCGCTGCACGCCGTCAACAGGGCATCGGCCCGCGCGAGACCGCGCTGCGCTCGCGCACGCGCGGCTTCGCGCTGCGCACTGAGTGTCTCCATCCGTGCGTCGAGCGCGTCTTCCATCCCCCAGACCATCAACTCGGCGCGGCCCGCCAGTGCATCCGCCCACGCGGCACGCAGGTTCTCGGCATCGCGATCGATCTGCGCCGCGTCATCCGCATGACGAGCCTGCAGGCGCCACGGCAGCCATGCCCCCGCAAACAGCAGCACCGGCAGCAGAAGCAACGCAAACCAGCCGGACCAGAACAGGGACACGATCACCACGACGACGGTACTGCACGCCGCGACCGCGCTCGGCAGAAGAAGGCCCAGATACGCCTGTTCCAGCGTGTCGATATCGGCCCGCAGGCGCGACAGCAACTGTGCGCCGCGCTGTTCCGCGAGTGCCGCCGGAGCGAGCGGAATCAAACGCCCGAAAAGCCAGCCGCGCAACCGGGCGAGAATCGACAGCGTGGCATTGTGTCCAAAGAGCCGCTCCGCATAGCGGCCGCCCGTACGCAGGATCGCGAACAGGCGCACCAGCGCGGCCGGGGTGTAGTAGTTGATCGCTGCTGCCCCCGCACCGACCAGCGCCATGCTGGCGATGAAGTGGCCGGATACGGCCATCAGGCCGATACTCGCCAGACTCGCGAGGAGACTCAAACCGAACGCCGCCAGCATGCGTCCGCGCTGCGGCTGTACCAGGTCGAACAGACGACGCTGCCAGTTCATGCGCGGAGATCCTCATTCAGCAGCGCCGAGAAAGCGGTGCCCGGTTGGCACAACTGCGCCACCGTGCCCTGCTCCACGATCTTTCCATCGACCAGCACGGCCACCGTTTCCAGCGGCCCCAGATCCCGTACACGATGCGCTACCCGCAACACGGTGCGGCCACGCGCAAACTGATCCAGTTGCTGTTCGACTTGGGCGGCGGTGGCTGCATCCAGATGTTGGGTGGGTTCGTCCCAGAGCAGGACTGCTGCGTCGCGCAAGCACATGCGTGCGATCGCCAACCGTTGCAGCTCGCCACCCGAGAGGCCCAGGCCGCGCTCGCCCAGCGGCGTGTCCAGCCCTTGCGGCAACTTCGCCACGACCTGGTCCAGCCCGGCCATGCGCAACACGCGCGCCAGGCTCACCTCGTCCGCCTCGGGACGTGCGAGCAACAGGTTGTCACGCAGGCTGCCATTGAACACGTGAGGCCGCTGCGGCAACCAGCCGACCTGCGTCCGCCAGGCGTCCCAGTCGGGCGCCGTCAAGGTAAGACCATCGATCTCGATGCTGCCGCTTTCCAGCGGAAGCAGGCCCATCACTGCGGCGAGCAGACTGGATTTACCGCCACCGCTCGGGCCGACCAGCGTGAGACGGCTGCCTGCGGGCACCACCAGATCGATACCGCGCAACACGTCCGCGTGGTCGCCCTGATTAGCGTGGACGTTGCGCAAGGCCACGCTCGGCGCCGAGGTCTCGAAGGCAACGCACACCGGCCCGCTGACCGTTGGCGCGACCGGCACGGCCAGCACCTCGACCAGACCTTCCGCCGCAGCGGCCGCTTCCATGCGGGCATGCCGCTGCGTGCCCATGGCCCGCAATGGCAGGAAGAACTCGGGTGCCAGCAGCAGCGCGAACATGCCAGGCGCAAAAGCGAGGTGCCCGGACATGAGTCGAAAACCAACCACGACGGCCACGATCGCAATGCTGCATGTGGCAAAGAATTCCATCACCAGGGCGGACAGAAACGCGACCCGCAACACCGCCATGGTGTCCTGCCGATAAGCCTCGCCAGCGGCCAGCACGCGCTCATGCTCACGCTCGGCGGCGCGATAAAGACGCAGGGTGCTCAAGCCGGCCACCGCATCCATGAAACGCGCGCCCAGTCGGCGCAAGCGCAGCCAGCGCCGCGTACTCGCATCGGCAGCAGCGCGCCCTGCAAGAATCAGGAACACCGGCAACAGCGGTGCACACAACAGCAGGACCAGGGCCGACCACGGCTCACGCAGGCCCACAGCCAGCAGCACCACCATCGGAATCAAACCAGCCAGCGCCGCCTGCGGCAGATAGCCCGCGTAATACGGCGCCAAGGTATCCACTCCATCGACCAGCCGCGTCACCAGATCGCCTGCCGACTGCCGGGCAGACCAGGCCGGCCCCAACTCGCGCAGTCGCTGCCGCAACGCCCGCTGCACGTTCTGCGTCACCGCGCGGCCGGCGGCGTCGCTGCACATCCGCTGCCGATAAAGCAACACGGCGCGGAGTATGGCCAGCGTGGCAATCGCCAGGATCGACCAGCGCAGGTCGGCCAAACCAACGTGCTCGAAGATAGCCAGCGCCAGTACCTGCGCTACCAGCCATGCTATCGCGCACAACAATAGGGACTGCGTCGCGCCATACCCGATGGCGGCGCGCAGCAAGCCGCGGACTGGCTGCGCCTGTTGGCGCAGCCAGTCGTTGGCAACAGCATGCTCAGTGCTGGCCATGTTCCCGCTCGGTGGCCGACGCCATGGCGCGTTCGTCCTGCGCATCGAGCAAGGCACCGCCGGCCGCAGCGATGAGGACAATCATCACCGTGCCGATGAGCCAGGCGAAGTACCACGCACCGCGATCGCCGAGGATCACCGCCAGCACGATGGCCAACGTGGCAATCAACATGAAGATCGAGAACTGGATAAAGGTTTTCATTGCCAAGCCTCCCTTTAGTAGGCGTGTTCGTCAGTGGCAACCTGATCGGGATCGACCTTGCCACGCATCACATAGAAGGCCCAGCTCGTGTACCACAGGATCAGAGGCACGAAGACCGCGGCGAAACCAAGCATCCAACCCAGCGTCAGGCGGCTCGAGCTCGAGTTCCACACCGTGAGGCTCTGCTGAGGATCGCTGACCGAGGGCAGCAGGAACGGGAACAGCGCACAACCCACGGTGCCGATCACACCGATCCAGGCCGCCGCACCCATCCACCAGGCCAGCAGCGGACGGTTGCTGCTTGCGCTGAACAGGCTGCCCAGCATGCCGACGAAACCCAGGGCCGGCACCAACCACAGGATGTTGTGCGCGTGGAAGTTGTTCAACCATGCGCCATCCGCACGCGTCACCACCTGCTGCAGCGGGGTCTGCGCGACACCTGCACCCGGGAACTGCGCGAGGACGTAGCCCTGCAGATGCGACACCCAAAGACCACCGACCGCGAAGAGCACGATCGCCAGCGTCCATGCCACACGCGTGACCGTACGGCTACGTTGCGCAATGGCACCGTGCGCGCCGCCCATCACCGTCACGCCACCCATGGCTGCCGACATGCACGCCGACAGTACGCCACAGAGGATCGCGAACGGGTTGAGCAAGGCAAGGAAACTGCCGGTGTAGAACGACGTCAGGGTCCAGTCGAAGTGGAACGGCACGCCCTGGAACAGGTTGCCTATCGCAGCACCGAACACCACCATCGGCACGAAGCCACTGACGAACAGTGCCCAGTCCCAGGCACTACGCCACGTCGCCGACGGCATTTTGCTGCGGTATTCGAAGCCGACCGGACGAATGATCATCGTCCACAGCAGCAACAGCATCACCACGTAGAAGCCGGAGAACGCGGTGGCGTAGATCAGCGGAAACGCAGCGAAGATCGCGCCGCCACCGAGGATGAACCACACCTGGTTACCGTCCCAGTGAGGGCCGATGACGTTCAATGCCACGCGGCGTTCCAGGTCGGTACGCCCGATGTAGCGCAGGATCGCTCCCACGCCCATGTCCATGCCGACCATCACGGCCAGACCGATCAGCAGTATGCCGAGCAGCAGCCACCAGACCACTTGCAGGCTTGCGTAGATATCCATGATTAAGCCTCTACCAACGTCTTGTGGGAAACCGGCAGCGAGAGTTCATCGCCGCCGTCGCTGGGGCCAGTGCGGATCGCACGCACCATCAGGTACATCTCGATCACGATGAACACGGTATAGACCGCCACGAAGCCGATGAGCGAGAACACCATGTAGCCGACGCTATGCGTGGATGCGGACATCCAGGTCGGCAGCAGGCCGTACACCGTCCAGGGCTGGCGACCCAGTTCGGCTACCATCCAGCCCGCCTCGCAGGCGAGGAACGGTGCCGGGATCATCCACACGGCAAACTTCAGGAACCCACGCTGGTGCTGCACCGTGTTGCGCAGCGTGAAGAGCAGGCCGAGCACGAAGAAGGCCAGCATGCCCAAACCCAGCAACACCATCACGCGGAACGACCAGAACATCGTGGCCACGTGCGGGATCGAGTCCTTGGCCGCCTGGGCGATCTGTGCGTCGGTCGCCGTGTTCACGTCGTCGGCGTAGCGCTTCACCAGGAAGCCATAGCCCAGATCCTTCTCGTGCGTCCTGAACTGATCCAGCGCGCTGGCATCACCCGGGTTGGCCGAGAGCATCTTGAGCGATGCGACCGCTGGAATACCACCGCGGATGCGATCTTGCGCACGCTGCTCCAGCACGTCCACACCCGGCACCGTGCCCGTCAGCGAATGCGTGACCAGGATCGAGAGCACATAGGGGATCTGTACCTCGCCGTAGTTGGTCTGCTTCTCCTGCGACGGGAACGCCATCAGGTTGAACGGCATGGGCGCGCTTTCGGTCTTCCACAGACCTTCCATCGCAGCGAGCTTGGTCGGCTGTGCTTCCGCACCGACAAAACCCAGCGCGTCACCCAGCGTGATCACACCGGCCGTGGACAGCACACCGAACAGTACCGACATGCGGAACGAACGACGAGCCAGCTCCATGTGACGGTTCTTCAGCATGTACCAGGCACTGATGCCGGCGACGAAGACGGCCGCCGTGACATAGCCGGCGATCGACGTGTGTACGAACTTGGCCTGCGCGTCGGGGCTGAAGATCAATGCGGCGAAGTCGTTCAACTCCATGCGCATCGTGGTCGGGTTGAAATGCGCACCGACCGGGTCCTGCATGAACGCGTTCGCCACCAGGATCCACAGAGCCGAGAGGTTCGAGCCGAGTGCCACCAGGTAGGTCACCGCCAGATGCTGGCCGGGCTTGAGCCGATGCCAGCCGAACACCATCAGGCCGACAAAGGTCGATTCAAGAAAGAACGCCATCAGGCCTTCGATGGCCAATGGCGCGCCGAAAATATCTCCGACGAAACTTGAGTAGAAAGACCAGTTCGTGCCGAACTGGAATTCCATGGTGAGGCCGGTGGCCACACCAAGCGCAAAGTTGATGAGAAAGAGCTTGCCCCAGAACTGGGTGATTTGTTTGTAGATCACCTTGCCGGTGACCACGTAGACAGTCTCCATCGCCGCCAGCATGAAGGTCATGCCCAGCGTAAGTGGTACGAACAGGAAGTGATAAAGCGCCGTGGCCGCGAATTGCAGCCGCGACAGGTCTACGACGGTGATGTCATGCATGGCGTGACGTCCCTAGGTGGAGTGGCACGCGCCGTCACGCGGCGCGCTTCGGTGCCTCGCCACCAGGCGGTGCACCGTGAGCGCAAGTTTCGTTGCTGCGATGGACAGCCTTTTTGACTTCGATCAACCCGCGGGCATATCGACCGCGCAGGCCCGCCCACGGCGCTGCGGCAGGACGTCGCAGGCGCCCAAAACGTAGGCGTGTAACTGATCTGGATCAATCGGGCAGCGCGCGTGATTTCGAGAATGAACTCGCATTCCAAACAAAGCTCGCATTCCACACAAAGGACGTCACCATGAAATCCCTGCTTCCCTGGCTCGCACTCAGCGCCGCCGCCCTGACCACCCTGCCCGCCTTCGCTGCCGACACCGTGAATGGCAACGATCAGTGGGTGCTGCGTTTCGGCGCCGCCACGGTGCATCCGGACAGCGATACGGGTCACCTCGCCGGAATGAAGGCGAAGGTCGACAGCAGCACCCGCCCCAGCATCGATCTCGAATACCTGCTCACCCCGAACTGGGGTATCGACGTGCTCGGCGCGCTGCCGTTCCGCCATGAAGTGCGTCTGAACGGTACCAAGGCCGCCACCACCAAGCAGCTGCCGCCGACCGTCGGCATCAACTACCACTTCATGCCCAACGAGCAGGTGTCCCCGTTCGTCGGCGCAGGCATCAACTTCACGCACTTCTACGACAGCCGCGGCGAAGGCCTGCTCAAGGGCGCCCACGTGACCATCGACGACAGCTGGGGTGTGGCCGCACGCGCCGGTGTGGACTTCAAGCTCAACGACAGCTGGCTGATCACGGCCGACCTGCGCTGGATCCGCATCCGCTCGGACGTGAAGGTCGGCGGCACGAAGGTGGGCCAGGCGCGTATCGATCCGATCGTCTACGGGTTCAGCGTGGGCTACCGGTTCTAAGGACGCAGTCGACGTCTGATCGATCCGGCCCACTGCCTGTCTTGGCGGCCCCTTCTCCCCGCGGGAGAGGGGGCCGCTGCATTTGGGCGTCTTGCACTCGCTTGATGGGTGTCAGTTTCCTGCCCGACAGGTGCCGGGGAAACGCCACGGCCTCGGCTTATCGTCCGGAAACCTCTTTCTGGACGGACGCAGACCATGAACCTTGCTCGATGGATCGGCATCGCCGCCATGCTCGTCTCCACCCTGGCCTCCGCCACGACAGGCAGTGAGCCATTGCAGAACGTGCAGCACCGCCCGTGGCGACCCAATGCCCCCGGCGTCGAAGTGCCCCTATGGCCGAAGGACCTGGCGATCGCCCAACCGCCGTACCCGGCTCCTGAGGTCTTTGGAGCCGGCAACGGCACCATCGCTGGCAAACCGATCCAGATCGTGGAGCACGTCACGCGGCCCACGATGGCGATCTATCCCGCAAAGGGCGTAAACACGGGCGCCGCCTTGCTCGTGTTCCCAGGAGGCGGCTATCGCATACTCGCCATCGACCTCGAAGGGACGGAGATCTGCGACTGGGCGACGGCCAAGGGCATCACCTGCGCCGTGCTGAAGTACCGCGTCCCGGGCTCGGGGCCGTACTGGAATGAAGAATGTAATTGTCGCCGCGCTCCCAAGGAGCCCATGGCCTTGCAGGACGCCCAGCGCGCGATGGGACTGCTGCGCCAACGCGCTGCGGAATTCCATTTCGATCCCACCAAGGTCGGCGTGGTCGGCTTCTCCGCGGGCGGCCGCATGGTCGCCGACATCAGCAATCACCGCACGCGCGCCTACCATCCCATCGATGACGCCGACCGCCTGCCGAGCCGGCCCGACTTCGCCCTGGCGCTCTACCCGGGGCACCTGTGGAACGGGAAAGGCACGGCGATCCCCCTGACCAAAGAGGTCACCATCGATCCCAAGGGCCCGCCGACGTTCATCGCCCAGGCAGGCGACGACGGCACGGACGACACCCGCGAGTCACTCACCTATTACCTCGCCCTGCAACAGGCCAAGGTACCGGCAGAACTGCACCTCTATGCCGAGGGCGGCCACGCGTTCGGCGTACGCCAGACCGATAAGCCGATCACACACTGGACGACACTCGCCGAGGCGTGGATGTGCGGGCTTGGGGTGCTTCCCAATGACTCGGCCAGCTGTAAGAGCAACCTTTACTCGGGTCGACCGTCCTCTTAGCGCTATTCGGCGCTGCTGCCGTGCGCTTCGCACCATTCGGCCATTCCGGGCACGGTATGCACGACGATCTCCGTCATCACATCGAGCTCCAGGCCGATGTCCTCGCCCAATCCGACCACGAATTCGCATGCGTAACCTGATAGCTCGGTGTTCGTTACCAATGCGCACCAAATGAGGCGGTTCAGAGACTTCTCTGCCTTGTCCACGGCTGGATCATGAACAATCTTATCCATATGCCTAGCCACTTCGACGAGGCACGCCATGTGTTCCGATGAATCGCCGAGTAAATACCGCTCGGCCACGTCAATGGCTTTTCGCATTGTCGACGTCCTTTAGTTCTGCAAGGAAATAACCACGCCGTTGCTGTTGCCGGAACAACCACTGGCATTGCATGCCCTTACCCAGTACTGGACCGTGGCTGTGACCTGCTGGTATTGCAGGTAGGTCGTCGCGGTACCTGTCGTAGGGCATGGCCTACGTGAGCCGGCGCAAAAATCTGACATGGCCTCGTCGGCCTCACACCATCACGCTACTGCGCCATGTATCGGCTCCGATCGGCTATTGGATTTCCCCATCGCCAGCAGGCTGGCTCCCACCGCAAACACTGCCTACACATGCGCGGGGGTCTGAGCGATCGTGGCTTCCACGATCGCCGCGGCCGCGGCGATCACGTGCTCGAAGGCATTGCTCGTGTGCTGCACGGTTCCGCCATCGAGCACCTCTTCCAGAAATGCGATGGACGCCACGGCAAGCGGCATCTGGCCCGTATCGCGCGCGTAGGTAAGCAGCATCGTGGCTCGGAATGTCATTTCCTCCGTATCGCGAGCGGCGAATGCCTCGACGAGTGCCAGGGCCTCCTCGGCAATCATCGAGGGGGAAATCGGCGCACACGCGAGGGTAGAAGGCATGGCCGACGGGCGCGTCATGTCAGAACTCCTTCCAAACGGCACCATCGCCCGCCGTGGCCATGGCGGGAGCGGAACGGAACGACGAAGCCATGGTCGGCACCGGCGCCTCTTGCCGCGTCACGGTCCGAGCGGGCTTGGCAACGACATCCTGTTCCTTACCCTCCACCGAGAAGAAAGCCACCTTGCGCAGAAGCTCCTGCGATAGATCGGAGGCATTCTTGCTGGCCGCACTGGCCTCTTCGACCAAGGCAGCGTTCTGCTGTGTGACGTCGTCTAGCGTCACCACGGCATTGTTGACCTGTTCGATGCCGGCCGCCTGCTCCTGCGACGCCGCGGCGATTTCTTCGACGATCGAGCTGACGGTGCGCACGCCCTTCGCAATCTCTTCGAGCGCCGTGCCGGTACGTGCCACCAGCGATGCGCCGGCGTCGACGCGCTCGACCGTCGAATTCACCAGGCTCTTGATGTCCTTGGCCGCGGCGGCGCTGCGCTGAGCCAGGTTGCGGACCTCGGATGCCACGACGGCAAAGCCCCTGCCTTGGTCGCCGGCACGCGCTGCCTCTACGGCTGCGTTAAGGGCCAGCAGGTTCGTCTGGAAAGCGATTTCATCGATGAGCGTGACGATGGCGCCGATCTGCTTGCTGGCTTGGGTAATCTGGCCCATGGCCTCGGCTGCCTCGGCCGAGACCTGACTGCCCGACTCGGCATCGCCACGCACGCGCATGGCAAGTTGACGGGCCTGTTCGGCGCCATCCGCATTCTGTTTCACGGCAGCCGCCAGTTGCTCCATCGACGCTGCGGTCTCTTCGAGCGAGCTGGCCTGCTCCTGGGTGCGCTGGGAGAGATCGTCGTTGCCCTGGGCAATGTCGCCAGCCGATGATGACACCTGCTGGGAGATGTAGCGGACGTCGGTAACGATGTCCGCCAGCCGCTTGTCCATCGTATCCAAGGCCCTGAGCGTGTCGGTGAACTCGTCATTGCCCGTTACTTGCGTGGCATTGTTGAGACGACCGCCTTCGATGGCCTGCGCCAGGGTACGCGCCTTGTTCAACGGAACGAGCACCATGCGTGCGAGTAGAACGGCCACCGCCAAGAGTGAGATCACGCTGACCACGAGGGCGCCGATGGATAGATAACGCGTCTCGGCGTAGCGTCCTTCCGCCTGCTTCGCAGCGTCATTAGCCTGCTCGGTGTTTACACGCACCAGTTCATCGGCAAAGCTGGACAGTCGACCGATCGCAGGTCCGACCACCTCGACCTGCATCCTCTGGATCTCTTCCGTCGGCCGCCCCGCTTCGAGCATGGCCAGTTCCTTCTCGATCAGCGGATAGGTCTTGGCGCGCTCGGCAATATAGGCCTCGGCAAGCTTGCGTTCTTCGTCCGAGCTGATATTCGCGGAATAAAAACGTGTCCATGCGGCGGACTCGTTCGCAAAGTCGTCTTTCAACCGTTTGCCGGTTTCCTTGAGGTTGGGGTCCAGGATGCGACGCAACAGCGCGACACGTAGATCTACAACGGACTTCTGCGCCGTCGTCAGATCCAATATCGCGAGAACGTTGGATCTATAAATCTCTTCGACGAGGGAGTAGGTCTTCTTGACGCCGACTAATCCACTCACTCCGAGAAAGCAGATCAATGCCAGGGCGACTGCCATGGCCGAAAAGATCTTTGCGCGTACTGTGAACCTCATACATTGTCCCCTTGGCAGCCGGGCACCCGCCCGCATCAATGGATGGAATAGGAATGATTCAATGGGACGGAGCCGATCGGCACGGGATCGTGTTTATGAGACGCCGCTCGACCATGTCCCCGATAAGGTCTGCGCACGCGTGCTTTACCTGCATGGCGTCGCAGCATTCGTAGGAGACAAGTGCGCCCTCGAGCGCCTCGGCAGCATCGCGCGTGGTGCGAATTTCCCGGTCTTGCGCCAGGTCCGCCAGCCTAGATGCATGCGCCAGGGCAGCGTCGACGTCGTTCGACCCGGTGGCGGAGAAGAGCCTCATGGCTTGATGCGACATTGCGTAATGGCTTCCCGACGCAGCGATCTCGCCGAGCCGGCCTATCCAATCGGTGCCCGCACCCTCGGGGTCGAACCGACTGATGTCGTATTCGAATGAGTCCAGCAGTGTATTCGGCTTCATGGCATGACTTCTCCCAAGATCGTCATGCCATGCATTGCACTGTCCGTGCCAGCGTAAAACAGTCGTTTGACTCGATCAAAATGCCCATCTTGTCAATTCGTGACATTTTACGAATTGAAGCCAATGGCATATCGGCCGATTTTTGTCAGTGACTAAGGAAATCCAAAGGAGTGTCTAGTTACACATCGGAAAAACAGCGAAGGACAAGGCTGTCTCGATTATTAATTCACGTGAATTCGTTGCTTTGCATTAATTAGCGCCACCATCGCCAACTCATAATGAGCAACGATTAAAGAATTAATGTTCCTGGCCGATAAAGGTGGCGAGGTATTTCTAGTAGCCGTGAGGCATCGTCCCCTCGCCGCCATGGCGGCGAGAGGCCGACGAAGCGGTGTAGCCGCGAAGCACATTTCCAGGCGATTCCGCAAAAAAGAAAAGCGCCCATAACGGGCGCTTCCCTCCCCCAAACCTGGCCGCACCATCCCGCATCAACCTCGGTGCGACGCATTGCTCACCGCTCATTGCTCTGTGAGCGTTGGGAATACCCGTCATCAGCGAGCATTCCCACGTTCTGCCGCAGGGGCAGTTGGATTACCTCACGCAGCGAAATCGAGCACCACGCGGCCCTCGATCTTGCCCTCATGCATGCGCTTGAACACGTCGTTGATGTTGTCCAGGCGATCGGTGGTGACGGTGGCGGCCACCTTACCGTCCTTCGCCATGTCCAACGATTCCTGCAGGTCCAGGCGGGTACCGACGATCGAGCCACGCACCGTGATGCCGTTGAGCACCATGTTGAAGATCGACAGGTCGAAGGCGCCGGGGGGCAGGCCGTTAAGCGACACGGTACCGCCACGGCGCACCATGTTGAGCGCCTGGCTGAACGCGCCCGGCGATACGGCCGTGACCAGCGCACCATGGGCACCGCCGATCTCCTTCTTCAGGAAAGCCGCCGGGTCGACGTGCTTCGCGTTGATCGTGAGCTCGGCACCCAGCCGGCGTGCGAGATCGAGCTTCGCATCGTCGATATCGATTGCTGCTACCTTGAGCCCCATCGCCTTGGCGTATTGCACCGCCATGTGGCCCAGGCCGCCAATGCCGGAAATGGCGACCCACTGACCCGGTCGGGTATCGGTGACCTTCAGGCCCTTATAGACAGTGACGCCTGCGCACAGCACAGGCGCGATCTCGACGAAGCCCACGTTGTCCGGCAAATGACCCACATAATCGGCAGCAGCAAGGGCGTATTCCGCAAAGCCGCCGTTGACCGAATAACCCGTGTTCTTCTGCGTCTCGCACAAGGTTTCCCAGCCACCGAGGCAATGCTCGCAATGGCCGCAGGCTGAGTACAGCCAGGGCACGCCCACGCGATCGCCCTCTTTCAGGTGCGTAACGCCCGGGCCGATCGCGACGACGTAACCGACGCCTTCGTGACCTGGAATGAACGGCGGCGCCGGCTTCACCGGCCAGTCGCCGTCCACGGCATGCAGGTCGGTGTGGCATACGCCGCACGCTTCGATCTTTACCAGCACCTCACCCAGTCCCGGTGTCGGCACAGGCACTTCTTCGATTCTGAGCGGCGCGCCGAATTCACGGACGACCGCGGCTTTCATGGTCTTGTTCATGAGTACATTCCTCGTATCGATCTGTGGGGGTCAGTCAGTCGTTCAGAACGCGCCGTCGATGTCGGTCACGGCGATCAGTTTGTGGTTCACGAACTCCTTGATGCCGAAGCCCACCAGTTCGCGGCCATAACCGGAGCGGCGGACGCCGCCAAACGGCAGGTCGGCCGCGACGCCCGTGGGATGGTTGATGTAGACCATGCCCGTGGAGATCTTCTGCGCGACTTCGACGCCGTGCTTGATGTTGGTGGTGAATACCGAACCGCCAAGCCCGAACGGCGAGTCGTTGGCGATACGGACGGCGTCGGCCTCGTCCTTGGCGCGAATCACCTGCGATACCGGGCCAAAGAACTCCCAATAGCGCGCCGGGTTGTCCTCGGCAACGTTGCTGAGCAGTACCGGGCGGAAGAACGCGCCCTTGGAGGGCACTTCCGCACCGATCGCTTCGACCTTGGCACCATGTGCCACGGCCTTTTCGACCTGGGCCTTCAAATCATCCACCGCGCCCTGCGACGACAGCGGTGCCAGCGTAGTGGTCGGGTCCATCGGATCGCCCGCCTTCAAGGTGGCGACACCCGCCTTGTACTTCGCCAGGAACGCGTCATAGATCGCATCGAGCACGATGATGCGCTTTGACGAGCAGCACACCTGGCCGGCGTTCCAATGACGGCCGGTGACCGCCCATTGCACTGCCTTGTCTAGATCGGCGTCGGCCAGCACGACAAACGCGTCGGCACCGCCGAGTTCCATCGTCGACTTCTTCAGTGCCTGGCCGGCCTGCGAGGCAACCACAGCACCGGCACCTTCGGAACCCGTCAGTGCCACGCCCTGCACGCGTGGGTCTTCAATGATCGTCTTGAGTTGATCGCGGGTGGCGTACACGTTGGTGAAGCCGCCCTCCGGAAGGCCCGCTTCGCGGAACAGGCGCTCGAACGCAGCCGCGCACTGCGGGACATTGGAGGCATGCTTGAGGATGATCACATTACCGGCCGCCAGCTGCGGCGCAGCGATGCGCACGATCTGGTAGTACGGAAAATTCCACGGCTCGACCACGAGCAGAATGCCCTGCGGCACGAACTCGACCCACGAATCGGTATAGGAAGGGTGCTTGCTGGGCAGCTTTTCCGGCGCCAGAAGCTTCTCGGCGTTCTCGACGTAGTACTCGAGAATCTGCGCGGACAGCTCCACTTCACCTTCCGCCTCGCCGATCACTTTGCCCATCTCGAGCGTCAGGATCTTTGCGTACTCGGTGTGGTTCTTGCGCAGCAGATCCGCCGCCTTCTGCAGGACTTTCACACGATCGGCAACGCTGACGTCCTTCCAGGCGTCGAACATGGCGTGAGCCTTGTCCAGGGTCTGCGCGATCTCAGTATCGGTGGCATTGGCGAACGTCTTGACGGTTTCGCCGGTGTAGGGGTTGGTGGTTGCGTAAGACATGTTTGGCCTCTTCTGAGTGCGTCCGTGTCATCGATGGCCCGACGGGCGGACAGATAGTGGGGGGACGGGGTGGCCTGCGTCGGGCTCAGCCGGCAGGAAGCTCCTTGACCGCTTGGACCATGCCCGTGAGCACCGCCAGCGCGTCGCCGTAGACCATGTTGCAGTTGTCGCCGTAGAACAGAAGGTTCTCCACGCCGGCATAGCCTTTGCCCTGCCCGCGCTTGATGACGTAGATCTGATGCGCCTTGTCGGCATTGAGGATGGGCATGCCGTAGATCGGTGAACTCTTGTCGGTACGCGCGGCGGGATTCACCACGTCGTTGGCACCGATCACCAGCACCACGTCGGTGTTGGCAAAGCTGTCGTTGATGTCTTCCATGTCGTAGATGAGGTCATAGGGCACGCCGGCTTCGGCCAGCAGCACGTTCATGTGACCCGGCATGCGTCCGGCCACGGGGTGGATCGCGAACTTCACATCCACGCCACCGCTCTGCAGCAGTTTCACGAACTCGTAGAGCTTGGCCTGTGCCTGCGCGACCGCCAGTCCATAGCCGGGGATCACGATCACACTGCCGGCGTAGCGCATGGTCACCGCTGCATCCGACGCGTCGGTGGGCTTGAGCCGGCCGGCGACGTCGCCTTGCGCTTCCGCTGCTACCTCGCCGAAGCGGCTGAACAACACGTTCGCCAAGGAGCGGTTCATGGCCTTGGCCATCAGCAGGGTCAACAGCGTGCCGGCCGAACCGACCACCATGCCGGCGATCATCAATGCCGGATTCTGCAGCGCGTAGCCTTCCAGGCCGACCGCCAGACCGGTGAAGGCGTTGTACAGCGAGATCACCACCGGCATGTCGGCGCCGCCGATGGGCAACGTCATCAGTACGCCGAGGGCCAATGCGCCAAGGAAGAACAAGGCCAGCCAGGTCATCGGTGCGCCGATGCCGGCGAGGATCAGCCCGCCGCAGACGAGGGTCGCCACCAGCACCAAGGCATTGAAGGCACCCTGCCCCTTGAACCGCCATGCACTGCTCATGCGCCCGTCGAGCTTGGCCCACGCAATCAGCGAGCCGGTCAGGGACACCGAACCGATGAGCGCACCCACCGTGGTCACGCTCACCGAGAGCAGGCTGCCGTCATGCGGCCCCGTCAATTCCACTGCAGCCACTGCTGCCGCGGCGCCACCACCCATGCCGTTGTACAACGCCACCATCTGCGGCATGGCCGTGATCTCGACCCGCTTGCCGCGATACCAGGCCCAACCCACGCCGATGCCAAGCGCGAGCAGCGCGAGTGCCACGTTGACCAGACGGTGCTCACGCGCCGGACCTTCCACGTCGGCCAGATAGCCGAAACTGGCGACCACCGCGACGAGCATGCCTACACCGGCCAGCACGATGCCGTGCAACGCCGTCGTCGGCGAGGACATCCGCTTCAGGCCCAGAATGAACAACAGCGCGGCTGCAAACCCGCTGACTTCGACCAGCAACTGCCACATGGGCCTACTCCTTTCCGGCCGGTGCGGGGGTGCTCGGCTTGAACATCGCGAGCATGCGATCGGTCACCACATAACCACCGGCCGCGTTACCCGCGCCAAGCAGCACGCCGACGAAGCCGATGATCTGGCCAGTCACGGTGCTGGCATTGAACAGAGCGTGCAACGCACCGACCACGACGATGCCGTGAACGAAGTTGGACCCGGACATCAACGGCGTATGCAGGATGGATGGCACCCGGCTTATCACTTCGTAGCCGGTAAAGGCGGCCAGCATGAACACGTAGAGCGCGATCAGCCAGCTCATCGACAAGTCGATGCTCATGGTTGGATTCCTTGAATGGGATGTCAGGGCGTAACGTTTTCGACGAGGCGCCGGGCCGCCGGCTGGCGGATCTCACCGGCGTGGGTCAGCAGCGTGCCCGCCACCACTTCATCGCCAAGATCCAGCGACAGCGCACCGTCCTTGACGATCAGGTCGAGCAGGCTCAGCAGGTTCTTTGCATAAAGCTCGCTGGCATGCTGAGCAAGCAGCGACGGTACGTTGAGCGGCGCGAGGATGGTGGCCCGTCCGACGGTCGTGGTCTCGCCAGGTACCGTGCCCTCGCAGTTGCCACCGCTCTCCGCTGCCAGGTCGACGATGACCGAACCGGGCTTCATGCCCTCGATCTGCACACGCGATATCAAGCGCGGCGCGGTGCGCCCCGGCACATTGGCCGTGGTAATCACCAGGTCGGCCTGCTGGATGTGCAGCGTCAATGCGTCCTGGGTTCGCGCCTGCTCTTCGGCCGTGAGTTCGCGCGCGTAACCTCCTTCGCCACGTCCATCCACACCCGTGTCGACGAACTTGGCGCCTACCGACTGCGCCTGCTCCTTCGTTTCGGGTCGCACATCGTAGCCTTCCGTGATCGCACCCAGGCGGTGCGCGGTCGCCAACGCCTGCAACCCGGCCACGCCCAAACCCATCACCAGCACGCGGGCAGCACGCAGCGATCCGACGGCCGTGGTCATCATCGGCAAGATGCGTGGGAGGTGTACCGCGCCCAGCAGCGGTGCGTAATAGCCGGCCAAGGTCGCCTGGCTGGACAGCGCATCGAGCGCCTGGGCACGGCTGATGCGCGGCACGGTTTCGAGTGCGAAAGCGCTGATGTGGCGTTCACACAGCGGTTCCAGCAGATCGGCGTGCTTCTGCGGATAGACGAAGCTGGCAAGTACGGCACCGGGCTTCATCGCCGCGATCACGGCTGCCGACGGCGCCTGTACCGCGAGGACGATGTCGGCATCGGCCACCACTCGCAGTGGATCGTCCACTGTCGTGGCGCCCACATAGTCCGCGTCGGCGAACCCAGCGGCGACGCCAGCTCCCGTCTGCAGCGCGAGGCTCGCCCCCAGCTTGGTGAGACGTTTGACCAGTACGGGCACCATCGCAACGCGACGTTCGTTAGAGCCCACTTCCTTCAGTACGGCAATCTTGAGCGACATCCGGCAGTCCTGTGTCTACTTCGTAGAAAGTCTGTCAGTTGCACGGATGAGACAGTTGATCTCAGTCAACTGAGGCGCTTTATACGCGCATGACGTTGCGTCCTATCGGCGCGTACCGGAGCATCGGTGGACCCAAGGCCCGTGTTCTGGCTACCATCCCACTCATGACACGTCACGTGCCCACGTTGCTTCAGCGCCTGCGCCGCCATAAGGGTGGCTGGGTGCTGTTGTTCGCGGCACTGATGATCAAGATCGCGGCGAGCACCGTCTGTGTGCTCGATGGTCCTGCACTGGTCTCGGTTTCGCCGTCCAGCGGCCACACGCTTGCCGTGGCTGCCGTGCAGGCCGATGTCGCTTCATCCGGCGACACAGAGATCTGTCTCCTCGATGAAGGCAACGGCTGCCATTGCGCCTGTGCACACGGTGCGGCGTTGCCGATGGCGTCCCATGCGGTGGCGACCCTCATCCGTTTGCCTGAGGTCGTGAGCCACCTCCCCGAGGCGCCGCCTTACCCGGCCGCGTCTTCGCTGCTGCGCCCTCCGATCGCCTGAAACCCCTCGTGTCCGACGCATGACCGGCCTTGCCGGCGCGTCGATCGTTGATGGTTTCAGGAGATTCTTCTTATGTCGTTTTGGCGTACAGCGCCCTGGGGCGCCGTGTGCGTGTTTTTTGTCGCCACCGTTTCTGCCGTGCCCTATCAGGACGATGCCGCGGTCCTGCCGTCCCCGGCGGTTGAGACAGCGGTTCGCAACGTGTGGTCGAAAAGTCCGCGGTTGCAGGTGGCCGAAGCCGAGCTGCGTGCCGCGCAGGCACGTGCGCGTGCGGCCGACCAGCCGATCTACAACCCTTCGGTGCAACTGGAGGGCGAAAACGCGGACGTCGATCGGCGGACCGCCGGTGCAAGCCTGGCGCTGGATCTGTCCGGAAAGCGTCGGGCCCGCGTCGCGGAGAGCGATGCCGAAGTAAGAGCCAAGCAAGCTGCCCTGGCACGCGAACGCCGTGACATTGCCGCGGACTGGCTCAAGGCGTGGGTCGGTGCGACGCTCGCCCACAAGCAAAGCGAGCTGGGCCGGCGTCGCGTCGCCTTGATGGCACGCTTCGACGAACTGGCGGCGCAGCGGCTGAAGGTGGGAGACATCAGCACCACCGAGCGCGACCTCGCCGGGTTGGCCCTGGGCGAGGCGCAGGTACAACAGGCATCGCTTGCGGGGCAGGAAGCGAGTTCCCTCGCTGTGCTCGCCGCCATCGACGGCGATAACCAGCGCAGCTTGCCGGCCATGCCGCAGGCCCTTCCGCCGGAGGCCGATGCAATCGTGCCGGTGGCTGCAGCTGATCGGCTTGAACGGATTCAGGCGCAGGCCGAGCAGGACCGCGCCGAAGCCGGCGTTGTCGTGGCGGAACGTGCCCGACGCCCCGATCCCACCCTGAGCGTGACGGGTGGCCGCGTTCGCAGCGGCACGCGCTCCGATGCCGTCATTGGTGTGAGCATTTCCATGCCGATCCCCGTGCGCGACACGGGACGAGCCGCTATATCGGCGGCGCAGGCCGACGCGGATGCGGCGTTCGCGTCACGTCGTGCCGTCAGTTTGCGTACGGATGCAGCGCTCACGCAGGCCCGAGCCAGCTATGTCGCGCTGCGAGCTGCCGCGGTGTCGTTTCGCCAGAGTCGTGCCAGCGCCTTCGACGAACGCGCAACGACACTCGAAAAACTGTGGCAGGCCGGTGAAATCGGTACCTCGGATTACCTCGTGCAACTCAAGCAAAGCCTCGACACCGCACTGTCCGGTATCACGCTGGAAAGCCAGACGTGGCAGGCCTGGTTCGACTATCTCGCCGCCGCCGGTCGCCTGACCGATGGGATCGATGGCACCTCCAAGGAATTCTCCCGATGATCGCCCGTTTGCTCCGCTTCAATCGCCCATCGTTTTTTGCGCTCGCCTTGATGAGCGCGTTGCCACTTGCCGTGAGCGCGGAAGAGACCAAGGCGCCCGGCGCCGACAACCCGCTCGTGCTCGATGCCGCTGCGATCAAGACGGCCGGCATCGTCGTGGACACGTTGGCCGTGCGCACGGTCTCCGACCAGATCAAGGCCCCCGGCGAGGTCAAGGTCGATGCGTACAACACGGTGCTGGTGGCTCCCCGCGTTGCCTCCCAGGTCGTCGCCCGTAAGGCCAAACTCGGCGACGTCGTGGCTGCCGGCACCCCATTGGTGGTGCTGTCCAGCGTCGAAGTGGCCGAAACGCAAGGTGCGCTTATCGTGGCAAGCCAGGATTGGCAGCGTGTCGCATCGCTCGGCCCACAAGCGGTTTCCGCGCGGCGCTACAACGAAGCGCTCGTGCAGCGCGACCAGGCCAAGGCCAAGCTCAAGGCCTACGGCCTGTCCGACGGGCAGATAAGCCAACTGCTCAAGCGTGGTTCGTCGGCAGCCGATGGAAGCTTCGAACTTATCGCGCCCAGCACAGGGCGCATCACCACCGATGCTTTCCTGGTCGGCGAGCGCATCGAGGCCGGACGTCCTCTGTTCACCCTGGTGACGGAGGCGTCGGTATGGGTGGAAGCGCGTCTTGCACCGGCAGACGCCGAGCAGATCAAGGAAGGCGATGCAGTGACGGTCGTGGCGCACGGTACGGAACTGCCCGGCAAGGTCATCCAGCGATCTCACCAAACCGACGAAAAGACCCGCACCGTGGACGTGCGCATTCAGGTCGGGAACGAGAAGGACATGCTGCATCCGGGCGAACTGGTGGAAGCACGCATTACCGTGCGTTCGGCCACGCAGCAGCTCGCAGTACCCGCAGAGGCCATCGTTCTCTTGCAGAACCAGGCAACTGTGTTTGTCCGCGGGAAAGCGCCGGGCCAGTTCGAGCCGGTCGCCGTGGAGGTGGGCGATACCCGCAGTGGGTGGACCGAGATCAAGCAAGGCCTGCGTGCCGGCGCGCCTTACGTGCGTAAAGGTGCGTTCGCCTTGAAGGCGCGCATGCTGCGTTCGCAGTTGGGAGAAGACTGATGCTGGGACGTCTTGTCGAGATTTCTCTCAAGTACAAGGTGCTTGTGCTGATCGTCTTCGTGGTGGTCGGTTTCCTGGGCGTGCAGGCCGTGCGCACCGTGCCGATCGACGCCTTTCCGGACGTGACGCCGGTCCAGGTGAATGTATACACCGAGGCATCCGGCCTCGCCGCCGAAGACGTCGAGCAGCTGCTTACCACGCCGGTGGAATCCGCACTCGCCGGATTACCCAAGGTCGAAGCGATCCGTTCCGTCAGTCTGTTTGGCCTGTCGTACGTCGCGGTGTATTTCGCGGACGACATGGACATCTACTTCGCACGGCAGTTGGTCAACGAACGCTTGCAGCAGGTGGGCGACCGCTTGCCGGCAGGCTATGGCAAGCCGGAAATGGGGCCGAACACGTCCGGCCTGGGTCAGGTCTTCTGGTACACCGTGGAGCGCACGGACGAGGCATCGAAGAGCGCGCCCTCCGATACCGACCTGCGCACGCTGCAGGACTGGACGGTGCGGTTGATCCTGCGCACTGCGCCGGGAGTGGACGACATCACCTCGTGGGGCGGTCAGGAGAAGCAGTACCAGGTGCAGGTCGATCCGCTGCGCCTCATCGCGCATGATCTCGGGCTCAAGGAGGTGATGCAGGCGATCGAAGACAACAATGCGCAGGTCGGTGGCAACTTCATCGACGTCGGTCGCGAGCAGTATCTCGTCCGCGGCCTGGGTCTGGTCAGGACGGCGGCCGACATCGGCAACATCGTCCTGAAGACGGAGGACGGCACGCCGATCCACGTGCGCGATGTGGCAAGCGTTACCGAAGCTGGCGGGCCTCGCGCGGGTGCGGTGACCCGCGATGGCAAGGAAGTGGTCATGGGCCAGGCGCTCGCTCGGATCGGTGAGAACGCGAAGACCGTCGTGGATGCGGTGAAAGCCAAGCTGCAGACCGTCCAGCAGGCCCTGCCCGCTGGCGCGACGATCAAGCCGGTGTACGAGCGCACCGATCTCGTCAATGCTGCCGTTGGAACCGCCGTCCGCGCCTTGATCGAAGGCTCGATCCTGGTCGCGATCGTCCTCTTTCTGTTTCTGGGCGAACTGCGCAGTGCCCTGATCGTGGTGGTCACCCTGCCCCTGGCAATGCTGATCGCCTTCATCTGCATGGAAAAGGCCGGGTTGTCGGCCAACCTCATGTCGTTGGCTGGCCTGGCGATCGGTATCGGCATGATGGTCGATGGCGCCGTCGTCATGGTCGAGAACGCCTACCGGATCATGGCCGAACGACGATCCCAGGGCGGCCCTGTGAATCGAACCGCTGCCGTGCTGCAAGCGGCACGTGAGGTCGCCAGCCCCATTGCCTTTGCGATCGGCATCATCATCGTGGTCTTCCTTCCCCTGTTCAGCCTGCAAGGCCTGGAAGGCAAGCTGTTCAAGCCGATGGCCTTCAACATCAGCTTTGCCATGGCGGCGTCGCTCGTGCTGGCGCTCACGCTGATTCCCGTGCTCGCGGCACTGCTGCTCAAGCCCAAGGAAGAGAAGGACACTCGGCTGGTGGCCGCGCTCAAGCGCGGCTATGCCCGCCTGCTGGATCGCGCACTGCGTCACCGCAAAGCGGTCGTCGGCCTGGCGGTGGTGGCATTGCTCGCCAGCCTCGCGTTGTTTCCGTTCCTGGGCAAGGAATTCATGCCGAACCTGCGCGAGGGCGCGATCATGTGGCGCATCACGTCGATCCCCTCCGCTTCCCTTGCGGAATCGATCGACATCTCGAACCAGGTCGCGCAACGGATCAAGGCGACGGTGCCCGAAGTCGAGACGACACTGGCGATGATCGGCCGCGCCGAGAAAGGCGAGACCGCCGACGTGAACTACATGGAGGTCTACACACCACTCAAGCCGAAAGAACAATGGCGCGATGGGGAAACGCTCGAGAGCCTCGAGCAGACGATGCAGAACGAACTCACCGCCCTGCTGCCTACGGCGGTGGTGAGTTACACGCAGCCCATCCAGATGCGTATCGAGGAACTCATTTCCGGCGTGAGAGCGACACTTGCCTTGAAGCTCTACGGCGACGATCTTGCCGAACTGGATCGGCTCAGCGCGCGGATCAAGGACACGCTCGCTGCCGTGCCGGGCGTGGCGGATCTCGGCCTGGAAGCCAACCTGGGCAAGCCGCAGATCCGCATCGAGGTCGATCGCGATGCCCTGGCCCGCTACGGCCTCAATGCGGACGACATTCTCACCGTTGTGCGCAACGGCATCGGCGGCGAACCCATCGGCTCGCTGCTGGACGGCGTGAAGCGTTTTGCGATCACCGTGCGCCTGGATGACGCCAGCAAGGCATCGATAGCCGCCATCGAACGGATTCCGATCCGCAGCCCGTCGGGGGCACTGGTCGCCTTATCGCAGGTCGCGAAGGTCGACACGGCCGAGGGCTACTCGTTCATCCGCCGCGAACAGTTGCAGCGCTACGCGGTGATCCAGATGGACGTACGTGGTCGCGACATCGACGGGTTCGTGAACGAGGCCAACGCGCGGCTCGCCCAGGCCGTGAAACTGCCGCCCGGGTACTACACGGAATGGGGTGGCGCGTTCGAGAACCAACAGCGCGCATTGAAACGTCTGTCGCTCATCGTACCCGCGACGATCTTCTTCATCTTCGTGCTGCTCTATACCGCGTTCAACTCGGTGCGTCATGCCGGCCTGATTCTCGCCAACGTTCCCTTTGCGGTGATCGGTGGCATCGTCGGCCTGTTCGCCACGGGGCAATACCTGTCGGTGCCTTCGGCCATCGGTTTTATTGCCGTCTTCGGTGTGGCGATGTTGAACGGTATCGTGCTGGTGAGCTTTCTCAACGAGCAGCGACACGCGGGCCTGAGTGTGCGCGATGCGGTGGTTCGGGGTACGGCATTGCGCTTGCGCCCGGTGCTGATGACCGCCAGTGTGGCGATCCTCGGTCTGGTCCCCATGCTGCTCTCGTCGGGCGTCGGTGCCGAGGTCCAGAGGCCACTGGCGACCGTGGTCGTTGGCGGTCTGATCACCTCGACCTTGCTTACGCTCGTGCTGCTGCCCGTTCTGTACGACTGGATGGAACAGCGTCGCGCGGCGAAGGAGCAAGCTGGCAGGGTCGGGCCAATGGGGTGAGCGCTTGTGGGAGCCGTTCTAGGGAGAAACCAACGGAGCAATGGTGGGAGCCACCCTGGTGGCGAAAAGCCAACGAAGCGATGAAGCGGCGAGGCAAGCTCCCATCGCCACCAGGGTGGCTCCCACCGGCTAGCTTCTCGAAGCCATGGCGGCTTCCACAGTCTTACGGCGGCAACGATGCCGTACATGCTGGAGAACGATCGACAAGGCGTCGGCCATGCCCCATAAGAGTGTGTGTTCGTATGCACGCCTGGGGCACAATCGGAGGTCGTTCTTCACAAGCGACCTGACATGGCCTCACCTGATTCACCATCCATCGTCATCGCCGGTGGTGGCATCGCCGGCCTCGCCGCAGCCCGTGCCCTGAAACAGCGCGGGATCGACGCCCTCGTATTGGAACGAAGCGCGCAGGCCGCCGACGGCGGCCTCGCCATCAACCTGCCCGGCAACGCCATCGCGGCGCTTCGTCAGCTCGGACTTGCAGCGGACATCGAGCGCGTCGGTTACCCCGTGCGCAAGCGCGAATACCGCACGCGCACCGATCGTCTGCTGGCAGCCATCGATGAAGACGCGTTCTGGGGTGAGGCGATGCGTCCGCGCGCCGTGCGCCGCGCAGATCTCATGGCCATGCTGGGCAAGGATCTCGATGACGGCGCGGTTCGCTTTGGCAGCACCGTCGCCGCTGTAGAACAGGACGCCGCCTCCGTGCGGGTCAGCTTGGGCGATGGCGACAAGGTCGCCGGCCGCTTGCTGGTTGCCGCCGACGGCGTCCGCTCCACCGTGCGAGGCCTGGTGATGACGGCCGCCGGAACCACGACCGCGCGCCTGGCTTCGGCAAGCTGGCGTTTCATGGCACCGAACCCCGGCGGCATCGACGGATGGACGTTATGGACCGGCGAGCACGGCATGATTCTGCTGCTCCCTGTCGATGACAGCACGGTCTACGGCTGGGTCTCGGTGAACGCGGCGAACGCGCCGCGCGACGACCATCGACACCTCATCGATGTCTTCAAGACCTTCCCTGACCGCGCGCGCAAGGCGGTGGATTGGGCCGTGACTCATCCGGAGTCCATCTACCACTCACCCATCGAGGAAGCGCGGCTGGCGAGCTGGTCGAACGGCCGCGTCGTACTCATCGGCGATGCAGCGCACGCGACAGCGCCCGTATGGGCCGAGGGTGCCGCGCTGGCGATGGAAGACGCGCTTGCGCTGGCGGCGATTGTTTCCGACAGCGACGACGTCGCGCGCATTGGCCAACGTTTCGAAGAGATCCGTCGCTCGCGCGTAGCGCACGTACAGGCCATGACGGATCGCCTCTCGAAGGCTGCGCGCCTCCCGCATGCGCTTCGCACCCTGCTCATGCCATTCATCACGCCGCGCAGCTATCGGAATACCTACGAACCGTTGAAGCAGTTCTGACGACGTTCGAATAGGCGGGTTATCACGCACGCCTCCCACAACGCTGTGGCTTCCCTCGCGGGTGTATCGGTCGCGGCTACCGGATCGGGCGAAGTAGCAGCAACAGGGCAAGCGAAAACATGAAGCCCGCGACGAAGATATCCAGCACACGCCAGGCCACGGGCCTCTTGAAGATGGGCAGCAGCACGCGCGATCCATAGCCCAGCAGCGAAAACCAGGTCACGCTGGCGATGCATGCGCCTGCCGCGAACGCCCACTGCACGCCGCCGGTGTAACGCGTAGACAGGCTTCCCAGCAGGATCATCGTGTCCAGGTACACGTGAGGATTGAGGAAGGTAAAGGCCAGGCAGGTCAGCAGTGCGATCCACACGCTCTGCCCGCCCTCATCGCTGGGGACGAGGCCACCGGACCCGTGCCAGGCGCGTCGCGCCGCCATGGCGCCGTACATCATGAGGAACGCTGCGCCGCCATAGCGCAGGGCATCGAGAAGCGCCGGCCACTGCCGCACCAGCGCCCCCACGCCGGCCACCCCAGCGCTAATCAACAGGATGTCGCCCAGCGCGCAGGTCGCCACGACAAGTCCGACGTGCTGCCGCAGCAGACCCTGCCTCAGCACGAAGGCATTCTGCGAACCGATGGCGACGATCAGGCCAGCGCCAGCGGTGAAGCCGGCGAGCGCCGCAGCGACATACATGGGATGAACTCCGGAAACGAATGCGCAACAGCATGCCGGGGGAACGTACTCAAGGCCATCTAAACATTCTGTGCCATCATTAGAAAAACTAATCCAGACAGCACCGACCATGGATCTTCTTCATCCCCAACTCGCCGCATTTGCCGCCGTGATCGAAGAAGGTAGCTTCGATGGCGCTGCAAGACGTCTGTCCGTCACACCATCCGCCGTTTCGCAACGCATCAAGGCTCTGGAAGACCGGCTCGGACACGTTCTGGTCGTGCGCCATGCCCCGTGCCGGCCGACGCCGGCGGGCGAACGACTCCTGCGGCGACTGCGTCCCATGCAAGCCCTCGAAGCGGAGGCTTTGGCGGATTTTCTGCCCACCGACGAGAACGTTCCACGCTCGGTCGCCATCGCGGTCAACGACGATTCGCTGCAGACCTGGTTCCTCGACGGCCTGGCCGAGTTGCATCACCGTCATGGCTATCTGTTCGACGTGCGCGTCGATGACCAGGACCACACCCTGGAGATGCTGCGCGATGGCTCCGTACTGGGCGCGGTCACCGCCGAGGCCAAGCCGGTGCAAGGCTGCAACGTACATGCGCTAGGCGCGATGCGTTACTACCCCATAGCGTCACCCGCGTTCGCCGCCGCACACTTTCGTCGCGGCTTGACTGCGGACGCTCTGGGCAAGGCGCCCCTGATCGTGTTCAACCGCAAGGACGAACTGCAATGGCGTTTCATTCGGGACATCACGCGTGCGCGATTGGCGCCACCGGTGCATTACCTACCCACCTCGACGGGCTTCGTCGACGCGGCAGGGCTGGGGCTTGGATGGTGCCTGGCGCCCGAATCGCTGATCGCTCCGGCCGTGGACGCGGGACGCGTCGTCGTCCTGGGTAAAAAGCATTGGCTCGATGTGCCCCTGTACTGGCAGTTCGCGGCAGTACGCTCGGAAACCCTGGAACACATCGGACGCGCCTTGCGCGAAGCCGCAAAGAAAGCCTTGCGAACGCGTTAGGCGAGGCGCCGCTACCAGGGCACGGTGCGGCCCTGGTAGTCGAGATATTCGAGCCCCGGACGATCGCGTTTCGCGAGAAGCACCTGGACGAGACGAGGGATGCTGTCCTCGATGGTGAGTGGTGCTGCTTCACCGCCAAGCTCGGTCCTCACCCAGCCCGGCGCCATGACGACCATAGGATGACGGGCGTTTGCCTCACGTGCGGCGAAACTGCGCATGTACATGTTCAACGCGGCTTTCGTGCCGCGATACAGCTCGCGCTGTCCGGCGGTGTTGTTGGTGATGCTGCCCTGTCCCGACGACATCACGCCGATCAGGCCATCCGGCGTGACATGACGTACCAATCGCTCGACCACTCGCATCGGACTCAGCGCATTGGTCACCATCACGTGAATGAATTCCTCGGTGCTGACCTCGCCGATGGTTTGCGTGGGATCGCGGTTGCTCACCCCGGCGTTCACGAACAGGATGTCGAACGTTTCGCCGTCCAGGCGCGTGTCCAGCGCAGCGAGCTGATCGGTGTCGTTCATGTCGAGCTGTTCGATCCCCACCTTGCCTGGGTGTCGGCGGGAAAGATCGTCGAGGCCGTCGCGTGGGCTGCTTTCGCGCACCGTAGCGGTCACGGCCCAACAGTGCGACAGAAACTCGGCCACCATGGCCAGACCGAGCCCACGCGAGGCACCGACGATAAGAATGCGGGGTGTTGCGTTCGACGTCATGAGTGCGCTGCCATCGTTTGAAACGCCGTATGGTGAAGTCGCACGGTGACCGGTGCAAGGCGCCGACTGGCGCATGTTCTTGCGGACGCAGGCCGACGGCGTGCTCGCGACCACGCTGCAGGCGCAGGAACACCTGCGGAGGTCAGGGACACGCTGACGGTACGAGCCCGACCGTCAGGCCGCGACGGGCGCCAGCTTGCGCAGCCCCACGTTGACGATGCCGGCGAACACGGAAGGATCACCATGCGCGCGCGCTGCCAGCATGGCGCCGTAGACGAGTGCCATGAAGGCTTCCGCCTCCTGGCGCGCGGAACCCTCGAACGCAAAGCGCCCCATGTGCGCTCCCTTGGTCAGCACGATTTCCAGCCAGTGCGAGAGGTCGCGGAAATGCGCGCGGACATCGGTTGCGAGATCGTCAGGCAGCGTGGTGAGTTCGGCCGCGAGCATGCCGGCCACACAGAAAGGAGCCGACGCATCGGCGATGCACCGCTCCCAATACGCCGTGTACATGCGCAGTTGCTCGTCGGGATCGAACGCACCGCCGGCAAGTGTCGCCGTCTGCGCCACGATGTGCCCACGCGATTCGTCGACCACAGCCCGGGCAAGGTCAGACTTGGCCGGGAAGTGGTGATGGATGCTGGCCTTGCGCACCTGCACCTGCTCGGCCACATCGGCGTAGCTAAAGCCGTTGTAGCCCCGGGTCTGGATGAAATGCCGGGCCGAATCGATGAGCTTTTGTCGCGTGCTGGTCATGGCGGCCATCCTATCACTGGGTAGGTAGTGAGCCCACCAATTTGACGAGGTACCTACCTTCTAGTAGGTTTGCACACACTTTCCTCTCCTGGACCGCCATGAACACGCTTCGGAACTTCTATTTTCTTCGTGCCGGGGTCGCCCTGGTCTGGGTGGTGCTGGCGCTGCTATCGGCCGCCGCGCCGAGCCCCGTCGTGGGCCTGTTGTTGGTGCTTTACCCAGCATGGGACGCCTTCGCAAACGTGCTCGACGCACGCCGCAACGGGGGCTTGGCCGCGAATCCGGGGCAGCGCTTCAACGCGATCACCAGCGGCATGACGGCGATCGTCATGGCCGTGGCGTACAGCCTTTACGCCGCCAAGGGAGGCGTGCTCGTCTTTGGCGTCTGGGCCCTGCTGGCCGGTCTGTTCCAGCTCGCGGTCGGCATCCGCCGCCGCAAACTCGGCGGCCAGGTGTTCATGATGATCAGCGGCGTGCAGTCGGCGCTGGCCGGCATCGTGTTCTGTGTGCAGGCCTTCAAGGCGGTGCCAGGTATCGCCCAGTTGGCCCCGTATGCGGCCTTTGGCGCCTTCTATTTTCTGCTCTCCGCGCTCTGGCTGACGTTCAAACGGGGTCGTGCCAAGCCCGCTTCCTGATGACCTCGCCTGGCTCGCTTTCGCCGCGCATGTCGAGCCTTGAAACATCCTACTGGTAGGTTATTAAGGCGTCGGAGCGACCCTCCACGCCGTCCGCCGAGCGACTGACCGAGCGATATGCTGCACCCTCGTTTCCGAGGAGCGCATCGTGCATCTCATGCCACACCCCCATCGCCTGCCACGGCTGCTGTGCTTCGCCGCCGTGGCGGTCGTGATCCTGTCGGGCATACGTCCGGCGGATTGGCAGGACTGGCTGCTGGAGAATGCTCTGGTGGCTGTCGCCCTTCCGTTGCTCGTGTTCGGATACCGGCGGATGCCGTTCTCCGATGCCAGTTATGTGTCGCTCCTGCTGTTTCTCTGCCTGCACGAAATCGGCGCTCACTACACCTATTCGGAGGTGCCCTACCCACGCTGGCTCGACGCATGCGGGCTGACCTCGCTCGGTGAGATGGCGAGTAGTGGACGCAATCACTTCGACCGCGCCGTCCATTTTGCGTATGGCGTGCTGGTGACACCGGCTGTCGTTGAGTTGTTCGCCTGGCGCGCGCCGCCGCGAGGTATCTGGCGCTGGATCTTGCCTGTGACTTTCGTGATGTCGCATTCGTTGATCTACGAGCTGGTGGAGTGGATGGCGGCCGAGAGTTTCGGCGGCGACCTGGGTCAGGCCTATCTCGGCACGCAGGGAGACGTATGGGATGCCCAGAAGGACATGGCACTGGCCTCCTTGGGGAGCGCATTGGCCGTGCTCGTGCTTGCCACGTGCCGCTGGCGGCCGATGTTTATCGCCAGGGATGCATCTGCGTCGTCAGTTTGATCCAGATCAACGCGATGTGTGCTACGACACCGACCATGAAGGCCTCGCCACGAGCACGCCGATGACACCTGACGCGCCACGCTTCCGCCTGTATGGCGACGCCCCTTCGCCGGTTCCCGGCGCGTGATGGGTGCGCCGACCGATATCGTTGCACTGGCCACGGGGCTCGGCGTCGCGTTGGGCATCGGCTTGCTCATCGGCCTGGAGCGCGAGCGTTCGAAGCGCGCGAAGCATCCCGGCGGCGCAACGGGTCAGGCGGGCGTGCGGACCTTCGCCTTGCTTGCACTGGGTGGTGCGCTCGCTGCGCTGCTTGGCAACGCCGCCGTCTACGTGGCCGGTTTCTTCGTGGCCTGCCTTGGTGTGGCGAGCTACCGTGCCACGGCACGCAGCGACCCCAGCCTCACGACCGAGGTGGCAATGCTGGTCACGCTGCTGCTGGGCATGTTGGCCTTGTCGTCGCCCGCCGTGGCGGGCGGCGCCGGTGTGGTCGTGGCAACGGTGCTGGCGAACCGGCGGCGTCTGCATCGGCTTTCGCGGCAGTGGTTGTCCGAACGGGAACTACACGATCTTTTGACCCTTGCTGCCGCGGCGTTCGTGGTCATGCCCCTGCTTCCCGATCACGCGATCGATCCGTGGGGCGCGCTCAACCCGCGTCGCGTGTGGATGCTGGTCGTAGCCGTCATGGCCATCGGTTCGCTCGGTTATCTCTCGCTCCGCGCGTTCGGATTGCGTTTCGGCTTGCCCATCGCCGGGCTCGCAGGCGGCTTCGCGTCCAGCACCGCCACGGTGGCAGCGATGGGCGAGCGCGCGCGAAGCGCACCGGCGCTGGTCGGCGCGTCGGCCAGTGCGGCGCTGCTTTCCAACGTCGGCACGGTCGTCCAGTTGGCCGTGGTGACCGGCGCGCTGTCGCCCGCCTTGCTCTCGTATCTGGCGATACCGCTGGTCGCGAGCGGCAGTGTCGCCGTCGTGGTAGCGATCGGCATGGGCTGGCGCGCGTTTTCCGTGTCAGACGATCGGGTGACGATCGGTACCGGCCGACCGTTCGAGGTGATGACGGCCCTGCGTTTCGGCGCGCTACTCGCGGGCATCATGCTGCTGGCGGCCATTCTTCGGGCACGCTGGGGACCGGAGAGCCTTCCGTGGGTGATGGCGATTTCCGGCGTTGCGGACGTCCACGCCGCGGCGGCCTCCGTCGCGCAGGCCGTGACGACAGGCGGCGTCGACATGGCGACGGCTGCGATCGGCGTCTTCGCCGCGCTGGTCACCAACTCGTGCCTGAAATGTGCCGCCGCCCTCGTCAAAGGCGGCCGTAGCTATGCGTTGCGCGTGATCCCGGGCATTGCAGCCATCGTGATCGCATTCGCGCTGGCGCTTGGCTGGGCATGATCCGCGTCGTCACACCCGTCAGGGCACCAATACCGCCGCCCCGGTGAGTCGCCCGGCGCGGAGGTCGTCCAGCGCCTGGTTGGCGGCATCCAGTGGATAGCGATGCGTGGTCGTGGTGACTCGTGCGCAGGCGGGGTCGGCAAAGAAACTGCGTGCGTCGTCGCGCGTCAGGTTGGCGATGGAGACGATCTCCCGCTCCTCCCAAAGCCATGCGTAGGGAAAGCCGGGTATGTCGGACATGTGGATGCCAGCGCACACGACGCGTCCGCCTTTCTTCACCTGGCGCAGCGCCTGCGGAACCAGCGCCCCGTCCGGGGCGAAGACAATGGCGGCATCCAGCGGCGCCGGCGCATCGTCGAGTGAGGAGCCGGCCCAACGCGCGCCAAGCGATCGGGCGAAGGCCTGCGCTGCCACGTCGCCGGGCCGCGTAAACGCCGATACCTCCCTGCCCTGTGCGATCGCGATCTGCGCCACGATGTGTGCCGATGCGCCGAATCCGTATAGGCCAACGTGACGGCCGTTGCCTGCGTGACGCAATGAGCGCCAGCCGATCAGCCCCGCGCAGAGCAACGGTGCGAGTGCTACCGCATCGGCCTCGTTCGGCAGCGGCACGCAATAGGCAGCGCGAGCCGTCACGTGGGTGGCGAACCCGCCCGCACGGGTGTATCCGGTGAACTCGGGCGTGTCGCAGAGATTCTCCCGTCCATCGAGACAAAACTCGCAGGCTTGGCAGGTGCCTCCCAACCAAGGCACGCCAACGCGCTCGCCCGGCACGGGCCAGGTCACGCCGGCACCCACGGCCTCGACGCGGCCCACGATTTCGTGGCCAGGCACAACGGGCGTTTCCACATGAGGAAGCTCGCCATCGACCACGTGCAGGTCGGTACGGCAGACACCGCATGCCTCGATGCGGATACGAACCTCGCCGGCTCCCGGCGGCGCGAGCGTCAGGGGCTCGAAACGAAGAGCGGCACCCGTCTCGTGCAGGACCATCGCATGGGGCGCAACAGGATCGGTCAACAGCGTGTTCATGGGTTCGTCCGGGTTCGTCGACTGCACCGCCACTGCGGCGTTTTCGCGCACTACACCGTGTCATTCGGGCCTGATGCGGCTTCGCTCGGCCACATTTGCTATCGTGACAGCAATGCGCTCATGCCGAGGCTACGTTGCGCGGCGGTTCCCCGCCACTGACACAGATATTCCAAGGGTGATGGAATGCTTTCGACCCAGCGCCAAGGCGATCGTCTGTTGATCGTCGACGACGAAGCCGACGTCCGGAGCTTGCTCTCGCGCTACTTCGCCGCGCAAGGCTTCGACACCGTGCTCGCTTCCGATGGCGAGGAAATGCGCCATCGCCTGGCCGAGGGGCACATCGATCTCGTGCTGCTGGACCTCGGCCTGCCCGGCGAGGACGGCCTGGCGATCACCCACTACCTGCGTGAAACCTGGCGCGGTCCGGTCGTGATCGTCACCGGTCGCGGCGATGCGGGCGACCGCGTGGTGGGCCTGGAACTCGGTGCCGACGATTACGTCACCAAGCCGTTCGACCTCCGCGAACTGCTCGCACGCGTGCGCAGCGTGCTTCGCCGGGCGCGAGGCACGGCCGCGCCCCCAGCATCGACGCCGATGAAACCGGAGAGCCACATCCTGAGCTTCGAGGGCTTTGCGCTGGATACGCGAGCACGCGTGCTCAACGACCCCCACGGGCAACCGGTTGACCTCACCTCGGGCGAGTACGCCCTGCTCCGGGTGCTGGTCGATCACGCCAACGAGGTCCTGTCGCGGGACCAGCTCATGTCGCATCTGTACGGTCGCGAGGCCGGTCCGTTCGACCGGGCGATCGATGTCCAGATCGGCCGGCTGCGACGCAAGATAGAGCCCGACGCGCTGCACCCGCGCGTCATCAAGTCGGTGCGCGGCGCCGGCTACATCTTCACCCCGAAGGTAGTCGCGCCATGAACGACCACGAGACCTCGCTGCACGCCGGGCTGTTCCACGCGCTGTTCCGTACGGCACCCGACGCGATGATCGTGGTGGATCGCGGCGGCGCGATCGTGCTGGCGAACCCCCAGGCGGACCGACTCTTCGGCTATCCGGAAGGCGCCTTGCACGGCCGCCTCATCGAGGAGTTGCTGCCGCAGGCTGTGCGTGAGGTCCATGTCGCGCATCGCACCTCGTACATGGACCATCCGCGTGTCCGGCCGATGGGGGCCGGCTACGAACTCACCGGCGTACGTGCGGACGGTACGGTGTTCCCGGTGGAGATCGGCCTGAGCCCGGTGTCGACCGGCGAGGTACCGTTGTTCGCAGCGTCGATCCGCGATATTTCCGAGACGCAGCGTGCACGTCAGGCGCTTGCGCGCGCTCATTACGACGCCAGCCTGGCCGACATCAGCCGGCGCATTCTGCTCGCCGCGAGTCACGAAGCGGCCATGCGCGACATTCCCGCGCTGGTCGCCGAGACCTTGCGCGTTCCCGTAACGGCCGTGCTTCTGCCCGACGCGTATGGACGGGGTTTCCACATTCCTGCCGCCATCGGCGTGGACGAATCGCTGCGTCTCGCCCTGGCGTCCGGCGACTGGTTGCCGGATCTGTTGCCGTCGCCGCAGGCGCTGGCTGACGAGGAGGCGACTACGCGGGGAACCTTCCCGATGTTGCTTGCGGACGCCGACGGCATGACCTACCCCGCCGATGCGGTGGTCGCTGCGCTGCCGGATCGTGACGCCGCGGCGGGATACATCGTGGTCTTGCTGAAACGGAACGACGGTTTCGACCGGGACCGCCAGCACTTCCTGCGCTCGGTGGCGAACATGCTGGCGGCGGCGATCCAGCGAGGACGCAGCGAGGAACAGCTCGCGCACTCGCAACGGCTCGATGCGCTGGGCCAGCTCACCGGCGGCATCGCCCACGACTTCAACAACCTGCTGACCATCGTCTCGGGCAACCTCCAGTTGCTGGAACTGGAATTGCCCGAAGATCCGTCGGTGCGGGAGACGATCACCAGTGCGTCGCGCGCGGTGGACCGCGGCTCGGCGCTCACCCGCAAGCTGCTGGCGTTCTCGCGCCGCCAGCGCCTGCATCCCCAGGCCATGCGCTGCGAGGTGCTGCTGGCCGACCTCAACGACATGCTTGGCCGGACGCTGGGCGAACGCATCACTGTCGCCGCCGAGTGTGCAGACGGCCTGCCTCCGGTCTTCGCCGACCCGGGCGAGTTGGAGGCCGCCATCGTCAATCTCGCGTTGAACGCGCGCGACGCGATGCCACGCGGCGGCAGGCTGACCATCGCTGCGCGAATACACGAGGAAACCACCGGCACCGACGATCTGTCGCGAGGGATCTACGTGGTCTTTTCCGTGGTGGATACCGGAGAAGGCATGCATCCGGACGTCTTGGCACGCGCGCTCGAACCCTTCTTCACGACCAAGGGTTCCGGTAAGGGAAGCGGCCTCGGCCTCAGCATGGTCTACGGCTTCGTCAAGCAGTCCAACGGTCGCCTCGCCATCCAGAGCACACCGGGCGTGGGGACGCGTGCAGAGCTGTATCTGCCGGCCGCGCAACACAACGACGCGCCATCGTCGCCCTATCCGGAGGCATTGCGAGGGCGCGAGACCGTACTGGTGGTCGAGGACGAAACGGAAGTCCGGCGTATTGCGGTGGCCTTCCTGAAAGGCCTCGGATATCAGGTCGTCGAGGCGGAAGACGTGGCGACGGCCAGGGTCGTTTTCGCGCGCCATCCCGAGATCGACGCGGTTTTCAGCGACGTCGCGCTGGGCGACGGCGAAACAGGCTTCGATCTGGCGGAAGAGCTGCTTGCGCTGCGACCCTCGCTGAAGGTGCTGCTCACGTCCGGCTACGAGTACGGTGCCCACGAGGACGACCTTCGCCGGGTCGGCGCGCAGGAACTGCTGCGCAAGCCCTACCGACGCGAACAACTGGGCGACGCGATGCGTCGCATGCTGGATGGTGCGGCTTAGGGCCTGTTTACCTCAGGCCGCTTGCGCGCAGGCCATGGCGCGCAGACCTTCCACATCGAGCAGATGCACTTCGCGGCGCTTCACTTCGATGTAGTGCATGTCGACGAGGCGACTCAGCACGCGGCTAACCGTTTCATGCTTCAGCGCGAGGAAGCTCGCCATGTCGAGTCGGCTCATGCGCAGGATGAAATGCTTGGCGCTGTAACCCAGGCGCGCATGACGTGCCGCGAGGTCGATGAGCAGTGCGGCAACCCGCGGTTCTGCGGCAAGTGTGCCCAGCAGCAGCATCCATGAGCGATCGCAGCGGATCTCGGCAGCCAGCGCGGCGTGGATCTGTTCCTGCAGGCCAGGCATGGTCGCGGCGGCCTTCATCACTGCCGGATACGGCAGCTCCCAGGTTTCGCTGTCTTCCAGTGCCACCGCGTCGCAGGCATAGGTGCCGAGACCGATCGACTCGACGCCAAGCAGTTCGCCCTTCATCTTGAACGCGGTGACCTTTTCCCGTCCGTCGTCCGCCAGGTCGCAGATCTTGTACGAACCGACATGGACCAGATGGATCGCCCGGAAGGCCTGGCCGGCGCGGTAGAGGTGCTGACCGGCAGCATGCTTGTGTCGGACGATCGGCAGGATGTCCTTCAAGGCTTCGATGTCCACCTTCGGCAGCGCAACGGTAGGCGGCGTCATGGCCGGGTGCGAGCAAGCGTTGGTGAACATATTCCCCTCTCCGATCAGATCGAACGCGATGGGGAGAGCTTACGCAGCGAACGGCCCGGGACGGCAACACGACGGTGACGCTTTGTAACGGTGTGTAACAGGGCGGGCCTCCGCTTGATCCTCGTCAAGCCGGCACCGCCGCGAACAGGGCTGTATGAGGTCGTTTCAAACTCCACGGAAGCGCCTTGTTCCATCACCTGCTCATCGTCATCGACGACCGCGCCAAGGCGTTCCGCGCCGTGCTGGTGGGCCTGCGTCTGGCCCGCTGCCTTGCGGCTTGCGTCACGGTCGTCTTCGTCGTGCCTGCGCTGCCCGGTACGCGCGAAGCCAGGGCCGGCTCCTCACGCGACACGGTGACGCGCGGGCGGGCCGTCTTCGAGCGGGTCAGGCGGGTGGCGTCCGCGCTCGGCGTCACCTGCACCTGCCGGTTCGCGTTCGGCAGGGACCTCGACGCCACCACGGCCGAGGTCATCGAGCGCAATGCCTGCGATCTGGTGATCGTCTCGACGGACGGGCTCCGGCCGGTACGCACGAAGGCGGCATGGCGATAGGAACCAGCCACACTGCCACACCGCTTCGTTGGCTTTTCGCCACCAGGGTGGCTCCCACCTGTCTCCACCATCGGAATCTGTTGGTGGGAGCCATCCTGATGGCGATCGCAGCCTGCCACACCGCGACACCGCTTCGTTGGCTTTCCGCCACTAGGGTGGCTGCTACCCGTATCAGTGCGAGAAAAATACCGGCACAGGCGAGGAGAGGAACAGTTCCCGTGTGACGCCGCCGAAGGCCCATTCGCGCATCCGCCCGTGACCATAGCCGCCAGCGACGATCAACTGGGCGTCGGCGTCGCACGCACGTTGCATGATGAGATCGGCAACGGCCGCGTCGTCCGCCTGCCGAGACACCGCGTGGGCTGCGACACCGTGCCGGACGAGGTGACGCGTGAATGCCTCGACACCCGCGTCGTCCGCCGGTGCGGCGCTATCGGTACGGATGGCGAGCACGTCGACCGAGGTGCATCCGCGCAGCAACCCCAGGGCATCGTGCGCGGCACGCGTTGCCTCGGGTGTATCTGCCCACGCCACCACGGCGCGATGAGGTGGCAGCGATGCCGGCGCGTTCGACGGAACGACCAGCACAGGCACACCGGCGTCGAACAGCAGGCTGGCAAAGTAGGTATGCACCGTGGCAGTGTCGATCGGCTCGCGATACGGCATCGCCAGCACGATAAGGTCGGAGCAACGTGCGGCCAACGTCGCCAGGTGGGCCGGCTCGACGTATTGCGTCTCCAGGGACTTCACCTCGCCCGGAACCTGCTGTGCCGCCAGATACTCGCGCCAGCGTTCAGCAGCCCGACGTCCCGCCTCGCGGATTTCGTCATAGGCCTGGGAGAAGCCCGCGTCAGGCACCAGCGACCACGCATCGACGAACGGTGTCGGCATCATCAGCAGTTGCAGGAGACGGACCTGACCACCGCTGGCCCGTGCCAGATCGAGGGCAGCGTCCACGGCACAGACATCGCCGGCGGCGCCCGTCAATGCCACGGCGATCTCTCGATAGGTGTCCTGGTGCGCCACAGAGCCGGCGGGCGCGTCGATGTGGGTCGCGGACATGGCGATGCCTCCTCTCTGGGAGTTTCGTTATACGAGGCGAATCACCCTCGCCTTTTGACCTGGATCAAGACGCCGCCCCAACGCGGCGGCAGCATGGAACCAACGCCGCGGCGCGGTCGCCATGGGTATGACGACATGATGGGGATCCACGCAACATCGCCCCACCCCGACGACACCGTGGGTCTCAGCGACGCGGAGGCTCGCGAGCGGCTGCGGCGCGATGGGCCCAATGTCCTGATCGCAAGCGAGGGCTTCCGAAGCCTGCGCGTACTTCGCGAGCTGCTCCGCGAACCGATGCTGCTGATGCTTATCGCGGCGGCGGCCATCTACGGAGCGATCGGCAGTGCCGCCGAGGCCTTCTTTCTCGCCGCGTCCGTACTCATCGTGGTCGGCATCACCTTCGCCCAGGAATTCCGCGCCGAGGGCGCGCTCGCCGCGCTTCGCGAACTCGCGGCCCCGACCGCTCACGTCATCCGTGAAGGTGTGGAACGGGAGATTCCCGCCAGTGCGGTCGTGCTCGGCGACGTCGTACTTCTTCGCGAAGGAGACAAGGTGCCCGCCGATGGCACGCTTGTCGCCGGTACGATTCTCCTGGACGAGTCGCTGCTGACCGGCGAGTCCGTCGCGGTGCAACGCTCGGCAGGCGATGCACAGGACCACGCGGTTCACGCGGCGACGCTGGTCGTCGGCGGGAACGGGCGCATGCAGGTCACCGCCATCGGAGCCCGTACCGCCGTCGGACAGATCGGCGGCGCCCTGGCAGGTGCGCTGGCGTCGCCTTCCGCCTTGCAAAAAGCTGCGGCGCGCATCGTGCGGCTGTTCGCCGTGCTTGCGCTTGCCCTCGCGCTGGCGGTGGCGTGGGGCAGTTGGTGGTGGGCCGGATCGTCGCCATTGAACGCCGCGCTCGCCGGCATTGCGCTTGCCATGGCCGTGCTGCCGGAAGAGGTGCCGGTGATACTGGCCGTGTTCTACGCGCTCGGCGCAAGACGCATCGCCCAGCACGGCGTGCTCACGCGCCGTCTGGCGGCCGTCGAGGCCATGGGCACGATTTCGCTGCTTGCCGTCGACAAGACCGGCACGCTGACCCAGAACCAGATGGAAGTGGCTTCGGTCACCGATGCCGCGGGCGTGCCGCGCGATCTGGCGGGTCCTCTCGACGATGCCGATGTCGCCTTGCTCGGCGCCGCGTCGGACGCCTGCCAGGCGCACTCCCTGGACCCCACCGACCGCGCCATCGTCGCCTACGCGACGCATCGTCTCGGCCATACCGAACCAGCCGAGCCCCTTGCCGCATGTGTGTGGGAAACGCCGGTGAGCGAGGGGCGGCCATTCGTGTCGCGACTGCTGACGAAAGGCAGCGCTGACTGGGTCCTGGCCACCAAGGGCGCACCGGAGGCGATTCTCGCGCTATGCGACGTGGATGACGACACCCGTTCGCGCCTTCGCGCCCGTGCCGTGGCGTTTGCACAACAAGGCATGCGCGTGCTGGCGGTAGCGGTCGCTCACGGAACGGGCATGCCGCCGACACGAGATGGCGCGGGCGTGCACCAGCGGTTCCTGGGCTTGGTCGCGCTCGCCGACCCGCTCAGGGAAGAGGTTCCCGCGGCCATCGGTATATGCCGCGAAGCGGGAATTCGTGTCGTGATGTTGACCGGCGACCATCCCGCCACCGCTTCCTCGATTGGCGCGCAGGCCGGCCTGCGCGTGGAGAACGTCCTGACCGGTGCGGAGCTCGACGGCATGAGCGAGCCGGAACTCGCCCGCCGCCTGGTCGACGTGGACGTCTACGCGCGAGTGCAGCCCACCCAGAAACTCCGTCTGGTGAAGGCGTTCCGCCGGGCCGGCTACGTGGTGGGCATGACCGGCGACGGTGTCAACGACGCCCCTGCCCTGCGCTCTGCAGACGTCGGCGTGGCGATGGGCGCCCGCGGAAGCGATGTCGCACGGGACTCGGCGGACCTCGTGCTCCTCGACGATCGCTTTTCCTCGCTGGTGACAGGCATCCGCCTGGGCAGGCGCGTCTACGACAACGTCAAGCGCTCCATGCGCTTCGTGTCGGCCGTCCACGTCCCGATCGTCTGCCTCGCGATCGTACCGGTCATCCTGCGCTGGCCGCCCGTATTGCTGCCTGTCCAGATCGCGTTGCTGGAAATGATCATCGACCCGGCCTGTTCGATCGTGTTCGAAGCCATGCCTGAGCGACCCGACGTGATGCGTCACGCACCCAGGCGCCCGAACGAATCCCCGTTCGCGGGCCGCAATATCGGCATCGGCATCGCGCAGGGCGCGGGTGCTGGCGCGATCCTGACGCTCGCGCACCTGCTCTCCTTGCATCTGGGCTCGAGCTACGAGGCGGCGTCCCTCGCGACCTTCCTGGGTCTGCTCGGTGCAGCGCTGATGCTCGCATTCGCGGGACGCGGTTCTCCGCGGGTGCAGGCCACACCCTGGCTCATGGGACTGGGCGCGCTGGTTCTGGCTGTCGGATTGGCGACGAGTTATCTGCCCTGGTTGCGCGGCATCCTGCATTTCGCTCCGCCGACTGCGATGACTTTGGCGACGCTTGCAGGTTCGCTCTTGACGCTGTGGGCATGGCTCGCTGGCGTCGCTTTGCTGGAACGCCGACTCCGCTTCGCGCGCCACCCAGCCTCCGTTGATGCTCTGCGCGCGTCACCTCATCACGCACCCACCAGGGAGATACCCCCATGAAGATCCTGTTACCCGTCGATGGCAGTGCGCAAAGCAACCGGGCCGCACGCTTCGTGATCCGGCAGTGGCTGCAGCGCGGCGACCTGCCGGACCTGACCGTCGTGCACGTGGATCTACCCTTGAGCGCGCACATCAGCGGTTACCTCGGAGCGGAATCGGTGGCCCAGTTCCATGCACGCAACAGCGAGCTGGCGCTGCGGCCGGTCCGGCGCCTGCTCGCCAAGGCCGGGCATACCCACGAAGAGGTGACGTGCGTCGGCGACCCGGCGGAGGAGATCGTGCGTATCGCCACCAAGGGACGCCATGAGCTGATTGCCATGGGTTCGCACGGTCGCGGCGCGGTCGGCAGCATGTTCCTCGGCTCGGTGGTGCTGAAGGTGCTGTCGCGCTCTAAGGTGCCGGTGGTCGTTGTGCGCTGAGCTGCGCTTGACCCAGGTCAATGCGCCCAGACCGTCAACTGCGACGATGGCCACCGTCAAGGGAGGTCACCCATGTTCAAGCACATCCTCGTGGCTACGGACGGTTCGCCCGTCGCCGCCGTCGCCACCCACACCGCCGTCGAACTGGCGAAGGCGTGTGGTGCGGCGCTGACCGCCGTACATGTCATCGAACCGTTCCACGCCACGGCCTACGGCAAGTTCATGCTGCCGTCGAGCGAAGCGGTCTACCTCCATCACGCCCGCCTGGAGGCTGTCCGTTACCTTCGCGATGTCGAAGAAGCCGCCACCGTGGCGGGTGTGACCTGCACGACCTCGTATGAAGCCGGCGCCCCGGTCCACCAGGTGATCGAGGAGGCGGCACAAGAGCGCCACTGCGACCTGATCGTCGTGGGCTCGCATGGCCGCCGCGGCCTGCAACGGCTGTTGCTGGGCAGCGTGGCGCAGAAGCTGCTTCTGACGGCGACGTTGCCCGTACTCGTCTGCCGCGCGCCACACGGCACGTCCTGATCCCGGAGTCCGTCATGCCCAAGCCCCCCTTTACCTCGACGAGCGGCGACACCGGCGCCATGCAGACATGCCTGCCGACGGCTGGCGATGTGCTTGCCATCGTGGCCTCACCGCACGATGTCGCCTCGTACGTCGCCTGCCGTCTCGCGGCACGTGCCCATGGTTCGGTCACCGGCTGTGCGATGTCGACCGCTTTCCTCGGCGGTCATGGCTTCAGCCACGAAGCCACCGTGCTGTCGCTATTGGATGCCCCACCGTCGACCGTGCATGCGCACGACATGGAACCCGGCGGCAACGGCGACGCGTTCGTGCATCTCGCCCGCCATGAGGGTGTGCACTCGGCGTCGTGGGCCGTCATCGAGACGGACGTCGCTGCGCGTCTGTCCGCATTGGCATCGTGGCATGACCTGATCGTGGTCCAGCGTCCGGGCGATACCGGCGCCGATCCGATCGACGGGCTCAACCAGTTGCTGTTGCGCACAGGCCTGCCATGCCTCGTCCTGCCGGTTGTCTGCACGCCCAGCAGCGTATTCGATCGCGTCGTACTGGCGTGGGACGGCAGCCGTGCCGCCACCAAGGCTCTTCGCGCCGTGCTGCCACTGCTCATGGCCGCAAAGGACGTGTTGCTGCTCGACGGCGCTACGGAGCCGGCATCCAGCAGCGTACCGCAGTTCGATCCCATAACTTTTCTGGCGAGACATGGGGTGGAAGCGACACGCACGCTGCTCGACGTCGCCCCGTCGGCGGCTGGCCCGGCCTTGCTGGAACGAAGCCGGCGTTTCGAAGCCGACCTGCTTGTGATGGGCGCCTATGGGCATGCGCCTCTGCGCGAGCGCATTTTCGGCGGCGCCACCCGCCACGTCTTCGGCCACGGCGACATCGCCACCTTCCTTCACCATTGATGCAGAAGCCCTGCTGCCCCGCTCACGCGAGGCGGCAAGGCACATCGAACTCGGGACAGACGACGGCCATGCCTCGCGTCCGCAGCGTGTCGCGCATCGCCGCCATACCTCTGTCCGGCTCACCATGGACGAGGAAGACCCGTTGCCGCGGCTCATCGCCCAGCCACTGAATGAGTTCGGGAGCATCGGCGTGCGCCGAGAAGCCGTTGATCGTCCAGATGCGCGCACGCACGGAAATGTCCTGCCGGCCGATGCGGATGACCTTGCGACCGTCGATGATCTCGCGGGCAGGAGTGCCTTCTGCGGCGTACCCCACGAAGATCACGGACGACCGCGCGCGACCGAGATTGTGCCGGAGGTGATGGCGTACGCGTCCGCCCGTGCACATGCCTGAGCCGGCAAGGATGATCGCGCCGCCTTCGATGGCGTTGATAGCCATCGATTCATCTACGCCCCGCGTGTAATGCAGGCGTGGCATGCCAAAGGGATCGTCCTTTCGCAGTGCCTCGAGGAAATCGTCGCCGAAACATTCGGGATGGCGGCGGAACACCGCGGTGGCGGAGATCGCCATGGGTGAATCGAGAAACACCGAGACGCTCGCCGGTATCGCGCCCTGGCGAATGCCCTGGTGCAGGCAGTACAGGATTTCCTGCGCACGTTCGAGCGCGAAAGTCGGAATCACGACGTTCCCATGCGCGGCCAGTGTCTGCCCCACGGCCGAGAGGAATTCCTCCCGCGTCGCTTCGAACGATCGGTGCGGCCGGTCGCCGTAGGTCGTTTCCATGACCACGAAGTCCGCCGGTGGCGCTTGACGCGGCGGGCGCAGCACACCGGAGCCGTGGTGTCCGAGATCGCCGGAAAAAACCATGCGCCGTTGCGAAACGCCATCGTTCAAGGTCAGCAGGATGGAGGCCGAACCGAGAATATGGCCGGCATCGAGAAATGTCGCCTGGATGCCTGGCGCCACGTCCACCGTGACGTCGTAATCCACCACGCGTCGGTCCAAGGCTTCCAACGCATGGAAGGCATCGTCGAGATCGGAAACGACCACGACGGGGCGGCCGTGCTCGCGAGCCCGCTTCGCTTCCTCTTCCTGTAGCGAAGCCGCGTCGAGCAATACAATGCGCGCGAGATCGCGCGTCGCCGCGGTGGCGAGGATCGGCCCGGCAAAGCCGTCGCGCACAAGTTTGGGCAGGCGTCCGCAATGGTCCAGGTGTGCGTGCGTCAGCAGCACGGCGTCAATGGTCCGGGGATCGAAGGCGAAATCGTGCGCATTGGCGTCTGCGGCATCGCGTCCCCCCTGGAACAGGCCGCAGTCCACGAGGATGCGGCTTTCACCGCATTCGATGAGGTGACAGGAACCCGTGACGCCCCGCGCTGCACCGTGACACGTGTAGACGATCATACGACCGCTCCTTCTTTGTGATCGAGCCGGACGAGATCCGACTGTACGGCGGCATATCCCGCGGCACTTTCGATCGATCCCATGGACGGACCGTGCAGTTCGAGCAGGGGCTGCCCCGGCTCGACGCGATCGCCCGGGCGGACGCGAAGCCGGACGCCCGCTTCAGGAAATTCCGGCGCGCCGGCCAGCCTTGCCAGGCGCGCGAGCATGCGGCAATCGAAACCGCGTACAAGTGCATTCGAGGTCGCGTGCACCACCTGCACGCAGCGTGCGCGCGGTGGCTCCCGCATACCGCCCTGCGCGAGACATATCCCCTCGAAGCGAGCCCTCGCCATGCCGCTGGTCAGGGCATGATTCGCCGCTTCACGCGCGGCAATCTCACTGGTGTATCGGCCCGATAGCATCAGCACCGCAGCAGCGACCTGTACCGAACGTTCGCGCAGATCGGTCGGTGCCTCGGCGTCGCCGTGCAGCACGGCGAGCACGTCGCGCGCCTCGAGCGCCGGGCCAATGCCACAACCGACCGGATGCGTGCCGTCGGTGACTAGCGTGCGCACCGCGAGTCCCACGTCATCTGCGACCTGGGCAAACAGGTCCACCAGCACCTCGGCTTCTTCGCGCGTTCGCACTTTTGCCGTCGGACCGACGGGAATATCGATGAGGACACTCGATGCGCCGCACGCCACTTTCTTCGCCAGCACCGAAGCCACGATGTGCGCAGGCGCATTGACGTCCAGCTCTCGCTGTGCGCGAATCAGGCGATCGTCGGCAGGGGCGAACCCTAGGCCGCCGCTCCACACCACGCAACCGTTCTCCTGCTCCACCACGCGACGCATGCGCGCCGCGTCCATGACTACGGGCGCCATGGTTTCCATCACGTCCGCGGTGCCCGCCGCGGAGGTGATCGCGCGCGACGAGGCCTTTGGCATCGTGATGCCAAGCGACGCGGCGATGGCTACGACGATCGGCGTGGTCCGATTGCCCGGCAGACCGCCGATGCAGTGCTTGTCGATCGCGTGACGTCCCGGCCATGCCAGTCGAAAGCCACTTTCGATCAGCGCATGTGTCAACGCAGCGACTTCGCGGGAGGCAAGATTGCCGTGCGCGGAAGCAGCGACGAAGGCGGCCGTCTCGATCGGCGAGTAACGCCGCGCGGCGATGTCGCGCACCACTTCCCGCATGGCCTCTGGCGGCAGTGCGTGACCGTGCATCGTGGCCCTTACCCATGCCATCGATGCCGGCGGCGGCGTACGCTTCACCATCGCCCACTCACCTGCCCGTGGCGCCAGTGCATGCCATAGCGACTCCGACACACCGATGCCGGCGGCGCCGCCGCAACGCCCGACGTATACCGTGGCATACGCCTCTCGCGGGCACGCGGTGCCCTGCCCCACGCAGATACGCACGCGCGTTCTAGCGGGCAAGCCCGGCGATCCGTCGCCATCGGGCAAGAAGACGATGAATTCGTCGCCACTGTCGATACCTTCACGCTGCAAGGGGCCCGCGACTTCGCCTTTCGTGCCATCCATGGTCGCGTCCCGTCAAAGGGATAGCGTATGGATGACGAGCGTCGGGTCGTCCGGGTCGAGTGCCCGCGCAAAACCCAGTTCGCGCGCCAGCTCCTCCATGCCGCGATCCTCCGCGAGGTCGATCGAGAACATGTGCTTGAAGCCGTTGCGACGGGCGACGACGATCAGGTGGCGCATCAACGTGGCGGCGAGACCTTGATGGCGCCAGTCGTCGGCTACGGTGACGGCGCACTCGCAGCGCCAGGGTTCATTCGTCGCGCTATAGCGGCTGACACCCACTTCGCGCAATTCACCATCGTCGTGGGCTAGTGCGATGAAGGCCAGCGAATGGACACCATCGACGTCCATCAGGTCGTCGATCACGCTTTCGGACGCCTCGCGTATCTCACCCAGAAAACGGCAGCGTCGCGATTCGGCCGACAGGCGGCGGATGAATGCCTGTTCGCGAAGCCGGTCCTCGGCTTTCAAGGGTCGAATCAGTACGCGCCTGCCGTCGGCCAGGGTCTCGATCCAATGCTCACCGGTCACGGCGGGAAAGGCAGCGGTGTCCGGCGAAGGGCTGGCGGCATGGCTCGACATGGCGTTCTCCAATAGGGATGACGTGAACATGGTGATGTCGTTTCGCAGGGCGTCGTTTGACCTGGGTCAACGGATGCGACGTCAGTGCGAGAAAAGGACGGGAATCGGCGAATCGAGGAACAGCCCGCGCGTGGTTCCGCCGATGACCCATTCACGCATGCGGCTGTGACCGTAACCACCCGCCACGATGAGCTGGGCGCGAGCCCGACTCGCGCGATCGAGGATGATCCGACTGATCGGACGTCCGCGGGACTTATCGACGATCACGCGCGGTGTCACGCCGTGCCGACCCAGATGCGCGGATAGCGCTGCGCCGAAGGTGGCCGCGTTCTCGATGGCATTCTCCACGGGATCGACCATGACGATGTCGACGGTTTCCGCCGTCTGCAGCAGCGGCATGGCGTCGTGCACGGCGCGTGTGGCTTCGCTCGTGTCCGCCCATGCGATCACCACGTGTCGCGGCGGCAGGGTCGATGCCTCGGTCGCGCTCGGCACCATCAGTACCGGTCGCCCCGATTCCAGCAGAAGCGAGCTGAAATAGCCGTGCGCGCGCGACGCATCCGCGGGCGCATCGGCTGGACGCGCGATGACGCTCAGATCGGCATGGCGCGCTGCCGCCGCCGCAACGCCCGTCGGCGCGTCGTAGAAGGACTCCACCACGCGCACGTGTCCCGCCACGCCCAGGGAGTCCAGGCGTCGCTGGAGTTCGACGCTCTGTCGCGCCGCCTGCTCGCGTAGCTCCACATACCATTCCATGCAGGCCGGGTCGGGTACGAACGACCAGGCGTCGGCCACGGGCAGGGGCAATGGCAGTACCTGGACCACATCGAGCTCCGCACCGTATCGGCGCGCAAGCGATGCAGCCACCGTCAACGAGGTCAGATCGGCCGGCAACCGGCTGACGACAACGGCGATATCGCGGAGAGCCTGGTGGCTCCCGGCCGGAGAGGTATGGGAAGGCGCAGTGGCGAGGCTGGACATGGCGAACTCCATCGGGTGAACGCGAGGTGCCACTGCGTTCTAACGCGGAGATCCCACGGGGTTCTTGATGCACGTCAACTGCCGCCCGAACGACTGCAGGCACGCTATCGCCTGTGCCGGCGGACCGGCCTGTACTTCGTCAGGAGCCACCATGTTCGAGAACGTATTGCTGGTCACCGATGGCTCGCCGGGCGCCGCGCGCTGCGCGGAACAGTGCGCGCAGTTGGCGGCGACACTGCGTTGCCACCTGCAGATACTCCACGTCACCGCGCCTTTACCCGCGGTGCAGCTCGCTGCCGACCTGATCGAAGGTGGCGAGGTTGAACGACGGGCGAGCGAGCGAGCGGCGGAGTGCCTCGACAGCGCCGCTCGGATCGCTGCCGGGCACGGCGTACGCGTCAGCACCCACCATGTCGTCGACGCGCGTTCCGCGATCGCGATCGTGGAAGAAGCGCGCCGCTATGGTTGTCATCTGATCGTGATGCACGGTCACGCGGGCGAGGCACGTTCCTTGCGCAACGTGGCCCGGGACGTGATCCTCGAAGGCGACACACCGGTGATGGTGTTCCCGTAAGCGCTCACCCCGCCCGTTTGGAAGCGGTACGCAGCACCAGCCACCCTGCCAGGCCGGCCAGCACGGAGCCGGCCAGGATGCCGAGTTTCGCCTCGTCCTGGAGTTCGGGGTGCGTGGGAAACGCGAGCATGCCGATGAACAGGCTCATCGTGAAGCCGATACCGCACAGCAAGGCGGTACCCAGCAATTGCACGGTGGAGGCCTCTCGGGGCATTTCTGCCCAGCCCAGGCGGACGGCGAGCCACGAGGTGCCGAACACGCCCACGAGCTTGCCCACGGCCAGACCGAGACCGACACCCAGGGTCGTGCTCGCGAGCCATGCATCTACGCCGAGACCGGCAAAGGAAATGCCCGCATTGGCGAAGCCGAAAAGCGGCAGCACCGTGATCGGCACCAGACGATGGAGAGCATGCTCCAACCGGAGCAAGGGCGAATGCGTGCAGTCGCCGTCGGACGGAAGGCGCCCCTCGCCATCGCGAAGCGGAATGCACAGAGCGGTGGCGACGCCTGCCAGCGTGGCATGCACCCCCGACGCGTGGACGCATATCCAGAGCACCACGCCCAACGTCAGATACGGCCAAAGGCTGCGAACGCCGAGACGGTTCGCGACGGCCATCGCAGCGACGACGGCTGCAGAGAGACCGAGATACAGGAGATCGAGCCCAGGCGTGTAGAACACCGCGATGATGATGACGGCACCAAGGTCGTCGATGATCGCCAACGCGGCAAGAAAGGCCTTGAGCGATGCCGGCACGCGGCTTCCCAGCAGTGCCGCGACGCCGAGCGCAAAGGCGATGTCGGTCGCCGATGGGATGGCCCAGCCGTTGGCTGCGTCGCCGCTGTTCCAGTTGATCGCGAGGTAGATCAGCGCCGGTACTGCCATGCCACCGAAGGCGGCGAGCCCAGGCAGGATGCGCAAGCGGTTGGACGCCAGCTCGCCATCGATGAATTCGCGCTTGATTTCGAGCCCGACGAGCAGGAAGAAAATGGCCATGAGGCCATCGTTGATCCAGTGCAGCACGCTGAGCGGACCCAGCTCGACGTGCAACGCATCGAAATAGGCAGGCCCGAGCGGGGAGTTCGCGACCACCATGGCGAGGGCCGCCGTGCCCATGAGCACAAGCCCACCCGTGGCGGAACCGGACATGAAATCGATGAGGCGCTGCAAGGGGCGCCAGACGAGGGTCTTGATCAAAACGGAATATCCAAAAACGCGCGGAAGAACGCATGGTTCCATCCCCGCGTCGGCAGGTAAAGGAAAACCCGCCCCCGGGAGCGGGAACGCGCGTCGATCCGGCCCCTTCGAGAGCTCGCGCGACCGCGAGGAACGAACCGTCTTTTGAGCCCTGGGTGAGGACATTCGGAGCGACGGCCACCCGGTCCGGCGGGGGCGGCCAAGTACGTCGTCACGCGCCCTTCACGCGCTGAAAAACGAGCTATTGCCGGGCGTTGGGGAGGTTGCTAGCGTGCGCTGGTGAATCGCCCTCCACCGCCAGCGACCGTCACGGCCCGTGACGCGCCCTACCGCTCCGCGCGGTTGATCCGCGTGGTCGGCGGCCTTCTTGCGTTGATGTTCGGCCTGGGTATGGCTTTCGTCATCGTGAGCGATCACGAACGGCGCGTGCAAGTGGCGAAGAGCCAGGATCAGGCGGTCGCCGATGGCGGCCAGCGCATCATCACCTCGCTGTTGTGGGACATCCAGCGTGCCATGGTGGACCTGGCCGAGGAGAGCGCGCCCCTCGCGGTGAATTACTCCGACGACGAACTGCTGGACATCTCGCACGACCTCGATCGCGTCGCCCATCATTACGGCGAGCTAGCCAACCTGGTGCTGATGGATCCCGACGGCAAAGCGCTCACGCCTGGCGTGGACGACCCGACGCTCGCCACGTGGGTCGCCTCCTCGCCCATCGGGCGCGGTGCGTTGCGGATCGGCCCGCTGCAACCCTGGCACGGCGGCTGGGTGGTCCCGCTTGCGGTTCCCGTCGTGAACGGTCGCTGGCTCGTCGCGCGACTCAAGCAAAGCCGCCTGCAGGCCATTGCCGACGACCTCGGCAAGAGCCGCCACGGCGTCGCGGCGATCACCGACCGATTCGGAACCATCCTGGCCCGCAGCGGAGATGGGCGCAGCGTGATCGGCGAGCCCGTCACTACCTTGTTCGAGCCCGGTTCGAACCGCGAGGAGCGGCAGATAAGCCACATCGATGGGGTGGATCGCGTGGTTGCGGTAGCCCCTCCGAGTGACTATCCGTTCTGGGTCGGCGTAGGCGTTCCCACCGCCGACGTGCTCGCGCCCTGGTATCGCTTCACGTTCTACAGCGTGCTTCTTTACCTTGTGTACTGGGCCGGCATGATCTTCCTGTATCGCCGCCTGCACGCGAGCGAGTCCGCACAGGTCGCCTATCTCGCCGAGATCACGGCTACGTCGGATCGGTTGGCCGACGCCGAGGCACGCTTCCGCCTGGCCTTCGACCGGAATCCCCTGCCCTCGTGGGTCTTCGACACCGGCACCCTCGCCTTTCTCGAAGTGAACGAGGCGGCCGTGCGCAATTACGGCTACTCGCGCGAGGAGTTCCTCGCCATGCGCATCACGGACATCCGCCCACCCGCCGACCAGGGAGCGCTCAGGGAGACCATCGAGGCGCTGCGTCAGGGTGGCGACGGCGAACCTGATCGCCTTTGGATGCATCGACGCAAGGATGGCAGCACGTTGGACGTGCGCATCCATGCGGCAGACATCGACCTCTCCGGCCGCACCGCGCGGCTGGTCCTGGCTGAAGACGTCACCGAACGCATCCGCTTCGAACGTGCCCTCACCTATCGCGCGACCCATGACGTGACGACAGGACTACCCAATACCGAGGCCTTGGTCGACTACCTCGATCATGGTCTGGGCAAGGACGCATGGTACGAACTGTTCTACGTTCACCTGCGCGGCATGGATCGGGTCAGCGACACCTTCGGGCTCGAGGTCGGACGGAACGTGCTGCGCAAGGTGGCCGCGCGCTTCGGCGAGCTCGCCGCGGCATACGGCATGGTCGCCCACCGTCCAGGCGATCGTTTTCTTCTCGCCATCGACGACCCAGGCCGCCGTGCCGCCGCGATGGCGGCGCTACTGGCAGCGGTGAACGAACCCGTGATGCTGGACGATACGTCGCACACGCTCGACCCTCAGTTGGGCGTCGCATCGCATCCAACCGATGGCGCCAAGGCGCATCAGGTAATCGCGAACGCCGCGCTTGCGGCGCACGTGCGGACCGACGTCGAACCCGACGGTCCGAAGGTGTTCGAACCGGCCATGGCGCGGCATTCCGTGGAACGCCTCACGCTCGCCTCGCGCATGCGCCAGGCGATCGAGGGCGGCGAGTTGGATATGCACTTTCAACCGATCGTGGACGCTCGCACGGGCGCGGTGTGCAAGCTCGAAGCCCTCGCACGTTGGCCTCAGGCCGACGGAAGTTTCATCCCGCCCGATGTCTTCATTCCCCTCTGCGAGGAAACGGGTCTTATCGTGCCGTTGGGCCAGTGGGTGATCGAGACGGCCGCACGGGCACGGGTGGCGCTGGTCAGCCATGGGTTCGAGCTGCCGATCGCCATCAATATCTCCGCCCTGCAGTTCCAGCGCGCCGATGTGGCCGCTCAATTGCAGGCGACCGCGCGCGCCTATGGCCTGGCACCGGACGCGCTTCAGGTCGAGCTGACCGAAAGCAGCCTCATGGATCGCCAGCATGCGGTGCCTACGCTGAAGAAGCTCGGCATCGAGGGCATTCATGTATCGCTCGACGACTTTGGCACGGGGTTCTCCAACATGGCCTACCTGCGCGATCTGCCGATCGATGCGCTGAAAATCGACCGCTCGTTCATTGTCGACATCGATGCGGACGAGCGTGCTGCGTCGATCTGCCGATCCATGATTGCGCTGGCCCGCACGCTCGGCATGACCGTCGTGGCCGAAGGGGTGGAACGCGAGCGTCAATATGCGTGGTTGCGCGAGAACGGGTGCGACCAGCTTCAGGGCTATTACTTCGCCGTACCGATGCCCATGGCGGTGCTTGCGGCACACCTCCGCGACAGGGCTGCGCCGTTCCAAACCGCTCCTACGGTGTGAGCCAAGCACAAGGCCTCGCACAGGCATGGGCTGTGCGAGGCCGGAAGGTACGCGACGCGTACCGATCAGTTCGCCGTTTTCAGCGGCACCATGTCGAAATGGTCGTCCTGATACTGGAACAGCAGACAATCCTCGCTGCTGCTGCAACCGCTGTAATGGGCAAGTTTCGCCGGCAGCCGGTAGAAGGAGCCCGCCGGATACTCAGTACGCTTGCCGTCGATGATGGCGTAGAACGTTCCCTTCAGCACCACGGTGGGAAGGGCCTGCGTGTGGTGATGGAACGGGTTGGCCTTGCCGCCGGGGAAGTGAACGAACGCTTCGTAGGTTCCCTTGCCGGTGAGGTCGCCGCTGACATTGGCGTATTTGATACCGCCGGTATCGGGGATCTCGACCCAGTGGAGGTCGTTCGCGGGAAACGAGATCGTCTCAGCGGACGTCGAGGTGGCGTCGGGCTGCGCGGAAAGCGCGGTTGACGCAAAGGCAATGACGCAGAACGCGCAGGCGCGCGCGGTGGAAAAAACCATGCGATGTCTCCTTACAGATGGAAATCCAAGAGTGTTCCGACGCCCGCATGCGGCGTCGGACACTGAGTATAGGTAGCGCGCGCCGACTTTTGAAGGCGCGCGGTCAAGAAACTGCGCGCTTCTCGCTCACGATCTCGGCACAGCGCCGCGCTTGTTCAACGCGCGGGCCTGATGCAATCGGTTCTCGATGGTCGGAAGCAGCTTCTGCGCCACGGGTTTCACCTGTGGATCGTGCCCCTTTTCGATTTCGGTCGACAGCGCGGCACGAAGCTTTTCCAGCAGAGCGACAAATTGTACGGGTACGGCTTCATCGAACGACTTGCCCTGCATACGCTCCAGCGCGCCAAGAATCTTGCTGTCTTCGGGCGCGGGCTGCTCCGCCCATTGATAGCCCTTTTCGCCACTGGCAGCCGGCTTCAACGCGTCACTGAGGGCAATGAAATCCTTCACCATGGCGGCCCCGAAGGATTTCACCGCAGGATCGCTCGCTCGGGCGGCCGTCAGCGTGGCGAGTCGACTTCCCATCTGATAAGCGTCGCTGGCACCGCGTACGAAGCCTTCGTCCGTCGGCGTTATCTGCGCTTTCCGATCGCCCGCGGGCTGCGGCTGGTCGGCCCCGCCGCGTTGCTGCGCCCACGTTGCGCCACCGCCCACCGCCAGTACCCCCATGAAGGCGATACCGAGAGCCTTACCGGCTTTACTCATCGTCGTGCTCCTTCGGCGCAAGCTCGTCTTTCGGGATTCCCCCTGCATTGTTCGTGCCCTGGCCCTTGGGCGGGGTCACCTTAGGCGTACCGTATTCGTCGCGCCGACCGGGATCGGGCGCGCGCTTGGTATTCATACCGTCGTCCCAGTGCTGGCTGCGCGCTTTCGAACCCGCACGCGGGGTATCTCCAATCCGCTGGGGACGCCCACCGTTGACGCTCTGGCCCTGAGCCGTTCCGGCGTGCGCAGGGGTGGCGTCCTGGGGCATTGCAGGCGCCAAGGCGCTCACGCCCAGCGCGAAAACCATCGTCATCATCATGTCGGCTCACCTCGCCCCACAGATTGCCTCCGCGGATGTGACCGGAACGTCGCGATCGAGAAAGTCCGCATCGGCCGCCGTACGCTAGGCCCGCGTCGCTCCCTTTGTCACCGAGTCGAGGTGTTCGACACGCACGATGTCGCCCAGCCACACCACGCCGCTCCAGCCGGGTCGCTGTGCATCTTCCAGCTTGACGGTGCCGTTGATGCCTTCGATGTCGTCGGCATTCTTGAACACCTGGACCGTCGGAGTCACGGCAACCACACCCTCTGCCGGCGGCCCCTCGACCACGTGAATGCGCACGCGGGCATTGATGGCCAGCTCTTCGACCCAACGCTCCATCTGCGCGATGTCCGCTGGTTCGGTAAATACGGTTCGTGCGATACGCCCCATGGCGAGATTCCTCTTCCGATGACATTGCGGGTTTGGGAGCCGCCATGGCGGCTCCCACGGCAGCGGGATCAGGCCGCCGATTGCTTCTGTGCGGCCCGCTGATTGCCCGCCTGCTCAGCAAGCATCGTCAGTTTCTCGTCAGTGGACTTTTCCTCCTTCAGCGTGGCCTGAAGTAGCGTGACCGCGTCTTTGTAACCGAGCTGCTTCGCGATAGCAGATAGCGTGCCGTACGACGCAATCTCGTAATGCTCCACCTTCTGGGCGCCGCCGATCAGGGCCGCGTCACGCAGCGGACCGGCGTCGATCGCATCGATGACTTCCTTGCTCTCTTCGACGAGGCCTTCCATCGCGGCGCACTTCATCCGCTTCAGGCGGATGCCCAGGGTCTCCACAATCTGGTCGATACGCTCGACTTGCCCCTGGGTCTCTTCCAAATGCATTTCGAAGGCTTCTTTGAGTTCAGGTAACTCCGCTGCGCGGGCGAGGCGCGGCAGTGCGCGGGTAAGCTGCTTTTCGGCGCTGTAGATGTCCGAGAGCTCGTGGATGAAAAGATCTTCGATCGTCTTTACTGCCATGGTGGGTTCTCCGTGGTGGACTCCGAAGACGTAACGCTACGCCCGAGCTTGTCGTGCATGCAGATGGATGGCGTGAACGACGGTCCACATCTTCGAAGAAATCGTTAGGCGGCTGTGGTCACGCCTCCATGCCGTCCGGCTCGAACGCGTCGACGGTCTCCCAGGTGCCGTCGTCGTTCTCGATCTTCAATCGCACGCTGCGCCCTGTGCGGCGTCCGATGCTCTCGGCAAGACGGAGTCCATGGCGGAAACATTCGTCCTGGGTCGCGAAGGCGCCCATGCGATGCGTGTCGTGGAAGACCTCCCAGGGGAAGGCGTCGTTCCGCTGGGCGAGGGGGAGATAAAGCATGATGGGCGAAGCAATGTCTTGAGTCATGCGCCTGCCCATTCAAGGCGCGTGCCAACGACGCAAACCGTTCTCTGATGCGGCCTCTGCGCGCTCGCAGGACGCGACCGACCTCGCCGGGAGGAAAGAATTACCGTCATGTAGGTATGTTTTGCGACACGTCCTTAGCGGCCCCACCACGTCTGCACGTCACGCAGCACACGGCCAGTCGTCGCTCGTCGCCTCGTTCAGTCGGGTGACGACGCCCTCTACACAGCGCGACATGCTGCGCAGTGCTCACATGCCAATCCTGGCAACTCCAAACGAGGACACTGCCGTGCCTCCCCTCATCCTCACGCGGCTGGTGTTGCTGTCGTGGCGATCCTGTCCGTGCTTTCGGTAATCAGGATCGCCGTAGGACGATAACGCGATCAGGGCGAGCGGCGCAGCAACCAGGCGGCAACAAGCGTGGCGCCGACGATCGCCGCCGCCGAGCGAGCCCCGCGCGAGCGGCGCCCGTCGGATAACACGCCTTCCACCACGTCGACGCGATCCGCGAACAGCAGCATCAGCCAGTGCCGCAGATCGTTCTCACTGTGGCGGAAGGCACGTCGACGAATCCACCCGCTCACCCCTCGCGGCGGCACGCTCGTGCCGAACACCGGCGGCATCTTGAGGTGTTCGGTGGACTTCAATATCTCAACGCTGGACTGCTGGGCGGGCGGCGGATCGCTCCAGTGCACGCCTTCCAATCGCGGCGGGCGTCGCTCCATGGGCACTGCGGGACGCTGAGAGCGGTCGAGGTCTGCGCCCCAACCCGGAATGTGTTCGTGATTCATGCGCTGGACCTCAAGGCGTAGTGATAGGGGCGGCGGTAGTCGAGGCAGCCACATCGACACCGGGCGGAATCAGTACCGTCTTGATGCACTGATCCTTCTTGCCGGAGAACATCTCGTGCGCGTCGCTCACTTCCTCCAGTGGCACGCGATGCGTGATGATCTCGCGCGGATTGAGGCGACCCGCCTGAATGTGCTCGATGAGCCGAGGGAGATGCCGCTTCACGCTGGCTTGGTTCATGCGCAATGTCAGCCCCTTGTTGATCGCGTTGCCGATCGGCACGGCATTGAAGGTGGGTCCGTAGACGCCCACGATGGATACGTTGCCGCCCTTGCGTACCGAATTGATCGCCCAGTGCAGAACCGTGGCGGCACCCGCCTGGAGCTTCATGGTGACACCCGTCACTCGCTGCATCACGCTGCCGGAGGCCTCGCAGCCCACGGCATCGATGCAGACATCCGCGCCGAGGCCATCCGTCATCTTCTTGATGTGAATCGCCATATCGCCCACCGAGCGGAAATCCACCGTCTCGCAGTGCGCAAAGCGCCGGGCGAAATCGAGCCGATAGTCCACGTGGTCGACCACGATCACCCTACCCGCACCCATCAACCACGCGCTGCGCGCGGCGAGCAGACCGATAGGACCGGCCCCAAAGACCACCACCGTATCGTTCTCGCGGATATCGCCCATCTCCGCCGCCTGGTAACCTGTGGGCACGACGTCGGTCAGCAGCACCGCATCCTCGATGTGGATGTCCGGCGGAATCATCGTCGGACCGATGTCCGCGAAGGGCACGCGCACGTACTCGGCCTGCCCGCCGTCGTATCCGCCGGTCGTATGCGAGTAACCGTAGATGCCGCCGACCGCCGTGGCTTCGGGATTCACGTTGTGGCAGTTGCTGTACAACTCGCGCTGGCAGAAATAGCAAGTGCCGCAGAAGATGTTGAACGGCACGAGCACGCGGTCGCCCACTTTCAGGTTCCGCACACCGCTCCCCACATCCACCACTTCGCCGACGAATTCGTGGCCGAAGATCGATCCGACCCGCGTGTCGGGAACGAGCCCGTGATAGAGGTGCAGGTCCGAGCCGCATATGCAACTGCGCAGGACACGCACGATGGCGTCGAACGGGTGCTCGATCACCGGGTCGGGAACATGCCTTGCGCTGACCCGGTAGGGGCGCCGATAGGTGGTAGCTAGCATCGAGATCTCCTTCGCGTCGGGACAGGTCGATCGTTCGCTGCCGCACGTCGCGATCGCGGCAAGACCGCGTGTCCGTGCAGGCACATCGGTACGTATGCGCGCGATATCGCTGCGTTCACTCACGTGCACACGCTTTCATCGGCAGGCAACACGTCGTTGAGGCCCGCACGCCCAGGTTGCTCACAGCGCTGCGTCCCGCGCCCCCGTCCCAGCCAGGAGACTGCCCATGAACATTCGCAGCACCGACCGTGTTCTCATCACCGGCGCGAGCAGCGGCATTGGCTTGCACCTCGCCCATCGCTTCGCCGCGCATGGGCATCCGGTCTGCCTTGTCGCGCCTGATGCTTCCGAGTTGGAGCGCATCGCCATCGATATCGAACAGCGTCACGGCGTGGATACCCTCGTGGTCGCCGTCGACCTGGAAGACAAGGACGCCATGACCGTCATCGACGAGGCCATACTGAGCGCCGGTTGGAAGGTGGACATCCTGGTCAACAACGCGGGCCACGGCTTCAAGGGCAACTACGCGGAGGTGCCCATTGCCACCCATCTGTCGATCGTGCGGCTCAACGTGGAGGCGGTGCTACGCCTGACCTCGCTGTTTCTTCCGCGGATGGTCGCGCAACGTCATGGGCGCCTGCTCAACACCGCCTCGATCGCAGGTTTCGAGCCAGGCCCGACGATGTCGGTCTACCACGCGAGCAAGGCCTTCGTGCTCTCGTGGAGTGAGGCCATCGCCACGGAGCTGGAGGACTCCGGCGTATCGGTGACCGCGCTGTGCCCGGGTCCGACAGACACTGATTTCTTTCCGAAGGGCGATCTCGAAGAGAGCTTCGCCTTTCAGAAAGCCAATCTGATGGACCCGGAAGAAGTGGCCCAGGTCGGCTACGAGGCGGTCATGAGCGGCGAACGCGTCGCCGTAGTCGGTGCGGTGAACAAGGCCATGGTGTTCTCGCGCCGCTTCATGTCGGAACAGCTGCAAGCGCGTATGAATGAAAAGATGTACGAAGACGTCGACGATCCACGACGGGCGCGGGGCGACAAAGAGTCGCCGCCGCGTCCCTGATGCGCTTGGTCAGCGCTTGGCTTCCACGTCCGGGGTGGCGTCCCGGACGAGGAACTCTTCGGTCAACTCCGGCAGGTGTTCGAGAATCCACGCGGCCATAGCCTGTTCCTGGGGCAGGATCTGCTCGCAGGTGCGCTGGGTCTCGACATCACCTACTGTCTTCGCTGCGGCGATGAGTGACGTATAGGTCGCGATCTCAAGGTTCTCGAATACGTAGCTGGCGATGGCACCCTTCACGATCTCGTCCGAGTTCGCCATGCCGCCCGCCGCCTGGCCAAATGCCATCATGCGGCCCAACGTGTCCTTCATGACGGAGGTCGATCCGCCCAGGCGCTCGATGCATGCCTTCAACAACGCCTGCTGGCCAAGCGTTTCATCGAGATGCTGCTCGATCCGCGCCTTCACGATGGGATAGTGCTCGATACGGGACGCCTGCGCACGAAGCATCTGCTCCGCTTGCTGTTCCATGGCATGTGCATCACGAAGCCAGTCCAGAAGGTTCTCGCGCAATTCGGCCATGCTCGTGTTCCTATGTCATGTTGGGGAGCGGTCATCGTCATGGAGCACACGTGCAGTGCGAAGCGAAAGCATGTGACGACGCGATGATGCATGACGCACCGCAGTTCAGCAGTGTGTATGGGTCCTCACTGATGTTGCCCCCCACCTGCACCTGGCTTTGGAAAAGATGACGTCTCAGCCAGCCGCCAGGAGCAAGCCAGTGTTCAACCACAACAAGCGATTGCAATACACCGTGCGCGTGGGCGAGTCCAATCCGGGCCTAGCCAACCTCATGCTCGAGCAGTTCGGCGGACCGCAAGGTGAGCTAGCCGCTGCCATGCGCTATTTCACTCAGGCCCTCGCCGAGGAAGATCCGGGCCGGAAGGACATGCTGCTGGACATCGCCACCGAGGAACTCAGCCACCTGGAAGTCATCGGTTCCATCATCGCCATGCTGAACCGTGGCGCGAAGGGATTGCTGGCCGAGACCACCGATCAGCAGGCGGAGATGTACCGTGCGCTGCAAGGCGCGGGCAACGACAGCCACGTGACGCAGATTCTCTACGGCGGCGGCCCTGCCCTCGTCAATTCGGCAGGCCAGTTGTGGAACGCCGGCTACATCGACACGATCGGCGAACCGACCGCGGATCTTCGTTCGAATATTGCCGCCGAAGCGCGTGCCAAGATCGTGTACGAGCGCCTCATCAACGTCACCGACGATCCGGGTGTGCGCGATGCGCTGACGTTCCTGATGACGCGCGAGATCGCTCACCAGAAGTCGTTCGAGAAGGCGCTCTACTCGATGGACAAGAGCTTCCCGCCGGGCAAGCTGCCGGGCGATCCTCGTTTCACGGATACCTATGTGAATACGTCGCGTGGCGAAGGCGATAGCACAGGGCCGTGGGCCGAGGGCAAGGGCTTCAGTGAGGTCATGGTGCCCAACGAGAAGAACATCCCCGTGGACGGAGGCGACGGTCATGCAGACGTCGCGCTGACCGCCAAGGAAAAGGCAGCGGTGCAGGCGTTCGCACTACGCGGCCAATCCGACCCCGAGCGCGACCCAGTCACTGGCGCGGACCTTGGGACGCTTCAGCAGGAATCGAAAGGCTGATGGTGCAAGGGACGCGGCACACTGCCGCGTCCCGGCCGTGCCGAGCCATGACCTTGCGTTGACCCTGTCCTCACGGCGGGCGACGCAGCCTCCGAAGTCCCCGGAGTCTTTCGTCATGCCCACGATGCCTGCCAGCACGTTGCTCGTCCTCGACGATGATCGCCCCTTTGCAGAGAAGGCCGTTCGATTTGCCCGCGAGGTGGGTTTCGAAGCACACCCGGTCACGACCCTTGGCGAGGCCGTGGAAGCCGCGGCCACACGTCGTTTCGATTGCGCCCTCGTAGACATCGGGTTACCCGATGGTTGCGGCCTGGAGTTGCTGTCGGAGCCTCGCTTTGCCAGCACGCGGAAGATCGTGATGAGTGGCGACGCCGCGCTCGCGCATTGGGCGGGCAAATGCGTCCCCGGCACACTCGGCGTACTGACGAAGCCTTTCCGTTTTGCCACGTTTCAGGCGTTGCTGGCCTGTACGCCGCAAAGCGCCAGCGGAGCCCACAGGGGGCGCTTGCTCGGCGAGTCTGACGCGATGCGCGCGGTGCTGGGAGAACTGCACACCGTGGCACCCAGCAAGATTCCCGTGCTCATTTACGGCGAAAGCGGCACGGGAAAGGAGCTGGCCGCACGTCTCGTCCACACGCGCAGCGGACGGGATGGGCCCTTCCACGCCATTAATTGCGCGACGCTATCGCCCGACCTGCTCGCGAGCCAGTTGTTCGGTCACCAGCGCGGCAGCTTCACCGGCGCGGTGGAGCATCAGGCAGGCCTCATCGCCGAGGCGGATCGCGGCACGCTGTTCCTCGATGAATTGGCCGAAGCGCCCCTCGGCGTTCAGGCCGCGCTGCTCCGATTCCTTGAAAGCGGGGAGATCACGCCACTGGGCAGCCGCATGCCACGCCGCGTGGACGTGCGCATCGTAGCGGCCACCAATCGCGTTCCTCGTGAGGCGATAGCCGAAGGACGGCTGCGCGCCGACCTATATTTCCGCGTCGCCGGCTATGAGGTACGCATGCCGTCATTGCGTGAGCGTCCCGGCGATCTCATACCGATTGCGCAGTCCATCCTGGACGGGCTCAATGCGGAGTACGGAACGCTGCGTCGTTTTGCGGCGGACGCCTTCGATGCCCTCCGCGGCCATGCATGGACCGGCAATGTACGCGAACTGAGGCAGGTCGTGCAGCGAGCCTACCTGCAAGGTGGCGAACGGCTCGTATTGCAGCGCCCGACGGATGCGCAGGCTGCTCTTCCGCCGCCAAGGCCGGTAACGCTCGCGGACGTCGAACGAACGGCGATCCTCGAAGCGCTGGCCGCCTGTGGCGGCGACCGCACGATGGCCGCGAGGCAACTCGGGATAAGCACCAAGACTATCTACAACAAGCTCGTCCGCTACCGCCAGGCTGCGTTTTCGCCACTCGCCACCGATGCCTGATGCGGGTTCCCTTGGCGAATCGCCCACGTCGGCCATGACTGGGTGACAATCGCGCATTCGTCCCCGAAGGTCTTCCGATGTCCCTGCCGATGCCCCCACCCGATCCGGAAACCGATCCCACCGTCAAGGTGAGCGACCTCACCTTCCCGGTCGTCGGCATCGGCACATCCGCGGGCGGCCTGGCGGCGCTGGCCCGCTTCTTCGAAGGCATGCCTGCGGCACCCGGCATGGCTTTCGTCGTGGTGATGCACCTCTCGCCCAAACACGACAGTGTGGCTGACCGCATCCTCCAGCGGTCTACGTCCATGCGAGTGACCCAAGTGACTCAGCCCGTTCCCTTGCGCATGAACGAGGTCTACGTCATTTCGCCACGCAAGGCACTGTCAATGAATGACGGTTACCTGCGGGTAACGGACATGGAGAAGATCCGCGGCAAGCACGTCGCCATCGATTTCTTCTTCCGCACACTGGCCGAGGTACATCGCGAACGCGCACTCGCGGTCATTCTTACGGGTACGGGCGCCGACGGTTCCGTGGGGATCGCGCGCATCAGGGAGCGCGGCGGGATCACGCTTGCCCAGCACCCCCTCGACGCAGAGTACGACCAGATGCCGCGTGCCGCGATCGCCACGGGCGCCGTGGACATCGTGCTGCCGGTAGCCGAATTGCCCGAGCGCATTCTCTCTCTGACGCGCGAGGCCGCGCACATCCGCGTGCCGGAGGACGCATCGGAGGCGGGCAACGAACCCGGCGAGCCCCAGGCCCAGGGGAAACTTCTGGATCAGGACGCCTTCCGCGACATCATGCTGATACTCCGGGCCAAGACCGGCCACGACTTCAGCGCCTACAAGCGAGCCACGGTCCTGCGACGCATCGAGCGTCGCATGCAGGTCAACGGATTGCACACGCTCGAAGACTATCGCCACTTTCTGCATGACCATCCGAACGAGCGCCCCGCGCTGCTCAAGGACATGCTGATCAGCGTCACCAACTTCTTCCGCGACCGTGAAGCCTTCGAGGCACTCGAGCGCGAGGTCATTCCGCAATTGGTGGCCGACCTGGGCGAACGGGGCCGTCTTCGCGCGTGGAGTGCCGGCTGCGCCACGGGCGAGGAACCCTATTCCCTTGCCATGCTGCTTACGGAGGCCGCCCCGGCAGACGCATCCGTGCAGGTGTTCGCTACCGACATCGACGACGATGCGATTGCGCAAGCCCGGCAGGGCAACTATCCGGCAGCCGTCGTGACCGACATCGCACCCAGCCGGGTCAACCGGTTTCTGACGCGCAACGACAACTTCTATCGCGTACCGAAGCATCTTCGGGAGAAGGTGCTGTTCGCACGGCACAACGTGCTGCAGGATCCCCCCTTCTCGAAGCTCGACCTCATCAGTTGCCGCAATCTTCTGATCTACCTCACGCGAGACGTTCAGGTACAGATCCTCGAAATGTTCCACTTCGCGCTTCGTCCCGGGGGTTACCTTTTCCTCGGGAGTTCGGAATCGGCCGACGCCGCATCGAAGCTTTTCATCCCGGTGGACAAGAAGAACCGCATCTACCGGGCGGCGCCGGGCGGGCATGTGGCGCATTATCTGAAGGGCCCCACTCGCGAAATGCCGGCCCAGGTCGCCACCGAGGCTGCTACGGCTGCCGCCGCGTCGCACGAACGCCGGCTCCGCTCGCTCAGCGAAGTGCATCGCAAGGCGCTGGAGGACAACGCGCCCCCGAGCGTGCTCGTCGATCGCGAGGGGCACATCGCGCACATGTCGGAGGACGCGGCGCCGTACCTGCGGATGATCGGCGGTGCGCCCTCCTATCAACTCACGGCGCTGATCGTGCCCGAGCTTCGGCTAGAGTTGCGCACCTCGCTTTTCCAGGCCGCACAGGAGAACAAGCCCGCACGCTCACGCGCCGTCGTACTGGACCGGGACGGGGTACCGGTAGCCGTGTCGATCGAAGTACGGCCTGTTCGCAGTCCCGATAGCGAGGCTGGGTATCAGCTCGTGCTGTTCCACGAGACAACGATCAAGGACAGCGCGACCCACGGCGAGATTCAGGCCGAGCAGACACCCATGCTGCTGCAGTTGGAAGAGGAACTGAAGCGTGCCAAGGAACGACTGCAGGCCACGGTGGAGGAATCGGAAAGCTCCAGCGAAGAATTGAAGGCCTCGAACGAGGAATTGCAGTCGATCAACGAGGAACTGCGTTCGGCCACGGAAGAACTCGAAACGAGCAAGGAAGAACTGCAGTCGATCAATGAAGAGTTGATTACGGTCAATCACGAGCTGAAGCTCAAGGTCGAGGAAACCGCCAAGGTCAACGACGACCTGCACAATCTGGTCGCCTCGACCGACATTGCCACGGTCTTCGTCGATCGGGACATGTGCATCAAGCGTTTCACACCCCGCGCCGCGGACGTCTTCCGGCTCATTGCCGCCGACCTCGGCCGTCCTCTGCTGGACCTCAACCACAGCCTGGACTATCCGGCGTTGGCCGACGACGCGGCCGAGGCCTTTCAGTCGCTGCGCACGGTGGAACGCGAAGTCGGCAGCCAGGACGGCCGCTGGTACATCGCGCGCATTCTTCCCTACCGCACGGCCGAAGACCGCATCGAAGGCGCCGTGCTCACGTTCATCGACATCACGCGTCGGCGCACCGCCGAGGAAGCCGCGCGCCACAGCGACGAGCGCATGCGACTCGTCGCGGACAGCGCTACCGATTTCGCGATCCTGACGACCGATACGAATGGCATCATCACGTCCTGGAGCAAGGGCGCGCAGCGGATCTTCGGCTATTCGGCGGACGACGCCATCGGCCACCACGGCGATCTCATCTTTACCCCTGAGGATCGCGCACGCGGAGCGTTCCGCCGCGAGATGGAGCAGGCCCGCCATGAAGGACGCGCGCATGACGACCGCTGGCACGTGCGCAACGACGGGCAGCGAATCTTCTGCAGCGGCATCACTACGCCGCTCTACCGCGGGGGCTTCCATGGCTTTGCCAAGATCGCCCGCGACGTCACCACCGACAAGGAACGCGAGCGCCTGCGCGAGGAACTGCTGACGGCCGAGCAGGCGTCCCGCCAGCAGGCACAGAGCACGATCGAGTTGAAGGACGAGTTCCTGGCGGTGATGTCGCACGAATTGAAGCACCCGTTGAATCTCATTCTCATGAATGCGGAACTGGTGGCGCGCACAGCCGCCGCCAAAGACGATCCGCGCCTGCGGAAGGCCGCGGAAGCCATTCGCCGCACGGTGGAAGGCCAGGCACAGATCATCGACGACCTGCTCGACCTGTCGCGGATCAATACCGGCAAGCTCACCCTCAACGTCGCCCCAGTGAACGTCTCCGACTGCATTCGCCGCATCGCCGAAGGCATCGAAAAGGACCTCGCAGGTCGGGATATCCGTCTGGACGTGCAACTCCCCGCGGAAGACGTGACGCTGATGGCCGATGCCGTGCGCGTGGAACAGATCGTATGGAATCTGCTCAGCAACGCCGGAAAATTCTCCCGGCACGACGGACATATCGAAGTGCGCCTGGATCGCGGCGGCGACGCCGTGTCGCTGCGCGTCGCGGACGACGGCATAGGCATGCCTCCCGATGTGCTCGCCCGCGCCTTCGACATCTTCGAGCAGGGCAATCACCGACGGCATCTCGCCAGTGGCGGTCTGGGCATCGGTCTCGCCTTGGTCAAGCAACTGGTCGAACTGCATGGCGGCACGGTGGCCGCGCAGTCGGACGGCCCGGACAGGGGTGCGGTGTTCACGGTGACGCTTCCTCTGCGAGCCGTCGCCAGCGCCCACGGCTCGGTGCTGTCGCTGCCCAGCGGCAACCTCACCGGTTGCCGCGTCGTCCTCGTCGACGACTCGGAGGAACTTCTCGCGCCATTCTCCGAGCTGTTGGAACTGGAAGGTGCCACCGTCGCCGCGGTGCCGTCGGGCCAGCAGGCGCTGGAACGGCTCGCCACGGGCGAGTACGACATTCTGCTCTCGGACATCGGCATGCCCGAAATGGACGGTTTCGATCTGATCCGTCGCGTGCGTGAACTGGACAGCGCCCGCGGAGTGACCGCCATTGCCCTGACCGGTTTCGGACGGCCCCAGGACGAACGCAAGGCACTGCAGGCCGGCTTCGACGCACACCTCAGCAAGCCCGTGTCGATGAGCGCCCTGCTGGCCCTGCTCGGGCGCGTGGCCCGTGCGAAAACGCAGCGCCCGGGGAACTGACGCTCAGCCTTCTGCGCGCGGTGGCGCGAGCGGAAGGCTTACCACCAGGGTGCCAGGCCGATCGGTGCTCACATGACCACCGTGGCGCGCGGCGATCTCCCGCGCTACGGCAAGATGCAAGGCCTGGGGCGGATCGAGCGACAGGCGCTTCCCCGCTGTATCACCTCGCGCCGCCCCACCAAGCGAGACCACGTATTGGCCGTTTGCTGTATCCGCCACGAGGGTGGCATCGGTCATGCCGGACTCGGTCGCGAGCATGGCAAGGCGCCGCATGAGCGCGGTCAGCGCTGCCTCGGACAGGGCAAGCTGCGGCGAGGGTCCGCGATAGCTGATCGGGATGCATTGCTCGCCGAGTTCCGCAAGCGCTGCCGCAAGACTGGAACGCGGATCGCCACGATCGGTACTTTCCTCGGCGATATCCGCCATGGCCGAAAAAGCGGATCGGAACTGACGGCCGAATGTCTCGAAATCGTGCAGCAGCGTTGCCATCGCCTCTCTCGCCTGAGGCAGTTTGGACTGGCGCAGGTAGTGATCGATGAGTTCAGCCTGCAGCAACAGGCTGCCCAACGGCGTGCTGAGCGCGTGCGCCGTTTCGCGACGGAACCGGGATTCGCCCAGCGGCGCGGCGGTGTCGTCGTCCGTGGAGTGATTCATGTCGATGGGAGCGGAAGTGGGAACGCCTTGACCATAGGCGCCGCCGCGTGAAGAACTCAAACGCAGGACGTACCCGACGTGTCAAGGTGCCCGAACACACAGCCAGGGCGTGTCATCTGTCCGCCGCGGAATGGGCCAACTATTGCCACGCCCGGCAGTCGCTGTACATACGGCCTCCCGAGGGGCGGGATACCCGTCGGATGGGGATGCAGGGGAAGCCGCAGCACCATGCGACTTTCGTCACGCTGCCAGCCCGTCACCCCGCAATCGTTCAAAAACGAGGGCACGCGCGTCCTATCCCGCCGAATGCCGAAGGCCAAGAATGTCCCGGGCCCACCAAGGAGACAGACCCGTGACCGAATCCATCGAACCGGCGCTCGACGCCACGCGCCGCAACTTCGTCCTCAACGCGGGCACGCTCGCCGCAGGCACGGTGCTCGGCGCCGGTGCACTCGCCGCCTCCGCGCCGGCCAGCGCTGCGAGCCCCTCCTCATCCAACAGCAAGAAGGAAAGCTCGATGTCGCTCTTCACCACGAAAGATGGTACCCAGATCTTCTACAAGGACTGGGGCAAGGGCCAGCCAGTATGGTTCCATCATGGATGGCCGCTGAGCTCGGACGACTGGGACGCCCAGCTCATGTACTTCCTCAACCACGGCTTCCGCGTCATCGCCCATGACCGCCGTGGCCATGGTCGCTCGACGCAGACCGACACCGGCAACGACATGGACACCTATGCCGCCGACGTCGCCGAGCTGGCCGCGCACCTCGACGTGCGCAACGCCGTCCACATCGGCCATTCCACGGGCGGCGGCGAAGTCGCTCGCTACGTGGCGCGCCATGGCAAGGGTCGCGTGGCGAAGGCCGTCCTGGTCAGCGCCGTGCCTCCGATCATGGTGAAGACGCCCGCCAATCCGGGCGGTCTGGACATCTCCGTGTTCGACGGCTTCCGCAAGTCGCTCGCAGAGAACCGCGCGCAGTTCTATCGCGAAGTGCCGATCCCCTTCTACGGCTTCAACCGCCCGGGCGTGAAGACCATCGAGGGCACCGTGGACAACTGGTGGCGCCAGGGCATGATCGGCGGCATCAAGGCGCACTACGATTGCATCAAGGCCTTCTCGGAAACCGACTTCACCGAAGACCTGAAGGCGATCGACGTGCCGACGCTGGTGATGCACGGCGATGACGACCAGATCGTTCCGTTCGCGGATTCGGCGCCGCTGAGCGCGAAGCTGCTGAAGAAGGGCGAGCTCAAGGTCTACAAGGGCTACCCGCACGGCATGCTCACGGTCCATGCCGACGTGCTGAACCCGGATCTGCTGGCCTTTATCAAGGCCTGATCTGAGGTAGAGGTCTCGCACCGCCGCAACGGGCATCCCGTTGCGGCGGTTTTTTTTGCACTGTGGGAGCCGCCATGGCGGCGAGGAAACTTGCTTGAGGGTCCGTGATGCTGGTGGGCCATGGGTTTTGGCTTCACCGCTCCGTTGGCTTCTCGCCGCCATGGCGGCTCCCACCTGTTTCTTGGTCCCTCGGGGCCTGCCGGTGGGAGCCAGCCTGCTGGCGATGGGAACGTGCCTCGTCGCTACACCGCTTCGTCGGCTTTTCGCCAGCAGGCTGGCTCCCACCTCTGCTTTTTCGCTTCTCGCACTGCCGCAACGGGATCCTGTTGCGGCGGTTTTTACTGTGGGAGCTGCCATGGCGGCGAGGGAAACCTGCTTGAGGGTCCGAGATGCTGGTGGGCCACGGGTGTTGGCTTCACCGCTTCGTTGGCTTCTCGCCGCCATGGCGGCTCCCACCTGTTTCTTGGTCCCTCGGAGCCTGCCGGACCGCTCCGTTGGCCTCTCGCCGCCATGGCGGCTCCCACCTGTTTCTTGGCCCCTCCGAGCCTGCCGGTGGGAGCCAGCCTGCTGGCGATGGGAACGTGCCTCGTCGCTACACCGCTTCGTCGGCTTTTCGCCAGCAGGCTGGCTCCCACCTCTGCTTTTTCGCTTCTCGCACTGCCGCAACGGGATCCTGTTGCGGCGTTTTTTACTGTGGGAGCCGCCATGGCGGCGAGGGAAACCTGCTTGAGGGTCCGAGATGCTGGTGGGCCACGGGTGTTGGCTTCACCGCTTCGCTTGGCCTCTCGCCGCCATGGCGGCTCCCACCTGTTTCTTGGTCCCTCGGAGCCTGCCGGTGGGAGCCAGCCTGCTGGCGATGGGAACGTGCCTCGTCGCTACACCGCTTCGTCGGCTTTTCGCCAGCAGGCTGGCTCCCACCTTTGCTTTTTCGCTTCTCGCGCTGCCGCAACAGGATCCTGTTGCGGCGTTTTTTACTGTGGGAGCCGCCATGGCGGCGAGGGAAACTTGCTTGAGGGTCAGTGATGTTGGTGGGCCACGGGTGTTGGCTTCACCGCTTCGCTTGGCTTCTCGCCGCCATGGCGGCTCCCACATGCTTCCAGATGCTCTCACCTGCGACGCAGCACGGGTCCGTGGCAGAGGCATTCGCCATCGTCGCCAGCGTGGCCGAGCAAAGCGTCCAGCAGGTCGCCCGAAGGCGTCCATTCGCCGATCGCAGGATGGATGAGCATAGCCTTGCGGGCCACCAGACGCCGGTCGTCGAGCACCGATGCGATCGCCGCACGTTCATAGGCCTTCACGGAACGCACGAGGCCATGCACGGCATCCGGCAGCGGCGCAATCGGTCGCGGCACAATGGCATCCCGTGAAATGTCCGAGGCGATCTCGACGATGTCCTCGTCGGGAAGGTCGGGCAAGGCCCCGCGGTTACGTGTGTTGACGACGATGCGGGCCGGCTTGGCGCCGGTCAATGCGCTCATCACGTCGATGGCGATGCGGTGGTAGCCCGTGGCGACGCGGAACGGATCGCCGTCCAGACTCACACCGTGATCGAACGCGGACCCACCCTCGGCTTCCAGCTTCATATACGACCCCGACCGCTGATTGAGATACGCGGCATAGATGTCTACCGCCGCATCGCCATCTCCGGCGTCCAGCCGCGCAGTCAGCGCGGAAAGCAGGTCGTCGTTGAGCCGTTGAATCTCCGCGCCGCGACTGCCGCCCTGCCGACGCTGGTTGTCCAGCGCGCGGCGGCGCTCGTAGTAGAAGAAGAGGTATTCGGTGGGAATAAGGCGCAATGTGCGGATCATCGCCAGGTCGAACAGCGGCGCCAGATAGAGCTGGCGCAACAGTTCGTCGCTTTCCAGCAGCCGGTCGAACACGTCTTCGCCACGCACGCGCACGCCGCGCACCCAACCCAGATGATTGAGTCCAACGTAGTCGCACTCGACCTCGTCCGCGGGTTCGCCCAGCGCGCGCGCGATGTTGTGGAACAGTTCCGTCGGCGTATCGCAGATGCCGACGATGCGCGCCTTGCTGTGGTCGCTCACCGCCTGCGTGATGAGCCCCGCGGGATTGGTGAAGTTCACCAGCCATGCCGCCGGGCTCAGACGTTCCACGAGACGCGCCTGTTCGATGGCGACGGGGATCGTGCGCAAGGCCATGGCGACGCCGGCTGGCCCGGTGGTTTCCTGGCCCGGATAACCCTGCTCGATCGATACCCGTTCGTCTGCCGCCCTGCCCGCGATACCGCCGATGCGAATGCTGTTGAGCACGAAGTCGGCGCCTTCGATGGTCTCTTCCAGCGACGTCGCGCCGCGCAGGCGGAGATCGCCACCAAAGCGACGCACGATCGCGCGCCCGAGATCGACCATAATCCGAAGACGCGCAGGGTCCGGATCGTAGAGCACCATCTCGGCCGCGCCGAGCGCTTCCGCGGCCTCGTTCACGCCGAACACCACCAGGGGCGAACGCACGCCGCCCCCTCCTATCAATGCGATCCTACGGTCCGTACGTACGCTCACGAAGTGTCCTCAATTGCGGGGGATGGGGAAGGGATTGCAAGGCGCCCGGCGCGGTGGCGCATAACGCGCCGCAGACGCACGCACGTTCGACGCGCCCGATCAGCGGATCGCCGTCTAGCAAGGCATCGATGAAACCGGCATCGAAGGCGTCACCGGCGCCCGTGGTGTCCACGGCTTCCACGACGGGCGCCGGGAGATGAATGACAGCCGCGTCGGCCAGCCACGCGCCTTGCGCGCCGGCCTTGAGTACCGCGGTCGCCACGCCTTGGCGGCGCGCCCAGTCGATGTATGCCGTGGGATCGTCCGAGCCGACCAGCAATGCCGCTTCCTTCGCATTGGGCAGGAACACATCCACGTCGCGACAGGTCGCGTCATTGGCCGGGTCGCGCAGCCACTCCGGGCTGAAGCCGACATCGAGTGAAGTGGTGCAACCCGCGTGCTTCAACGGGGGAAGCACGCGCGTGGCAAGCTCGCGCGACAAGGGCATGGCGAAATGCACGTGCCGCGCCGCGGCGAGATCGGCCACCACCGCCTGGACGTCCAACAGGTCGTCCAGGCCGCGGTTGGCCCCGCGGTACGTGAAGAAGGAGCGGTCCTCCGGCGTGGAAAGGCTCACGGTGATGCCGGTCCCTTCGGCACCAAGACGGATACCGCCCATCTCGACACCGAATTCCGACAATCGCGATTCGAACCAGTCGAAGTCGGCATCGCCGATGAGCCCGACGAGGCGTACGCGACGGCCGAGCCGCGACAGGCCGCAAGCCGTGTTCACGCTGCCGCCGCCCAGTTCGCGCAGATAGCGCTCGGCGAACACTTCCTCGCCCGGCGCAGGCCAGGCAGGGAAGCCGCCGAACACGTGGTCGGCGTAGATCTCGCCGACCACGGCGACGTCCCACGGCTTCATGTCGAAGGAAACGGCCACGATCGGGTTCTCCGTGCTTGCCAAAGAAAGATAAGGGTGCCCACCACGACGGCGAGCACGGCCGTCACGATCGACGGCCAGCCACTGGTGGCAACGAGGTAGAGCCAACCCACCACGCTCACGACGATGGGCAAGGGATACAGCGGCATGCGGAACACGTCACCGGGCGCGTGGCGGCGACGCAGCGCGACCACGGCGAAGCACTGGGCGATGTACTGGAACAGGATCTGCACCACCATCAATGTGGCGATGAGGCGCTCCAGCGACACAAAACAGGCCAGTGCGGACGTCGCCCCAACGAACAGCAGCGAGACGGTGGGAAAACCACCGCGCGGATGCAGCCGCGCGAATACACGGAAGAACTGACCGTCCGCAGCGGCGGCATACGGCACGCGCGAATAGCCCAGCAGCACGACCAGCGCCGAGCCCCACGCGGCCAGCAGGATCAACAGCACCGCGATCGTGCCGCCGATGCGGCCGTGGATGGCCTGCATGAAGTCCGCCACTACCGCCTTCGACTTCGCGGCCTCATCCCAAGGCAGCACGCCGAGGATGCTCATGTTGAGGCCGAGATACAGCACGGCAACCAATGGAATCGAGACGAGCACGGCGAGGGGAATCGTGCGCCTCGGGCGCACCACTTCTCCGCCCAGCATGCACACGTTGTTGTAACCACCGTAGTCGTACACCGCGATCAAGGCGACGGCGCCGAGCCCCAGCCAGAAGCCGTGCGTATCGTCGGCGCGTGCGTGCAGGAAATGCGCCGCGTTGCGCATGTCGAAATGCGCGATGCCGCTGGCGACCACCCAGGCACACGCCACCACGACGACCGCACTGACCAGCATCGACAGCTTCTGGATCTCGCCGATGCGCCGGTACAGCACGGCGGTGTTGAACAGACACAGGCCAGCGGCGGGCAATACGCGACCGCCCTCCCCCAGCGATGGCACCAGGTACCCGAAATACTGCGCGAAACCGACGGCCGCCGAGGCAATGGACAGCGGCGCGGTCAACAGCGTCTGCCACAGGTAGAGAAACCCGAACAATCGTCCTGCGCGTTCGCGCCCATACGCCTCGCGCAGGTAATGGTACGGGCCGCCCGACTCGGGAATGGTCGAGCCAAGTTCGGCCCACACCAGCCCGTCGCAGAGACAGAGCACGGCACCGGCGATCCAGCCCAACAGCACGCCCGGCCCTGCCAACGCAGACAAGGCCAGTGGAATGGTCACGAACGGCCCGATGCCGATCATGTTCAGCACGTTCGCCGACAGGCCACCCCAGAAGCCGATGGCACGCGGCGGCACGTTGCGCGCAGTAGCGAGGTCAGTCGTGTCGGCTCGCATCGGCGCCTCCGTCATGCAATCGCTCTGCCGCATGGATCGACGCAGCCGCCGTGCGGTGCAGGTCGAGCACCTGCACCGTGTTGTCGCCATCGTGCAGCCATGGGCCGGGGCAGAACAATCGCTGCTGCGGACCGATGTGCCAGTAGCGGCCGAGCAGTCGCCCGTTTACCCAGAGATAGCCCTTGGTCCACTCGCGCATGTCGAGGTAGACGTCGCCCGGGCGTTGCATACGGAAGGTGCCGCGGAAGAACACACCCGGCCGTGACGGCGCCGCGCGCGCAGGTTTCAGATCTCGGAACCAATCGCCGTCGAGCGGCAGCGGCCACACGTCGAAATCGTGCAGCACGTCGCCGTCCAGCGTGACCGGACCGACGAGGCCCTTGTGATCGCCGAGTCGCGGGCCGAAATTGATGTGCCCAAAGGCGTCGACCAGGACATCCACTGTGCCTGGCGCCGGCAACGCGACGTCCGCCGTCGAGGAAAGCGCCGGATGGACCATGCGCGACACGTGGGCGATCTCGCGGCCGTCGAAGTGGACCACCGCGTAGTCGCGCACGCCTTCCAGGCGCAGGCGCGATCCGCGTTCGACATGCTTGCGATAGAGCACCAACCCTTGATCCTGTCCGAACAGAATCTCGTTCGGTCCGGGCCGCGGTACACGCGCCGGTGTCGTTGGCAGGTTGTCCCACAGTGAGGCGTAAGGGGCCAACACGGTGGACGCGAACGTGCCGGCCGGCTCGGCGCTCGGCATCGGCAGTGGCACAGCGCCCGTGGCTTCCGCAATCGTTGCACGCAAACGGTAGTACTGCGCCGTCGGTACGCCACGCTCGTCGATCGGCGCGCCATAGTCGTAGCTGGTGATGACGGGCTGGAACTGCGAGCCATCGTCCTCGGCATTGGCGCCGGCAGTGAGACCGAAGTTGGTGCCGCCATGCACCACGTAGAGATTGAACGAATATCCGGCACGCATCACATTACGCAACGTCTCCACATAGTCCTTCGCCGCGAAGGCCGGCTCGCCCCAATGCGTGAGCCACCCCGGATAGCCCTCGCCCACCCACACGGGCGCCTCGCCCGCGAAGGTCGCGCCCCTGGCGAGGGTCGCCGCGTCCGCGCCGTCCAGGCCGAGCGCCGCACCGGGAAGATAGGCGCGCCGCCGTTGCAGGTCGTCCCAGCCGTCGGACACCGAAAACGGCCCGTCGATACCGTGCTCGCGCCACATCGCCTGGATGGCTTCCAGGTAACCCACGTCGGCGGCGAACATCGAATACTCGTTCTCCACCTGCAGCATGAGGATAGGCCCGCCCCGACCGACCATGAGCGGGGCGATGCGAGGTGCCAATTCGGCCACGTAGCGCCGCACGGCGGCCATGTAGCGGGGATCGTCCCGATCGCGCAGGCGTGTGTCGGGGTCGCGCAACAACCAGGCCGGAAGACCGCCGTTGGTCCATTCGGCGCATACATAGGGGCCGGGACGCAGGTACACCCACAGGCCCTCTTCCTGGCACAGGCGGATGAATCCCTCGATGTCGCGGTTCTCGCTGTCGAAGTCGAACACCCCCGGCTCGCGCTCGTGATGGTTCCACATCACGTAGAGCGCAATGGTGTTGAGCCCCATTGCGCGCGCCATGCGGATGCGCGAGCGCCAATGCGCCTTCGCGATGCGCGCGGGATGCATCTCGCCGCTGTGGATGCGGAACGCGTGACCGTCGAGCAGAAAGGATCGTCGGCCGAGGGCGAAGCGATGCGGGCGCCCGTCCGGCGCCACAGGACGAAACGGCGGTGCCGTTCGTCCCAGTACCGGCCTCGCTGCCCACGCCAGGGGCGCGAGCAGCGAGAACGCGAGGAAGTGCCTTCGCTGCACGATCAGAACGCGTACTTGACGGTGAGCAGCGTCGTCATGCCTGCATCGACGATGTCCGAATTGGCAAGGCTGTTCCTGCCGATGTGCGACCAGTACGAATACTGCTTCGTGAGGTTGCTCACCTGCAGGTCGAGCTGAATGCCGTTCGGGAGCTGATAACCGGCATGCAAGTCCACGCGCCGGATAGGCCGGATCCACAGGTCGTCCCAGGGGCTGCCCTGGTTGAGGAAGTCGTAGGTGGACAGGTAGGAACCGGTGTAGTGATAGCTGAGGTTCAACGAGAAGCCATTCTTTTCGTAGAACAGCTCGGCGTTCGCCATGCGCTGCGGTGCCGCCTGCAGACGCTCGTTACCGAAGCCGTCGCGACCGAGATCCACCTTCGAGTTCTGCCGCGTGGCATTCACGCTGAAGCCCAGCCCATCGAACGGCGCCGGAAGATCCTGGAACTTCTGCCGCCACGTCGCCTCCAGGCCGTAGACCTTGCCGTCGCCGCCATTGGTCGGGGTCTTGGTCAATAGCGTGCCCTCACCCACCGTATCGGGGTTGGCCTGACCACCACCGCTGTCGTAGATGTAGTCGCGCAGCTTCTTGTAGAAGCTCGACAGCGACACATAGCCGCCGCGCTCCGTGGTCCACTCCGCGGCAAGATCCACGTTGGTGGACTTGATGGGTTTCAGATTGGGATTGCCGCGCGTGATCGTGGTCACGCCGTCGGACGTGTTGATCTGCGAGCCCCCGCCGAGTTGCACGAACGCGGGGCGGGTATAGCTCTGCCAGATGGACGCACGATAGACGACGTTGCCGCTCGGTCGATAGTTGATGAACAGGCTGCCCAGCGGCTCGTTGTAGATGGTGCGGTTGTTGTCGAAGTAGCCGGGCAGTTCGTTGCCGTTGGCGTCCGTCGGCGTGGTCCAGAAGGTGTTGTGGATCGACGTGTGCTCGAAGCGCACCCCGGGAATGATCTCCAGCGGCCCCTGCTCGATCGTCGCCATGGCGTACGCGGCCGTGACCGCCTCGGTACCGCGCATGGTGTCGCAGTTGTAATTGTTGAAATCCAGCTGACTGCAGGTATCCAGATCGGAAGGCAACACGTGCTGGTCGATCAGCGCTGCGACCGCCGCGCGACTCACGTCAGGTGTGCGCCAGTGGTACTTGTCCGGAAAAATCGAATTGTAGTAACCCTTGAAGATGCCGAGATCGTCCAGCGTGGTCACACCATCGTTGATGCCGCCCGTGGACCAGTCGCGATTGGTGAATTCGCGCGAGCTGTCACTGTACTTCACGCCGAATTTCACCGACGACACCGGACCGTTCTCGAAGTCGTAGCGCAGATCCAGCTTCGCGCCGCCGCGCTTCTGGCCGGAGCGGATCCGGGTGACCTCGCCATAGTCGTTGGCCCACATCGCCCCGATGTTGTTGACCGAACCGAGCAAACCGGGGGTGAGTTGCGGATACGGAAATCCGCCGTTGCCGTAGCGCAGTAGCGAGCTGCCGCTATAAGCGAAGTTGTCCTGCGAGTACTTGTCCTCACGCCCGTCGATCTCGACGTGATTCGGTCGATCGTTGCGCCCGAAGCTCCAGAAGACGTTCGGCGAAATCGTCCAGCCGCCCGCCGTCTTGTCCGCGCCGAACTGGAAGGTGGCGAGGTCCGCGCGTTCCGGGTTGGTCTCGAACCAGAAGCGGTTGGCGATGCGCCCGATGTTCGGCGCGTACACGCCAGGTGTAGCGGTCGGCACGTAGGTGACGTTGGACGGCAGCAACTGCGTATACGTCGTATTCTGTTCTGTCAGCGCATATGCGTAGGTCATCTTCGCGTAGGCCTTCAACGTCGGATCGATGTTCCAGTCGAGGGAGATGTTGCCGCCATAGCGGCGCTCGAAGCCGGACGCGATGCCGACGTTGGTGCCGGTACTGACGAGGTTGTGTGCGGGATCGTAGCCCGGCGCATTGTCGCCCTCGGCAGTGGCATGCAGGAACGCCCACGACCCATCGTTCGATGCGCTTTCGGCCGCGCCGATCTCGCTGTTGGCAATGTTGCGATAGTCGTAGTAGCCGCTCACATAGACGCCAAACTGCTTCTCCGCGCCGAATTTGGTCTGCAGTTCCGCCGCCAGGCCGCTACCGAGTCCGCTGCCGCCGTAGTCGCGCGCACGGCTCTCGGAGCGACCGCTGGCGGTGACGCTGCCGCTGAAGTCCTTCTTGAAGTCGAAGGCGCTCGGCGTGCGGAAGTCGATCGTGCCGCCGATCGCATCGCCATCCATGTCTGCCATCGAGGTCTTGTTGAGCACGATGGTCTGCAAGCCCGAAGGGGGAAGCAGGCTCAACTGGACGCTGCGGCTATACGGCATGCCCTGGGCGACGTTGCTGCCATTGATGAGATTCACGTTGTACTCGGACGGCAGACCGCGCACCGACGCGAACATGCCTTCGCCGCGCGCCGCGCCATCGATGCCGCCGAAGTAACCGGTGCCCGTCGTCGTCACGTTCACGCCGGACATGAGGCCCAACGCCTCGGCCACGTTGTGGACGGCCGTGTGTTGCAGATCGTTTGCGGAGAGCACCTCGACGGTGTTCACCGAGTCCATGCGCATATTGGTCGCGTCGTAGCGGTTGGCGACGACGCTCAGCGCCTTCATCTGCACCGCCTTGTCCTTGGCTGGTGGTTTGGTGGGTGCCGGTGTCGCCGTGCTGCCGTCAGCCGGCGGCGTCTGCGTCGCCTGTTGCGCAAAGGCCGGCATCGCCAGCGTACCCAGAGCGGCACACAGCGCCGCGACAAGCGTTTTCCTGCAAAGACCCTGTTCGTTACGCACAAGTCACCCCACCCCGAAAGTGTTCGATAGGCCGCCGCGCGGGCCCTCGCCGCGCATGGCGTCGTCCGCTGATCAGCGGGTTCGCTTTCGAATTCCACGCGACGCATAGCCGCTACGCCTGCGAAAACAGGCGTGACGCGACGAGCCGCCAGAACGGAGCAACGTGCCGATCAGTCGATCAGGAATCAGCGGACGCTGTGCGGGGGGGAGTAACCGGCGACGCACTTACCACGCGAGCGCAATGCACTCAACTTGGCGCGTGCGAGGATGGGGAGGCCATCGGCCATGACGTGTGGGAACGTGCGTCCCGCGAAGGCGCAGCTTGGATTCGCTTGGTTTGAATCGAGGCGACGCATCGTGGCTGTCCCGTCATTCATAGCGAGCTGCGCTGGCCGACATACCCCATGCATGTGGCCGCCGCGCGCGATGGACGTCCATTCGGAGGCATCGCGGCGAGCAAGGTATAGCGCACCGTCAAATCGCCGTCAACGGCCGAATTTGCATAGGTGACGGTATGTTGCGTTGCATCAGCGGTGAACGGACCGTCGCAACATTCTGCTGCGACGCAGGATGACAGTTGCGTGGCACTCCCTCATTCTCGCGGCCCACGGCGGAAGGGGTCGCCGGTATCTACGAACGCAGGGAACAACATGATGACTCGTCGCCACCCGACGCATGGCCGCGCCGTGCCCTCGCTCCGCCCGCGGCTTCTCGCGACCGCCTGTATCGCGGCGTTGATGACGCAGACGGCGCCGGCCCAGGACGCATCGGCAGCGCCGCAGCAATCGTCCGCGTCATCGACGACGCAGCCACCGACGACGCCGCAGTCGGCTACACCCAAGGACAAGCGGACCGCGAATCCGGATGCGGCAAGCACGCTCGATGCCGTGATCGTCACGGGTATCCAGGGCAGCATCCAGAACGCGATCAAAGCCAAGCAGAGTTCCGACAACATCATCGAGGCGATCTCGGCCGAGGACATCGGCAAGCTGCCGGACAGCAGCATCGCGGAGAGCCTGGCGCGCCTGTCGGGTCTCGCGACGCAGCGCGTCGACGGTCGCGCCAACCAGATCTCGATCCGCGGCCTGTCGCCCGACTTCGCCGGCACGACGCTGAATGGCCGCGAGCAGGCCACCATCGGCGAGAACCGTGGTGTCGATTTCGACCAATATCCGTCGGAGCTGATAAGCGGTGCAGCCGTCTACAAGACGCCGGACGCCAGCCTGATCGGCCAGGGTCTCTCGGGCACGGTGGACCTGCACACGATCAAGCCGCTTGACCTGCCGAAGCGCGCCTTTGCCGCCAACCTGCGCGGCGAGAACAACTCCAATGGCAGCCTCAATCACGGCACTGGCGTGGGCGACACGGGGCACCGTGCGAGCTTTTCGTACATCGATCAGTTCTTCGATCACACGCTGGGCCTGGCGGTCGGCTTCGCCCAGCTCGACTCTCCCGTGCAGGAGAAGCAGTACCAGGCATGGTGGTGGAGCCTCAACAACGGCTCGCAGGGTGCGGAGTCGAACTGGGGCGCACCGCATACGCCTGGCATGCCGGACAACGTGATCTCGCAGGAAGGCATGCAGCTTCGTGCGAAGTCGGAGAACCAGCTGCGCAACGGTCTGATGACCGTGCTCGAATGGGCGCCGAACGACAACTATCATTCCACGCTGGATCTGTATTACTCCACCTTCGATCAGAAGACCTATCTGAACGGCGTACAGTGGTCGAGCAGCCCGTACGACAACGTGTCCTACAACAATGTCGGTTACGTGCCGGCGCTGCCCTATCCGATCGTCACCACGGGCCACATCGACGGCCTGAAGTCGATCCTGCAGAACGATTACACCAAGGAACGCGACCGGCTCTTCTCCGCTGGCTGGAACAACCAATACGACTTCGGCAATGGCTGGGTGATCACGGGCGATGCATCGTATTCCAGCGCAAAGAAGCGCCTGCACGATGCTTACCTTTTCGCGGGCCTGCCGGGCCAGGCGACCTCGTCGACGGACTTCGCGACGCCGGAACACGAGGGCTTTCCCGACTTTCGCCCAGGCGTCGATTTCGCCGATCCCTCGGCCATGTTCTTCACCGATCCCAATGACTACGGTTACAACGGTCGCGAGGAATTCGACCACCAGAAGGACACCATCAAGGCATTCCGCCTCGAAGTCAGCCACCCGGTGGGCTGGATCTTCTCCGACGTGAACGTCGGCGTGAATTATTCGGACCGCCGCAAGACCAAGCAGGCGGACGTCTATTTCGCCTGGCTCAACGGCAACGGATCAACCGAGGCGGACTACGTTCCAGGGTTCGCGGCACCGATCGATCCGTCATACCTGCGCGGTACCACCGACCTCAGCTATGGCGGCATCCCGGGCGTCGTGAACTACGACGTGCTGCGCGCGCTCGCGGGGCAGTTCTACCTTACTCAGCGCAATGGCCAGGCGGACTGGAGCCGAAACTACTCGGTGCGGGAGAAGGTCCCGGTCGCGTACGTGAAGTTCAACATCGATACGACGCTGGGCGACGTGCCGTTGCGCGGCAACGTCGGCGTACAGGCCGTGCGTACGGACCAATCCTCGGAAGCCCTGCAGACCAACGGCGACACCCTGGTCGGCCGTATCTCAGACGGCACCCGGTACACCAAGGTGCTGCCGAGCCTGAACCTCGCGGCCGAGATCGCCGACAAGCAGTTCCTCCGCTTCGGCCTCGCCAAGACCATGGCCCGCGGGCGTATCGACGACGAGAAGGTGGCGACGTCCGCCGGCGTGGCCCTGGTCAACGATGGCCCCGCGGCGGGCCAGGTACTGTGGTCCGGCAGCGGCGGCAATCCGAAACTGAAGCCATACATCGCCGTGGGCGCCGATCTGTCCTGGGAAAAATACTTCGGTACCGCCAGCTACGTCGCCGCCGCGGTGTTCAACAAGAACCTGCTCAACTACATCTATAACCAGACGACGCTGGACTACGACTTCTCGCGCTACGTCAACGACAACCCGACGCTCACGCCCACCAGCACGCGAGGCTCGTTCACGCGGCCCGAGAACGGTACCGGCGGCAAGATGCAGGGTCTGGAACTTTCGGGCGCGATCGAGGGCGGCCTGATCGCCCGCGCGCTGGATGGCTTCGGCGCGCAGGCAAATTTCTCGCTGACGAACAGCACTTTGCCCGTGAGCGCGGTATCGAGCATTCCGGGCAGCCCGTCGACGCTGCCGGGTCTGTCGCGCAAGGTGGCGAACCTGGCGCTGTACTACGAAAAATACGGCTGGTCGGTGCGCATCGCCGAGCGCTACCGTTCCTCGTTCACTGGTGAGGCGGTGGCCTTGTTCGACCAGCTCGGCTACACCCGCGTGCTGGCCGACAAGCAGACCGACTTCCAATTGGGCTACGCGTTCGAGCACGGCACGTGGAACGGTCTGTCGATCCTGTTGCAGGTGAACAACCTCACCAACTCGCCGATGAAGACCGAACAGATCTCGGGCTTGCCGAACAATGTGAAGGTCGCCCGACCTCTGGAATACGACACCTTCGGTCGCACGGTGATGTTCGGCGTCAACTACAAGCTCTGATCCTCGCGCGCCGTGCTGGGCACGCAGGCCCAGCACGGCACCACGACCTGGCAGCCGACCTCCTCGTCCACATGGAGCACGGTGCCCTCACCGTGGCAGATCGGGCAGACGGGCGGGTTGTCGGTGGAAGACATGGGCGTTTTCCTGACGGAACGCCCCCCGTTATACGCCGCGTCGCTAGCCCATCGCCAGCAGGCTGGCTCCCACCAGCACTACATGCCTCCCATCGCCAGCAGGCTGGCTCCCACCAGCACTACATGTTCCGGTCGACAGCACCCCAGTACTGCATGCCTCCATCGTCGGACCGGAGGAGCATTGCTCGGTGGGAGCCAGCCTGCTGGCGATGGGGAGAACGCAGTAACTTGCATGAGCCGCGAAGCGACGTTGCCGTCATGCCCGGGGCGGTTCCGTGCACGGGATCGCAGGTCTTCGCAAGCCGGCTACGACGTGCTCCGTATGCTGTCCACCGAAGACTTTCGGAGGACCCCCTCGATGACACTCCCTGACCACCGTGGCATGCATACCGTCGTTATCGTCGGAGGCGGTGCCGCCGGCATCGAACTCGCGACACGACTGGGCAAGCGCGGCGATCTCGACGTGGCGCTGGTGGATCGCGATGCCAGCCATTTCTGGAAGCCGCGCCTGCACGAACTGGCCGCGGGATTACTGGGCGATGGCGAGGAAGCCGTGCCCTACCTTGCCCATGCCCAGTCCCACGGCTATCGCTACGAGCCGGGTGCCTTGCGCGGCCTCGACGTCGAGGCACGCCGCATCGACCTCGACGAGGTTCGCCTGCCGATGACGGACGAGTTGATCCTCCCGCCGCGCTCGCTGCGCTACGACACGCTGGTGCTCGCCATCGGCAGCCGCGTGAACGACTTCGGCACGCCCGGCGTCCTCGCTTACTGCGACATGCTGGACAGCCCCGCCCAGGCGATCGCGCTGCGTCGAAAAATCCTCGCACTCGCCCTGCGCAGCGCAGGCGATCCGGAGCGTCGCATCCGCATCGGCATCGTGGGCGCAGGCGCCACAGGCGTCGAACTGGCCGCCGAGCTGCACCACGCCTTCGACGACATGCACCGCTATGGCGGGCTGGGCTCGGCGTCCAAGCTCGACATCACGTTGATGGACATGGCGCCACGCGTGCTGCCTGCGGTAGACCCGAGCACGTCGGCCTCTGCGCAGCGCACGTTGGAAGACATCGGCGTCGACGTGCGTCTCGGCGTCGGCGTAGATGCCGTGACACCCGAAGCCTTCCATCTGTCTGACGGCAGCACCGTGCCCTGCGACATTCGCGTCTGGGCAGCGGGCGTCACAGGCCATCCGATCGTGGCGGAGCTGGGGGTTTTCGAGCTATCGAAGGACCGGCGCATCGTCGTGGACGAACGCCTCGCAGCGAAGGGCGTGGCAAACGTGTATGCCATCGGCGATTGCGCGTATGCACCGGCCGGCGCCGAAGGCGCCAGCGTGCCACCGACCGCCCAGGCGGCGCATCAGCAGGCGGGTTACCTGGCGGACGCCCTGCCCCGCGCGCTGCGCAGTGAGACCGTGCGCGCCTTCGTCTATCGATCGAAAGGCACGCTGGTGTCGCTGGGCGAACGCCAGGCGACCGGCGAACTCCCCGCCGTGCCACGCAAAACGCCCATTCCCATGCGCGGCCTGCTCGCCAAGGGACTCTACGTATGGCTGCAGCACATGCATCGCGTCGCGCTGCACGGATGGTTCCGCGCCTTGGCGCTGTGGCTGGCAGACGGCTTGCGCAACACGACACTGCCGCCCGTCAAATTGCATTGAGATGACGAAGCGCGGGGACGACGTGGCGTTCGTCGTCTCCCGCGCTTCGTCAATCCGTTACTTCACTGCGTGTTCGAGCGCCTCGAAATCTTCCTGGGACAGTTCGAGTGACGCGCCCTTGACGTTGTCCGCAAGGTGATGCGGGTTGCCGGTGCCCGGAATGGGCAGCATCACGGGCGAACGCTTCAGCAGCCACGCAAGCGCCACCTGTCCGTCGGTCGCCCCGAGCTTCTTCGCAATGGTGGAAAGCACCGAGCCCTCCTTGGCCAGTTCACCGGCAGCCAGCGGGAACCAGGGAATGAAGCCGATGTTGTGCTTGGTGGCGTAATCGAGCACAGCTTCGCTCTGCCGATTGCCCAGGTTGTACAGGTTCTGCACTGTGGCGACCTTGAAGAAAGGCTCGGCCGCCTGGATGTCCTCGACGCTCACCTCGGACAGTCCGACATGGCGAATGAGGCCTTCCTTCTGCATGTCGCGAATGACGCCGAACTGCTCGTCGCGCGGCACCTTGGTGTCGATGCGATGCAACTGCCACAGGTCGATCCGTTCCACGCCCAGACGGCGCAGGCTCATGAGCACGCACTGGCGCAGGTATTCGGGCCGACCGACGGGCGCCCAGATGTCCGGGCCATGGCGGGTGAGGCCGCCCTTGGTCGCAATGACCAGGCCCTTGTACGGATGCAGCACTTCGCGGATCAGATCCTCGCTGATGAACGGGCCGTAGCTATCGGCCGTGTCGATGAGGTTCACGCCGAGGCCGGGCAGCGCCGCCAGGGTGTCACGGGCGGCCTTGGGGTCTGCCGGTTCACCCCAGATGCCCTTGCCGGTGACGCGCATGGCACCAAAGCCGAGCCGATTGACCTCGAGGTCGCCACCGATCTTGAACGTGCCGCTTGCGGATGCGTTGATGCTTGTCATGGGTGACTCCATTGCGTCGGATGAAAGGGGATGCCAATGACATTGGGACGATGATGAACGTCTAAAGGTTCTCGTCGCCGCTCGCTTGCACGAAGCTACCCTTAAAGCCGATCCGCAATTTCCTGCAACAGCGCGCCAATGTCGCCACGCGCCACCGGACGCGCCAGCAGCAGCGCCTCCACCCGCTCCACATCTTCCGCCAGTTGCATGGCCCCGGAGACCAGCGCGGCGCCCTTCAGCCGATGGGTCACACGCAGGGCCCGCTCCGGGTCGGCGTCTTCCAGGGCGGCGTGGATCGCGGCGAGATCGCGCAGGCTTTCCTCACGCAGCGTGTGTTCGGCCAGGGTCGTGCCGGGCGCGCCGACCAGCGCGTCGCGCAGACGATCGAGCGACAGCGGCTTGCCGAGCACCGTGTCGATCCCGCTTTCGACGCAACGGCGCATATGCGTTTCGCCATCGTTGGCGGAGATGGCGATGAACCGCGTCGGTGCGATGCCGGCGGCCGCCTCGCGTGCGCGCAGCTCGGCGGCGATGTCGTAGCCCTGCATGTCGGGCAGTTCGCAATCCAGCAGCACGCCCGCGTAACGACCCGGGACGAAGGTGTCGATGGCCGCCTGTCCGTGATCCACCGCGTCCGTTTCGTATCCAAGGAACTTGAGCTGGGCGGCAATGATCTGCCGATTGGCCGGGTGATCCTCCACCAACAGCACCGTGCCGGCCGCCGCGGGCAATGCGTCGATGGCAGCCTCACCGGCGTCTTCGGTCGCCGGCACCACGGGCACACGACTGGTGGGCAGTTCGATTCGTACGGCGGTGCCCACGCTGACATCGCTGCTCAGTTCCAGGCGACCGCCCAGGTGGCGCACGATCTCGGCGCAGATGCCGAGGCCCAGGCCGGTACCGCCCATGCGCTTGGAGTGTGCGCCGTGCGCCTGCGAAAACGGTCGGAACAACTCGCGCTGCCGTTCGGGCGGCACGCCGATACCGGTATCGAACACTTCCACCACCAGATGGCGCACCTCACCGGTGGCTTCGCTGGCGGTCTGCCATAGCGCAATACCAACGTGTCCCTGCTCGGTGAACTTCACCGCGTTGGAGAGCAGGTTTTCCATGAGCTGGCGCAGCCGGGTCTCGTCGAGCAGCAACCACGGCAGTGCGCCCATGGGCAGATCGAGCCGAACGTCGAGGCCCTTCTGGTCGATAGCGGCGCGCTGCCCTTCGATCACGTCGCGTGCGATGCCCACGGCGTCGCACGCAATCAGATCCGGGGTGAAGCCTTCGCTCTCGGAGCGACTGTAATCGAGCGCACTCTTAAGAAGATTCTGAAGACTGCGACTGCTCGACTGCGCGATCGCCATGAGATCGCGCTGCGGTCCTTCGAGCGAGGTGCGCGACAACAGCTCGATCGACGAGACCACCGCGTTCACCGCATTGCGCACTTCATGGCTCATGACGGCCAGCAGCATGGTCTTCTGCCGCTCGCCACGATGCGAGGCCAACTGCGCGCGGCGCAGCTGCCAAAGCGCGAAGACCAACGCGAGAATCAGCGCGACGCCAAGCCCGATCTCGATCCGATAGGCCGACGCCACCTGCGACAAGGTGGGCGCGCGCAGATACGCGGTTTCAAGCCAGCGCTCGATCACCGCCCGGTTCTCCTCCGGGCCGATGCCGTGCAGGCTGTCGTCGATGATCGCCAGCAGTTCCGGCGCATTTTTGTGCACCGCCACCCGGGCAGCCACAGGCATTTCTGTCACGTTGCCCGCAATGCGCAGGCTCAGCGCGTAATCGCGCCGGACGATGGGATGGTAGGCCACGTCCACGCCGATGCCGGCATCGGCAATGCCGCTCTCCACGGCCGCCAGTACCTGGTGGATGTCCGCCAGGGGCAAGCGCGTGATCGCGGGGTGTTCCCGGCGGAGCCACGATTCATACGCGCCGCCGCCCTTGAACGCGACCGTGCGGCCTTCCAGCGCATGCATGTCGAGCGTGGCCGGGCCGACGGTGCGGCTGATGATGACGGTTCGACCGACGTAGAACGGCGAGGACACCAGCGCGCGGTCACCCACGTCCGCCGCAAGCAGGCGATCGCTGAGCGACGGCAGCATGTCGATGCGCCCGTCGTCGAACGCGCGTACGGCGTCCTCCCATGACTTCATACGCACGGTGACGAAGCGCAGCCCCGTATGCCGCGAAACAAGTTCCAGGTACTGGCTGACCAGCGGATTGCCCCAGCCCTCGCCCGCCTCCGATCCCTGCTGCGGATCGATACCGATCCGCAGCGTCGGGTGGGCCGCGACCCACCGCTTGCGCGCTTCCGGACTCGGCGATTCGGTTCCTGCGACGACGGCGACGACGAACAGCCCCAGGATCAAGGCAAGGACGCGCCTCACTTCGGCGGTCCGCCGTCCAACGCGAAGATGTAGTCGCGCATCAGGTACAGCTCGTTGTCCGACGTGACGCGCAGCTTGCGGAAGGCGGCCGATTTCTGCGTGCTGATGGTCTTCAGGCTGCGCCCCGAACGGGCCGCGATCTGCCCCACGGTCATGCCTTCGAGCAACTGCCGGACCACTTCCCATTCGCGCGGAGACAGCGGCACCAGGTTCGGCCGTTCGGCCGCTTCGGCATCGCGCGACGGAAGGTACTCCCGTCCGGTCATCAGCGCGTCGATGGCACGGATCACCTCGTCCGGGTCCTGGCTCTTCGCCACAAAACCATCGGCGCCTGCCTGGCGCAGGCTGTGCACGACGAGGCCCTGTTCGTGCGCCGAGACGACCAGGATCTTCATTTTGGGGTACGACGCCCGCAGGAGCTTGATCAGGGCTACGCCATCGATGTCGTCCAGCGCAAGCGAATAATCGATGATGGCGACGTCGACCGGCATGCTCGCCAGCATCGCGCGGAACGGCCGGCTGCTGGCGTGGCTACCCACAATCACGATGGAGGGAGATTTCTCAAGGTGCGCAGTCAGCCCCTTCAGGACGAGCGCGTGGTCGTCCAGCAAGGCCACGCGCACAGAGCCAAAATAGGATCGCGCGGACATGAGTGGACCATGAAGCCATAGTTGTAATCGAATGCCCACTTGCGTGGGCGATGCGGGACGAACCATATCTCGGAGCCGCCACCTTGTAAACGTTGCCATGCTCGGCGAAGCACTCGATTCGACCTCGCACAGGTTGCCGATATCGGCCATTCGACCACCTCCGTAAGCCATACAGGCAATGCCCGCGCGCGTTGCTACGCTTTGGTGGCCCCCGTCAGACGGGGTTTTGTGACGCCTTCCAAGGGGTAGATGCTGGCATGGACACTGAGAGCCGCAGAATGGCCGCCGGCACCGCTGGCATGGTCGAATCCGACGCGAGCGCGTCGCCGTGGACCCGACAGGAGCGCTTCGCCGCTCCCTCGCTGGACACCGTGCGCATCGGCATCGTGGGCCTGGGCTACGTCGGCCTGCCGCTGGCGGTGGAGTTCGGCAAGCGCTTCGCCACGCTGGGTTTCGACATTCGCTCCGAACGCGTCGACGCCTTGCGCGGCGGACACGATGCCACGCTCGAAGTGGAAACCGCCGAGCTTGCGGAAGCGAAGCGACTGCGCTTCTCGGCCTACGTGAGCGAACTGGCCGAATGCAACGTCTATATCGTGACCGTCCCCACCCCGATCGACGACGCGCGTCGACCCGATCTCACCCCGCTGGTACGCGCGAGCGAGATGCTGGCGAAGGTGTTGAAGCGCGGCGACGTGGTGGTCTACGAGTCCACCGTCTACCCCGGCTGTACCGAAGAGGTCTGCGTACCGTTGCTCGAGCGCGGTTCCGGCCTGGCCTTCAACGTGGACTTCTTTGCCGGCTACAGCCCCGAACGCATCAACCCGGGCGACAAGAGCCATCGGGTGAGCAGCATTCTCAAGGTGACATCGGGCTCGACGCCCGAGGTGGCCGACTTCGTCGACGCACTGTATCGCTCCGTCATCACGGCGGGCACCCACCGGGCGAGTTCGCTTAAGGTAGCCGAGGCCGCCAAGGTCATCGAGAACACGCAGCGGGATCTCAACATCGCGCTGGTCAACGATCTGGCCATCCTCTTCAACAAGCTCGGCATCGATACGCTCGAGGTTCTCGAAGCCGCTGGTACCAAGTGGAATTTCCTTCCGTTCCGCCCGGGTCTCGTGGGCGGCCACTGCATCAGCGTCGATCCGTACTACCTGACGCACAAGGCGCAGCAGGTCGGTCACCACCCGGACGTCATCCTGGCCGGCCGCCGCACCAACGATGGCATGGGTCCGTACATCGCGGGCGAGGCGATCCGCCTGATGGTCCGCAAGGGCATCAATCCCGTCGACGCACGGGTGCTCGTGCTCGGCCTGGCCTTCAAGGAGAACTGTCCCGACCTGCGCAATACGCGTGTCGTGGATATCCTTGGCGCACTCGCCGGATACGGCATGCGCGTGGACGTGCACGATCCCTGGGTGCATGCGGACGAAGCCCGCCACGAGTACGGCATCGACCCTGTAGCCGAACCTGTGCACGGCAGCTATGACGCCATCATCGTGGCTGTGGGGCATCACCAGTTCGTGACCTGGGGTGCGACCGGCATCCGCGCCTTCGGCAAGCCTACGTGCGTGATCTACGACGTGAAATACGTGCTGCCGCGCGACGTGGTGGACGGCAGGCTCTGAGTAGTCCCGGCGACATGAAGATCCTGGTCACCGGTACGGCCGGCTTCATCGGATACCATGTCGCCACGCGCTTGCTCCAGCGCGGCGACGAGGTGATCGGCCTCGACAATCTTTCGGACTACTACGACGTGAGCCTCAAGCAGGCACGGCTCGCGCACTTCGACGGCCACCCCGGCTATACGCATATCCATGCCGACCTGTCCGACCGGGACGCCATGGAGGCTGCGTTCGCCACGCATCGGCCACAGCGCGTGGTGCATCTGGCCGCGCAGGCCGGCGTGCGCTACGCCGCCGAGAATCCGCATGTGTATGTATCGAGCAACGTCACCGGCTTTCTGCATGTACTGGAAGGGTGCCGTCGGCACGGTGTCGATCATCTCGTGTTCGCCTCGACCAGTTCGGTCTACGGTGCGAACACGCGCATGCCGTTTTCGGAAACGCAATCGACGGAGCATCCGCTGACGCTGTACGCGGCGACGAAGAAAGCCAACGAGCAGATGGCGCATGCGTATGCGCACCTCTTCGGCCTGCCCTGCACCGGCCTGCGCTTCTTCACCGTCTACGGGCCCTGGGGCCGGCCCGACATGGCTTTGTTCCTGTTCACTCGGGCGATCCTCGCGGGCGAGCCGCTGCGGGTGTTCAACCATGGCCGGCACAAGCGCAGCTTCACCTACGTGGACGACATCGTCGAAGGAGTCGTGCGCATGCTCGACCGGCCACCGACGATCAACACACGTTGGTCGGGCGACGCGCCGGACCCGGGCACGAGCGGCGTGGCGCCGTATCGGATCTACAACATCGGCAACGAGCGACCTGTGGAGCTGCTGCGCTATATCGACATACTCCAGCAGTGCCTCGGGCGTACGGCGCGGCTGGAATGGTTGCCTCTGCAACCTGGCGACGTACCCGACACGGAGGCTGACGTCTCCGCGCTGGCCGAAGCGGCCGACTACGAACCAAAGATCGACGTGGCCGAGGGCGTGAGCCGCTTCGTCACGTGGTACCGAGGCTATTACGGGCACCAGGACGGTCCCGACCACGACACACACGGACGACGGTAACGCGCCCGGAGACACATCGTGATCATCGACTACCTCGACCCGTCGGCACCGTCCGACGTCTCGGCCGACCTGTGTATCGTCGGTGCCGGCCCCGCCGGTATCGCCATAGCGCACGCCTTCATCGGTACTTCGACCACGGTCTGCCTCATCGAGGGAGGCGGTCTATCCGGCGAAGACCGCAGCCAGTCGCTGTATGAAGGTAGCTCGGCAGGCGACCTGCCTTTGGATGCCGGCACGTCGCGCATGCGCGTGTTCGGCGGAAGCTGCACGCTGTGGGGCGGTGGCTGCATCCCGCTTGCCGACAGCGACTTCGAAGCCCGCGAATGGGTGCCGGACAGTGGCTGGCCGCTCCGCTATGTGGACCTGGCGCCCTGGTACGAGCGCGCTCGTGAATTCTGCCGCATCGATCCGTCCTACGGTTTCGGCCCCGGGGCCTTCGATGGGCCGCCGCCGCGCCGCCCGCTCGATCTCGATCCGGACACACTGGCGAACTTCGTCTTCGCACGCAGTCCGATCATGTTCGGCGATACCTACCGTGACTCCTTGCGCAGCGCCGCGAACATCACGGTGCTGCTGCATGCCAACCTCATGGAGCTGGAAGCTGGCGACGGCGCGCGCAGCGTGACCGCCGCACGGATCGGCTCGCTCGATGGACGGCGGGGGCATGTGCGGGCGCGGCACTACGTGCTGGCCGCGGGAGGCATCGAGAATGCACGCATCCTGCTGCTGTCCGACAGCGTAGCCCCAGCGGGCCTGGGCAACGATCGCGACCTGGTCGGGCGTTACTTCATGGACCATCCCAGCGGCCGTATCGGCAGCGTCGTGTCCGACGAACCCGACACGCTGTCTCGTCCCTACGAACGCACCATCGGCAAGATACGCGCGCCACTGTCTGCCGAGATCGGCCTGACCTTCGACGCGCAGCGTCGTCATCGCAGCCTCAACGCAAGGGTTCATCCGTTCGCCGTCGAAGGCCAGGTACCCCATGGCATTCGCGCCCTGCGCGACGTGCGCGCGGCGCTGCGTTCACCTCGTCGCCAAGACGAGGCGACGCTGCTCGAAGCGCGTCTGTGCGCCGCCCTGCAGAACGGACCGGACAGCACCATGGTGACTGTGCAGCAGAGCCTCGCCATCAGCGCCGTTCGCCTCGGTCTGCATTTGGGAGATGTGGTGAAGGCCGTGGCGCAGAAGGTGGCAGATCGCCCCACCGTACGCAGCGATCGCGTCGAACTGGTCGGCTTCTTCGAACAGGCACCGCAACGCGACAGCCGCATCACTCTGGGCGACGACCGCGATGCGCTCGGCTTGCGCCGCGTGCGCATCGACTGGCGCCTGAACGATCTCGACCGGCATACCTGGCACACCACGACGGTGCTGGCCGGTGAACGCCTTGCGGCCGCCTGCGGCGGGCGTTTCGAGCCCGCCCCCTGGACCCGCGGCGGGGCCGACCCGGAGGTGCATGGCACGGCGCACCACATCGGTACCACGCGCATGGCGGACGATCCCTCGCAAGGCGTGGTCGACGCGCAGGGCAAGGTCCACGGCGTCGCCAACCTGCACGTAGCCGGCAGTTCGGTGTTCCCGACCGGAGGCTGGGCGTTCCCGACCTTCACCGTGATCGCGTTGAGCCTGCGCCTCGCCGAACAATTGCGCGTGCTGTTGGCGACCGGTCTGGCCTGAGCCCCTCACGCATCGTGACGCACGACGTTACGGTGCACCGCCGCTGATGTGTATCGACTTTGATACAGGCGGCCATACGGCCTAGCCGCGTGCAGGCCGGAAGTGCAATCGACACGGCAGCGGCACGTTCCTAGCCTTTGCGCGACGGCATGCAGCACCTGCGTGCATGGAGGGGATTTCCGATGATTCGCCTGTTCAGACAGCCGATCGTGCGCTGGCTCACGCTGCTGGGTGCGTGCGAGCTCGCACTGCTGGCAGCATCGATCAATGCTGCCACGTGGATACGCTTCGCGCCGTCGCCCGAGGATCTGGCTGCGTCGTCGCATTCGCTGGCGGCACGCGCAGCGATGTTCGCGATCGTCATCTTCCTGTGCATGGCCGCGCTCGGCGAATACCGCGCCACTCTGCGCATGAGCTGGCGCGGCCAACTGGCGCGGCATGCCATCGCCTTCGTCATCGGTGGCCTCGCGCTCGTAGTCGGCTACTACGTGATCCCGCAGGCCTACGTCGGCCGAGGCGTACTCGGCATGGCGCTGATCATCGGCTTTGTGGTCACGTCCGCGTTCCGCGCGCTGTTCATGCGCCTGGTGGAAATGGAATCGCTGAAGCGGCGCGTGCTCGTGCTGGGCGCGGGCGAACGCGCCGCGCAGATCCACAACCGCATGCGCCGCCGCTCCGATCGTCGCGGCTTCTGTCTGCTCGGCTACGTGCCGGGGCCCGGCGAAACCATCGCCATTCCGGAACCGCTGCTGGTGCGACCCAGCGACGCGCTGGCCGCGTTCGCCCGACGCGAGCGCCTGGACGAGATCGTGGTGGGTGTGGACGATCGCCGTGGCAGCCTGCCGATGGACGACCTGCTGGCCTGCCGGCAGCTTGGCGTGCAGATCACCGACTTGACCACGTTCGTGGAACGCGAGGCAGGACGCGTGCAGTTGACCATGCTCGATCCGTCGTGGCTGGTCTTTTCCGGAGGGTTCAACGCGACGCCGCTGGCCGTCTTCGTCAAACGTGGCTTCGATCTTGCCGCGGCCTGCTGCATCGCCCTGCTCTGCTGGCCGATCATGCTCGGGGTGGCGCTGGCGATCCGCATCGAATCGGGACGTGGCCAGCCGATCCTCTACCGGCAGGAGCGCGTGGGCGAACACGGCCGCACGTTCTGGCTGTACAAATTCCGCAGCATGCGCACCGATGCGGAGATGGACGGCATCGCGCGCTGGGCCAAGAGCAACGACGATCGCGTCACCCGTGTGGGCCGCATCTGCCGCAAGCTGCGCTTCGACGAACTCCCGCAACTATGGAACGTGATCCGCGGTGACATGAGCATCGTGGGACCGCGCCCCGAGCGCCCGCAGTTCGTGAACGACCTTGAGACGAAGATCCGCTACTACAACCTTCGCCACAGCATCAAACCAGGTCTCGCCGGCTGGGCCCAACTCAGCTACCCCTACGGCGCATCCGAAGAAGATGCCGCCGAGAAGCTGAAGTACGACCTTTTCTATGTGAAGAACCACAACCTGTTTCTCGACATGGTGATCCTGATCGAGACCGTGGAGGTGGTGATCTTCGGTCGTGGCGCGCGTTGATCGCGTGCCACGCGAGCGGCGCGGTTCAATGCGCGCGCGTGGAGGCCGTACGCAGGTTGCGCAGCGGCGAGCTGTACCAATCGGTCACCGCGCCGCCTTCGAAGCGCACCCATGATGGGCCGTACTCCCAGCGATCCGCACCGCGGCGTGTCGGCTCGCCTTCGATCGCTGCCACATCGGCGGGCGTCATGCCCAGCGCAATGAAGCGGGCGGCCGGCCTGTCGTGCTCCACCATCGCCACCGGTTCGGCGACGCTTTCCGTCTCGACGGGCTCATCGTCGGGCCACATCCACAGTGCGAGCGCACCGATGCCGAGCACCGCGCCAGCAAGCCACCAGCGCATGGCCATGTGCGCGCGCGGCCTTGCAGACGGCGGCATCGAAGCGCGCAGAGGAGTGGCAGTCGACGCCTCGTCCCGCTCTGCCTCGACCCGTGGCCCCGCGCTGCGTGCGCCGATCGGTGCGCCTGGCAGGCGCCCATGGCGACGATGGAAATCCATGGCCGCCGCGTATTGCACGGTCAATCGTTGCAGGCGTGCCGCGGCAAGCGTGTCCGCCCGGGATCCACGGCGCCGATCGGGATGCCAGAGCGCGACATGACGACGATAGGCCTGCTTGAAGTCGTCCAACGTACAGCCGGGCTCCAGGCGCAGCTTTCGGTACAAATCGATGAAATCGGTCTCGTGCGCCACGTGACTTCCCTGGAGGCAACGCGTGTCGCCCTCTCCTGCGCAGCGTGGCGCAGCCCTTGCATACTGACAAGTACAACTTTTGGAGAAGGCCCATGCGCTTCCGTGCCTGTGTTGCCGCACTCGCCGCCGTGATGTCACCCGGCGCATTGTTCGCCATGGACGCCGCCACGCCGCCGCCCGCGCTGGGTGCCCACGTGTTTCTCGGCCAGGGTGAAGGCATCGGCGCCGATCCCGCCGTGACGCCGCCAATGGATACCCAGCCGTCCGGCAGCGTCTTCGTTGCATTCAATGCGGGCTACGCGAGCAACGACGACGCGCCGATCGACAGCTATCGCAATACGTGGCGGCCGCTGGGCCGATCCATGACCTATGCGAACTACGGTGATCGCTTCGCGGTACGCGCCTATGTGGCGCTTGGCGGCAAGGGCGGCCCGGGACATACCGTATCGATCCGAAAGCGCGGTGAGCCCACGGGAGAACTGTCGCTGCCGTTCGTCGAAGTACGCCACGCCACGCGCGTGCAGGCGATGGCGCAGTCCTACGCCCATCCCGCGCCCGTCGTCGTCAGCGATACGATCCATGTCGACGGGCCGGCGACGTTGCTGGCCTTCTGGTGGGGCGACGGCGGCGTGAAGCGGATGACGGTCACGCCAAGCGACGGCTTCCAGGTCATCGACACCTTCACCACGTTGCCGGACGAAAGCGGCGTGCAAGGCGTCGTCGCGTGGCGAGAAGTGAAAGAACCCGGCACATATCGCGTGCACTGGACCGCCGAGCCGGTTCAAGGCGCGGCCCTATGGCTAATGGCGATTCGCTGATTGTCCGGATTCGGACACTGTTGCATCCGTGCAACTCGCCACATACCGCGCCATATCGGGCTCTGCGTTTCGAAGCGGACAGTTGATACATTCAGCGCACCGTGAAAGTGTCCGCAAACGGACACTCGCGCCTACAACCACAGGCTTATTTTTCTTTGCAGGACATAGGGATAGCCTCTTTCCACGACACCCCGGACCGCGGCGGACAAGCAGGACGCCAGGGACGATGCAGGAAGCACCGATGCACAGGGACGTGCATGAAGGGAGGGGCGCAGGGAGCGCACCGCCGACGGTTCGAGGTGTCGTCACCTATTGATACAACCGAAGGAGTGAATCGTGAACGGAAATCAACCCAACGAAGCGACTGCTCGCATTCGATTTGCGGCGGCTGACCTTGCACCTGACCCGGACGACATCGAGGATAACTTGCTGCGCGCGCGTACCAAGGGTCGAGACCTGATGTTGAAGATTCCTTCTCTCAAGGATAGACCCGTCGTGAATGGCGACACCGTGACGCTCGTACTCGACGGTGAAGAGCTCGAGGACACTTCATTCTCGATTGTCGATCCCGATGCACCCATTCCGCTCATGCTGAGCGCTGCTCGTCACGATCAAAGCGGCCGCTATCAGATCAATTACGTGATCAGATACCTCGCTGGCGGAGGACAATCCGAGACTGGCCCGAGAGACCAAGGATTCGTCGCCGATTACGAACCTCCTGGCTTGCCATTCCTTGCATCTCCCGTGTTTTACTTCTCCCCTGACGACGGCTTGACCCCGGACCGACTCGACCCGAACGGCAATCTCATAGCTCTCGTTCCCGGATACACAGGTCTCGCCATCCACGATGCGATCACTCCTTTGATCGACGGTGTGGAGGGCGCGCCTACGATAGTCACGGAGCTTCCGGTCGAGGGCTCTCTAATCCATGTCATCTACCCCGGCACCATGCTTTCCGGGCTGAGTGGATCTCACGACTTTGCCTACCGTATCCGCGATCGCGCGGGAAACGTGTCGGCTGACTCGCGCCCCGTTTCCATGAACGTACTCCTGGGTCATTGATAGCCCATCGAACGGCGGGCCCGCCGGGGCGCTGCTGCGTCCCGGAACGTACCTCAGAAGCTGACGCGAATGCCCAGGTTACCGGCCCATCCACGCATGCCGTAACTGCCCACGAAATGCTGATAGGTGCCCTCGCCGTAGATCTGCACATGCTCGCCGAGCTGGCTCACCGCACCGGCGGCGACGCGATACGAGTTGCCCACGCGGCCGGAACCGAAGCGGTCCTCGATGTTCCATTCGTCGCTCGACACGTCCACGCTCGGATCGCCGTTGCTCGTGTGGGTGAGATCTAGACCCACATACGGCATGAACACCGGGTTGGCCGTGCGCGAGAGCCGAGCGCCGAGTCGCGTGCTGGTCTGCTTCGCCGTACCGAGTTTCACGTCGAGCCCATCGACATCGACGAAGTCGCGGAAGTTCAGCGACTGGTGCTTCAACTGGAACCGTGGTTCCACCGTCCAGTCGTTGCCCAGCGCGAAAGGCTTGCCGACTTCCACCGACATGCTCCAGCCATTGGCACGGATGCGCCCAACGCCCGCCCCGCGCAGATCCGTCCCGATGTCTCCGCGATAGCGCGTAGCGCCGATCACGCCATCCACCCACAAACCGTTGCCGTGCTGCCAGGTGACCCAGCCCGAAATACCGTTCGCAGTGTACTTGGCGGAACTGTTGCCGTCGGCGGCCTTCGGCGTGACGCGTGTGGTGCCATGGTCGGCGGCCCAGCCGGCACGCAAGGTGCCGTTGTCGCCGTCCAGCGCGATCAGGCTGCCGCCAAGCTGCAGCGCGTTGACCTGCTGATCGAAATCGTAACCATAGTCCTGGAACGAGAGGTTCGAGCGATAGCGCAACTGACCACCGAGGTAACGAGCGAAGACTTCGCCACCGACCGGATCATGCGACATGCCCTGGCGAATGTCGCCCAGCCGCTGGCGGAGCCCGTCGTTCATCATGTCCCCGTAGGTCAGCAGGGCGGCCGGCGCGGAGAGATACGAAGGCAACTGCGGCACGACGGCTTCGCGGCTGGGCTCTTCCGGTGTGACGCCAGGATCGGGGTTCCCCGGGTCGGTTGGATTGTCGGGATTGCCCGGATCGGGATTGCCGGGATCGGGATTCTCGGGTTCGACAGGATTGCAGTCGCCGTCACACACGATGCGGTTGCCAAGGCGGTAATCCCACTGGAGAGGACCGGACGGCAGGGCGTTCTGTGCCTGATCGACCTCGCCAGGGCCAAAGGCGTGCAACGTGTACTGATAAGGGCCCGCGGCCACATAGCCGCCGCGGAGGGTGAACGCATCGGCGCGCGAGTTGCCTCCGACCTGTACGAGCGAAATGCCCTCGTGTGCATCGACCACACCGTCCTTGTTGAGGTCGGTGTTGGCACCGCCGCCCGTCGGTACGACTTGGAGCTGGATCGGCCCCGTCGTCGTGACGTCGCCCTGAATCAATAGACGGTCGGTGAACTGGTTGGACAGCGGACCGCCTGCGTCAAGCGTCGTGTTGAGCGCAACAACGCCGCCCGTGCCTGAGAGATCGCCCCGCACCAGCGTGGATCGATGGCTCGCATCGCCACTGGGCTGAAACGCGATGGTTCCGCCATTCAGTGCGAGGGAATCCACATCCGAATCGCCGGTCACTCGCCAGAGACTGGATGCGCCCAACGTCGCTGCGATGCTGCCCGTCGTCGAACCGATTAGCGTCGCCCCGTTATCGAGGCTCACTGTCAGCGCACCGCCATCGGCCACACGGAGGCTGCCGCTCAGCGTACTGCGATCGACCGTTACGTCAGCGGTGGTCTCCTTAGCCAGCTCGATCGCCACGCCATTGCCACCGGAAACGGTACTCCCATTGCGGATGTCGATCCGCGCGTCTGCCGCTGGCTCTCTTCCAAGGAGGTCGAGGATGATCCCGCTACCGTTGACACCGGTAACGGTAGCGGCATCGATGGTCAGCACGCGGAACGAAGGCACGATGCCCCCCCTGTCGTCGCGCACGATCCGGATACCGTAACGTATCCCACTGACGCTCGTGCCAGCGGTGAGCCGGGCGTCGCCAGAAACCAGATACAACCCTATGCCCGACGTGCCCGTGCCGGAGATGGTCGACCCGGAACTCACGAACGAGCTCTCTCCACTAAGCTGCACGCCTATGCTCTTGCCGGAAATACTGCTGTCGACGACACCGACGGTCGAGGGCACCGCGTTTGCCTGTTTCGTATCGGTCCGAGTCCGGAGACCGACACTGTCGCCGACGATCAGCGAGCCGTTCCGTACACTGGCACTGGATCCGTTAAGCAACTCCAACCCGACATCTGCGGCCCTTACGGTACCGCTGTCGAGGAGGACCGAAGACTGGGCAGATACGATAGCGTTCGCGTTCGACCCGGGAGACAGTGTCAGCGAGGCATTCTGAGATAGCGTCCATGCCTCCACCGGATCCGCAGGCAGAACCGTATGCGACGTGCCGATGAGATCACCGGCGCTGACGCTTGACATGGGTGCAAGCGAAACCGATACAACAGCGATCGCCAGGCGTGTACGGGATAGATGATTCAGAAGCTGGGGCATAGCCGATCCTCGCAAGCCGCCAACACGATGGCGGTATCGATAAACCCATCCAGGGCAGCCCCGCATTCCATCCCAGATCATTTGCCCTGGCTATACGGCAAACTCCCAAAAATCGCCCTTACCCGTTCCCTGGGTTGAACGGCCCCGGAGCGACAAGGGCCATAGTTGTTCCGCGCACCCCTAGTACTCGCAACGAGCGTGATAACGCCGTGAATCCTTCCGTATTCGGCCACGGTTCGTTTATGGCGGGCCTTGCTTTCCCTTTTTTGCGCATAGTTACCCTACAGCGAACGCCATATTGCCGCGCCGATAGCAACGACCTAACGTGAAGGGGCGCCTGGGAAAGCGATACAACATGATTGCCGCGACTTAATGATTGCCACGACGGAGAAACGAACCATGGATGGATCGAAGACATACAAGGCTATGCGTAAAGCATCGACCGCGCCAGCGCCTGGGGCGCTCGCCGATGACCCACTTCCGGAAGTTTTGGCATTCCCTAGCGACGCGCTCGCGCCACTCCCTCCCAACGGATTCGCAGATAACCTCCTTCTCGCGTCCACCCGAGGGACAAGCCTAGACCTTACTCTCCCCCTGAATGAGCAAATTTATCCCGGGGACACCCTTCAGCTTGAACTCAATGGAACTAGGGTTGGTTCTCCCCATGAGGTCACCGATGAGGAATACTCGGCCGGTCAAGTAACCCTGACGTTGACAGGCGAAGACAGGGACAGTGTGCCCGAAGGTACGGTCGAAATTAATTACGACGTGGATTTCCTCAGCGGCGGGGGGCTGCCAAACACAGGGCCGCTCGGCCAACGATACATCACCGACTATACGGCGGAGGGCGCGCCATTCCTCGGCGAACCGCGCTTCGAGGCGTCCGTCATCGCAAACGGAATCATTCCCGACTCCCTCGAAACCGACGCGAGCGATCGCGAATATCTGCCGGCGCAAGTACCAAGCTATTTCCAGAAAGCGCCTGGCGACAAGATTACGCCGAAGATTGACGGCATATCGGACGATTCCGCAGCCGTGATCGTGCAGACCGTCAGCATGACCACAGAAATACCTTACTTCCGCACGTTCATCGAAGACCAGGGAGATGGCCCGCACGATTTTGGCTATATCGTTACCGACCGCGCGGGAAATGTTTCCGATGAGTCGCGCGTAGTGACGCTGACCGCGCTGCTCAAAGACTACCTTACAGATCTTATCAAACCCGGTGTGCCGGCTTTCGACGACGACGCCGATGTGCCGTTGATTGATGAGGCCGACGCGCGCAAGCCAGGTGGTCTCGAAGTGATTATTCCGGGCAACCCTTCCCTCAGCAGCACAGACCAGATCGAGGTCCAATGGGGCTCCCGGATCGCCACGAGGGTGCCCGCACAGACTGGCACAGAGATCACCGTGCTGTTGCCGTATGCCATCGTGAGCGACGAGTGGCATTCAGGCGGCGCCCCGGCAGACGAAGCACGCGCCGTGGATGTGTCTTATACGGTTTACCGCAACACCATCTCCCGCGGTCGATCCCCGGCTCATACCGTCGAGGTGAACCTGTTCGTGGCGGGAGGGAAGGATCCGGATCCGGAAACGCCCGAGAACGAAAACCTCACCCGACCCACGCTCGCCGCGTCCAGCGGCGCCGAAAACGAAATTTCCGGTCCCGACTTCGAAGAAGATGCGACCGTAACGGTGCCGTGGTTGCTCGAGGGATCCCTCACCGCTACACCTTTTGTGGAGGGCGACATCCTCACCGTGCGCTATGGGAGTGTCGACCTCACGCCTCGCCCCATCACGGATGCCGATGTCACCGCAGCCGTCGACATCAACGATATCGTCCTCAACAATGCGGCCATCAAGACCGTGGGTTCCGGCACGGTTCCTCTCAGTTACCGCATCGCACGCAGTCTCACCTCAGGCGGCTCCAATGAAGATTACTCGCCGCCGCAGGATGTCCTCGTCAAAGGGTCGGACGAACTCCCCGGGGGCGGCAATCCCCTGCCGGTCGGTTCCATACCGGAAGCGGATGGCACCTACCCCGACGATCCGACCAGGCAACTGATTTCACGGAAAGAGGCAGTGGACGGCACCGAATTCATCATTCCTGCCTACGTAAATCAGAAGCCAGGGGATGCAATCACGGTGACCGCCAAGGCTTTCCGCCCGTTTTATCGATCTGAGGCCACGCAAACTCCTGTCTCGGAGCGCGACTTCGAGATTCCAGACCTGCATCCCACCGACGAGACCAGCCCGACACGTGTTCACATCGAGGAAAGCACGCTGATGAGATATGACCTTCTCGGCATCGGGTTTCACTTCCACATTAGCTATACGGTCTTCGGTGTCGCGGACCCCACGATTCCTGTTGCTTCAGCCGAATACCTCGTCGACATGGACTCACGGGGCACCCTTCCCTAAGTTCCGCCCTAAGGAGCAAGCGACGTGGAAAGGACTCCCTCGTCGAAGGCTGGGTCCGGAGTGCCGCAAGACCGCACTCCGGACGCGGTGCTTCCAGACCCGCTGGTGTTTGCCAGTGATGTATTGGCCCCGGTGCCAGAAGGCATGGCGCCTGACCATCTTCTGTTGGCGCAAGTCCGAAATATCGAAATCCCTCTGACCGTGTCATGTCCCAAGAGTGCCATTAATAAAGACGTTCTCCAGCTCTTGGTCGACGATACGAACGTCGGTGACGAGATCCTTCTGGATCCCTACCTCGATGGCATCGTACCGGTGTCGCTTCCGGCCTCTGTGCGAAGTGAGGGGCCGCATGCCATCAACTACAAGGTGATCTATCGTTCCGGTGGCCACGGGGAGGATTTCGGTCCACCAGGACAGCAGTTCATTGCCGATTACACGGCACCCGGCGGGGCCTTGCTCCCCTCACTGCTTTTTGACGACGAAGTCATCGCGGACGGCGTAACACCCGACAAGCTTTCCGTCGCCCCAGGAGGGGGGCAGTACTTGGCATCCATGGTCGCACCCTATTTTCAGCAAGCCTGGGGCGATCAGATACAGGCGCTGCTGGATGAAAATCCGGTCGGCACGCCCCTTGAAGTACCTCAGGATGTGGGCCCCCGTCTCCAACTACCCTTCCCACTGGCTGCACTTGAAGCCGCCGGCGACGGCGATCATCGGTTCTCCTATCGCGTCACCGATCGCGCGGGGAACGAATCGGCGCCTTCCATGGCCGTCGTCCTCTCCGTGCGGCTAAGCGACGCCATTCCGGACCTGTTGCCTCCCGTCGTCCCCGGGGCCGCGGACGGACTCGTGACGGACAGCGATGCCCGCATCCATGGCGGTGTCACTGTGGAGATTCCCGCGAACGCGGCCATCCAGACCGGCGACACGATCGTCTGGTCCTGGAACGCACGGCTTTCGCCGCCCATACCCGTGACACAAAACGGGCAAGATCCGCTGTTAACCGTTACCGCGCCCTACGCCGACGTCTATGACGACTGGTTGTCGGGGTCGGGGGATAACAACAGGACCGTGCTGGCACTCGTGGGCTACACCGTGTTTCGTGACGACAACGACATCGGAAGCCCCGCGCAACTCACTCGCGCACCGGTCAACTTGTCGACCCCTGGCGGTAAGGATCCCGATCCGGCTACGCCGGTGCATGAAAGCATCCAACCACCATCGGTCCAATCCGCCGCCGGCGGTCCGGTGAATGTGATCCCTGCCGATGCGATCGACGAAGACGCTACCGCGATCATTCCGGGGATGACCGCGGGCACGCCGTCCGCGCCGGCATTCCTGCCCGGCGACAGCGTGCAGCTCTTCTGGGATGGTGTCGCCGTAGACGCGCCCTTCATCGTTACGACGGCTGGCGACGACGTGCAGCGCACGGTGCCGAAAGAGGTGCTCACGACATACGGCCCTGGCACGTGGATGGTCCGTTATGTCGCGACACGAAAGCTTGCCATGCCGCCGTTCGAGAACGCCGCGCGATCGCCCGACCAGGCCGTTCAGATCTTGGACGTGGCGGACATTCCCGGTGGCGGCGATCCGCTGCGTGCTGCGAAATGGCTGGAGGGTCCGGCAGGCGTTGGCATTCCCGATCAGATCGACTACGAAAAGGCGGTGAGCGACGGTGGAACGCCGCTCCGAGTGTATGCCTACGACAACATCAAGGTCGGCGACACGTTGCACATGGTCTTTCAGGGATATGACAAGACCACGCCCGGCGTCGACCCCATCGACGGTTCACGACTCGAGTTGACCCACACGGTGACCGCCGCGGATCTCGTGCCAAGGCAGGACGACAGCGTGTCACCACCCGAGATGGCTCGTTTCATCGACGTGACCATCCCGACCGAGACGTTGCTGCTCATCCCCTTCGGCAGCGCGACCTTCGACTACGCTGCCACGAACGATGCCGGAAGCGCACCAGCCACGCAGGCATGGATCTACGTCGCAACACGCCAGTGAACACACCATAGGGAACGCGCGGGGATGACCCGCGTCACAAGGAGTACCGCCATGAACGACACCCTCCAGGGGCCGGCGCCGTTGCCGAGCCCCCGCATCCCGGATGCCTTCGACGGTGGTCTGGGTTACGAAGACCTGCAACGCAACCCGAATGTATCGATCGTCGTCCAAGTGCCGCCATGGGACGGCTACGAAGACGGCGACGTACTGGAGATTCTATGGGGTGCTGCGGAAACCGTCGTCGGCTCGCGCCTGGCAAACGCCATAGACGTCAACAAGGGGTTGGAGGTCTTCGTCCCAGCGACGGCGATCGTCAACCAACGAGCTGGCATCCACGACGTGCGTGCGCAAGTCCGCGGATTGCTCGGCAATACGGTCAAGTCTCCGCCGATAACCGTTGTGGTCAAGCTCACTGTTCCGGGTGGACTCGACCCCGACCCGACCACGCCATACCAGAACGAGAATCTCGATCCTCCCACCGTCGAGCCGACGGACATCGGCACCGACAAGAAAGCGAAGGTCACGGTGCCGCCTTACGAGAACATGGCGGCCGGCGACATCGTCACCGTCCAATGGAATGCGGACGGCAACGATGTCACCTATGGCCCCTTGACCGAGGCCGAGGTGGGGCGGCCGGTCGTATTCGACATCGATAGCGACATGATCGACATCGGTGGTATCGGCGAGCGGCTCATCGTGACTTACCAGGTGTACGACGAGGTCAGGAACTGGTCACTGTGGTCACCTTTTGCCCTGGTCAACGTGCCGGATCCCAACGCACCGCCGGCACCCGCAGTGGAACCGACGGTGGGCAATCAGGGCACGACCATCGACGTCGATACGCTCGGCACGAACGATGTTCGCGTATACGTCGAAGCCAGTGGTGTACTGACCGGCGAATCGGTGGTCGTGCAATGGGCCGGCACAACGGCAACGGGTGGCCCGGTGACTTTCAATACGCCCCCGCAAACGGCCACTCGTGACAACCAGACGCTGGTGTTCACCATCCCAAACGCTTTCGTGGTGCCCCTGGCCCAGGGCACGGCTCGCGCCGGCTACGCGATCACCGCGCTCAACGGCACCACGCGGCAGTCTGCCCGTCGTAATCTTCAGCTCGTCGGCCAGGCTGTTCGCCTGCTTCCTCCGGCCGTGGACGAGGCGACTGGCAACACGCTTGATCCAGCCAACGTACCGACCAGCGGCGCACATGCCACCGTGCCGCCGTGGGCAGGCATGCGAAGCGGCGATGTCCTGGAGCTCATTCTCGACGGGCAGACCTCCAACGGGTCGCCCACGCGATGGAGCGAGAGCCTGCCGATTTCCAGCGGCATGGTCGGCAGCCCCGTCAGGTTCACCATACCTCGTGCGCAGATCGAGGCCCTGGTGAACGGCACGCTGAGTCTCTACTACACGGTGCAGCCCTTCGCACTCGCAAGAAAGGTCGGCACCCGTGAATTCCGGGAGATTCGCTTCGCGCCGCTCCGCTCCGACGCGCTACAACTCGACGTTCGCACGGCCAATCCGCAACCGCTGCTGCAAGCACCGTCGATCCGTGAAGCGGTCAACGGCGTGCTCGACCCCGACCTTTACCCCAGCCCGCATATCGACATTCCCGCCTATACGGGCATCGCCGTCAACGATCGGATCGACGTCACCCTGCGCGGTGGCGTAGTTCCCTACGATGACTCCATCCCGGTCGCCAATCCTGCCTTACCGCCTTCGTTTCTCGTACCTGCTCAGGTGATCACAGCAAACCGCAATCAAACGCTGGTCGCCGCATACGTCGTCACCCGAGCCGCAGGCGGCAGAGCCGATTCGCTTGGTGAAACGTTCCGGATCGGCTCTGCTGCTCAGGATCTACCGATGCCGACGGTGGACGAGGCGACTGGCGCGAATCTCGACCCCTTCCTCGCCGGAAGCGGTATCACCGTGCGCATCCCGGCGACCGTATCCATCACGCCTGACCAGCAGGTTGCCGTCACGGTTACGGGCCCGGGCGGCAACACGGTGACTCCGCCACAGACAGGGAGTTCTACCGGCATGCTGTTCGCCGTGGAAGCTGCCGTTATCGGTCGTAACCTGGGCCAGCCGGTGGACGTCTACTACATTGTCACCCCGAGACTTGGCGGTGCTCCTCGCACCTCTCCCGTGCTGCGACTCAGCGTGCTGGACCTGTCCTCCGGCGATCCGCGCGTCCCCGTCCCCGTCATCGTCGAGGCCAACGGCGCCCTTACCCTGGTGCTGAGCAGCTTCAACGGCGATGCCACCGTGGAAGCGCGGCCCTGGCCCCTGATGTCCAGTGGTCAGCGTTACTGGCTTCGTGCGATATCCGGAGCCAACTCGCTGTTACTGGCCGAAGGGCAACTGGTCAATGCGCCGGGCAATCTGCGTCATCCCCTGTCACGCAACTGGCTCATGGCGCTCGCCGACCAGGCAAGCGTGACGCTCGAATTGAAGGTGGCGTTCGATGGCGGCGCAGAGGCGACGGCGAAGACGTTCAGGTCGCCGACCTACACGGTTCTCAACTCGACATGGGATCTCGAATACAACTTCGACAACGACCGCATCCGCGACATAGGCCTCAAGGAACAACTGAACTTCCCCGAGAACGGCACGAGCGTGATGAGCGTGAAGTTCGACTGGGAAGAAGTCACCGATACAAAAGAAAGGATGGGCGTGGAATCCTATGCCTTCACCCCTACACCGGAGTTCAAGGGCAAGGTTCTCTACGTCGGCAATCCGACAGGCACGAGCCACAACAACGTGTTCTTCGTGGATCTGGCGGAACCGTGGGACGTGGTGCGTTTCATGATCACATCCGTAAATCGCGACGTCACCGTGTCCTTCAAGGATCGGAACCTGACCATCATCAGCGGCGTCATCACTGTTCCCGGCGGAGACGTCACGAGACAGCACGAGGTGCGTTACGACGATAACGGACGCCGCCGCATCCGACACATGGAGATACGCGCCAACGACGTCGTGCGCTTCGACACGTTCAAGTTCCGCCGTTGAGTCACCGACAGCGCCTGGCGCCTCGCGAGAGGCGCCTTTTTTGTCGCTTCGCGGAAGCAATGAGTCGCCAACGAAGCAAAGGTGGGAGCCAACCTGTTGGCGATGGGGACATGACTCACGGCTACACCGCTTCGTTGGCTTTTCGCCAGCAGGCTGGCTCCCACCGGCAAGCTGCCACTCGCATGCCTCGCCGCCATGGCGGCTCCTACAAGGGGTGTTTGTGGTGAGCACAGCCGCGGCATGAGCCGTTAGCGACAGCGGCAATCGGCCATTTGCCCAACCCCGGCTAGCGCGCCAGTTGTATATGCCCCCTCGGAACCCGGGGCTATAAAAGATGCCACAGACGCGCAGGGCCTCCCGGCCCGCACGCGTGACAGGGGATCGCATGAAAGCCGAAGGCACGGCGGGGTGGACGAGCATGACCAGGGGCACGCACGTCGGTGAACGGCGTAGCGACCGGGCCGGTCCGACCGCCCGGTGTGCCGCATCGACCATTCGGCCTATGCCTTCACGTGTTCCCCGCGGGTACGAGGCCAGATCATGAGCAACGCGCTTTCCTTCTCCGGGCACGACACGCCCACCGTCCACGCCCGCTTTGCCGCCGTTGCCCGCGCCTGCGCCGACCGCGTCGCGCTTGTATCGGACGACGCACGGCTGACTTACGCCGAACTGGACGCGCGCAGCGACCGCGTCGCGCATGGCCTGCTGGCCTCTGGCGTGGAACCCGGAAGCTACGTGGCGTTGCTGATGGATCGTTCGGTCGGGGCCGTCGTGGTCATCCTCGCCGTGTTGAAGGCCGGTGCGGCCTATCTTCCCATCGACACGCGCTGGCCTGCAGAGCGTGTGGCCTTCGCGCTGCGCGATGCCACCGTGGCCGCGCTCGTCGTCGACGACGCGGCGGAACAGGTCGATGCCAACGGAGCGCCCATCTTTACCTTGGCCGAATTGGATGCCGCGGGACGCACGGAGCGTGACGACGAACTGGCGCTAGGTCGCCAGGGGTCGGGCGACGACCTGGCCTACGCCATGTACACCTCCGGCTCGACCGGCACGCCGAAGGGCGTGGAGATTCGTCACCGCGCGATCCTTCGCCTCGTGCTACGTTCCGACTACATCGACTTCGATGCGCCGAACGTGCTGCATGCTGCACCGCTGGGCTTCGACGCCTCCACGTTCGAGATCTTTGCGCCGCTATTGAATGGCGGCACCTGCGTCGTTTACAGCGAACGCGTACCGACCGGCTGCGGCATCGCTCGCACGGTGGAGCGCCATGGTGCGGAAATCGCATGGCTGACGGCAGCTTTGTTCAACGCCATCGTGGACGACGATGCCTCTCGCCTGGCCGGTCTGCGCGTGGTGCTCACCGGCGGCGAAGCGCTGTCGGTACCGCACGTACGTAAGGCATACGCTGCCCTGCCCGGCACCACGCTCATCAATGGCTACGGTCCCACCGAGTGCACGACGTTCGCCACGACGTACACGATCCCGCGCGACCTGCCCGCCGACCTGCGCGCGATTCCCATCGGCCGCGCGATCGGCGAGACCTCGCTACACGTGCTCGATGAGGCAGGACGCGACGTGCCCGCGGGCACCGTCGGCGAGCTGTACATCGGTGGCAGCGGCGTCGCACGCGGCTATCTCAACCGACCGGAACTGACGGCCGAGCGATTCGTCGCCAGCGGCACGCGCTATCGCACCGGCGATCTCGTGCAGTGGCTGCCGGACGGCAACCTCGCCTTCGTCGGTCGCGTCGATGGCCAGGTGAAGATTCGCGGCTACCGCATCGAGACCGGCGAGATCGACGTCGCCTTGCGCGCCCTGCCCGGCGTCACGGACGCCGTAGTCGTGGCGCGTGAGGATGCGCCCGGCGAGAAGCGTCTCATCGCCTATTACGTGAGCCGCGACCCCAGTGTCAGCGCACGTACATTGCGCGATGCATTGGCGCATGTGCTGCCCGACTACATGCTGCCAGTGGCCTGGGTACGCATGGAGGCTATGCCGATCAACGCGAACGGCAAGCTCGACCGCCAGGCCCTGCCTGCGCCCGATCGCACACGACCGGAACTGGCTGCCGCCTTTGTGGCACCGCGCGGCGCCGTCGAAACGCGACTCTGCGCGATCTTCGCCGACGTGCTTGGGGTGACCCAGGTCGGGCGCGACGACAACTTCTTCGACCTCGGCGGCACGTCGCTGCTCGCCACGCGGGCGATGACCCGCGTACACGAGGAGCTTTCTCCTGTGCCCTCGCTGGTGGGCTTCTTCGCCGAACCGACGCCGGCCGCGCTCGCGGCCACCATCGAGGGGCGTACCGCCAACGAAGGCTTGGTGGAGCGCATGGCCTCGGCCGCGCGCGCGCCGGGCGAGCCGGTGGCGATCATTGCCATGGCAGGCCGTTTCCCAGGCGCTCCCGACGTGGAGACGTTCTGGGACAACCTGTGCGCGGGCCGCGAGTCGATCCGGTTCTTCGCGCCGGACGAGCTCGATCCTGCCGTGAGCCAGGCCGAGCGCGATGAACCCGGCTATGTTGCCGCGCGCGGTGTCGTGGACGACGCGGACCAGTTCGACGCGGGCTTCTTCGGCATGTCACCGCGCGAAGCCGAGCTGACCGATCCGCAGCAGCGGCTGTTCCTCGAACTGTGCTGGGAGTGCATGGAGCGCGCGGGTTACGTGCCCGACGGTCAGACGACGCCGGTCGGTGTCTTCGGTGGCATGCACAACGCGACCTACTACCAGAAGCACATCAGCGGCCGCCCCGATCTCATCGAGAAGCTCGGCGCGTTCCAGGTGATGCTCGGTAACGAGAAGGATTACCTCGCCACGCGCGTGGCGCACAAGCTCAACCTTACCGGCCCGGCGATCAGCCTCAATACGGCATGTTCGACGTCGCTGGTGGCGATCGCGCAGGCGTTCGACGCCTTGCGCGCCGGACGCTGCGACATGGCGCTGGCTGGCGGATCGTCCATTGCCTGCCCGCCCAACAGCGGCTACCTTGCCCAGGAAGGCTCCATGCTTTCCCCGGACGGCCACACGCGCACCTTCGACGTCGACGCACGCGGCACCGTGTTCAGCGACGGCGCGGCGGTGGTGCTGCTCAAGCGCCTCAGCGACGCCGTGCGCGACGGCGACACCATCCACGCCGTGATCCGCGGCGCAGCGGTGAACAACGACGGCGCGGTCAAAGCCAGTTTCACCGCGCCGAACGCGGCCGGCCAGGCGGCGGTGATCGCGATGGCGCTGGACGATGCCGGCGTGTCCGCTCGCGACATTTCCTACGTCGAGACCCACGGCACGGCCACGCCGCTGGGCGATCCGATCGAACTGGAAGGCCTCACCAAGGCGTTCCGCCGCAGCACCGCCGACAAGGGCTTCTGTGCCATCGGTTCGCTGAAGAGCAACGTGGGCCATCTGGTGATGGCGGCAGGTGCCGCCAGCGTCATCAAGACGGCGCTCGCACTGAGCGAGCGCCGTCTGCCGCCATCCCTGCATTTCCGTTCGCCAAACCCCCGTCTGGGACTCGATGATTCGCCCTTCGTCGTCAACGACACGCTGCGCTCGTGGCAGACCAACGGTGGCCCGTTGCGCGCTGGCGTGAGCTCGTTCGGCGTCGGCGGCACCAATGCTCACCTCGTGCTGGAAGAAGCACCGGAGCGCAGCCCGTCGGACGCAGCGAGTGGCCCGCAACTGTTGCTGCTGTCCGCGCGCACGCCCAACGCACTCGGACAAGCCGCAGCCCGCCTCGCCGACCATCTTGCCGCGCATCCCGACGGCAACCTGGCCGATGCGGCCTGGACGTTGGCGAACGGGCGCAAGGCCTTCGCGCAACGCACGCACCTGGTCGCGCACACGACGACCGATGCGGTAGCGGGGCTGCGCGACATCGCCGCCGCTGCGATGTGTCGCGCGTGCGCCGACCCTGCCCCGCGTATGGTTTTCCTGTTTCCCGGCCAAGGCTCGCAATACGCGGGCATGGGCAGCGAACTGCACGCCACCGAGCCGGTGTTCCGTGCCGCACTCGACGAGGTCGCCTGCGCCCTGCGCGACGAACTCGGCTTCGACCTGCGTGAGCGCCTGTTCGCCCACGACGCCGAGGCGCTGCAAGCCACCGCCCTGACCCAACCCGCCACCTTCGCCATCGAATACGCGCTGGCGCGGCTCTGGATGAGCCTGGGCGTGGAACCCGTTGCCATGATCGGTCACAGCGTGGGCGAGTTCGCCGCCGCCGTGATCGCCGAGGTGATGACGCTGGCCGATGCCGCGCGCCTCGTCGCACGGCGCGGGCGCATGATGCAGGCGCTGCCAGCCGGAGCCATGCTCTCCGTTCGTCTGGGTGCCGCCGAGCTGCATGCGCGCCTTCCGGCCACACTGTCCCTCGCCGCCGAGAACGCCCCCAACGCAAGCGTCGTCTCGGGGACACGCGACGCCATCGAAGCGTTCCGCGCCACCTTGGAAACCGAAGGCGTCGCGTGTCGGTTGCTGCACACGTCGCACGCGTTCCACTCCGCGATGATGGACCCGGTGCTCGATGACTTCCTTGATGAAGTGCAGGCCGTATCGCTCGCGAAGCCACGCCTCCGCATCGTTTCCACGCTCACGGGCGCCACGCTTACCGACGAGGAAGCGACCTCGCCGGCCTATTGGGCGCGGCACCTTCGCCATACCGTGCGCTTCTCGCCCGCGATGCTGCATGCGCTCGACGACGGCACGCATGCGTTCCTCGAAGTCGGCCCACGTTCGACGCTCACCTCACTGGCTCGCCAGCATGCGCAAAGCCGCGGCCGCACGATAGTCGCCAGCCTGGGCGACAGCCCGGCCGACGAACGCGCCGCCTGGCTCGGCGCTGCCGGCACGCTGTGGTCGGCCGGCGCGCCGGTCACCGTCGCGGCGCTGGACCATCGCGACCATCGGCGCCGCGTGCGTCTGCCCACCTATCCCTTCGAACGCAAGCGGCACTGGATCGACGCCCGCCTGCCCGCCTCGGTCACCCCCATCGCCAACGCGGTGCCCACTGCCCCGCCCGCCCGTCCTTCCGCCGTTCCGGAGTCTCCCATGCCCATGCCGTCCGCCCCCAGTCATCCCGCCCGGACTCAGCGCCTTCTCGGCGAACTCGTGGCGCTGTTCGAGGACGTGTCCGGTAGCGACCTGGAAGGTGTCGACCCGTCGGCCAACTTCGTGGAACTGGGTCTCGACTCACTGTCGCTGACCCAGGTCGCCTTGCAGTTGCAGAAGACCTATGCGTTGAAGATCACCTTCCGCGAACTGATGGACGGCTGCGCCTCGTTCGAACGGCTCGCGGCACACATCGATCGCCTGTTGCCGGCCGAAGCCCAGCCGGCAGCGCCCGTGGCCGCGGCGGTCGCCGTGCCCGCCGCGGCGGCGGCACCGGTGGCGATCGCCGCCGGTGGCGGACTGGTCCAGGACGTGATCGCGCAGCAGATGCAGATCATGCGGGAACAGTTGGCGTTGCTGGCGGGAGCCGCCGCTCCCGCGCCGCTGCCGGCGGCGGCGGACCCTACCCCTGTAGGAGCCGCCATGGCGACGAGAGAATCGCTCGTAACCGATGGGATTTCGCGAGCCCCCCTCGCCGCCATGGCGGCTCCTACAAGTAGTGCGTTGTCCCCGGCCAACGACGAAGAAGCCGCGCTCGCCCACACGACCTATGACGTCAAGAAGGCCTTCGGTGCCATCGCGCGCATCCATTCGACGCATACCGATCTCTCCACCCGCCAGCGCGCGCGGCTCGATGCCTTCATGCGTCGCTACATCGAACGCACCAAGGCGTCCAAGGCCTATACCGAGGAACACCGCCCGCATCTGGCCGATCCGCGTGTGGTCAACGGCTTCCGTCCGCTGCTCAAGGAAATCATCTACCAGATCGTGATCGAGCGTTCCAAGGGCTCGAAGGTCTGGGATCTCGACGGCAACGCGTATGTCGATGCACTCAACGGTTTCGGTATGAATCTGTTCGGCTGGCAGCCGGACTTCGTGCTCGACACCGTGCGCAAGCAGCTCGACGACGGCTATGAGATCGGTCCGCAGCATCCGCTCGCCGGCATCGTGGCAAAGCAGATCTGCGAACTGACCGGCTTCGACCGCGCTGCCCTATGCAACACGGGTTCGGAAGCGGTGATGGGCTGCGTGCGCGTGGCGCGCACGGTCACCGGCCGCGACACGCTGGTGATCTTCACCGGCTCCTATCACGGCATCTTCGACGAAGTGATCGTGCGTGGCACGAAGAAACTGACCTCGATACCGGCCGCGCCCGGCATCCTGCGCAACACGTCCGAGCACGTGCTGGTGCTCGAGTACGGCACGCCCGAGTCGCTGGCGATCATTCGCGAGCGCGCCTCGACCATCGCTGCCGTGATGGTCGAACCCGTGCAGAGCCGCCGTCCGGACTTCCAGCCGATCGAGTTCCTGCAGGAACTGCGCGCGATTACCGAGGCCTCCGGTTCGCTGCTTATCTTCGACGAGGTGGTGACCGGCTTCCGTGCACACCCGCGCGGTGCGCAGGCCGTGCTCGGCATCGACGCCGACATGTGCTCCTACGGCAAGGTCGTCGGCGGTGGCTTCCCCATCGGCGTGATCGCCGGCAAGCGTCGCTTCATGGATGCGCTCGACGGTGGCCACTGGCAGTTCGGCGACGACTCCACGCCGACGGTCGGCGTGACCTATTTCGCCGGCACCTTCGTGCGTCACCCGCTCGCCCTTGCGGCCGCGCATGCGGTGCTCACGCATCTGAAGGAGCACGGCCCCGAGCTGCAGGCGTCGCTGAATGCGAAGGTCACGGCGATGGCCGAGGAACTGAACGCGTTCTGCGCGAGCGTCGGTGCGCCGGTGCAGACCGTGCACTTCGCCTCCGTGTGGAAAACCGTGTTCACCGAAGACCATCCGCTGCAGGATCTGCTCTTCGCCATGATGCGCAGCCGCGGCATCCACGTTCTCGACAACTTCCCGTGTTTCTTCACCACCGCGCACAGCGAGGCGGATTTCGCGGCGATCGCCCAGGCGTTCCGTGAGTCGATTCTCGAAATGCAGGAAGCCGAATTCCTGCCGCGGCGACGCGAGCCTGCCGCCTTCGACGCGGCGCAGCCGCCGGTACCCGGCGCGCGGCTGGGCAAGGATCCGGAAGGCCGTCCCGCATGGTTCGTACCCAACCCCGATGCACCGGGCAAATACCTGAGGGTGAGCGCATGACCCCGAATGACGTGACCGCCGCTACGGCCGTGGATTACGACCCGTTCGCGGGTGCGCCGCTCGCCCGACTCGTACCCACGACGCCGCCGCAGCGCGAAGTTTGGCTTGCCTCGCGTCTGGAGCCGGAAGCGTCGCTGGCTTATAACGAGGCGATCTCGCTGACGCTCAAGGGCGTGCTGGACGTGCCGGCGCTGGAATGGGCCCTGCAACGTCTCGTCGAACGTCACGAGGCGCTGCGCGCCACGTTCAGCGCTGACGGCGAAGGTCTTTTCGTCGCCGAACGCACCACGCTGCCACTGGCGTCTCACGACCTGTCGTTGCTCGCACCGTTCGAAAGCGACGCACGCCTCCAGGCCGCGTTCTCGCGCATCGTCACGACGCCTTTCGATCTCGAACACGGCCCGCTGGTGCGGGCGGAACTGTTCCGCCTCGCCGCCGACCGCCACCTTTTGACCCTGGCTGCGCACCATATCGTCTGCGACGGCTGGTCGTTCGGCGTGATCGTTCGCGATCTCGCCGCCCTTTACGCACAGCGTCTCGGTCTGGGCCCCGGTCCGGCTGAGGCGGGCGCGTTCTCGAACTTCGCGTTGGCCGAGGCAGCGCACGCCGGCAGCGGCGCGGCACGAGAGGACGAACGGTACTGGCTCGATCGGTTCGCCGGTCCGACCCCGGTGCTGGATCTTCCGACCGACCGCTCCCGCCCCCGTCGGCGGACGTTCGCCTCCCGGCGCGAAGACCGCACGCTCGACCCGCTCGAGGTGGCCGCGATCAAGCGACTGGGTGCGGCGCATGGTGCCAGCTTCTACGCGACGCTACTGAGTGCCTTCGCCGTCCTACTCCGTCGCCTGGCGGGCCAGGACGACGTGGTCATCGGCATCCCGACTGCGGGACAAGCGGCCGAAGGCCAGGAGACGCTCGTCGGTCACTGCGTGAACGTGCTGCCCCTGCGCGCCCGCGTGGACGACAGCGCCAGCTTCGCCAACGTGCTCGGCGAGGTACGGAATCACCTGCTCGACGCTTTCGAACATCAGCGTTACACCTTGGGCAGCCTGCTCGCACGGCTCTCGCTCGTACGCGACCCGTCGCGCCTGCCACTGGTGTCGGTGCTGTTCAACCTCGATGCCACGCTCGACGAAAGCACGGTGACCTTTCCCGGCCTGCGCTTCGAGGTCGAAGCCGTACCGCGCGAATACGAGAATTTCGAACTGTTCGTCAATGCCGTGCAGGTCGATGGCGGTCTTCGCCTGGAGTGCCAGTACAACGCCGACCTGTTCGACGGCGCCACGATCCAGGGCTGGCTCGACGCGTATGCCACGCTGTTACGCGAGGCCGCGCAGCATCCGGAGGAGCCCGCCGTGGCCTTGCCGGTGGTCTCTGCCGCCGTCTATCGCGAACTGGCGGCACTGCAACCTGCGCCGACACCGTTTCCCGAATTGCGCCTCGCGCATGAATTCTTCGAACAGCAGGTCGATCGCGCGCCCGAACGCGCCGCCGTGCGCCACGCCGACCGGTCATTGACCTATGCCGCGCTCGAGTCGCGCGCGAACCGCATCGGCCACGCGCTGCGCGCACGTGGTATCGGCCACGGTGCGTTGGTCGGGCTGTCCCTCGGTCGCGGCATCGACATGGTCGCTGCCGTGCTTGGCGTGCTGAAGTCCGGCGCGGGCTACGTGCCGCTCGATCCCACCTTTCCCGCCGACCGTCTCGCCTTCATGGCGGAGGACGCCGCACTCGCTGCGCTGGTCGTCGACGACGACGCGCCGTTGCCTTTCGCCTTCGATCCGGCACGCGTCCTCGCGCTGCACAGCGACGAGGTCGTACGCGCGTCGTTCGACCGACCCGAACGCGATCGTCGCGCCGCCACACCCGACTCCGTCGCCTATGTGATCTTCACCTCGGGTTCCACGGGCCGGCCGAAGGGCGTGCGCGTGCCGCACCGCGCGGCGGCCAACTTCCTCACCAGCATGCAGCGTGTGCCGGGCATCGCGCCCGACGACCGCCTCGTTGCCGTCACGACCCTGTCGTTCGACATCGCCTTCATGGAACTGCTGCTGCCGCTGACCAGCGGTGCGGAGATCGTGATCGCCGGCCGTGACGACGTGCGCGATGGCGGCCAGTTGCGTCGCCTCATCGAGGACAGCGATGCCACGATGATGCAGGCGACGCCCGCCGGCTGGCGCCTGCTCGTGGACGCCGGCTGGCGTGGCCGGCCCGCGTTCCGCGCCGTCTCCGGCGGCGAACCGCTACCGGTCGATCTGGCGGAAGCGCTGCTCGACCGTTGCGGCGAAGTCTGGAACGGCTACGGCCCGACCGAGACCACGGTGTATTCCACGTACTGGCGCGTGTCCGATCCGCGCGAAGGCATCTACATCGGCCGCCCGATCGCGAACACCACCGTGCACATCCTCGACGAGCGCGGCAACCACTGCCCGCTCGGCGTGCCCGGGGAGATCCACATCGGTGGTGCGGGCGTCACGCTGGGCTACCTCGACCGGCCCGAGCTGACGGCGGAGAAATTCGTCGTCGATCCGTGGTCGGAAACACCCGATTCGCGCATGTATCGCACGGGCGATCGCGGCCGCTGGCTGAGCAACGGGCTGCTCGAACACATGGGGCGCCTCGACTTTCAGGTGAAGGTGCGCGGCTATCGCATTGAACCGGGCGAGATCGAAAGCGTGCTCGCGGATGCGCCCGAGGTGGCACGCGCAGTGGCGATGGCGCGCGAAGACCGTCCGGGGGACGTGCGTCTCGTGGCCTACGTGGTGGGCCGCGGCGATGTCGTGCCCAGCGAGGATGCGCTGCGCGCGAGGCTGCGCGAGCGCCTGCCCGATTACATGGTGCCGCAGCACATTCTCGTGCTTGAAGCCATTCCGCTGTTGCCGAACAGCAAGATCGATCGGAAGGCGCTTCCACCGCCGCTTGCGCATTCCATCGCCACGGCCGGCGAACGCGTGGCACCGCGCAACGACGACGAACGTCGCGTGGCTGCGGCCATGGAGGCGGTGCTCTGTCTGCCCGATCTCGACGTACGCGACGATTTCTTCGCCCTGGGCGGTCATTCGCTGCTTGCCGCGCAGCTCACCGCGCGACTCAACCGCGAGTTCGGTGTCACGCTGTCCTTCCGCACGCTGTTCGATGCGCCGACGATCGAACAACTGGCGGCAGCGATCGGGGCGCAGGTCGCCAGCGGTGCCGCACCGGCCACCGACCCGATCGCCCACCGTGCCGATGCCGACCAGGACACGGCACCGCTGTCCCTGATGCAGCGCCGCCTGTGGGCACTCGAACGCATGCATCCGGGGCGCGTCACCTACAACGCGCCGTCCGCGCACCGTCTGCGTGGCCCGCTCGATGAACACGCATTCGACATGGCCTTCCAGGCCTTGATCCAGCGTCAGCCGATCATGCGCACGTCGTTCCGCGATCACCACGACGAGGTCGTCCAGGTCGTGCAACCACGGCTGACGTACCCGCTGTTTCCCGCGGAAGACCTGAGCCACCTTCCGGCCGAGGAACGCGAGGCGCGCCTCATGCAGCGCCTGCAGGAGCTGACCGACACGCCGTTCGATCTCGGCACCGCTCCGTTGTTCAGCGCGCGCATGTTCCGCCTCGCCGACAACGAGCACGCGTTGTTCTTCATGCCGCACCACATCATCTGGGACGGCTGGTCGTTCGACATCCTCTACAACGAACTGTCGGCGCTGTACCGCGCCTTTGCAGCCGGCCAGCCCTCGCCCCTCGCCCCGCTGCCGGTGACCTACGGCGACTTCGCGCAGTGGTACGGCCAGTGGCTGGACTCGTGCGCGTTCGGCAAGCAGTTGACCTTCTGGCGCGAGCGCCTGGCACAGATGGGCGACGTACGCGCGCTGCCGACCGATCATCCGCGCCGTCCCGGCATGTCGGGCCTCGGTCGCACCGAATGGATCCGCGTGTCGCGGGAAGACACCGATGCGATGCACGAAGTGGCCCGGCAGGCCGACGCCACGCTCAACATGACGTTGCTGGCGCTGTACTTCGCCATGCTCTCGAGCGCCGCCGGCCAGCGCGATCTGGTCGTCGGTACGCCGGTGCGCGGACGCAACCAGACCGAGGTCGAATCGGTCATGGGCTACTTCAATAACCTCTTGCCGCTGCACGTGAGCGTGGACCCCGGTCTGTCGTTCCTCGAATTCGTCCGCCACGTGAAGCGCGTGGCGATCGAGGCGTTCGGCCACCCGGACGTGCCGCTCGAATACCTGCAGCGGGAACTTCGCGTCGGTCACGGTGCCGGCGCCACGCTCTACCAGGCCTTGTTTTCGTTTCAGGATGCGCGACAGCGCGTGGTCGACTGGGGTGGCCTGGCGCACGAGCAGATCCTTCTGTTCCAGAGCGGCGCCACCGAAGACCTCGGGCTGTGGTTCCTCGAAGGTCACGCGGGCATGGTCGGCGGGGTGACCTACAACGCCGACCTGCTCCAGGCAGACACCGCGCGCGGCATGCGCGAACGCTACCTCGACATGATGCATCGCGTGGCAGCCGATCCCTCCATCGCCGTGGGTACGCTGACCGCCGCGACCCGCGCCGAGTGCGAACGCATGCGCGGCTGGAACGACACCCTGCAACCCACGCAACTGCCGGCGGACCTGCAGGCGCTGCTGACCCGCGCCGCGCCTGACGCCATTGCCGTGGTGGACGGGACACGGCAAGTGACCCACGCCGAGCTGCGTCAGCGTGCCGCGCGGATGGCCGTGCTGCTGCACGACCGTGGAGCGACGCGTGGCAGCGTCGTCGGACTCTGCGTCGACCCGGGTGCGGACCGCCTTGCAGGCCTGCTTGCCATTGCGATGACCGGCGGCACCGCCTTGCTGCTCGACCGTGCGGATCCGGCGGCACGTCTGCGCGATCTCGTCGCGGACGCGCGCATGACCGTGCTGCTGGGTGACGCGGCGCTGGAAGACATTCTCGACTGGCCCTGCGCATGCGCGCTGTGGGTCGACCAGAATCGCGGCGATATCGATGGCGTCACCATCGAACTCGGCGAATACGCCACGCCGGAGCCGGACGCGGCAGCCATCGCGTTTCACGTCGCCGGCACGGACGGCAAGCCGCGGGGTATGTCCCTGTCGCATCGGGCGCTCGCTGCCATCGTCGAAGGACTGGCAGGCGCGCTCGACGTGCGCAACGGCGAGGGCGTCGCAGGCGACGCACTGCCTTCGGACCCCATGTCGGTGATCGAGCCCCTGGTCGCGCTGACACATGGCGCGCACTGGCACGTCGATGCAATGCATGGCACCCCGGCAGGTCAAAATCTTTGGTTCGCCACGCCGGATACCTGGCAGACGCTGCTCGAACGGGAATGGCCCGGCCATGATGGCTTGCGCGCTGTCGTGACCGGTGGTGTACCGAGCCCCGATCTCGCCGCACGCATCGCCTCGCGCACGCAAGGGCTGTGGACCGTGTTCGGCGATACCGGCACGGCGCCGGTCGTGACCTGCGGACGCGTGGAACACGTGGCCGACGCGCTGCACGAGGGCCGCCCGATCGCACACGCGCAGGTATGGATCCTCGACGAGCAGGGCGAACCCTGCCCCATCGGCGCAACCGGCCATATCGCCGTTGCCGGCACCGGGCTTACCGAGTCCTTCGGACAACGCGCAAACGCCGAGCGCCAACCCTGCGAGGAACGGGTGCGACGTACCGGGTACCGTGGCCGCTGGCTGGCAGGGGGCGCGCTTCAGGTGCTCGACCGCGATGACCGACGCGTCCGCAAGCTGGGCATGGACGTGGAGCCTGTCGCCATCGAATCGCTGCTGCTCGCACAGCCGCGCGTGGTTCGCGCGCTCGCGCTCTCGCGTATCGGTGTCAACGGTCTCCCGCACATCGATGCCTATGTCGTCGGCGCACCCGGCACGCCGCTGGACACGGACGGCCTGTCCGCCGCACTGGCGGCGGAGTTGCCGGTGTGGTCGATGCCAGCGCACGTGATCGTCCTCGATGCCCTGCCGCTGCTGCCGACCGGCGAGCCGGATCTCGCGGCGTTGCCGATCCCGGCGGAGCCACGCGCGGGAACGGTGGACACCAACGAGCCGCACAGCGACAGCGAACAGCTGCTTGCGGGCGTGTGGAAGGAACTGCTCGGCATGCCGAAGGTACGCACCAGCGACAACTTCTTCGACGTCGGCGGCCACTCGCTGCTTGCCGTGGATATGGCCATGCGCGTGCAGGCGCTGACCGGCGTGCAGCTCAATCTGCTCGACATTGCCAACGGCACGCTCGGCACGCTGGCCGCGGAACTGGCTGCGGCGCCGCCCACCACGAACGCCGCGCCCAAACGCGGCCTGTTCCGTCGCCTGCTCGGGCGCGGTTGATCCAGGCGCCCGGGGGGAACGCCGCCATGACACCTATCGCCTGGTTCATCTGCTGGAGCTCGGCCGCGCTGCTGCTCCACGTGTTCGTCGGATACCCCGTGCTGGTCTGGCTGCAGGCCCGCGTGCGTCCGAGGCCGGTGGCCCGGCGCGCGATCCTGCCCACGGTGAGCATCGTGATTGCCGTGCACGATGGCGAGCGCTTCGTGCGCGCGAAGCTCGCCAACCTGCGCCAGCTCGACTATCCGACGGAACTGATCGACATCGTGCTCGTCTGCGACGGTTGTCACGACGCCACCGTGACGATCGCACGGCGCTCCACCGACCCGCGTCTGACCGTGCTCGATCATCCCAATCGTCGCGGCAAGGCAGCGTGTCTCAACGACGCCGTGGCGCTCACGCGCGGCGAGGTGTTGCTCTTCACCGACGTGCGCCAGCGCCTCTCGCCCATGGCGGTGAAGGAACTGGTCGCCAACCTCGGCGATCCCGAGGTCGGCGCAGTGACCGGTGAGCTGCACATGGAGAACGTGCGCAGCGGCTTTGCCCAGGGCGTGGATTTCTATTGGCGCTACGAAAAGGGTATCCGCCACGCCGAGAGTCTCTCGGGCTCCACCATCGGGGTTACCGGCGCACTGTATGCGATGCGTCGCTCGTTGTTCCGACCTCTGCCGCCGGGCACCGTGCTCGACGACGTACTCGTACCCATGCGCGTCGCGGCGCTCGGCAAGCGCGTCGTCTTCGAGCCGAAGGCGATGGCCTGGGATCAACCGTCGCAGCAACCGGCCGAAGAGCGCCGCCGCAAGATCCGCACGCTCGCGGGCAACTATCAGTTGATCCAGATGGCGCCTTGGCTGCTCGTGCCCTGGTCGAATCCCCTGTGGTTCCGCTTCGTGAGCCACAAGCTCCTGCGCCTGCTGGCACCGTGGTTGATCGTGGCACTCACGATCAGCAGCGGGCTGCTGGTGACACGTCATGCCATGTACGCCACGGCATTCGGCGCCCTGGTGACCGGCATGCTGATGGTCGGGCTGGCCTTGCTGCCGTCGCGGCTCGGACGGTTGCCGCCCCTGCGCATCGCCCTCGCCTTCTTTTACCTCAACCTCTTCGCGGCCCAGGCGCTGGTGGCCTTCGCGCGCAATCGCAGGCTCCACCTATGGTGAACTTCACGACCGTGCGCGGCGCGCCCGGCATCCGCGGCCGACTTGGCGAAATGTGCTACGCCAGCGGCCTGCTGCATCCGCTGCAGCGCGTGCGTGCCTGGTGGCAACGCGACCTGCGCATCCTCGCTTATCACCGCGTGATGCCGTTGCCGGACCCGGATACCTACGAGTTCGACCTGGAACTCATCAGCACGACGCCTGACGATTTTCGCGAACAGATGCTGCGGCTGAAGAGGCACTTCCGACCGATGCGCCTCACCGACATCGTTGCGGCACTCGACGCGGGCGAGGCGTTGCCACCCGACACGGTCGCGGTGACGTTCGACGACGGCTACGACGACAACTACCACATCGCTGCCCCGATCCTGGACGAGATCGGCGTGCCCGCCACCTTCTTCGTGTCCACCGGCCACGTGGACACCGGCAGGCCGTACGCCTACGACTGGCTCGTCCACATGATCCTGCTGACGACAGCGACGCGGCTGGTGCTGCCCGAGCTGTCGATCGACGTGGCGCTGCCAGCCGAGCGCAGCCTGCGCCGGCGCATCGCCGCCACTGTGCTCCTGCGCATGAAATGGCTCGACGCGCGCGACCAAAGTGCCATGACCGAACGGCTGGAGGCGGAGTGGAACATGCCGTCGTTCAACGCACGGCCGGTCGATTGCCATCCAATGACCTGGAACCAGGCGCGCGAGATGGAAGCAGCCGGTTTCGAGTTCGGCTCGCACGGCGTGCATCACCGCATGCTCGCCCGCCTGCCCCGCGACGAGATGGAGCGCGAGGTCCGTGAATCGAAAGCCACGCTGGACCGTGAACTGCGCCATCCGGCCATCCTCATGTCGTATCCCGTCGGCGGTGACCGCGCATACAACGATGATGTGATCGCGGCGACGCGCAACGCCGGGTTCCAACTCGCATGCAGCTACATCTGCGGCACGAATCCGGAGCCGAGCGAGAACCGTTACGCCCTCTACCGCTTGCCGGTGGAAAGCAATATGGGGCCGGGCTGGTTCGCCGCCATGCTCGCCCTGCCGCAGCTGATGAGCTATCCCACGGCCGCGCATGCGGCGACCGGCCCGTCGGAGCGCCCATGTTCCCCCTGATCCTGCTCTATGTCGCACTCACTATTCTCCGGCCGCAGGACTACCTGCCGGGCATGGAGAACGTGCCCGTGCTTCCTGCCGTGCTCGCCCTGGCATTCGTTGCCTGGCTGATCTCGAACGCCAAGAACTTCGAGGCGCCGCAGTTCGTGATCCTGCCGGCCTTCCTGCTGGTCCTTATGGCCTCGCAGGTCGTCAATGGCTGGACCGGCGGTGCGATGGACGAGCTGGCGCGCTTCGGCCCCGTCGTAGCGGCGTTCTTCGTGCTCGCCTCGGCTTGCCACACCCAGCGCCGGGTGACCGTCGCCATGGGCGTGTTCGTCGCCTGCGCGGCGATCCTTGCGCTACACGGCGTGGAACAGGCGCGTACCGGCACAGGTTGGACAGGCATCCCCTTGAGCGAAGGCGGCCGCATCCAGTACGTGGGTATCTTCAACGATCCCAACGATCTCGGCCTGCTGTTTGCCGCGACGCTGCCGATGGCCGTGTTCCTCGGCCGTCGCGGCGCGGGGGCCATGCGCCCGGTATGGCTGGGCGCCGCATTGCTGCTTCTCTATGGCACCTATCTCACCAACTCGCGCGGTGCATTGCTCGCCGTGTTGCTGGTGGCAGGTTGCTATCTCTGGTATCGCAAGGGCATCGCGATCGCCGGCGTTCTTGGCGTGGCGGGGCTGGCCGCGATGAAACTGCTGTCCTCGCGCATGAGCGAACTCGATGCGGGCGAGGAATCGGCTGCCGGACGCGTGGATGCCTGGTACTCGGGTCTGGAGATGTTCCGCGATCATCCGGCACTGGGTGTCGGCGCCGGCAACTTCACCGAATACCACGAACTCACCGCGCACAACTCGTTCGTACTGGTGCTCGCGGAAACCGGATTCATCGGCTTCGTGCTCTGGCTGGCCTTCGTCTGCTACGGCTTTCTGATGATGCTCGCCATCGTGCGCCACGAGCGTGCACCGAGCGGCGATGCCGCAATGGAAGCCGCCTGGACCACGGAACGGCAGATCGCACTGACCCTGCTTCTGTCGCAATGCGGCCTGTTCGTCGCGGCCTTTTTCCTCAGCCGCAGCTACATGGTGGTGCTCTACCTCATCGCGGCACTGGTCGCCGGCCATTACCTCGGCGCGCGCCGACGCTGGCCCGAGCTGCGGATGTTCCGCCTGTCCGAGGGCGGTTGGCGCTGGGTGCCTGCAGGTGCCGGCGGCGTCTTCGTTCTCTTCGTCCTCGTTGCCGTGCTGCTGCGAACCACATGAAAGCCTACGAGACCTTGTTTCGACATGTGCTCTGGCCCGCCTACGAAGGCGGGCTGCGCCGTCGCGATACGCCCCGCTACATGCGCCGCTACGAACGCGACCAGTGGTTGGCTCCCGAAGAAATCCAGGCGCTGCAGTTCCAGCGTCTGACTCGGCTGTTGGAATGGTGCTATCGCGAGGTGCCGTACTACCGCCGCCGCTGGGATGCGCTCGGCATCGTGCCGCGCGACATCCGCAACATGGCGGACTTCGCCTCCCTGCCGGTGCTGACCAAGGCCGACATCCGCGACAACGCGGATGAACTGAAGGCCACGTCGCTGAAAGATTCGCTGCAGTACAAGGCCACGGGCGGTTCGACGGGGGAACCGCTGCGCTTCGGCTTCACCCGCGAGAGCAATGACCGGCGCATCGCGGTGATGTGGCGCGGCTACGGCTGGGCCGGCTCGCGAATGGGTCGGCGGACGCTGTTTCTCTGGGGCGGCGCAGTCGGTAACCCCAGCGCAGCGCATCGAATGAAAGACCGCATCTACAACGCCGTGTTCGCGCGACGGATGCTCGATAGTTTCCACATGAGCGAAAGCAACATGGCGAGCTATGCCGACGCCATCGACGCCTCGCGCCCCGAGGTGATCGTCGGTTACGTCGGACCGCTGGTCCGTCTGGCCGAATGGCTGATCGCGCAGGGACGAGAGGTGGCGAGACCGGCCTCGGTCATCGGCGCGGCCGAAGCGCTGCACCCATTCCAACGCGACCTCATCGAGCGGGCGTTTCGCGCACCGGCTTACAACACGTACGGCTGCCGCGAATTCATGTTGATCGCCTCCGAATGCGAACAGCGCCACGGCCTGCACGTGAATGCCGATCACCTTGTGGTGGAGACGCTGCACGACGGCGTGCCGACGCATACGGGCAGCGGCGAGGTTGCGGTCACGGACCTGTTCAACTACGGCATGCCGTTCATCCGCTACGTCAACGGCGACATGGCCACGCAGGCCACGTCGCGCTGCACGTGCGGACGCGGGCTGCCGATGCTCGCGTCCGTGGATGGCCGCAAGCTGGACGCCATCCGCACCCCTGCCGGTCACCTGCTGCCAGGCGAATTCTTCCCGCACATGCTGAAGGATGTGCCGGGCCTGGCCCGCTTCCAGCTCGTGCAGCGCCGCCTGGATCGTCTCGATCTGTCGATCGTGCGCGGCAGGGACTTCGAGGATGCCTCGCTCGACTACATCCGTGCCGAGGTGGCAAAGGTGCTCGGCGACAGCGCCGAACTGCACTGCCATTTCGTCGATGACATCCCTCTCACCCGCAGCGGCAAGCTGCGCGTCACCGTATCGGAGCTTGCGTCGTGAACATCACCCACGTCGTGGAAAATTTGAATCGCGGCGGTCTCGAGCGCATGGTGCTCGATCTGGTCAAGGAACAGCGACGCCAGGGCCACCAGGTGCAGGTCCTCTGCCTGTTCGAACGTGGTGCGCTCGCTGGCGAGCTGGAGGCACTCGGCATCCCCGTCATCGCCTGCGGCAAGCGCAAGGGCTTCGACCTGCGCGCCCTCGGTCGCCTGCGCTGCGCACTGGCCGACCAGCGCACCGACGTCATGCACACGCACAACGCCGTGGCGCACTACCAGGCCGTACTCGCCAGCGTGGGCATGGGTCTCCGCCAGGTGGTGAATACGCGGCACGGCATGGGCGCGCAGCAGAAGCCCGGCCGACGCGAATGGTTGTTCCGCCGAGCACTCAAGGCGACCGATGCCGTCGTCGCCGTGTGCGAGGCCGCGCGGCGCGATGCCGTGCGCCGCGGCATCGTACCGGCCGCCAAGACCTGCGTGGTGCCCAACGGCATCGTGCTCGAAGGCTTCGACGTGGCTTCCGATGCGATGCACGAGCGGCTCGCTCGCCTCATCCGTGTGCCACGCGGGACGCGGATCATCGGCAGCGTCGGCCGCCTCAACTGGACCAAGGATCAGGCCGGCCTGATCCGCGCCTTCCGCATCGTGCGCCATGCCATGCCCGATACGGCACTGGTTCTGGTAGGCGACGGCGAACTGCGCGAGACGCTGCGTGCCTGTGCATTCGATGAGGGCATTGCGGGGTGCGTCCACTTCCTGGGCGATCGCGACGACGTGCGCGATCTGCTGCAAGGCTTCGATCTGTTTGCGCTCTCGTCGGTGACGGAGGGCTATTCGATGGCCTTGCTGGAAGCCTGCGCGGCCGGCTTGCCGATCGTCGCTACGGACGTGGGCGGCAACGCCGAGATCGTGCGCGACGAGGCCACCGGTCGCCTGGTGCCGCCGTGCGATCCGCCCGCCATGGCCGCAGCGATACTCGACCTGCTGCGCGCGTCGCAGCGCGCATCGCGGCTCGGCACGGCCGCACGGACCTGGGTCGAGACGCACGGCTCCCTGCAAGCCATGGCGGCGAGCTACGGGCGGCTCTACTTCGGCGACGTGGATCAGGCCCGATGAAGGTTCTTGTCGTCACCAACCTGTTTCCCACGCCTTGGGATCCGCGCCGCGGCACCTTCAATCGGCAGCAGTTCCAGCGGCTCGCCGAGCGTCACGAGGTGGACGTGCTCACGGCCGTGGATTTCCGCGAACGCATGGGCGAGCGGCGCGGTAGCGCCGACGTGCCCGGCGTGCGCGCCGACTACTTCACCTTCTATCACCCGCCGGGTATCGGGCGGTTCCTCAATGCACTGTGTTTCTTTGCGTGCATTCTGTGGCAGCGCGGTGCCGAACTGCGCCGCGCGCGCTACGACGTGATTCTGGCGAGTTGGGCCTATCCGGACGCGGCCGGTGTCGCGTGGGTCGCGCGCCTGTTCGGCATTCCGTACGTGGTGAAAGTGCACGGCAGCGACCTCAACGTGCAGGCGGCATCGCGCCTGCGTCGCCCGCAGATCCGCGCTGCGCTGCGCGGGGCAGCGGCAGTGGTCGCCGTCAGCGAGGCACTGGCACGCAAGGCCATGGAACTCGGCGCGCGCGACGATACGGTGCACACGGTCTACAACGGCGTGGATGGGCATCTGTTCCAGCGTGGCGACAGAACCGAGGCACGACGCCGGCTGGGGCTGCCGCCGGAGACGCCGGTGGTTCTGTACGTCGGCAACCTCAAGGCGAGCAAGGGCTGCCATGACCTCGTGCAGGCCTTCCCGACTCTGGTATCCCGGCACCACGACGCGCGCCTGATCTACGTCGGCGACGGCCCCGATCGCGCCAGCCTCGAAGATCGCGCGGCATCGCTCTGCTGCGCACCCGCGGTGCGCTTCGAAGGCGCCGTCGAGCATGCCGCGCTGGCGGACTGGTTCCGCGCCGCCGACGTGCTCTGCCTGCCGAGCCACAACGAGGGCGTGCCGAACGTGGTGCTGGAAGCCATGGCCTGCGGTACGCCCATCGTCGCCACCGCCGTCGGCGGCATTCCGGAGGTGGTACCCGAGTACGCGGGAATCCTCGTACCGCCGCGACAGCCGCATGAACTGGGCGTGGCACTCGTGGAAGCGTTCGAACGCCACTTCGATCCCGTAGCCATCGCCGAACATGCGGCAACCTTCCGCTGGGACGACAACATTGACCGGCTCGAACGCATCCTCGCCCGCGCCGCTGAGCGCCTGCCTGCGCACATCGGCCGCCCTTCCCCTCGCTCTCTCGCCAGTCGCCCCGGGCATCGATACCACCCATGAACTGGAAACCCAAGAAACACGATCTGCTCGGCCTGCTTCCCGGCCACCTGGTGCTCACACGCACGCGCGAAGAGGCCGTTCGTTACCTCAGCTTCGACGACGGCCCTGAGCCGGCACATACGCCGAAGCTGCTGGACACCCTTGCGAAGCACGGCGTGAAAGCCAGCTTCTTCCTTGTCGGCGAGAAGATCGAACGCCACCCCGAGATCGTGCAACGTCTGGTGGATGAAGGGCATATGATCGGCAACCACTCGTACAGCCACTGGTCGTTCCGCAACATGAACCTGGCGAAGCAGCTCGACGAGGTCTACCGCACCGATGCGCTGTTGCGCCGCTTCGACGAGCGTCCGCACCATCGCATGCGTCCGCCGCATGGGTACGTGGGCGCACAGCTTCTCGCCCATTTCGCGCGGCAGCGGCGCAGTCTCGTGTATTGGTCCTACGACAGCCTGGACTACCAGGACCGCCCCGTGGAAACGCTGATCTCCCGACTGCGCGACGACCCGCCCGCCGCGGGCGACATCGTGCTCATGCACGACGACAGCGACAAAGCCGCCGAAGCGCTCGACGTGCTGCTGCCCGAATGGCTGGCCCAGGGCATGCGTTTCGCCGCCTTGCCGGGCAACGCGTCATGAGGATTCTCTACCATCACCGCACGCGCGGCCGTCACGTGGAAGGCGTACACATCCGCGGCATCGTCGGCGCCCTGCGCGAACTGGGGCACGACGTCAGCGTCATGTCCTTTCCGGGCGCCGATCCGGAGCACGATGCCGAGAGCCCCGCCGCGACCCGCAAGAGCCGTCTTGCCGCGCTGGTGACGCGCCTGCCCGGCGTCGTCTTCGAACTGTTCGAGTTGCTGTACAACGCGGTCACGTTCGTGCGCATGCAGCGCGCGTGGCGCACATCGCCGCCGCAGCTGATCTACGAACGCTATTCGCTGTTCCTGTTCGCCACGATCTGGCTGGCCCGGCGCCGTGGTATTCCGCTGGTGCTGGAAATCAACGATTCCGCACTCGTCGAGCGCGTACGCCCGCTGGGCATGCGCGGATTGGCGCGCCGCATCGAGGGCTGGTGCTTTCGCGAAGCGACAGGGTTGGTTTTCATCTCCACCTATTTCCGCGATGTCGCCACGCGCGCCTACGGCGCCATCGCACCGTCCGTGGTCTCGCCAAACGCGGTGGATCTTCCCCGTTTCGATCCGGCCCGTTTCGACCGCGAACGCCTGCGCGCCGAACGCGGGCTCACGGGCCGCACGGTCTGCGGCCACATCGGCGCGTTCGCCCATTGGCACGGCGTGGACGGTTTCGTCGAGGCCATCGCCCACCGGCTGGAAAGCGTGCCGGACCTCGCGCTCGTCTTCGTCGGCGACGGCAAGACCTTGCCTGCGGTACGCGAACTGATCGCCGCCCGCGGGCTTGCCGATCGGGTGCTGTTGCCGGGCCGCGTGCCGCACGACGACGTCGCGAGTTGGATCGCGTGCATGGATTACGCCGTGCTGCCGAACTCCAACCACTACGGCTCACCGATGAAACTCTTCGAGTTCATGGGCATGGGCGTGGCGGTGGTCGCACCGGATTACGCACCGGTGGCGGAGGTGATTGCCGACGGCCGTACCGGTTGGCTGTTTCCGCACGGTGATGCGACCGCCTGCGTGGAACGCGTGCTCGAACTTGCCCAGCGTGCGGACGAGCGTCGGCGCGTGGGTGAAGCCGCCCGCGACTACATTGCCAGCGAACGGCAATGGCGCAACAACGCCGAACAATTGCTGACGCTGGTGCCCACCGGAGCCGCCGCATGATCGCCGCCGTTCTCTTCGCCCTGGTGCTTGCCGCCGCGGCCGCCCTGACGTTCGCCATACGCGCGCGCAACATGCAGTACTGGCTGTGGGGCTACCTCACCCGTCGTCGACCGCCGCGCCCCGAAGGGACGGTACATGTGCTGTTCTGCTTCGTGGATCACTTCGAGCCGAACTGGGGACGCGTGGACATGGACACGCAGCGCCATCGCGTGGACCGCTGGTGCAACGAGTACCGCGCCATGGCTTCGCGCCACCGCGACGCGGACGGCTGCATGCCGCAGCACAGCTTCTTCTATCCCGAAGAAGAGTACGTCGAGGAACACCTGGACAAGCTCGCGGCGCTCTGTGCGGACGGCTACGGCGAGATCGAGATCCATCTGCACCACGACAACGACACGCCCGAGAACTTCGTCGCCACGATGGACCGCTTCAACCGACTGTTGCACGAGAAGCACAGTGCACTGCCGCGCGATCCCGTCACCGGGCAGTTGCGCTTCGCCTTCATCCACGGCAACTGGTGCCTGGACAACTCGCGTGCCGACGGGCGCTGGTGCGGCATCGACAACGAACTGATCCTGCTGCGCGAACTCGGTTGTTATGCCGACTTCACCCTGCCCTCGGCACCCAGCGACACGCAGACGCGCCTGTCCAATGCGATCTACTACGCCACCGACGATCCGCATGCGCCCAAGTCGCACGACACCGGCGTGCCGATGCGCGTGGGCGGCACGCCAAGCGGCGATCTGCTGATCATCCAGGGTCCGCTGGGCCTCAACTGGAAGGAGCGCCGCTTCGGCATCGTGCCGCGCATCGAGAACTCGGACGTTCGCCGCGGTTGTCCCCCGAGCCAATCGCGCGTGGATCAATGGGTGCGCACCGGCATCCACGTCGAGGGTCGGCCCGAATGGGTGTTTGTGAAGGTGCACACGCACGGCACGCAGGAACGCGACATGGACACCCTGCTCGGCAAGCCGGTGGACGACATGCACACGTATCTCGAATCGACCTACAACGACGGCCGCAATTACGCCCTGCACTATGTGACGGCGCGCGAGATGTACAACATCGCCAAAGCCGCCGAAGCAGGCATGACGGGCGATCCGGGGCGTTATCGTGACTACGAACTACCCCGACCCGGCGTTACTCGCGTGCCCGAGTCCGCCGAAGCGCGGGTTGTTTCCTAGGGTGACCGTTGGCTCGGACGGTGAGGCGAGAGCCAGCAAGACCGCCAACGCCCCGGTAATCCGCGATGAACCTGAAAACAAACCCTAGCAATCAGGCGCGACCGCGGGCGCGCATGGTCCGCTGGCGGCGGGCGCGCTGGGCCAGTGACCGATTGACGGACTTCTTGCGGGGTGTGACGCGGGTTCGCGCAGGCGCGGGGGTCGGTTTCACGGGATGCTCCGAGAGCGGTACCGGGAGGACCGATGCTCCGGCCCGCCCGGTGAAGACCCCGCTAAGAGCGCGTCAGATCAGCTTGATCTCACGCAGGCGCTGCTGCAGGTATTCATGCGCCGTGATCGGCTCGGGGTAGCGCTTGGGATTGTCCGGCGTGACACAGGACGGCAGCACGTCGAGGACCACGTCCGGATTCGGATGCAGGAAGAACGGCACCGAATAGCGCGGCTTGCGCGCGTTATCGTTCTGCGGGTTGGTCACGCGATGCGTGGTGGACGGATACACGTGGTTGGTCAGGCGCTGCAGCATGTCGCCGATGTTGACCACGATGGCATCGCCCTCGGTCGTGATCGGCAGCCACTCGCCCTCGCGCGTAAGGACTTCCAGCCCTTCCGCGCTGGCGCCCACCAGCAGCGTGATGAAATTGATGTCCTCGTGCGCACCGGCACGCACGTTCGGCACGTCGGCCTGCTCGATCGGCGGATAGTGGATCGGACGCAGGATGGAATTCCCCGAATCGATCTTGTCGTCGAAGAAGTGTTCCGGCAGATCGATGTGCAGGGCCAGCGCGCGCAGCACGCGGGCACCGAGCTGGTCGAGCGCTTCGTAGATGCCGTAGCCCTTTTCCTTGAAGTCCGGCACTTCCGCCGGCCACACGTTGGGCGGCATGACATCGGCGAAGCGGGAATCGCGCGGGATCTCGCGGCCGATGTGCCAGAACTCCTTGAGGTCGGCGAACTTGCTGTCCTTGGCCGTTTCCACCTTGAATGGCGTGTAGCCGCGCGCGCCGCCACCGCCGGGGATGTGATACTTGCGCTTGGTCTCGTCCGGCAGCGCGAAGAAGCGCTTGAAGGCGTCGTACGCCCCGTCGATGGCTTCCTTGGGGATGCCATGGCCGCTGATGCAGCAGAAACCGAATTCGCGGTACGCGGCGCCCAGCTCGGCCACGAAGGCCTCGCGGTCGGTCTCGTAGCGGCGGATATCGAGGGTGGGAACCTTCTTCATGAAGTGGCCTGCGTTTCGGTCGTGACGAACCCGGCGCACGTTGCACCGTCCGCCAGCGGAGGGAATGGGTCAGGCCGTGGCCTGGGCCGCCGATTTTACGGCGTCGGCCAGTTGCCCCGCCAGCCGTTCCACTTCGGCGGCATCGGCCGCCTCGATGGTCACCCGGACCAGCGGTTCGGTGCCCGAGGCGCGCAGCACGACCCGGCCGCGGCCTTCCAGCGCAGCCTCTACCTCGGCCAGCGCCTGTTTCACCGAGTCCTTCGCCAGGGCTGCCTTGGCGCCCTCGACGCGCACGTTGACCATGGTCTGCGGCAACTTGACCAGGCCCGCGCGCGCTTCGGCGAAGGTCTCGCCCGCCTCGGCGAGGGTTTCCAGCAGTGCCAGCGCGGCAACGATGCCGTCGCCCGTGGTGAAGCGATCGAGGCAAAGCACGTGGCCCGAGGTCTCGCCGCCGAGGATGCCGCCATGCTCCTTGAGCTGCTGCAGCACGTAGCGGTCGCCGACGTTGGCTCGGACGAAGGGGATGTCCATGGCCTTCAGCGCGCGCTGCAGGCCATAGTTGCTCATGAGCGTGCCGACGACCGGCCCGGGCAGTGCCCCGCGACGTTTCCAGTGGCGGGCGATCACGTAGAGCATGTCGTCGCCGTCGGTGACCGTGCCGTCCGCGTCTACCACACGCACGCGGTCGCCGTCCCCGTCGAAGGCGATGCCGAGGTCCGCACCCCGCTCTACCACCTTCGCCGCCAGGGCGGCTGGATCGGTCGAACCCACCCCGCGATTGATATTGAGGCCGTCCGGCTCGGCGCCGATAGTGAACACGTCGGCGCCCAGTTCACGGAACACCTTGGGCGCCACCTGATAGGTCGCGCCGTGCGCGCAATCGAGCACGAGGCTCATGCCGCGCAACGAGAAGTCGTCCGACACCGTGGATTTGCAGAACTCGGCGTAACGGGTGACCGCGTCATCGATGCGGCTGGCCTTGCCCAGTGCCTCGGAGGCCACGGTGACGAATTCGGCCTCGATTTCCGCCTCGATCTCCGCTTCCAGCGCGTCGTCCAGTTTTTCGCCGTGGCCGGAGAAGAACTTGATGCCGTTGTCCTGGTGCGGGTTGTGCGACGCGCTGATGACGATGCCCGCGTCCGCGCGCAGCGAACGGGTGAGAAAGGCCACGGCGGGCGTCGGCATCGGGCCGAGCAGGCGCACGTCGGCCCCGGAAGCCACGAGACCGGCTTCGAGCGCGGCTTCAAACATGTAGCCCGAAACGCGGGTGTCCTTGCCGATCACCACCGTGACGCGGCGACCCTGGTCGCGACGGTCGGTGGTGGCTTGCTGGCTGGCCGCGCGGCGCCTGGCGAGCACCGCGCCGGCGGCACGGCCCAGGCGCAGGATGAAATCGGCACTGATCGGATAGGTACCGACCCGGCCACGGATGCCGTCGGTGCCGAAATACTTGCGTTCGTTCATGGGTGTTCGTCCTTCCAGGATCGGCCGAGGATACTCCGGCAGCGCAGAGCTGCCGCGGCTCGGTTCAGTCGTCGTCCGGCCAGCGCGGCATCGCCGGCTTGTCCTGGCGCGGCGCGGTATCCCCCGCCTTGATGGCGGCCCACACGGCGAGGGCATCCACCATGGCAGCCACGTCGTGAGTGCGCACCATGACGGCACCCCGTTGCACGGCCACCAGTGCCGCTGCCACGGAGCCGTGCACGCGCGCCGCGGGTTCCTGGTGACCGGTGAGCTGCCCGATCATGCCCTTGCGCGATACGCCGATATAGGCGCCCGCCCCCAGCTCTGCGAAGCGCGCGGTGGCGCGCAGCAGGGCGAGATTGTGTTCTAGCGTCTTGCCGAAGCCGAAACCCGGATCGACCAGAACACGACGGCGCTCGATGCCGGCCAGCTCGCAGGCGAACAGCCGATCGGTCAGAAAACGGTGAACCTCGCCGACCACGTCGTCGTACGCCGGCGCGTCCTGCATCGTCCGCGGCTCGCCCTGCATGTGCATCAGGCAGACCGGCACGCGCAGGTCGGCCGCTGCGTCCAGCGCGCCCTCGCGGCGCAGCGCGTAGACATCGTTGATCATGCCCGCGCCTGCGCCGATGGCCGCGCGCATGACCTCGGGCTTGGAGGTGTCCACGGAAATCGGCAGTGTGGTCGCCGCCGCCAGCCGCTCGATCAGCGGCACGACGCGACGGATTTCTTCCTCGACCGTGACGTCGTCGGCGCCGGGGCGGGTGGACTCGCCGCCAACGTCGAGCATGTCGGCGCCCTCTTCCGCCAGGCGCATCGCATGGGCGTAGGCCTCGTCGAGCGAGGCATGCTGGCCGCCGTCGGAGAACGAGTCGGGTGTGACGTTGACGATGCCGACGACGCGCGGCCGATCGAGCACCAGGGCGCGACCATTGCAATCGAGGACCGGAGCGAACGGATCGAAGCTCATGCCGTCAGCCCGGCTGCTGGCCGCCCAGCGGGCCCATGAAACGGCGGTAATAGCGCAGCTCGTCGATCGAGTCGCGGATGTCGGACAGCGCGGTATGCGCGGATTCCTTGGCGAAGCCGCGGGAAATCTCCATCGACCAGCGCCGCGACAGCTCCTTCAAAGTGGAGACGTCGAGGTTGCGGTAATGGAAATAGCGCTCCAGCTTCGGCATTTCGCGGTGCAGGAAACGGCGATCCTGGCAGATCGAGTTGCCGCACATCGGCGATTTGCCCGCAGGCACCCACTGGCGCAGGAAGGCGATCGTCGCTTCTTCGGCCTGCTCGGGCGTGGTGTCGGATTCCACCGCGCGGCCCCAGAGGCCGGAGCGCATGTGCTGATTGCGGTTCCATGCGTCCATCTTCTGCAGACGGACGTCGGCGTGCGAGATCGCAAAGACCGGTCCCTCGGCAAGCACGTTCAGATCCTTGTCCGTCACGATGGTGGCAATTTCGAGGATGGAGTCGTTGTCCGTGTCCAGACCCGTCATCTCCAGGTCGATCCAGATGAGGTTGTCGTCGTGTACCGGTGTCATGAGGTCTCCTTCGGTGCCGCTGAGTCTAACCTGCCGAGGGCGCGCGTAGGAGCGCATGCGAGTTCCGGACCGACGATGTCGACGGAACGTGAGATCATCGCCGCATGGCCGAACCGACCTTCTACTGGCACGACTACGAGACCTTCGGCGCCGATCCGCGACGCGACCGCCCCAGCCAGTTCGCCGGCATCCGCACGGACGCCAACCTGGAGGTGGTCGGCGAGCCGCTGATGATCTACTGCAAGCCGCCGCGCGACATGCCGCCGCAGCCGGTCGCCTGTCTCATCACCGGGATCACGCCGCAGCACGCCGAGCGCGAGGGACTGAAGGAAGCCGACTTTGCCGCGGCGATCCACGAGCAGATCGCCCTGCCCGGCACCTGCACCGTCGGCTACAACTCGCTGCGCTTCGACGACGAGTTCACCCGGCATCTCCTGTACCGCAACTTCTACGATCCGTATGGGCGCGAATGGGAGAACGGCAACTCGCGCTGGGATCTCATCGATCTGGTACGCATGTGCCAGGCGCTGCGGCCGGAAGGCATCGTGTGGCCGACGCGGGATGACGGCACGCCCAGCTTCAAGCTCGAGCACCTCGCGACCGCCAACGGGCTGAAACAGGATCGCGCGCATGATGCGCTGTCCGATGTGGAAGCGCTGATCGCCCTGGCCCGTCTGATCCGGCAGAAGCAACCGCGTCTGTGGGACTGGTACTTCGCCCTGCGCCGCAAGCAGCGCGTATTCGAGCTGCTGGACGTGGCGGCGATGACGCCGATCGTGCACGTGTCGTCGCGCTATCCGGCCAGCCGCCAGTGCCTCGCCGTGATCGCACCGCTGGCCGCCCATCCCGCACGGCCGGGCGAGATCATCGTCTACGATCTCGCCGCCGATCCCACCGACCTGCTTCGGCTCGACGACGGCGACATCGCCGACCGCGTGTTCACTTCGCGCGCCGATCTCCCCGAAGGCGTGGAGCGGATCGCCCTGCGCACCGTTCGCGCGAACCATGCGCCGGCCCTGGCCCCGTTGTCGGTGCTCAAGGGCGCCGACCATGCACGTCTCGGTGTGGACATGGCGGCGATAGAGCGCCACCTGGACGCGCTGCGCACCGCCACCGGCCTGGCCGAGAAGCTGCGTCGCGTCTACGCGCATGCGGGCGACCTGCCGCCCGCCGCCGATCCGGAGTTGGGTCTCTACGGCGGGTTCCTGCCCGATGCCGACCGTCGTCTGCTGGCCGAGGTGCGCGCTACGCCGCCGGAGCGGCTGGGCGGCCATTCGTTCCCTTTCCGCGATCCGCGCTACCCCGAGTTGCTGTTCCGTTATCGCGCGCGCAACTGGCCGCATACCTTGAGCCTGGACGAACAGCAGCGCTGGGAGACCTTCCGCCATGATCGGCTGACCCGTAGCGGCCCGCTGACGACGCTCACGCTCGACGAATACACTCGCGAACTGGCCGCCCTGCGCGCCCTGCCCGACGCCCCGCTGCCCCTGCTCGACGCCCTGGAAGCATGGGGCCGCGAACTGCCTTGACCGATACGATGCCGAAAAAAGCCTACTTCACGCCTGCCACCTTCCGCTTCTTCAACGCGCTGGCACGCCATAACAACCGCGAATGGTTCCACGAGCACAAGGACGACTACGAGCGCCATGTGCGGGAGCCGTTCATTGCGCTGATCGGCGATCTCGCGGCGCCGCTGCATGCGATCAGCCCGCACTTCCGCGCGGACCCGCGCAAGGTCGGCGGCAGCCTCTACCGCATTCACCGCGACACGCGCTTCGCCAACGACAAGCAGCCGTACAAGAACTGGCAGGGCTCGCGGTTTTTCCACGAGCGGCGCCACGAGATCCCGGCACCGGGCTTCTACCTGCACATCCAGCCCGGCGAGTGTTTCGTCGGCGCCGGCATGTGGCATCCGGAGCCGCCGGTGCTGAAGAAGCTGCGCGAGTTTCTCGCGGACAATCCCGGTGCGTGGAAGCGCGCCACGCAGACCAAGGCGTTCCGCGAGCGTTTCAGCTTCTGGGGTGAGAGCCTGTCGCGGCCACCGCGAGGATTCGATGCAAACCACGAGCTGATCGAGGACTTGAAGCGCAAGAACTTCGCCGCGGGCCGCGACTTCGACGAAGCGATGGCCTGCTCGCCCGACCTGCTGCCGTTCGTTGTGGACCACTTCAAGCGGCTCGCGCCGATGGTGGATTATCTCTGCGCGGCGCAGGAGCTGGAGTTCTAGGGAGAAACCCTGCGGGTGGGAGAAAACTTGCAGGTAGGTGACAACTTGCAGGTAGATGACAACTTGCAGGTAGGTGGCAACTTGCAGGTGGGAGCCAGCCTGCTGGCGATGGGAGCTTGCCTCGCCGCTACACCGCTCCGTTGGCTTATCGCCACCAGGGTGGCTCCCACCTTCGCTTCGGATCGACAGTCACGCAGGCTCGCAAGTGGGAGACAGCCTGCTGGCGATGGGAACCTGCCTCACTGCTACATCGCTCCGTTGGCTTATCGCCACCAGGGTGGCTCCCACCTTCGCTTCGGATCGACAGTCACGCAGGCTCGCAGGTGGGAGCCAGCCTGCTGGCGATGGGAGCTTGCCTCGCCGCTACACCGCTCCGTTGGCTTATCGCCACCAGGGTGGCTTGTATGTTGTGTCCGCCCCTTTCTCTCGCCGGCAAGGCGAGGGATAAGGGGCTGGGGTGAGGGACGCTAGTGGTATCGGCTCGACCAACGAGACCGACAGTGAGAGACATCCCGACCCATCGTGAGCGTCGATGAAGGATCTGGCGATCCGATCGCCGATGAACAAGCTAACGCGTCGATGGGCTTCACCCCAGCCGTCCTTGAGACTACGAGGAGTGGGACCATGAAGCCAGTACGTCATTTCGGGATCGATATCGACAAGGCGGCTCTGACGGTGGCTTGCCACCAAGTGCCGGGTCAGACGCGGCGGATCGGCAACGACCCGCCGGCCATTGATGCGTGGCTGGATGAGTTGCCGCCGCGCAGCGTGCTGGCCGTGGAAGCCAGCGGCGCCTGCCATCAGACGTTGTTGCAGCGTGCGGTGGCCAAGGGGTGGCCATTTACCTGCTCAATCCGCGGGACGTGCGCCATTACGCGGAGAGCCTGCGGCGACGGGCCAAGACCGATCGGGTCGACGCCCAAGTCATTGCCCGTTATCTGGAGCGCGCGAGCAGGACCATTTACGACGCTATACCGCGCCGGAAGAGCATGCGGCCAGCCTGGAATGGCTGCTGCGGCGACGGGCCTTGCTGGTGAGGCAGCAAGGCAGCCTGCGGTTAGGTTTCCAGGACGCGCCGCTGCCCGCTATCGATGCCTTGTTGGCGCAGTACAAAGCCGCCCTGGCCCAGATCGACCGACTCATCGATGAGCAGGTCGCCGCCGATCGGGCGCGCCAACAACAACGCGAACTGCTGCGCACCATTCCCGGCGTGGGGGCGCTTAGCAGTGCGGCCTTGCTGAGCCTTTTCTGGCGCCTGCCAGGCATTGGCGCCGAGGCGCTGATTGCCTATATCGGCTTGGACCCTCGGCCCCGGGAGTCCGGCAGCTACCGCGGCACGCGTAAGCTCTCAAGCGGGGCGAGGCGGAATTTCGACGACTGACTTACATGGCGGCGGCCACCTTCGCTCGGCATACGGTCGGCCAAGCACTCTACGCGCGCTACCGCGCGCGCGGACTCAGTGCCACCGCCGTCTTCGTGATCCTGGCTCGGAAGATCATCCGACTCGCCCACGCCATCCTCACTAAAGGTCAGCCCTTCGACCCCGAACGCTTCGCTGCCGCTTGCGCCTCAACATAGGATCTCCCACCTTCGCTTCGGATCGACAGTCACGCAGGCTCGCAGGTGGGAGCCAGCCTGCTGGCGATGGGAGCTTGCCTCGCCGCTACACCGCTCCGTTGGCTTATCGCCACCAGGGTGGCTCCCACCTTCGCTTCGGATCGACAGTCACGCAGGCTCGCTGGTGGAAGCCAGCCTGCTGGCGATGGGAGCTTGCCTCGCCGCTACACCGCTCCGTTGGCTTATCGCCATCAGGGTGGCTCCCACCCTCGTTTCGGATCGACAGTCACGCAGGCTCGAAGGTGGGAGCCAGCCTGCTGGCGATGGGAGCTTGCCTCGCCGCTACACCGCTCCGTTGGCTTATCGCCACCAGGGTGGCTCCCATCTTCGCTTCGAACCGACAGTCACCAGGCTCGCAGGTGGGAGCCAGCCTGCTGGCGATGGGAGCTTGCCTCGCCGCTACACCGCTCCGTTGGCTTATCGCCACCAGGGTGGCTTGTATGTTGTGTCCGCCCCTTTCTCTCGCCGGCAAGGCGAGGGATAAAGGGCTGGGGTGTGGGACGCTAGTGGTATCGGCTCGACCAACGAGACCGACAGTGAGAGACATCCCGACCCATCGTGAGCGTCGATGAAGGATCTGGCGATCCGATCGCCGATGAACAAGCTAACGCGTCGATGGGCTTCACCCCAGCCGTCCTTGAGACTACGAGGAGTGGGACCATGAAGCCAGTACGTCATTTCGGGATCGATATCGACAAGGCGGCTCTGACGGTGGCTTGCCACCAAGTGCCGGGTCAGACGCGGCGGATCGGCAACGACCCGCCGGCCATTGATGCGTGGCTGGATGAGTTGCCGCCGCGCAGCGTGCTGGCCGTGGAAGCCAGCGGCGCCTGCCATCAGACGTTGTTGCAGCGTGCGGTGGCCAAGGGGGCCATTTACCTGCTCAATCCGCGGGACGTGCGCCATTACGCGGAGAGCCTGCGGCGACGGGCCAAGACCGATCGGGTCGACGCCCAAGTCATTGCCCGTTATCTGGAGCGCGAGCAGGACCATTTACGACGCTATACCGCGCCGGAAGAGCATGCGGCCAGCCTGGAATGGCTGCTGCGGCGACGGGCCTTGCTGGTGAGGCAGCAAGGCAGCCTGCGGTTAGGTTTCCAGGACGCGCCGCTGCCCGCTATCGATGCCTTGTTGGCGCAGTACAAAGCCGCCCTGGCCCAGATCGACCGACTCATCGATGAGCAGGTCGCCGCCGATCGGGCGCGCCAACAACAACGCGAACTGCTGCGCACCATTCCCGGCGTGGGGGCGCTTAGCAGTGCGGCCTTGCTGAGCCTTTTCTGGCGCCTGCCAGGCATTGGCGCCGAGGCGCTGATTGCCTATATCGGCTTGGACCCTCGGCCCCGGGAGTCCGGCAGCTACCGCGGCACGCGTAAGCTCTCCAAGCGGGGCGAGGCGGAATTTCGACGACGACTTACATGGCGGCGGCCACCTTCGCTCGGCATACGGTCGGCCAAGCACTCTACGCGCGCTACCGCGCGCGCGGACTCAGTGCCACCGCCGTCTTCGTGATCCTGGCTCGGAAGATCATCCGACTCGCCCACGCCATCCTCACTAAAGGTCAGCCCTTCGACCCCGAACGCTTCGCTGCCGCTTGCGCCTCAACATAGGATCTCCCACCTTCGCTTCGGATCGACAGTCACGCAGGCTCGCAGGTGGGAGCCAGCCTGCTGGCGATGGGAGCTTGCCTCGCCGCTACACCGCTTCGTTGGCTTATCGCCACCAGGGTGGCTCCCATCTTCGCTTCGAACCGACAGTCACTCAGGCTCTCGCAGGTGGGAGCCAGCCTGCTGGCGATGGGAGCTTGCCTCGCCGCTACACCGCTCCGTTGGCTTATCGCCACCAGGGTGGCTCCCACCTTCGCTTCGGATCGACAGTCACGCAGGCTCGCAGGTGGGAGCCAGCCTGCTGGCGATGGGAGCTTGCCTCGCCGCTACACCGCTTCGTTGGCTTATCGCCACCAGGGTGGCTCCCACCTTCGCTTCGGATCGACAGTCACGCAGGCTCGCAAGTGGGGAGACAGCCTGCTGGCGATGGGAACCTGCCTCAGTGCTACATCGCTACGCTGGCTTATCGCCACCAGGGTGGCTCCCACCTTTGCTTCGGATCGACAGTCACGCAGGCTCGCAGGTGGGAGCCAGCCTGCTGGCGATGGGAGCTTGCCTCGCCGCTACACCGCTTCGTTGGCTTATCGCCACCAGGGTGGCTCCCACCTTCGCTTCGAACCGACCGTCAGGCAGGCTCGATCGTTTCGTAAAGCTCGATCGGCAGGTCGTCGGGATCGGCGAAGAAGGTGAAGCGGCGGCCCGTGTATTCGTCCACGCGAATGGGCTCGCAGGTGACGCCGCGGTCGCGCAGCGTCGCTACCACGGTATCGATGTCGCGCACGCTGAAGGCGAGATGCCGCAAGCCCTGCGCTTCCGGGCGTGACGGCCGCTTCGGCGGCGACGGAAACGAGAACAGTTCCAACTGCACACCGGGGCTTACTTCGAGATCGAGCTTCCACGAATCGCGCGCCTCGCGGTACGCCTCGTGGAGGACCTTCAGGCCCAGGACCTCGGTGTAGAAGGCCTTCGAGCGCGCGTAATCGGAGCAGATAAGCGCCACGTGATGGATGGCTTCGAGCATCGGGGTCAGGCCTCGGCGAAGGGAAACGCCAGCACGTCGGCAATGGCATCGGTGCCCGCCAGTACCATCAGCAGACGTTCGACGCCCAGCGCAACGCCTGCGCAATCCGGCAAGCGATCGAGCACGCCGAGCAGGTTCTCGTCGAGCGGCACCTCGTCGAGCCCGCGCTCACGACGGCGTGCGTTGTCGCGCTCGAAGCGGAGGCGTTGTTCCGCCGCGTCGTTCAGCTCGTGATAGCCGTTGGCGACTTCGTACGGACCGACATACGCCTCGAAGCGCTTCGCCACGGGCGGATCGCCGTCGCGGATGCGTGCGAGCGCGCATTGGCTGGCGGGGTAGTCGGAAATGACGGTGATCCGGTCGCGCGGAAACGCGGGCTGGATGCGATGCGTCATCAACAGGTCCAGCCAGTCGTCGCGCTCCAGTCCAGCGGGATCGATGCCCGCGTCGGCGAGCGGCGCCTGCAACCGATCGATGGGATCGACCAGCGGATCGACGCCCAACACGTCGCGGTAGAGTGCGCGGTAAGTCGTTTCCACAACGTCGATCGTGCGACCGGCGTGCAGCAGAAGAACTTCCAACAGGTCGATGACTTCGCGGGCGAGCCGTGCCTCGTCCCAGCCGACGCGGTACCACTCGAGCATCGTGAACTCGGGATTGTGCCGGCCACCGGCTTCCCCGTCGCGAAACACGCGGCCGAGTTCGTAGCAGTCGCCGACGCCTGCCGCGAGCAGGCGCTTCAACGGAAATTCCGGCGAGGTACGCATCCAGCGCACGCGCGCTCCGGCATCGACGTGTCCGTGGAAACGCGTGCTGAAACTCTGAATGTTAGGGTCGGTGTTACCGGCGGCGGAGAGGATGGGCGTCTCCACTTCCAGCACGCTACGCGACGCAAAGAAAGCGCGAATGCGCCCATAGGTATCGGCACGCAGCCGCAGGGAGCCCAGGTCGTTCAAGGGGCCACTCCGTGTTGCGTGAGCAAGGCGACGAGATCGGCTTCCGTGTGGACCGGCACGCCGAGTTCCTTCGCCTTGTCGAGCTTCGAGCCGGCCGCTTCACCGGCGAACACCCCAGTCGTTTTCTTCGACACCGATCCCGCGACTTTCGCGCCAAGCGATTCGAGGCGTTCAGTGGCGTCGTCGCGCTTGAGCGTTTCCATGGTGCCAGTGATGACGTAGGTCATGCCTTCCAGCGGCAAGGCCGACGCGGCTTTTGCCGGCAACGCCGCCGCGAGCCGGCGCATCGCGGTATCCGCGTCGCGCAAAGCGCGGCGAGGTGCTCGGCGTCGGCCAGATAGGTGGCGAGATTCGTCGCGGCGGCCTGCGGCACACCCGCGACGATCCACTGGTGTTCGCCCGCTTTCACCAGGGCATCCAGGCTGTCGTAGTGCTTCGCCAGCGTCGCCGTACTCTTGGGGCCAAGCTTCGGCACCTTGGCGGCGTCGAGCAGCACGTCGAGGCCGAGTCGATCGCGCAGCTTCGGCGAAGGAGCGCCCTCGTCGGCGAAGACCACGCCAGCGGCCAGCAGCTTATCGACCACCGCCTGGTTGCCTTCCTGCTCGAAGAACGCGGCGATCGACGTGGCAACCTCGTCGCCGATATCAGGCAAGACGCGCAACACCGGCGCCGGTGTGTGGCGGACGTGTTCCAGCGAGCCCAACCACGTCGCCAACGTCTTTGCGGTGCTTTCGCCGATGTGCATGATGCCCAGCGCAAACAGGAAGCGCGGCAGCGTGGAGCGCTTGCTCGCCTCGATCGGGGCGACGAGGTTTTCCGCCCACTTGGTAGCGATGCGGCCCTGCTTCACCGTCTCCGGTATGGAGCCGTCGCGCTCGTCCGCCAGCGCCTTCATGCGCACGAAGCTTTCCACGGTGAGCGCGTAGAGATCGGCCGGCGTATGCACCATGTCGAATTCGACCAGCGCATCCACGAAACGATCGCCGAGTCCGTCGATGTCCATCGCGCGGCGCGAGGCGAAGTGAATCAGGGCTTCCTTGCGCTGCGCGGCGCAGATCAGACCGCCCGAGCAGCGATACGCGGCAGCGCCTTCCTCGCGAAGCAACTCCGAACCGCACACGGGACACGTGGACGGCATCTTCCACGGTACGGTGTTCGCTGGGCGGCGCTCCATCACCACGCGTGCCACTTCGGGAATCACATCGCCCGCGCGGCGCACGATGACGCTGTCGCCGATGCGCACGTCGAGACGTGCTACCTGGTCGGCGTTGTGCAGCGTAGCGTTGGTGACGGTAACGCCGCCGACCTGCACGGGCGTGAGCCGCGCCACGGGCGTGGCAGCGCCAGTACGGCCGATCTGAATCTCGATGGCCTCGACCGTGGTCGTCTGTTCCTGCGCAGGGTATTTGTGCGCAATCGCCCAGCGCGGCGCGCGCGAGACGAAGCCCATGTCCTGCTGTCCCGCGTAATCGTCCAGCTTGTAGACCACGCCGTCGATGTCGTACGGCAGGCTGTTGCGCTTTTCGCCGATGCGGCGGAAATAGGCGATGAGGCCGTCGAAGCCGGTCGCGGTGTCGACCTCGGGCGACACCGGAAAACCCCAGTCGCGCAGCTTCGCCAGCGTGGCGGAATGGGTATCCGGCAGCTCGCCGCCTTCGACGCGTCCCACCGCATACGCGAAGAACGCGAGCGGTCGCTTGGCAGTCACGGCGGGATCGAGCTGACGCAGCGAACCGGCGGCGCCATTGCGGGGATTCGCAAGCGGTTTCTCGCCCGCCGCACGGGCGCGCTCGTTGAATGCTTCGAACGCAGCACGCGGCATGATGACTTCGCCGCGCACTTCCAGCACGCGCGGCCAGCCCGTACCGCGCAGGCGAAGCGGGATAGCTTTCACCGTGCGCAGGTTCGCCGTGACGTCTTCGCCCACGGCACCGTCACCACGCGTGGCGCCCTGCACGAAGACGCCATCTTCGTAGCGCAGGCTGATCGCCAGACCGTCGAGCTTGGGTTCCACAGAGAACACCGGTGCCTTGCGGTCAAGCGTCTGTTCGATGCGCCGTTCAAAATCCGCTACCTCGCGATATTTTTCCCGATCGGTATCGCCGTCCTGCTCGAAAGCATTACCGAGCGACAGCATGGGGACGGCATGCACGACCTCCGCGAAGCCGCCCGTCGCACGCGCCCCCACGCGACGCGTGGGGAGTCGTCGCTGGCGAGATCTGCGTACTGCGCTTCCAGCGCTTCCAGCTCCCGCATCAGGCGGTCATAGTCGGCATCGGCGATGTCCGGCTCGTCCAGCACGTGGTAGCGATAATTCGCATCCTCGATGCGGCGGCGCAGGGTTTCGGCGCGCTCGACGGCTTCGGGGGCGATGGGTTGTGGCATGTGCAGGGTCCGTGATGGTGCGCTTGACCGACGCGACCCTGAACTGTCGGACGAAGGCGCGGCAAAAGCAAGGATGCCATCCGCTATAATTGTGGGGCCATGCCCGTTAATGACGTCATCGACAGACCCGCTCCGACCGACGTCCACCCCTGCCAACCGACCGCCCCGCCCTCGCCCCGGCTGCCCCCACCAGCAAGGCGCGCTATCGCGGTCTGATCTGGCTGGTATCCGCCGCCTTCTTCATGCAGGCGCTGGACTCGACGATCGTCAACACCGCCGTGCCCGCCATTTCGGGGGCGCTCGGCGTCACGCCGCTCAGCATGCGTACGGCGCTCACCAGCTACGTGCTCACGCTGGCGATCTTCATACCCATGAGCCCGTGGCTGTGCGACCGGTTCGGCACGCGGCGCGTATTCGGCGGCGCCATTCTCGTGTTCTCTCTGGGCTCGCTGCTCTGCGGGCTGGCACAGAGCCTGCCGCAGCTCGTGCTCTCCCGGATCATTCAGGGCCTGGGCGGCGCAGCGCTGATGCCGGTGGGCCGCTACGTGATGGTGCGCAGCATCGACCGCCGCGAGTTCGTCAGCGCCATGACCACGGTCGCCACCTTCGGCCTGCTCGGCTCGGTGTTCGGGCCGTTGCTCGGCGGTGCGTTGGTGGAATTCACGAACTGGCGGTTGATCTTCCTTATCAACGTGCCCGTCGGCATCGCCGGTTTCCTGCTCAACCGCCGCGAGATGCCCGACTATCGCCTCGACCGCGCACACCGCTTCGACATCGGCGGATTCCTGTTGTTTGCCGGCGCCTCCGCGCTGTGCCTGATGGCTGCCGAAACGGCGGGCGGCGACGGTCATTGGTTCTCGGTGGTGATCTATGCCCTTGGCGCGCTGGCACTGGGCGTGACCTATGTGTGGCACAGCCGGCGCACGGCCTATCCCGTCACCGATCTGTCGCTGCTGAAGGTGCGTAGCGTGTGGGTGTCGCTGGCAGGCAACCTGTTCACGCGATTGGGCGTGTCGGGCATGTACCTGCTACTGGTGCTGTTCCTGCAGATCGGCTGCGGCTGGTCGCCACTGGCGGCGGGCCTGATGATGGTGCCGCAAGCCATTGGATCGATCTCGGTGAAGCCGTTCATCGATCGCCTGCTCACCCACTTCGGCTATCGCCGCCTGCTGCTGGGCAACACCATTGCGGTATCGGTGGTGCTGTGTTCCTTCGCCTTGCTGTCGCCTCAGGCGCCCCCGTGGCTTGTCGTGGTCTTCGTGTACATCTACGGCGCCGTGATGTCGTTGCAGTACACGTCGATGAACACCCTGACCTATGTCGATCTCGACGTGAAATACGCCTCCATGGCCTCGTCGATGGCATCGACCGCTCAATATCTCTCGATGAGTTTCGGCATCGCGTTCGCGTCGCTGCTGATGGCCGGCTTCCTCGAAACGCGCGACGCCGAAGGCTACGTGCTCGCGTTCCACTGGTCGGTGGTCGTGCTCGGTCTGATCACACTCGCGGCCAGTTGGATCTTCAGCCGCCTGCGCGATCCGCGTGCGGCGGCAGAAGCGTAAGTCCGTCCCGGCGAGGTGCCGCCATGGCGGCGGGGGAACTTGTCTGTGGGAGCCGCTATAGCGGTGCGGGACTTGCAGGAGGAACCACTATGGTGGGGCGATGGAGACTTGCCGGTGGGAGCCAGCCTGCTGGCGATGGGCGATTACCTCACGGCTACACCGCTTCGTTGGCTTTTCGCCACCAGGGTGGCTCCCACCTTCGCTTCATAGGCTTCTCTCCGCTTTAGCGGCTCCCACAGTCGCTGCGTTAGTTTCTCGCTGCGTCACGCTTTTCGCGCAGCGCCTGGTACGCGCCCAGCGCTGCCTCGCGGGACGTCTTGAGGTCCACCATCGGCCGCGGGTAGCCGCTGCGCGCGAGGAAGGCCTCGTCTTCCCACGGCGCATGCACCAGTCGCCCCGGTGCATCGGCGAGTTCGGGGACCCAGCGACGGATATAGGCGCCTTCCGGGTCGAACTTCTCCGACTGGGTCACCGGATTGAAGATGCGGAAATACGGTGCCGCGTCCGCGCCGGAACCCGCGACCCACTGCCAACCCATGGCATTGTTCGCGAGATCGGCGTCGACCAGGGTGTCCCAGAACCACTTCTCCCCGAGCACCCAGTGCTGGCGCAGATTTTTCGTAAGCAGGCTCGCCACCAGCATGCGTACGCGGTTGTGCATCCAGCCCGTAGCCCATAGTTCGCGCATGCCGGCGTCCACGATCGGGATGCCCGTGCGGCCCTGCTTCCAACGGCGCAGGGCGTGCGCGTCCCGTTCGGCCCACTGAAAGCCATCGAACGCCGGATTGAAGCTTTCCGTCGGCGTTTTCGGAAAGTGGTAGAGCAGATGGTGGCCGAACTCGCGCCAACCCAACTGTCGCAGGTAGGGCTCGATATCCGCCGCATTCCGCTGCCGTGCGGCCTGCTCGCGCAGGTACGCGGCGACCTGTAACGGCGATATCTCACCCCAGTGCAGGTGCGGCGAGAGCCGCGAGGTGCCATGTCGCGCCGGAAGATCCCTGCTCTCGGCGTAATGGGCCAGGGCATCGTCGGCGAACAGGCTCAGCATCTCCCATGCACCGGCTTCGCCGGGATGCCAGATGGAGAAACCGCGCGCCCAATCGCGCGTCGGCAGCAGGCTCAGATCGTCGATCGCGTCGCTCCCGCCGCCGCCCACCTCCGCAAAGCTCAGCCGGGAGGGCGCGGGCAATGGCTCGACGCCATCGATCCGCGTGCGCAGGTGTCGCCAGAACGGGGTGAAGACCTTATACGGGCCGCCTTGTTTCGTTTCGACGTCCCAGGGTTCGCACCACAAGGCGGCATTGAACGAGGCCACGGCCACGCCGTCCTGCTCCAAGGCCCGGCGCACCGCCTTGTCCCGGCGGACGATGCGGGGCTCGTAGAGGCGATTGAAATAGACGGTCGTGGCGCCGCTGGCAGCGATCAGATCGCGTAACGAGGCCAGGCTGGGGCCGGCGACGACATGGAGATGCCCCCCATGCTTGGCGAGCGATGCCTCCAGCGCCTTGAGCGAGTGATGCAGCCACCAGCGACTCGCCGCGCCCGGCGCCCAAGCGCACTCTTCCTCTGGCGCGTGCACGTACGCGGCAATCACGCGATCGTGCGCGCGAACGGCGGCATCGAAGGCGGGGTTATCGGCAAGACGGAGATCGCGGCGGAACCATACGATGGCAGTACTCATCGGCGTAGTATCCATCAACATGCCACGTAAGCATCGTGCTCGATCTTCATTCAGTCGGCATGCTTAGACTGTATCGCCGACGCCCCCTCCCGGTCGTCCACAAGGAGATACCATGAACATCAAGACCGTCCTCGGCCTTCCCCTGGCCGCCTTGCTCGCCACGGCCGCCGTCGCTCCTGCATCGGCCGCCGTGCTGACGCGCAGCGACGGCATCTACGTGCGCTGCGACCAGTGCGGCGTGGTGCAGAGCATCGAACACAACGTCACCGCTGGCCGTGAACACGGCACGGCCGGCGCCGTCATCGGCGCCATCGCCGGCGGCGTGCTCGGCAACCAGGTCGGCAAGGGCAAGGGCCGCACCCTCGCCACGGTTGGCGGCGCCGTCGGCGGCGGTTTTGCCGGTAACGCCATCGGCAAGGGCGGTGGCAGCGACAGCTACACGTTGCGTCTCAAGATGGGCACGGGTGGCTACACCAACGTGCAGGTCAAGGACGCTTCGGCCATTCGCGAAGGCGACATCGTCGTAGTGGACGAGCAGGGCAACGTGCAGCGCGTGCAGTAAGCGCGTCGCAGGCACTCCGACCACCGCCGCGTCCCAGCACGCGGCGGTGGTGATTCAGCGCAGTTTCGCTTCCGCGATGCGAGCCGCCACAGCGTCGTAGAACGACGGTGGGAGCACGGCGCGCACCGGCACGCGCCACCAGTTCGGCCGCGCAAAGCGGCGGCATTTGACGGCGTCCTTGTCGGTCATGAGGACCGGACAGCCATCGGCAAAGGTGAAATCGTCCCGCGTGAAGGCATGGTGGTCCGCGAACGGATGCCCATCCACCGCGATGCCCTGCGCCGCAAGGCTTGCGAAGAACCGCGCCGGATTCCCGATACCCGCTACCGCATGCGCGGGGCGCCCCGCGAAATCCGCCAGCGGCGTGGTCTTCATCGGGTCGTGCATGTTCACGGCAACGCCGCCTTCTAACGTCATCCCTATCTCGCCCTCACGGGGTACCCCGCCATTGACGACCACGAAGTCGACGTCAGCGAGCCGGCTCGCTGGTTCGCGCAGGGGGCCGGCAGGCAGGAGGTGTCCATTGCCGAGGCGGCGCTCGCCATCGATGACGCAGATCTCCACATCGCGCCCCAGACGGTGATGCTGCAGGCCGTCGTCCGCGAGGATGAGGTCGCAGCCCGCCTCCACAAGTAGCTGTGCCGCCTCCGGCCGCTGACGACCGATGGCGACGGGAATGCCGCTCTGGCGGATCAGGCTCGGTTCGTCGCCGACCCTGGCCGGGTCGTCCTCGCCAGTCAGCAAATAGGGGCCGCGTTCGCTGCCGCCATAACCGCGGCTGACGACGCCGGGCTTGAATCCATGCTCTGCCATGGCCGCAGCGAGCGCGGCGATCAGCGGTGTCTTGCCGGTGCCACCGAGCGTGATGTTGCCGACCACGATGACCGGTACGGGCAGGCGAACCACAGCGGCAGGATCGTTACGGTAACGATCCGCACGACGTCGTACGGCGAAGCGATACAGCGCTTCCAGCGGACGCGTCCACCACGGTGGCGGTGTATCGCCATACCAACGCCGTTGCAACGACGCGCCGAGGGCCACGCGCTCAGCCCGCCGATGCCTGCTCGTGGAACTGCATGCGATGCAGCGCCGCGTACTGGCCACCGCGTTCGATCAACTCACGATGCGTACCCAGTTCGATGATCCTGCCCTGCTCCATCACCGCGATCTGGTCCGCGTGCTCGATGGTGGACAGACGATGTGCGATGACCAGCGTGGTGCGATCGCGCATCAGGCGGGTCAACGCGTCCTGGATCAGGCGTTCCGACTCGGTATCGAGGGCGCTGGTGGCCTCGTCGAGCACGAGGATGGGCGCGTTCTTCAGAATGGCGCGCGCAATCGCGATGCGCTGACGCTGACCGCCGGAAAGCGAATTGCCGCCCTGCCCGATCGGCGTCTGCAAGCCCTGCGGGAGTCGCTCGATGAATTCCATCGCGTTCGCGGCCTGCGCGGCAGCGACGATGTCGGCTTCCGACGCGCCGGCCATCTCGCCGTAGGCGATGTTGGCGGCCACGGTGTCGTCGAACAGGATCACGTTCTGGCCGACCCAGGCGATCTGCCGACGCAACGACGCCAGCGTGTACTGTGCATAGTCGCGGCCGTCGATCAGGATGCGGCCTTCGGTCGGTTCGTAGAAACGCGGGAGCAGGCTCACGAGACTCGACTTGCCACTGCCCGAACGACCCACCAGCGCCGTGACCGTGCCCGGCGCACAGACCAGGTCGACGCCACGCAGGGCTGTGTGGTTGTTGCGCTCGTAGACCAGCTTGACGTTCTCGAAACGGATGTCGCCCTTCGTGCGGACGAGTTCTTCGTTACCGTTATCGACCTCGGGCGGTTCGTCGATGATGGCGAAGAGATCTTCCGCCGCGCTCACGCCCTTTTGCAGGTTGGACTGGATGCCGGCAAGACGCTTGAGCGACGGCAGCATGCCGCCCATGGCCGTGAGCACGGCGGTGAATACGCCAGGGGTGATCGTCTCGATGACGCCGGGGCGCGTGCCCAGGTAGACCAAGGTGGCCAGCGCCATCGCGCCGACCGTCTGGATCGTGGCGCTGGACGCGGCGCTGGTGGCAGACACCTTGAGGTTGAGCCGGCGCTGGCGGTCGGCGATCTGTCCGAAGCGGTCGCCTTCGCGGGTCTGTCCGCCGTAGATACGCACCTCGCGGTTGGCCGCGACGGCTTCTTCTACCGCGCTGGTCACGGTACCCATATTGCCCTGGATGCGCTTGCTGATCTTGCGGTAGCGGCGGCTGATGATGGTGACGATGACCACCACGCACGGCACCAGCACGAGCAACGCCATCGCGAGATAGGCGCTCTGGTAGAGCATGACCGCCAGCAGGCCGACGACGGTAAGCCCTTCTGTCACGGCGACTTTCAGAGAATCCGACGACGCCGCGGCGACCTGCTCGCTCGTATACGTGATGCGCGAGATCTGCTGCCCTGACGGCTCCTTGGCGAAGAACGTGGACGGCAGGCGCAGATAGGCCGCGAATACGTCGATGCGGATCGCCTGGACGACGTTGCGGCCGACGTAGGCGATACCGTAGTCGGTGCAATACGAGGCGACGCCGCGCACCGCGAAGATGCCGATGATCCAGATCGGCATCCAGAAGATCGTGTACGGATCGCGCGCGATGAACAGGTTGTCGATCAGCGGCTGCAGCAGGTTGGTGAACAGCGACAGGCAGGCCGGATCGATGATCATGCCGATGATGGCGATGATGCCGGCCGTACGGAACCGCTTCGTATAGCTGAGCAGGCGCTTGTACGTCTGCCAGGTGCGGACGTCCCACACCGAGACTTTCTGCGTACTCACCGGCTGGCCGCCGCGTCGCTCGGCGTGGTGGCGATGGAGAGCCGCGTGAAGCCGAGCTGGCCCAGTGCGTCCATCGCCCGCACCACGTTCTGATGCGCGGTATTGGCGTCGGCACGGATGACCACGAGACGCCCCCGGTCGGGACCGGCCACGCGCTCGATCGTGGCCTTCAACGCATCGATGCCTTCGCCCTGCACCTCGTCGCTACCCACGGCGTACTGGCCGTCGCGATCGACGACCAGGGTCAGCGCATTGTCGGTGGCCTCGCGTGCCTCGGCGCCCGCCTTGGGCAGATCGACCTTGAGCCGCGAGTGCTCGATGAAGGTGGTGCTGAGCACGAAGAACATCAGCAGGGTAAGCAGGACGTCGATCAGCGAGATCACATTGATCTCGAAGTCGTCCTCGCGACGGGAACCGATACGCATGGGATCAATCGGCCTGCGCGGCGGTTTCCGGCGCGGCAGCGCGGCGGCGCGGCGCGGGCCGCGGGGCCGAGAGATCGTCCAGCAGCGCGGTGGCCTCCTTTTCCATCTGGACGACGTAGCCGCCGACCTTGGAGCGGAAGTAGCGGTGCAGCACATACGCGGGAATGGATACCACGAGGCCGAACGCCGTGCAGATCAGCGCCTCGCCGATGCCGCCGGCCATCTTCGTGGGGTCGCCGATGCCACCGGCCATCACGTTCAGGAACATGCGAATGAGGCCGATGACGGTGCCGAGCAGGCCGAGCAACGGGCCGATCAGCGCGATCGTGCCGAGCGTGTTGAGGTAACGCTCCATGCGGTGGACGACATGGCGGCCGGTGTCCTCGATGCGCTCCTTGATGATCTCGCGCGGACGATCGCGCACGGCGAGCGCGCCGGCAAACAGTTCGCCCAGCGGCGAGCCCTTCTCCAGGGCGGCAAGATGGGCGGCGTCGAGCTTGGCCGACCGGGCCCATTCGCGGACCTCGGCGCCCAGCCCCGGCGGCAGCACGGCCGCGCGGCGCAGGGCCCAGAAACGTTCCAGCACGATCGCCAGCGCCACGAGCGAACAGATGAGGATCGGCAGCAATGCCCAGCCGCCAGCCAGAAGGATCTCGAGCACGTGAACCCCGGATTACCGAATGCGAGCGCGCATGATAGCAGGGCCCGCGATTCGGACTGAGGACGCATTCACATTGGGCGCGGCGCCATCGTCAGCGTGCCAGGAGTTCCACCTCCGCCACCTTGGCCGTCGCGCTGCCCGCGAACGTGAGGCGGTACTGGCGGAACGCCTGCGGATCCGCGACCGCAAAGGCGCGCGTCTGGCGGTTCCACGGGAACGTCTCGTTCTTGCGCTCGTCGAGCACCGTCCACTGTTTGCCGTCGGCCGAGCCTTCGAGCTTCCAGCCCGAGGGCGCCTCTGCCGCCTTGGCCGGCGAGGTGATCGTGTACAGAGAGACGACGGCTGGCGACGGCAACCGGTCGCGCAGAACCGCGCCTGCACGCAGCGCCAGTTCCGTGCCGCTGTCGTTGTCGATGGCCGCCTTCGGCGAACCCTTGGCGGCGCCCTCGATGCTGACTTCGTCGCTACGTAGCACGTCGTGCAACGGCGCGGGCTTCTGCCCTTCGGCGCTCAGCGACGGCGGAAGAGCCGCCGCCCCGGTGCCCCAGCGGGAGGGTTCAGGCCCCATCTCGAAGGTCAGCGTGGCGCCCTTGGCGAGCAGCGCATGCGGAAGACTCAGGTTGTCCCACGGCTGCCCGTTGACCTTGAGCGACTGAACATACCGGTTGACGTCGCTGACGCCGGGCGCACGGATGTCGATGCGCGCGCCGTTCTCCAGCGTGATGGTCATGCGCGGGAAGTGCGGCGCGCCGATCACGTAGTCGGGGCTACCCATGCGCAACGGATAGAAGCCGGCCGCGGCGAACAGCCACCACGCCGACATCTCGCCATTGTCCTCGTCGCCCGGATAGCCCTGGCCGATCTCGCTGCCGACGTACAGCCGGGACACGGCGTCGCGCAGCTTGTCCTGCGCCTTCCACGGCTGGCCGGCCTGGTCGTACATCCAGATGATGTGGTGCGACGGCTGGTTGGAGTGACCGTACTGGCCCATGCGCACGTCGCGCGCCTCGAGCATTTCGTGGATCACATCGCCGTAGTCGCCCACGTCGAACGTGCCAGGCGTGGCGAAGAACTGGTCGAGCTTGGCGCCGAGTGCTTCGCGGCCGCCGTAGAGGGCAGCGAGACCCGCACCGTCCTGCGGCGCATGGAAGGCCATGTTCCACGCGTCGGTCTCGGTGTAGTCGCCACCCCAGCGCGTGGGGTTGAAGTCCTTGGCGTCCCAGCGCCACTTGCCTGCGGGATCGCGCGCGACGAAAAAGCCGACGGCTGGATCGAACAAGTTCGCGTAGCCGAGGGCGCGCGAGCGATACCACAGGGCGTCGTCCGCATAACCGCGATAGGCGTCACCGCCCGGTGCGGCCTTCGCGAGTTCCGCCGCGAGATTGCCGATGGCGAAATCGTTGATGTAGCCATCCATCGACCACGACAGGCCTTCGCTCACGGTGTCGTCGGTGTAGCCATTGAACAACGAGCGCTCGATGCCCTTGCGCCCGGCACCCTTCACGTCGCTCACGGTAGACGCGTTGCGGATGGCGGATTGATAGAACGAGGCGACGTCGAAGTTGCGCACGCCCTTCAGCCAGGCATCGGCGAAGGCCACGTCGGAACTGGTACCGACCATGAGATCGGCGTAACCCGGCGACGACCAGCGCGCGATCCAGCCGCCGTCACGGTACTGCTGCACGAAGCCGTCGATCATGCGGCCTGCTTCGGTCGGCGTCAGCAGCACATAGGCCGGCCACGCCGTGCGGTACGTATCCCAGAAGCCGTTATTGACGTACGGCTTCCCGTCGACGATGCGGGCGCCGGTATGCGTCGGCGTGTTCTCGCCGGCCGGTGCCGAGAACGGGCTGGCGTAGCGATACACGGGATGTTCCTTGCTGCCCGTGTTCTCGTACGCCTGGTTCGGATAGAGGAACAGGCGATAGAGATTCGAGTACAGGATGGTGCGTTCGTCGGGCGTCGCACCTTCCACGCTGACGATGCCCAGGCGCTTGTCCCAGGCGTCGCGCGCACGTGCATGCACGCTGTCGAAATCGTCGTTCGGAGCGATTTCCTGCGCAAGGTTGGCCTTGGCCTGCTCAACGCCGATGAGCGAGGTGGCGATGCGCATGGTGACGGCGCCGCCGCCCTTCGCCGTATCGAAACCGACCCACGCGGAGGCGTCGTCACGGCCCTCACCGGTGAGGCGACCGCTCTCGCTGATCGGCCGATCGAACTCCGCGTAGAAGAACAGGCGCGTGGCCCCGGTGGAAAGGCGGCTCTTCACGTCCGACCAGCCGTGGATGGCGCGGTGTTCCGGATCGAGCGTGACCGCCGCATGGCCATCGAGGTTGTCGAACACCAGCTGCGAGCGTTTCCCGGCAAAGGTGAAACGGAACATCGCTGCGTGATCCGTCGGCGTGATCTCGGTGGTGATGCCGTTGTCGAAGCGCACGCGGTAGTAGTCGGGATGCGCCACTTCCGCGTCGTGCGAGAAGGCCAACGCGCGCGTCTCGCGCTTCAACGGCGGCGCACCCGTTTCGGCATCGGCCGGCATCACCTGGAAGGTCTGCCGCTCGCCCATCCACGGGCTCGGTTCGTGCGAAAGACTGAACGCCTCGATGCGCGGACGGTTATCGGCACCGTTGCGCTCCTGGTACTGGTAGATCCAGTTCGAGCCGGCGTTGGTCGTCGGCGTCCAGAAATTGAAACCGTGCGGCATCGCCACCGCGGGAAAGTTGTTGCCGCGGGAGAAGTTCGCGTTGGCATTCGAGCCACGACGCGTATCGACATAGTCGGTGGGATGCGTGCTGTCGATCGGCTTGACCTTGCCGATGCGCACGTCGTCGAGATAGCCCTCGAAGGTCTTGCCTGCCGGCGCATCGACGGCCAGTTCGATGGCGCGCACGCGACGCCCCTTCGCCACGGCGCCCAGATCGACGCTCACGTAGTTCCATTGATCGGGATAGAGCACGCGGCCTTCGCCCTGCCCCTTTGCCGTGGCCGGTACCCCGTGCTGATCGTGCGCGCCGGTAGCGGAAAGTCGCGAACCGTCGTCGAACACCAGGTCCACACTGGCGTAGTTCGCCGGGTTGGTCAGGTCGTCCTTGTTGGAACGCGGAAAGACGAGCCAGGAGAGCACCGTGCCGTCGGAGACGCGCAGATCGGTATCGAACAGCTTCACGACAACCTTGCCGCTGGCCGTGCCGGCATAGCGCAGCGAATGCGTGCCGGTGAAACCTACGTCGGGCTTCGCCGTAAGCACCGCATCGGCAGGTGGGCCGCCGACGATGCGAACGTCGAGACCACCGACCTGCGCAGTCGCGAACGCGGGATTGCCCGGCTCGAACGATGTATCGAACTGACGATCCGCCGCGACGGCGCCCACCGGTACCACGGCTGCAGCCGTCGCCAGGGCGAGCACCGCCCGCCCCCAAGCCTGCTTCGATCCCGTCACGCGGCGTCCCCTTGTCTGCGGAAGCCCGCATTTAAATCGTTCTAAATTCAGGATGTCAAACCGCGGTGCAGCACAACGGCGCAGGGCGGAGCGCGTCTATGGTCGCGCGCGGAGGCGCCGATTCGTTCCTCAATCGCGCCAGTAACGCCTCACCGGACGACGCCATTCGCGTGTGACCTGGGGCGCTGCGTCGGCGGGGAAATCGATGCGGACCGCGCCGCTGCGTGCGGTCACGTAGACCGGGCTGCCGATCTCGGCATGCCGGTCCACGACGTGGGGATGCGGGTGACCGAAGCGGTTTCGCCAACCCGCCGAAGCGATCGCCAGCGTCGGGCGGACGGCGGCAAGCCATGACGCGGTCGAGGCATGCCGGCTGCCGTGGTGCGCGATCGTGGTCACCGTAGGCAAGCGCGAGGCGAGGCTGTCGCGCGACATGCGTTGCTCCGCGGCACGACCGATATCGCCGGTGAGCAAGAGCCGACCTGCCGCGCCTTCGACGGCAAGCACGCAGGAGCGATCGTTACCCGGGGTCTTTCCATGGCTTGCCCGAGGCACCTCGACAAAACGAAACACCACACCATCCCAGGACCATGCATCGCCGGCCTGACATGCCGCTGATTCGAACGAAAGACGCTTCGGCTCTCCGGACGATCGCTGCGCCTGGGGATAGCGCTGGATCACCGACGCGGCACCACCGGCATGGTCGGCATCGCCATGACTCACGACCAGATGATCGACCGGGCCGATGCCAAGCGCGGTGATGGCCGGCAGCACGATGCCGATACCCGCATCGCGGCCACCCGCGTAAGCCGGACCGGCGTCGTAGACCAGGGTATGGGCGCGTGTCCGCACGAGCACGGCGAGGCCCTGCCCTACGTCCAGCACCCACACCCGAAACGCGCCAGGCGCGGGCAGATCGCGAGACGGCAACGCCAACGGCAGGAACAACAGCGCGCCGTAGCCGCGCAAGGGGACGCCTCGCGGCGCGAACAACCACGCAGCGCCGAACGTCGCCAGGACCGTGATCGCGAGCGAGCTTTCCGCCACCGTGAGCCGGGCGGCCGGCCAGTCGGCCATCGCTTCGAGAAGGCGCCATTGCCAATCCATCAGCCATGCCGCAGGCCTCAGCAACACATCGGCGATGGGAGTTACGGCGAGCCCGACGCAACCCAGCAACGTCAGCGGGACGATGGCGAAGCTCACCAGCGGCGCGGCGAGCAGGTTCGCCAGGAAGCCCACGAGCGAGGCACTACCGAACCACCACAGCGACATCGGCAGCAAGGCGACGCTCATCGCTGCCTGGGCTCGCAGAAGCTCGCCGAGCCAGCCTCGCCAGCCGGCGGAACGCGGCGCCACGCAGAACATGAGAAATCCCACGCCCGCGAAGGAAAGCCAGAAGCCCGGCGAGAGCGCGGCGAGGGGATCGGCCGTCAGCACGACCAGCAGGGCCACCGCCAGCAACGATGCGCCACCGGCTTTTCGCCGACCGAGGCCCGCCAGCATGACGACGGCGATCATCAGCAAGGTACGCACGGTCGGCAGGCCCATGCCGGCGAGCATGCCGTAGGCCGTCGAGACGGCCAGACCAAGCGCGGCTTGGGCAAGCGGTCGCGGTACCCGCAAGGCGAACCATGGCAGGCACGCGTAGAACAGCCGCGCGAGCAGCACGCCGCCGCCGGCAGCCACGCCGACATGGAAGCCGGAAATCGCGATGAGATGAGACACGCCGGTGGCACGTGCGACGTCCCAATCGGTGGGCGTCAGACCGCGCGTGTCACCCACCGCCAATGCCTTCAGCACCCGGGCATCGTGTTCGCCCAGCCGCGCATCAAGCGATGTGGCAAGCGCGTTGCGCCAGCCATCGATGCACGTACCCGACGACAACTTCGCGTTCGCCTTCGCTTCGCGCACATAACCCGTCGCCACGATCGCGCGTTGCAACGCGCCGCGTTCGGCATCGGCGCCGCCGGGATTGACGGGGCCACGCGGACGACGCAACCGCACGGTCAAGCGCCATCGATCGCACGACTGAGGCGCCGATGCGGCGCGGTACCAGGTGAGGCGCAGACGACCGCGAGGCAGCGTGCGATCGCCGCGTGCGCGATCGGGGTCGAACAGGAAGGCCACATCGGCGCCCGCGCGGCGGGGCAGTTCGACGACGCGCCCGACGACGACCACGTCCTCACCGTCGCGAGCTGCCGGCCAGCGTGCGTCCATGGCGAGTGCCGCACGCAGCGCCGCCCACGCGGCGAAGAGCGCCACCACCGCCACGAGGCGCAGCCACGCTTGCGGTACACACCACAGCGCAACGATCGCGACCAGGAGCACGCAGGCCGACGACGTCGCATGAGGCAGGGATGCCCACCCTTGCACGGCGACGCAACCAAGTGCGGCAGCCGCGGCGACGGTAACGAGGGAAAAGGGAACACGAGGCACGGCACGGTACGGGAGGCAACGGCGAAGTCCAGCCTAGGCCCGAACTTTCAATGTGTGGGCCGTGCGCCGTTGTGGGCGACAGCCCACGCGTTGGCGTCAGTCCGTACCGCTGGGGAAGGAACTGCGCTGGGCGCCTGCACCGGATTCGCGTGTCAGTCTGCCGGAGGCCAAGTCTTTCTTCGCCTATCGCAGTCGCCACGGCCGACCTACCGATGATGCGTTCCGGCTACCCCTATCGCCAGCAGGCTGGCTCCCACCGCTGACAACGGCATCTCAAGAGCGCATCACCGTCGAGGGGGCTCCACTCAGGGCGTGCAGGACGCGAGCCCGTGGATGGTGGCTAGTGGTCGCCGTTCGGACGTCTGCCACGCCAGGGGCCCGGCGGACGATCGCCGCCCTGCCCGCCATGTGTCGGTCGGTCGCCACCCTGCCAGCCGCCACGCGTCGGGCGATCGCCGCGCGGTGCTCCGCCAGGCGGACCGCGATCCGGCCGGCCGTCGCCGCGTCCGCCATGCGAATCGCCCGGGCTATTCCCTCCCTGCCACCCGCCTGGACGACCGTGGTCGCCATCGCGGTCGCGCCATCCACCTGGACCATGATCGCCGTCGCGATCGTGCCACCCACCACGCGGGGGCGGATGACCATGCCAATCGCGATCGCCGCGATTGTAGCGACGCCTGCCGTCGCCGTCGTACCAGACCGTGCCGACCGTGATGTTTGAATAGCAACAACCCGGGCCATAGCCGTCGTAGCCGTAGCTAGGTGCATAACCGGGCGACACCACGGTCGTCTCCTCGCCGTAATACGTGTCGGCGCCGGAACCGTTACGGACGTAGCCGTAATCCGGATCGTAGTAGCAGCCCGCCAGTGGCAGACAAGCCGCCAAGGCAAGAAACAGCGAGTGCGCTCGACGCATGGAGGGTCTCCGAGTGGCGATGCCGACGTTGCGCTCGCTGGATTGAATGGCCGCTAAAAAAAGAAAGGGCCGCGCAGGCGGCCCTTTCCTTTCATTCAGCTTTCACGCTCACTCGTCGTCATCGTGCGCCGATGGCGTGGAGGACACGTGCGATCCGCTGCCTGGAACGACATCGAGCGTGCCGGCGGCATGGTGCTCATCCGTCGGCCAGTTGGGCGGCTGCCGGTCGCGCTCGCGCTTTGCATCAAGCAAGGCCTGGATGTGCGCCACGGCTTCTTCCTGACTCAGCTGCTGCATCGGCGCCTCGTTGGATGCCGGCTTCGCAGCGGCCGGCTTCGGGCGCGGAGCCTTCTTCGGCGTCGGCGGCGTAGCGACCGGGGACGTCACCTTGGTCACCGGCGCGGCGCGCTTGCTCGGCGCGGCCTTCGCGACCGGGGACTTGCGTGCCGGCGCCTTCCGAACCGCTGGCGCCGGGGCGGCCTTGCGAGCCGTGGTCGCGGGGGCCTTCGTGGCAGCGGTGCGCTTCGATATTGCCTTCTTGGCTACGGCCCTTTTGGCTACGGCCTTCTTGGCTACGGCCTTCTTGGCGACTGCCTTCTTCGCTACAGCCTTCTTGGCAACGACGCGCTTGGCAACCGCCTTCTTCGCCGCTGTCTTCTTCGCGGGTGCCTTGCGAGCCGCGGTCTTTGGCGTGGAGCGCTTGGTCGTTGCCGCCTTGCGTGCCGAAGCCTTCTTTGCCGCCGCGCCGCGCGCCGTGGTCTTTTTCGCGGTGGCTTTCTTGGCGGCGGCTTTCTTGGCGACGCTCTTGCGCGCGGTGCTCTTCTTCGCAACCGAGCGCGTCGACTTGGCGGCGGTCTTTCTTGCGGTTTTCTTGGCAGCGGTCTTCGCTGCGCCGCGCGTACCCGCCTTTTTGGCGGCTGCGGTCTTGCGAGTGGATTTCTTCGTAGCCGTCTTGCGTGCCGCGGACTTCTTCGCGGCGGACTTTCGGGTCGTTGCCATGCGCTCGTTCCTCCTGCGGTAGTAGCCGACGCGAACCGCCCCCCCGGGGGGAACTCGCGTACATGCCGGACGACAACAATCGGTCGGTCTTCGTTCCGGTCGAACGCATGATGTAACAGGCGTCGGCCGAAGTCACATGCATTCGGCAGAAAAGTTCAGGTTCGTCGTCAGAAAAGCCGGGGCTGCGTCAGTGTACCGATGAAGTTAAGCAACGCTTCCGGCCGCAGTGCAATGGTGAAGAGCACGCCGTAAAGGGCTCCCCAGAGGTGCGCGCTGTGATTGACGTTGTCGCCCCCGCGCCGATCCATGTAGATCGAATACACCACGAACAACACGCCGTAGAGAATCGCCGGCATCGGGATCACGATGACGTAGATGCGCGACCACGGCGCCAGCAGGATGAAGGCGAAGAGAATGGCCGACACCGCGCCCGAAGCGCCGAGGCTCCGGTATCCCGCATTGCGTCGATTGGCGAGGTAGGACGGCAGGATCGAGAAGACCAGTGCCCCGATATAGAAGGTGAGGAACCCAAACGGGCCCATCGCGGCACTGAAGAACGCCTCCATGATCCGCCCGGCGAAGTACAGCGAGATCATGTTGAAGAACAGGTGCGCGCCGTCCGCATGCACGAGTCCATAGGTCACGAGCCGGTAGTACTCGCGGCTGCGGCTGAGCGCAGGGGGCCACAGGATGAGGTCGTCCAGCAGGCGCTGGTTGCGGAAAGCGACGATCGAGACCACCGAGGTCACGAGAATGATGAGCAGCGTGATCATGCGTTGATGCAACGTCCTACGCGTCGAGCCAGCGCGCATCTTGGCGGTAACGAGGGCCGATGTCGAATGCGCGCAGCCGCCGCGGTGCCGTCCGCGCCCTTCGCGCGGCTATCATGTCGCCTTCCCCGATCCCGGCTCCATCGATGTCTCCCATTCGCTACAAGCAGCTCGACGTCTTCGCCGCCCGCCACGGCGGCGGCAATCCACTGGGCGTGGTCGTCGACGCACAGGGCTGGTCCGATTCGCGCATGCAACGCTTCGCGCACTGGACCAACCTGGTCGAGACCACCTTTCTCATGCCGCCACGCGTCGACGGTGCGGATTACCGGGCCCGTATCTACACGCCGACCAAGGAAATTCCCTTCGCCGGCCATCCCACGATCGGCAGCGCGCATGCCGCGCTCGACGCCGGGCTCGTCACACCGGACGCCGCCGGCATCGTGTGGCAGGAGTGCGGCGCGGGCGTGCTGCCCATTCGTGTCGAAGGTGACGGTCCCACGCGCGAATTGTTCGTGCAGTCACCGAAGGCCCGGATCGTGGGCGATGCGTCCCGCGGCGGCGAAACGCTCTCGGCCGTGCTTTACGGGGTGAAGCTCGGTGCGCTCGCTCCGGCCTGTGTCGAAGGCGGCCGGCGGTGGTGGGTCGCGGAATTCGCGGATGAATCGGTGCTGCGCGGCTGGCGGCCGGATCACGCGGCGATCCGCGCGCTCGCCCTCGCTACCGACACGCTGGGACTCTGCGTCTTCGCGCGTTCGGCCGAAGGCCTTGCGGTGCGGGCGTTCCCCGCAGGCGTCGGCATCGTCGAAGACCCGGCGTCGGGTGCCGCCAACGGCCTGATCGCCGCGTATGTGGCCGAACGCGACACCACCGGCGCGCTGGCGACGGGCTACGTGGTAAGCCAGGGTCGCGAAGTGGGCCACGATGCCCGCATCATCATCCGCATCGACGGCGACGCCGTGTGGGTCGGCGGGCGGACCAACACCATCATCGATGGGCACGTGGATTGGCAGGAGTGGGAGCCCGCGGCGTGACCGCGGCCATCTGGGTCGACGCGGATGCCTGCCCGAACGTCATCAAGGACATTCTGTTTCGCGCCGCCGAGCGTGAACAAGTGCAGGTGACGCTGGTCGCGAACCAGTGGATACGCACACCCACCTCGCGATTCATCCGTTCGATCCAGGTGCCCGGCGGCTTCGACGTCGCCGACGACGAGATCGTGCGCCGCGTGGCGCCCGGCGATCTCGTCGTGACCCAGGACATTCCCCTGGCAGCGTTCGCGATCGAGAAAGGCGCGCTGGCACTGCATCCGCGGGGCGAAATGTTCACCCGGGACACCATTGCCGCCCGGCTGTCGATGCGCAATTTCATGGAGGAACTGCGCGGTGCGGGCGTGGACACGGGCGGCCCTGCCGCCATGCATCCGCGCGACCGTCAGGCCTTCGCGAACGAACTGGACAAGTGGCTGGCGCGTCGCCGCACCGATCGGCCATCGGCCTAGGGAGCCCCAGTCCGGTCAGCTCAGCTTGGCGCAGATCGTCTCGACGCTGTCCGCCGAGAAATGCAGTTCCATCAGGGCTTCCTTCAACGAGTCGCGCGAATTGACCTCGCTCTCGACCTGCTCGCCGACGCTGCTCGGGGACACGTGCACGAAGGTCTTGCCGTCCTGGTACGCGATGCCTTCCTCGTAGAAGGTCTGCTTGGTCAGCACCTTGAAGGTGCCGTCGTTGGACTCACGCACCGTGACCGAGCGCCCTTCGTGTTGTCCCTCGTATACCGTTTTCCAGCTAGCCGACATGAGATCTACCCTCGTCCGCACAAAGCGTGCGGATCGATTGTCGCGGACCCATCGGCCTAGCGATTGTGAAGACGTGCGTAAAAACGATCTAACGATTCAATCCTGCGAATCGTCCAGGTTGGCCCGGCGCGCGGCCACGCGTGCCATCGCCGACCAGTCCAGTTCGCCATCGCCAGCCGCGAGGGCTTCGAGCAGCGCGTCGTGGATCACGCTGGCGAACGGCATAGGCACCCGCTCCGCTTCAGCCGCTGCACGAGCCAGGCCGATGTCCTTGAACCCCAGGCTCATCTTGAAGCCCGCGGGAGAATAGGTTTCGTCGGCAATCAAACCGCCATAGACCTGGTAGATCGGTGAGGCAAACAGCGAACCGGACATCACAGCGAGAAAATCCTTCGCCGAGACGCCGTGCGCGCGGGTCAGCGTCGTCGCCTCGGCCATGCTCTCGATGGCGGCGCCGATGAGGAAATTGCCACCGATCTTCACGATCGTGGCACGCACGGGATCGTCGCCCATCGGCCACACCTTGCGCGCCAGCAACTCGAGCAGGCCCTGCACCTTCGCCACGGCGTCCGGCTTGCCGGAAACCACGAGGTTCAGCTCGCCTGCCGCCGCCACCGTGGGACGCCCGAACACCGGCGCCGCGACGTAGCCGATGCCGCGACGCTCATGCGCGTCGGCAAGCTCACGCGCCAGCGCCACCGACACCGTGGCGTGGTTCACGTGCACGGCTCCCTGCGGCAGCGTGTCCAGCACGCCGCCTTCCAGGATCACCTGACGCACGGCGGCGTCGTTGGCGAGCATGCTGTGCAGCGCGTCGGCACCTGCCGCGGCCTCCGCGGCGGTCGCGGCCACCTTGGCCCCCAGCTCGGCCAGCGGCTTCGCCGCATCCGCCGAGCGATTCCATACCGTCAGCGCGTGGCCGCCCTTGATGAGGTTGCCGGCCATGCCGACGCCCATGCTACCCAGACCGATGAAACCGATGCGCATTGTTCTACTCCGTATCAGACGGCCAGGCCGGCGGCATGGCCGGAGGCCCAGGCCCATTGGAAGTTGTAGCCACCGAGGTGGCCGGTGACGTCAAGCACTTCGCCGACGAAGTAAAGATTCGGTTGGCGCCGGGACATCATCGTGGTGGACGAGACCTCGTCGGTATCCACGCCGCCCAGTGTGACCTCGGCCGTGCGATAGCCTTCCGTACCACTCGCCACCACCGGCCAGTCGGCCAACTGTGCGCCGATGGCGTTCAATTCGGCGTCACGATACTGGCGCATCGGCCGGTTGGGCAACCAGACCTCGCAGAGGCGCTCCGCGAAGCGCCGCGGCAACAGGCTCGACAGCAGGGTCTTCAGTTCCACGCCAGGACGTTCGACACGGCCCTCGCGCAGGGCCTGCGCCGCGTCCAGTCCGGGCAGAAGATCCAGACGCAAATCGGCGCCCGCTTCCCAGTACGACGACACCTGCAGGATCGCAGGACCGCTCAAGCCACGGTGAGTGAAAAGCATGGCGTCGTGAAAGCTCGCTCCCGGCACACGCGCTTCGACCGGCAAGGCCACCCCGGCAAGACCGTCGTAGCGTTCCTGGTGCTTGCCACTCAGCGTCAGCGGAACCAAACCCGCGCGCAGCGGCAGAATGCTGTGACCGAACTGTTCCGCGAGCGCGTACCCGAATCCGGAGGCGCCGAGGCTGGGAATGGACAATCCGCCCGTCGCCACCACGAGCGATGCGGCTCGCACGTGCCCCAAAGGCGTTTCGCCGACGAAACCGTCCGTGGTGGCGCGTACGTTCGAGAGAGGACAGCTGGTTTCCACCCGGACGCCCGCCGCGGCGCATTCGTCAAGCAACATGCGCACGATCTGCTTGGAGGAGTCGTCGCAAAAGAGCTGGCCGGGCGACTTTTCATGCCACGCGATGCGGTGCCGATCCACCATGGCGATGAAATCCCACGGCGTGTAGCGCGCCAGCGCCGACTTGCAGAAATGCGGGTTGGCGGAGATGAAATGCCCCGGCGTCGTGCCGGTGTTGGTGAAGTTGCAGCGGCCGCCGCCGGACATCAGGATCTTCTTCCCGGGCCGATTGGCGTGATCCACGACGAGAACGCGGCGCCCGCGGCCCCCGGCCACGATGGCTGTCATGAGACCTGCGGCACCGGCCCCGACGACGAGGACGTCGTATTCCATGCTGGGCTTTTCCATGTGCAAACGCACATGATACCGCCCTCGCGTAAACTCGTCCGCCGCTCCCCTCGACAAGGAACCTGCCCATGCCCTCCTTCGACATCGTCTCGGAAGTCGACACCCACGAACTGACCAACGCAGTCGATCAGGCCAATCGCGAGGTCTCCACCCGCTTCGACCTGCGCGGCACGTCCGCGAAGTTCGAGCTGGAGGAAAACGTCATCACGCAGAAGGCCGACAACGACTTCCAATTGAAGCAGATGCTCGACATCCTGCGTGGTCGCCTCTCCGCCCGCGGCATCGACGTGCGCGCCACCGAAGAAGGCAAGGTCGAAACCAACCTCGCCGAGGCCAGGCAAAAGATCACCATCAAGCAGGGCATCGAGCAGCCCGTGGCGAAGAAGATCGTCGCCAAGATCAAGGAAGCCAAGCTGAAGGTGGAAGCGCAGATCAATGGCGAAAAGGTCCGCGTGACCGGCAAGAAGCGTGACGACCTCCAGGCCGCCATGGCGATGCTGCGCAAGGCCGACATCGACGTCCCGCTGCAGTTCGAGAACTTCCGCGACTAATCTGTGGGAGCCGCCATGGCGGCGAGAGGCCGGAGCAGAGGTGGGGGCCACTCTAGTGGCGAAAAGCCAAAAGCGCGGTGGGAGCCAGCCTGCTGGCGAAAAACCAACGAAGCGGTGTAGCGGCGAGGCAAGTCTCCATCGCCAGCAGGCTGGCCCCCACCGGCTAGCTCCCGTCGCCAGCAGGCTGGCTCCCACCGGCAAGTTCCGGAGCGATGTTGTTGGAGCCGCCATGGCGGCGAGAAGCCAACGGAGCGGCGAAGCCGGAAACTTGCGGGCACGCGAAGGTGAAGCGGTGAGGCCGATTGCCCTCGCCGCCATGGCGGCTCCCACATATCACGCCTCAACCGGCGGCTCCCACCGATCGGGGCAGGCACTCCGCAACCGGCGGCGCCGCAAGGCGCTGCGACGTTATAGCCCCGCGATACGGCTGCGATTGCGGCCTTCGTTCTTCGCCTGGTACAGCGCTTCGTCGGCGCGGCCCAGCAGCGAATTTAGCGATTCGGGCGCGCGCCACATCGCCACGCCCGCACTGACGGTGATGCGGATGCGGTAGTCGCCGTGGGCGATCACCATGTCACCGAGCGCGTGACGCACTCGCTCGGTGATGTCCAGGGCGTGCTCTGCCAGCGCGCCGGGCAGGCAGAGGATGAACTCCTCGCCGCCGAAACGGCCTGCCAGGTCATCGGCGCGACACATCGAGGAAATCACCCGCATCGTCTCGCGGATGACCGTGTCGCCGGCCAGATGCCCGAAGGTATCGTTGACTACCTTGAAGTCGTCGATGTCGATCAGCACCACACTGAACGGAATGCCGTCGCTGGCGGCACCCTGGCGTACGCGTTCGGCTTGTTCGAGGAAGCGGCGCCGGTTGAGCGATCCGGTGAGTTCGTCGGTACCGGCGAGATGATCGAGGCGCTCGTTGGCGGCTTTCAGGTCGCGCGTACGTGCATCGACCTGTGCCTGCAGCAACTCCGCACGCCGACGCAGGTAGAGCGTGCGCAGATAGACCAGGCCGAAGAAAGCGACCACGCCAAGCACGATGCCGCCGAGCAGCGTCCACGGGCTTTCGTACCAGCGCGGCGTGACCTCCACGCGCAACGAGGTCTCGACAGTACGGCCATCCAGTCCGCGCGTGGTCGCGCGCAGGCGCAGCGTATACGTGCCGCTGGGCAGGTTCGTGTAGATGGCACTGGGAGGAATGCCTCGCGCGACCTCGTTCCAGCCGCGGTCCAGTTCGTCGATGCGATACGCGTAGTGAGTTTCCAGCGGGGCGCGAAAATCCAGCAGGGCGAAGTCCACGCGCAGGTTACGTCCGTCGCCCGCGATGGATACCGCCTCGCCTTCCGCCGGCATCTGGCGCAGCGGCAGAGGCTTCTCGTTGACCGACACCTGGGTGACGGCAAGACGCACGGGCGCGGTCACCGGCGCCACCCAGTAAGGCCGGATGACGGTCAGCCCACCCAGGCCGCCGAACATGAGTTCGCCGCCTGGCGCCTCGGCGGCGGCGCGGTGGATGTAGCTGGGGATGCGCAGGCCATCGCGGATGCCGAGATCCGCTACGCGATGACTCGCTGCATCGACCATGGCCACGCCATTGGCCATCGACGCCCAGATGCGGTCGTCGTGATCTATGAGCAACGCGTTGATCTTCGTGTTCGACAGCCCCTCGCGCGCGCCGATGACGCCGAAATGGAAGGGGCCACGCGGCTTGAAGTCGTCGAGATACGCGATACCGCCAAACGTGCCGAGCCAGAGCCGGTGGTGCGAATCGAACGCCATCGATCCGGTGTAGTCCTGCGGCAGGCTGCTCGGATCGGCGGGATCGTGACGCAGGTTCACGAAGCCGCGTTCGCCATCGTAGGAAATGCTGATACCGCTGATGGTGGCGTACCACCACGCGTCGGGCATGCGCACGATATAGCGCACCTGGTCGCCGACCAGGCTTTTGGGATCGGCGTCGTCGTGACGCATCTGGTTCAGCGTGCCGCGCCGGGTGTCATAGCGGAACAGACCATCGTAGCCACCGATCAGAATGTCGTCGCCGTCGCGCTGCATGGACAGGATCAAGCGGCCATCCAGGCTCGGAATCATCGAACTCTTCAGTTCGAAGGTGTCCGGATCGATCCGCGAGATGCCTTGCGCGCCGGCCCAGATCGAGCCGTCCGGCGCCACCACGAAGGCCTGCACGTCACGCTCGGCCTGCTCGCCGCCCAACTGCAGGTGGTGCATGGTGCCCTTGGACAGATCGAGCACATCGATCCGGCCCATGCCCAGGCCGAGCCAGACACGTCCGCGCGGATCGACGAATACTGCATGCACATTGGCATTCGACAGCGTGTGCGTCTCCAACGGCGACGGCAGTACCGAGAACACCTTGCGCCCGTGTGGGTCGTAATGCGCTGCGCCCAGCTCCGTCGCGACCCAGATGTTCCCTGCCGTGTCCTGGAAGATGTCGCGGGTGATGTCGCCCGGCAAGGAGGACGGCATGGCCGCATCGTGGGCCAGCGGGCGCAGGCGGCCGGTGGAGAAGTCGTAGGTGACGACGCCCGCGCCATCGGTGGCCGCCCAGAGCACGCCCTGCGGCGTTTCGTGCAGCGCACGCACCGTGCGCCGACGTGCCAGGCCGTTCTTGCCGGAGAACCCCGGAACCAGGTGTCCCTTGCTCTCCGCATCCAGATAGATCACGCCGGACTGGCCCGTGCCGATCCAGATCCGTCCGCGGCTGTCCTGCAAAAGGGCCCAGACCTGGTCGTGGAGGATTTCGTCCACGGCCGGCTCGGCCGATCGCATGCGCTCGAAATGGCCGCCGGGACGGCGCACGAACAACCCGTTGTCGGCGCCGGCCCAGAGGTTGCCCGCCTTGTCTTCCATGACCACGAAGGTGCGCAGCAGCATGTCCGTCGCGTCGCCTGCGCGCGGCGCGGCATGGGTGATCCGGCCACTGGCCAGGTCGAGGCGATCGACGCCTCCTTCGGTGGCGATCCAGAACACGCCGGGTTCGCGCGCTCGCGCGATCGAGAAGATCTTGCCGCTCGACGAACCGCCCGGGCCGATCGGATAGACATGGAAGCGCATCGTGCCCGGATCGAAACGGACCAGGCCGCCGGCGTTGGTCCCGATCAGCAGGCCGCCATCGTCCAGCGGTGCGATCGCGCGCACGTAGGAGTCGGGCAGCACGGCGCCGGCGTAGGAGTCCGGCTCCTGCCCGAACACCTGCATGCGGTAGCCGTCGTAGCGCACCAGGCCGCCGAAGGTGCCGATCCAGATCAGTCCGCGCTTGTCCTGCACGATGGCGGTGGTGGTCGAATGCGGCAGGCCGTCGGCGACGCTGACGGTATCGAACCATGCCGATTCGTACACCGCCCAGGGATCGACGGCACCGCTGGGAGCCATCTGCGCGCTGGCAGGCAACGTACCCAGGCAGAGGAACCATCCCGCGAGAACCCACCACCATGCTCGGAAACGCGGGAAACGAGCGGGCCGCGACGGGCGGTCAGCCTGCATAGGCCATCGTCGGATCGACGTATCGACTGAATGCGTCGGCACTCATCGGGCGCGCGAAGAAAAAGCCCTGCCCGATGTCGCAGCCCATATCGCGCAACCATTCCGCCTGGGCCTCGGTTTCCACGCCTTCGGCGATCGTGCGCATGTTGAGCTTCTTGGCGAGCCCGACGATCGCTTCCGTGATCTCGCGATCGGCAAGATTGGACGAGCTGCCGCGCACGAACGACTGGTCGATCTTGATCGTGCCGACGGGCAGCTCACGCAGGTGGCTCAGGTTCCAGTAGCCGGCACCGAAGTCGTCGATCAGGAGATCGAACCCATGCGAGCGCAGCTTCACAAGCTGGCGCAATGTTTCCTCCGGCTGGCGCATGGCGGAGGACTCGGTCAGCTCGAAGCGGATGCGCGTGGGGTCCACGCCGAACGAACGCACGGCGCGATGCAGGGTGTCGACGAATGCCGGGCGGGTGAGCTCGTGCATCGACAGGTTGATGGCCACGTATTCCACGACCGTGCCCGCAGCGTCCCAGGCGCGCACCTGCCCGAGTACCGAGCGCAATACGTACTCGCCTAGCGCATGGATCAAACCGGAGCGTTCGGCGATCGCCACGAAGACGGACGGCGGCACGTCGCCGCGGACCGGATGCGGCCAGCGAGCCAGCGCCTCCACACCGGCCAGGGTGCCGTCGCGCAGGTTCCGTTTGGGCTGATATTCCACGGTCAGCTCCCCGGCCTGGAGCGCCTCGCGCAACTCCACGGTGAGGGCCAGGCGCTCGCGCGCCTGCTCCAGCATGCCTTCCTCATAGAAGCGGAAGTCGGCCTTGCCGGTTTCCTTGACCGCATACATGGCGGCATCGGCATTGCGCAGCAGCGCTGCGGCGACGTTGCCGTCCTGCGGCGCCACGGCCACGCCGATGCTGGGGCTGACCGCGACAAACTGGCCGTTCACGTTCACCGGCTTGGACACCAGATCGAGCACCTTGCGGCAGACCCGCACGAGGTTCTCCATGCCGCCGTAGGCCTGGACCACCACTACGAACTCGTCGCCGCCGAAGCGCGACACCGTGTCACGCGCGCGCACGCTGCTGCGGAGCGAGGTGGCCACGGCGCGCAGGAAGGTATCGCCTGCCTCGTGGCCCAACGTGTCGTTGATGGACTTGAAGCCGTCCAGGTCGATGAACATGACCGCCAGCGGCTCGTCGCGGGACGAGGCAAGCGCTTCTTCCAGCTCACGCATGAGGTACGCGCGGTTCGGCAAACCGGTCAGGGTGTCGTGATAGGCGTGGAAGGCCAGCGCGCGGCTGGCCTGTTCACGCGGGTCTTCGAGCTTTGCGTGCAGCCGCCGCCGCTGGCCGATCAGCCAGGCAATGACCACCGCCGCGAGCGAACACACCACCGCCAGGGCCACCATCCACCCGAGGCTGGCGCCGACGGTGCCGAAGCGCGCGCAGCCCGGCATACCGCCCGGCCCGAAAACGGACCAGCGTGCGCAATTCGATACGGCCCAATGCATGCCGCTCTCGACGTCACGATGTGTCAGCACACCACGCTCCGGCCTGCGAATCTGGCGACATGCTCAAGGGTGGCGCCACCGGACCGGGGGAAGGCCGGGGCGCGATGCCACTTATCCCTTGCGTTATCGGCCACCACAGCCCCTGACTTTAATGTTTCCATCGGCTCCCAGGCACGCGCCCGGTCGCCGGTCCTCCCCGCATGATGCTGCCTCGGCGAAAAAACGCAATCTCCGCGACGGCCCGCGACCGGGCCGCCGCCGTCAGTGGCCCGGTGCGCCGAGGTAGCGGTCGAACCAGGCCAGTGCCCGCGCCAGGACATCACGCCGGCTGGCGTCGCGGGCGAATCCGTGCCCTTCCCCGGGGTAGACCACCAAGGAAGTCGGCACGCCCTGGGCCCGCAGCGCGTGCCAGAATTCGAACGACTGCGGAGCTGGCGTCTCGGCGTCGCGCTCGCCGACCACGATCAGGGTGGGCGTCTTCACCTGCTTGATGAACGAGATCGCGGAGCTCTTGGCGTAGACGCCGGGGTCGTCATAGCCCGAGGCGCCGAAGTACGGCTTCATCCACTGGTCGATCAGGTTCTGGCCGTAGTAGCTCTGCCAGTTCGAGATACCCGCGCCGGCCACCGCTGCACGGAATCGCGTGGTCTGGGTCACGCCGAACATCGTCATGAAGCCGCCGTAGCTCCAGCCGGTCAGGCCGAGACGCTGATCGTCCACGGGATGGGTCTTCTCGATGGCGTCCACGCCCGCCAGAACGTCGCGGAGGTCGCCGTAGCCGAAGTCCTTGCGGTTGGCCTGAACGAAGGCCTCGCCCTGCCCGTAGCTGCCGCGCGGGTTGGGCATGAAGACGAAATAGCCCAGTGCCGAAAGCGGGGCGCCGCCGTAGCCCACGCCGGGCCAGCGCGGCGTAACCGCCGCGGCAGGACCACCATGGATCGAGACGATCATGCCGTAGCGCTTGGCCGGGTCGTAGTTCGCCGGGTAGAGCAGCCAGCCCTGGACGTCGTGGCCTTCGTTCTTCCAGGCAATGGATTCGGCCTTGCCCCAGGAGGGCTTCAGCGCGGCATTGAAGGTGGTGACGGCCTTCGGCGAGGTCTTGCCGTCCAGGTCGGCCAGCGTCACCTCCGCGGCCTTATCGAACGAACTCGCCACGAAGGCCGCCTTGGCGGCGTCGCCGCTGAGGGAGAGCGACATCGACAGGCGACCGTCGCCGATCGTCATCGGCACCTCGAACAGGATCTGCGCCGTGGCCGGACCGTTCGCGGGCAATGCATAGCTCGACACGCGACTCGCGCCCGCGGCGTGTTCGCCGACGATGAGACGATCCGATGCGGCCCAGTCCAGCCATGCCGGCGTGGTCGTGATGCCGGGCGTGACGTCCACTGGGGCGGCACCGCCCGCCGCGGGAACGGTCCAGATATCGCCGCCCGTCGATCCCTGGTCGCTCATGAGGCCGCCGATGAAGGCGATCCGCGAGCCGTCCGGCGAGAAGCGCGGCACCGCGACCTGCAGATCCTTCAGCGGACCCGGCAGCGTCGCGGTGTCGACGACGGTCGTGGGCTTGGCGCCCGGGGTGACAGCCTGCACGTAGAGCTTTGCCACCCACCAGTTGTTGTCGCCCGGCGGCTCGGCCGCCACATAGGCGATGCGTCCGCCGTCGCTGGAGAAGCTGAATTCGTAGACGTGTAGCCCGGCCGGCGTCAGCGTTCGCACTTCGCCGCCTTCGATCCCTACCGTGGCGAGCTGCTGCACCTCGATGCCCTCGACGCCGATCTCGCCAAGCTGCGGCTTGGCCGCTGCCGTCGCGCTCGCGCGACGCGTGGCGTTGGGCACATAGAGAAACCCGAGTGCCTTGCCATCGGGCCGCCACGCCAGTCCGTCCACGTAGCCCTTGAGGTGCGTGATCCGTCTCGGCGCGGCCTTCGTGGTGATGTCCACCACGTTGACGTCGTCCTGCTTGCCCTCGTCCACGCCGGTCGTCTTGCCCGCGCAGTCGGAAAGGAAAGCCAGGTGCCGGGAATCGGGTGCCCACAGGGCCGACGTCTCGCTGCATCCCTTCGTCGCCGTGACCCGATGGGCGTTGCGGCCATCGGCATCGGCGACCTCGAGCACGGTCTTGCCGGCGGTCTTCACCGTCCAGGCAAGATGCCGCGCATCGGGCGACAGCGATACCGATTCGATGGTGCGAACCTTGCCGAGCGCATCGAGGATCGCGGCGATGCGCGGATCGTCCGCCGACTTCGAGGTGTCGGCATGGGCAGCGCCCGCGCAGGCGAGCGCGACGGCAGCGGCGATCCACTTCGTACGCATGGTTGGCCTTGTGATCGTGGGAAAGGCAAAACCTTACACGCACATGAACACTCTGTGTAGGCGCGTGCCGCGTGCGGGGTCCGGGCGATCAGGCCAGCAGACGACCGTATTCCGGGTTGCGCTCGAACCAGACCTTCGCATACGAACACGCCGGCACGATCTTCCAGCCCTGGGCCTCGGCAGCCTGCACGGCGAAGCGAGTGAGCAGGTTCGCAATGCCGCGACCGCCGACGGGCGACGGCACGCCGGTATGGGTGATCGTCATCACGTTGCCGCGAAGCTGGTAGGCCAGCTCGCAGGTGTGGCCGTCCACGACGACCTGGAAAACTTCGTTCTTGCTGTCGTGGACGATGTCCAGCGGCTTGGCGTTGTCGCTCATGCGTGTTCTCCGAAGGGAGTGAGTGGGGGCCTGACGGATACATCGCTTGCAAGCATGCGCGAGTTCTTGCGCATGCACCACCGAGATGACGCGACACCCTTGCACGTGCCGGCGACAGCGGAAGCGTACACTGCCCGCGCCGCCGGCCGTGGCGGTACTTTCCGCCGCCCAAGGACACTCCGCACGTGCTGATCATCCACGAACACGGTAAGCCCCACCCGACCCAATGGACACCGGGCATGGGCAAGCCGGATGCCCCCCTCTGGATCGACCTGCTGGACCCCACCGAAGACGAACGCCGCTGTGCTGGTGAGAGCACCGGCCTGCGCGTGCCAGAGCGCAGCGACCTGACGAGCCTGGCGCTGTCGAGCCGCATCCGCACCGACGACGACGCGATGTATCTCTCGATTCCCTACTTCGCCGACACGACCCGCGCCCACCAACCGACGCCGGTCGGCATCGTGGTGACGAACCACATACTGCTGACCTTGCGCTTTGCGGATTCGCCCGCCTTCCAACTCGCCAACGACAGTTGCGCCGAACATCGCTGGGAATCCAGCGCCGATGCGCTCGCCACGTTGATCGAAGCGGTCGTGAATGTCGCCGCGAAGCGCATGGAAGACGTCTCGGCCGACCTCAAGAAGCTGTCGGATCGCATCTTTACGCCCGAACGCCTCGGCACGCCGGCCCTGCGCAACTGCATGCTCGAAGTGGGGCGGCTCGAAGGCGAGCAGGCGCGCAATCGCTCGTCGATGCTCGGCGTGCAGCGGATCGTGTCCTTCCTTCGCGCCAAGCAGCCGGACTGGATGTCCGATGACGTCGCCGTGCGCCTGCGCGTGGTGGAGCACGATCTGCGCACGTTGGACGAGTTCGACGACCAGCTCACCAACAAGCTGCAGTTCCTGCTCGACGCAAGCCTTGGCTTCATCAGCACGGACCAGAACCATGTCATGAAGGTGCTGACGGTGACGTCGGTCGCGACGATCCCCCCGGTGATCCTCGCCGGCATCTGGGGCATGAATTTCAAGGACATGCCCGAACTGACCTGGCCGCACGGTTACGCCATCGCACTCGCCGCCATCCTGATCAGCATCGTGTTGCCGGTGCTGTTCTTCAAATGGAGGGGCTGGCTCGATGGCGACTGACCGGCTTACCTCAGCCTTTCATTATTGTGAAGACCTGAAAACGTGCGCTGATTCACCTTTTGAGACATTCAAGGTCTTCATACGCTAAAGTTATCGGCCAGCCTGCCGTCACTCACCCCAACGGGTCGGTCGGCCCGCGGTAATCAAGACTAAAGGGGCGCCCTGCGTGCCCCGCTCGGGGGAGGAGTCGTCGGTGCCAGCCATGCGTGCATATAGCGATCGATGGGTCGCTCGGAAACTGCGGCCATGAAAGCCGCCTGGCACGCTCTTGCCGGCGTCCTGCCCGAGTCGCGCCTGCTCGCGTCCGTGGCGGAATTCACCCACCACCGCGATATCGACGCGTTGGACCACAGCATGGTGCTGTCGCTGGCCGAGTTGGTGGCCGTCAACAGCGTCACCCTGTGCAAGTGCGGAGAAGACCCCTCGCATCCGGTGGACTCCATTGTCGTCTGCTCGCGCAAGCCCGGTCCCGAGGGCGGCTTCGTCGTGGAGGCCGTCGATCCCGACCGCGACGGCGATGCGATCGACACCATCGTCTGCGCACTGGAAACCTCCGAGGCGATCAGTGACGTCACGGAGCACGGCGTCAATCGCCTGGTGATTCCGATCCAACGCGAGCACGCAGCCATCGGCGCCCTGATGCTCGAGGCCGAGGAACCGCTCGACGAAGTGCGCTCGATGGTCGAAGGTTTCGCGCGCATCTATGGCAACTACATCGCCCTGCTCAACGAAAGCGAGCGCGACAAGCTCACCGGCCTGTACAACCGCCGGAGTTTCGAACAGCGACTGCAGCGGCTGCTCAAGCTGCACCGCCAGCGCAGCCGGCCCGCCCCGGGACGCGCCGAACAGCGGCATGCCCCCGAGACCCAGGCGCAGCTGTTTCTCGCCATTCTCGACATCGACCATTTCAAGCGGATCAACGACACCTACGGCCATGTCTACGGCGACGAGGTGATCCTGATGCTCGCCCAGCAGATGCGCGCGAGCTTCCGCCAGGGCGACGTACTGTTCCGCTTTGGCGGCGAGGAGTTCGTGATCCTGCTGGCGGCGCCGGACGAAAGTGCGGCGAGGGCCGTGCTGGATCGCTTCCGCCAGCTCGTCGCGGAACACGCGTTCCCGCAGGTAGACCACGTGACCGTCAGCATCGGCTATGCGAGGATCAGCGAGAACGACTATCCCGAGATCGTGCTCGATCGCGCGGACAAGGCGCTCTACTTCGCCAAGCAGAACGGCCGCAACAGCGTGCACGGATACGAAGCGCTTTCTGCGCGTGGCGAACTCGCCCCAGTCGCCCTGGGCAGCATCGACCTGTTCTAGCGGGCTTGGGGCGCGTAACGTCGGCCGGGCGCCTTCCCTGCCGGCCGCACCCGGAACGCCAGGCTGATTCGCGGTCCGACTTCGGCGCGCACTTTCGGTATGCCGTGGTCGTAGTGATGCTGCGTGGCGTAGCTCATCGTGAGCACGCTGCCAGCCTCGAGGTCGATATCGAAGTTGCGCTTCCTGCCGCCGCGCTCGCGCAGCGTCATGCGCCGCGTCGCGCCAAGCGACAGCAGCGCGATCGGCGCGCCTTCGGTCAGCTCCTCAAGATGGTCGTTGTGCGGCGCGACGCTGTCCCGGCCGTCCCGATAGAGATTGAGGCCGACCGTGGTGAACGGGATACCCGTGACGTCGACGATCGCGCGCCCCGCCTCGCCGAGCACACGCGGCAGCGACGGATCGTCGAGCGCGTAGTGCTGCGTAAGCCGCGGCACGTCCACCTCGCGGCCGTACATGGCGCGACGCTGTGCCTCCCACGGGATATCCGCAAGCAGACTGGCAAACCAGGCGCTCGCACGCTCGGGCGCCACAGCGCCCGGCATATAGACGAACCGCCCGTGTTCGTCATCGACGAGCACGAGCGGTTCGGAAGCGAACAAGCCGCCCTGAGACATCGGATCCTTACTTGACGACGCCGCAGGCGATCCGCGCCCCGCCGCCACCGAGCGGCTGAGGCTCGTCGGCGTAGTTGTCGCCGCCAGCGTGAATCATGAGCGCGTGGCCCTTGAGCGTGGCGAGCGTCTTCAGACGCGGCGCCGTGACGGCGGTCGTATCAGTGCCGTCGGCAGCGACCGTGATCTTCGGCAGATCGCCTTCGTGGCCGGACGCGTCGGGCCCTTCGTGCTTGCCGGTGTGGCCCGGGTCGTAATGACCGCCAGCCGCGAGCGCCGCCCCCTTCTTGCCGTCCTTCTCACCCGGATCGCAACTGGGTTTCTCGTGCAGGTGGAAGCCGTGCTCGCCGGGCGGCAAGCCCTTCAGTTCGGGGGTGAAGACGAGGCCGCCCGCGGTTTCCGTCACGGTGACCTTGCCGACGGATGCACCCGCACCGTCAGCCGTTACGAGATGCATGGGTACCGTCACACTCTTATCGGCGGCCTGCGCGGCCGCGCAGCCGAGAAGACCGGCCACGGCCAGGGCGAGATGTTTCATCGTACGCACTCCTTGGGTCGAGGGAACCTTTCGATACTGCACCCGCCGTGCAGGAAGCGTCCAGAGCCCCATGCCCGAGGCGCCGGCTCACGCGACAGAAGTGGCCGTGCCGAAGAGACGAGCGACGTCGGCGGTGTCCAGCAAGCGCCATTCGCCCGACGGCAGGCCTTCGAGCGTGAGTCCGCCAAGCGCGACGCGCTCCAGCGTCACCACGTGATTGCCCACGGCGGCGAACATACGGCGCGCCTGGTGGTAGCGACCTTCGGTCAACGTCAGGCGCGCACGGCGCGGTGCCAGCACCTCCAACGTTGCCGGTTCGAGCGGGTCGGACTCGCCTTCGAGCATCAACGTGCCCGAGGCGAACTGGTCGCCCTCGTCTCCGCGCAGATCCTCGGCCAGCGTGGCCTCGTAGACCTTCGCCAACGCTGCCTTGGGCGAGATGATCCGATGCAGCAACTGCCCGTCGTCGGTGAACAGGAGCAGCCCCGAGGTGTCGCGATCCAGCCGGCCGACCGTGGAAAGCACCGGATTGCGCAACGCGAACCGCGGCGGCAGCAGGTCGTAGACAAGGCGACCGACGTCCTTGCGCGAGCAGGTATAGCCAACCGGCTTATGCAACATCAGCAGCATGCCCTGCGGCGGATCGAGCGGCTCGCCCTCGAAACGTATCTCGGCATGATCGACCTTGTCGTCGGCGTAGAGCACCTCACCGGAGGCATCCGTCACGAGGCCCTCGCGGAACATGGCCGCGACCTGCTTGCGGCTGCCGTAGCCAAGATTCGCCAACAGGCGCACGAGTTTCATCGGCGGGGATTCCTTGCTTCGAAGACCTTGAAGCCGCCCTGCTCGACCACCGTGCGGACGCTCGCGAAGCAGGCGTCCAACGTGGCCTCGTAGGCAAGGTGGCGATTGGCGACCATCCAGAACGAGCCCTGCGCGGCAAGCCCGCGCGCGGCCGCGGCGATGAAGGCACGACCCAGCGTAGGATCGTCCGCCCGGCCCTGGTGGAACGGCGGGTTGCTGACGATGGCGTCATAGCCTTCGTCGATGCCATGCGTCACGTCGTGCCAGCGCACGTGCGTGGCGACGGCGCGGCCGGCGCGCGTGACGGCATCCGCGAGATTGCGTCGTGCCGGTTCCAGAGCGCGCGCTTCGGCTTCGTAGAGGTCCACGGAGGTGATGCCTGCGCAGCGCTCGATGGCCGTGCAGGCAAGGTAGCCGAAGCCGGCGCCAAGGTCCGCGACGCGACCGCGGAGGTCGTTCGGCAACACGTCGACCAGCAACGCGGACGCCGTATCGATCCGATCCCAGGCAAACAAGCCGCGGCGGCTGACGAAGCGTCCTTCGGCCACCGACAAGGGTTCGTCGAGGGTGAGCCACGCCGCCTGCAGCGAGGCATCGGCGACGGCGCCCGGCCGGGTCCAGAACACGCGGCACTTGTGCTTGGAGAGTGTGGTGACGTGCCCGGCAAGCCGCGCGAGATCCGCTTCCGCGGTCTTCGCACCTTCGGTATTCGCCACGCTGGCGACCACGATGCCGCCCTCGCCCACGTGCGCCATGGCTTGTGCGAACAAGGCTCGCGATTCCTCGCGTTGCCGCGTCGGCAGCACCAGCACCACGCGGAAGCGACGCTCGGGGAGATCCGCTGTGACCTGAAAGCCCGACGCGGCGAGTGCATCTGCCGCCGGCTTGAATGATTGCTGCATCAGCCAGCCTGCACGCTTGCGCTCGCGCAACGGGAAGCCGTCGCGCGCGCGCAGGAACAGCAGGTTCTCGTCGGCCGGGAGAGTCAGTTCGCCCGTGGAGAACGGCACGAACAGCGCATCGAGCGCGGCGTCGGAAGCGGTACCGGCGGACAATGCGGTGGACCTCGAACAGGCGACAGGGAACCGCGGATTCTAGCCCACCGACTCTCAGCGCGCCCGATGCCCGCTCATTTCCGCGCCGGCGTTGCGCGGCAGGCGGGCACATACGGGCGCCGCGATCAGCGAGATCAGGGTCACGACGAGGAAGGCCGCGCTGAAATCAGGCAACTGCGCATGTTCGCGGCCGTGCCAGGACACCGAGGCATGCAGTGCGGCGGCAGCGACGCAGATGCCCAGCGAGAGCATCAATTGCTGGAAGGTGGTGTAGAAGCTCGTGGCGCTCGAAAACCGCTCGCTGGGTACGTCGGCATAGGCCACGGTGTTGTACGCACTGAATTGGAGCGACTGGAAAAAGCCGCTCAGCAACAGCACGGTGTAGATGGTCCACAACGGCCAGTCGGGGCGGAACGCGGCACACAAGGCTACGCACAGCATCGACAGCACGCCGTTCCACACCAGCGTGGCGCGAAAGCCCCACAGGCGCAGCACCGGTGCCGCCGTGGCCTTCATCAGCATGGCGCCGAGTGCGGACACAAACGTGACCACGCCGCTGTGCGCTGCCGACAGGCCGAAACCCAGCTGCATCATCAGCGGCAGCAGAAACGGCATGGCCCCCGCCGTGATGCGGGTGAGCGAACCCGCAATCACCGATAGCCGGAACGTGGTGAAGCGCATCAGGGAGAGATCGAGAATCGGATGCTCCACGCGACGTGCGTGCGCGACGTAGAGCGCGCCAACGACCAGGCCGACGACGATCAGCACCGTGGAACCGGCGACCGAGCTCGCGCCATGGCTGACCATTTCCAGGCCGAACACGAGGCAGGACAGCGACACGCCGGAAAGCACGAAGCCCAGCGTGTCGAAGCGCACCTTGTCGGGCAAGCGCACGTCGGGAATGTATTTCGAGGCCAGCCAGATGCCGGCCACGCCGATCGGTACGTTGATGTAGAAGATCCAGCGCCAGGACACCCAGGTGACGATGAAGCCTCCCAGCGGTGGCCCGACCACCGGGCCGATCAACGCTGGCACCAGCAGCCAGGACATCGCGGACACGAGTTCCGACTTGGGCACGGAACGCAGCAGTACGAGCCGACCCACCGGCACCATCATGGCGCCGCCGATGCCTTGCAGGAGGCGCGAAAGCACCAGCAGCGGCAGGTTGCCGGAGACGCCGCAGAGGATCGAGCCCAACGTGAACAAGGCGATGGCGGCGCGGAAGACGTTGCGCGACCCGTAGCGATCCGCGATCGCCCCGCTGGCGGGAATGAAGACCGCCAGGCTCAGCATGTAGGACGTGAGCGCCACGCTCATGTGCAGCGGCGACACCCCGAACGATTCGGCCATCGCCGGCAACGCGGTGGCGAGGATGGTGCCATCCAGTTGTTCCATGAACATCGCGCTCGCGATGATCAGGGCAACGGTGCGGAAACCAGGGGCGGGAGTCATCCGGGGATGGGCGGCGGCGAGGCGCATAGTTTGCGCTCCGCGTCTGTAAAGGTCGAGTTCGGGCCGCTCACCCCAACTCACGCTCGCTGCAAAAGTGGCGATCCTGCCCGGTCAGCGGATCGACAAAGCGCAGCGCACGGGCAAGCAGGCGCAGGGGATCGGCAAACCCGCCAGGGTCCGCACGCTGTGCGGGATAGACGGTATCGCCGAGAATAGGCGCACCGAGCGCCGCCATGTGCACGCGTAACTGGTGCTTGCGGCCGGTGACGGGTTCCAGCCGATAGCGCCAGTAACGCTCGCCACGTTCGAGCACGTCGATCCGCGTGATCGCGTTCGCCGGCCCCGCGCCTTCGCTCATGCGGAAGAACGGCTCACCCTTGACGATGCGGCTCTCGCGCAGCAGTGGAAACGCGACACCTGGCAGCGGCGGTGCCAGGGCCTCGTAGGTCTTGGCGATCTCTCGCTCGCGGAACAGGCGCGTATAGGCGTCGCGGCTGGACGGTCGCGCCGAGAACATCACCAGCCCCGCCGTGCCACGATCCAAGCGATGCAGCGCCACCAGATCGGGGTTGCCGAGCCGACGCACCAGCCGCATCAGCAGCGTTTCCTCCACGTGACGCCCCGCCGGCATCACCGGAAGAAAGTGCGGTTTGTCCGCCACCACGAGGTCGTCGTCTAGGTGAACGATGCGCTCCTCGAAAGGTATCCGCGGCTCGTCCGCCACTTCGCGGCGATAGGTCACCACGGCACCCGGCCGATAAGGCGCAAGGCGCGACGCGGGCGCACCGTCCACGCTGACGACACCGCGGGCCATGCGATCGAGCCATGCATCGCGGCCGACGGCGGGAAACCGCTCGCAGAGGAAATCGAGCACGCTGGCCCAGCCGCCAGGCGGCAGCACGACACGGCTCGAGAGTGGCTGCAGGTCCATGCGCGCATTGTAGAAGATGGCCGGACGGCTGATGTCCGCCGTCCCGCCGCGGCATATACTTTGCCCATCGTCTCCATCCCCGACGGGAGCGTCTCTCGTGATTGGCCGGTTCTTCAGGAAGTGGTTCGGTGCCACCGGCTCGAACACGCGCAACGAGCGCGAGCGCCCGCCGCTTTCCATGCCTGCGGCATCCATCGAGCCGACCGCCGCGCCTCCGGCCGGCGCACTCGATCCGGACGAGGTCGAGGACCGCTTCTACCGGCTCGTCTTCGGCTTCGGTCCGTCACGCGAGGGCGGTCTGTCGCCGGCCGAGCAGGCCACGCTGCGCCGCGTGCGCGACGCCTTCGGTGGCGAACGTTTCGACGTCGGTTCCCTGCCCCGCTTGCCCGCTGTGGTGCCGCAGCTCATGCGCTCCCTGCGCAGCGACGACGTCGACAGCCGTACGCTCGCCGAACAGATCGCCCGCGACACCGTGCTGGTCGGCGAAGTCATCCGTGCCGCCAACAGCGCCTATCTCAGCGCCGCCCGCCCCGTCTCCGGTCTGCCGCAGGCGATCACCCTGCTTGGCCACGATGGCCTGCGTCGCGTGGTCATGCAGATGGTGATGCGCCCGATCCTGCGCGCCGACGAGAACGAAATCACGCGCCATGCTGGCGAGCGGCTCTGGGAGCATGCCGAGCGCTGCGCCCATGCCTGCATCTTCCTCAGTCAGGGCGTGTGCGACTCGTTCGAGGCGTTTCTTGCGGGACTCGCCAGCCAGACCGGCGCCCAGGCGATCCTGCGCGAGGTGCTGCGTACCGGCTTGCCCGACACCCCCGACTACAGCGCACCGTTCGTCGCGGCACTGGGGCAGCAGGTGGAACGCCTGTCCTTGCACGCGGCCCGCCATTGGAGCTTCCCGTCGCGCGTCGTCCAGGCGCTCGCGGAACGTGCCGACCCGGCCGATGCCGGGGCACGCACACCGCTCGGCCGCGCCCTGCTGGCCTCGAGCCGCCTGGCGATGCTGGACGTGATGGTGGAGCGCGGCACGGTCGATGCGGACGCCGTGCTGCTTGCCACGCCGCCCCAGGGGTTCAGTCAGGAGCGGCTGCTCGCTTGCCGCGACGACCTGCGCGCCCGCGCCACGGCCGACGCTTGAGCCCGCCGCGTCAGCGACGGGCCGTGTGGTTCAGCGCTTGACGCCCGTCGCGACCACGTCGGTCCACAACTGGTCGGCTAGCTGGTTCGAAGCGCCACGGATCAAGGCAGGCAGCAAAGTATCGAAGTGCGGTGCCGCCGGATCGATGGGCGACGACTGGCGCACGCGATAGCCCTTCGAAACGACGAGCCCGCGCGCGACGATGCGGCAGCTCACCGAGAGATCGAGGTTGGCGTTGGTGATCGCCGCGTCGTCGTCGGTCTTCGCGGCAACACCCACTTCCAGGCTACGGCAGTTGATGATCAGGTCGGTGAAATACTTCGGCTGCAACGCGCTGCGCACCTGCGCCTGAACCACGGCATCCAGGTCGGGCGCCACCTGCACCTTCGTCTTCGTGTCGAGCCCGGTCAGCGTGACGACGGTCTGCCCCGCGCCCTGCACCGTAAGCCATGGCGAAGCCGGACTGGCCGCTACCATGCCGCTCATGTCGCTCACCATCATCGTCTTGCCACCGCACCCTGACAGCATCGCTACCGCCAGCGCGGCACCTACCTTCTTGATCACCTGCACGACCCTGTTCCCCCGAAGCAATCGCCCAATGTAGCGGCAGGCCGGCCACGCGGCAATCGTCATGAAGGTGAACGGGGCAGCGTGCCGGCTCGGCTCGACGGCGCGGAGCGGTTATCATGCGTTTTTACCTTGGCAGGTACCTACGACTGATGTTTTCGGCGCGACAGACGCCATCAGCGGGCACGGATGCACTGGCCCGGCTGAGCTGGCACGACTTCGAGCACCTGCTCGCCGAACACTATCGTGAGCAGGGCTGGCGCGTGGAGTACCACACGCCCCCCACGTCGCTGAAGCAGCTCGGCGGCGGGTTCGATCTGCGTCTGCATCGCGGCAGCGAGGTCGTCATCGTCCAGTGCAAGCACTGGGATGCCGCCGAAGTGCAGTTGGTCGACGTCAACGAATTGCTCAGTACCATGCTCAACGAGGCCGCCACGCGCGGTGTGCTCGTGACGCGCGGGCGTTTCAGCACAGAGGCCCGCGCCGTGGCGCGACGCCAACCGCGCATGCAATTGGTCGATGCAGACGTGTTGCGCGTGATGCTCCGGTTGCCCGATCACCTCGACACGTCCGTTCAGGGCGTGGCGTTGCCTGCAAGTGCGGTGGCCAAGAGCAGGCGCGTGCGCCGTGCGTCCGACGGCGACATGTCGCGCCTCGTCCCGATCATGCTGGTCGTCGTCATCCTGGCATTGCTGGGCATCTTCGTCTGGCGCGCGATGAACGACCGTCGCGCGCCCGTGGTACCGCCGCCGTCCTCCGATGCCGCCCCGGCAGCGTCCGCACCTGCCACTGTACCCGTCAACGTAACTGCGCCGCCCGCAGCGACGCTGCCACCGCCCACCGCGACGTCGACCGCAGCGCAGTCCAGCGACCGCGTCGCCCGTGAACTGGCCGAGCGAGCGCGCCTGCGCGAAGCGGCCCGAGCCGCCGCCCAGGACGCACACAAGCAGTCGGAAGACGCGATGAAGGTCATGGAGCGCAACACGCGCGAGGTCGGCGAGGCCAAGTAAGGCCAAGCGGGTGCGGCATTCTTTCACGCGACTGGAATCACGAAGCGCCTAGACTGTCAGGCGCCCCTGTCGCCTGGAAGTCCCCATGACCGAGACGCTCTCGCCCGACCTTCTGCGCCGCATGCACGCCTACTGGCGCGCCGCCAATTATCTTTCCGTCGGGCAGATCTACCTGCGCGACAATCCCCTGCTCGGCGAGCCGCTGCGCAAGGAACACATCAAGCATCGCCTGCTCGGTCACTGGGGCACGACCACCGGCCTCAACTTCATCTACACCCATTTGAACCGGGCCATCGTCGAACGCGACCTGGACATGATCTACGTCATCGGCCCCGGCCATGGCGGCCCCGGCCTCGTCGCGCATACCTATCTGGAAGGCTCGTACACCGAGGTCTACCCGCACATCGACCGCAGCGCGGCAGGCATGCGCGAGCTGTTCCGCCAGTTCTCCTGGCCGTATGGCATTCCGAGCCACGTCGCGCCGGAAACGCCCGGATCCATCCATGAAGGCGGCGAACTCGGGTATTCCCTCTCGCATGCCTTCGGCGCCGCTTTCGACAATCCCGAGCTGATCGTGGCCTGCGTCGTCGGCGACGGCGAAGCGGAAGCCGGTGCGCTCGCCACGAGCTGGCACTCGAACAAGTTCCTCAATCCCGCGCGCGACGGCGCCGTGTTGCCGATTCTGCACTTGAACGGCTTCAAGATCGCCAATCCCACGGTGCTGGCACGCATCGAACCCGAAGAGCTGTGCGATCTCATGCGCGGATACGGCTACGAGCCGCACTTCGTGGAAGGCCACGAGTTCGAGCCGATGCATCAGGCCTTCGCGGCGGCGCTCGACCAGTGCCTCGACGAGATCGGGCGCATCCAGACGGAGGCGCGCAGCGGCAGCGCCGACGAGGCGACGCGACCACGCTGGCCGATGATCGTCCTGCGCAGCCCCAAGGGCTGGACGGGTCCCAAGGAAGTGGACGGCAAGCCCGTGGAAGGTACGTGGCGCGCGCATCAGGTGCCGATCGCGAAGTTCGAGAACGACGAACACGTCGCCATCCTTGAGCGCTGGATGAAAAGCTACGCGCCCGAGGAACTTTTCGACGAACGCGGTCGCTTCCGTGAAGAGTTCGCCTCGCTGGCGCCGACCGGGCGCCGCCGCATGGGCATGAATCCGCATGCCAACGGTGGCCTGTTGCTGAAGCCGCTGCACATGCCCGACTTCCGCGAGTTCGCGGAAAAGGTGAAGACGCCCGGCGATCACAAGGCTGAGGCAACCCGTGTACTGGGACGCTTCCTGCGCGAGGTGATGCGCCAGAACATGCAGATCTTCCGCGTGTTCGGCCCGGACGAGAACGCATCGAACCGCCTCGAAGCGATATACGAGGCCAGCGGCAAGACGTGGATGGCCAGCACCGAAGCAGTGGACGAAAACCTCTCGCCCGCAGGCCGGGTGATGGAAATGCTCAGCGAACACCAGTGCCAGGGCTGGCTCGAAGGTTATCTGCTCACCGGCCGACACGGCTTCTTCTCGTGCTACGAGGCGTTCATCCACATCATCGACTCGATGTTCAACCAGCATGCGAAGTGGTTGAAGGTGACGCGCAAGATGTCGTGGCGTCCGCCGATCGCTTCGCTGAACTACCTGCTGAGTTCGCACGTGTGGCACCAGGACCACAACGGGTTCTCGCACCAGGACCCCGGCTTCATCGATCACGTGGCGAACAAGAAGTCCGAGATCGTGCGCATCTACCTGCCACCGGATGCGAACTGTCTGCTATCGGTGAGCGACCACTGCCTGCGCAGCCGGCATTACGTCAACGTCATCGTGGCCGGCAAGCAACCCGATTGGCAGTGGCTCGACATGGAGACCGCGGTGCGTCATTGCACGGCCGGCGCCGGAATCTGGGAGTGGGCCGGCCGCGGCGGCGACGATCCCGATGTCGTGATGGCCTGCGCGGGCGATGCCCCGACGGTAGAGACGCTCGCGGCGGTGATGCTGCTGCGCGAGTACGTGCCGGACCTCCGCATCCGCGTGGTCAACGTGGTGGACCTCATGTCGCTGGAGACACCCGACGAGCACCCGCACGGCATGGACGACGATCAGTTCGATGCGCTGTTCACGAAGGACAAGCCGGTGATCTTCGCCTTCCATGGCTACCCCGGCCTGATCCACAAGCTCACCTATCGCCGCCATAACCACGGCAACATCCACGTGCGCGGCTACAAGGAAGAAGGCACCACCACCACGGCGCTCGACATGATGGTGTTGAACAACATGGATCGCTTCCAGCTCGCCCTCGACGTCATCAACCGCGTGCCGAGTCTCGCGGACGAGCGCGCAAAGGCCGAGCAGCGCTACTGGGCGGACATCGAGCGGCACAAGCTGTACGTGAGCGAGCACGGCCAGGATCTTCCGGACGTACGCGATTGGCAGTGGACGCCGGAGACCACGGCGTGAGCGGCATGGGGCACGTGCTGGCCCTCAACATGGGCTCGTCGTCCCTCAAATACGGTCTTTATCGGGTCGAGGGCGACACGTGCAAGCCCCTGCTGTCGGATCAGACGGAGGCGCCGGGTGCCGGCGCCGATCCCATTGACGCGATCGTGGACGCTTTGACCTCCCGCGGGCTGCCGGCACCGGATGCGGTGGGCCACCGGCTGGTGCATGGCGGGCCTCGGATTCGCGCGCATGCGCGTATCGACGATGCGCTGATGGCGCATCTCGAAGACGCCCGGGCCTTTGCGCCATTGCACGTGCCGGCGGCGGTCGACATGGTCAAGCGTGCGCGCGCTGCGTTTCCCGACGCGCCGCAGGTCGCCTGCTTCGACACGGCTTTCCACGCCACGATGCCTGCGGTGGCGCGTACCCTGCCTTTGCCGGCCGATCTTCGCGAGGGCGGCATCGAACGCTACGGTTTTCATGGGTTGTCGTACGAGTCGATCGTGCGCCAGCTCGGCGCAGCGATACCGTCCCGCGTTGTCGTCGCCCATCTGGGCAACGGTGCCAGTCTGTGCGCGGTACGCGACGGAAAATCCGTGGACACCACCATGGGACTGACGCCGACCGGTGGCATCGTCATGGGCACGCGACCGGGCGATCTCGACCCGGGCGTGCTGCTCTATCTCATGCGCGAACGCGGCTACGACGCGCGACGGCTCGAACTGCTGGTCGATCGCGAGTCCGGGCTGAAGGGCCTCTCTGGAGGCACCAGCGACATGCGCCAGCTGCATGCATCGAATGACCCTGCAGCGGTGCTCGCACGCGACGTGTTTGTGCATGTGGCACGCAAGCACGTGGCGGCCATGGTGGCGTCGCTCGGTGGCATCGATCTTCTGGTGTTCACCGGCGGCATCGGCGAGAACGACGCCGTGACGCGCGAGGCGATCGTCGAAGGGCTCGGCTGGATGGGGGCCTTCGAGGTGCGCGTTATGCAGACCGAAGAAGACGAACAGATCGTGAGACACACCTGGCACCTCGCTTCGTAGGATCGCCAGCAGGCTGGCTCCCACCGAGCCGAGTGCCGACAGTGCGGTTCCCAGCAGGCCTGGATTGCCAACAGGGCTCCGCACCTCGCTTCGTAGGATCGCCAGCAGGCTGGCTCCCACCAAGCCGAGTACCGACAGTGCGGTTCCCAGCAGGTCTGGATTGCCAACAGAGCTCCGCACCTCGCTTCGTAGGATCGCCAGCAGGCTGGCTCCACCGAGCCGAGTCCCAACAGTGCGGTTCCCAGCAGGCCTGGATTGCCAACAGGGCTCCGCACCTCGCTTCGTAGGATCGCCAGCAGGTTGGCCCCCACCGAGCCGAGTGCCGACAGTGCGGTTCCCAGCAGGCCTGGATTGCTAACAGGGCTCCGCACCTCGCTTCGTAGGATCGCCAGCAGGCTGGCTCCCACCCGATCAAGGCGTGCTCGCCCTCCCGGGGATGCAACCAGCAGGCTGGCTCACCCTTCCAACGGTGGGAGCCAGCCTGCTGGCGATCCGCGCAGAGCGCGGCCCGTTACACCACGACGACCGGAATCTTGCCGATCTTCGAGCGCCATTCCTTCGGACCGGTCTCGTGCACGGAGGTACCGGCGCTGTCGACCGCGACCGTGACCGGCATGTCCTTGACCTCGAACTCGTAGATCGCCTCCATGCCGAGGTCTTCGAAGGCCAACACACGCGATGCCTTGATCGCCTTGGAAACCAGGTAGGCAGCACCGCCCACGGCCATGAGGTACACGGCCTTGTTGTCGCGAATCGCATCAATGGCCGTCGGGCCGCGCTCGGACTTGCCGACCATGCCGAGCAGGCCGGTGGTCTCCAGCATCTGACGGGTGAACTTGTCCATGCGCGTCGCCGTGGTCGGACCGGCCGGACCCACCACCTCGTCGCGCACCGGATCGACCGGGCCCACGTAGTAGATGAAGCGGTTGGTGAAATCCACCGGCAGGGTTTCGCCACGGTTGAGCATGTCGATCATGCGCTTGTGCGCGGCGTCGCGGCCGGTAAGCAGCTTGCCGTTGAGCAGGATCGTCTCGCCCGGCTTCCAGCTCTGCACGTCTTCGCGGGTGATCGTGTCGAGATCCACGCGGCGCCCCTTGGAGGCGTCGTAGGTGAGCTTCGGCCAGTCGTCCAGCGACGGCGGATCGAGCGCGACCGGCCCCGAGCCATCGAGTACGAAGTGCGCATGGCGAGTCGCCGCGCAGTTCGGAATCATCGCCACGGGCAGGTTCGCAGCATGGGTCGGATAGTCCTTGACCTTGATGTCGAGCACGGTCGTGAGCCCGCCCAGGCCCTGCGCGCCGATGCCGAGCGCATTGACCTTCTCGTACAGCTCCAGGCGCAGTTCCTCGGCGCGATTGGACGGGCCGCGCGCGATGAGGTCCACGATGTCGATCGGCTCCATCAGCGCTTCCTTCGCCAGCAGCATCGCCTTCTCGGCGGTGCCGCCAATGCCGATGCCGAGCATGCCCGGCGGGCACCAGCCCGCACCCATCGTGGGCACGGTCTTGAGCACCCAGTCGACGATCGAGTCGGACGGATTGAGCATCGCGAACTTCGACTTCGCTTCCGAGCCACCGCCCTTGGCGGCAACGATCACGTCGACCTTGTCGCCGGGCACCACGGACACGTTGACCACGGCCGGGGTGTTGTCGCGCGTGTTCATGCGCTTGCCCGCAGGGTCTGCCAGCACCGAAGCACGCAGTTTGTTGTCGGGATGGTTGTAGGCGCGACGCACGCCCTCGTTGACCATGTCCTCGACGCCCATGGTGGCGTCGTCCCAGCGCACGTTCATGCCGATTTTCAGAAAGACGGTGACGATGCCGGTGTCCTGGCAGATCGGCCGGTGGCCTTCCGCGCACATGCGCGAGTTGATGAGAATCTGGGCGATGGCGTCCTTGGCCGCCGGGGATGCCTCGCGCTCGTACGCCGCGGACAGGTTCTGGATGTAATCGACCGGGTGGTAGTACGAGATGTACTGGAGCGCGTCGGCGACGCTGGTGATGAGGTCTTGCTGCTTGATCGAGGTCATGGCGCTGCGGCTGGCTCGCGAGGCTGGCAAACGCACATTTTAGCGCACCCGCCCGGTGTAAGGTGCCGGGCGTCGGGCCGGTCTCTCTATCGGCACAACGTCATCCCTGGAGATTCCATGCGCCACCCGTTCCGCAACGCCCTTCTCGCCTGCGTCCTCGCCGCCACGGCGTTGGGCCTGACCCGCCCGGCCGCCGCCGCGCAGACGGCCCCCGAGTTTGCCGGCATCGCCGCCTGGCAGAATTCCAAGCCCCTGACCATGCGCCAGTTGCGCGGCAAGGTGGTGCTGATCGATTTCTGGGCCTACTCGTGCATCAACTGCCTGCGCACCCTGCCCCACGTCACCCGCTGGTACGACCAGTACAAGGACAAGGGATTGGTGGTCGTCGGCGTGCACTCGCCCGAGTTTCCCTTCGAAAAGCAGGAAGCCAACGTCCGCGACGCGATCGCGCGCTACGGCATCCACTATCCCGTGGCGCAGGACAACGACCTCGCCACCTGGGACGCATGGGACAACCAGTACTGGCCGGCGGAATACCTGGTCGACCAGCGCGGCAACGTGATCGCCCATCACTTCGGTGAGGGCAATTACCTCGAGATGGAAAACGCCATCCGCACGTTGCTCGGCCTGCCGCCACTTACCGACGACAAGGCACCTGCCACCGATACCGACGCGCCCGATTTCGCCCGGATCGGCTCGCCGGAGATGTACTTCGGCAGCGACCGCAGCCAGAACAACGCGAGTCCCGAGGGCGCGCGCACCGGCACGCGGGATTTCACTGCACCGTCGCGCCTGGATCTCAACCAGTTCGCCCTCGTCGGCCGCTGGGAGATCGGGCGGCAGAACGCCAGCCTGGTCAGCGCGACCGGCGAGATCCGCCTGCACTTCAAGGCGAAGAAGGTCCACATCGTCGCCAGCGCCAACGACCCGGTGACCGTCGAGGTGCTCGTCGACGGCAAGCCCCAAGCCCCGGTCGTGGTGCAGAAATCGATGCTCTACACGCTCTACAACGGCGAAGACTACAAGGACCACGTCCTGACCATTCGCATCCCCAAGGCGAACTTCCACGCCTTCACGTTCACCTTCGGCTGATTCGAGGCATCGGTGGCAGTGTTGTGGGAGCCGCCATGGCGACGAGGGAATCTTGCCGGTGGGAGCCAGCCTGCTGGCGATGGGAGCTTGCCTCGCGGCTACACCGCTTTGTTGGCCTTTCAAGTTGCCGTTGTGGGAGCCGCCACGGCGGCGAGAAGCCGACGAAGCGGTGTAGCCGTGAGGCGGTTCCCTCGCCGCCATGGCGGCTCCCACAAAACAAAAAAGGAGTTGCAAAGAGTGTTTCTTAAGATATATCGTACGACCACTACGTACGATATATCGGAGAACCACCATGCACTTTTTCCATCACGCCAGGCACCACTTCATGGACTCCATGCAGGCCATCGGCCGGGGCGGGCGCTTCGGCGGGGGCGGCCCGTTCGGCTTCGACGACCGCGACGGCATGCGGGGTGGGCGCGGCGGCGGTCGTTTCGGCGGCCGCATGTTCGGTACGGGCGACCTGCGCCTGCTGTTGCTCGCCCTTATCGAAGAGCAACCGCGCCACGGCTATGAACTGATCCGGACGATCGAAGAAATGTTCGAGGGCCAATACAGCCCGAGCCCCGGCGCCATCTACCCCACGCTGACCATGCTCGAAGAACTCGGCTATGCACGCGTCGAAGCCGAGACCGGCGGCAAGAAGCTCTATGCGATCACCGACGAGGGTCGCGCGTTCCTTGCCGAGAACCGCGACACCCTGGAAGCATTGACCGAACGGTTGCAGGTCATGTCCCGGCACATGCGCCGGATGAGCGTGCCGAACCCTGTGCGCGAAGCGATGCACGCGCTGAAGCACCAGCTCATGAATCACCACAAGAGTTGGGACGACGACGAGGCTCGTCGGGTGGCGAAGCTGATCGAGGCAACCGCGAAGGCGGTGGGGGAGCGCCAGGGATGAGCGACCGGCATGCCATCGTACGGGTTCGTCACCCGCTGAAGATGCGCCGGTTGCAGGTCGTTCGCGTGGTTCGGCTCACGCCGCACATGGTGCGTGTGACCCTCGCGGGCGACGACCTGCATGGCTTCGTATCCGCCTCGCCGGACGATCACGTGAAGCTGTTCTTTCCCGTAGCGGACGGCGCGCTGAACCTGCCGACGCTGGGCCCGGAAGGCCCGGTCTACCCCGAAGGCGTCGAACCGTCGCCATCACGCGACTACACCCCGCGCCGGTACGACGCAGCACGCCAGGAACTGGAGATCGACTTCGTCCTGCACGGCGAGGGCCCCGCATCCACCTGGGCGGAGCACGCCACCGTGGGCGACCGTCTGGGCGTGGGCGGGCCGCGCGGTTCGATGATCGTGCCGCGCGACTTCGACCACTACGTGATCGTCGGCGATGCCACCGCCCTGCCCGCCATCGGTCGCTGGCTGGAGGAATGGCCCGAAACGATCCCCATGACCGTGCTCGTCGAAGTGCCGTCGAACGAGGAACGCCAGGTGCTGCAGCGCGATGTCCGCTGGTTCGTCGCAGGCGAATCGCCCGGCCTCGACGAAGCACTGGCGTCGCTGCCCTTGCCTCCGGGCGACACCTTCTGGTGGGTCGCCACGGAATCCGGACGGGCCCGTGCCCTGCGTTCCCTGCTGGTGGAAAGGCGCGGAATCGACAAGGACTTCGTCAAGGCAACCGGCTACTGGCAGGCATGAACACATAACCTTGGCGGCGCTCGGGTTACCCCTATGGGCGATGGTGCTATGGGAGTAGCTTGATGCGGCGCGGCAGGAAAATCGTGGCTTGGTTGGTCGGGATACTCGTTCTGCTCATTGTGGCAGTGGTGTTGTTCATCGCCTTTTTCGACTGGAACCGGCTCAAGCCCACGATCAACGAAAAGGTCTCCGAGGCGATCGGGCGGCCTTTCGCCATCCGCGGCGACCTCTCGGCACACTGGTCGCGCGAACCCGGCGAAAGCGGCCTGGTCGGATGGATCCCCTGGCCGCACTTCACGGCGCGCGACATCAGCGTGTCCAACCCCAGTTGGGCCAAGAACCCGCAATTCGCGACGCTGGACACGGTGGAATTCCGGCTCTCGCCCTTCCCGTTGATCGCGCATCGGATCGTGATTCCGGAAGTCCGCCTCGGCCAGCCGAATGTGGCGCTGGAGCGCACGAAGAATGGCGACAACACCTGGACATTCAAGCTGCCGGAGAGCACCGGTCCGTCGGAATGGCAGCTCGAACTGAACGCCATCGCCTTCGACAAGGGCCATATCGACCTCACCGATGCCATGAACCGGATCACGATGGGCATCGACGTGACGCCGCTCGGCAAGGGCATTCCCTTCGACGAGATCATGGCGCAGCAGGAAACCGATGCGCGAGCGCAGGCCAAGCGCACGACCGGCGCCAGCGCGAAAGCCATGGCAAAGACCGACGCTGACGAGAAGGACCGGCAGGACACCACAAAGAAGCAGCAGGTCTACTATTTCGCCTGGGATGCCAAGGGCACCTACAAGCAAGCCACGCTCTCGGCCAAGGCGCGCACGGGCGGCGTGCTTGCGTTGCGCGATGCCGACAAGCCGTTCCCGGTACAGGCCGACGCGCGTTTCGGCGACACGCATATCGCCTTCGTCGGCACGCTTACCGATCCACTGAACATGGGCGCCCTCGACGTGCGCCTGTGGTTCTCAGGCACGAGCATGTCGCACCTGTACGACCTCACCGGCGTCACCCTGCCGGACACGCCGCCGTTCGCCACCGAGGGCCATCTGCGGGCAAACCTCAAGAAGGGCGCCAGCGTCTACACCTATGAAAACTTCAGCGGCCGCGTCGGTGGCAGCGATCTCGGCGGGAGCCTCGTTTACGACACGCGTGGGGCGCGGCCCAAGCTCAGCGGCAGCCTCAAGTCCAACCAGTTGCTGTTCAGCGACCTCGCGCCACTCATCGGCGGCGGCTCCGACAAGGAAAAGGCGGAACGCGGCGACGCGGTAGCCCAGCCCGCCGACAAGGTGCTGCCGGTCGAGCCGTTCAAGACCGACCGCTGGAACGCCATGGACGCGGACGTGACCTTTACCGGCGTCAAGATCGTCCACGGCGAACGGCTGCCGATCGACAACCTGTCCACCCATCTGATCATGCAGGATGCCGTGCTGACGCTGGACCCGCTCAAATTCGGCGTGGCGGGCGGTACCGTCGGCAGCAATATCAAGCTCGACGGATCGCGGACGCCGATGAAGGGCGGTTTCAACCTGGGCGCACGCCATCTCAAGCTGAAACAGTTATTCCCCACGTTCGCGCCGATGCAGACGAGCTTTGGCGAGTTGAACGGCGACGCCTCCCTCACGGCGACGGGCAATTCGCCCGCCGCTTTGCTGGGTACCCTCAATGGCGAGGTCAAGCTGCTGATCGACGACGGCGCGATCAGCAGTTCGCTGCTGGAGCTGGCGGGCCTCAATGTCGGCAGCTACGCAGTGAACAAGCTGTTCGGCGACGAGGTGGTGAAGATCAACTGCATGGCCGCCGATCTCGTCTCGACCAACGGCATCATGGATTCGCGGCTGTTCGCGTTCGACACCGAGAAGGCACTGATCAACGTCACGGGCAACATCAACTTCCGCGACGAGAAGCTCGACCTCGATGTCGTGCCGCATACCAAGGGCTTCCGGATCTTCTCGCTGCGCTCGCCGCTGTACGTGCATGGCACGTTCAAGAACCCGGCCCCCGGCGTGCATGCCGGGCCGCTGATCCTGCGTGGCGGCGGCGCCGTGGCCCTGGCCGTGTTCGCGGCTCCCGTGGCGGCACTGGCCGCCCTGGCCGTACCCGAAAGCGGCCAGGCGGACGCGACGCAGTGCAAGCCCTTGCTGGACGACCTGCGCAAGGCGCCGCCCAAGGCGAACGCAAAATAACGCACGCCCTGCCCGATCGCTACGGCGCGGTGCTGTCCAAGCCCGCGCCGTTCGGGCAAGCTTCGCGGCATGTCGCCGTCCCGCAAAGCTCACCTGCAAATCCACTTCTGCGTCCTGCTCTGGGGCTTCACCGCCATCCTCGGCAAGTTGATCGTCCTGCCTGCGCTGCCGCTGGTCTGGTGGCGCATGCTCTTGGTCTCCGGCACGCTGCTGCTGGTGCCGCGGGTGTGGCGCGGACTGCGCGCGATGCCGTCCCGGCTGCTGTTCTCCTATGCCGGCATCGGCGTGATCGTCGCCCTGCACTGGCTCACCTTCTATGGCGCGATCAAGCTGGCGAACGCCTCGGTCGCTGCGACCTGCATCGCGCTGTGCCCCGTGTTTCTCGCGCTGGTCGAACCCTGGGTGACCGGGCGCCGCTTCGATCCCCGGGAGTTGCTGGTCGGCGCTGCCGTGGTCCCCGGCGTGGCACTGGTCGCGGGAGGCCTTCCCGGCGACATGCGGCTGGGGCTTGCGGTAGGCGTGTTGTCCGCCGTGTTCGTGGCGTTCTTCAGCGCCTGGAACAAGCGGCTCATCGAGCATGCCGATGCACTGACCGTCACCTTCGTGGAATTGGGTACGGGCGCGCTGTTCCTCACGGCGCTGGCGCCGTTCTTCGTGACGCCTGCGTTTGTCGTGCCCGACCTGCACGACGGCGTGCTGCTTCTCGTGCTCGCCTTCGGCTGCACGCTGCTGCCTTTCGTACTCGCCCTCACCGCGTTGCGCCACCTTTCGGCGTTCGCGACGCAGATGGTCACCAATCTGGAGCCGGTGTACGCGATCGTGCTCGCCATTCCGCTGCTCGGCGAGCAACGCGAACTCGGTTGGAGTTTCTACGTGGGCGTTGCCATCATTCTTGGCGCCGTGTTCGCCCATCCCTTGCTGCATCGCAAGGACAAGGCGAAGGCGGAGACCGGCGACCTCGTCGCGCCGTGAACGCCTAAGGGTGCGGCGCGCCGGCCGCGCGAAAGGCGAAACCGAAATACCGGTCGAGCGAGAGATCGGGGTGGAACGGCACGGTGCAACTGCGTTGCTGGTTCTCCCAGCGGTCCTGCAGCTCGTAGCCCAGTGCCGCGAGCCCGCCCAGGAATTCCCGCTCGGCCGTAACCCGGTAGGGACAGCAGGCGGTGCCGATGTTCTGCACCGTGAAATACGACTCCCGCATATGGATCGGCACGGAATTCAGCAGAAGAAACCGGGGCCGGTGCGGCATACCCGCCAGCGCCTCCGCCAGCGCATAGCGCAGGTATTGCAGCGACCCGGCGGCAAACAGCACGTCGGCGCCGGAGGCCTGGGCGATGTCCGCGGCAAAGTCCAGGCGGCGCTGCGGATCGTGCTCGCGCGCCCACTGCTCGCCGGCTGCGTTCACCGCGGGCACATCCATGACCGTCCAGCGCAGACCCTGCGGATACGCCACGTATTTCTGGTACGCGTAGTAGGCAATGCCAATGTGTCCGCCAATGTCGAACACGCGGCGCGCACCCTCCGCGAGCCAGCGGCCGAGCCAGTACATCATGGGGTAGTCGTTGATGAAGACCCGGCGTGTGCGCTCGCGATAAAGTTCGGCGGACTCGCTGTTGTCGTAGCCAACGGTATTCGCCTCGGGAATGCTCGCCTGCGCCTCGTCGAAGCTGCGGAACACACCGCGATACAGATGATGGGTCAACGCGCGGTGCGCAAAGAACCGGCGCTTGTAGCGCGCTTCGAGCCATGAACGAACCAACGGCAAGCCGGCCTTCGCATCCTGGTACACAGGGGTCACGACCTGGGTGTTCATGGCAAAGCCTTCCGCGGACGACATACGAACCAGCTTGCTCCCCCGTTGCCGCCGCGCCTATAAGACCGGAGCCTAGACCGTTCGGCCGAGGGCGACCGCTACGAGGTCACGGGCCGCCGGTCGCGCAACTCACGACGCGCGCGGTGCAGCGTGCGATAGAGCCAGCGCATCGGCGCGTACGCGTGGAACCCCGCCGTGACGGGCGTGGAGCGAATCACATACAGCGAACCGCAGGGTTCGGCGCGTGTCGAGAGCAGGCGCTTGTACTGGTTGTCGCCGTAGCCGAAGCTGATGCGTTCGCCCGGAAAGCGGTCGATCAACTGGCGCACGGCCTGGAACACCGCCACCGAACCGATGCCCACCTTCGCCACGTCCTCGTCATAGCCGAGGTCGTCCACGAGATAGGTGCCGCCGATGCGGTAGCCATGCACGTAGGCCAGCGGCCGCCCGTCGCGCACCACCACGTGACCGATCAGGTGGCCCGCGTCCGCCAGGCGTCGGAACAGCGCCACGCGCTCCGGCAGCTCCCAGTCGATCGGCAGATCGTCATGGTGCCAGGTGCGTGCATACACCTCGTTCATCAGACGGCAATAACGTGCCATGTCCTCGCCGCGGTCGAAGACATGCAGCGCAGCATCGCCACCGAGCTTGCGATAGGCACGACCGACCCGCTGCAACTGATCGGCGCGCTTCTTCTTGTCCATGCCCGCAAGCCAGGCTTCCGAAGAGGCCTGCGGGTCGATCGACCAGTGCACCTGATCGAGCAGATGCGCCGCAACGATACGGAAGCCAGCCTGCGCCGATAACGCCATCGCGAAGCGGTTTGGCAGGTCCGCCTCCTGCACGCGCACGACGCGGATCTCGCGGTTGGCCGCCAGTTGCCGCGCCACCGTTCGCTCGACCGTGGCGCGATCCTCCTCGGTCGCCACCACACCGGTACCGAGCAGCCGCAGTGCCGCCCCACGGTAAAGGCGAACCCGACGACCGGCGATGTCCAACCGCGCCGTGTGGTCGATGGCGAGCAACGGAAGATACCCTGCAACATGCCCATGGCCGTCATGCACCACCACCACATGGGGCACGGTGCCGTCGTGCCGGCTGGTCACCTCGAAGGCGATCCAGTCGGGATGCTGCACGATGCCGCTCGCGGCGCCCGGTCGTTCGGCCACGCGAGCGAGCTCGTCGCGCCACGCGTGCAGCGCGTCCAGGTTCTCGACGATCGAACAGACGTAACTCATGGGCTGGCCTTCGCGACCGGTGGATGGATGGCGTGCAGCACGCGCACGAGCACGCGGCCGGGTGGCCCCAGACGGCGACCGAGTCCGGTCATCAACTGGACGTCGTCCGTCGTCCAGTAGCGAACAAGCAGGCTTCCCGGCACGTACAGGGCAACGAACGTGGCCGCGCCGACGAGGAAACCGAGCCGCGACGGCGTGGCAGCGGTCGCCGCCCAGGCGGCCAGCGTGGCGACGAGACCCACGGCGAACAGGCGCGACATCGCCGCGATCGGCAAAGCGCCGCTAGTCGCCTTGCGCAGGTAATGGATGGCGAGCGCCATTTCCACGATGCGCGTACCCGCGTAGGTGAGCACGGCGCCGGCCAGCCCCAGCGGGGGTACGAGTGCGACACCGAGCACGAGGTTCGCGACCAGCGCGACCACCGCGATGCGGATGCGGTCATCCTGGCGATCGACCACGGTCTGGAACGCGGCGATGCCGTTGCCGATCAGCAGCAGACCACCGAGCACGAGGGTGGCCTCGATGGCGGGAATGGCATCGACGTACCGCGTGCCATACATCAGGCGCACGATCTCCGGCGTGGTGACGATGCCCAGCCCCGCGATGGCGACGCCGACTGCCCAGTAGAAACGTGTGGCCTCGGAAAGAAAGCGCGCGGCGCGCGCGGTGCCGCTCTCACCGAAGGTCTTCGCCATGTAGGGAAGCAACGTCGAGGTGAGCCCTACCGAGAACAGTTGCACCGCGCCGCGAGTCAGCGTGCCGGCAATCGCGAAATAGCCCACCGCCACCGAACCGGTGAATGTCGTGAGCAGAAAGACCTCGATCGTTCCCGCACGAAACGAGCCCATGAGCACGAGACCCGCGGTCAGGCGCAAATGGCGGTTCACCCGCTTCGCCACGGTCGGCGGGATGGCACCCGCCGCATAGGGGCGACAGTAGTGGCGGTAGGCGAGGCGGTTGATGACGTTAAGCAGAAGGCAGGCCAGCGTGAACAGGGCCACGAAGGAGACCAGACCTGCATGAATCAACATGGCCGCAAGCACCAACAGCATGCCCACGACACCGCCGATGACGGTCGCGATGGCCTCGGGTTCGAAGCGTTCCTGGCCTTTGCCGATGGCGACGAGCATGGCGTAGTTCGCCTTCGCCACCACCGCGACGACCACCAGTGCCATGACCGGCAACAGCGAGCCTTCCCATTCCGATGGGCGGACAACGCAGGCCACGGCGACGAACAAGGCGATGACAATGGCGGAACTGACCGTCTGGATGCGCGAGAAGCGCGCGGCAAGATGCGAGCCCAGATGGGGATCGCCCATGCCATCGGCTTCGGCGATGAACTTCGTCGACGAGGTCGTGAGTGCATGGTTGGAACAGACGATCAACCAGCCGCACAGCCATATCGTGAACGCATAACGGCCGAAGTCCGCGGGACCGAGGGAGCGCGCGATCCACACGCTCATCAACAGCCCGAGCGCGTACTCGATGTACGTGGACACCGTGACGATACCGACACTGCGTAATACGGCGAGACGACGGTTCATCGCGACACCCCCGCGACCGGATGCGCGCCGATACCCGCCGGCTGCGCCATCATCCACTGCGCCACCCCTGCCCCGCGGTTGTTCCAGTTGAAGCGTCGCGCGGTGTCGGAGATGGCGGCGCACTCCGTGCTGTACGAGGACGCCAACCCGGTGAAGCGTCGCTTGAGCGCCGCCGCCTGCGTGGGATCTTTCTCGAAATACCACGCGGCGGCGATCGGCAGCCCGAGTTCCACGTCATGGCCGTCGCTGTACCAGCCCTCGCTTTCCTGGATGGCGCTCAGGCTTTCGGTGCTCGCGTGTGCCGACGACCAGTACCAGGCGATCAATCCATGAGGTCCGGAGCATCCGTTGCGCCAGTCGTGCGGCGGTACCAGTAGCTTCGGGTCGATCCAGCCGTACGTTTCAAGATAGCGACCGAAGCCCGTCATCATCGTAGGAATGCGCGGATCGGCTGTCACCAGCCACGCGTGCCAGAGACCATCGATGATGTTCTCGCTCATCCAGGGCGAACTGCCGCGCACGTCACCGCTGCCGTTCGGATCGTTCTCGTGAACGTTCCAACTGTTGCGCCAGGAGCCGTCGTTGCCCAGGCCGTCGGGATTCGCTCGCTGATGCTCGTACAACCAACCCACGCGTGCGTCGATGCGTTCGCGGTAGCGCGGATCGCCGGTGAGTTCGAAAGCAGCCACGGTCTCGAGCAGCCCCAGACCCGCCAGCCGCTCGGTGAAATAGTCTTTGGGGTGGCGATACGGCCCGGGCGGCCCGTTCCAGCCGCCGCTTTGCCAAAGGTCCGCCATCTTCCCCACCGTGGCGGCATCGTGCATCGAGGCGTCGCCGGTCAGTGCCACGGCGAGCAGGATCGGCTCGATGTAGACGTACTTCACGTCGCACGGTTTGCCGTCGGGAAGCCAGCCACCGCCACAGGAAGGGCTCACAGGGAGACCATCACGCTTGATGCCGGCCATGTACCAGCGATAGCTCATCTCGGCCGCTTCGAGATAGTCGGCACGGCCGGTGCGTACGTACGCCTTGAACAGGGTCGACGGACGATCGAACAGCCATGCCGTGGGGTCATCCTTGGGCAAGGCTCGGGCCCAGTGGAACTGGGCATCCACATAGCGCGCATAGGCTTCGTCGCGCGACGCGACCGACTGCGGACCGGCGATCAGCGATGCCGTCAGCCATGCGGGCGTGAGCGTGGCGAGGGCCGCCGGGCGACCGTCGATCAACCCTTCGCCATAGGGCCACGCATGCGCCTGCATCGTGCGCGGTGCATCGAACGCGAACCGATAGACGCCGGGCGGTCCATGAAACTGCACGCGCACCGCGCGAATACCGCCGGGGCCCACGTGCCAGGTGAGACTGGCGGTCACAGACGCCGCCACCTCATGCCCCTTGGCGTCGAGGATGCGCACCTGCGCGGCGTCGTGAAGAAGGCCGGGCGGAAACGGGATGCCCACCGTCACAGGAAGATCGTCGCCCTTCCCCGCCAATCGGTGAACCTCGAAGGTCGTATTCGCGGCCGTCTTCGCGGGCGATGCGTCGCCAACGAGAGGGCATGCCGCAAAGGCCAGGGCAAGCAGGCAAGCCAGCACGACAAGCACATGACGCGACGCGGTCGATGGCGCGACGTCGGCCGCCGCCAGGACGTGGTAACGCCGACGTCGGGCGCGCAAGGTCACGCTCGCGTTCATGCCACCGACGCAGCGCGGACGTCGCTGCCAGCCAGGTGGTGTTCCCACGCGAGCGCGGTTCCCACGATCACGTCGAGATCGTCGTAGCGCGGTGTCCATCCGAGCACCTCGCGCAGGCGATCGCTGCGCGCGATGAGGCTGGGAATATCACCAGGACGGCGCGGTAGCTCCACCACATTGAGGCGATGGCCGGCTACGCGCGCCACCGCGTCCAGCACTTCGCGGACGCTGTAGCCATGCCCGTAGCCACAATTCAGCGTGAGCGAATCGCCACCGCCGCGCAGATAATCCAGCGCGCGCAGGTGTGCCGCGGCGAGATCTTCCACGTGGATGAAATCGCGCACCCCCGTGCCATCCGGCGTGTCGTAGTCCGTGCCGTAGATGGAGATGCAGGGCCGCTTGCCCACGGCGTGCTCGCAAGCCACCTTGACCAGCAGCGTCGCCTGCGGCGTGGAATGACCGATCCGGCCCGACGGGTCGCAACCGGCCACGTTGAAGTAGCGGAGGATCACATGACGCATCGCGCCCGTGGCGCACCAATCGCGCAGCATCGTCTCGGACATGAGCTTCGATGTGCCGTAAGGATTGATGGGCCGTGTCACGGTGTTCTCGTCGGCGACACCGGCCTCGGTCGTTCCGTAGACGGCAGCCGTGGACGAAAAGATGAACTTGTCCACGCCCGCGCGTGCACAGCACGCCAGGAGGTTACGCGTATTGCAGGTGTTGTTGCCGTAGTACTTCAGCGGATCGCTGACCGACTCCGGCACCACGGTGTGTGCCGCAAAGTGCAACACGGCGTCCACGCGGTGCGCTTCCAGCACGCGGGACACGAGATCCATGTCGCCCACGTCCCCTTCGATCAGGACCGCGCCGTGGACGGCCTCGCGGAACCCGGTGGAGAGGTTGTCGAGCACCACGACGCGATCACCGCGCTCGACCAGTTGCTGCACCGTATGGCTGCCGATGTAACCGGCGCCGCCTGTGACGAGGACCGAGTTCATGCATGACTCCGGGCGAGTGCCGGTGGGAAATGGCGCGTGAGCCAGCCGCCGACGCCATCGAGGAGACGTGCCCGGTCGCCGGTGAGGATGTAGGTGTGATCGGCCTCAGCGATGTAGCGCGTCGTCACGGCGGGATGCTTCATCACCCGTCCAAAGCATTCGCGGAATTGCCGGGCGTGATTGAAGTAGGCGCTGATGCCGCCGGAATAGACCAGATAGAGCTTCATGCCCCGCGAGACCATGCCGGCAAAATCCGCGATGACTTCCTCGCGTGGCGCCGGCGCCACCGCAAAGACGGGTTCGCTGGCCGGTTTGGCCTCGCGCTCACCGTTGGCCGCGCCGGGTCGCAGCATGCGCGCCCAACGTTCCGGGTCGGTAAGACGCGGCAGGTAATGGCGCAAGCGATGACCGAGCGTGCGATACGCATATCCGTCGAGAAACACCGCCCCTGAGATGCGCGGGTCGGTCGCGGCGACGATGTGCGCGTTCTGCGCGCCGGAGCACAGGCCGAACAACACGAAGCGAGTGCAGCCGGCGCGCTCGGCGAGCAGCTTCATCGCGTCATCCACGTCCGCACACACCTGCTGCGTGCGGGTCTGTCCACCGCCCGTCGCGCTGCTGTCGCCGAGCGTCGAGAGATCGAAGCGAAGCGTCGGATAGCCGGAAGCGTTGAGTCGACGGGTCAGTTCCACATGCAGCCGGAACGGTCCGATGCGATGGACCAGCCCCGCATTGAGCACGATGACGCCCGTCTCGCCCGGTTCGGTATCGGGCAAACCAGCGACACCAACCAGGTGACGGCCTCGACCGAAGCGATGGGCTTCCTCGCGCATTACGCCGTCTCCTTCAAGCGGCCGCTGACGGCCTGGATCAGGGGTTGGGAGAGAATGGCGGTCTCCAGTCGACGCAGGTCGTCCCACGGCGTGGGCGGCGACAGCGCGGCCACGCGACCGCGCGAGGACACCAGCGCTTCCCAGCGCGGTTCTGCCGAGACAGGCAAGGAATCGAGCACCATCGTCGGGACGTCTGCCGAGGCCACGCGCAACGTAGACAACTGCTCGCGAAGCGCGGCACCGACATCGAAGCCGAGCCACTGCTCGGCCACGTCGGCATGGCTGCGCGGCCGGGTGAAGCGATCGGCGTCCTCGCGCAACGCCGCCTGCATGGCATCGAGCGCCGCAACATATGCGTCGCCGTCCAGCACGGGATCCCATGCGATCACTTCGGCAAAGCGCGCGCGCGATGCGGCACAAAGAGCGATGCTGCCGCCCAGTCGGGCGCCGAAGGCCACCACGCGTTCCACACCGGCGCGTCGACGCAGCTCATCGGCCGCGATGACCGTGTCGGCGACACAACGGTCCCAATCGACGTGTACGCTGTCGCCCGCGGAGTCGCCTGTACCGTGATAGTCGAAGCGCAGCACCGCGAGCCCCTGTGCCATCAACGCCTGCGCCAACTGCCGGTAGACGCGATGGCAACGGATCAGGTCCTGGCCCAGTGGCGGGCACATCAGCACGGCACGTCGTGCGGGCAGCGTCGGCGCGTGATACATGCCGAACAGACCACCGTCGGCACCGAAGAAGAACGGCAATTCCGCGTCAGGATGCATGCTCATCTCCGGTAGACCACGCCGATGAAGAACCGCGTCTCGCGATAATCCTGTCCCACCGCGTCGCTGTTGCGCCGCTCGCGGGCCACCGTGGCGTGCCAGCTCCAGTGCCGGTTCCATTGCTGGCCGAGATCGAGGCCGAGTCGCACGGTCGTGTCCTTGCGGTCGATGCGGTCGTACGTCAGCCGGTCCAGTGTGGCGAAGCCGGTCAGGGTGAGCGTCGGCTGCAAGCGATAACCGAGGCCCACGCTGAGGCCGTGATCGGTCTGGTCGAACGTACGGTCGCCGATGTAGCGAAGCTTGCTGAAGCCCGGGGCGACGGTCAGCGTCAGGCGCTCCGAGCGCCAGTTCCAGGTGGCGTCGAGGCGACGCTCTTTGTAGACCTGCGATCCGATGACCGCGCTGCCGACGCCGATGCCTGTGCCGTTGCCACGCCCGAGGCCCCCGGTACCGGCGAACGGATCGATCGGCTGCACACCGTCCGACGTGGTACCGACACCGTAGACACCCGGTGCCGTAATGACATCCTGCGCCGCATCGGCGTATTGATACACGCCGCTGAGCGTGAAGGCATTGCGTGGTGTGGGCTGCCAGCCAATGCGCAAGCGCGCCAACGGGGCCGAGAGATCGCGGCCGCTGTCGAACGACAGCCGCGTACCGCCGACCAGCACGTCCGCGTCGAATCGCGCCAGCGTGCTGGTGTAGCGCACGAAGGCTTCCTTGCGATCGTAGTTGGCATCGCTCGGCTGATTGCTGAAATCGATGCGCTGGAACTCGACGTTGGCCGAGACCTGTTCCAACGGCGACAGGTCACGGTAGACCCGGAACGCCGCCAGCCCTCGCGACGAGTCGAAGTCGTCGGTCTTCGACGCATAGCTGTTGATGTAGCGCAGTTCGACCTGACCGCGGGCCGCCTCACCGAAGCGCATGCGCAGCGTCGGCCCCACCACCAGCACGTTGGTCTGCTGCTGGTTGCCGGGCGAGTTGCTGGCAAGCTGGTCCACCGGCTGCACGCCGGCATAGTCCTCGATCGACAGATCGAGCCGGTCGGGAGCGATGGTCCAGTTACCCTGCCCGGCCAGTTCGGTCTGCGCCTGGGACGAGAAGTGATTGTTGAGATACTTGCGGTATTCGAAGGTGCCCAGCACGTTGGCCTGGAACGTCGAGCCGGTCTGCAGGTACTGAAAGGTCGCACCCGGCGTCAGCACGTTCTCGCTGAGGGGCTGATCCGACGACAGCGCGATATTGTTGCTGTGCTCGAGGCCGGCGTAGAGCGTGTAATCGAGTGTCCCTCCGAACGCCGCGGCGGGTGCCGATGCGAGCCCGAGCACGATGGCGCGGGTGAGCCTGGACGATGCGGGCATGATACTTCCCCTGTCCCTCCCCCATCGCGACCTGCCTGCCGCGAGGCGAAGTGCCGCGCTCACGGCGACTGGTTGAACACCACCCCGGCGAGCTTCGCGGGGTCGAAATTGGCAACGGCCTGGTTGATCGTGGCGGGCGTATCCCGGCCGTAGCCCGCAACCAGGACCACGAAGTCGGCTAGGTCCGAAAGAATGCGGGCATCCGGCGAGCCCTTGACCGGCGGCCCGTCGAGAAACAGATAGCGGTCCGAATAACGGCAGCGCAGCGAATCGAGTACGGCGCGCATGCGGAACGAGGAGAAGTACTCGCCGCTGTTCTCGCGCGACTTGCCGGCCGGAATCAGCCGCAGGCGCGGCACACCCGTGTGGTACATGATCGAGGCGATGCCGCGCGACGGATGCTCGAGAAAGTCGATCAAGCCGCCGGTGCGCGGTTCGACACCGAACGCCTTGTGCTGGTTCGGATAGCGCAGGTTGCAATCCACCAGCAGGCTCGTCTTCGATTCGTCGAAGGCGAACGCGGTGGCGAGATTGCGCGCGACGAAGCTACCGCCGGACCGCGGGCTGACCGCCACCACCAGCGTCACGAAGTTGTTTTCCCCCGCCATTTCCAGCAAGCGGGTACGGATGCCGCGAAACGCGTCGGATTGCTGGCGTACCGATTCCTCGCGGTGAATGAGCCGCTTTCGCTCGCAGTCGATCGGCGCCAGCGCGCCGCCCTCCTCGCGCATCCGCGCAATCGAATGGTTCGCGGTGTGCGGGTCGGCGTGATGCGGGGCGACCACGTCGCCGATTTCGATGTTGTCGGCAGCCATCTTGTTCATCGTCAGCCCTTCATTCGCAGCCAGAAGACCAGCAGGTACACCGCGCCGACGCCGGCCACGATCAGCACGAGCATCGTGTTGTGCAGTTGTTCGCGGCGACGGTCGCGCGGCGTGGGATAGAACGGCACGGTGGCGAGCACGGGGAAGCCGGTGGCGCGTTCCAGTTGGGTCACCGAGCGCACGCGCGGATCGAAGCGCGCCAGGGCGAACAGCAGGCCGAACGGAATCGCGAGCGAGAGGGCAAGACCGGCCAGCCCGAAGTGCATGAAACGCAGGCCCGACGGCACCAGCGGCATGACCGCAGGGTTCTGCACGAGGAAGGTCAGACCACGCTGCTCCGCATCGAGGTTCATCGACACGCGCGCATTCTCGCGGCGCTTCAGCAGGTCCTGATAAACGTCGCGATTGACCGTGTAATCGCGGGTCAGCTCCGCCGTCACGTTCTCGGAATTCGCAATGCGCTTGCTGCGTTCCAGTTCGGCTTGCAGCATGGCCTCACTGGCACCGACGCGGGCGGCACTCGCCGCGGCATCGCTGCGCACGGCGGCCAGTTGCAGGCGCATCTGCTGGTAGACCGGATTCATCGTCACCGCATGGTCGAGCGGCAAGGCACCGCCGACCGGGCGCTGCGCAGCCGCCGAGCTGGCCTGCTTGCGCAGATCTTCGATCTGGTGACGCAGCCGCACCACGTCCGGATAATCCTCGGTGTAGTTGAGGCGCAAGGTATCGAGCTGGGCCTGCAGGTCGGCCTGCTGGGTCTGGTAGATCCCGCCTACGGTCTGCACCGCATTGACCTCGGATTCGCCACTCAACTGCGACGACAGCGCTGCCGCCTGCGACTGCTTCTGCATGTAGTCCATGCGGTTGCTTTCGATCTGCGTGCGCAACTGGCTGATCCGCGCATTGGTGTCGATCTCGCTGCCGGGCCGCGCGTCGGGGTTGGCGTCACGATAGGCTTTCAGCTTGTCTTCCGCGTCGGTGAGCTTGGTGCGGTACGCCTCGACCTGGCTGTTGATGAATTCATAGGCTTCGCGGCTTTCGCGCTGCTTCGAGGCCAGGCTCTCGCTGATGAAGAGTTGGCCGAACGCGCGGGTAACCTCGAAGGCACGCTTGGGATCGGAATCGAAATAGCTGATGGTGATGAGGTTGTCGCGGTTGTTGACGATGCGCGTCCGCGACTTGATGCCGTCGACGATCTTGTCCCGTTCTACCGGCGACGGGTTGCCGGCCAGCCACCCGCCGGTCTGCAGGATCTCGTCGAGCACTTTGCGGCTGAAGATCACGTCACGCGCGATGCCGGCGCGGTTCTTGTTGCCTGTGGCTGCCGCGGCACCTTCCATCAACGGCGTGATGATGCTGGCTTCCTGGGCGAGGATCGTCGTCGATGCCTCGTACTTCTTCGGCCACACGCTGCCCACCGCGAGCGCCACCAGGGCAATTCCCGCAAACATCACACCCATCACGACGCGGCGCCTGCGCGCCTCGCCGATCAGTGCGGGCAGCATGCCCGCGAAAGGAACGAGTTCCCCGCTCATCGAAATACCCCTTGCCCCCGCGATACGCGGGATCGGTCAGAAAGCGCGTTGCGGCACCGTGATCACGTCGCCCGGCTGCACCGGGTAGTTGTTCGCGAGGTCGCCCTGCTGAAGGATCTTTTCCAGACGCACCGCATAGGACTGCGTCGAGCCGCCGCCATTGCGGCGGTACAACTCGGTGCGATCGGCCGCTGCGAATTCGGTGGTGCCGCCTGCGGCGAGCACCGCGTCGAGCACCGTCATGCCCTGTCGGTAGGGAATGGAAATGGGACTGCGCACGGCACCGGTCACTCGAACTCGCGACAGGTATTCGTGACTGCGCAACGCAGTGAGGATCACGGCGACCTGCGGGTCGCGGATGTACTGCGCCAGCTTTTGCTGGATCTCCGCCGCTACCTGCTCGGTGGTGCGACCACCCGCGGGCACATCACCGACCAGCGGCACGGTGACCTTGCCGTCGGGCCGCACGGGCACGCTGACGCTCAGGTCCGGGTTGTGCCAGACGGTGACCTGCAACTGGTCGTCGACGCCGATGAGGTAGGCGTCCACGGCCTGACTGCCAGCATCCGGCTTGGGCGGGGGCAGCGTGCTTCCACCCGTGGCGCAAGCGCCCAGGAGCACGGCGGCGGCCAACGTGGCGATACGATTCCAACGGTTCATAATGACCATCCACCCCTGTGACTTCGTCGAGCGGTATCGTCATTTCTATGCACCGCGGCGTCCATTCGACAGCCCGCCTATGCCATTCGACCGACGGTACGAACACGCGCTTTGGCCCATGCTCCGCGCGTGGCCATCTTCGTGGACATCGTCTCCCGCCTTTTGCATCCCGCCGTGCAGGCCCTGCTGCTCGGCGGGGTGTCGATGGCGTTCGTGTTGAGACGCAGGCCGCTCGCCGCGCTCGCATCGGCTTTCGTGGCGGTCGGCTGGCTGTGGCTGGCGTCTACGCCTGCCTTCGCGCTTTCGCTAAGGCGCCCGCTGGCGACGCCTGCGTCCGCGATACGAACGGGCGCCGATGCGATCGTGGTGCTCGGCGGCGGCAAGCTTCCCGTGATCGACTGGTCGGCGTCGACGACGCGCGCGGGGACGGGGCTGGCCCTGTGGCGCGCCGGATTCGCGCCGCGCCTGCTCGTGTCAGGCAGCGATCAGGCGCGACAGCTGGCGGAGGGGTATACGTCGTCCGGCGTTCCCGAACGCGCCTTGCGCGTGGAAGCCGCCAGCACGAACACGCATGAAAACGCGATCTATTCGGCGGCCCTGCTTCGCGAGACCGGGGATACGAACGTACTGCTGGTGACCTCATCCATCCATATGCGCCGCGCCGCGGGGGCTTTTCGCCATGAAGGTCTTCGGGTATCGCCGGTGCCCGTCACGGAGATGGACGTGAGCCTGTTCGGTGCGCCGCGCTGGGTACCGACCCGCGGCGCACTGACCCTCACAGCACGCTGCCTGCGCGAGTACGTGGCGCTCTGGACGTACGGACAGCGGGGCTGGCTCTGACGGCGCGGCGAAAAGCTAAAAAAAAAGCGCGTATGGGAGCCGCCATGGCGGCGAGAGAAGCCAACGAAGGGCGTGTGGGAGCCTAGGGATCGTCGGACTCGATCTGCAGCGAGGTCTTGCCGTCCCGGCGGATCAGACCCGGGCCGAACTGGACCACTTTGCCGTCCTTCAGCACGACGGTGTAGTCCTTATGGGAGAAGGAGAAACGGCCCGGGCGGCGATCGAACCAGTTGAGCACCTCGTAGCCGACGATGCTGCGATCGGAATCGGGCCGGCCCAGGCGGTCGATGACCTCGTCGCGCCCCGTACCGACGTCGAGCCGGGCGATCTTGGCCCCCATGCCCTGACACCCGGCAACCCCGGCCGCGAGGGCAACCACCACGATCGCTCGCTTCATCCTCATCCCCAGCGGTACGACATTCGCAGGATGGTAGCGCACCGTCGCAAAAGCGCGCGACCTTGCCGGCAAACTGACGCCGCCTGCGGTATGACATCGTTTTTGGACCGGGGAGACCGTCGTGGCGTTGTTCGAGAGCATGCTTCTGCTGTCCCTGCTCGCGATCGTGCTGCTGCCGCTGTCGCGCAAGCTGTCGCTACCCTACCCGACGGTACTGGCGGCGGCAGGCCTGGCGGTCGCGGCGCTGCCATGGGCACCGAAGATCGAGATGGATCCCCAGCTCGCCCTGGCGCTGTTCATCGCGCCGGCTCTGCTGGATGCGGCCTACGACATGCCGCCGCGCACCTTGCGGCGTTTCTGGGTACCGACCGTGGCATTGGCCGCCGTGGCGGTGATCCTCACCGCGCTGGCCGTCGCCTGGCTCGGTGTCGCCTGGGCGGGCATGCCCTGGGCGGTGGCGCTGGCCCTGGGGGCGATCGTCGCGCCGCCCGACGCGGCCGCCGCTGCCGCCATGCTGTCGCGCCTCACCCTGCCACGTCGGACCGTGCAGGTGCTCACCGCGGAAAGCCTGCTCAACGACGCCGTGGCGCTGCTGATCTTCGGCGCGGCCGTCGCCACGGTCACCTCGGGCGACGGCTTCGCACGTACGTTGCCGTCACTGGCGCTGGCGGCACCTGGCGGTGTCGTGCTCGGCATCGTGATCGGACGGCTGTACGTCGTCGTGGCGCCACGCCTGCACGGAACGCTCGGCGCCACGCTGCTCGAATTCGTGGCGACCTTTGGCGTGTGGGTGCTCGCCGAGGAACTGGATCTATCGCCGATCCTCTGCGTGGTGTCCTATGCCATGGTCATCGCGCATTTCTTGCCCGCCCGGCAACCGCCACGCGACCGCGTCCACTCGTACTCGGTGTGGGCCGCGATGGTCTTCTTCTCCAACGTCATCGCATTTCTGCTGGTGGGTCTGCAGGCCCGCACCATCCTGAGCGGCATGCACGGCGCGGCCTTGACCGACGCGCTCGCCTTCGCGGGTACCGCACTGGCGGTGACGATCGCGGTGCGCGTGGTCTGGGTGATGCTCTACAACCGCTCGCTCCACTGGCTATGGCCGCGCCGGGAGGCCAATCCCACGCTCAAGCAGGGCGTGGTCGCGTCATGGTGCGGCATGCGTGGGCTGGTCACACTGGCGACGGCGCTTGCATTGCCGGCGGACTTCCCCTCGCGCGACCTCATCGTGCTCACGGCCTTCGCGGTAGTGCTCGGGACCCTCGTGTTCCAGGGCACCACCCTTGCGTTCCTTGTGCGCTGGCTGCGTTTCCCGCCCGATCGCTCCCTGGACGAAGAAGTGAGCCGCGTGCGCCTCACCCTGCTCGATGCCGCCGAAGCGACGCTGAAAGACGAGAACGACGACGCGGCGGAGCACATGCGGCATGTCTATGACGACGCCCGACGCGCCGCCGAAGTCGGCGAACCGCTGCCAGGCGCAAAGCGCATCGTGACCTTGAAGCGGCGCGGCATCGATGCACGACGCGAAAAGCTTCACAAGATGCGGCGTGCGGGCGAAGTGGAAGACGACGTCTTCCACGTGATCGAAAGCGAACTGGACTGGGCGCAGCTCGCGGCGTCGTCACCCGAGGAACTCGAAATCGTGGAAGGGTGACGAGCGTCGCCTTCGTGAAGCCGGTGCGTCTGCGCTCAGTTGAACTGGTCGGGGTCGGGGCCCATGCGCTTGCCCGCATCCAACTCGTCGATCGCCTTCATGTCGTCGGCCGTGAGTTCGAAATCGAACACGTCGATGTTGGCGGCGATACGTGCCGGGGTCGCCGATTTGGGGATGACCATGTGCCCCCACTGCACATGCCAGCGCAACACCACCTGCGCCGTGCTCTTGCCGAGACGCTTGGCGATGCGCTCCAGCACGGCGTCCTTCAGCAGGTCACCGCCCTGACCGAGCGGACTCCATGCCTCGGTGACGATACCCCAGCGGGCATGTGCTTTCACGAGTTCGCGCTGGGCGAAATACGGATGCAGCTCGATCTGATTCACCACCGGCACCACGCCGCTTTCGTCGATCAGGCGTTGGAGGTGATCCGGCTGGAAATTCGACACGCCGATCGAGCGGATACGGCCTTCCTTCTGCAACCGGACAAAGGCCTTCCACGTATCCATGTAGCGATCGCGCTTGGGCGTCGGCCAATGGATGAGGTACATGTCGAGATAGTCGGTGCCGAGCCGCTGCATGCTTTCATCGAACGCGCGCAGCGTCTCGTCGAAGCCTTGGTGTGCGTTCCACAGCTTGGTCGTAAGGAAGATGTCGCCACGCGCCACGCCGGAGCGCTGCATACCGTCGCGCACGCCGCGCTCGTTGCCGTAGATCGATGCCGTGTCGATGGAGCGATAGCCCGCGGCCAGCGCGGCTGCGACCGCATCGGCGGTCTCGCCATCGGGAATCTGGAAGACGCCGAAGCCGAGCTGCGGCGCCTTGTTGCCATCATTGAGCGTGAGAAGCGGAACGTTGCCTGTCATGCATGATCTCCATTGCTAGGACCACCCATCATGATGACCGATAGTCCCGCATGCATGGCGTGATGGTTCAGTCGCCGCGCGCCGCGTAGTGGGTTTCTACGTACTCGTCGAGGATCGCCACGAACTCCTCGGCAATGCGGTCGCCGCGCAGGGTCATCGCCTTCTCGCCGTCGATGAACACGGGTGCGGACGGGGCTTCGCCATTGCCGGGCAGCGAAATGCCGATGTTGGCGTGGCGCGACTCACCCGGGCCATTCACGACGCAACCCATGACGGCGAGCGTGAGATTCTCTACGCCGTCGTACTTCACGCGCCACACGGGCATCTGTTCGCGCACATGGCCCTGGACGGTCTTCGCGAGCTCCTGGAAAAACTCGCTGGTGGTGCGTCCGCACCCGGGGCATGCCGTGACCAATGGCGTGAAGGCACGCAGGCCCATGGTCTGCAGGAGTTCCTGCGCGACGATGACCTCCGCGGTTCGCGACTGGCCAGGTTCCGGCGTGAGCGAGATGCGGATGGTGTCGCCGATGCCTTCCTGCAGCAGCACGGCCAGCGCAGCCGCCGATGCGGTGATGCCCTTGGAGCCCATGCCCGCTTCGGTCAGACCGAGGTGCAAAGCGTAGTCACCACGACGCGCCAGATCGCGGTAGACCGCGATGAGTTCCTGAACGCCCGAGACCTTGCAGGACAGGATGATCCGCTCACGTGGCAGGCCGAGATCCTCCGCCCGTGCCGCGGAGTCGAGCGCGGAACGGATCAGCGCCTCACGGGCCACGTGGCCGGCATCCCACGGCACCGCACGACCGGCGTTCTCATCCATCAGCAGGGCGACCATGGACTGGTCGAGCGAGCCCCAATTGGCGCCGATGCGAACCGGCTTGTCGTAGCGGATCGCCATCTCGATGATCGACGCGAACTGGGCGTCCTTCTTCTTGCCGAAGCCCACGTTGCCGGGGTTGATCCGGTACTTGGCCAGCGCTTCGGCGCAGGCCGGCTCGCCTTCCAGCAGCTGATGGCCGTTGTAGTGGAAATCGCCGATCAGCGGCACCGAAACGCCCATCATCTCCAGGCGATCGCGAATGCGCGGCACCGCGGCGGCGGCGGCCGGCGTATTCACGGTAATCCGGACCATTTCCGAACCGGCACGGGCCAATTCGGCCACCTGCTTCGCGGTGGAGACGGGGTCTTCCGTATCGGTGTTGGTCATCGACTGGACGACGATGGGCGCACCACCACCGACCTGAACGCGGTCGATCGTGACACCCACGCTGGGGCGGCGTGCGCCGGCTTCCGCGGGACGCGGGCGGCTGGAGAGGTCTTCGGTCATAGGCCGCGATTTTAGCGCATCGGCATGACGGACCGCCGCACGCGCGTGACGGCCGCCCGGACCGCCCGCCTGCACAAGGCGGCGACCCCGTATCCCGATACACTTCCGGCATGAACGTCTTCCAGCAAAGTACCGGGTTCACCAGCCGCCTGTTCGCCGAACAGGCGCTGAGCCGCAGCGCCGGCGCGCCGCTGATCGGCGGCAATGCCGTGGAGTTGCTGATCGACGCGCGCGCGCACTTCGACGCCTGGCTCGCCGCCATCTCTGGGGCGCGTCGCCACGTGTTTCTCGAGAACTACATCATTCGCGACGACGCGGTGGGTCGCGCGTTCCGTGACGCGCTGGTCGAACGGGCGCATGCGGGCGTGTTCGTGGCGGTCATCGCGGACTGGGGCGGCTGTCTCGGGCAGTCGCGTGCCTCGTTCTGGAACCCGCTGCGCGAGGCGGGTGGGCAGGTCCGCATCTACAACCCGCCGCGGCTGGGCAGCTCGTTCGGCTGGGTGAGCCGCGACCACCGCAAGGTGTTGGTGGTGGACGGCACGGTGGGGTTTCTCTCGGGTGTATGCATCAGCGAGAAATGGTTGGGCGATCCCGACCGCGACGTGCCGCCCTGGCGTGATACGGGCGTGGCGCTGCGTGGGCCGGCCGTGGCAGAGATCGAACACGCCTTCGCGGATAGCTGGGCGCAGGCGGGCGAGCCGCTGCCGAACGACGAACGGCTGGCGGCACTTCCGGACATGCCGATGCCCGGCGACGTCTCGCTGCGCGTGATCGCGACGCAGCCGAGTACCGCAGGCATGTACCGGCTCGACCAGATGGTGGCCGCGATGGCCCGGCAGACGCTGTGGCTGACCGATGCCTATTTCGTCGGTGTGGCGCCGTACGTGCAGGCCTTGTCCGCGGCCGCGCGGGATGGCGTGGACGTGCGCCTGCTGGTACCCGGCAGTAGCGACATCCCGATGGTGGCGAGCATGTCGCGCTCCGGTTACCGGCCGCTGCTGCAGGCGGGCATTCGTGTGTTCGAGTGGAACGGATCGATGCTTCATGCGAAGACCGCCGTGGCGGACGGCCGCTGGGCACGCGTGGGTTCGTCCAACCTCAACATCGCCAGTTGGCTCGGCAACCGCGAGATCGACGTGGCGATCGAGGATGCCGGTTTCGCCGGGCAGTTGGCCGCTCAGTACGAAAAGGATCTGGAAAACGCGACGGAAATTCTTCTCGGTGGCCGGCGTCGGCGCTCGCGCAATGAGCGCATGCGCTACCGCTCGCCGAGACCGCCCCGGCCACACCGCGCGGGCGGCAGTTCCAGCCGCGCAGCCGCCGCCTCGTTGCGCATCGCCAACACCGTGGGTGCCGCGATCACGCAGCACCGTGTGCTTGGCGATACCGAGACGGGGCCGTTGCTCGCTGGCGCGGTAACGGCGGTGGTGCTCACCGTGATCGGCGTGCTCTGGCCGGCAGCGATTGCCTGGCCGCTGGCGTTGATCGGCGCCTGGTTCGCCGTGAACCTGTCGGTGAGTTGGTGGACCCTCCGCCGACGGCGTCGGCAGCGTGCTGCCGAGGCGCCAACGACGCAGGATGCGCCGCGCTAGGACGGCCGGCGTGGCTTGAACTGCAGCGGCTGAGCTTCCGTCGGCGCGACGGCAGGGCCGCAGCTGTTGCACGAACCGCAGCCATCGCCGCAGCTTCCCGTCGCCGCAGCCGGTTGCAGACGTCGACCGAGGGAACGCAGCGACGGCGCGCGTCCGTCGCGATTGAGACTGGCGGACACATGCGCCAGCACACGCGTCGAGGTCTTCGGCAGCAGCTTGCGGAAGGCCATCCAGGCGCTCGCCGCAACGACCACGCCGATGACCACGCCCTGGACCCACTCGAACGTGGTCATGTCAGCGCCCTCGCGATCTGATAAGTGGCCAGCGAGGCGAGGTACGCCAGGCCGAAGAGATACCCGGCCGCGACGGCCACGTTACGCCAGGAGTTCGTTTCGCGGCGGATCACCGCCAGCGTGGACATGCACTGCGGCGCGAACACGTACCAGGCGAGCAACGACAGCGCCGTAGCCAGCGACCACTGATGCGAGATCACCGGACCCAGCTGCGATGCCAGCGCATCGTCGCTGCCGGACATGGCATACACCGTTCCGAGCGCCGCGACGGCGACTTCGCGCGCGGCCAGACCCGGCACGAGCGCGATGCAGATCTGCCAGTTGAAGCCGATCGGCGCGAACACGTACTCCAGCAGCCGACCGAGGCGTCCGGCGATGCTGTAGTCGATGGCGGGCTGCGTCGCGCCTTCCGGCGGCCCAGGAAAACTGGAAAGGAACCACAGCAGCACGGTGAGCGCGAGGATGATGCCGCCCACGCGCTTCAGGAAGATCACGGCGCGTTCCCACAGCCCGAGCGCGATGTCGCGCACGTTGGGCAGACGATACGACGGCAGCTCCATGATGAGCGCGTGCTCGCTCTTGTCCTTGCGCAGCCGTTTGATGACGAACGCCACGCCCAGCGCACTGAAAATGCCCGCGAAGTACAGCGTGAACAGCACGATGCCCTGCAGGTTGAACACGCCAGCCACGGTGCGACTGGGAATGAATGCGGCGATCAGCAAGGTATAGACCGGCAGGCGCGCCGAACAGGTCATCAGCGGCGCGACCAGGATCGTGGTGAGACGGTCGCGCGGGTCCTGGATGCTGCGCGTGGCCATGATGCCGGGAATGGCGCAGGCGAAGCTCGACAGCAGCGGAATGAACGCCCTGCCCGTCAGGCCCACGCGGAACATCATGCGATCGAGCAGGAAGGCGGCGCGCGGCAGATAACCCGACTCCTCGAGCACGAGGATGAAGAGGAACAGGATGAGAATCTGCGGCAGGAACACGAGCACCGCGCCCAGGCCCGCGAACAGGCCGTCGTTGAGCAGACTGTGCAAGGCGCTGCCTTCCGGAAGGAACCCGGTGACCGTGGTGCCCAGTGCGGCAATGCCTGCCTGGATGGCGTCCATCACGGGCTGGGCCCAGGAGAACACCGCCTGGAAGACGAGGAACATCAGCGTAGCGAGAATCGCCAGGCCGAAGACGGGATGCAGCACCCAGCGATCGATGGCGTCGTCGAGCGCAACCGTGTCGCGCGGCAGCGTCACCGTGTCGGCCAGGATCGAACGCACCTCGGCATGCAGTTGTTCGACGGTGGCCTCGTCGATTGGCGCGGGCGTGACCTTGGGCACACTGGCGTCGATGCGTTCGATCAGCGCCTGCGCGCCGCCGCGCTTGACCGCGATTGTCTCGACCACCGGCACGCCGAGACGGCGCGACAAAGCGTCGACGTCGATGACGATGCCACGACGGCGCGCGGCATCCATCATGTTGAGCGCAAGCACCACCGGGCGACCCAGGCGGCGCACTTCGAGCACGAAACGCAGGTGCAGACGGAGATTCGTCGCATCCGCCACGCAGACGATGAGGTCCGGTGCGGCTTCGCCCGGGTAACGGCCATAGCAGACGTCGCGGGTGATCGCTTCGTCGGGACTCGTCGCTTCGAAGCTGTACGCGCCCGGCAGATCGAGCACATGCAGCGTGCGTCCGGAGGGGGCCACGAAGCGGCCTTCCTTGCGCTCGACCGTGACACCCGCGTAATTGGCGACCTTCTGCCGCCCGCCGGTGAGCTGGTTGAATAGCGCCGTCTTGCCGCAGTTCGGGTTGCCCACCAGGGCGATGCGCATCGCTGTGGCGCTCATGCGGCGTCTCCTACGGATACGTCGACGCGCGCCGCCTCCGCCTTGCGCAGTGCGAAACGTGTGGAACCGATCTGGATCAGCAGCGGATCGCCCCCGAGCGGGCCGCGAGCCACCAGGCGCACCGGCTCACCCGCAACGAAACCCAGATCGCGCAGTCGCTGGGCGATCGGATCGGAAGGATGGGCATCGGTAACGGACTGGACCACGGCGTTGGCACCTTTCGGCGCGTCTGAGAGGCGCACAGCGGATACTCAAATAAGAACTGTTCGCATTATATGCCTTTACAGGGAGGGCTGCATCCAATCCCGTGGGGCGACCGGACGAAGCAACTGTGGGAGCCGCCATGGCGGCGAGAAGCCAACAGAGCGATGAAGCCGTGACGCAACTCCCTCGCCGCTGTAGCGTCTCCCACAACGCCCCCAACACCGGTTGTGCTCTGGTGGGAGCCAGTTGTGCTCTGGTGGGAGCTGGCCTGCTGGCGATGGGTGCTCGCCGCAAGCACCCATCGCCAGCAGGCTGGCTCCCACCGCGGGTACCGTCCCCAAGGCTGGGTCCACCGCGGGCACCGTCCCCAAGGCTGGGTCCACCGCGGGTACCGTCCCTAAGGCTGGGTCCACCGCAGGTACCGTCCCAAAGCCGGCTCCCACCGCCGGTACCGCCCCCTTATGATGGCGGGCTGAAAACAGGAGTGCCGCCATGTCCGCTGTCGAAACGATCCGCCGGGATGCCGTCGTCCATCTGGTCATGAACCGTCCGGAGGTTCACAACGCCTTCGACGACGGCTTGATCGCCGACCTCACCGCGGCACTCGTGGCGGTGGATGCCGATGAAAGCGTACGGGCCGTAGTGCTTACCGGCGCGGGCGCGAGCTTTTCCGCGGGCGCCGACATGCGCTGGATGCGCGGCATGGCGCACGCCAGCGAAGCCGAGAACATCGAGGACTCGCTGCGCCTCGCGGCGCTGATGCGCACCCTGCAGTTTCTGTCGAAGCCCACCATCGCCCGCGTCAACGGCGCAGCGTTCGGCGGTGGCGTGGGCCTGGTAGCCTGCTGCGACATCGCCATCGCGGCCGAAGGAGCGAAGTTTGCGCTGTCGGAAGTGAAACTGGGCCTGGTGCCGGCGGTGATCTCGCCCTACGTCGTGGCGGCGGTGGGCCTGCGTCAGGCGCGCCGCCTGTTCCTCACTGGCGAGGTCTTCGACGCCGCCGCCGCGCTTGGCATGGGCCTCGTGCACGAGACCGTGGCGACCGATGCCCTCGACGACGCCGTGGACCGCGTACTGGATCTGCTCGCCAAGGGCGGCCCGGTGGCTCAGCGCGAAGCGAAGCGCCTCGCACTCTCCACGGGCGGCATGGCGCCGGAGACCATGGAGCACACGGATGCGACCAACGCCGCGCTCATCGCCCGCCTGCGCGTCTCGCCGGAGGGCCAGGACGGCCTCTCCGCCTTCCTGGCGAAGTCGCGACCATCCTGGTTGCCTTGAATCTGCGTCAGCCCAGGACCGCCGGGAGATCCTTGCCGATCTTTTCCGGCGTGTCGGTGGGCGCGTAGCGATCCACGACCTGACCTTCGCGATCGACGAGGAACTTGGTGAAGTTCCACTTGATCGCCTCGGTGCCGAGCAAGCCTTTCTTCTCTGCCTTGAGCCAGCGATACAGCGGATGCGCATGCTCGCCGTTGACGTCGACCTTGGCGAACATCGGGAAGCTCACCTCGTAGGTCAACGAGCAGAACCGGCGAATCTCGTCCTCGTCGCCAGGCTCCTGGTGACCGAACTGGTCGCAGGGAAAGCCCAGCACCTCGAAGCCGCGGTCGTGCCACGTGCGGTAGAGCTCTTCCAGCCCCTTGTACTGCGGCGTGAATCCGCACTTGGAGGCCACATTCACCACCAGCAACGCCTTGCCACGAAACTCGGCGAGCGAGCGCTCCTTGCCGTCGATATCGCGCGCTGAAAAATCGTAGATGCTGGACATGAGCGGATTCCTGCTGAAGGGTGTCGCACAGTCTACGCCGCGACGCCGGGAAACGAGGCGCCGGGCACCGCCGGGTTCGGCTACCATGGCCGTCTTTCCGGCCAAGAGCCTCTGCCCGTGATTCGTTTCTCCGCCGCCTCCAAGTCCTATCGCGTGAACGGGTCTACCGTTCCCGCGCTGCATCCGGTCGATCTCACGATCGAGGCGGGCGAGGTGTTCGGCATCATCGGTCATTCCGGTGCAGGCAAATCCACGCTGCTGCGGCTCATCAATCTCCTCGAACGCCCGACCGCGGGCCGCGTGTTCGTCGACGGACGTGACGTGACCGATGCGCAAGGCGCCGAGCTGCGCCGTCTGCGCGCCGGCATCGGCATGATCTTCCAGCACTTCAACCTGCTGTCGTCGCGCAGCGTCGCCGACAACGTGGCTTTCCCGCTGCGTCTGCAAGGCGGTATGGCCGAGTCTGCCGTGGCCGAACGCGTCGCCGAGTTGCTGGGCCTGGTCGGCTTGTCGGCGCATGCGGATAAATATCCCGCGCAGCTTTCGGGCGGCCAGAAGCAGCGCGTCGGTATCGCGCGTGCGCTCGCCACGCGGCCGTCCATCCTGCTCTGCGACGAAGCCACCAGCGCGCTCGATCCGCAGACCACGGCTTCGGTGCTGGAACTGCTGGCCGACATCAACCGTCGCCTCGGCCTCACCATCGTGCTCATCACGCACGAGATGGACGTGATCCGCCGTGTCTGCGATCGCGTGGCCGTGCTCGATGCCGGACATGTCGTGGAGATGGGCTCGGTCGCCGACGTCTTCCTGCATCCGCACCATCCGACGACGCGTCGCTTCGTGGCCGAAGCCGACCATCGCGAAGGCCGCGGCCCGGAATTCCCCGGCGTCTCAGGGCGGTTGTTCCGCCTGTCGTTCCGCGGTGACGCCACGTATTCGCCGCTGCTGTCGCGCGTGGTCCGCGACACGGGCGTCGAATACAACCTGCTGTCGGGCCGCGTGGATCGCATCAAGGACGAGCCCTACGGACAGCTGACCCTCGCCATGCACGGCGAACGCCTGGACGACGCATTGGCGCAGATCCGCGCAGCCGGCGTCGACATCGAGGAAGTGAACCGATGAGTCCCATGCAGAATTTGTTTCCCAACATCGACTGGGCGGAAATCGCGCAGGCATGCGTCGACACGCTGCTGATGCTCGGCGGTTCGCTGCTCTTTACCCTCGTGCTCGGCCTTCCGCTCGGCGTGTGGCTGTTCCTTACCGCGCGCGGTCAACTGCATGCGCGACCGAAGCTCTACGCAGCGTTGTCACTGGTGGTTAACGTGCTCCGCTCCATTCCGTTTATCATCCTCATGATTCTGCTGATTCCGCTGACGCAGGCGATCACAGGCGTCAGCATCGGCATCCGTGGCGCCATCGTGCCGCTGGTGATCGGCGCCGCACCGTTCTTTGCCCGTCTCGTCGAGACGGCGTTGCGCGAGGTCGATCGCGGTGTCATCGAAGCAAGCCAGGCCATGGGTGCCACCACAGCGCAGATCGTCACGCGCGTGCTGCTCCCCGAGGCGCGCGCCGGCCTTATCGCGAGCACCACCGTCACGGCAGTCGCCCTAGTCGGCTACACGGCCATGGGCGGCATCGTGGGCGCAGGCGGTCTCGGCGCCCTCGCCTATCAATATGGTTACAACGGATACAAACCCGATTACATGCTGGTGACCGTCGCCCTGCTGGTAGTACTGGTGCAGGTGTTGCAGTCCATTGGCGACCGTCTGGTGACGCGCTACAGCCGTCGCTGATTCCGCGCGCCCGTCTTTGCATCGGGCGGTATGGACGTCTATGCTGTCGCACCGCAACACAGCGATGGACGCCACCATGAAGAAGTACCTGCTTCCCTTCGCCGCCGCCCTCGCCATGCTCGTGGCGGGCTGTTCGAACGGTGGTGGCGACAAGGACGGCGGTGCTGCCAGCGCCAAGCTGACCGTCGCCGCTACGCCGGTGCCTCATGCGGAAATCCTCAAGGAGATCAAGCCATTGCTGGCGAAGCAAGGCGTCGATCTTGAGATCCGCGTGTTCACGGACTATGTGCAGCCGAACATGCAGGTCGCGCAGAAACAACTGGACGTCAACTTCTTCCAGACCGAGCCCTACCTCGACGCCTTCAACCGCGAGCGCGGCACCAATCTGGTGAAGGTCGTCGGCGTGCACATCGAACCGTTCGGTGCCTACTCGCGCAAGTACACGTCCATCGATCAGCTTCCCGATGGCGCCGACGTGGTGATCCCGAACGATCCGAGCAACAACAGTCGCGCCCTGCTGCTTCTGGCCCGGCACGGCCTCATCACGCTCAAGCATCCCGACGATCGCCTCGCCACGTTGAAGGACGTCGTGGCGAATCCGAAGAAGCTCAAGTTCCGCGAACTCGAAGCCGCCATGTTGCCGCGCGTGCTCGGTGAGGTCGATCTCGCCCTCATCAACACCAACTACGCGCTGGCCGCCAAGCTCAATCCGGTGAAGGATGCCCTGCTGATAGAAGACAAGGATTCACCGTACGTGAACTTCCTCGTCGCGCGCCCCGACAACAAGGACGACCCGCGCGTGCAGAAACTCGCGGCCGCGCTGACCTCGCCGGAGGTGAAGGCGTTCATCGAGAAGACCTACGGCGGCGCGGTACTGCCCGCGTTCTGATCCTCTCGCGAGCGCATCACGGCGGCGGCAGTTCGAACACCCGCCGCAGGTAGGCCATGTAGTCGGGGTCTTCGACGCCCATGCTCTTGCCTGGCGAGTCGGACAGCTTCGCCACGGGCTGGCCGTTGCAGCGGGTCATCTTGATGACGATGTTCAACGCTTGCGGCCCCACGTCGTTGGTGAGGTTGGTTCCCACGCCGAACGAAAGCAGGCAGCGTCCGGCGAAGTGTCGGTAGAGCTCCATTACGCGCGGGATGTCGAGACTGTCGCTGAACACCAGCGTCTTCGTGCGCGGATCGACGCGGTTGTTCTCGTAGTGCGCGAGCACACGGTCGCCCCAGCGGATCGGATCGCCGGAGTCGTGGCGCGCACCGTCGAACAGCTTGCAGAAATACATGTCGAAATCGCGCAGGAACGCATCCAGGCCGTAGACATCCGACAAGGCGATGCCGAGATCGCCACGGTATTCGCGCGCCCACGCTTCCAAAGCGGCGGTCTGCGAATCGCGCAGGCGCGGCCCCAGCGACTGGAAGGCCTGCAGGTATTCATGCGCCATGCTGCCGATAGGCACGAGACCGTTGCGCATGGCAAACCACACGTTGCTGGTGCCCGCCAGTTGGGGCCCTAGCTCGTCTTTCAATACCGACAGCACTTCGCCATGCCATGCCTGGGAGAAGCGGCGACGCGTGCCGTAGTCGGCGATGCGTACCTGTTCGTACCCGGGCGTGTCGCGAAGCATCGCGATCTTCGCGCGCAGCCGCGCCCTGCCCTCGTCGAGCGACGCGCCGGGATGGTTGGCGCGGAAATACAGCTCGTTGACGATCGCGAGCAGTGGCACCTCGAACATGATCGTGTGCAGCCACGGCCCGGAGATCACGATCTCGATCTCGCCGGGCGCCGTCGCTGAGGGCTCGATGCTCACGTACTTCGCGTTGAGCTGGAACAGGCCGAGAAAATCCACGAAATCGCTGTGGATGAAACGCAGGCTACCCAGATACGCCAGTTCCTCCTCGGTGAAACGGAGGCTACACAACGCGGCCAGCTCGTCGCGGATCGAATCGATGAGCGGCACGAGATCGATGCCAGGCGTGCGGCAGCGGAAGCGGTATTCCACCTGTGCGGCGGGATACTGATGCAGCACGACCTGCATCATCGTGAACTTGTACAGGTCGGTATCGAGCAGCGAGCGGATGATCATGCGCTGGCGCCGGTGGCGGCGATCTGGCGAGCCACAGCGTCGACGAAGGGTTCGGTACCCGGCCATGAGGTGATGCGACCAAGCTTCCTGCCGCGGTGGAACAGAAAAAACGCAGGAATGCCATGCAGGCCGAAGCGCGTCGCCATGGTGGGATCGTCGTAGACGTTGTCGTGCAGCCAGCGCACTTCCGGCCAGGCGAAGCGTTCCGGCGTGAGCAGCATCTGCCGTTTCGCGATGTCACAATTCGGGCAATCGCGCCCCCACAGGAACAGGATGACGATGCGGTTGTCGTCCATCGCAAGATCGGCATCGAGCGCCTGGTCCACGATGCGTTGCATCGGGAAGCGCTGGAAGAACTCGGGCACGCTGGTATCGGCCATGGGAGCGAATCCGTGATCGGGTCGAAGGCACGAGGTGGGGGCGTTGCCGCCATAATTCGAGGGTAGCGCGACATTCCGCCACCGCGCCAAGCCTCGAAGCCCAAGGACATCCTGTGCGCTCCCTTCCCCCTCTCCTCGGCATCGTTCTCTTCGCCCTTGCCCGCATCGCTCCGGCTGCCACGCTCACCCTCGACACGGGCGGCGGGCCGCGCACCCTGACCACGGAGGCACTGCTCGGCCGCGCCGACGCGCAGGACATCCTCATACCGGACGACGTGGCCTACCATCGGGCCATGCGCTATCGCGCCGTCCCGTTGAAGGCACTGTTGACGGGCGTAGCGCCGGACGCGCACCTGCAGTTCGTCGCTCTGGATGGTTTCTCGGCGGAGATACCGGCCTCGCTGGTCTTCGAGGGCCACGGCGCGGAAGCCTGGCTGGCAATCGAGCCGCCAGGCAAGCCCTGGCCGCCGCTGGCCAAAGGCAAACCGACTGCCGGGCCGTTCTATGTCGTGTGGCAGCGTCCTGCCGACGGCCATGTCGGCCCGGAACAATGGCCGTACCAGGTGGCGTCCATCCAGGTGCGCGCCGACCCCGCCGCGCGCTTTCCTGCCATGCGGCCTGCGCCCGACCTGCCGGCCAATGCGCCGGCACGGCGCGGCTTCGCGGTATTCCAGCGCAACTGCATCACCTGCCACACCCTCAATGGTCAGGGTGACGCGAAGCTGGGGCCGGATCTCAACATCCCGCACAGCCCGACCGAATATCTGCGCACGGACATGCTCCGCACGCTCATCCGCAATCCCCAGGATCTGCGCCATTGGCCGCTGGCGAAAATGCCCGGCTTCGACCGCGCTACGCTGTCGGATGCGGATCTCGACGACCTTATCGCGTACCTGACGCACATGGCGGGACGGAAGGCGGCACCGGCTCCTGCAACCCCACCCAAGCCCTGAATGTACTCGCGGCGCAGACATGCGCCGTCACACGCCAAGGCATGGCGAGCATCGCTATGGCGTCGTGTTAGCCGACGTGGCGGGTGGTCCGAGACGCGTCAGCTCGCGCGTCCGCTCCGCTGGCGAAAGCCGGGAAAGGGTCTTCACCCGCGCGAAAAACGCAGGCCATGAGCGACCCGACTCGTCAAAGATCGCTGCGAACGACGGCACCCACGTGTCGTACAGCCCGAATGGCAGCAGGGTCGCGTTGTTCAGCGGCCGCGCCATCCAGCGGTCGTAGCGATGGTCGCCAGCGGCATCGCTGTCGCGCCAGGCCAGATAACGTCCACGGAAATCCTCGAATGCTTCTGCCTTGGCGACGCGCTTGGCGTCATCCGGTTGGCTGGTCGCATAGATCGCCGTCAGCTGTTCGCGCAGGGCTAGCACCTGCTGCGTGAAGGAGCGCTCCAGTGCGTCGCTCCGCTCGTCGGGCGGCGGCTGATGGCGCGATTGCCGCCACTCGCGCAGGCCCTCGCGTTCCACGAAGCTCGCGAACGATTCGTTGAACGACGTATCGTCCTTCACGTAGATCTTCTGGTGCGCCAGTTCGTGGAAGATCGTGCCAGCGAGATCGTCGTCGTCCCAGCGCAGCATGCTGCTCAGGATGGGATCGGCAAACCAGCCCAGCGTCGAATACGCCGGCACCTCGCCGATGGAGACGTCACGACCGAGTATTGCCTCACGTGCCGCCTCCCGGTCGGCGAGATCCTTGCGGAAATACCCGCGATAGGCGACGCAGCCCGCGATGGGAAAACAGTGGGTGATCGGCGATACCGACAACTCGGGCGTGGCGAACACGTTCCACGCCACCCAGGACCGATCCAGGGCTACGTAATAGGTGTAGCTGCGGTTGTCCGGCAGATCGAGCGCCCGCGAAGCGAAACGACGCGCTTCGCGGGCCTGTTCGAGCCGTTGACGGGTCCGCTCCGGTGTGGCCGGATCGGTCAGCACCGTGTCGATGGGTCGCCGCGCTCTAAGCAAAGCGACCTGACCATGGGTGACATGGGCGTAGTAGCCGATCGAGCGGCAACCGGCGATGAGTACGAGACAGACGGCGAAGGCGAGGCGCATTCGCCGATTGTGTCGCAAGCGGCCCGTGTCAATCGAGCTGCCTGCCTCCGGTCATCGAACGCAGCACGCCATCCCTGCGGATCAGGCCGTGCATCAGCGCGGCGCCCATGTGCGCGAGGAAGGTGAGAAAGAACAGCCACGCCAGGTAGCGATGCGCTTCGCGAAGCCACGCGAACAACGCGGGATTCGCCGGCAGAATCTGCGGCAGGCGAATGCCTGCGCCCAGCGTCACCGGGTAATCGCCTGCGGACAACATGCCCCAGCCGATCAACGGCATGGCGATCATCAGCGCGTACAACATCACGTGCGACCCATGCGCGGCCAGTTTCTGCCATACGGGAAGATCGGCAGGCAGCGGCGGCGCCGGATGGGTCAGGCGGAAACCGAGGCGAATCAGCGCGAGCACGAAGATGGTAATCCCAAGCGGCTTGTGGATCGCCAGCAACCACGTGTGTTTCGTCGACAGCGTGCTGACCATGCCCGCGCCGATGAAGAGCATAGCGAGAATGGCGATCGCCATCAGCCAGTGCAGCACGCGGGCGAACGGGTGGAACGTGTCTTCGCGGCTCATCGCTGCGGCTCCTTCGCACGCTGGGTGCCTGGCAAGTGACCTTCCTCGCTGGTGCGGCGCAGGTAGGAGATGGCATAGGCCGCGGAACGCGCGGCCAGCAGCGGATCGTTCGAGACTTCCATGCCGCGCGGCAGGATGGTGGGGTCGTAGTTCACGTCACGGCAGGGGCCTTCGGCTTGCGCCTCCATGCGATCGATCACGATCGTGCCGGCGTCGACGGTCCGGCGATCCGACGGCCATGCCTTCGTGGCGTCGTCCACGGGATCGTCAGGCGCGGCGAAGATCATCTGCAGGTGCCAGCGCAACGGACCTTCGCCGAGACGCTTTGCGAGATCGGCGGCGAGCAGGTCGGGATCGCCGGCCGCCGTGCCGCCGTCACCGGCCGGCGGCTGCTCCGGCACGACCTGCCAGCGCACCGCATGCCGCTGACCCGCCGCGTCGCGCAGGTAGAACGCATTGATGCTTCGATACGTCTCGGTAACGTAGCTGGCCGACGGCTTCGCCGACTTGAACCAGGCAAGAAACGCCGCCGTTTCCGGGTGACCGGCGAAGAACGTCTTGACCTTGGCAGGATCGGGCTTGCCGGTGGCGGGATCGGGATGCGTCGCGAGCTGCTGCTCGAAGAAGGCCAGCGGCGTCGACACGGGAAAGACCGGCATCGCGTTCATGCCGGTACGCCATTGCTCGCCGTCGGCGAGATCGAAACGCAGAGCGAAGCTGCGAATCGGAATGGAGTTGTCGGGAGCGTAGGGATTGCCACCGGGAATCGCCAGCCGGCCGACCACCGGCGTGCTGCGACCGGTCGCGAACAGGTCGGCGGTGGTCGCGTCGGCGAGGGCCCCGCTCGATTCGAAGCGGCCCGTGACACAGATGCCCTTGGCGTGGTTGCGCCGGAATCCGGGGTAAACCCCGGCGTTGGCCTGCATGGCGTCGATGACCCGCGCCGGGGTCACCCGCTTCGGGGCGAGCCAGCCTCCCACGTAGGCAAAGGCAGCGGCAACCGCGGCGACGATCAGGCCTATCAAGGCCCAGCGCCAGACGGTGCGGGTGGGGGGATGTGCGGAAGGTCCGGTCATCGGTGTCTACGTCCTCGTTCGGGTGGCGTTCCAGGGTGGGACGTGCGTCAGGGACTTTTATTCCCTCGAGGGGAATAATTCGTCGATCCGGGCGTCATATGTCCGAAGAACGCCCTGGCACGAGGCCCGGCATGCCCGACCCGCGAATCGACGAAGCCCTGCGCACGATGCTGCCCCGCCTGCGGCGCTTCGCGCTTTGGCTCGCCCGTGATGTCCACGCGGCCGACGACCTGGTCCAGTCCGCCGTCGAGCGCGCCCTGTCGCGGTGGCATACCCGCCGCGACGAGGAAAGCTTGCGCAGTTGGCTCTTCGCGATCTTGTACCGCTTGTTCCTCGACGGCAAACGACGCGCGACGCGTTATGCCGCCTTGCTCGGTTCGCTTCACGACGAGGAGGCGACCTGGCCTTCCGCCGAGCGCGTGACCGAGGCGAATGCCACCTTATCCGCGTTCGCCGCGCTGCCGGTGGAACAACGCAGCCTGCTGCTCTGGGTCTCCGTCGAGGGGCTCAGTTACCAGGAGGTGGCGGACATCCTCCAGGTACCCATCGGGACGGTCATGTCCCGCCTGTCCCGCGCACGCCGCGCCCTGCGCCAGTTGGGCGAAGGCGAAACGCGCGCTCCTTCCCTGCGATTGCTGAAATGACCACCACGCCCCCGAGCGAACACGACATTCACGCCTACGTCGACGGCCACCTCGACGGGCCGCACCGCAGCGAGGTGGAGCGATACCTCGCACGGCATCCCGAGCAAGCCGACGAAGTCCAGGGCTGGCGCCAGGATGCGCAGCAGTTGCGTGCCCTGCTCGCGGGCGACCTTGCCCCTGCCCCGGCGCTCGACCCGGCCCTGGTGCGCGCCAGGGCGCGCCAGCGCCGCAGGACGCGCTGGGCCATGGCGGCGAGCCTGTTTCTGTGCCTGACCCTGGGCGGCATCGGCGGTTGGGCCGCGCGCGGCATGGGCAGCGGGCGCGCGCCCATGGCCGACGCCATGCAGGCCTATCGCCTGCTCGCACTGGATCATGGCGTCGGGCTGGACATCACCACCGGCAACGAGAGCGACCTGCGCGCCTGGCTCACCGGGCGCGTGGGTTCCGATGTTCGTCTCCCCGACCTCGCCGACGCCGGCTTCCGTCCCATGGGCGGCCGACTGTTCGCCACGGACCAGGGTCCGGCGGCCATGGTGCTCTACGACGACGGCAACGGCCACACGGTGAGTTTCTACGTGCGACCGCCCGGCCCGGCGCGCCACATGCTCTCGCCCGGCGAACGGGAGGAAGGTGGGCTGCTGGCCAATTATTGGTCGTCGGGCGGCCACAATTACGCCGTGGTGGCGATGGCCGATCGCGCGGGCCGCAGTGCGGCCGAGCGCGTGGTCGGCAAGGCGATCTGACACGCACTGTGCCGCCGCAGCCAGGCCTGCTTAGCAGGCTCGGCAGAGAGGTCCTTAGACAAAGGCAACAGCCAGGCGGCTGCGGCGGCTCAGCGCTCGCGCAGCTCGCCTGCGTGCAGTTCCAGCGTGCGATCCATGCGTGCCGCGAGTCGCGAGTCATGCGTCACGAGCACGAAGCTGGTGCCGATCTCGCGATTCAACTCGAGCATCAACTCGTAGACATGCGCCGCGTTGGCTTCGTCGAGATTGCCCGTGGGCTCGTCGCCGAGCACGCACGCGGGGCGCGTGACCAGTGCGCGTGCCACGGCACAACGCTGGCGTTCGCCGCCGGACATCTCCGCAGGCCGATGCCGCAGGCGAGCGCCAAGGCCGACGCGTTCGAGCAACGCCGTCGCGTCCTTCTGCGCCTGCGCGATGGACACGCCGCGAATGAGCAGCGGCATGCAGACGTTCTCCAGCGCGGTGAACTCGGGAAGCAGATGGTGGAACTGGTAGATGAAACCGAGCGACCGGTTGCGCTCGCGGCCACGCTCGGCATCCGAAAGCTCGGACAGCACGCGGCCGTTCACTTCGACCTTGCCACCGCTGAGCGTGTCGAGGCCGCCGATGATGTGCAGCAGCGTGGACTTGCCGGAGCCGGAGGCGCCGACGATGGCGAGTGTCTCGCCACGACGCAGCGCAAAGTTCACGTTGGAGAGAACCCCGGTACGCAGGTCGCCCTCTTCGTAGACCTTGGCGACGCCAGTGGCGCGCAGGACGATGTCGTCATTGGGCTTATTCATAGCGGAGCGCCTGAGCAGGCTGCGTGCGCGAGGCGCGCCAGGCCGGATAAAGCGTGGCCAGCAGGGAGAAGGCAAAGGTCACCAGCACCACCCAGCCCACGTCGGACCAGAGCAACTGGCTCGGCAATTCGCTGATGTAGTAGACGTCCGGCGACAGGAACGTCTGGCCGGTGACGTGCTCGATCCACTTCACGATCGCCGGCAGGTTGAGCGACAGCAGCGCGCCGAGAAGCACGCCGAAACCGATACCGACGATACCCACGAGCACGCCCTGCACCATGAACATGCCCATGATGCTGCGCGGCGTGGAACCCAGGGTGCGCAAGATCGCGATGTCGGCCTGCTTGTCGGTCACCAGCATCATCAGCATGGAAATAAGGTTGATGACTGCCACGAGGATGATCAGCGAAAGGATGATGAACATCACCTTCTTCTCCATGTCGATCGCACGGAAGAAGTTGGCGTGGGTATCCATCCAGGTTTCGATGCGATAGGTCTGACCGAGCTTGTTCGCCAGATCCTGCGCCACCGGCCACGCTTCACGCATGTCGTCCAGCTTCAAGCGAATGCCGGTAGGACCGTCGAAACCATTCAGGCGCTCGGCGTCCTGCATGGAAATGAGCGCGAGGTTGGCGTCGTATTCCTGCATGCCAAGCTCGAAGATGCCGCTGACGGTGAAGCTGCGCAGCTTGGGCACGGCGCCCATCGGCGTGGCGGTGAACTGCGGCACGACCACGGTCACCTTGTCGCCGACCTGCACGCCCAGCGTCACGGCAAGCTCGCGACCGAGCACGATCTTCCAGCTACGGTCGGTCAGATCGCTCATCTTGCCCTCGACCATGTGCTGATCGATGTCCGACACGTTCGGCTCCATCGAAGGCACGATGCCGCGGATCAGCGCACCGCTGGGTCGCCGGGCCTGCAGAAACGCCTGGATCTCCACGTACGGCGCGGCGCCACGCACGTGCTTGGTCGCCTCCGCCGTCTTCACGGCCGCCTGCCAGTTCTGCACGGTTTCGTCGATGCCGGACACCGTGACGTGCGACACCGCCCCGAGAATGCGATTGCGCAGCTCGCTGTCGAAGCCGTTCATCACCGACATCACCGTGATGAGTGCGGTGACGCTGATCCCGATGCAGATGATCGAGACGGTTGAAATGAAGGAAATGAACTGATTGCGGCGCTTCGCGCGCGTGTAGCGCAGTCCGATGAAGAGCTCTAGGGGTCTGAACATACCTGTCGACAACAGCCTTTGATGAGGGGGCCCGCCACGAAAGGCATGCGCCGCGCGGCAGAGTGCCCGATGCGGACAGCGGGGGCAAGCCGACCGGGCCGCTGCGAGTTACGAGGCTCAGCCACCGGACAGACTACGCGCCTTCGCGCCTCGCCCGCGAGTCGGCCGCTTTCGTGGCTGGCGTGCCTACGCTGCGGGCCGTATGCAGGCGCGCCCGGAGGCGCCTAAGCTCGTCTGCGGGCGCGTTGTCCGCCAATAGCGCCACGTGAACTGCACCGCCTAGCCAACGCAGGTGAAGGAACACGGCACCCGCAACGATCCGCGAATCGCGCAACTCCGCCGTCGTACCGGAGCCATCGGCGAGCGTCACATGCCATACGTCGGCGGCGGACCAGCTCAAGGCCACCACGGCCGGACGATGAAACGCCCGGAGACGCCACGCACCGACGCCCGCTATGACGAGCGCAAGGCCAAGACGAGAGGACCAGGGCAAGCCGGCGAACAGCGGTGCGGCGGTCGCGAGGACCACCACGACCACCGCCAGCAGGATCAGTGTTGGCGAGGGACGAACGTCAAAGCTGATGGCGTGCGCGGATGTCATCGATGATGGCCTGCCAGTCGTCGCGCGGGGCGCGGGCATGGCCCATTACCCAATCCCAAAGATCGGGATCCTGCACGTCGAGCAGTTCATCGAAAGCCAGTCGTGTCGCTTCATCGGCGTCGGCGAAGCGCTCATCCAGCCAGCCACCGAACAGGCGATCGAGCTCACGCGTTCCCCGGCGGGTACGCCAGCGCAGGCGCTTGAGGCGGGCTTCATCCATCGTAGGAAGGCTCAATGGTCATTGTAGGAGCCGCCATGGCGGCGAGGGATTCGTGCGAAACCGTCGCATGAATGCTCTCGCCGCCATGGCGGCTCCTACAACGCGATGCTGTGGACCGTCAGGCCGAGCGGCGCTGCACGATCAGCTTCTTGATCTCCGCGATCGCCTTCGCCGGGTTGAGACCCTTCGGGCAGGTGCGCGCGCAGTTCATGATCGTGTGGCAGCGATACAGCTTGAACGGGTCTTCGAGGTCGTCGAGGCGATTGCCCGTGTCCTCGTCGCGGCTGTCCACGATCCAGCGATAGGCCTGCAGGAGGATGGCCGGACCGAGGTAGCGGTCGCCGTTCCACCAGTAGCTCGGGCAGGACGTAGAACAGCAGGCGCAGAGGATGCACTCGTAGAGACCGTCGAGCTTCTTGCGGTCTTCCGGCGACTGCAGGCGCTCCTTGTCGGCCGGCGCCGGGCTCTGCGTGCGCATCCACGGCTTGATCGACGCGAACTGCGCGTAGAAGTGCGTGAGGTCGGGCACGAGATCCTTGACCACCGGCATGTGCGGCAACGGATAGATGTTGACCGTGCCACTGCCGCAGTCCTCGATGGCCTTCGTACATGCCAGCGTGTTCGTGCCGTCGATGTTCATCGCGCACGAACCGCAGATGCCTTCGCGACAGGAACGACGCAGCGAAAGCGTCGAGTCGATTTCGTTCTTGATCTTCAGCAGGGCGTCGAGAACCATCGGCCCGCACGTATCGAGGTCGACCTCGTAGGTGTCGGTACGCGGGTTCTGGCCGTCATCCGGCGTCCAGCGGTAGACCTTGAAGGTGCGCACATTCTTCGCGCCCTTCGCCGGGAAATGCTTGCCGGCCTGGATCTTGGAATTCTTGGGTAGCGTGAACTCTGCCACGATTGCCTCTCCGGTCCGGTATCAGTAAACGCGCTTCTTCGGCGGCACCACTTCGACGTCGTTCGTCAAGGTGTACATGTGCACCGGGCGGAAGTCGAAACGGGATTTTCCTGCCTCGTCGACCCAGACCAGCGTGTGCTTCTGCCAGTCGTGGTCGTCGCGGTCCGGGAAGTCCTCGCGAGCGTGGGCACCGCGGCTCTCCGGGCGCTGCTCGGCAGAATGCATGGTCGCCACGGCCTGCGCGAGCAGGTTCGAGAGTTCAAGGGTCTCGATGAGGTCGGAGTTCCAGACCAGCGAGCGATCGCTCACCTTCACGTCCTGGAACTTGGTGAAGACCTCGGAGATCTTCTGCGAGCCTTCCTTCAGCGTCTCGCCCGTGCGGAACACGGCGGCGTCCGACTGCATGGTCTTCTGCATGTCGGCGCGGATCTGCGCGGTCGGCGTGCCGCCATCGGCGTAACGCAGCGCGTCGAAACGGCCGAGGGCCTTGTCCAGCGCATTGGCAGGCAGATCGCGGTGCGGCGTGCCCGGCTTGATCAGCTCGGCACAGCGGTGCGCGACGGCACGACCGAACACCACCAGGTCGAGCAACGAGTTGGAGCCGAGGCGGTTCGCGCCGTGGACCGACACGCACGCTGCCTCACCGATGGCGAACAGGCCCGGGACGACCGAGTCCGGGTTGTCGTCGCGCTTGGTGACGACTTCGCCGTGGTAGTTGGTCGGGATGCCGCCCATGTTGTAGTGGACCGTCGGCAGGACCGGGATCGGCTCCTTGGTGACGTCGACACCCGCGAAGATGCGCGCGGACTCGGCGATACCCGGCAGGCGCTCGTGGATGACCTCGGGACCGAGGTGCATCAGGTTCAGGTGGATGTGGTCCTTGTTGGGGCCCACGCCGCGGCCTTCGCGGATCTCGATGGTCATGGCGCGGCTGACCACGTCACGCGACGCGAGATCCTTCGCATTCGGCGCGTAGCGCTCCATGAAGCGCTCGCCATCGGAGTTGGTGAGGTAACCACCCTCGCCGCGGACGCCCTCGGTGATGAGGCAGCCGGCGCCGTAGATGCCGGTCGGATGGAACTGCACGAATTCCATATCCTGCAACGGCAGGCCGGCGCGCAGGACCATGCCGCCGCCGTCGCCCGTGCAGGTGTGCGCGGAAGTGGCGCTGAAGTAGGCGCGGCCGTAGCCGCCGGTCGCCATCACCACGGCGTGGCCGCGGAACAGATGCAACGTGCCTTCGTTCATGTCCAGCGCGAGCACACCCACGCAGACGCCGTCCTCGAACACGAGGTCGATGGCGAAGTATTCGATGAAGAAGGTGGCGTCGTGCGCAAGCGCCTGCTGGTAGAGCGTGTGCAGGATCGCATGGCCCGTACGGTCGGCCGCAGCGCAGGTACGCTGCGCGGTGCCCTGACCGTAGTGCGTGGTCATGCCACCGAACGGACGCTGATAGATCTTGCCTTCCTCGGTACGCGAGAACGGCACGCCGTAGTGTTCCAGCTCGATGATCGCGGGAATGGCCTCGCGGCACATGTACTCGATCGCGTCTTGGTCACCGAGCCAGTCGGAGCCCTTGATCGTGTCGTAGAAGTGGAAACGCCAATCGTCTTCGCCCATGTTGCCGAGCGCGGCGGAAATGCCGCCCTGCGCCGCCACCGTGTGCGAGCGGGTCGGGAAGACCTTGGTGATGCACGCGGCCTTGAGGCCCTTCTCGGCAAGGCCGAAGGTGGCGCGGAGACCCGCACCGCCCGCACCGACCACGATCACGTCGTACTTGTGTTGTTGAACCTTGTAGGCTTCCATCGATCAGCTTCCGAGCGCGATGCGCAGCACGGCCAGTACGCCCGCAAGCGCGGCGAGTACGGCGATGAACTTGATGAGCACCAGCGAGGCCACTTCGAGCCAGCGGGTGTGGACGTAGTCTTCGATCACCACCTGCATGCCGAGCACGGCATGGCGGAACATCGTGACGATGAGCGCGATGAGCAGCACGGCGTTCCAGGGCTGCGCGAGCGTGGCGCGCGCCGTGGCGTAGTCCGCGTGGGTCAGCCGCAGGATCGTGGCGACAAACCAGACGGTAAGGAACACGAGGGCGAGCGCCGTGATGCGCTGAAGCATCCAGTGGCTGACGCCTTCCTTCGCCGAACCCAGGCCGCGTGCGCGGGCCAGCGGATTGCGCAGATCCTTGCTCATGCGTGACCTCCAGCGAGCACGTAGGCCCAGACGGCGACGGTGAGCACGATCGCGACGATGATCGATGCCCAGCTCGAACGCACGAAGGATTGGATCGCGTAGCCCTTGCCCGTGTCCTGCACCAGGTGGCGAATGCCGTTGGCGAGGTGATAGAAGAAGGCGAGGGTCCAGCCCACCAGGACGATCATGCCCAAGGGACTGCCGGCACAATCGGTGAAGGTCGCGAAGGCCTCCGGACCGGCGGCGAGGGCGGCGAGACCCCAGACGAGAAGAAGGCTACCGACGGCGAGAATGATGCCGGTGGCACGGTGCAGGATGGAGGTCACCATCTGCACTTGCCACTTGTAGACCTGGATATGCGGAGAGAGCGGTCGTCCCGTTTGTGCCATGGCGGCTATCCTGGATTGGAATCGCTGGTGCCCGACAGTCTCCCCTCGCCTTCCGGTGTTCAGAAGTCGATGCAGCGTCCGTTCTTTTCCCAATCGCCGTAACGCGTGGGGTCCAATGGCGCTTTCTCGACCCCTGGCTCGCCATTCGTGGGGACGATTGGCGGGACGAGCGGTTTCGCCGGAGCGGAATCGTTCGTGTCCTGGGGTTCGGAGGGATTGTCGGACATGGTTATAAAGCCCTAAAAGCGTAATACCTGTGCCACGGCAGCACAACCTTGACGAAAGCCGCCAGCCTTGGTTTGGCCTTGGCCCGGCCGTATATCTTACGCTTCCGCCCCGCCCTGCGCTCCCCACATGCCGAGCAAAACCACTCGCACCATCACCCTTTCCGGCGCCGACGCCATCGCCTTTACCCACGCCCAGCTCAGCAGCGACGTGCTCGCCCTCGCGACCGGGCACTGGCAGTGGAGCGCCTGGCTCGATCCCAAGGGTCGGGTACGCGTGTTCCTGCAAGTCGCCCGCCTGGCTGATGACAGGCTCGTGCTCGTGCCACGCGGCGGCGATGCCGAAGCCATAGCCGCCGACCTCAAGCGCTTCGTGTTCCGCGCGAAAGTCGAAGTGAGCGTATCCGACACGCTTCATGTTGCCGACGGCGATGGTGTAACCGACGGCGAAGCCAGCGAAGCGCACGGTGTGCTGACGTTGGGCGAAGGTGATGCGTCGCTTCGCATCGGCGCTCATGCGGGCGACGATGCATGGATCGCGCGACACATCGCGAGAGGCTTTCCGTGGTTGCCCGACGCTGCGCTGAATGCCTTGCTTCCGCCCGCACTGTCGATGGAACGACTCGGCGCTGTGGCCTTTGCGAAAGGATGTTTCCCCGGACAAGAGATTGCCGCGCGCCTGCATTTTCTCGGTGGGCACAAGCGTCACCTTCGTATCGCGCGCAGCGACGATGCGTGGAGAGAAGGTGAAACCATACGCATCGACGGCAGAGATATCGGCATCATATTGATGCACGAACCATCGCCTGATACGCCTACAACGCTTGTCGTACTCGACGATGCTTTCGTTCAGGCGGAGACTCTTGATTCACACGGAAAGCGGCTTCATGTTCTTTCGACATTCGCCGAGTGATTGTGCGTTCGCAGCGAAACGATTGTGCATTTGCCGCAAGAAAATGTTCTCGCATGTGTGTGAGTCAAAGCTGAACCAAGAGGCCCGCGCACTTGCGAATTTCGTGACGCGCCACTAGGCTCCGCCGATCGAATTTGGTGGCCGTGCTGTGTCTGCATGGTTACACCCGCGACGATCCGTCGACGATGACGGTTCTGGCGCGACCCGGCCCCCGCCGGAGATCAACGTAACGCGCATCCCCGAACCTGCGCGTCGCAAACCGATGGAGCCGCAACGATGCCGCTCTTCTTCGGTATACCCGATACCGGGCGACTCCGGACAGTCGCTCAGTAAGTCACAGTGTGTGACGCCCGCTTCATCCGTGTCCTTTTGTCTATCGGATGTCGTCGGTTGGTCCAGGTAGTAACGGCCTGCCCGCCCGTCTACCGCTCATACGTCCCCCATGGCTCTTCCAAGGCCGCAAGTGACGGAAAAGCTCGTTGGAGGCAGATACACATGAAACTTTCCGCTTTGCTCTGGATGGCGTCCGTCCTCCCGAGCCACCTCGCCGACCAGACGTGCCTGGCGACGACGGTTTACCTCGAAGCACGTAGCGAACCCACCATAGGCCAGTACGCCGTGGCGGAGGTTGCCCTCCGACGTCGCGATCGCGGCATGGGCGGCAACAACGTCTGCGAAGTCGTCAAGGCGCCGCGACAGTTTGCGATCACCACTACCCCGAAGGATTTTGAGGTCAACGATCTAGTTGCATGGACGAAGGCGTGGAAGATCGCCGGCGACTCCATCAACAACTGGAGCCTGCCGAAGAGCGAACGCCTGGTTTACGTGCCGCAGGCAGATCATTTCGCCACTGTTGCCGTCGCGCCGAGCTGGTCCAGCAGCCGCGTCGTTCGCAAGATTGGCGACCACGCGTTCTACGCCGTCAACTGATGCGCGCTACAACTTGCGGGGAAAAGAGATCCGAGCGGGCAGCTTGGGATCTCCGGGAAAAGGGGCCCTCAGACGAGGGTCTTTTTTTGCCTGAAATTCCCGCATGACCGGGCACCTAAAAACAAAACCCGCCTCACGGCGGGTTTTGTTTTGGACGTCCAGACGTCTAAACGATCAACGGCGGTAGACGTGATCTCCGCGCACCTCGACATAGTCGCCGCGACGAAGCTGCGGGTCGTCGCGCTGGGTAACGGTCGCCCAGCGCCCGTCATCGAGACGGATGCGGACGCGGAACGCTACGTCTTCGGAACCGTTGCGCTTGCCCACCTGGTTGCCGACGAGGCCACCCACCACGGCACCGCCAACGGTGGCCGCCGAGCGACCGTCGCCCTTGCCGATCGTATTGCCGAGCACGCCGCCTGCTACCGCACCGATCACGGCGCCGAGGGGCGAGGAATCCCTTTCCGTGTAGATCTGCTCGACGTCGTCGACGACGCCGCACTGCTCACACCCACGTGGTGCGCCGGAATAGACGACGCGATCCTCGCGATACACGCGGCGCGGCTGTTCGTAGCACGCGGTCAACGACAGCGTGGCGACGGCGGCGGCGACGAGCCCCGATTTACGGACGATGCTATGCATGGCTTGCGCCCTCTCCAATGGTGGGGATCAACGAGCGTCGGATACGACCGATACGCCTTCCTGCACCTCGACGCGGTCACCCGGGTCGTGGTCCATGCGGATCGAACGGGTCACACCCTTGTATTCGTAGCGCACGTCGTAGGCGACGATCTTGTCGCCACCGCCACCCTGCACGGTGGTGCACTTACGCACGGTGCTGCTCACGGTATTCGTTTCCTGGCGCCGCTCCTGGATCTCGTGGCCGGCGTAACCGCCACCGACTGCACCCGCCACCGTGGCTAGCGTACGACCCTTGCCACCGCCGATCTGGTTACCGAGCAGACCGCCGGCCACCGCGCCGATGGCGGTACCCGCGATCTGGTGCTCGTCCTTGACCGGCGCCCGGCGCGTGACGACTTCGTCATGGCATTCCTGGCGCGGCGCGCTGGCGGCCTCGCGGACCGGCTCCACGCTCACGACGCGCGCATAGATCGGACCCGCGGGTTCCGAGGCCTGGGCGGCCGCTCCGGGGCCATTGGCGCTCGCGTCGGCGTTCGCATCACGGTTGCAGGCGGAAAGGCCAAGCACCAGCGCCATGCCCAAACCAGCGTTCAGGACAGTAATCTTCAACCTGCTCATACCCTAATCTCCAGATGTAATTCAGCGACCCGATGGCGCCAGGGCCCCATCACCCGGTAGTCGCCGCGAGCACATTTGACAGTCGTTAAACTGAACCACGCCTTAGACTGTCGCTTACATTCATCCGGGCATCACACCGACATGTTGGACCTTGTAGACAGCCACGCGCACTTGGACGATCGCGCCTTTGACGACGACCGGGAGGCGATGTTTTCCCGCGCGACCGAGGCGGGGATCAGGCGCTGGATCGTGCCGGCCATCGCGCGGGACAACTGGTCCAAGGTCGAACGCCTGAGCAAGACCCGTGCTGGGGTCCATCCCGCGTACGGCCTGCATCCGCTCTTCCTGGCACAGCATGCGGATACGCACCTCGACGAGCTACCGGACTGGCTCCAGGATCATGGCGCGGTCGCCGTGGGCGAGATCGGCCTGGATTTCTACGTTCCCGATCTCGACCCCGAGCGCCAGCGAGAACTCTTCGTGCGCCAGTTGCATATCGCCCGCGATCACCAGCTCCCCGTGATCGTGCATGCGCGGCGCGCCTTCGAGGAAACCATCCATACGCTGCGCCGCGTCGGTGGCCTGCGCGGCGTAGTCCACAGTTTCTCCGGCAGCGAGGAACAGGCCCGGCAATTGTTCGATCTGGGTTTCCATATCGGCATTGGCGGCCCGGTGACCTATGACCGCGCACATCGCATCCATCGCGTGATATCGACCATGCCATTGGAGTGGCTGCTGCTGGAAACGGACGCCCCGGACCAACCCTGTGCACAGCACCGCGGCCAACGCAACGAACCCGCGTTCATGCGCGATGTGCTGGACACCGTGGCCTCGCTGCGCGGCATGTCCATCGGCGACGTGGCGGCCGCAACGACAGCGAATGCCGTCGCCCTCTTCGGTCTCGGCCACCCCACCGCCTAGGTAAACCGGTTGCACGCGTCAGGGAACCCTTGCTAGCCTAATAGTTCACCAGCGAACTATTAGCCAGCGAAATGTCCTCTCTCAAACCATGCGTCGATGCCCTTTACGAAGGCATCGGGCGGGTAACCAAGCGCATCCCTGCCATGCCGAAGTCGGAGGTGTGCCTCGTGCGCCTGCTGATGCTGACGGCCGGGGCGCTGCTGCGTGCCTTCGAGAGCAAGCTCAAGCCGCATGGCCTGAACGACAGCGACTTCCGCACGCTGATGATGCTCTACAGCAGCGAGGACGGCAGTGCCACGCCGGGCGAACTGTGCGTGCTTGCCGAGCAGAAGCCCACGAACATGACGCGCATCGCGAACGTGCTCGCCAAACGCGGCCTCATTTCACGCTCGCACGCCACGCACGATCGCCGTCAGGTGCTGATGACGATTACGCCGGAGGGCCGCCGCTTCGTCACCAAGCTGCTGCCCCCCATGTTTCCGCCGCTGGTGGATTCCTTTGCCTGCTTCAGCACCGCCGAGCGAAAGACCTTCGAGCGCCTGCTGAAGAAGCTCGCCCTGCACATCGACCCCGCGGTCGACACGGACGCCTCTCCATGACCCCTACCCCGCTCCGCCCAGCGCTTCTGGCATGCGCGATGGCCATCAGCCTCGCAGCCTGCCACGTGCCTGCGAAGATCGACCGCCCTGCGCTGCGCGACGACGCGCCCCTCGCCGGTATCGACGCCGGCTCCCGCGCCGGCTGGCCCGCCGCGGAATGGTGGCGCGCCTACGGCGACCCGCAGCTCGACTCCCTCATGGCGCTGGCGCTGCGCGGTGCGCCTGATCTCGCCCAGGCGCGTACGCGAGTGGAGTCCGCCGAGCAGAACATCCGCGTCGCTGCCGCACAGGCCGGCCTGCGGGTCGACGGCAGCGCGCAGGTCGAGCGTCAGCGCATGAGCGAACACGGGCTCATCCCGTCGCAGTTCCTCGGCTTCACCTGGTACAACCAGGCCGATCTCGGCATCCAGGTGCGCTACGACTTCGACTGGTGGGGCAAGAAGCGCTACACCATCGAGTCGGCCATCGACAGCGCCCGCGCTGCGGAGGCGGAGCGTTCGGCCGCCTCGCTCAACATCCAGGCCATGGTCGCCGACACCTACTTCGGCTGGCTTGCCGACCAGGCGCGTGCGCAACTTGCCGATCGCCTCATCGCAGCGCGTGAACGCGCCCTGCGCATCGCCGAGTTGCGCGTCAAGCAGGGCGTGGATCTGCCGGATACCGTGCAGCAGGCGCGTGCCGATCTCGCGGGCGCGCGTCAGCAGCAGGTCGCGCTGCGCGGCTCCGCTGAGATCCGCCGCGCATCGCTCGCCACGCTCGTGGGCGTCTCGCCTGCCGAACTGCCGACGCTCACGCCGCGGCCATTGCCCGACGTCACGCCGGGACTGCCGACCGACGCGGGCACCGACCTGATGGCACGCCGCCCCGACATCGCCGCCAGCCGCTGGCAGGTCGAAGCCGCCTTGCGGCAGACCGATGCGGCGCGCGCGCAGTTCTTCCCCGACGTGAGCCTCAGCGCCATGGCCGGACTCTCCAGCATCGACATGGACAAGGTGTTCTCCACCGACAGCCGCGTGTTCTCACTGGCACCCGCGATCCATCTGCCGATCTTCGAAGGTGGCGCGCTGGAAGCGAACCATGGCGTGAGCCGCGCACAGCTTTCCGCCGCGGTAGCCCAGTACAACGCCACCGTGGCATCCGCCGCGCGCGACGTCGCCACGCAGGCGCTCGGCGCCAAACAGCTCGCCGATCGTCGCGCGCAGCAGACCGTGCAGGTCGATTCCGTGCAGACCATGCTCGCCGCGGCCCGCGCCCGTGCCGCCCGCGGCGTCCGCGATGATCGCGAGTCGCTGGCCACCGAAGCCGCACTCATCCAGCAACAGGACATGGACGCCGAGCTGCATGGCCAGGCCCTGTCCACCGACGTTTCCCTCATCAAGGCGCTCGGCGGCGGTTACCGCGCCGAGCCCGTCGCATCCTCATCCACGCCTCGCACGAACGGAGCCACGAGCCCATGAGCGCCACCCCCAACGACACGCCGCGCGCCCAGGACGACAGCGGCAATGCGCCCAAGGATCCACGCAAGCGCAAGCGCGCCCTGCTGATCGCGCTGCTGGTCTTCGTGGTCGCCGCGGCCGCGTGGTTCCTGCTCTGGCTGTTCGTTTTCTCCACGCGGGAAACCACGGACGACGCGTATGTCGGTGGCAACCAGGTGGGCATTTCCGCGCAGGTACCCGGCATCGTTGTCGGCGTCTATGCAGACGACACGCAGCGTGTGACCGCCGGCCAGGTGCTCGTGCGGCTCGATCCCACCGATGCCGACGTCGCCCTGCGCAAGGCCAGTAGCGCGCTTGCCCAGGCAGTGCGCCAGGTCCGCCAGCAGACCCAGTCTGCCGCCAGTGCGGATGCGGAGCTCATCGCGCGTCGCCAGGATCTCAAGCGAGCCCAGGACGACTTGAAGCGCCGCCTGCCGCTGCTCGCCGAGAAAGCTGTGGCGCCCGAGGAAGTGCAGCATGCGCGCGATGCGGTCACCAGCGCGCAGTCCGCGTTGGATGCAGCGCAACGACAGGCCGACGCAGCTCGTGCGCTGGTCGATGGAAGCGATGTCGAAACGAATCCCGCTGTGGAACAGGCGCGCGCGAACTTCCGTCAGGCATGGGTCGCCTCGCAGCGCAATGCGATCGTCGCGCCCATCGACGGCTACGTCGCGCAGCGCGGCGTGCAGGTCGGCAACAGCGTGCAACCCGGCCAACAACTCATGACCGTGGTACCACTGCATGACCTCTGGGTCGATGCCAACTTCAAGGAAAGCCAGCTTCGCCATGTGCGCATCGGGCAACCCGCGAAGATCGAGGCGGACATCTACGGCGGCGGCGTCGAATACCACGGCAAGGTGATGGGTCTCGGCGCAGGCACCGGCAGCGCGTTTTCGCTGCTGCCTGCGCAGAACGCGACCGGCAACTGGATCAAGGTGGTCCAGCGCGTGCCGGTGCGTATCGCGCTCGATCCCAACGACCTCGACAAGCATCCCCTGCGCATCGGCCTGTCCACCGCCGTGACCGTCGACATCACCGACGACAAGGGCGATGTGCTCGCCCGCCAGCCGTCCACCGTGCCCGTGGCGCAGACCCGCGTCTATGACGACGTGGCCGCCAAGGCCGATGCCGCGGCCGACGTCATTGTGCGCGCCAACCTCGGAGCCGGCGTGCCTTGAGCGACGACGCCGCCCTTTCCGACGCCCCTGCCGAGAACGGCCCCAAGCCGCTGAGCGGCGGGCCCCTGGTCCTGCTGACGATCGCCGTCGCGTTCTCCACCTTCATGGAGATCCTCGACATGACCATCGTCAACGTCGCGGTACCGCACATCGCCGGCAGCCTGGGCGTGAGCTCGAGCGAAGGCACCTGGGCGATCAGCTCTTACGCGCTGGCGAGCGCGATCATGCAGCCGCTCACGGGGTGGCTGGCGAAGCGTTTCGGCGAGGTCCGCACCTTCTGCGTGTCGGTCGGCCTGTTCGTCGCGTTCTCGATGCTGTGCGGACTCGCCACCAACATGCCCATGCTGGTGATCTTCCGCCTGATGCAAGGCGCCGGCTCGGGACCGATGGTGGCGTTGTCGCTCTCACTGCTTTTGGCGAGCTATCCCAAGACCAAGCAAGGCATTGCATTGGCGATGTGGGCGATGACGGTCGTGGTCGCGCCGATCTTCGGTCCCATCCTCGGCGGCTATCTCACGGACAATTTCTCGTGGCCGTGGATCTTCTACATCAACGTGCCGGTGGGTGCGGCCGCCGGTATCGTGACCTGGGCCATCCTGCGTCGCCGCGAGACGAAGATCTCCCGTGCGCCGATCGACAGCGTAGGTCTCGTGTTGCTGGTGCTTGGCGTCGGCAGCCTGCAGTTCATGCTCGACAACGGCAACGACCACGACTGGTTCGCCTCGCCGATGATTCTCACCCTCGGCCTCATCGCCCTGGTCGCACTCGTGTTCCTGGTGATCTGGGAACTCACCGCGAAACATCCGGTGGTGGATCTGTCGCTGTTCGGACGGCGCAATTTCGCCGTCGGTGTCACGGCGTTGTCGCTGGGCATGCTGGCCTTCTTCGGCATCAACGTGGTCTTCCCCCTGTGGCTGCAGACCACACTGGGCTACACGGCGACGTGGGCGGGCCTCGCGACCGCGCCGGTCGGCATCCTCGCCTTCGTGGTGTCACCCTTCATCGGCGCGAACATCCAGCGGCTCGAATTGCGCGCGGTGGTGACGTTCGCCTTCATGGTCTTCGCGTTCACGTCGTTCTGGTTCGCCGGATTCAACAGCGGTGCGTCGTACGCGACGCTGGTGTTGCCGCGTTTCATCATGGGCATCGCCATCGCCTGCTTCTTCATCCCGCTCAACCAGATCTTCCTGTCGGGGCTCAATCCCGACCAGATCGCCGGTGCCTCGGGCCTCGCCAACTTCTGCCGCACCCTGGCGTCGAGCGTTTCCACGGCCATTACCGTCACCCTGTGGCAGCACCGTACCGATTCGCACCACGCCTCGCTCACGGAATACGTGACGCAGGCGTCGCCGTCGACCACGGCCTTCACACAGAAACTCACCTCGATGGGCATCCCCGGCAAGCCTGGCCTCGCCGTGGTGGATCAGCTGGTCACGCGCGAAGCGGCGACTCTGGCGGTGAACGACGTCTTCTGGGGCTGTGCGCTGCTGTTCCTGGCACTGATTCCGATCCTCTGGCTGGCGAAGCCTCCCTTCGGGAACGCGGGCGGTGCGGCGGCGCATTAAATCCGGGGCTGACCTAAATCGATCCAAAGCCGATATGTGAAATGGAAAACGATTACAGCCATGGACGGCAACTGGTGCGGCGCAATACCTCGTGGTAGCTTTCGCCGCATGGCACAAACCCTACGCATCATTAAGAAGTATCCGAACCGTCGTCTGTATGACACGGAGATTTCGAGCTACATCACGCTGGAGGAAGTCCGCCAGCTGGTCCTCGACGGGGAAACTTTCGAGGTTCGCGACGCCAAGTCCGGCGAGGACCTGACCCGTTCCGTGCTGCTGCAGATCATTGCGGAGCACGAGGAACACGGCCAGCCGATGCTCTCGCCCCAGCTGCTGTCCCACATCATTCGCTTCTACGGCGATTCGTTGCAGGGCTTCATGGGCCCGTATCTGGAACGCAGCCTGCAGGTCTTCCTCGACCAGCAGCAGCAATTCCGCAACCAGTTGAACAGCCTGATGGGTCAGACCCCCTGGTCCATGCTCAACGAGATGACCGAGCGCAACCTCGACGTGTGGAAGTCGATGCAGCGCGGTTTTCTCGATGCCGCCACGGCCAAGCCGGCCGAACCGGTCCGGCCTGCCCCGCGCACGGGCAAGAAGGCCGGCTGAGGTATAGCCGCCCGGGGCTTGCCCCCGGCGGCGCTGCGGCGCACGATGCGCTGCCCCGCAATATCCTGCCTTCCGGATGAGTGATCCGATGCCTCGCAACGACATCGCCGTGGTCGGCGCCGGACTGGTCGGCGCCCTGATTGCCACCTTGCTCATCCAGCGCGGTTTCCGCGTCACCGTCTATGAAAAGCGCCCCGATCCGCGGCAAGCGGGATTCCACGGCGGCCGCTCGATCAACCTCGCCCTCGCCGAACGCGGCCTGCACGCCTTGCGCGCCACGGGTCTCGCCGACCGCGTGCTCGAACAGGCCGTGATGATGCGCGGGCGGATGGTGCACGACCCGGCCGGCCACAGCGGTCTGCAGCGCTACGGCGTGGACGACTCCGAGGTGATCTGGTCGGTGTCGCGCGGCGGCCTCAATGCGCTGATGCTGGACGCCGCCGAAGCAGCGGGCGCCACGGTCCATTTCGATCAAAGCCTCATCGGCGCCGACTTCGACAAGGGCACGTTGACGCTGCGCGATGTCCATGGCGAGGAACGTCGCGTGGAAGCGCCCGTGGTCATCGGCGCCGACGGCGCGGGTTCCGCCCTGCGCGCGGCGATGCATCTGTATTCGCCACTGGGCGAGCGCGTGGAGGAACTTGGCCACGGCTACAAGGAACTCGAGATCCCGCCGGGGTCCGATCCATCCGCGCCGTTCGCCATCGAACGCCATGCCCTGCACATCTGGCCGCGCGGTCACTACATGTGCATCGCGCTGCCCAATCGCGAGGGCAGCTTCACCGTCACGCTGTTCCTGCCGAACGATGGCGAGCATCCGAGCTTCCGCAGTATTGCCGGGGCCGGCGCAGCCGAAGCGTTCTTCCGGACGGAATTCCCGGACGCCCTGGCGCTGATGCCGGATTTCGCCGCCGATTGGGCGGCCCATCCGGTCGGAACGCTCGGCACGCTCTATCTCGATCGCTGGCATATCGATGGCCGTGCCCTGCTGATCGGCGACGCCGCGCATGCAATGGTGCCTTTCCATGGACAAGGCATGAACTGCGGTTTCGAAGATGCCGCGGAGCTTGCCGAGCTGTTCGCGGCGCAGCCCGACGACAGCGCCGCCGTGTTCGCCGAATTCGAGGCGCGACGGAAGCCCAACGCCGACGCCATCGCGCAGATGGCGCTGGAAAACTACGTGGAAATGCGCGACTCGGTGGCCGATCCGCATTACCTGCGCAAGCGCGAGCTGGGTGCGCTGCTGGCAGAGCGCTCGCCCACGCATTACCTGCCCCGCTACCGCATGGTCACCTTCACCCACCTCCCCTACGCATACGCGCTGGAACGCGGCAGAGCGCAGGACATGCTGGTGGAACAGCTGTTGAAGGGGCACACCTCGGTCGCCAGCGTGGACCTCGACGCCGCCGTACGCACGCTCGAAGCGACCCTGCCGCCCTTGCCAAAGCCGCTGTAACGGCGAGAGGAACCGAAGCAAGGTGGGAGCCCCGTGGCGATGGAGACTTGCCTCACCGCTACACCGCTTCGTTGGCTTATCGCCACTAGAGTGGCTCCCACCAGAACTTTTGCGCCCAGGTGGCAATCCGAACCTGCCGGTGGGAGCCAGCCTGCTGGCGATGGGTGCTTGCCTCATCGCTACACTGCTTCGTTGGCTTATCGCTACTAGAGTGGCTTGTATGTTGTGTCCGCCCCTTTCTCTCGCCGGCAAGGCGAGGGATAAGGGGCTGGGGTGAGGGACGCTAGTGGTATCGGCTCGACCAACGAGACCGACAGTGAGAGACATCCCGACCCATCGTGAGCGTCGATGAAGGATCTGGCGATCCGATCGCCGATGAACAAGCTAACGCGTCGATGGGCTTCACCCCAGCCGTCCTTGAGACTACGAGGAGTGGGACCATGAAGCCAGTACGTCATTTCGGGATCGATATCGACAAGGCGGCTCTGACGGTGGCTTGCCACCAAGTGCCGGGTCAGACGCGGCGGATCGGCAACGACCCGCCGGCCATTGATGCGTGGCTGGATGAGTTGCCGCCGCGCAGCGTGCTGGCCGTGGAAGCCAGCGGCGCCTGCCATCAGACGTTGTTGCAGCGTGCGGTGGCCAAGGGGGTGGCCATTTACCTGCTCAATCCGCGGGACGTGCGCCATTACGCGGAGAGCCTGCGGCGACGGGCCAAGACCGATCGGGTCGACGCCCAAGTCATTGCCCGTTATCTGGAGCGCGAGCAGGACCATTTACGACGCTATACCGCGCCGGAAGAGCATGCGGCCAGCCTGGAATGGCTGCTGCGGCGACGGGCCTTGCTGGTGAGGCAGCAAGGCAGCCTGCGGTTAGGTTTCCAGGACGCGCCGCTGCCCGCTATCGATGCCTTGTTGGCGCAGTACAAAGCCGCCCTGGCCCAGATCGACCGACTCATCGATGAGCAGGTCGCCGCCGATCGGGCGCGCCAACAACAACGCGAACTGCTGCGCACCATTCCCGGCGTGGGGGCGCTTAGCAGTGCGGCCTTGCTGAGCCTTTTCTGGCGCCTGCCAGGCATTGGCGCCGAGGCGCTGATTGCCTATATCGGCTTGGACCCTCGGCCCCGGGAGTCCGGCAGCTACCGCGGCACGCGTAAGCTCTCCAAGCGGGGCGAGGCGGAATTTCGACGACTGACTTACATGGCGGCGGCCACCTTCGCTCGGCATACGGTCGGCCAAGCACTCTACGCGCGCTACCGCGCGCGCGGACTCAGTGCCACCGCCGTCTTCGTGATCCTGGCTCGGAAGATCATCCGACTCGCCCACGCCATCCTCACTAAAGGTCAGCCCTTCGACCCCGAACGCTTCGCTGCCGCTTGCGCCTCAACATAGGATCTCCCACCTTCGCTTCGGATCGACAGTCACGCAGGCTCGCAGGTGGGAGCCAGCCTGCTGGCGATGGGAGCTTGCCTCGTTCCCATGCCACATCCCCATGCCACATCGTTGGCTTCTCGCCGATATAGCGGCTCGTACCGTTAGGCATGCGTGGACAATGGCGTCTTCGCCCGCAACAATCGCCGGATGCCTTCCGCCGACCCCTCCGCCATCATCCTCGAAGCCCGCGGCCTGTGCTTCCTGCGCGAGGACGAGCCGGTGTTCGGCCCGCTCGACTTTGCCTTGCGCGCGGGTGAGATCGCCCTCGTCGAGGGCGATAACGGCAGCGGCAAGACCACTCTCATGCGCGTGCTCACCGGCATGCTTCGCCCGGGCGAAGGCGAGGTGCGGCTGGACGGCGCTACCTTTTCACTGGACACGATGGCCGGTGCCGTCGTTTTTCTCGGCCACCAGTTGGGCCTGAAACTCGACCTCTCCCCACGCGAGAACCTGCGGGTCAGCAGCGGCCTCTATGGCCAGCGCGAAGGCGCGGATGCCGACCTCGCGCTGGCCGAGGTCGGCCTTTCCGGCTTCGAGGACGAACCGGTCCGGCGGCTTTCGGCAGGGCAGAAGAAGCGCGCCGCACTGGCGCGGCTGCTCATCGTGCCCGCGCGCGTATGGTTGCTCGACGAGCCGTACGCCAACCTCGACCGCGAAGGCATCGCACTGGTGAACCGCCTGCTGGAAGGGCATGCCCAACGGGGCGGCGCCGCCCTGGTCACCAGCCACGGCGCGGTGCGCTTTGCCGGTGGCGAGCCGCGGCGGATACGGCTGCACGCATGACGCACGGAAGCACGCCCACCGCTTGCGCCGCACTGCTGCGACGTGACCTCGTCCTCGCCTGGCGCCGCCGCGGCGACATCGCCATGCCGGTGCTGTACGCGCTCATCGTCGCCACGCTGTTCCCTTTCGCGCTCGGGCCGGAACCGGCCCTGCTGGCGCGCATCGCTGGCGGCGTGGTGTTCGTGACCGTGCTGCTCGCCGTGCTGCTGTCGCTGGATCATCTGTTCCGTGGGGACATCGAAGACGGCTCGATGGAGCAGTTGATGCTCGCACCGCAGCCGCTGGCGCTGCTGGTAGGCATGAAGGTGCTCGCGCACTGGATCACCTCCGCGCTGCCGCTGATCGTGGTGGCTCCGCTGCTCGCAGGCATGCTGAAACTGCCCGGCACGGCGATGCCCGTGCTGATCCTGGCCCTGCTTATCGCCACGCCGCTGCTCAGCCTGCTCGGCGCGGTACTGGTCGCGCTGACGGCGGGATCGAGGCGCTCTGGTATGCTTCTGGCGCTCATGTTGCTGCCGTTGTGCGTACCGGTCGTGATCTTCGCCGCCGGGGCCGTGGCCGCTGCGCAGGAAGGGCTGCCATGGGCCGCGCCGATCGCCTGGCTCGGAGCCGGGCTCGTCATGGCTCTGGTTCTCGCGCCGCTGGCTTGCGCGGCTGCGCTACGCATCGCCATGGACTCATGAACACGCAACCGCGCGCCCCAAGCAGGGGACTCACGGTGCTTGAACGAATCGCGACGAGGATCGATGGCTAACTGGGTTCCGCTCTGGCTTCACCGCCTCGGCTCGCCGCCGGTGTTCTACCGTTTCGCCGGGGCCGTGCAGCCCTGGGCGCTTGGTTTTGCCCTCGTACTCGGCATGGTCGCGCTCTACGGAGGCCTGTTCGTCGCTCCCGCGGATTATCAGCAGGGCGATGCGTACCGGATCATCTTCATCCACGTGCCCAGCGCATGGATGAGCCTGTTCGTGTATGCCGCGATGAGCGTCGCGGCTTTCGTGGCACTGGTCTGGCGCATCAAGATCGCCGAAGTCGTCGCCATGGAATCGGCGCCGATCGGTGCCGCATTCACCTTCATCACCCTTGTTACCGGTTCGCTGTGGGGCAAACCGATGTGGGGCACCTGGTGGACCTGGGACGCACGCCTCACTTCCGAACTGGTGCTGCTGTTCATCTACCTCGGCGTGATCGGTCTGCATCACTCGTTCGAAGACCGCCGCCAAGGCGCGCGCGCAGCGTCGTTCCTTGTGCTGGTCGGCGCGGTGAACGTGCCGATCGTGCATTTCTCGGTCAACTGGTGGAACACCCTGCACCAGGGCTCCACGGTGCGCCTGCTCGGCCCTTCACACATCGAGGCGAGCATGCTCTGGCCGTTGCTCACCATGATGGCCGCCACCAAGCTGTATTACATCGCCAGCCTGTTCGCGCGCGTGCGCGCCGAGCTGGTCGCCGCCGAAGGCGGCAAGGCCTGGGTACGCGAACTGCTCGGCCTTCCGGAGCGCGGCACGCCATGAGCCAGTCACTCTCGATGGGTGCGTACGGGTTCTATGTCTGGTCCGCCGTCGCCGTTTTTTTCATCGTCCTCTTGATCGACACGCTGGCCCCGTTGGCCCGGCGCCGCCGTAATCTGCGCGCCTTGCGCGCACGCATCGCGCGCCAGGAAAACCGTCGCCGGCCGGGAACCCCGCCCCAAAATGAATCCGACGCGTAAACGCCGCCTCGCCATCGTGATCTCCGTGCTCGCCGCCGCTGTCGTGGCGGTGGGCCTCGTCGTGTTCGCGCTGCAGAGGAACATGAATTACCTCTTCACCCCCAGCCAGGTGCAGGCAGGCCAGGCCACGCAGTATCCGACGTTCCGGCTCGGCGGCATGGTCAAGGCAGGCTCGATCCAGCGTGCCGGCGACTCGCTCAAGGTGAGCTTCATCGTCGTGGACGATGCGGGCGCCATGCCCGTGGAATACACCGGCATCCTTCCGGACCTGTTCCGCGACAACCAGTCGGTGATCGCTACCGGCCGCATGGACAGCGGGCGTTTCATCGCCAGCGAGGTGCTCGCCAAGCACGACGAGAACTACATGCCGAAGGAACTCAAGGACGCCATGGCCAAGGCACACGAGAACCGCAAGATCGACGACAAGGCTATGGACGACAAGGCCATGAAGGACCGCACGCCATGATCCCCGAGCTCGGCCAGTTCGCGCTAGTCCTCGCGCTGTTGCTTGCCCTGGCGCAGGGCGTGCTGCCGATCGTCGGCGCATGGCGGGGCAACAGCGCGCTGATGGCGGTGGCGCGGCCGGCTGCGGCGGGTCAGGGCGTGTTCGTGTTCGCCGCGATGGCGGTGCTCATCTACGCCTTCCTGAGCTACGACTTCTCGGTCGCGTATGTAGCCGACAACTCGAACCTGGCACTGCCCTGGTATTACCGCATCACGGCGGTATGGGGCGCGCACGAGGGATCGATGCTGTTGTGGGTGTTCATTCTCAACGTCTGGTCGCTGGCGTTGGCCGCCTTCAGCCGTCACCTGCCCGATGCCTTCGTGGCGCGCGTGCTCGGCGTGTTGGGCCTCATCGGTGTCGGCTTTCTCGCCTTCATCCTGTTCACGTCCAATCCTTTCGTGCGCGAGCTGCCGATGCCGGCCGACGGCGGCGATCTGAATCCGGTGCTGCAGGATCCGGGCATGACCTTCCACCCGCCTGTGCTGTACATGGGCTACGTGGGCTTCTCGGTCGCCTTTGCGTTCTCGATCGCCGCGCTGCTGGGCGGTGGCATGGAGCAGGCCTGGGTGCGCTGGGCGCGCCCGTGGACGAACGTGGCGTGGGCGTTCCTCACCCTCGGCATCGTCGCCGGCAGCTGGTGGGCCTATGCAGAACTCGGCTGGGGCGGCTGGTGGTTCTGGGATCCGGTGGAGAACGCGTCGTTCATGCCGTGGCTGGTGGGCGTGGCGCTGATCCACGCGCAAGCGGTCACCGAGAAACGTGGATCGCTTCCGGCGTGGACCGTGCTGCTGTCGTTGTTCGCTTTCTCGCTTTCCCTGCTCGGCACCTTCCTCGTGCGCTCGGGCGTGCTGACCTCGGTGCATGCGTTTGCCTCCGATCCACGTCGCGGCCTGTACATCCTCGGCTTCCTGGTCGTGGTCATCGGCGGCTCGTTGCTGCTCTACGCCATCCGCGCACCCAAGGTCGCCACGGGCAAGCCGTTCGCCGCGCTGTCGCGCGAGACCGGCATCATGATCGCCAATCTGCTGTTCACCACGGCCGCCGCAATGGTGCTGCTGGGCACGCTGTTCCCGCTGATCGGCGATGCGTTGAATCTGGGTCGCGTATCTGTCGGCCCGCCCTACTTCGGTTTCCTCTTCGTGCTGCTGATGGCGCCGGCCGTGCTGTTGCTGCCGTTCGGTCCGTACCTTCGCTGGGGACGTGCCGAGGGTCGCCAGCTCACGGCGATGGCGCTGCGCGCGAGCGTGGCCGCCGTCGTCTGCGCGATTGCCGCCGCGTTCTTCGCCCAGGGGCATCTGCGCGCGATTGCCGGCGTGGCCGGTGCGGTCTGGGTCGGCGCGGGCACGCTCGCCTACGTGGTGAAGCGCTGGCGCGAAATGCCGCGCGGTCGCCGTTATCCGGCGGAAATGGCCGGCATGCTGCTCGCGCATGCGGGCGTGGCGATCTTCCTCATCGGCGTGATGCTGTCGGAATCGTTGAGCGTCGAACGCGACGTCCGCATGGCCCCGGGACAGACCGAGACCATCGGCGGCTACGCGTTCCGCTTCGATGGCGTCGAGGAAACCGAAGGCCCCAACTGGCATGCAGACGAAGGCATCGTCACCATCCTGCGCGACGGCAACACGATCGGCACCATGCATCCGCAGAAGCGCACCTATTCGCGCGGGCAGGTGCAGACGGAATCCGCTATCGATGCCGGCCTGTTCCGCGATATCTACGTGGCGCTCGGCGAACCGATGGACGCGAACGATGTGCGCGGCGCCTGGGCGCTGCGGCTGTATCACAAGCCGTTCGTGCGCTGGATCTGGCTTGGCGGCCTGTTCATGATGGCCGGTGGTTTCCTCTCCGCTTGCGAGCGCCGGTTCCGCGCAAAGAAGACCGCTGCGGACGCACGCCCGGCTATTGTCGAGGCAACGCCGAAGGAATCGCTGGCATGAGCCGCATCCTGCCCCTCGTTGCGTTCCTCGCACTGGTCGGTCTATTCGGCTTCGGCATCTGGTGGAACACGCGGCACGATCAGCACGAGATCGTCTCGCCGTTGATCAATAAGCCAGCGCCTGCGTTCTCGTTGCCTGTGTTGGGCGAACCGTCGCGCACGGTCGACAAGGCGTCGCTGCTGGGCAAGCCGTATCTCCTCAACGTGTTCGCCAGCTGGTGCATCGAGTGCGTGCATGAGCACCCGATCCTGATGACCGAGGTGAAGCAGCTCGGCCTTCCGCTCGTGGGCTTCAATTACAAGGACGAGCCGCAGGCAGCGACCGCATGGCTCGCCGAGCACGGGAATCCGTTCGACGTGATCGTGGCCGATCGCGACGGCCGTGCCGGCATCGACTTCGGTGTGTACGCCGCGCCGGAAACGTTCCTGATCGATGCGAAGGGTGTCATTCGCTACAAGCGCATCGGCCCCATCACGCCTGAGGTGGTGCAGAACGAGATCCGCCCTGCCCTCGCCGCGCTGGCGAAGGAAACGCCATGACGCGCCGCGTCCTGCTCTGGCTGGCGCTGTGCCTGTTGCCAGCGCTTGCGGCCGCCCAGGCTATCCAACCGTTGCCGTTCCGCGACCGCGCGGAGGAAGTGCGCTTCCAGAAGCTCAGCGCCGAGTTACGCTGCCCGATGTGCCAGAACGAGACCTTGGCCGACTCCAACGCACCGATCGCGCACGACCTGCGCCGGCAGGTGTTCGAGATGATCCAGTCGGGCAAGAGCGACGACGAGATCAAGGCGTATCTCGTGGATCGCTATTCGCAGTTCGTGCTCTACAAGCCGCCGGTGGAACCGTCGACCTGGCTGCTCTGGTTCGGCCCCGCTGTACTGCTCGCCGCGGGCGCGCTGGTCGTCGCCGTGCAAGTGCGCCGCCGCGCTCGCCAGGCCCCTGCCGCTACGCCGGCCAACGACACCGAGGACGACTGGTGACTGTCGCGTTCTATCTCGTCGCGGGGGCGATGCTCGTCCTCGCGCTCGCCCTGCTGCTCGTTCCCCTCGTGCGCCAAGGGCGCCGCGCTGGACGTCCTCGGGGCGTCTTCGTGCTTGTGGTCTGCATCGCCGTGCTTGTCCCGCTGAGTAGCGCGGGGCTCTACGTACTGGTCGGCACGCCGTCCACGCTCGGCGGCGTCGAGCCGGCCAAGGACATGACCGTCGGCGAAGCCATCGACACGCTGCGCGCGCGGTTGAAGGAACACCCGGACGATGCCCAAGGCTGGGTGCTGCTCGGCCAGACCTACGCGATGCTCAAGCAATCCGCCGATGCACGGGCAGCCTACGACAGCGCGCTCAAGGCCGATCCGAAGAACGTGGCCGCCATGGTCGGCTGGGCCGAGGCGGACTCCCTGGTGCGCGAGGATCACCGCATCCAAGGTCGCGCCTTCGATCTGCTCAACCAGGCGATCGCCATCGAACCGCAGAGCCAGCGTGCACTGTGGCTGCTCGGCATCGCGCAGTTCCAGCAGGAACGTTATGCCGACGCTGCCGCAACCTGGCGCACGCTGCAACCGCTGCTCGATCCGGATTCCAACGTGGCACGCGCCGTGGCGCAGCAGATCGCCCTCGCCGAAAAGCGCGCGAACGGCGGCACGGACGAGCCGGCCCGTGGCACCATCGACGGCGGTCGCTGAGGAGCACGACATGGGCGATGCACGCCAATACCACCTGCTGTCCTCGCCGTTTCGCATGAAACGCGGCGGCGAACTGCATGGCGCACGCGTGGCCTACGAGACCTGGGGCACACTGTCGCCGAACCGGGACAACGCCATCCTGATCCTCACCGGCCTCTCGCCGAGCGCGCATGCTGCCGCGAACGAGCAAGACCCGACGCCCGGTTGGTGGAACGAGATGATCGGTTCCGGCAAGGCGTTCGATACCGATCGCTTCCACGTCATCTGCGTGAACTCGCTCGGCAGCGACAAGGGTTCCACCTGCGCCGCATCGATCGATCCGGCTACCGGCGAGCCGTACCGACTCACCTTCCCCGCGCTCTCGCTGGAAGATGTCGCCAACGCGGCGCACGAAGCCGTGCGAGGCATGGGCATCGAACAACTGGCGTGCCTCGTCGGCTGCTCCATGGGCGGCATGAGCGCGCTGGCGTACATGCTGCTGCACCCTGGTGCAGCACGCACCCACATCAGCGTGGACACGGCACCGCAGGCCCAGCCATTCGCCATCGCGATCCGTTCCCTGCAACGCGAAGCGATCCGCCTCGATCCGCACTGGAACGAGGGCAGGTACAGCGACGACCAGTGGCCCGAACACGGCATGAGCATCGCGCGCAAGCTCGGCGTTATTACCTATCGCTCGGCGATGGAATGGAACGGCCGCTTCGCACGCATCCGCCTGGACCCCGAACAACGCGACGACAACGAACCCTTCGGCTTCGAATTCCAGGTGGAGTCGTACCTCGAAGGGCATGCCCGGCGCTTCAATCGCCAGTTCGATCCCAACAGCTACCTGTACCTCTCCCGCGCCAGCGACTGGTTCGACGTGGCCGAGTACGGCCAAGGCGACGTGATGCGCGGTCTTGCCAGCATCCACATCGAACGCGCCCTGGTCATCGGCGTGAGTACCGACATCCTCTTTCCCCTGGAACAGCAGGAAACGATCGCCAAGGGACTGGAGGCCGCAGGCGCCCAGGTGGACTTCGTGGCGCTGGATTCGCCCCAGGGCCACGACGCGTTCCTGGTCGATATAGAGAACTATAGCCGGGCGATCGGCGGCTTCCTTGCGACGATCTGACCCGGTGGCGGGCCCAAGGCCCCCGGCCCCGGTTTGGTATGATCGGGCCTTCCGGCGTTCCCCGCGCCAGCGCATCCAGAGGTTCCACCCATGATCACGGTCGACTTCCCGGGCAGCCGCAAGCTCATCGAGGCCATCGATGCCTCGGTCACCCAGCCGAGCACGCCGGCCATCACCGATACGCTGCGCAACGCGCTGTGCCGACTGATCCGGTCCCAGGAAGTGAAGCTGCCGGAGTGTGTGTTCGAAGCCGCCGCCGACCATTACGCCCGCCGCGAGCTGTATCGCAGCGAAGAGCACGGCTACAGCGTCGTCGCGATGACCTGGGGCCCGGGCCAGGGCACCCTGATCCACGACCACAGCGGCATGTGGTGCGTCGAAGGCGTCTGGAACGGCGCGCTCGAAATCGTGCAGTACGAACTGCTCGGCCACGAGGCCCAGCGCTACCACTTCCGTCCCGTCGGCTCCATCCAGGCCGGCCCCGGCTCCGCCGGCAGCCTGATCCCGCCGCACGAGTACCACACCATCCGCAACCCCAGCGAGGACGCGGTCGCGGTGAGCCTGCACATCTATTCCGGCCGCATGACCCAGTGCGCCGTGTTCAAGCCGGAAGGCGACGACTGGTACCAGCGCACCGAACGCCAACTAGGCCTCGACCGGGTCCACTGAATCCCGCATAATGGCGACCCCCATGCCGAAATGGCGGAACCGGTAGACGCGGCAGACTCAAAATCTGTTTGTAGAAATACAGTGTGGGTTCGAGTCCCACTTTCGGCACCAAATAGCAAAATCAGAACGGGTCGCCCCTTCCAGGCGGTCACAAGAACCCGCCTCCCATGGCGGGTTTTTTGCTATACAAATCCCTAGACTTGTGAGCAATCACTAGTGTTGCCGGCGGCGCGGGTCAACGCACCGAGCCCGAATCATCCACCCGGGGGTTCGTCCCCTGCTGGAACAAGTGCTACCTGACGACACTGAACGTCCGAAAGCCTCATGTCGTGTAACTGGGACGGATCAAGAACTGCCCCTTCCATCTTAGCCTGATGAAAATCGCAGTCCACGAAGCGGCTGTGGCGCAAGTCTGCCTGACGCAGGTCCGCGTTTCTAAAACTCACATTCTGAAAAACGGACGCCCGCATGTCGCACCGTTCGAGGACGACATGGTCGAAGTTCACGTCGATGAAGTCGTTCCAACACAGACTGGACTCGCTTAAATCCGTTCCGGTAAACGCCACATCGGACAACTCACTTCGGGCAATGAACGTGCGCGGCAGGGTCAAGTTCCGAGCATCGAGATCGCCGTCAATGATCATCCGAAACAGATGGACACCAAACGGCTCCTCATCGTCAAAGCGAGGCATCCGGCTCAACATGGCCGGCACGGCGCCCGGCTTGACGAACCCCGGTTGTAGCTGACGGCACGATGCTTCATACGACTTTCGAGTCATGCCGTCATCCTCATCCTCTCCGTTCAACACTCCTTCCATGGATGGATTTGAGGTTGGTATCCGAAGATCAAACCTAGCGGGAGATTGGACAGCATCTGTCAACCGCCACCCTTGCTCCAGATGTGCATAGGCGGCGGCGCCGACGTAATAGGCGCCCAATCGAACAAACTGCTTTTTGATGCGAGAAGCAAACAGCCGATATAACTGGTTCGACCGTTTCGTAAGTCCCATGGTCGCCAACCTCCCCGAAAGAAGGATGCCATCTTGATAGATCCCGCCCGGAGTCAATTCAATACCTTCGGGGTTGATGCCCTCATACACTGCGAACTTGTCCCGCTCACCGATGCGCCTAGACTCGTAGTTGACTTTTTCCTCTTTGTCGAGCAACAAATAACTCGTTGTGCTTACCGAGCTGTCGGCACTTGCTTTTCCCAACGTAGAGATCGACGACGCCGAGAGATACGAACGAAAATCCAATTTCATCCGATGACCCATTTCGGTGTATACGAGGTGCTCATTACTCTCCACATCATCACATATGGAGAGCAAGTCATCGCGAGTCGCGAAGAACGACAACTGAGCCACTATTTTGCTCCTTTGGGAACCATCATTAGAATGTCATTTGGATATTTTGCCTGAATATCTTTGGCCGCTGAAACCTCTCCAGGCGTCGCCGTCACTCCATCGGAATGGGTGCTCACGGTTTGGATTCGCAAGCGAATTGGTGCGGAGAGGGGATCTTCAGCACTGGTGTATTCCATTGTGATGTCCACATACCGCGTTCCCTGGCCGTTGGGCCCAGATCCCGCGATTCGCTCCTCTGACTTGAAGCCACCCCCGTAAACGGGGTCGAATCCCATCTCCTCGAACTGTTGACGCAACTCAACGTTCTGAGCGCGTGTGGACGAGTTGCCCCATCGCCCACCACTTCCTGACAGATAGCCGTCCTGAAACTCAAGTCGTCGTTGGGCTTCACTTTCCCCTGGGCGAAGAGGGCCAAACTCAGGGACGCTGGGGCACTGACCGTTGGCAATCTCTGCCTCGTAGTTCGCCTGTAGGGCTGAACCCCCTGCTAGGTTGGGACCCTGAGTGGGATTAAAGATGGCGCGCAGACGCTCCCTCTCCCACTCACTCATCTCGTCGCGCTCTTCCTCCTCCAACCCGGTCGGATCCACCGAGCTGAGCGGATGGCTTCCCACGTAGGCATACGTCGAGGTCCCGCCCGACAAGCCGATGGGATCGCTCTGGATGAAACGGCCGGTCGCGGCGTCGTAGTAACGATGGCCGTTATAGATCAGCGGGCTTTCCGTATCGGCGTATTGGCCGGGGAACCGGAGGTTAAATAGATAACCCCCACTATTAGAAGCCCCTTCACCGAACGGATTCTTGGTGGGTAGCCACTCCCAATAGCTCCCCGCTCCGTCACCCACATCGGCCCGTCGTGGCGTGCCCATACCGTCGGCCACCACGAACACCGCAACCGTGTCGTCCAACGACCCCACGGGCAAGTTGTCCATCCAAATGTAATCGCGGTGCAATGACCCGTAGTCACCCACGAGTTGGCCAGCTTCGTCATACACAAAGCGCGACTTCAGACCCAGATAACCGGACTTGTAAACCCGCTGATCGAGGGCGTTATAGGTGAAGTCGGCAATGGGACTTCCCTGAGACTGGACCTCCGTCAGGCGGCCCCGTCCGTCATAAAGGAAGGTGTAGGCGGTCGAGCCACTCTGACTCTGCGTCACCGAACCGTTGGCATCCAGCACCGTGGGCTGACCACCGCCCACGGTGCTCAGCCAGTGCGTCCCCGACTGATAGGTGTAGGCCCCCGTCGCTTGGGCATGTACGCCTGCGGACGTCTTGCTGAGGCGATCCCCGGTCTTGTTGTAGGTATACGACTCGTTGAAGGTCGCAGATTGGACAGCCGTGAGTCGGCGAAGCGCATCATAGGCGTAGGTTTCCGAGGCGCCGGCCGTGGCGCTGTCGCCGAACCCGACGATCTGGTTGGCGGCGTCCCGATCGTAGTGCGCATTGAACGTGGCGCTGCTGATATCGGTAGGCTGATAGTTCGCGTCGTAGGCGCGGGTGACCACGTGGCCATTGCCCAGCGTATACGAGAGGACGGGACCGAACGGCAGGTAGCTAGCCCCGCTGACCATGGAGGTCGCCGTTCCATTCTGCGGTGTGGCCGTAATCCCTGAAATCTCACCCAATGCGTTTCGCGCATAGACGACGAGCGTCCCACTCGGCATGTGGACAAGGGACAACCGCCCCGCCTTTGTATACGCGTAATCGATCGTGTCGATCAGGTCGCCCTGAGCCTGACGTTTTTCAGTCACGCGACCTTGGTTGTCGTAGCAGTAGGTGGTGGTCACCGCCGCTTCGACGATGCGAGTCAATCGGCCGACCGGATAGGAGCTGGCGCATCCGGTAACAGTGTTGGCCTCGTCGTAGTGGTAAGCCACATTGAGGATCGGATCTGCGTAGGTGGTCGCCGTTCGACGGCTCAACGCGTCATAGGCATATGTCGCCGCGTTGCCCTTCGCATCGGTTCGCGACAGCGTGTTGCCGGCGATGTCCACGGTGCCACTGCTGTGCCCAGTGTCTGGGCTGGTCAATGATGTGGGATGCCCCAGACCGTCAAAGCCATACGTTGTGATCAAACCACCCGGGTCCTTCACGGCCGTCAGGCGATCCAGCGCATCCAGCGTGAATGTATTGGTGGTGTTGGCCGTGCTGGCGTTCGTGCCCTTGTAGTCAGCCACGCTCGACGCCAGCCGATTCAGCGCATCGAAGGTGTCGGATTGCTGGACGCCGTTGGCGTCCTTGGAGTGAACCAGGTTACCCGCGGGGTCGTAGTCGCCCGTCGCGGAGGCATCAAAGACGACTTGGCCTCGCCCATCGACCACCCGAACGAGTTGCCCGAGGGCGTTGTAGGTTTTGCTCAACGACCACGTCACGGTGCCGCTGGCGTCTCGGATTTCCTCTTGGACATGGTCACCGGCCGCGTCGAGCGTGTAATGGAGGTGATTCCCTGCTCCGTCCTCGATGTCAACCAATCGGTGAGCGTCGTCGTAGGCGTAGGTGAGCGCGACCCCATCCGGGTCCGTGACCTTGTGGAGCAACCCGGTTGCGTCGTAATCCAGTGTGGTCGTCGCATCGTCCGCGGAAGAAGTCCCATCGCCGTTTGCTCGAACGATGAACTGCGTGATCCAACCCCGGTTGTTATAAACGATGTCCTTGATAACGCCACGCACGTCGCGACGACGCACCGCCCGACCGGCCTTGTCGTAGGCCACGATCGCGGAGCTGTGCCCCAGCGCATCGGTGACCGTATAGAGATCGCCTGCGTGCTGGCACGGACCCGCAAAGGTGCCGCACCCGCTTTCATCAGTCGTCAAGTAATAGCGATTGGTGACAACGTCTGCGACGTCGGTCCGTGGACCATCGACCGATAACACCAAGCCAACGTGCGGACACTGCGTCGAGTCCACCGCGTCGCAGTAGGTGTATCGCGTTTGGCTGATGCCGGCCGGCGCGTTGGCCTGCGAGCCGCACACGTAGGCGGCCGATACCGACGGATCGACATCACATGCCGCGATGACCTGATGCCGGTCGTTATAGGTCCAGGACTGGGATTGAACGATGGTGCCCGATTTGTCCTTGGTCGTTCGGGTCAGGGGCACCCGGGCAACCGAGTCCCACGTCGTGTCGATGGTCCGCTGCTGCGAAGAGCCAGACGCATCCACCTGCTGGGTTAGCAGGTTGTGCGTGTCATAGGTCGTTTTCGTCGTATTGCCGTTGAAGTCCGTAACGCTCTTTCGATTCCCGTTGTTATCGAAGCTTGCCGAGACCCATGGCTGCTCGCACCACGGACCACACGGCTGACTGCTCTGGGAGATCAGGGCATGACCAGACCACGTTACATACTGAACGACCGTTGCGGCCCCGAGGGGGCCTGTCATGGTGACGGTGCTGGAACCACCCGAAGCCGAGGCTAAGAGCATCCGCCCCGCCCGGTTTGGACGTCAGCGTGACCCGTCCCTTCGCATCATATGACGTGGATTCAAAGCGGACGCTGCGCTCATCCACGGTCCCCGTCAGCGAATTGACCTGATCCACGCCTCCGTTCTTGTCGGCTTCGTTGTAAAGGTATCGGCGGACCGTCCCATCCGCATACGTGACCGATGACAACGGACTGCTATCGCTGTCGTAGCCATAGGTCGTGACGCTCCCGTCCGGGGCGACCATCGACTGAAGGCGGGATTTGGCGTCGTAGGTAAAGTGGATCGACCGGCCATTGGCGTCGGTAACACCGATCAACAAATTGGGTTTCGGGGCGACCGCCGGCAGCGTGGTGACATCACTGTAGGTGGTCGAATAGATCACCTCTCCCGACTTCAGGTCCCTCACTTGGTTGAGTCGACCGTCAGCGAAATACGTCTCGACCTGCTGGATCGCAGCCAAGGTTATCGTGAACGACGTCCAGTTACCGCTACTGTCGTTGGTGCCGCTCATCGTGTCCTGGACATCGCTGTCGGCATACCAATAGCGATTCGTGGCATTCCAGTGGAACTGGATGGCATGTCCGTCTGGGCGGTTGGCTTGGACGAAGGTCGGAGCCGCCGTGCCGTTTTGGTCAAATTCCAGATCACGCTGGAAGGAGTGCCGCCAGGGGTGGCCGAGCGGATGGGGAAGGACGCTTGCTGAAACGACGCTGTTGTAGAAGCGCCGAAACGTCAAAAGGCCGTCAGGAGCGGCGTAGTCCGTTTCCTGCTCGAACTTGTTGCCGCTGACCACGTTGACCGGATCGCCCTTAACGGCTGACCCCGGTGGCCGCACGCCATCCCCACCGTTACCTGATGTGCAGTCGCAATCGCCGGCGTTCTTGCCTACATCGAAGGTAGCTTGAACACCTCTGACGAAGATGTCGTCTGTAAAGGAGTCGTTGTTACAGTAATCGTTATACCGCTTGGCCTTGTCCCACTGATTGATAACCCGGTAAATCCCCGATTGCGGCGTGCTGTAGACCACCACGTGGCACGTTTGCGTGCCGTTTAATGTCGACGATCCCGTGGCACGAGGCTTGTCGTGCTCCTCTAAGAACTGTGTAGCTGCTTGAACGGCCTCTTCCGCCGTGGGCAGTGAGAAATTCGTCGTTGAGTTGGTGTCATTGTCGAGTGCGACGAATGTAAATGGTCCCACCCAAGAAGTACTTGCTGACGCCGCAGACACCAGCGCGCACAGCAGAATGGCGCCCCACCCCATACGGACCCGAAAGCGGGTAACCCCGCTGGCATTGCCTTTTGACGTTGGCATCCCCTGAGATCCTTTCGATGGCAAGCGAGAAGGCTCGATGCTACGAAAATTCTCATCCTGGGCGTGTCGGGGAATTCCTACATGCTCTGTAGGAAAACGCCTTCCTGCATGACACAAGAGTGACGCTTCGAAAGCTTCCTAACCGGATCGCAGTCGCAAACGGGATGTCCATGAGCCAGCGATGGCTCCGCCACCCCGCAGCTTCTGAATCACTGGCCGAATAGGCGCATAACGTCGTCATACATTGGCACTGTCGACAAAGGGCTGAGCGAGCGGCGCGCGTCAGGCCTCGTTGGTATGAACGCTTGCCACCTGAGCCAGACCGCGACGCGGTACTGTGGCAGTGAATCGCGGGGCTGGCCCAGCGCTAAAAGTGTCATGGCTTGGGAATGATCGGCCGACGCTTTGGCAAGCAAGTGCGGCGACACGGTGAACTACAGGCGCGGGGCGACCCTCGCATCGCCACCTCTTCAATCATGCAGCGTCACACGCGCTCAATACGAGCGGCATAGCAGCCACGCACCGCGTAATGAGCGTGCAGGTACTCCACTTCCGCATCACTCAACAGGCTTTCAATGGCCTCTTTCAGGTTTCGTCCCTCAACCAGAGTCGCGTCTACCATTTCGTGAGAGCTATTAAAGCTGCGCAGCGAAATCGTCCGACGTTCCATCGCTTTTGGTATGACGTCGACCACATCGAGTGGCTCGTTTGCAAATTCGCGGACAAAGATCGCGTGACTGCTACGGTACGGCGTATCCGCCGGTTGATGTGTGTAGTTGAGCAGGAGTACCGACTCGCCTACCGGCACATCGGCCACCTCGATTCTGTCGGGGAAGCCAGGCCATGAGTCGACCCACATACGCTTCACGCCGCGACTTGCCAGTTCGCTTTCCGTCAGTCCGAAAAGTGGCACAAAAATCGCTGAGTCAAGACCAAGAATACGGAACGTCATAAGGATCGCCTCGAAGATGCGTGCCTAATGATCTACGGCGGCCGACAGCCGATCCTATCCGGATCTTGCGATTCCACGCGGCTGGCTCGCCGCCGTTACAACTCCCGCACCACACGAAACCCGACACGCGCATTGCGCAGATCGGCGGTCGCACCCTGGCGATAAGCCGAGCGAACCATGTCGGGTGCGCTGCCCCACGACCCGCCGCGAATGACACGGCGACCGCAGCCGGGGTTGACCCAGGCTTCGCCGGTGCGCGGCGCGCGGATGTAGTTGTCGTGCCAGCAGTCCGCCACCCATTCCGACACATTGCCGCCCATGTCGTAGAGGCCGAACGGATTGGGGGTGAAGCTCATGACGGGCGCGGGGCCCCAGTAGCCATCGCGATATCCGTTGAACGCGTTGCTCCAACGACGCCCGGAACCGGAGCGGTCGTTACCGCCGGTGAGGTTCTCTACACGTGACGACGGCGTGCCGTCGCCCCACCAGAAGCGCGACGTGCTGCCTGCACGGAGGGCGTACTCGAACTCGGCCTCGCTGGGCAGGCGGTACTTCTTGCCGGTGCGCTGCGACAGCCACTCGGCATAGGCGCGTGCGTCGTTCCAGGACACGTTGATGACCGGCAGTCGGTCCTGGCCGGGCTTGCCGGCGTAGTCGTCCTGCCAGGTCACCGACGCATCGTCACGCAGGCCGCCGCTTTGTTCGTCATAGACGCTGCCGCCGCCGAGCGACTGGGACTGCGGCACGTACCCGGACGCACGCACGAAGTCGCGGAACTGACCGATCGTGACGGTGCTGCGTGCCATGGCGAATCCCTTGGCGATCTGCACCTCGTGCGCAGGCGATTCGTTGGCATCGTGCCCGGCTTCGCCATCCGGCGACCCCATGGTGAACTTGCCCGTCGGCACGACGACCATCGCGGGTGCCTGCCCGTTGGTGTCGAGGAAGCGGTCGGCGAACACCTGGCCCGGCTTGTAGCTCGCGTACAGGCGCGCGTTGGTGAGCCGCTCGTTGAAGTCGTCGATGCCAGCGAGATCGGGGCTGACCTGCTGCGCCTTCGTGGCGAGTTGCTCGGCGAGCGTGAGGTCGCCGGCATCGAGCGCAGACCGTGCTTGGGCCAACATCGCTGTCGCACTCTGCCGACGCATGCCTTCGATGCGGCCGCGGGTGTCCTGTAAAGCCTGCGACTCGGGGGCGATGGTCGCCGCCTCGGCCAGGGCCGCGTCCGCTCCCGGAAAATCGTTCTGCGCGACGGCGGCCAGCGCCTTGTCGAGCACGTTGCGCTGCACGGTGATGATGCCTTGCTCGGCCACGGCGTTTTCCGGATCGAGCGTGAGCACCTCGCGGTAGGTATCCAGCGCGCTGTCGCCGCGGGGCTGGCTCGCCTTCCCATCCTGCAACTGCGCGGCGGCCTTGCCCAGCAGCGGGCGCACCTTGTCGAGCACCGCCAGCTTTTGCTGGAGCGGCGCAGCCATGGCGCTCGACGACGGCAGGCTCTTCAGCGCGCCAAGGCCTTCCCTCGCGGCTTCTGCATCGCCCAGTGCGATGTCCTGCTCGATGCCCGCGGCGAGCCGCCCGCGGACCTCGTCCATGCCGGCCAGGGCGCGCTGGCTATCGGCCTTCTGCTTCAAAGCCGCGGCATAGAGCGCGGACGCGCTGTCCCGACCGCCGACCAGACGATCGGCCGCCAGGGCCTTGTCGCCGCGGTCCAGCAGAGCGGCCAGCTCGGGCGAGTCAGGGGTCTTCTGCGCCGGCAGGACGATATCCGCGCTCTTCTCGCGGTGGCGCGCCGCGATCACGGAGGCCGGCGCGAGCATGATCGGCGGCCCGGCGTCGATCTCCGATGCAACGGCCTGGGGCGCGGCCTGCGGGCGCTGGTCGAAGCCCATGACGCTCGGCTGGCCGCGCAGTGGCGTGCGCGCCGTGTTCTGCGTCGGATGGACGTGAAGCGCCTGCGGAAAGAAGTGATAGAACAGCGCGAACGCGAGCACGGCAACGCCCAACGCGCCGCCAATGGCGCGCTGTCGGCGGACGGTCTCGGTATTCGGCATGGTGGGCGGTTCCGTACAGGCCTGCTATCGTGCGCTGCCACCTTAGGGAATCGCGCGCGACAGGGCAACACGGAATGTCGGCGCGTCCCTGACTCACAAGGACGCCTGCATGACCACGAGCGAACTCGCTCCCACCGCCCCCTGGATCGACCGCCGCGAGGCGCTGGACGCATGGCTCGCGCCGATCGGCGCAGAGGCCGTCGTCGGGCTCGACACCGAGTTCATGCGCCGCAACACCTTTTACCCGCAACTCGCCCTGCTCCAGCTCGCCCACGACGAACGCTACGCGCTGATCGACCCGCTGGCGGTGCCGCTGGGCGAAGCGCTGCAACCGGTATTCGCCGCACAACCCGTGGTCACCGTGATGCACAGCGCGGGCGAGGATCTCGAAGCGATGTCGCCGTTCCTGCCCAACGGCCCGCACACCTTGTTCGATACGCAGGTCGCCGCGGCCTTCGTCGGCATGGGCTTGGGCATCAGCTATCGCGCACTGGTCGCCGAGCTGGTGGGCGCGGAACTCGACAAGGGCGAGACGCGCAGCGACTGGTTGCAGCGCCCCCTCACGGAATCGCAGAAGCTCTACGCCACGCTGGACGTCGTCCATCTGCACCCCGTCCATCGCATCCTCTCCGAACGGCTCGCCGAGCGCGGCCGCACCGCATGGCATGCCGAGGATTGCGCGCGCATGAAACGCCGCGCCAGCCATCGCGAAGGCGACCCGCAACCGCAGCGCGGCTTCAAGGCGGCGAGCGAATGGTCGCCAGAGAAGCAGGCCCTGCTCCGTCGCGTGCTGCGTTGGCGCGAGGCCACGGCCCGCGCGCTGGATAAGCCACGCTCCTGGCTGCTCGAAGACGTGCAGGCCCTGGACCTCGTCGGCAACCTGCCCGCCACGGCCGCGAGCCTCGACGAACGCACCCGTGGTACGCGGGCCCTGCGCTCGCCGCAGCGCCAGGAGCTGTTCGACCTGCTGCACCGTCCGTTGGACGCCGAGGACATCGAAGGCACCGCGCCCATCGTCGGCCACCCCGTCGGCGAGGCGAAGCGCGCGATCAACGAAATGCGCAGCGCAATAGACACCCTCGCCACCCATCTCGATCTCCCCCCCGGCCTGCTCTGCGCGCGCCGCTCGATGGAAGAGTTCGTGATGACCGGCCACTGGCCGGAGGCGCTGGAGGGTTGGCGCCGTGAGGTGCTGTTCGAACGGCTGGCGGCGCTGCTGCCGGGCTGAGCCGACCGTGGGACGCGCGCGTGCGTGGACCCGTTGGCAGCGCCCATTTCGGCTGATATAGTTTGCGCTTCGTGGGGCGGTAGCTCAGCTGGGAGAGCGTCGCGTTCGCAATGCGAAGGTCGGGAGTTCGATCCTCCTCCGCTCCACCACTTATGCCAGACCGAGAACCCCGAAGGGCATGCTCTTCGGGGTTCTTGCGTTTACCTACGGCAGCAGCCTGATGAGCGTCGTCATGGAGCCCCTTTCGCCGCTCGCGACGATGCGTCCATCGGGCTGGATACCCGTATCCCTTAGGCGGAACAGCGCAAACGGCACGCGGACTTCTCCATTTCCCTCTGCGCCGAAGCTCGTATCCCTCATGCCGTTTGGATGCAGCCGTACGAGCACATTGCCCTGCTCCAGGTCGACCAGACCCACGACGATCCTGCCCGCGGAATCCTGTGTCAGCCCCTCGGCGAGCTGACCAGGCAAGCTCACGGGCTGGCCCCGATTGAAACTCAGGTCCGTCGACCCATCGTCGTTCAACCGCACGATGGCGCACTCGACCTGCCCTGACGTGCTTACGCCGAGCAATACGACAAGCAGCTTCCGCTCGCGGGTGACACTCAACCGGCGGCAGTCCGAATACCTGAAGCCCTGGAATCTCAGCGTGCGAAAACCCGCTTCGCCAAATGTCGCGTCCGGCAGCCCGTCGCGATCGCAGCGCCCGACGAAACCATCGTCGCCGTAGCCACCGCCGATGTAGAAACCCGAATCGGCTAGCGTCGTGGAAGAGATCATCACGAACGCGTCGGGGAGGAACGTGAGCCTTCCCCCTTCGCCGAAATCGTCATCCTGGGAACCATCGGCGCGCCTTCGATAAAGCCAGCCGCCTCGCCGACCCGAGCTTGCGAGCAGGATGCTTCCACCTCGCAGCATCGCCACGCGCGGCAACGACACCTGCTGCTCGTCGATGAAACTCGTGTCTGCGAGGTATCGTCCGTCCGCATCGAAAGCCAGCACAGGCAAGAGATCACCTGCCGGACCGGTAACCACGAACCCTTCGCGATGCAAGGCGAGGCCGCTTATCGTGTTGGCGGGGATCACGGCAGGCGCCGTAAGAAAGCCGTCACCGGTATCCCCGAAACCCTCGTCGATGGTGCCGTCCGACAGCAGCCTTGCAGCGCCCATCTGATCGAACACCGGTTCGACCCGTTGATAGCTCCCGAAGATGATCAGGCGGGATGCTTCGTCAAAGGCAACCGACGTCAGGTTGTTGGGGAAATTTCCCGGTGACCGTACTTCGACGACGCCGTCCGTTCCGAAGCTCGGATCGAGCTCGCCGCTCCTCGCGCTCCTTCCGCGTCTGAGGAATTTCATGATGCCGACCTCCTGTCGATGAGGCGCTCACGCTAGCAAGCGACAAGCCCCAGCGTCAAAGATGAGAATCAAAGAAAAATCAAATAGATGATGCTCATATCGCCGCCCATGCGAACTTGCACGAACCTGTGACGCTGGCGCGCGCATCGTGCGAGGAACGCCACGGAGAACGTCATGACACCCCTCGACAAACCCCTTAAACGCGAACTCGTCGTCGACGGCCAGGCGTATACGCTGACCATCGATCCCGATGGCATGAAGCTCGTGGCGAAGGGCAAGCGCAACGGTATTGCGCTCGCATGGAAAGACATCCTCAGCGGCGACGCGGGTCTGGCCGCTGCGTTGCAGGCTTCGGTATCCGGTTGAGCTACCGCGGGCTCAGATGGCCCGCAGCATGAACACGCCAAAGGCGGGCGCCGGGGAAATCCATTCCCGCTCGATCCGCCAGCCGCCTGCTTCCGCGAGCCGAGCAAACAACTCCGGCGTGAACTTGTGCGAGTTCTCCGTGTGGATGCTTTCGCCAGCGGCGAACGCGAAACGTTGTCCGGCGAGCGTCACCTCCTGCGCTTCCCTGCTCACCAGATGCATCTCGATGCGCTCACGTTCTGCGTTCCAGATGGCGCGGTGCTCGAAGGCTTCAGGCACGAAGTCCGCGCCCAGCTCGCGATCGATGCGAACGAGCACGTTGCGGTTGAACGCTGCCGTGACGCCGCCCGCATCGTCGTAGGCCGCCAGCAGCACGTTCACGTCCTTCACCTGGTCCGCGCCCACGATGAAATGCGCCGACGGGCCGAGCCTTTCGCGAACGAAGCGCAGCAGTGCCGCCGCTTCGTCGTGGGTGAAGTTGCCGATGGTGGAACCGGGGAAGAACGCCACGACCGGCCGACCTGCCAACGCCTTGGGCACGTCGATGGCCTGGGTGAAGTCCGCGACGACGGGATGTACGGCAAGCGAGGGATACGCCTCACGCAGACGGCGCACGGCACCGTCCAGCGCATCGGCGCTGATGTCCACGGGCACGTAGGCGGAAATCCACGGTGCGGCGTCGAGCAGCATGCGCGTCTTTTCGCTGGCACCGCTGCCCAGTTCGAGCAGCACGGCCCCGTCGGGGATGCTTGCCGCGAGCGTCGGTGCGATATCGGCGAGCAACGCGGCTTCGGTACGCGTCGGGTAATACTCGGGCGTGACACAGATCGCCTCGAACAGCGCGGAGCCTGCACCATCGTAGAAGTACTTCGGCAGGAAAGCCTTCGGCGATGCCGAGAGGCCAGCCAACGTGTCGCGCAGGAAGGCCAGCCGTTCGCCGCTCGAACCCGATCCCGCGTAACGCGCCAGACGCACGCCGCTGAACATCCAGCGCTGGCCGGGGCGGTAGAAGTTGCGATACGTGGGCCGCGAGTGTCCGGGCGGCGTCACGCTGGCACCGCCACGCAGCACCATCTGGCCGATCATGAACTTGCCGTTGTATTCGCCGACGGCATCGTCTGCCGCCTGGAACCCCGGATAGGGCGAATAGGCGCTGGCGGTCCACTGCCAGGCGACGTCGTCCACTTGCTGAAGATCGGGCCGCGTACGCACCGCGTGTTCCCACTCGGCCTCGGTGGGCAGGCGCGCACCGGCCCAGCGCGCGAACGCGTCTGCCTCGTAGTAGCTGATGTGCGTGACCGGCGCATCCGGATTGACAGGGCGCCAGCCACCCGGCGTCATGTGCGACCAGGCTTCGCCGTCATGTCGCCAGTAGAGCGGCGCGTCCCATCCTTCCTCCTGGCATTGTGCCCAGCCATCGGACAGCCAAAGATCGGCGCGGCGGTAGCCACCCAGCGCCATGAAGGCCAGCCACTGCCCGTTGGTGGCGAGGCGATCGGCGATCTCGAACGGTTCCAGCCAAACGCGGTGGGCGGGCCCCTCGTTGTCGAACGCGAAAGGCTCATCTTCCGCGCCGATGCGCACGAGGCCGCCGCTCACGGAACGAAACCGCCCGGTGGCTCCGGGCGCAGGCGCAGGCCATTCCGGATCGAACGCCGGCTTCAACGGCGACTGCGCGAACAGATGCTGCACGTCCATCACCAGCAATTCCTGATGCTGTTCCTCGTGCGCGAAGCCCAACAACACGAGCGCTTCCAACTCGGCGGATACGTCACCCGCCAGCCAGGCGCGCATATGCCGGTCCACGTGTTGGCGATAGGCCATCACCTGGTGGATGGAAGGACGGGTCAGCAGGCCACGCATCGGTCGCGGATGCCGCGGGCCGATCGCCTCGTAGTACGAATTGAAGAGGTAACCGAACTCGGGATCGAATACCTCGTAGCCCGGGACATTCGGCCCGAGCAGGAAGGTCTCGAAGAACCAGGTGGTGTGCGCCAGATGCCATTTCGCCGGGCTGGCATCCGGCATGGACTGCACGACCATGTCCTCCGGCTCCAGCGCCGCGACCCGTCGCTCCGTGCGTGCACGCACGGTCTCGTAGCGGTCGGCCAGGGAAAGCGCCGTGGCCTGGCGCGCCGAGGTGACGGCGTCCGTGGGGCTGTCGATGAGGTCGTGCATGAGCGGCTCCTTGCGCTGCATCAGTCGGGGGTGTGCTCGATGCGCACGCGGTCGGGATAGAAGGCGAGATGACCCCGGATGGCGGTCACGGCCTCGTAGGGCTCTTCGTAAGTCCATATCGCCGTGATCGCCCGCTCCTCGTTGCCGGGCAGGCTGTAATACGAGGCTTCGCCCTTGTACGGGCAATAGGTGTGGTGGTCGCTGCGGCGCAGCGAGGCCATGTCGGCATCCTCGCGCGGCACGTAGAACACGGGCGGATAGCTGGCTTCCGTGAGCACCAGCGCGCGCCGGGTATCGACGACCACACGATCGCCGTCGCGCACCACGACCCTGCCCTTGGCAGGCTCCACCGTGATCGGATGATCGGGGCCGGGAATCTTATGGGGACGTGAAGACATGAGGCGCTCCTTCTGAGGGGGAGATCGAACATCCTGCGAGCCGGCACGGACGAATCCAAGCCGACGCGCTGGAACAGGTGAAGTTACCGATTCGCAAAGATCGGTTCTTGGACTTTCCCCACGAGTCGAGCCGAACCACGCGACCGGGGCGTCTTCACGCAGAAAAACCCGTCTGCCCACGCGGCTTTACATGCGAGCGGTCTGGCGCCTTACCATGACCCCATGGGGATCCGGCAACTAAACTTCTCGCCTTTCATGCCGATATGACCAACGTATTGCAGGTGGCGGGAGGGTCACCCATGAAAGTGCTTCTCGCCGCAGCGGCGGTCGTCGCGGCCCACGCGCTCGCCCTGACGATCATGCCGTCCTACGGCATGGCGGCGTCGTACGTGTTTTTCTTTTCCTCGGCTGCGTTGGCGATGGCGAGCGTCGTATTCGCCTGGCAGCGCTCGGGAACGCCGCGGGATCGCCGCTGGTGGCTGCTCTTCGCCAGCCTGGCGCTCTGGACCGTGGGTATGTCCCTGTCCGCTCGCCAGAACTACGTGCTGGAAAATTCCAATCCGGCGCCCGGCGACAGCATGTTCTTCTACATCCTGTACGTACTGCCGGTGCTGGTCACAGTGTCGTCGGCGCCGGTAGCAGCGCGGAAGCACTGGGCGACGGTGATCGATCTGGTGCTCGCGTCGCTGCTCGGGGTGCTGTTCTACGTGCGCACCTTCTCCATCGTGTCGCTCGAAGGCGCCATGGGCACGAAACAGGCGCTCGAAGTCGCCTACATGCTCGATTTCGAGAACGTGTGCCTCGCGATCGCTGCCTTGTTGCGCTATATCGCCACCGACCGCGCCGACGATCATTTCTTCTTCCGCGGCGTAACGGCGTTCTTCGTCACTTATGCGTTCTCCGGCTTCTTCTACAACCATTTCGTGGCACTCAACGGGCATCCGGAATTCGGTACATCGAGCTGGGATGCGCTGCTCGACCTGCCGTTCCTGGCGCTCTTCGCGTCCGCGGTCACACGGCAGCCGCGGCGGCATTGGCATCCTCCGGTGTACGTCATTCGCTTCGTGCAGAGTGCGAGCCCCACGTTTCTCGCCATGAGCGTGCTCGGTTTCGGGTTGATGGTGATTCCGGGCTATCCCACGCTGGGCATCGTTGCCGCCGTGGCCGCCGTGGTCGGTATCGGACTGCGCGGGTCGCTCGTGCAGGTCAGCCTCGTGGAAGAGGAATATCGTCTGGAGCGCAGACGCGACGAACTGCAGGGCCTGGTCTTCGTGGATAGCCTGACCGGCCTGGCGAACCGTCGCGCGCTCGACGAGCGCCTGCTCCGCGAATGGCATCGCCCGGGACAGCGCGATCCCATCGCGCTGCTGATGATCGACGTCGATCTGTTCAAGGGCTACAACGACCGCTACGGCCACCTCGCAGGCGACGACTGCCTGCGTTCCATCGCCACCGGTCTGCTCGGCAGTGGACTGCGCGCCAGCGATTTTCTTGCACGCTTCGGTGGCGAGGAATTCGCAGTGATCGCGCCCGGCACCCACCTCGGCGACGCAAAGGCCCTGGCCGAAGACCTGCGCAGCCACATCGAGCGCATGGCGATCGCGCATCCTTCGAGCCCCTTCGGCATTGTCACGATCAGCATCGGTGTCGCCATTGCGCGACCGAGTGCCGACGGTGGCCCACTCGATCTGCTCAACGCAGCGGACAGGGCGCTGTATCGCGCCAAGCAGGCCGGACGCAACCGCGTCGGCGCGCCCGAAGGGCCGCCCCTGGATGCCGCCCGACCGAAAAATTCGCGCCAATTGGTTTAACCCGTTTTGGCCCCCTGCCGCGTTTCACCGTCATGTCCCCCCAACAAGGCCATGCACGATGAACACGCTACGCGTCACCCTGCCCCTTCTCTTTGCCGGCCTCGTGGTAGCCGCAGGGGCGACGGCCTCCGGTGGCATGCCCGCGCACACGGCGCATGCCCGTACCGAAGCAGGCACCGATTGCCTGCCAGGCCCCGCTCCGTACGGCGCTATGCAAAGTGCGCCCATGCCCGCGCCGGCTGCCGCCCCGGCACCGCCTGCACCTCCGGCAGTCATCGAGCTGGCGCCCTCGCCCGCTCCCGCTGCGCCGCCCGCCAAGATGATGGCCCGCGCGGGGCTCGTCGCATCGGCTGCACCGGTCGGCCAGATGGTCGCCGCGTTCGACGCCAACACGGAGAACTATGCGCATCGCGAGGCGAATCCGGTCCATCTCGCCGCGACCGATCCTGTGTCCACCTTCAGCATCGACGTCGACACCGGCTCCTACACGAACGTGCGGCACATGTTGAACGCCGGCCGCTTGCCTCCCGCAGACGCGGTGCGCACGGAAGAATTCATCAACTACTTCAACTACGGCTATGAACCGCCGCGTACGCGCGACGTGCCGTTCAGCGTGTCGACCGAACTGGCGGCGTCGCCGTGGAATCCGGAACGGCAGTTGTTGCTGGTGGGCATTCGCGGGTACAGCGTGCCGCCGAGTGAGATTCCCGCGGCCAACCTCGTCTTTCTCGTCGACGTGTCCGGCTCCATGGACGAACCCGACAAGCTGCCGCTGCTGAAGGCTTCGCTCAAGCAGATCGTGCCCCGTTTGCGCGCGCAGGATCGCATCTCGCTGGTGACTTACGCAGGTGCGACCTGCGTGGCCTTGCCGTCCACACCGGGCGACCAGCACGCCACGATCGTGGCCGCCATCGACGCCCTGGGTGCCGGCGGTTCCACCAACGGCGCGGCCGGTATCGACCTTGCCTACGCACAGGCGGCGAAGGGCTTTATCAAAGGCGGCGTGAACCGCGTGATCCTCGCCACCGACGGCGATTTCAACGTGGGCACGGTGGGTGTGCAGGCGTTGAAGGATCGCATCGCGGACAAGCGCAAGAGCGGCGTCGCGCTCACGACGCTCGGTTTCGGCGAAGGCAACTACAACGACGAGATGGCCGTGACGCTGGCCGACGTGGGCAATGGCAGCCATCACTACATCGACAGCCTCGACGAAGGCCGGCGCGTGCTGGTCGACGAGATGTCGGCGACGCTGCTGACGATCGCCAAGGACGTGAAGATCCAGGTCGAGTTCAACCCCTCGGTGGTGACCGAGTACCGCCTGATCGGCTACGAAAAGCGTCTGCTCGCACGCGAAGATTTCAACAACGACGCCGTCGATGCCGGCGAGGTTGGCGCAGGTGCCAACGTCACCGCACTCTACGAAGTCACGCTGAAGGGAAGCAAGGCACCGCGCATCGATGCCCTGCGTTACGGCGACGCGCCGTCGACAGGTCGCTCAGGCGAACTCGCCCTCCTTCGCCTGCGTTACAAGTTGCCCGCCGGAGGTCCGAGCAAATTGATCGAGCGGCCGCTCGGCGCGGAGCCGGCGACGCAGGAGAGCGAGCGGTTGCGCTTCGCCGCGGCGGTGGCGGCCTTCGCGGAAAACCTTCGCGGTGGCAAGTACGTCGACGGGTTCGGTTACGACAAGGTCGCGTCGCTGGCCCGTGGCGCCATCGGCAAGGACGACGGCGGCTATCGCGCCGGCTTCGTCCGGTTGGTGGACATGGCCGGCGGGCTCTCCACGACACCGGTCGCGAACACCGAACGCTAAAAGGTGACCCACTCTCCCATGTGTGGCGCCGATGCCGTAACCTCCCCGGCCATGGATGCACCCGTGGCCGACGATGGCGGATTGATGCTCGCATGGGCGGGTGGGGACACGGCTGCCTTCGATCAGCTCTATGCCCGGCACAAGGGGCCGCTGTATCGCTTCCTGCTGAAGACGGTGAAGGACCGCGCGATCGCCGACGAACTGTTCCAGGAAACCTGGAGTCGCGTCATCGGTGCTCGCGCGCGCTACCGGCCCGAGGCAACGTTCCGCACCTGGCTGCTGCAGATTGCGCACAACCTGGCCGTGGACAGCTTTCGACGACGTCGACCGCAGGCCGGCGTCGAGGAAACCGAGGCGGTGTTCGCCGCACAGGCCGCGCCGGAGCGCGAGCAGCCGGATCACGCGCTCTCCGATTTCGAGCTGCGTCGCCGCATGCAGCGCGCCATCGACCGCCTTCCCGACGAACAGCGCACCGTGTTCGTGCTGCGCATGGAAAACGAACTTTCCCTGGAGGACATCGCCATCGTGACCGGCGTGGGCAAGGAAACGGCGAAGTCGCGTCTGCGCTACGCCATGGCCCGCGTCAAAGAACTCGTTGCCGAATGACATGAATCCGAACACGCCCCCGCCAAGCGACGACGATCTGCCCGAGGAGCGCGAACTCGCAGCGTTGTACGCGCGCCTGCCCAAGGCAGAGCCCGATGCGGCACTGGATACCGCCGTGCGCGCCCAGGCTATCGGCGCGACACCACGGGTGCCGGCACGCCGTCGCGCTCCGTGGCTCGTGTCGCTGGCGTCGGCCGCCGCGCTGGTCCTGGCCGTCGGCATCGGTTGGCGACTGCGCGACGTGCCTCCGCCGCCCGCCGTGCTGCCCGCCACCCCTGCGGCCAATGACGCGGCTCCCGAGCCCGCGCAAGCACCCGCGTCGACGGACGAAGTGACGACCGCAGCACCCCCACCCTTGGCGCCGGCACCCGCTATCGCGCCCGCCCCGGCCTTCGAGGCACCAGCGAAACCGTCGCCGGTGCCTCGACATCAAGCCAGTCGCATGGCGAGTCGTGTCGCCAGGGCGAACACGTCGAACGACGTGTCGACGTCGGCTTTGGCGCCCGCACCGGCACCGATGTCTGCGCCGATCATTTCCGCGGCCCCTGCGCCAGCTCCTGCGCCGCCGGCTCCACCAGCGCCTCCCGCCCCTCCCGCAGTCATGGCCGCACCGGCGCCGGAAGCGCTGTCGGGCACGCTCGCCGAGACGGCCCCCGCGCCTGTCGAAAAATCAGCGGAGGCACAACTCGGCCCCGACGATCGGGTGGGCCAGATTCGCCAACTGCTGGGTGACGGACAGCGCGAAGAAGCCCTGCGGCGCCTCCGCGATCTGCGTCGACGCTACCCGCACTACGAACTGCCGCAGGACCTGCGCGACCTCGGGAACCCTTGAGTCTTGACCGCGCGCCTGGACACCCTCGCTGCGCCGTGGCGGCACGAGGAAGACATCAAGAAGAGTCGTTTCCTCGCCCAAGCGGCGCCGATCGGCTCGCCGGACGAGGCGCTGGCCTGGTTCAGCGCCGTCAGTGACGTGTCCGCCACGCACAACTGCTGGGCCTACCGGATCGGCGACGCGTACCGGTTCAACGACGACGGCGAACCCGGCGGCACGGCAGGGCGTCCCATCCTGCAGGCCATCGACGGTCAGGGCTACGACCGGGTCGCGGTGGTCGTCACGCGCTGGTACGGCGGCATCAAGCTCGGCGCTGGCGGTCTGGTGCGCGCCTACGGCGGTGCCGCGGCAGAATGCCTGCGCCTGGCGCCCCGCTTGCCCATCGTCGCCACCGGACACCTCGTCATGCACTGCGAGTTCGCCGATCTGGCGATCGTGACCGCCCGGCTGCGCGACATGGGCGCCACCGTGGAACGGGAGATCTTCACGGCCGACGGCGCGGAACTCGACGTGAGCGCCCCGCTGGACGACCTGGACGCCATCGCGGCGCGGGTGATCGATCTGTCCCGTGGGAAAATACGACCACGGCGGCCCTAGAAGCCCGTTGGCCCATGTTGAATACCGAACTCGCCGGCCCCATTCGTTGGCGAATTGCCTGAAGAAACCGACGAACGCATGAGCGAAGAACGCAGGGAGAAGTCGCGCCGCATCGGCGCGCTGCGCAACCTCTGGCCTTTCCTGAAGCCGCACAAGCGTCTGGCTATCGGTTGGCTGGTGTTCCTCGGCATCTCGTCCAGCGCGTCGCTGCTCCTGCCCGTGGCAGTACGGCACATCATCGACAACGGTTTCCTGGCCTCCAACGTCGCCACGATCAACGGCACGTTCCTTGGCCTGTTCGGCGTCGCGGTGGTGCTCGCCCTCGCCACGGCGGCTCGCTACTACTGCATCGCCCTGCTCGGCGAACGGTCCCTGGCGTCGCTGCGCACGTCGCTCTACGAGCACGTGATTCAACTGGACGTCGGCTTCTACGAAAGCACGCGCGTCGGCGAACTGACCTCGCGTCTCGGCACAGATACCGAGGTGGTCCAGACGCTCGTAGGATCGGGTATCTCCGTGGCCTTGCGCAGCGCTGTGATGCTGCTGGGCGCCGCCGCCGCGATGGCCTGGACCAGCCCTCGCCTCGCCGGCCTCACCGCGCTCGTGATTCCCGCCGTGATGCTGCCGATCCTCATCTTCGGCCGGCGCGTGCAGAAGCTCTCGCGACACAGCCAGGACCGCATCGCCGATGCCGCCGCCGTCGCGAATGAAACGTTGAACGCCGCGCAGGCCGTGAAAGCGTATGCGCGCGAGCCGATCGAAAGCCGCCGTTATGCGAGCGCGATCGCCCTCGCCCTTGCCACGGCGCGTCGCCGCATCGGCATGCGTTCGTTGCTGACAGCCGCCGTCATCGTGTTGATCTTCGGTGCGATCACGCTGGTGCTCTGGGCGGGTGCGCGTGACGTCATCGCGGGCGACCTCGCCCCCGGCGTACTCAGCCAGTTCGTGCTCTACGCCATTTTCGCGGCCGGTTCGGTCGCCGGCCTCTCGGAAGTCTGGGGCGACGTGCTACGCGCCGCGGGCGCCATGGAACGCATCGGCGAACTCTTCGCGGAGCGCGCCGTCATTCGCACGCCGGATGCCCCCGAGGTGCTGCCGCGCCCGGTGACGGGCTCGCTGCGCTTCGAGCACGTGGAGTTCCGCTATCCGTCGCGGCCGGACGTCGCCGCGCTGTCCGACTTCGACCTCGACATTGCCGCGGGAGAAACCGTGGCGCTGGTCGGTCCGTCGGGCGCGGGCAAGAGCACCGTCTTCAGCCTGCTGCTGCGTTTCCATGATCCGCTGTCGGGCGCCATCCGCTTCGATGGCGTGGACCTGCGCGCGCTTGCCCTGCCCGAGCTGCGCGGCGCCATCGCCCTGGTGCCGCAGGAAACCGTGATCTTCGGTGGCAGCGCCGCCGACAACATTCGCTTCGGCCGCGCCGATGCCAGCGACGAGGAGGTCCGCGAGGCGTCACGCCTGGCGGAAGCGGACGGCTTTATTTCCGCGCTGCCCGAAGGCTACGGCGCTGCGCTCGGCGAGCGCGGCGTCCGTCTGTCAGGCGGACAGAAGCAACGCATCGCCATCGCGCGCGCGATCCTGCGCGACGCCCCGCTGCTGCTGCTCGACGAGGCGACGTCGGCGCTCGACGCGCAGTCCGAAGCGGCCATCCAGCAGGCGCTCGAACGCCTGGAGAAGGGTCGCACCACCCTGGTCATCGCGCATCGTCTCGCAACGGTGCAGCGCGCCGACCGCATCGTGGTGATGGACGGCGGACGCATCGTTGCCCAGGGCACCCACGAGAGCCTGCTGGCGGAAGGCGGCCTCTACGCGGAACTGGCCCGCCTCCAGTTCGTGGCGTGATGCCAAGTGTGACAACGCGACCTACCGCGTTCTCGCACCCTTGACGGCTCGCCACCTAGTTTCGCGGCATGGATAGCGACCTGCTGCTGCCGCGCCCGGAAGGCCTGTACTGCCCCGCTGGCGACTTCTTCATCGATCCCATGCAGCCTGTGGCGCGCGCGGTGGTGACGCACGCGCATGGCGACCATGCGCGTTCGGGTAGCGGGCTCTATCACGTGGCGGCCGCCGGGGAAGGCTTGATGCGCGAACGGTTGGGCGCGGCATCCGTCGTGCACGCCCATGCCTGGCGCGAAGCGTTCGCTCTGGGTGATACGCGCGTGTCGTTCCATCCGTCGGGGCATATTCTCGGCGCGGCGCAGATCCGCATCGAAGGCTGCGGCAAGGTGGCCGTGGTATCCGGCGACTACAAGCGCGATCCGGACCCGACCTGCACGCCGTTCGAACCCGTGCCGTGCGATGTCTTCGTCACCGAGTCCACCTTCGGCCTGCCCATCTACCGCTGGCCGTCGATGCGCCAGGTGGTCGACGAAATTCTTGGCTGGGTCGACGAATGCGCCGCGCGCGGAGTCGCTGCCGTGCTGTTCTGCTACGCGCTCGGTAAGGCGCAGCGTCTGCTGGCCGAACTTGCGACCCGCAGCGAGCGCACGGTCCATCTGCATGGCGCGATGCTGCGGCTCGTCGCGCTGTATCGCGAGGCCGGTGTACCCATGTTGCCGACGGTGCCGGTGAGCGAGTCCGCGCGCGGCAAGGACTTTGCCGGCGAACTGGTGATGGCGCCACCGTCGGCGGCGGGTTCGCCGTGGATGCGCCGCTTCGGCAAGGCCTCCACGGGCTTCGCGTCGGGGTGGATGCAGGTGCGCGGCGCCCGACGTCGGCGTGGCTACGACCGCGGCTTCGTCGTTTCCGATCACGCCGACTGGCCGGGTCTTTTGCGCAGCGTGGCGGACTGCGGCGCCAAACGCATCTATGTCACCCATGGCGACGGTGAGGCACTGATCCGCCACCTGCGCGAGAACGGTCACGAAGCGTTCCCCCTGCGTTCGCTGGGAGGCCAGATGCCTGACCTTCGCAGCAGCGAGGAAGGTGATTGATGCGCCGCTTCGCTGAGTTGTTCGAAGCGCTCGATCGCACGGCATCCACCGCCGCCAAGCGCGACGCGATGGCGAGCTATTTCGCGGAGGCACGCCCCGAGGATGCCGCCTGGGCGGTCTACGTGCTTGGCGGTGGCAAGCTCAAGCGCACGGCGACCGCCACCGAACTGCGCCTCGCGCTCGCCGCGGAAACCGGCTACGCGGACTGGTTGATCGACGAGAGCTACCAGCACGTCGGCGACCTCGCGGAAACGGTTGCCTTGATGCTGCCCGCGTCGGAGGCGGCCGAAGGCGACACACCGTTGCATGTCTGGATGGAGGCGCGTCTGCCGTCGTTGTCACGTCTGGAGACATCGGAGCGCGTGGAGATGTTGCGCGAATGGTGGCGATCGCTGCCGCGCGAACAGGTCTTCCTGGTCAACAAGCTGCTGACCGGATCGTTGCGCGTCGGCGTCTCGCATCGGCTCGTCGTACAGGCCCTGGCGCAATGGGCGGCGTTGCCTTCCGATCTCATGGCGCATCGCCTCAGCGGCACCTGGAAGCCGTCGGCCACAGCGTTTCTCGCGTTGGCAGAACCGGAGCGTGCCGACGAGCACGCGGGCGAACGCCCTTACCCGTTCTTTCTCGCGTCGCCGCTCGAACAGGAGGTGACGGCACTGGGTGCGGTCAATGAATGGCTGGCCGAATGGAAATGGGACGGGATCCGCGCACAGTTGATGCGTCGTGCTGGCGGCGCCGTGCTGTGGTCACGCGGTGAGGAAAGGCTCGACGGACGCTTTCCGGAAATCGAGCTGGCAGCCATCGATCTGCCCGAGGGTTGCGTGGTGGATGGCGAAATCCTTGCCTGGATGCTCGATGAAGATCATCCGCTGCCTTTCGCCGCTTTGCAGAAGCGCATCGGCAAACTCAAACCCGGTGCCAAGTTGCTGGCCGACACGCCCGTGCGACTGATGACCTACGACCTGCTCGAATGGGAAGGCCAGGATCTGCGCGAGCGTCCGCTCGTCGAGCGTCGCGCACGACTGGCTGCGCTGATCGAAGGACGGGGACCGACCTTGATGCTCTCGCCCTCGGTGGAAACCACTACCTGGGACGCACTCGCCGCGGTGCGCGGCGAATCGCGCGAGCGACGCACCGAAGGCTTGATGCTGAAAAAGCTGGATTCCCCGTACCGCGTGGGACGCAAGCGCGGCGACTGGTGGAAGTGGAAAGTCGATCCGTACACGGTCGATGCCGTGCTGCTCTATGCGCAACCGGGCCACGGTCGCCGCTCGGGACTCTTCACCGACTACACCTTCGGCGTGTGGGACGGTGAAGCACTGGTGCCGGTCGCGAAGGCGTACTCGGGCCTCGACGACAGCGAGATCGGTCGGCTCGACCGGTGGATCCGCGCCCACACGATCGAACGCTTCGGGCCAGTGCGATCGGTAGAACCCACGCATGTATTCGAACTCGCCTTCGAGGCCATCCAGGCTTCGGGGCGCCACAAGGCCGGCGTTGCGGTGCGCTTTCCGCGCATCATCCGCTGGCGTACCGATCTGTCGATCCGCGATGCCGACAAGCTCGACGACCTCCGCCGCCTGGCGTCGGGCTGAAGCGCGCCTGCTGGCGTGGTTCGCCTCACAGGGACGCCGCCCTGCGGCGTTCCAGCGCGCAGCGTGGCGTGCGTGGCACGAAGGCCGGAACGGCCTCGTCCACGCGCCCACGGGCACCGGCAAGACGCTTGCAGCCGCTGGCGGCCCGCTCATCGACGCCGCGCTGCATCCACGCAGCGGCTTGCAGTTGCTCTGGATTACCCCGTTGCGTTCGCTGGCGACCGACACCGCGCAGCATCTCAACGCTGCGGTGCAGGCGATGGACCTGCCCTGGCGCGTGCTGCGCCGGACCGGGGACAGCGGCAGTGCAGAGCGTGCGCGCTTGCGCCGTGGGGCGTGCGAACTGCTGGTCACCACGCCAGAAAGCCTGGCCCTGCTGCTCAGCTACCCGGACGCGAATACGCGTTTCGCCGGGCTGCGCGGCATCGTCGTCGACGAATGGCACGAACTGGTCGGCAACAAGCGCGGTACCTTGCTCCAGCTTGGCCTTACCCGTCTACGCCACTGGCTTCCCGAGCTACGCACCTGGGGCCTTTCGGCCACACTGGGCAACCTCGACGAAGCGTTGCACGCACTGGCCGGCGACGGTGTGTTGATCGGCTCGCGCACGAAGAAGCGGACGATCGTCGAGACGGCCGTACCCGCCAGCGGCGAACGGTTTCCTTGGGCGGGACATCTTGGTCTGTCACAACTGCCACGCGTGCTCGACGCGGTGCTAAGCGCACGCAGCAGCCTTGTCTTTGCGAACACGCGCTCGCAGGCCGAGCTGTGGCACGAAGCGCTGTCGTCGGTATGGCCGGAAGCGCCCGAGACGCTCGCACTGCATCACGGCTCGATCGATCCCAAGCTGCGCTTCGCCACCGAGGAAGGCCTGCGCCTCGGGACGCTGCGCTGCGTCGTTGCGACATCGAGTCTCGATCTCGGCGTCGATTTTGCCAGCGTGGAACGCGTCATCCAGATCGGTAGCCCCAAGAGCGTGGCGCGCCTGCTACAACGCGCGGGGCGTAGCGGTCATCAGCCCGGCATGCCGTCGCGCATTCTCTGCGTCCCGACGCACTTGCTCGAATTGGCAGAGGTCTCCGCGGCGCGGCGCGCACTCGCCGAAGGGCATCTGGAGCCTCGCCACCCCATGCGCGGCTGTCTCGACGTACTCGCCCAGCACCTGCTCACGATGGCCCTCGGCGGCGGATTCACCGCCGACGAAGCATACGCCGAGATCACGTCGTCACTCGCGTACGCGCAACTGCCGCGGGATCGTTTCGACGCCGTGCTGGCTTACCTGCGCACCGGCGGATCGGCGCTCGCGAGCTATCCGGAGTATCAAAAGCTGGTGGAGACCGAGGGTCGTTATCAGGTCGAAAGTGGGCGCATCGCACGCATGCACCGGTTGTCGATCGGAACCATCACTTCCGACGGCAGTCTGCAAGTACGCTACATGAAGGGCGCGCGGCTCGGCTCGGTCGAGGAAAGTTTTCTCTCTCGGTTGCGCCCTGGCGATCGCTTCCTGTTTGCCGGTCGCCATCTGGAACTGGTCCGCGTGCGCGACATGACGGCGTATGTGCGCGCGGCGCCGAACCGGCGTGGCGGCGTTCCGCGCTGGATGGGCGGCCGTCTGCCGCTGTCCGGCGAGCTGTCCGATGAATTGCGCCGCACCTTGGCCGGTGAGGATGACTCCGTGGAAATGCGTGCACTGGCCGGGCTGCTCGACGTACAACGAAGGCAATCGTCCATTCCGGGCCTCGATCAGACACTCTGCGAGCGCACGCGGACGCGCGAGGGCGATTACCTTTTCGTGTTTCCGTTTGGGGGGAGACTGGCCCATGAAGGTCTCGCCGCCGTGCTTGCGTATCGCCTGGCCCGTATCCAGCCGGGCGACTACGGCTATGCGGTGAACGACTATGGGCTGACGTTGACGGCCGCGCGCATGCCGCCGTTGGATGCCGAGGTCATGCGTCAGCTGCTGCATCCTTGGGGTCTGCGCACGGACATCCGCGCCAGCGTCAATCTGTCCGAACTGGCGCGGCGGCAGTTCCGCGAGATCGCCCGTGTGGCGGGCCTCGTCTTCAACGGCTATCCAGCTCACGGTAAAACGCTGCGCCAGTTGCAGGCGTCCAGCGGCTTGCTGTTCGACGTACTGCGCCGGCACGATCCTGCGCACCCGCTGCTGTGGCAGGCCGAACGCGAAGTGCTCGACCAGCAACTGGATTATTCGCGACTGCGTGCCTGCCTGCTGCGCGTCTCGCGCTCGCAGTTGCTCTGGCGCGAAACGAAGCGACTGAGTCCGCTGGCGTTTCCGCTCTGGGTCGAACGGCTGCGTGGCGGGATTGCCGGCGACGACTGGAAAACCCGCGTGGAGCGGATGCTAGCCACACTGGAAGCGGGAGCCGACGCATGATGACGCGCGACATCGAAGTGGCCGGCGAGCGCCTGACCTTGCACGCACAACGGGCGATCCACTGGGCCGCGACGCGGACATTGCTGGTTTCCGATCTTCACCTTGGCAAGGGCGCGGTGTTCCGGCGCGCCGGCATCGCCGTGCCCAGTGGCGACACCGAAGGCGATCTCGCGCGACTCGACGCCTTGATCGCCGAGTTCGCACCTGAGCGTCTTACGGTGTTGGGCGACCTCGTGCATGGCGCGGCGACGGAACGCAGCGCCTGGGTCGAGCGCGTGCGCGCATGGCGGCAACGCCATGCCGACGTGGCGATCGAACTGATCGCAGGCAACCACGACCGGCACTTCGACGTCGCTTCGCTGGGCATCCTGGTTCGCCCCGGCAAGGTATCCGCACCGCCGTTCGTCTTCGCGCATCACCCGGAGAAGCACACAGAGGGCTATACGCTGTCGGGGCACGTGCATCCGGGCGTGACGGTGCGCGATGGGTGGCGTCGCCATCGGCTTCCGGCCTTCGTCTTCGATCGCGACGTCGGCATGTTGCCGGCCTTCGGTACGCTGACGGGGCTGCACGACGTGGAACGCGCCAGCGGCCGGCGCATCGTGGCGGTCACCCCGGCCGGATTACTGCCCGTGACGGAGCGATAGCGCGAGGCGCGAGACGCGGATCAACCCAACGCAGCGACCAGCGCGCGTACCGTGTCGACGTCGGTACGCATTTCGCCTGCACCCATGCCGAGCGCATCGCCGGGCGTACGCCGCATGGCAGATGGCAGACGCCGTTTTGCCGACGCATGGAATTCGCGCGCACGCGTCGCCTGACGCAACGACGCCACGTTGCCCGGTTCGATGCCGGCCCCGGGCATCACGACGATGCGACCGCCGGCCTGGGCGACCAGTCGTGCAAGCGTTGACGCACCGGCGACAGCGCTCGGCATGCCGCCGGAGGTGAGCACCCGCTCGAAGCCGAGTTCGATCAGCGTTTCCAATGCTGCCTGCCGGTCCGGCACGAGATCGAACGCACGATGGAAGGTCACGCCCATGTCGCCTGCGGCGCGAAGAAACAGCGTACAGGCTTCCACGTCCACCTCGCCCTCGGCCGTGAGCGCGCCGATCACCACACCGTCGCAGCCGAGTTCACGACAATGCGCGATGTCGTCGAGCATGACCTCGATCTCGGCGTTCTCGTAGAGAAAGTCGCCCGCCCGCGGTCGCACGAGTATGTACAGCGGTATGCGCAAGCCTTCTCGCGCGAGCGCGATCGTGCCGTGCGACGGCGTGATACCGCCTTCTTCGAGACTGGCGCAAAGCTCCACCCGCGCTGCCCCGCCTTCCTGGGCGGCAAACGCCGAGGCAACCGAATTCGCCGCGATTTCCAACAGCGCCATGCTCAGTAGCTGCTCTTGCCGGGGATCAGGGTGTCCTGCTTCTTCGCGTCACAGACCGCGTACGAGAAGCCCTTCTGGATGGCCCACGCACCGACGTTGCCCTTCTTGTCCATGGCGAGAAAGCCCACCTGCAGATCCTTGGCGTTGGGCTTGCGACGAAGGATGCGCTCCACGGCCTCGCGGCAGGCGTCCTCCGGCGAACGACCCTGGCGCATCAGCTCCACCACGAGGAAACTGCCGACGTTGCGGATCACTTCCTCGCCCACGCCGGTGGAAGTCGCGCCGCCGACCTCGTTGTCGACGTACAGGCCCGCACCGATGATGGGGCTATCGCCCACCCGGCCGTGCAGCTTCCAGGCCATGCCGCTCGTGGTGCATGCGCCGGAGAGATTGCCCTGCGCATCGATGGCAAGCATGCCGATCGTGTCGTGGTTGCTGGCATCGCCAGGCGTGCCGCCCGGGCCGGCGTTATACGTACCGACCTCGCTGTTGGCGACCGGCTTGTACTTCGCCGTCTTCAACCACTCGTGCCAGGCCTTTTCGGACTCGGGCGTCAACAGTTCCTCGCGGGGAAACCCTTGCTCCATGGCAAATTGCAGCGCGCCGTCGCCGACGAGAAGCACGTGCGGTGTGCGCTCCATGACGCGACGCGCGACAGAAATGGGGTGCGCGATATGTTCCAACGCTGCGACGGCACCGCAGTTGCCGTGCTCGTCCATGATGCTGGCATCCAGCGTCACCTTGCCGTCGCGATCGGGATAACCCGCGCGACCCACGCTGTGATTGCGTAGATCGGCTTCCGGCACGCGGGCGCCCTGTTCCACGGCATCCAGCGCGCGACCGCCCGAGGACAACACCTTCCATGCCGCTTGGTTGGCCGCGACGCCGAAGTCCCAGGTCGAGCACACGCGAGGCACCACGCCCGACGACGCGCTAGCGGCGGGCGCGGTCTTCGCGATGCCCTTGGCGGCCAGCGCCATACCCGAGGCGACAGTCGCCCCCTGGAGGAATCGTCTGCGGTCCATGGGTTCCCTCGTTCGACGACGCGCCTTTCGCGTCATCGTCGATGGTCGCACGCTGGCCCGCGCCCTCGCCACCATCGACGAGCGCGCGGCACGCTTCCAGATGTTCGAACTCCCGCGCCTCCAGCACTCGCAAGTGTGCGGAGCGCGCCAACGCGCCGGCAAGGATCGCCATCATCGCGAGTACCGCCAGGACCAGCACGAGGATGGCGCCGCGCTCACGGCGCATGGAGGCAGCGCTCCCGCAGACGTTGCATCACCGCAGCCGGCCGCGCCACGGTGCGCATGTAGCGGCGGCGGTCGCGCATCCAAAGAACGATCTCGATCGCGAGGGGGTCGCCCCGGATGCGATCGGTCAGCGTCTTGCGGTGCATGGTGCAGTCGATATCGAGCACGTCGGCGTAGAACCATGCCGTGGCGACACCCGGCAGATATTTGTCGCACTGCTCTTTCTCGCAGCGCCAGAGGTCGCCATCGGCCATCCATTCGACGCGCCATGCACTCTCCCCGTTAGCGAACCCCTCTCTACTCACCACCAGCGCAGACGCCGCTGGGTGCGCAGGGCGCGCCGCGCAATCGCTGTTTCCCTGGCAGCCCGTCCATACCTCGGCAACTCGCAGGTCGCGTGCGATGGCCGCCAATGCAAGCCATGCGGCATCGTTCTGCCGCCGCGCCACACTGTGCCGCGCGGCGGCCATGCCCGCGATCGATAGCGCCGTCGCGGCGCCCGCCGCAATAAGACTGGCTACCGCCAGCCCGACCAGCAGTTCGATCAGACTCATGCCGCGCGAGATCATGGTCGAAATGCCCATGCAAGCACGGGCCGGTCCGCCCAGGTCACCGTGATCGTGCAGCGCGCCGCATCGCAGGCCACGCGACCGGCAGCGGCAGGACCGACGCGTCGCGCCAGCTCGGCATGGAACCCGCGGACGTTGTCCTGCGCCAGCCGACGTGCCAGACACGACGCATCGCAGCCGTCGTCCGTTGTGTGGTGCCGGGCATCGCTTTGTGACCCGGCGCTCGATGTGCGGGGCATGCCTGTGTCGTCCGCACTTTCTTCGTCATAAGCCACCGCTCCCTCGGGATTGGCACGGATATGCGCAACCAGGCTGGCGGCAATCGTCGTCGCCGCGTTCAACCGTGACGCACGCGCATGCGCCGCCATCGACTGCATGGTCCAGGTCGCGTTGCACGCTGCGCCGATGGCAAAGACGGCCATGGCAACCAGGCATTCGATGAGGGATGAGCCGCTGGCGGATCGCATCCCGCCATGCTCGACTCGGGCATGGCGTGGCTACCATCGGGACGGCCCACGGACGAACGTGCGCAGCGCGGAACGGCCGAGGTGGTCCGCGCCGGCCTGACGGTGTCGCGGAAGACCGCGAACCCGACGATCCATGCCGAAAAAGCGGATGCCGTCGCCGGCTTGCCATCGGCCGTCTGGACGGCTTTCGATCGCTCAAAAAAAGGTTCATCGCGCATTACCGGGGGCTGCGGCTCTCCCGACACGCGACCTCAGTCATCGCGTGAGTCTTCGGTGTCTCCCCTCGAGGCGAGTTCCGCACAAGAGAGCGGCCGAAGGCCACTACGTACACGGGCCGCGCCAGCGGCCATCCTTTTCGAACGCGGAGGACCTGTCTGAAGCAGCGAGGGGGGACACCGAAGGCTCTGGCCTCACCGCGCGAGCTAGCGGTAGCTCCAGCCGCTGGACACATGCCGTCACGCGGCCAAGGAATCGACGTATCCCGACTGCACCCCGGAATTCCGCGATGAACCAAAAAAAAACCCCGCGCCGAAGCGCGGGGTTTCCTGTTACGAAGCGGAAGCGATCAGGCGGCGATTTCGACACCCGACGCCTGGGCACCCTTCGGGCCCTGGGTCACTTCGAACTTCACTCGCTGGCCTTCCTGGAGACTACGAAACCCCTTCGAATTGATCGCAGAAAAGTGGACGAACACGTCCTCCCCACCGTCCTCGGGCGCGATGAAACCGAAACCCTTGGCATCGTTGAACCACTTGACCGTACCGAAACGCATTGCGGAAACCTCTGGACATGGACTGGAAGCGCCTGAGTTGGCGAGGCGTTCCCCATGGATCCCCTTTGCCCGCCCCCACGCGCAGCGGAAGTATCGTCATGTTTCAGACCAAAGCGCAACTGGGATTCTTTCCGATATCAGAGGGTGTCCAGCAGGCGTCCCAGGATCGGCGGCACGTTCGCCGTGGCGGCGGCCAGGTGCTCGAAGATCTCTTCGATACTGATTTCCACGGCGTCTCCCGCACCCGCAGCAAAGTTCGCCACCAGGGCAAGGCAGGCGAAATCCAGGCCGAGTTCGCGGGCCAGTGCCGCCTCGGGCATGCCGGTCATGCCCACCAGGTCGCAGCCGTCGCGATTCATCCGGGCGATCTCCGCGCGCGTTTCCAGACGCGGTCCCTGGGTCACCCCGTGGACGCCGCCATCGATGATCGCGAGCCCTTCGGCCCGGGCCGCGGCCACGATCGCCTGACGAAGGCTTTCCGTGTACGGCTCGCTGAAATCGATGTGGCGAACCTCTGCCCCCTCGACGTCATTGAAGCTGGTGTAGCGCCCGTGGGTGTAATCGATGATCTGGTCCGGCACCACGAGGGCGCGCGGGCCCATGTCGTCGCGAATGCCGCCCACGGCGTTGACCGCCACCACCCGCTGCGCGCCGAGGGCGTGCAGCGCCCAAAGGTTCGCCCGGTAGTTCACGCGGTGCGGCGGTACCGTATGGCTTTCGCCATGGCGTGCGAGGAATGCAAGCCGCTTGCCGCGGAAGCTGCCCGTCACGACATCACCGGACGGTGCGCCGAAGGGCGTGTCTACCTGCTGCCGCTCCGTGTTCTCCAGGCCCTCGAAGGCGTAGAGGCCGCTACCGCCGATGACGGCGAGATCGATGGTCATCGCACTCAGTCCTTCAACGCGTAGATGGCAGGCAGATTGCGGGCTTGCTCGTGGTAGTCCATGCCGTAGCCGAACACGTAACGGTCCGGCAGGTCGACGCCGTTGAAGTCGGCCTCGATACCGTGCGCACGGCGGCCATGCAACTTGGTGCAGAGCACGACGAGAAGCACGCGCGCCGCACCCATCTCGAGACATGCATCGCGCACGGCCTTCAACGTATGGCCCTCGTCGAGGATGTCGTCCACCAGCAGCACCGTGCGCCCCTGCAACGGCACTTCCGGTCGGCGCAGCCAATGCAGGTCGCTGCCACTGGTCTCGCCGCGATAGCGCGTGGCGTGGACGTAGTCGAATTCGAGATCGGTGCGGATCGCCAGCGCGAGGTGTCCGGCGAAGACCAGTGCCCCGTGCATCACGGTGAGGAAGACGGGACGCTCACCGGCGAGCGCGTCGTCGATTTCGCGCCCCATGCGAGCGATCTCGATATCGAGCTGGTCGCGGGTGAACAGGATGTCAGAGCGCGTCAGCGCGTCAGCGAGCGAGGCGGCAGTCATGGTTCGGTCAAGGCTCCAGTGCGGTCACGCGTGCGATGAATCGCTCGCGCTGGGGATTGTCGACAAGGCCTTCCCAGGTCGAACCGATCGCACCGCGCAACGGCGCGATGCGTTCGACCGGCGACGGACGGCGGCCTTGAACCGCCGCAATCGCCTCGGGAACGGCCTCGGGAAAACACGCAAGCACGATGTCGCAGCCGGCGTCGAGGTTGGCCGCGGCACGCGCGGCAATACCGCCTGCGCTTCCCGCGGCGGCCATGCTGATGTCGTCACCGAACACGCAGCCGTGGAAACCGAGTTCGCCACGCAGGATGTCTTCGATCCAGGTACGCGAATAACCCGCAGGGCGGTCATCAATCGCAGGATAGATGACGTGTGCCGCCATCACGGCTTCCGCGTGCGCGTCCATGCCTGCAAGGAATGGCAGAAGGTCGTTGGCAAAGATCTCTTCCTTGCTCCGAGGGTCGATGGCGACCGACTCATGAGTGTCTTCGGCCACGGAACCGTGCCCCGGAAAATGCTTGAGCACCGCGGCCATGCCGCCCAGGTGCATGCCGCGCACGTAGGCCTGCACCAGCTCCGCCGCAACGGCCGGATCGGCGTGGAACGCGCGGGTGCCTATGGCCCGGCTCCCGCGATCCAGATCGGCCACGGGTGCAAAACTGAAATCGACGCCGATGGCACGCATCTCGCTTGCCATGATCCAGGCGTGTTCTTCCGCGCGGTTCACGGCGTCGACCGGGTCGCTTTCGTAGAAACGGCCGATGGCCGCCAACGGCGGCAAGCGCGTAAAGCCCTCACGGAAACGCTGCACGCGTCCGCCTTCCTGATCGACGCAGACGAGGAAATCCTCGCCCGCCACATCGCGGATCGATGCGATGAGCGTGGTGACCTGCTCGCGCGACTGGAAATTGCGCGAGAAGAGAATGGTGCCCACGACGCCACGGGCCGTCAGCCATTCGTGCTCGTGCGCGGCCAGCTCGGTGCCGGCAAGACCGACCATCAGCATGCGGTGTCCTCCCTGCCTGCCTTTTCTTCGGCCGTCCAACGAGCGAACGGTCGATCGATAAGGTTGACGTTGTAGTAGCGCGGCGCGCTCACTTCCACGCCGAGCCAGTCGGGCCGTGGATACGCAGCGTCCGCAGCGTCCAGTTCAAGCTCGGCCACGATCAGGCCGGCGTTGTCGCCGGCGAATTCGTCGATCTCGAAATGCGCGCCCTGGTAATGCACGTGGTGACGCACCTTCTCCAGCACGCCATCGGAAAGCGCATGGAGCAGATGCTCCGCGTCGGCCAGCGGAATCGGATATTCGAATTCGTCACGCTGGATGCCGAGCACGGCGGACTTGATGTTGAGCGAGGCCTGCTCGCCGGAGATCCGCACGCGAACGGACGATTTCGCATGGCCGGCGGCGACCGCCGCCGCGCCGATGAGATAGCCCTGCGCGATGCGATCGCTGCGTTCCACGAGCGCGCGCCAGCCGTCACCGGCAAGAAGGAATTTCCGTTCGATTTCGACGCCCATGTGTTCCGCCCCTCAGCCGCGCTCGAACAGCGCGATGGATTCGACGTGCGCGGTATGCGGAAACATATCCATCACGCCGGCCGACACCAGCCGGAAGCCGTGCCGCTCCACGAGGATACCGGCGTCGCGGGCAAGCGAGCCCGGATGGCACGAGACATACACGACCCGCTGGGTGCCCTTGCGCGGCAGATACTCGAGCACCTTGTCGGCACCGGCGCGCGGCGGGTCGAGCAGGATCTTGTCCCACGGCTGCTGCGCCCAGGGCTCGTTGCGCTGATCGTCGAAGAGGTTGGCGACGCGGAACGACGCGTTGGACAGGCCGTTGCGTGCCGCATTGGCCGCCGCGCGCTCCACGAGGCCATGCTCGCCTTCCACACCGACGACCTCCGCCGCATGGCGTGCCATCGGCAGCGTGAAGTTGCCCAGGCCACAGAACAGGTCGAGCACCTTGTCGCCGGGTTGCAGGTCGAGCAGTTCCAGCGTGCGCGCCAGCATGCGCTGGTTCATGCCCGCATTTACCTGGACGAAGTCCAGGGGAAGGAATTCCAGCTCCACGTTGTCCGCGGGTATGGCGAAGGCCAGGCGAGGTGCTTCCGGCCAGAGCGGATGGACGCTGCTCTGGTTGCCCGGCTGCAGATAGATCGCGATGTCGTGCGCTTGACCAAAGGCGACCAGCGCGGCGCGATCGCGCTCCGACAACGGCACAAGATGGCGGAACACGAGCGCGACCGTGTCGTCGCCCGCAGCGAATTCGATCTGCGGGATGTCGCGCGCAGCGTCCATCCCGCCGACCAGCGCGGCAAGCAATCCGACCTTGTCGCCAAGCTTGGGGTGGATGACGAGGCAGCTGTCGATGTCCGCGACGAAGCGCGGATTGGATTCCTCGCGGAAACCCACCAGCACGCGCTCTTTCTTCGCCACGTAACGGACCGAGAAACGACCCTTGCGCCGGTAGCCCCAGGGCTCGTCCACGAGGGGAGCCAGCCAGCGCTCGGGGCTTACCTTGCCAATGCGTTCGAAGTTTTCCGCCAGCACGCGTTGCTTGGCAGCGATCTGTGCGGCGGGCGCCATGTGCTGGAGCGCGCAGCCGCTGCACTGGCCGAAGTGCGGGCAAGGCGGCACGACGCGATCGGGCGACGGCTCCAGCACGCTGACGACTTCGGCGTCGTCGTAGTTCCGATGCCGCTTGCGATATTTCAGCAAGACGCGCTCGCCCGGCAGCGCGCCGGAAACGAACGTGGCCTTATTGTCGATGCGGGCGACGCCCCGGCCGTCATGGCTGAGGTCGGTGATGGTGGCTTCGAATTCGGTCATGCGCTCTAAAACGTAAAGCCCGGACCGCCGACGGCCCGGGCTGGCTGGGAGGACGCGCCGCGTGGAGTCAAGGCGGCGTGCGTTCCTGGCGAGTGCCTACTTGCGCTTCCAGGCGCCGGAGGCGTCCTGATAATACCAGCCCGGCAGCGCACGCTGGACCCAGCCCTGCGCAAACGTCTCGCGGATACGCGGCTCCCACTCCGGATGGCCATTGGCCACCGCGATAGCGCGATAGAGGGCGTCGCGGTCGTTGTTCTCCTCGCGCACGAGCGCGTCGGCCTGCGCGCGCTGGCCCGCGGCCAGACTGCCGGCGTCACGCAAGGCCACGAGGCCGTCGGTGGTGAAGCCGGCCGAGCCCGCATCGAACAACGCCTTCAACTGTCCGCCGAAACGGGTCTTCATGCGCGCCCGGATGGCGTCGGTTTCCGGCGTACGGATCTGCAGGTCGGGGGCGTCGGCCGCATGCGCGGCAGGAATGACGAGATCCAACAGCGACGCCGACGGCTGGTGACCCGGCGCGGGTTGCGGCTTCGCTTCCTTGCCCGAGGCCGGTGCGGCGCCGCTGTCGTCGAGGACGTTGCCGATGAACTGGTCGGCCGCCTTCTGCGCGGCGGCTTCCGGAAAATAGACGTTGATGGTGACGCAGCCGACGAGCGCCGTCAGCGTTGCGATGGCTATGCAGATCAATAGTTTACGCATGATATTTCACTCCATGTTGAGCAGTCATCGTACGACGGGTCCATCGCCCTCGGTGGCCGCCTTGAGACGGCGAACCAGTGTCGGCCAATCGACCTCGCGCTGGTGCCCGACCACGGTCAGGCGGGGCAGGCCGCTGCCTTCGACGATGGTGTAGCCATCTTTTGTCGGACCCAGTCCGCCCATGGAGCAGACGTCGCCCTTGAGTGCGCATGACAGACCGATCCGCCGGTAGCCGAAGGTCTTGAACAACTTGAGCACCGTGCCCTGCAGGCCACCGGCAATGCCACCTCCGCCGACCGACGTCAGGTTGTTCACGGCCTTCTGGCTGATACGTCCGCCCTCCCCGGCCACCAGGTTCGCCTTGAAAGCCGCGGGTGCCCAGCCGACGAGGCGCAGGTCGTCGATGCTGCCGTCCATACGCCCGGTGATGTTGCCGAAGTCGAAGACCGAGGTCAGCAACCCTAGATCGAGTTTGCGCAGGGCGATGTTGCCGGTCAGAACGGGGGCGTCGCCGAACGGCTGCGCCAGGCTCAGCCCGGTGATATCGATAAAGCCGTCGAAGGCGTTGATCGAGAGGCCGCCGGCGAGTTCGACGCGATCGTCGACATAGCGCAGCGACGGCACGGCACCACCGAGCTTGCCGTGGAACTCGGGCCAGCCGAGCGCCCGGCAGAACGCCGCCATGTCGATCTGGGTCAGCGCCAGCGACGTCTGCAAACGCTCGCCACTGGCGGCGCCCGGGCGCAGCGACAACCCGAGCACGCGAAACTGGCCGTCGAGCACGGGAATGGCAAGCGGCTTCTCCAGCGTCAGTGTGCCGCCGGTGCTGCGCCAGGCGCCTTCGGCGGCACCGTTGGGAATGCGGTAAACCTGCAAGGCGCGCCAGCCAAGCCGCGTGGACGGCCGGTTTTCGGTGGCACTCCAATCCAGCGCGCCGTGCAGGCCGTTCACACCGAGGCTACCGTCGCCCAGTGCCAGGTCGAGACCGCCGGTCTGGAAGGCAAAAGCCTTCAGCGCACCTGCGTCCCAGGCGAGCTGGCCGGCGATCTCCCCGCGTGCACGCAGATCGCCCGCTCCTCCGCTCACCAAACCGGTGCCGTAGCGCTCGTAGGCGGCAGGGAAACGGGCATTGAAACGATCGAGTCGCAGATGGGAAAGGCTTCCGCCTGGAGCGAAGTCCAGTTCCCCTTCCAGCTGCAGCGCATCCGGATCGGTCAGACGCAGGCGACGGACCGTCATGCCGGCCTTGGTCGAGCGCGCACTCAGAGAGAGCTGTACGGGATGTGTCGGCAATCGCGCGCGAAGCGCGGCGAGCGTAAGGTCACCGCCGCGCAACGTGGCATCGAGATCGATGACGCTGGTCTCGCCCTGATTGTCGAAACCGATGCGCCCCCCGCCGGACACGCCCTGCCCCGCCAACGTGTTTCCGGGGCTGTCGAAACCGACGCCGTCGAGCGCGAACTGGCCGGCTGCCTGCACGCCACCGTCCAGCACGTCCAGGGCGAGGTCGGCGTCCACCTTACCGGCGGTGGTGCGGCCCGACCACACGGTGGACAGCAGCCCTTGCAACCAACCTGCGGGCAAGCCCTTCAAGGTGATCTGCGCGTGCGTCGTCTGGTCCATCGGCAACGCGACCTGCGCCACCGCCTTGTCCTGCTTGAGCGATACCTCAAGGGTATTGGCCGCGGCGTCGGCCACGATGTGCACGTCGGCACGACCGAGTGCACCGCCCGGCGCGCCGCGCAGGCGCACGACACCGTCGAAGACCCAGCGCCCCAGTTCGTCGCGCCCGAGCGCACCATCGAGGCCCACGCCTACCTTGCGCCAACCCAGCGCTGGCACATCGGCGCGTTCGGCCGAGAGCTTGACGCTGAGCCCTTTAGCGTCGGGGGCCGTGTCGATGTCGGCCTGCATGCCACCCATTTCCAGCCCTGGCACCGACAGTGTGTCCGCCTCCACCGAAAGCCCCGCGCAGGCAGCACCTGCCCAGGCCATGGCGATCCAGCCGGCGAGCATGAGGACGAGCGTGCGGGTTGATACAGGAAGCATGCTCGGCCATTCTGCCAAAACCAGATGAACGACACGGAACGTTACATGTCGCAAGACGCTCTTCACCCTCTTTCCGGTGCGGCGGTGCGCCGCCTTCTCGTCGCCGACGACGACCCTTCGACACGGCAGTTTCTCGCCAGCGCGTTGCGCGCTCATGGCTATGAGGTCGTGCCGGCATGCGACGGCGCCGAAGCGCTGGCGCTGGGGTGCGCCGAGCGCTTCGACGCGTTGCTGCTGGATTGCCGCATGCCGCGGGGCGGCGCGATCGAGGTGCTGTCCTCCCTGCGCCGCGACGACAACGCCGCCTCGCGAGACGCCACGGCGCTGGCGACCAGTGCCGAAGTACCGGCAAGTCTGCGCGCCACGCTGCTCGACGAAGGCTTCGCGGGCGTGATCGAGAAGCCGTGCCGGATCGCCTCGCTGACCGACACGCTGGCCGCAACCCTGGGTCTCAGCGAGGGGGTACGCGTGCTGGACGATGACGCGGGGCTACGCGCCGCGGGCGACGCCGGCACCATGCACGCGCTGCGCGGCCTGCTGCGCATGGAACTCATCGAACTGCTCGGATCGCTGGCCCGCCTCGCGGACGACCCGGCGGCTTTGGTGGAACGGCTGCACCGACTGCGGTCCGCCTGTGGCTTCTGCGGTGCGACGCGGCTCGGCACCCAGGCCAAGGTGCTGCAGGCGCACGTGCGCGAGACGCGCGCGGTGGTGCCAGATGCCCTCGCCCGTTTCAGGGCGGAGCTGGAGGCGGCACTGGCCGCCTTGCCGACCGTCTAAGGCGGGCTACTTCAGCACGCGCCAGGCACGCAATTCACCGCCACCCAGGTGAAACGCGATCACCTGGCGCATCATGCGCCGCAACGACGCGAGCCCGGCGCTATCGGGTGAGCGATCCTCGGCCAGCGCCAGCAGATCGCGGCCACGCACGGACCGCGCGTCGCCCGCGCGTCCGGGCACGGCCCCCGCCTCGGGATCGTAGAAATACGCCGCATCGGGGTCGAGCGGCTCGCCATCGGAAGCATCCACATCCAACTGCAACGCATAGCCCAGCGAGTCGAGCATGTCGCGCTCGAACCGGCGTAACGTCCACGCCAGCGGCTCTCTCGCGGCCATCCGCCGCAGCGTGAGTTCGTAGCGTTCGAAGAGGTCGGCGTTGGGGTCCTGGCGGCCCGTGAGGCGTACCACGAGTTCATTGAGATAGAGCCCCGCCAAGCCGGCGTCACCCACCAGCCGCATCGCCGCGCCGGAAGGCTCCGCACTCCGCAGCGTCGCCAGTTCACCCTTGAGCAGAAGATCGAGCTCGAGGCGCTGGAAGGGCTCGAGCTGCGCGCGCTGCAGTCGTGCGCGCTCCTTGCGTACCCCGCGCGCGACCACGCCGATGCGGCCGTGGTCGCGGGTGAGGCATTCCATCAGCAGCGAGGTTTCCCGGTAGGGTCTCGCGTGCAGGACGAACGCAGGCTGCTGCTCGACGCGCACGGCGTAGGCCCCGGTTATTCGTAACCGAAGCGCTTGAGCAGGTTCTCGTCGTCCGCCCAACCCTCGCGGACTTTCACCCAGAGCTTGAGGAACACCTTGCGCTCGAACAGGTTTTCCATCTGCTTGCGTGCGGACGTACCGATGGCCTTCAACTGCGCGCCGGCATTGCCGATGACGATGGCCTTCTGCCCGTCGCGCTCGACCCAGATCACCGCATGCACTTCCGCCACGCCGTCCGGACGATCCTCGAACCGTTCGATCTCGACGGTGGTGGCGTACGGCAGCTCCTGGTCCAGGCGCAGCATCAACTGCTCGCGAACCATTTCGGCGGCCAGAAAACGGTCGCTGCGGTCGGTGATTTCGTCCTCGGCGTAGATCGCCGGCTGCTCGGGCAAGCGCCTGAGAATGCCCTTCTCGATACCGTCCAGGCCCTTCGCTTTCAGCGCGCTCACGTAGTAGACGTCGTCGAACGGATGCTTCTGCATGAGATCGGCGACGAAGGGCAGCATGGCCGTCTTGTCCTTTTGCAGGTCGACCTTGTTGATCGCCAGCAATTTCGGCATGTCCTTCTGCTCCGCCAGCGCGGCGTACATGGCCATGTCTTCGTCCGTCCAGCGCCCCGCCTCGATCACCTGCACAGCGAGGTCGACCTCGGTGATCGCCGCACGCGCGGCGCGATTCAGGCTGCGGTTCATCGCGCGCTTGCCGCCACGGTGCAGGCCGGGCGTGTCGACGTAGAGGATCTGCCCCTGCGGCTTGGTCGAGATGCCGAGGATGCGGTGGCGCGTGGTCTGCGGGCGGTGGCTGACGATGCTGAGGCGCACGCCGATAAGGGCGTTGAGCAAGGTGGACTTGCCCACGTTGGGGCGGCCGACCAGGGCCACGTAGCCGCAGCGGAAGTCGTCGTCGACGACGGTGTCGTTCTCGGGGATGTCAAAGTCGTTCATAGGTGTCTTTTACTGTACGCCGGTAAGGCGGCGAAGCACGGCTTCGGCAGCATCCTGTTCGGCGGCGCGCCGGCTGCCGCCGCGCCCCTCGACACGGATCGGCTCAGGCTCGTCGATGGAACAGCTTACGTCGAAGGTCTTGGCGTGGTCTTCGCCGTAGCTGTCGATAAGTTCGTAGGTGGGCAACGGCAAGCCCCTGCCCTGCAGCCATTCCTGCAGGCGGGTCTTGGCGTCCTTGCTGGAACGCTTGATCTCGGCCACCCGCGGGGCGAACAGCCGGCGCACGAGCTGGCGGCAGGCATCGTAGCCGTCGTCCAGGTAGACCGCGGCGACCAACGCCTCGAAGGCGTCGGCCAGGATGGAGTCACGGCGGAAACCGCCGCTCTTCAGTTCACCCGGCCCCAGGCGCAGTTTGTCGCCCAGCTCCAGTTCGCGGGCGATGACGGCCAGCGCCTGCCCGTTGACGAGCTGCGCGCGCAGACGCGACAGCTCGCCCTCGCTGGCGTTGGGATGGGCCTCGAACAGCAGTTCCGCCACGGTGGCACCCAGAAGGGCGTCGCCGAGGAATTCCAGGCGTTCGTTGTTCGGCTTGCCGACGCTGCGGTGGGTCAGCGCCAGGGTGGCCAGATCGGGATTACGGAAGGAATGAGGGAACTGCACGATCGCTCGTTACATGGGCGCATTCCTCAACTGCACCGAATTGTCGAAATGCAGGAGGAAGTCGATGTTGTAGAGGAAATGGATCTGCTTTTCGTAGCTGACGTTGAGCCTTGCACCATTGTTGGCGCGATCCAGCGTGATGTCCTTGGGCTGGATCGTGGCGTCGTCCACATACTGGAAGCCCATCTTGAACATCAGGTCGCGGCGGATGCCGTCGAGGTCCTGGTTGCTGCCGCTCGTCGCGATCTGGCTCATGGCCTTTTTCACGCCGAAGAACTCGATGTACGCGGGCACCAGCTTCATGCCCATGAAGGCGAAGAAGCCGAGCACCAGCAGCACGATGAGAAAGCCGATGAGGGTAATGCCCGATTGCCTGGATTTCATGCTTGTGTCCCGCCGCCGTGGCGGCTCCCCTGTTCAAGACGTGGAATGCGCGCGGGGCGCGATATGCGCCCCGCAGCGGAGATTACCTTGTCCGGCGGTATCCGCAACGCCCCGCGGCGTGACGGACGCCTCCGTTCGCTCAATGGATGACCTTGCCCATCTTGGAGAAATCGAGCCAGCCATTGCTGGGGCCGCGCCAGGCCAGCCAGACGAAGAAGGCCTTGCCGACGAGATTCTGCTCGGGCATGCAGCCCCACCAGCGGCTGTCGGTGCTGTTCATGCGGTTGTCGCCCATGACGATGTAGCAGCCCTTGGGCACCTCGGACGGCACCACCGCGTTGGGAATATCCATCGGCATGTTGTACGCGGGGGTAAGCGCGATCGTGTGGTTGATGCTGCCCAGGTGCTCGGTATAGAGCTTGGAGCCGTAGGTCATCAGCAGGCGATCTTCGGGGCGGGTCATGCTGCCCTTGAACGGCCCGATTTCATCGGCGCCGACGCGCTCGCCGTTGATGAAGAGTTCGCTACCGCGCGTTTCGATGCGATCGCCGGGCAAGCCGATCACGCGCTTGATCCAGTTCTCGCTGGGCACAGCGGCGTGCGGATCCTGGCAGGTGATATCGCCGCTGCGGACGGTCTGGCCGTTTTCATCGCGGCAGAGGAACCCCGGAAAACGAAAGACCACCACGTCGCCACGCCGCGGCTCGCCATTGGCGACCAGCTTGTTGTTGAAGGCCGGCATGCGCAGGCCATAGGCAAACTTGTTGACCAGGATGAAGTCGCCGACGTCCAGCGTGGGCATCATCGAACCGGAGGGAATACGGAACGGCTCGGCGACGAACGAGCGCAGGATCAGCACCACCAGAATCACAGGGAACAGCGACCGCGACCAGTCGACCGGCCAGGATTCGGGCTGCTCCTCGCCAGTGGCCTCCGCACGCGCCCGGCGTGCCTTCGCGAGAAACAGGCGATCGAACAGCCAGATCACTCCGAAGAGAACCGTCAGGCCAAGAAGAATCGCCGAAAAATCGAATGCCGCCATGCCAACTCCGTCAGTCGTGTCGAGGGGCCGCGAGGCCCATTCCGGCGCATCCCGCGCCGGTTATCCATAGGTGAAACGTCATGCTGCCCGAAAGGGCTTATTTGTCGACCTTCAGCACTGCAAGGAAGGCTTCCTGCGGGATTTCCACGCTACCCACCTGCTTCATGCGCTTCTTGCCTTCCTTCTGTTTCTCCAGAAGCTTCTTCTTGCGCGACACGTCACCGCCGTAGCACTTCGCCAGAACGTTCTTGCGCAGCGCTTTCACGGTGGAACGCGCGATGACCGCGGCGCCGATCGCCGCCTGGATCGCCACATCGAACTGCTGGCGCGGGATCAGATCCTTCATGCGCTCCACCAGCTCGCGTCCGCGGCGATCGGCGTGCGAGCGATGCACGATCAGGCTCAGTGCGTCGACGCGATCGCCGTTGATGAGAATGTCCACGCGCACGAACGGACCCGCGTCGAAACGGTCGAGGTGGTAATCCATCGACGCGTAACCGCGCGACACGGACTTCAGCCGGTCGAAGAAGTCGAGCACGACCTCGGCCAGCGGCAGTTCGTAGGTGACCTGCACCTGGGTGGCGAGGTACTGGATGGAACGCTGCACGCCACGCTTCTCTTCGCACAGCTTGATCACGTTGCCGACGTAGTCGGCGGGCGTGAGAATGTTGGCGACGATGATCGGCTCGCGGATCTCGGCAATCTGCTGCGGCGGAGGCAGCTTCGCCGGGTTGTCCATCTGCAGCACGCTACCGTCGGTCTTCGCGACCTCGTAGACGACCGTCGGCGCCGTGGTGATGAGGTCGAGATCGTATTCGCGCTCGAGACGCTCCTGGACGATTTCCATGTGCAGCATGCCGAGGAAGCCGCAGCGGAAGCCGAAGCCCATGGCCTCGGAACTCTCCGGCTCGAAGAACATGGCCGCATCGTTGAGACGCAACTTGTCCAGGGCCTCGCGCAGCGCCGGGTAATCGTCGGCGGACACGGGAAAGAGACCCGCGAACACGCGCGGCTGCATCGTCTGGAAGCCGGGCAACGGCTCTTCTGCGGGCTTGCCGGCATGGGTGAGCGTATCGCCGACCGGCGCGCCGTGCACGTCCTTGATCGAGGCGTTGATCCAGCCGACCTCGCCCGCCGCGAGACGATCGAGCTTCTTGCGTTTGGGCGTGAACACGCCCACGTCGTCCACCAGATGCGTACGGCCGGTGGACATCACCAGGATCTTGTCGCCCGGGCGGATCTCGCCCTGCATGACGCGCACCAGCGAGACCACGCCGAGGTAGTTGTCGAACCAGGAATCGATGATGAGCGCCTGAAGCTTGTCGGTGTTACCCGGCTTCGGTGGCGGGATGCGATGAATGATCGCTTCCAGCACCTCGATCACGTTCTGACCGGTCTTCGCGCTGACGGGAATGGCGTCGCTGGCGTCGAGGCCAATCACAGCCTCGATTTCGGCCTTGGCCTTTTCGATGTCCGCCGTCGGCAGGTCGATCTTGTTGAGGACGGGAATGACCTCGAGCCCCTGCTCGATCGCGGTATAGCAGTTGGCGACCGACTGCGCTTCCACACCCTGCGCCGCATCCACGACCAGCAGCGCACCCTCGCACGCCGATAGCGAACGGCTGACCTCATAGGAGAAGTCGACATGGCCGGGCGTATCGATGAAATTCAACTGGTAGGTCTTGCCGTCGCGCGCCTTGTACGGCAGCGACACGGACTGAGCCTTGATGGTGATGCCGCGCTCGCGCTCGATCGGGTTGTTGTCGAGGACCTGCGCTTCCATTTCGCGCTCGGTCAGGCCGCCACACAATTGGATGATGCGATCGGCCAGGGTCGACTTACCGTGGTCGATGTGGGCAATGATGGAGAAGTTGCGGATGAGTTCCATGGAGCGCCGTGGTCACGTTCACCATCGCTCGCGGCGCGAACGACGCGCGCCGACCTGGGGGCCGGCGCGAATCCCGTAGTATCGCATGGAAGGCCGGCCGCCGCCGAACGACGGCCGGTTTTGCGCTCAGCGCTCACTGGGTACGGTGACCCCAACGAAGCGGGTGGAATCGTCGCGGCGGACCAGCAGCATCGCGGTATCGCCGGGCTTGATCCCCTTCACGGCATCGCGGAAGGCAGCGGCGTTGCCGATCCGCTTCTGGTTGACCATGAGGATCACGTCGCCCGATTGCAGGCCGGCGCTGGCGGCAGCGCGGCCGGTGATCCGGCTGACGACCACGCCTTCGCCCGGCTTGAGGCCAAGCTCAGTACGCGCGGACGCGTCGATGTCCTGCACCGACATGCCGAGGGCGGCCGCAGACCCACCGCCGGCACCATCGCTGTCTCCGCTGGCCGAGGCCAGGGCGTCCTTGTCGCGCGGCAGTTCGCCGACCTTGACGTCGACGACCTGCTTCTTGTGATCGCGGAGGATCTCGACCTTGGCCATGGAACCGGGCTTGGTCAGACCGACCAGGGGCGGCAGGTCGGGCGACTGCGTGATCGGTGTGCCGTTGAACGACAGGATGACGTCGCCCTGCTTGATGCCGGCCTTGTCGGCACCGCTGCCCGGGGTGACCTGGGCGACGAGGGCGCCGTTGGCGTCGGGCAGATCGAGGTTCTTGACGAACTGATCCACCGGCTGGACGGTCACGCCGAGCATGCCGCGGGAAACGTAACCCTTTTCCTTGATCTGCTGCACGACGTTCATCGCGACATCGATCGGAATCGAGAACGACAGGCCCTGGTAGCCACCCGAGGTGGAGTAGATCTGCGAGTTCACGCCGATCACCTGCCCTTGCAGGTTGAACAGCGGACCGCCGGAGTTGCCGCGATTGATCGGCACGTCGGTCTGGATGAACGAGGTATAGGGCTGGTCGCCACTACCGAGGTTGCGGCCGACGGCGCTGATGATGCCGTGCGTGACCGTGGCATCCAGACCGAACGGCGAGCCGATGGCCAGAGCCCATTGGCCGCGCTTGACCGAGCGCGAATCGCCGATGGAGACCGTGGGCAGCGAGGAGCCATCGACCTTGAGCAAGGCGATGTCGTACTGGGGATCCTTACCGACGACCTTCGCAGTGAACGTGCGACGGTCCTGCAGGCGGACCTTTACCTCGTCGGCGTCGTCGACCACGTGATCGTTGGTCAGGATGTAGCCATCACTGGAAATGATGAAGCCCGAACCGAGCGAGGTCTGCTCGCGTGGTTGCATCGGCATGCCCGGCATACCGAAGAAACGGCGCAGCAGCTCTTCCTGCTGGTCGTCGGGCATGCCGCCCGGGCCGCCCCGCGCCTTGCGCGCGACACCCGTCGTCTTCGCCTCCACGTGGACGACGGCGGGCGCGTTCTTTTCTACGACGCCCGTGAAATCAGGCAGCGATTGCGCCTTGGCGCCAGCACCTGCCAGAACCAGCGCTCCGCCGAGGAGCGCGCGTGCATGCCACAAAGCCATCGATTTCCTCCTTTAACCTGACCATGGCTGCCCGTGCGGAGTGACCGCGCGGGTTGTTACGAATGGGAAAGGGGCGCGCCGGGAATCTCGGCGCGCGGCATACGCCGCGGCTCAGCGAGCCTGCGGCGCAGCGACCGGCTGGACATAACGGCTTCCGTCAGGACGGATCAGCAGCATGTAGCCATTGCCCTCCGAAGCCGAAGCGGCCCGGGCATGGTGAAGCTGGTACGGCGTAGAGCGCGGCAGATAAGCGGCGGCAGCGCCTTCATCACTCGAGCTGTCGAACGCTGCCTTCTGGGTGAACTGCGACGCCATGTTGCCGCTGAGCCACTGCGGCACAGCAGGAGCGGCAACCGGCGCAGGCGAGGCGTCGGCGACCTCCGCGTCCCCGCTCAACGGTGCGCTGCGAGCAACATCCGGCGCCGAGACACGGTTCCCCGCGGGCTGCGTCAACATGAGCGCGGCTACCGCGACACTGGCGGCGATGGCGCCACCGGCGGACCACTGCAACCAGCGACGACGGGGCTGCGCGACTCCCGCGGGCTGAGCGAACTCGGCCGAATCAGCGTCAATGGCGGCCATCACACGGCTGGCGAAGTCACCCGAGGCCAAGGGCGTAGCCTGACGGCGCAAGCCGTCGCGCCCCACGTGAAAACGCGCCCACGTGTCGGCAAGAACCGGATCGGCCTCAAGCCGTCGCAGCAGGAAGCGGACCTCCTCCCGTGACAGCTCACCGTCCATGCCGGCGGAGAGAATTTCGCGATTGGCTTCACTCATGAGGTGTGGTCCTCGCGGTCGGACAACAGCGGCCGCAGTTTCTGATCGATGGCTTCGCGAGCCCTGAAGATACGTGAACGGACAGTGCCAATAGGACAGTCCATGATGGAAGCGATGTCCTCGTAGCTTTTGCCCTCCACCTCGCGCAGGGTAATGGCTACCCGAAGTTCCTCGGGCAGGGCTTGGACAGTGGAAAAGACCGTTTGTTCCACCTGTTCGCGCATCATTTCGCGCTCCGGGGTGGCGCTTTCGTGCATGCGCGTGGCGCCGGGGACGTACACGGCATCTTCGATATCGATGTCGCCGGTGGGCGGGCGACGCCCCATGGCAACCAGATGATTCTTCGCGGTATTGACCGCAATCTTGTACAGCCAGGTATAGAAAGCGCTCTCGCCGCGGAACGAGCCCAGCGCGCGCCAGGCGCGCACGAAGGCCTCCTGAGCGATGTCCTCGCACTCGGTCCAGTCATGTACGTAGCGTGAGATAAGAGCAATGACCTTGTGCTGGTACTTGCGGACAAGCAGGTCGAACGCGCGTCGGTCTCCTTGCTGCACACGTTCAACAAGTGCTTGATCCAGTTCGTTTTCGCCCATCCGGGCCGTCTCCTTAAAGCGTTCGGGGCCAGTCGCGGGCGCAGATGAGACAAGCCGACGTGGCGCAAGTTCATTGGCGCCATGCCGATTTCACCTCGGTGAAAATATGCGGGGCGGGCCGGCGAACTCAAGCAGGCCCGGCCGGGCAGTGCCGACGGATCAGGCCGGCACGGCCCTGCCCTCGTTGACCAGGCGCTCGCGCTCGGCGAGCAGCTTGTCGAAGGCGGGGGTCGGCAATGGGCGGCAGAACAGGTAGCCCTGCAGCTCGTCGCAGCCGTTCAGGCGAAGGAACTGGAGGTGCTGCTCGATTTCCACGCCCTCGGCCACCACCCCGCGCTTCAGGTGATGAGCCATCTCGATGGTGGCGCGAACGATGGCTTCGTCATCGGGGTCCACACCGATGTTGCGCACGAAACTCTGGTCGATCTTGATTCGGTCGGCCGGCAGGCGGCGCAGGTAATCCAGCGACGCCGCGCCCGTACCGAAATCGTCGATCGCAATCCGGCAGCCCATGGCATGCAGCGCATCGAGGGTTTCCACCAGGTGCGGCACCGTCTTCACGCTGATGCTTTCGGTGACCTCCAGCTCCAACTGGTGCGGATCGAGACCCGTGTCCCGCAGGACGGTGGCTACCACCGAGGCGAGATTGGACTGCATCAACTGGACGGCGGAAAGATTGACACCCAGCCGCAGCCCCAGGCCGTAGCGTGATTCCCATGCCTTGGCCTGAGCGCAGGCCGTCCGCAGCACCCACTCGCCGATGGGCACGATCAAGCCGCTCGCTTCGGCCAATGGAATGAAGAAGGCCGGGCTGATCATGCCGAGCTCGGGATGCTCCCAGCGAACCAGCGCCTCCATGCCGACGATGTCCTCGCTGGATGCTTCGACCTGCGGCTGGTAGAAGACACGCAGTTCGTCGTTGCGCACCGCGTGACGCAGGCGTGCCTTCAGTTCGGTCTGCTGTTGCTGGGTGGCGTCCACGTTATTCGCGTAGACCTGATAGTTGTTGCGACCGAGACTCTTGGCTCCGTACATCGCTTCGTCGGCGTGGCGCAGAAGCAGCTCGCCTTCCACGGCATCATCGGGGAAGTACGAGATGCCTACGGAGACCGTGGCCTGCAGTTCGGAGCCATCATCCAGCGAGAGCGGCACCTCCATCGCCTGCACGACCTTTTCGGCGATGCGCAGCACGTCGTCGCGCTGGATGATGTGGCGCAGGATCATGGTGAATTCGTCGCCCGCGTAGCGCGCGATGGTGTCGGAGGCGCGCACGCTGGCACGCAACCGCTTCGCCACCGAGACCAGTACCTTGTCGCCTACCGCGTGGCCGAGGGTCTCGTTGATGCTCTTGAATCGATCGAGATCCACCAGCAGCGTGGCGAAGCATTCGCCGGTGCGCTCGGCCTCGCGGATAGTGGTATCGAGCCGATCGTTGAAGAGCAGCCGATTGGGCAAGCCCGTCAGCGTGTCGATCAGGCCGCGCACCCGCCCTTGCTCGCGCGCACGGCGCAGTTCCAGTGCGCTGGCGAAACGCGCAGTGGCCGCTCGCAGCGCCAGGCCGAGCATACGCGCGTCGCTGCCATGCCGCCTGCGGCCGGCCAGCAGCGCGCCGAGCACGTTACGGCGTTCGTCCAGCAGCGGCAGCAGTACGTACGAGCGCAGTCCGAGCGCCTCGATCAACGGGTCGCCCATGGGCAGGTCGGACGTGGCATCGAGGGACAACAGCGATTCGCCACCGAGGCATATCTTCAGCAGCGGCAGGTCGCTGGCGTCCGGCCATTCGACCTGGCCGGGTGCATTCCAGATGCGTGCCACCACCTCAGGGCCCAGTTCGCTCTCCGGCAGTGCGGACCAGACGGCGACCACGTCGAGATCCAGCACGTCGGCGATCATGGCCGCCGCTTCGCCGATGCCTTCGTCGTCGCTCTGGCAGCCCTCCAGCGAGGCGAGCAACGCGAGCGCCCGCTGTGCCGAGTCTGCCGAGCGCAAATCGCGGAAAGCGACCGCGATGCGGTGCTGGCCGCGGTCGACGACGTGGCGGACGTCCGCCTCGCCGACGATCTCCCCTCCGTCGCGGCGGCGCAGCATACAGGCCAGGCCGTCACCGTCGGGCACCGGCCAGGTCGCCCCGTCGGCAAGCACGATCAGCTCCTGAAGTAGCCGGCCCTGCACCGGCCCTTCGCCGGCACACAGCCGCTCCATCGCCGCACCGCTTTCGACGATGCAGCCGTCGGGCGTGGATGCCACGACCCAGGCCGCTCCGGCATCGAAGGCGAAGCGCCAGTCCGGTTGCGCCGGGCCGCTGACCGACGGCGGCGCCGGGGCGTCGAGCGCCGCACGCACGCGCTGGGCCAGTTCGGTGGGAATCGCGCTCTCGCGAAGCCAATCAATGGCACCCTCGGGCGCCACGCCCGGCGCGTCGTCCACGATATGGACGAGCGGCAGCGACGCGTAGGCAGGAAAACCGCGCAGAATCCGTAGCCCGCGGGTCACCTCGGGATTGCCGTCGGCGCCGACCACGACCACGTGCAACGGCGGCGCATCCGCCAGCAGCGTTTCAAGCTGTGCTGAATCGCGGGCGCTCAGCAACACGAAGCCGCCATCGAGGTCGAGGGCATCGAACACGGCACGACGCACATCGCGGCGCGGCGTGAAGATCAGTACACCAAGGGGTTCGGTCATGCGGTACGTACTCACACGACCCAGCGACCGTCACGCAGACGCGGCGCCGCGGAGCGCGCCTGCCAGTCGGCGTCGACGAGGACCACGTCATTTTCGAACGTGGCGAGGAGGCTGGGGCTGGCGCCGATGAGCACGACACGCCGGACGTGACCGGTCTGTGCGCGCGAAAGTTGCCGTAAAAGTGCACCGTCGGTCGCACTGGGCGCACCGGGCGGCATGTCCAGGAGGTACACGCCGAAGTGCAGGCTCTGCAGGATGTAACGCAGGGCGTCGCCAAGTCGGAGGCATCCGGGTACCCGCATCTGCGCATCACGCAGGCTCACCAGCCCTTCCGCATGGCGCCACAGGTACACCGCCTGGCCTGTGCGCCGGGCCACCAGACGAAACTGTTCGAGCAGCAGCGTCGTGTCGCCAGCCTTCAGCGCAACCAGCGGCCCCGAGGCCGAAAGGATGCGGTCGAAGACATCGGTTCCTGCGTTGGCATCCATGAGGGGTCGTACGGCTTGAGTGGCGCGAAGTATCCGCCGAAGACGGGTGCCGCGCCAGCCGTGTACGGGGGAGCGTGGCAACACGCCATACGGTCGGGTATCTCGCATTCGGCCAAGGGGAAAGGTATGGTGGTGCGCTCATTCGCCACCGTACGACCGCCATGTTCGAAGGACTCCGATTCAAGCACTGGAAGACCAGCGAGGGCGACGACGGCATCGTCGTCCTGACCCTCGACCGTGAGGGGGCGAGCGCCAACGCGCTGTCGCGCGAGGTGCTCGACGAACTGGACACGCTCGTGGAGCGTCTCGCCATCGAGAATCCCCGCGGCGTCGTCATCCATTCGGGCAAGCCCATGGGCTTCGCCGTGGGCGCGGATATCCGCGAATTCGTGGAATACGCGCAGACCGGCAGCGTGCTCGAGAACATCGAGAACGGCCAACGCGTATTCGAGAACCTCGCCCGCCTGCCCTGCCCGACCGTCGCTGCGATCCATGGTGCCTGCCTGGGCGGCGGCGCCGAACTCGCGCTGGCCTGCCGTCTGCGCATTGCGGCGGACGACGACACGACGAAGATCGGCTTGCCGGAAGTCATGCTCGGCATTCATCCCGGCTGGGGTGGCAGTGCCCGGTTGCCGCGCCTGATCGGCGCGCCGGATGCGCTGTCTGCCATGTTGACCGGCAAGCCGTTCAACGCACGCCGCGCCAAGGCCGTCGGTTTGGTCGACCGCCTCGCCCGACCCGACGAGCTGCTGGCCGAGGCACGCGAACTGGCTCGCCGTCCGGCCGCCCGCCCCTTCGCGCAGCGCGCCAAGGGCTGGGCCACGAACACCCTGCTTGCTCGCGCGATTCTCGCGCCGATGGTGCGCAAGCAGACGGCGGCCAAGGTTCGCAAGGAACACTACCCCGCGCCATTCGCCCTGATCGACACCTGGTCGCGCGGTGGCGGCAGCATCCAGCAGCGGCTCAAGGTGGAGGCGAAGTCGGTGGCGAAGCTCGCCACGACGCCGACCGCCCGCAACCTCATTCGGATCTTCTTCCTGCAGGAACGTCTGAAGGGTCTCGGCGGCGGCACGGATCACGGCATCTCGCACGTGCACGTGGTGGGCGCCGGCACGATGGGCGGCGACATCGCCGCGTGGTCCGCACTCAAGGGATTCCAGGTCACGCTGCAGGATCGTGAGGCCCGTTTCGTGGAGCCGGCGATCAAGCGCGCGCGCACGCTGTTCGAGAAGAAATTGAAGGCACCCGCCAAGGTCGAGGCCGCCGTGGCACGGCTGCGTGCGGACGTCGAAGGCAAGGGCGTCGCGGACGCCGATCTCGCTATCGAGGCCATCTTCGAGAACCCCGAAGCCAAGCATGCGCTCTACGCCGCTATCGAGCCGCAGTTCCAGGCCGACGAAATCCTCGCCAGCAATACGTCTTCCATTCCACTGGACGAGTTGCGCCAGGGTCTCAAGGCGCCGCAGCGCTTCCTCGGTCTGCACTTCTTCAATCCCGTGGCGCAGATGCCGCTCGTGGAAGTGGTCCGTCACGATGCTCTCGATCCTGCGATCGAGAAGCGCGCCCTCGCCTTCTGCAAGGCCATCGGTAAACTGCCGGTGCCGGTGAAGGGCACGCCCGGCTTCCTGGTCAACCGCATTCTCATGCCTTACCTCATGGAAGCGATGCGCCTCTACAACGAGGGCGTGCCGGGACCGGTACTCGATCGCGAAGCGAAGAAGTTCGGCATGCCCATGGGCCCGATCGAACTGGCGGACACCGTCGGTCTCGACGTCTGCGCCTCGGTAGGCAAGGAACTGGCACCGTTCCTTGGGCTCGAAGTTCCGCAAGGGCTCGAAGAAAAGCTCGCCGCGAACAAGCGCGGCAAGAAGGACGGTGAAGGCCTGTACGTGTGGAAGGACGGCAAACCGGACAAGCCGGAAGTCGATCCCGACTACGTGCCGCCGGCCGACATCCAGGACCGCATGATCCTGCCGATGGTCAACGAAGCGGTCGCCTGCCTCGCCGAACATGTGGTGGACGACGCCGACCTGCTTGATGCAGGCGTGATCTTCGGCACGGGCTTCGCTCCGTTCCGCGGTGGTCCGATCCAGTACGTGCGCAGCGAGGGCGTGGCCGCGGTCCGCGAGCGCCTGGCGAAGCTCGAAAAAGCGCACGGTGTGCGCTTTGCGAAGAAGGAAGGCTGGGACAATCCGGAACTTGCAGCGCCGGCTGCCTGACCTTACTCGCCGCTATGGCGGCGAGTAGCCAACGAGGCAAAGGTGGGAGCCAGCCTGGTGGCGAAAAGCCAACGAAGCGGTGTAGCGGCGAGGCAAGCTCCCATCGCCAGCAGGCTGGCTCCCACCGGCAAGTGGTCCTCACCGGCAAGTGGTCCCAGTCGGCAAGTGGTCCCAACCGGCAAGTAGCCCCCCAACCGTAACTTCCCCTCGCCGCCTTGGCGGCTCCTACAGGAGATTCGCTTCGTTGTGGGAGCCGCTATAGCGGCGAGCGGTAACGCCTCACCACATCAGGTCGTCGGGAACGCCATCGTCGGATTCGTTCACGGCGTTCGGATCGACCATCAGTGCGATGAATTCGGGCGCCAAGTCACGCAGTTCATCGATGACCGCCTTCTCCACCACCAGATAGCGACCGCCCTGCTGCACGACGCCGAGCTCACCGGCGTTCAATGCCACAAGCTGCTTCGCGTCGACGTACACCCGGCGAATCTTCTCCCCGTACGGGAAATGCCGAACCTGATCGGCGTCCGGAAGATTCAGCGCCTTGCCTTTCAGCAGTTCCTCGACCTTGCGCTTCTTTTCCTTGCGCAGGCGCGCCTGCTCTGCGGCTGCGGCCTCGGCTTCGCGCCGCTCGTTGGCTTCCTTCTGGGCACGAATCGCATAGGCCTTGGCGAGATCGATCTCGCCGTCCTTGCGCGGCGGGCGCGGCGTACCATTTGATGGCTTGCCGCCCTGGGGCGGCCTCTGGCCCGGCCTGCCGCCTTGCTGCGGGCGGCCGCCCTGCTTGGGGCGGTTGCCGGCATAGGGCTGCCCACTCGTCGAGGCGTTGCCGCCCTGACGCTGGGGTGGCGTGGACTTCCGTTTCTCCTCGTGAATTTCCTTCACGAGGCCACTCTTCAACAACTGGTCGCGCAGGGACTCTGCCATGATCGGTAAGGCTCGTTCGTTTACTTCAATAGTGCGGCGGTGGCGGCTCGTTCGCGGCATCGCTGCCGAGACCCGCACGCATGTTCACGAGGTCCGAGCGCAAGTCGCGCACGGCTCGCTCAAGCAGATCCAACCGGCGTGCGATTTCCACGTCGGCGGACGAGAGCCCGTTGACCGTATCGTCGATGAAGGCGAGGCGCACCTCCAGCTCCGTGATGCGATCGTCTAACTCAGCCATGCTCGCGACCCGCTAGGCTGCGACCGCGGCCGATGCCGTAGTACGCAAGCCCTGCTTCCTCCACGATGGCGGGATCGTAGAGGTTGCGTCCGTCTACGATCACTGGCGTGCGCAGCAAGGACTTCACGCGCTGGAAATCTGGGCTGCGGAAAGCCTTCCACTCCGTGACGATGGCCAGCGCGTCCGCACCTTCGAGAGCGTCATAGGGATGCGCGACGAGGACGAGATCGTCGCGCTCGCCGTAGATGCGTCGTGCCTCATCGGAGGCCTCGGGATCGAACGCACGGACCTGGGCACCGGCATCCCACAACTGTTCCATGAGCCGGCGGCTGGAGGCTTCGCGCATGTCGTCGGTATTGGGCTTGAACGCCAACCCCCAGACGGCCACGGTGCGCCCCTTCAGGTTGCCGTCGAAGTGCTTGGAAAGTAGCGCGAACAAGCGCGACTTCTGCCCATCGTTGACCGCTTCCACCGCACCGAGCAAACGTGCGTCGTAGCCCACCGAATGTGCCGTGCGCGCCAGCGCCTGCACGTCCTTCGGGAAACACGAGCCACCATAGCCCGCACCGGGATAAATGAAGTGATAGCCGATGCGCGGATCGGCACCGATGCCCCGGCGCACGAGTTCCACGTCGGCACCGACGTGTTCGGCGATGTTCGCGATCTCGTTCATGAAGCTGATCTTGGTCGCGAGCATGGCGTTGGCTGCGTACTTGGTCAGCTCCGCCGAACGCTCGTCCATCACGACCATGCGGTCGTGATTGCGATTGAACGGTGCATAGAGCTTGCGCAGGCGCTCGATGGCGCGCTCGCTGGACGAGCCGACCACGATGCGGTCCGGACGCATGCAGTCCTCGACCGCATCGCCCTCCTTCAGGAATTCGGGATTCGATACGACGTCGAACGGCACGTCCACGCCACGCTGTTTCAGGCGCTCCGCCACGGCGGCACGCACGCGATCAGCCGTACCCACGGGTACCGTCGACTTGTTCACGACGATCGTGTAGCGGTCGATGTGATCGCCGATGGTGTTCGCCACGGCCAGCACGTATTGCAGGTCGGCGCTGCCGTCTTCGTCGGGAGGCGTACCCACCGCGATGAACACGACATCGCCATGGGCGATCGCGGGCGCGGCGTCCGTGGTGAAATCGAGACGCCCTTCCGCGTGGTTGCGGATGACCATCGGTTCGAGCCCCGGTTCGTAGATGGGTACGTCGCCCTTCTTCAACCGCTCGACCTTGCCCGCATCCACGTCGACGCAAACCACGTGGTTGCCCATCTCGGCCAGGCAGGTACCCGTAACGAGCCCCACGTAGCCGGTTCCAAAGATCGTGACTTTCATGCAGCTCCCGAAGCGCTCGGCGGATGCGCGTAACACGCGATTGTAGACCGGCGGGCCTGGGGAGCAAACACGCCGCGTCGATTCGACGGGACGCTGACACGGCCCAACATCCCACCAGCGGTGGGAGCCAGCCTGCTGGCGATGGGTACTCGCGCAGACATGGCCGTTGCCGCGGGATCGCCGCCAGGGCGGCTCCCACAAAGCCGAAAGGAAAACAAAAAGGGCGCGGATCGCTCCGCGCCCTTTCGGTATTGCTTGCGAGGGTGGCTTACTTGCCGCCGCCCTGCGGTGCGCCCGGGCCCTGGCCCGCCGGCGTCGGACCGGTCTTCAGCAGTTCGACGTCGAAGATGATCGTCGCGTTCGGCGGGAAGCCGTTTTCCGGCTTGGCGCCGTAAGCGATGTTCGACGGAATGAACAGCTTGTACTTGCCGCCCGTCTGCATCAGCTGCAGGCCCTCACGGAAACCCGGGATCACCGCAGCGAGCGGGATCTGGGCCGGGCCGGCCGGCTGGTGATCGGCCGAGGAGTCGAACTTCTCGCCGTTCACGAAGGTGCCGGTGTAGTTGATGGTGACCGTGTCGTTCGGACCCGGACGCTGGCCGGTACCGGCCTGGACGACCTGGTACTGCAGGCCCGACGAGGTGACCTTCACGCCCGGAGCGGACTTGTTCTTGGCCAGGAACGCATCGCCTTCCTGCTTGTTCTGCGCGGCGACCTTGTTGTACTCAGCCTCGGCCTTGACCTTGAGCTGGGCAACAAACGCTTCGCGAACCGACTTGGCCTCGGCTTCCGTCATGGTCGGCTTCTGGCCCGAGAGCGCAGCCTGCAGCGCCTTGGCGACCGTAGCGGCATCCACTTCCTTCGCGACGAGCGGCGGAAGCGAGCTTGCGAGATCCCAACCCACGACATAGCTGGCCTTCTGCTTATCGACCGGTGCCGCGGAGGCAGCCGGCTTGGCGGCCTGGGCGGATGCGCCCGCGGCCGTACCCAGCGCAACCGCCAGGGCGACGGCCGTCATCGTGGGACGCAAAAAGTGCTTCATTCGATACTCCCTCTATAGGAAAGATTCGGCGACGCCGCCGGTACACCTCCTTGTGGAGGCGGAAACGCCATTGTGCGGTGGTTCGCGTCCTGCTTGCAATGACGGGGCGAGAGACAGGGTTTCACACGAAAAGTTCAGAAACCTTTCCGAGAAATGATGAATCGGTCACTCCCCGGCATCGTGCCCCGGCTTTTCGAGGGTATCGCGGATGGCGGCCTGGAGCCGGGCATGGACCTGGACCAGCACTCGCCAGAGTAGCCAGACCAGCCCGATGCCGATCAGCACGAGCACCAGGGCCACCTCCCGGGGCGGCAGGATGGTCGAGGCGAGCGCCGCCACAAGCAGGCCCAGGATGAGCATGGCCGCCAACGGAATCAGCCGCCCCAGGACCGAGCGGATACGAAAGGTACGGGCGCCGAACCGGTCCGGAATCGACAGTTCGGCCAGCAGCATGCCCAGTGCCCCGGCCTTGCGATAGGCCGCCACGACCATCGGCAGCGACAGCAACGCCGCGAGCGACCAGGCGAGGCTGCGACGCACGGTCGGCTGGTCGGTGAAAAGATCCAGATGCAGGAATCCGCGCCGGTAGGCGAAGGCCACGATGATGAAGACCGCGACCACCAGCGCCATGTTGATGACTACGTGCCAGACGAGCCGGCGGATCATCTTCATGACGATGGCGCCCTGCCCTTGCAGCCCGAGGTTGCCCATCCATTCGGTGTAGGCACCGAACACGCTGATGAAGCGGTTGGGCAAGACGCGGCCGAGCAATCGGGCCAGCGGATCGGAGGAACGGATCAGATACGGTGTGAGGAAGGTGGTGATCGCCGACACCGCCACAGCCACCGGATAGAGGAATCCACTGGTCACTTTGAGCGTGAGTCCGAGCGACGCAATGACGAACGAGAATTCGCCGATCTGCGCCAGGCCCATACCCACGCGCAACGACGTCCGTCCGTCGTTGCCGGCGACGAAACTGCCGAAACTGCAGGTAATGACCTTACCGACCACCACCGCGATCGTTACCACGGTGATCGGCCACGCGTATTCGAGCAGCAGCTGCGGATCGATGAGCATGCCGATGGCGACGAAGAACACGGCGCTGAACATGTCGCGCACCGGCATGATGATGCGCTCGATGCGCGCCACGCTTTCAGCCTCCGCGACGATCGCGCCGATCATGAAAGCACCCAGCGCCACGCTGTAGCCCATCTCGGTCACGAGCAGGCAGAAACCGAAGCAGATGCCGAGTACCGCTACCAGCAACACGTCGTTGCGGCTGACCCGGGCGATGTAGTCGACCACGCGCGGCACCAGCAGCAGACCCACGACCAGCGATACCGCCATGAACAGACCGAGACGCCCGATCGTCGCAAGAGCCTGGCTCGCTTCCACACCGCCCGTACCCGCGATACCGGTCAGCAGCGCCATCAACACGATCGCCAGCAGATCCTCCACGACGAGGATGCCGAACATGAGCTGCGCGAAGCGCTCCCGCTTGAGGCCAAGATCCTCGAGCGCCTTCATGATGATCGTGGTGGACGAAATGGAAAGCATCGCGCCCAGGAACAGCGAGTCCATGGCGGACCAGCCAAAGAAGCGGCCAATCTCGTAGCCGATCCACACCATCAGCACGATTTCCGCGAATGCGGCCACCAGCGCAGCACCGCCGACCGCGCGCAGCTTCTTCAGACTGAATTCGAGACCCAGCGCAAACAGCAGCAGGATCATGCCCAGTTCGGAGAGCGTGCGAATCGTCTCCTCGTCGTGGATGAAGATCACCGGCAGCGTGTGCGGGCCGATCAACACGCCGGCAATGATGTAGCCGAGCACGACCGGCTGCCTGAGGCGCTGGAAAAGCACCGTGGTGAGTCCGGCCACCAGCATCACGGTGGCCAGGTCCTGGATGAAAACGATGCCGTGCATGCCTGCCCCTGTGGATATGGACGGACAGGTTAACCCGTGCGTCGCCATGCGCACGCGTTCGACATGCAAACCACGACGCGTGCCGACTCGTACAAGTGCGTGCCACGCCTCGGCATTCTCGAAATGTCGAAAAAAAATTTACAAAAAGTGTAATGAACGCTTGACGGAATCACGGTGCGGACGTAATCTTTGCGGCTTCCAGCAGGGGGCCATAGCTCAGCTGGGAGAGCGCCTGCATGGCATGCAGGAGGTCGCCGGTTCGATCCCGGCTGGCTCCACCAACTTCTAGTACGTCCCCATCGTCTAGAGGCCTAGGACATCACCCTTTCACGGTGGCGACCGGGGTTCGAATCCCCGTGGGGACGCCACTTTCCGGTCCGCCGGAGAGTGTAAAGGACTAAGGAAGTTGGTAGTTGTTGGAAGTTGGAAACGTAGTGTGGAGCGGTAGTTCAGTCGGTTAGAATGCTGGCCTGTCACGCCGGAGGTCGCGGGTTCGAGTCCCGTCCGCTCCGCCATTACTTCCAAAGAAAGAATCCGCCATTGGGCGGATTTTTTTTGCCTGAAATTCCGTAAACCACGCTCCGTGGAAGCTTGCCGGTGGGAGCCAGCCTGCTGGCGATAAGCCAACGAAGCGGTGTGTCAGTGAGGTAAATTCCGATCGCCAGCAGGCTGGCTCCCACCGGCAGCTTCCATCGCCACCAGGGTGGCCCCTACCTGTGCTTTTGGCATTTACCCATCTACCCGCTCCAGCGTCCCGATCGAATGCCCCTGCTCCGCCAGATATTCGAGCCAACGGCTCAGAAACCCGTTCATGCGCAGGCGATGCTGCAGCACCGTGTCCGCAGGCGGGAACGGCCCCAGCACCTGCCAGAGCTTGCGGCCGGGATGGCAATGCATGGCCTCGGCGACGTGTGCATCCGTATACATGCGTAGCTGCGCCGAGGGTGATGGTTGCCCGGTGGCCTCGTCGAGGAAGTCGTAGGTGAGTTCGAGTTCGAGCGTGTACGGGTGTTTTTCCTGCACGTCGAGCATCACCTTGAGGCCATCGTCCACATCCGAGACGTAGCGGCCCGGCGCCAGCCGCTGCGGCGCGAACAGCCGTGCCAGCCGGTGGTAGTTTTCCGCGTACAGACCCATCAGGAACTCGAAACGTCCCGGGATCAGCGCAGTTGGGCGGTCGATGACGGCGGTCATGGGTAAGGCGTTGCTCCGTGGCGGCTCTCGTCTAATACATGTGGCGCTCGATACCGAGGTACTCGAAGATCTTGCTGGAGATTTCCTCGATCGAGGTGTGCGTGGTGTTGAGGACGGGGATGTTCTCCCGGCGCATCAGGCGATCGGCCTGTTCCAGTTCCCAGCGGCATTGCTTCAATGTGGCGTAGCGGCTGCCGGGGCGGCGCTGCTCGCGGATCTGTGCCAGGCGGACCGGATCGATGGTCAGGCCGAACAGCCGGCTGCGGTAAGGGCGGAGGCGGGTCGGCAGTTCCAGCTTGTCGAGGTCGTCGTCCGTGAGCGGATAGTTGGCGGCACACACCCCGTAATGCAAGGCCATGTAGAGGCAGGTGGGGGTCTTGCCCGAACGGGACACCCCGACCAGCACCACGTCGGCCTGGTTGTAATCCACGTCCAGGCCGTCGTCGTGCGCCAGGGCGTAGTTCGTGGCCTCGATGCGGGCCTCGTAACGTTCAAAATCCACCAGGCCGTGGGACCGGTTCACAGCGCCGGATTGCTTCGCGCCCAGTTCGGCCTCCAGAGGCTCGATGAAGGGGGCGAACACGTCGAGCATCAACGCACCGCTGCCGGCCACGATGTCGCAGAGGCTTCGCGACGTCATCGTATTGACCACAATGGGCCGCTGACCGTCCTGGGCGTACTTGGTCTTGATGCGCAGCGACGCCGCCTCGGCCTTCGCCGGGTTGTCGATAAAGGGCAACCGGTGGGTGTCGAACTGGACCCCCTCGAACTGAGCGAGCATGCTGTTGCCGATGGTCTCGGCCGTGATGCCGGTCGAATCGGAGATGAAGAACACGGTGCGGCGCATCGGGCGTTTTCCCTGCGTTTGGCTCATGGGAACCACCTTAGCGCAAGACGCCGGGATGACAATCCACCCCGCATGATCCCTGAACGTTTGTGCATCGCGCCTTGTATCGGCTGCGACCGGCACTCGACAATGCGCGGATTTTCTAGCGCGGCCCGCCGCAAAACCGACGAACCGATGTGAGGACTTTCCTTTGAGCGACCTGGTACTTTGGCTCGACGCGCTACGCATGACCGACCTGGGCAAGGTGGGCGGCAAGAACGCCTCCCTTGGCGAGATGATCGGCAACCTGGCGAAACTGGGGGTTTCGGTGCCGGGCGGATTCGCCACCACGGCCGATGCCTTCCAGACCTATCTTGAGAAGAGCGGGCTGGCCAAGCGCATCGCCGAACGCCTCGCCACCCTAGACGTGGACGACGTGGACGAACTCGTCCGCGGTGGCAAGGAGATCCGCGGCTGGATCGTCGACACCGCCCTGCCCGCCGATCTCGAACAGGCCATTCGCGACGCCTACGTCAAGCTCTGCAAAGACGCCGGCGCCACCGACATCGCGGTGGCCGTTCGTTCCTCCGCCACAGCCGAGGACCTGCCGGACGCCTCGTTCGCCGGGCAGCAGGAAACCTTCCTCAACGTCGTCGGCATCGACGACGTGCTGCACAAGGTGAAGGAAGTCTTCGCCTCGCTCTACAACGACCGTGCCATTGCCTACCGCGTACACCAGGGGTTCAAGCACGAGGACGTGTTCCTCTCCGCGGGCGTGCAGCTCATGGTCCGCTCCGACGTCGGCGCGTCGGGCGTGCTGTTCACCCTCGACACCGAGTCGGGCTTCCGCGACGTCGTCTTCGTCACCGGTTCGTACGGCCTTGGCGAAATGGTCGTGCAGGGTGCCGTGAACCCGGACGAGTTCTACGTCTTCAAACCGACCCTGCGCGAAGGCAAGCCGGCCGTGCTGCGCCGCAGCCTCGGCGCGAAGCAGCAGCGCATGGTCTATTCCGATCAGCCGGGCGAGCGCGTGCGCATCGAAGAAACGCCGGTCGCCGATCGCCACCGTTTCTGCGTCACCGACGCGGACGTCGAGGAACTGTCGCGCCAGGCGCTCATCATCGAGAAGCACTACGGCCGCCCGATGGACATCGAGTGGGCGAAGGACGGCAACACCGGCAAGCTTTACATCGTGCAGGCTCGTCCGGAAACGGTGAAGTCGCGCTCCCATGCCACCACGCTGGAACGCTTCCAACTGGGCGAAAAGGGCAAGGTGCTCACCGAAGGCCGTGCCATCGGCCAGAAGATCGGCGCTGGCAAGGCGCGCGTGATCCGTTCGCTCGCCGACATGAACAAGGTGCAGCCCGGCGACGTGCTGGTCGCCGACATGACCGACCCCGATTGGGAGCCGGTGATGAAGCGTGCCGCCGCCATCGTCACCAATCGCGGCGGTCGCACCTGCCACGCGGCGATCATCGCCCGTGAGCTGGGTGTGCCGGCGGTGGTGGGCTGCGGCAATGCGTTGGATACGATTCCCGATGGCGCCGACGTCACCGTGTCCTGCGCCGAAGGCGACACCGGCACGATCTACGAGGGCGTGCTGAAATTCGAGCGCATCACGGCCGACCTGGGCGCCATGCCCGAAGCGCCGCTGAAGATCATGATGAACGTGGCCAACCCGGAGCGCGCGTTCGACTTCGGCATGCTGCCGAACGCCGGCATCGGCCTGGCCCGCCTCGAAATGATCATCGCCAGCCACATCGGCGTGCATCCGAAGGCACTGCTGGAATACGCGAAGCAGGATGCGGAAACGAAGGCACGCATCGATGCACGGATCGCCGGCTACAAAGATCCCGTGTCGTTCTACGTGGATCGTCTTGCCGAAGGCATCGCCACCATCGCCGCCTCGGTGTATCCGAAGCCGGTAATCGTGCGCCTGTCCGACTTCAAGTCGAACGAATACGCCGGCCTGCTCGGTGGCTCGCGTTACGAGCCGCACGAGGAAAACCCGATGATCGGCTACCGCGGCGCCAGCCGCTATGTCGATCAGGGCTTTGCCGAGTCGTTCGGTCTCGAATGCAAGGCGGTGAAGTACGTGCGCGAGACGATGGGCCTCACCAACGTCTGGGTAATGATCCCGTTCGTGCGTACGCTCGACGAAGGCCGCAAGGTGATCGAAGTGCTGCGCGGGAACGGCCTGGTGCAGGGCGAGCACGATCTCAAGGTCATCATGATGTGCGAGGTGCCGTCCAACGCCCTGCTGGCGGATGAGTTCCTCGACATCTTCGACGGCTTCTCCATCGGCTCGAACGATCTCACCCAGCTCACTCTCGGCCTCGATCGCGATTCCAGCATCGTCGCCCACCTGTTCGACGAGCGCGATCCGTCGGTCAAGAAGCTGCTTGCGATGGCGATCAGCACCGCACGCGAAAAGGGCAAATACGTGGGCATCTGCGGCCAGGGCCCATCCGACCATCCGGATCTTGCCGAGTGGTTGATGGAGCAAGGCATCGAATCGATGTCGCTGAATCCCGATACCGTGGTCGATACCTGGTTGCGGCTGGCGAAGAAAAAGGCGGGTTGAAAAAGCTAAAACGGCGGGCTCAGGCCCGCCGTTTTTTTGACCAAGCAAATGCTGTCGCGTGCGGGCGCAAACGTTAACCCGGCTTTCACTGCTCGCGGTCTAGCTTTCGACACACAGGGGTGGCTTTAACGCTTGATTGCATCGCGTCAACAAGGAGGTAAGACATGGACGGGAAGCCAGTGGTGATAGATATCGACGTGGCGTCGATACGTGCTGGATTTGCGGGAGAGGAGACGCCCCGATGGAGCGCCACCACGTTAGATCGCATGCCAGGTGGTTCCTCTTCACGAAAAGAAGCCGTGAATTGGGACGCTTACGAACACCTTGTAGCGCAGGCGTTTTCCAAAATGGACGTGTTGCCGGACGAGAGACCTCTTTTCACAGTCTGGCGCCCGCTTATGCTGAAAGCCGATTTGGAAAAGATAACGCAGATCGCTTTTGAGACATTCAACGTCCCTGGTTTTTTCGCACAAAGCAGGGCAGCAGCGGTACTGACGTTGCAAGGCGCGTCCACGGGTGTCGTCGTTCATGTAGGCGCAGGCGAGATGGAGGCGGCTGCCGTAAAGCACAATGAAGTGGTGCTTCATGCTGTCTTGCGCGAAAACTATGCCGGCGGGCAGCAGCTCGCTACGCTGACCTACAATGTCATCAAGAAAACTGATGACGAAGTCCGTTCCGCGTTGCTCGGGAACATCGTGCTGGCGGGCGAGATCGACGAAAAAATAGCCGCCTCGCTGAAGGAAGGGATCAAGGCGCTTGCGCCACCGAATACGGTGATCAACCTGAGCACCCCTGCCAATTCACGCAATGCCTCGTGGCTAGGCGGCTCGATCGAGGCCCTCATCAGGTCTGACCAAAACGGCTTTATTTCCCGTGCTGAGTATCGCGAAGTGGACCTGCCCATCTTGCGTCGAGAACGCCCGATATGACGGCACACAGAGCAATGCCCCCAATGCGACAGGAACTTACGGCTCCCACCGATCCATCGGCGGGAGCCGACCCCGTCGGCGATTACATATGCACGGCCACACCAGCGTCGCGATAGCGAGCTACCATCGCGAGATCGGTATCGGGCGCCACTACCAGATGGGCGATACCGGTAATCGGCGCCGTGTGATGGGTGGCCGAGGCCACCAGCTTGTCGGGCGTGGCGATCGCCACGGTTTCGCCGCTGGCTTCGATGATCGCCTGCTTGAACACCGTTTCCTCCTCGTCGATCGTCCATAGTCCGCGTTGCGGATCGATGGCGCAGACGCCGGGAAAACACAGGTCGGCGCGGATGTCCTGTGCCTGGCGCACCGTGCGCGAACCGATGGCGCCGCCGATACGTGGGTCCAGTCGCCCGCCGAGAAGAATCACTTCGAAACCCGGCCGCCCCAGCACCGCCGTCGCGACATCAGGTGCATTCGTCACGACGGTGAGATCGCGATGGTCCGGCAACGCCTTTGCCAGTGCGGTATTGGTCGAACCCGCATCGATGAAGAGGATCTGCCCCTCCCCGACCAGCTCAGCGGCGACATGGGCCAAGGCCCGCTTCAATTCTGCCCGCTCCTGATGGCGCTCGCCCAGCGGCGCCACGTGCTGAACAAGCAGTGCGCCGCCATAGACGCGGCGACACAGCCCCTGAGATGCGAGATCGCGCAGGTCACGGCGAATGGAATCTTCCGAAACCCGAAATTCCTGAGCCAGGTCGGCCGCGACGACGCGCCCCTCGCGGTTGAGCCGATCGAGAATCCGTTGCTGCCGCTCGCGCGGCAGTGTCGTGTCGAGCGGAACGTTCACTGCGCCAGGAAACCGAGTTCCACCAGGTCAGCGCGCAACTGCTCCGGCGTATGGAAGTGGATGCCATGGATGCCCAGAGCGTCGGCGGCCTCTACGTTCGTCTTGTTGTCATCGATGAATACGGCACGCGTGGGATCGATGTCGTAGCGATCGAGCAGGGTTCGATAGAGTTTCGGATCGGGTTTGATCATGCCCTCCTCACCCGACACGACGATGCCGTCGAACAAGGTGAGGAAATCGAACCGCTCGCGTGCAAACGGGAATGTTTCGTGCGACCAGTTGGTGAGTCCGTACAGAGGGTGCCCCGCCTCTTTCAGTTCGCGCAGGATGCGCAGGCTGTCGTCGATCGAACCGCCGAGCGTCTCCTCCCAGCGATGCTGGTACGCGGCGATGAGTTCCGCCTTGGTCGGGTGTTGCTCGGTGAGCAGGCGGACCGCTTCGTCCCACGAACGCCCGGCATCCTGCTGCAGGTTCCATTCCGGCGTGGTCACCTCCGCGAGAAAGGTTTCCATTGCTTCCTCATCGTCGCCGAACAACTTCCGATAGAGATAACGCGGATTCCAATCGATCAGCACGCCGCCGAAATCGAAGATGACCACATCGCGCTTGCTGTGCATGGCTGTTCCTTGAAAGAGGTCAACGCCGCGCGATGGACGCGCAGCACGAGACGACGATGAGCAGCACCGCCACGCCACACAGGGCGATGGACAGGCTGCTGAGATGAGCGACGAAACCAATGACCGCCGGGCCGGCGAGCATGCCCGCGTAGCCGAGTGAGGTCACCGCGGCGATGGCGATGCCGGGCGAGGTGTTGGGCTGTCGCCCCGCGGCGCTGAACAGCACCGGCACGATGTTGGATGCGCCCAGGCCAACCAGTACGAAGCCCAGCAGCGCCGTCGGCCCCCACGGCAGGAGGGTGGCGAGGAAGAAGCCCAGTGCAGCGACGAAGGCACCGAAGCGGACGATCGACACGGGTCCGAGCGAAGCGGTGATGCGATCGCCAAGCAGGCGACCGCTGGCCATCGCCACGGAGAAGGCGGCATAGCCGAGCCCCGCCAGCGAAGGATCGAAGCCGCGCGAGAAGCGCAGGAACACGGCGCTCCAGTCGAGCATCGCGCCTTCCGCAAGAAACACCACGAGACAGAGGAAGCCCAGCAGGAACACCGACGCCGACGGCAACCGGAAGATCGAATGCGTCTGACCGTCGTCGTCGAGGCGCACGAGGAAATGCCGCCACTGGGTCAGCACGATGACCAGCAGAGCGGCAGACACCGCGAGCGCACTGCCGGTGAGCGGCGCACCGACCTTCAGCAAGCCCGCCATGCCCGCGGAACCGACCAGACCACCCACGCTGAAAAGACCGTGGAAGCCGGACATCATGGGTCTGCCCGCATGCTTCTCCACGTCCACCGCATGCGCGTTCATGGCCACGTCCACCACGCCCAACGACGCGCCGAAGAACAGCAGCGCGGCACCCAGCGCATAGACATTGGGCACGACGGTCAGCAGCGGCAAGGCCACGCAGACCAGCAACGCGCTGATGCAGATGACGTCACGATTGCCGTAGCGGTTGCTGAGAAAACCCGCCAGCGGCATCGCCGCCACGGCACCGCAACCCATACACAACAACACGAGGCCCAGCATGGCGTCGTCCAGGCCGAGCCGGGCTTTCGCGTACGGCACCATCGGCGCCCAACTGGCCATGCCGATGCCGGAAAGAAGAAAGATGAGCCGGGTCGCTCTGGCGGGATGCATGGAGGGCCTCGTCATTAGAACAGGCATAAATGTATGCAATCGTGCATAAACGTGCAATAGAAAAAGATCGCTTGCGCGCCCTCGCCGTCCACTGTACAAATGTACACATGTCGACACCTACCCTCACCGAGCGTCAGCAAAACACCCTCGCGTTCCTGCGTGAATACCTGCAGGCCCAGGGCATGCCGCCTACGCTGCGGGAAATTGCCGACGCCCTGGGCTTCTCCAGCCACAGCTCGGCGCAGGCATGCGTCGAGTCGCTGGTCCGCAAGGGCGTGCTCGAGCGTTCCCCCCAGCACCGTGGCCTGCGCCTGCCGGCGGGCAGCGACCTCCGTCGCGCCCTCGCCGCCAACGACCTGCCGCTGGTCGGCCGGGTCGCTGCGGGCTCGCCGATCCTCGCCGAGGAAAACATCGAGTCGCAGCTCGAGGTCGACCCTGCCCTGTTCCATCCGCGTGCCGACTATCTTCTTCGCGTGGTGGGCATGAGCATGCGCGATGCCGGCATCCTCGACGGCGATCTGCTCGCCGTCCACAAGACGGCCACCGCGAACGACGGCCAGATCGTCGTCGCCCGCCTCGATGACGAAGTCACCGTAAAGCGGTTGAAGCACGAGCGCGACCGTCTGCTGTTGCTTCCCGAGAATCCCGACTTCGCACCGATCGAAGTCGATCCACGTCGCCATGCGTTCGCCATCGAAGGGCGCTACGTCGGCATCATCCGCAGGACCTGACCATGAACGCCATCGTCTCCCCGAATCTTGCCCAGGTGCTCGACCATCCCGGTATCTGGCGTCGGTCCGCCGACCGTCAGCCGCGCGTTCGCGCGCTGTCCACGGGCTGGACCTCGCTGGACGCAAAGCTCCCCGGCGGCGGCTGGCCGCAGGGCGCGCTGAGCGAGATCCTGTTCGAGCACGACGGCCTGGGCGAACTGGACCTGGTGATGCCCGCGCTGGCGGCGCTCACGCAGGAACATCGACGGGTGATCTTCGTCGCGCCGCCTTACGTGCCCTACGCACCCGCGCTCGCGGCCGCAGGGGTAGACCTGCGCTTCCTGCACGAGATCAAGGCCGGTAGCACCGAGGCCGCCTGGAGCATGGAGCAATGCCTGCGCTCCGGTTGCTGCGGCGCCGTGGTCGGCTGGTTCCAGGACATCGACTACCGCAGCCTGCGTCGCCTGCAGTTGGCCGCCGAAACCGGCGATGCCTGCGCGATGATCTTCCGCTCGGCGACCCATGCCGCGCAGAACAGTCCCGCGGCGCTCCGCCTGAAGGTCAGCAACAGCGACGAGGCCACCTATGTGGACGTGCTCAAGTCGCGTGGTCTGCTGACCACCACCGCTCCGCTGCTGCGCATGCGGGCCTGATGGAAGTCCTCATGACGTTGCGTCGTCCACGCCGTCATGACGGACGCTCCGTCGTCGCCACTCCTACGCAGCCATGCTTTGGGCCTGTCTCCGTTTTCCCGGCCTGGCGTTCTCCGCCGCCTTCGCCGCGACACCGGAGGCAGGCCCTTCTGCCCTGCTCGACCACAAGGCTCGCCAACGCCTGATCGCCATGGCGAATGACGAGGCCGTGGGCTTAGGCATTCGTCGTGGGCAAAGCCTTGCCGCCGCCCGTGCCCTATGTCCCGCGCTTGAGGTCAAACCGCGCGACACGGATGCGGAAGCGCGCCTGCTTGGTGAACTGGCGGCCTGGTGCTACCAGTTCAGCGGCCACGTGAGTCTGGTGCCGCCGCACGCGATCCTGATGGAAGTCGGTGCAAGCCTCCGCTTGTTCGACGGGTGGCCCGTGCTGGCCGAGCGCCTGCGCCAGGGCCTGCTCGAACAAGGCCATGCCCACACGCTGGCGGTGACGCCGTTCGCCGCGGCCTCGTGGGTGTTCGCTGCCAGTGCCGACGGCATGGTGCTGCCCGAACGCGAAGGCGTGCGTCGCATGTTGGAAGCCCTGCCGCTGAAACAGAGTGGCCTGCCCACGGCCACGGTGAGTTCACTGCAGGCGATGGGTTTTCGTCGGCTGGAAGACGTCTTCCGTCTGCCGCGCCCCGAACTCACCCGGCGCATTGGCCGCGAGGGCGTGAACTGGCTCGACCGCATCCGCGGACAAGCCGCAGATGCCCTGCCCGCCTGGCATCCTCCAGCGAACTTCCAACAGAAGATCGAATTCGATGGCGAACTGGATGGCAGCCAGCCATTGTTGTTTCCCTTGCGTCGTCTTACTCGCTCGCTGGCCAACCTGCTCGCCGCGCGCGATGGCGGCGTGCAACGTTTCACGCTGACGCTCGAACACGCGCGCGACGAAGCGACACGCGTGGTGGTCGCCATGGCGACCCCGCAACGCGATGCCGAGCGTCTGTTCGAGTTGGCGCGCACGCGATTGGAACGGACTTCCTTGCCGGCACCCGCGCGCGCGATCGAACTGGATGCCGAGGAACTGCCGATATTCCGGCCGCCGCTGCGCGACCTGTTCGAGCCCGTTCGCGGCGATGGCCTGGATTGGCCCACGCTCGACGAGCGTCTACGTGCGCGCCTGGGCGATGCCGCCCTGCGCCAGATCGCGCTGGTAGCCGATCACCGCCCCGAACGTGCATGGCGTCACGGCACGCCCACGGGGGCGGTATCGCCACCGCGTGCGCGGCGACCGCTCTGGCTGCTTCCGCGACCGTTGCCGTTGCGCCCGAACCCGACTGCCGTGCTTGCCGGCCCCGAGCGCATCGAGAGCGGCTGGTGGGACGGCGGGGACACCCGCCGCGACTACTACATCGTGCGCACCGTCGAAGGCCAGCAAGCGTGGGCCTACCTTCCCGTGGGCACGCTCGACGGCTGGATGCTGCACGGCTGGTTTGCCTGACGATCGACGCGCCATGATGTCGATCGACACGACCCACCTGCTGCCGGCCAATGACGAAGCGGCCGAAGCTCCCGCGTACGCGGAATTGCATGCGCTCAGCGATTTCAGCTTCCAGCGCGGCGCGTCCAGTGCGAGGGAGTTGTTCGAACGGGCCAAGTCCATCGGTTACACGGCACTGGCCATTACCGACGAGTGTTCGCTTTCCGGCATCGTGCGGGGGCTCGAGGCATCGCTGGATACGGGCGTGCCCCTGATCGTGGGCAGCGAGCTACGGCTTTCCGACGGTACCGTCGTGGTGCTTCTGGTCGAGAACCAGGCGGGCTATGCGGAACTGTGTCGATTGATCACGCTCGGCCGCCGACGTGCCACCAAGGGCAACTACGAGCTTCATCGCACCGATCTCGAAGCGCTCGGGCAAGGCCTCTGCCTACTCTGGTGCCCTGGACCGTACGCCGTCACCGACCCGGCGACCCATGAAGCGCGCGCCGTATGGGTCGCCGCGCACTTTGGCGGGCGCGCCTGGCTTGCCGTGGAACTGCATCGCGGCCAGCACGACGAGGCGGCACTGACGGCATGGCGCGAACTCGGCGCCCGCCACGGCCTGCCTTGCGTCGCCGCTGGCGACGTCCACATGCATGTGCGCAGCCGTCGCGCCCTGCAGGACGTGATGACGGCCATCCGCCTCAACACGCCGTTGGCCGAAGCGGGACACGCCTTGTTCCCCAATGGCGAACGTCACCTGCGCCAACGCGAGGCGATCGCTCGCATCTACCCGCGCGACATCGTTGAAGAAACCCTCGTCATTGCAGCGCGGTGTACGGGTTTCGACATTCGCGGCATCCATTACGTCTATCCGCGCGAGCTGGTACCCGAAGGCATGGATCAGGCCGCCCACCTGCGTCGGCTGACCTTCGCGGGTGCCGCCACTCGCTGGCCGGAAGGCGTGAGTCCGGACATCGTCGAACGCATCGAGAAAGAACTCGATCTCATCGCTCAAAAGCAATACGAAGCGTTTTTTCTTACCGTCGCGGATATCGTCCATTTCGCGCGCTCGAAAAACATTCTCTGTCAGGGCCGTGGGTCAGCCGCCAATTCCGCGGTGTGCTTCTGCCTCGGCATCACCGAGGTGAATCCCGCGCAGATCTCCACCTTGTTCGAGCGCTTCATCTCCCTCGAACGCGACGAGCCACCGGACATCGACGTCGACTTCGAGCACGAGCGCCGCGAGGAAGTGCTCCAGTACGTGTTCAACAAATACGGCCGCGAGCGTGCCGCGCTCGCGGCCACCGTCATCAGTTATCGGTCCAAGAGCGCGGCACGCGACGTGGGCCGCGCGTTGGGTCTTTCCGAAGATCAGCTCGACCAGCTCAGCCGCGCCTACTCGCATGCGCATGGCGACGTACCCATCCCGGAGCGCCTGCGCGAACGCGGATTCGATACCAGCAGCCGGGTCATCCGCCATCTCATCTACCTGGTGGACGAACTGGTCGGCATGCCGCGGCATCTGTCGCAGCACGTGGGCGGCTTCGTCATTTCCGATACGCCGCTGCATCATCTGGTGCCCGTGGAAAACGCGGCCATGGACGAGCGCACGGTCATTCAATGGGACAAGGACGATCTCGAAACCATGAAGCTGCTCAAGGTCGACTGCCTCGCCCTGGGCATGCTCACCTGCATGCGCAAGGCGATCGACCTGCTTCGCGCGCAAGGAGGGCCCGACTATCGACGCCTTGCCGACATTCCCGAAAACGACGATGCCACCTACGCGATGATCCAGAAGGCGGATACGGTCGGCGTGTTCCAGATCGAATCGCGCGCGCAGATGTCCATGCTGCCGCGCCTCAAGCCGAAGGCGTACTACGACCTGGTGATTCAGGTGGCGATCGTCCGACCCGGTCCCATCCAGGGCGGCATGGTCCATCCCTATCTGCAGCGGCGAAAGATGCAGGAACCCGTCGTCTACGAGAAAGGCGTGAAGCCCGTGCTCGAACGCACACTGGGTGTGCCCATCTTTCAGGAGCAGGTGATGAAGCTCCTGCAGGTGGTGGCGGAGTTCAGCGCGGACGAATCCGATGATCTGCGGCGTTCCATGGCCGCATGGAAACGCCGCGGCGGATTGGAAAAGTTCGAACCGAAGATCCGGGAGAACATGGCGAAAAATGGTTACTCGCCCGAGTTCACTCAGCAGATCATCGACCAGATCAAGGGATTCGGCAGTTACGGTTTTCCCGAATCGCATGCGGCGGGCTTCGCTCTTATCGCCTATGCCTCGTCGTACCTGAAATGCCACCATCCCGAGGTCTTTACCTGCGCCCTGCTCAACAGTCAGCCCATGGGTTTCTATGCGCCGGCGCAACTGGTGGCTGACGCACGCAAGCATGGCGTGGAGGTGCGTCCGCCCGACGTCACCGCCAGCTATTGGGACTGCACGCTGGAACCTGTCGCGAGCAATCCGCACACGCATGCCCTGCGTCTTGGCCTGCGCATGATCGCCGGGTTATCCGTCGGTCTCGGCGAACGCATTGCCACCGCTCGGGCACAGTCGCCTTTCCGCGATCTGGCCGATCTCTGCCAACGCGCGAGTCTCAACCGATTCGAGCGTGAACGCCTGGCCGATGCAGGTGCATTGCGAGTGCTCAGCGGGCATCGCCATCGCGCGCGCTGGGAAAGCTCGGGTATCGAGCGCGGCCTGCCATTGATCCATGCCGTGGCCGAGGAACGCCCGGCCCTACGCCCACCCTCGCTTGCGGAAAACGTATTCGCCGATTACGCCACCCACGGCCTGTCGCTTGCTGCCCACCCTCTGCAGCTCATCCGAAAGGCCTTGCTGGCAAGGCGCGCCCGGCGGGCCAGCGATCTCGGAGACCAACGTCACGGCACCTGGGTGCGCCATGCCGGCCTGGTCACCGTGCGCCAGCGACCACAGACAGCCAGCGGCATCACCTTCGTCACCCTGGAAGACGAAACCGGACAGGTCAACGTGGTCGTGCGTCCGCGGGTCGCCGAAGCATGTCGCCGCGCCCTGCTCGATGCGGTACTGCTGGCCGTGGACGGCCAATGGCAGGCGATCGACGGCGTGCATCACCTTGTGGCAGCTCGTCTGCATGATTACAGCGACCTGCTGCCGACGCTGGATTCAGTGTCACGCGACTTTCACTGATCGCAGAAACTTGCGATGGCTTAACGACAGGATATTTTTTCCTGAACGGTGCCTCGCCGATTGCTGCGATGCAAGACCCATAGGCCGCAAAAAAGGGATAGCGTCTGCACACGCTTTCCACATCCGGTGTTACCGGTAAGCGATGCCATTGCGCCGGGCATCGCTCGTTCCCCAAGGCGCAATAAATTCCAGGAGATTTCGACATGCGCAACACGAAACTGCTCGTCGCCATGCTCGCCGGCTGTATGACCCTGAGCGGTGCCGCTCTCGCCCAGGACGCGGCGAATTCCGCCGCGCCGACGCCGGCCTCCACCGCTGCCACGCCGACCCAGAGCGCTCATGAGTCGATGAACAAGAGCGGCTCCATGAGCCATGACTCGATGAAGTCAGGCGACTCGATGAAGTCCACCCACAAGAAGCACAAGAAGAGCAGCACCAGCGAGCCGGCCAAGTCGTCCACCGCTGGCGGCATGTAACCGCACACGCGTCACAACGAAAACCCGGCGCCTCACGGCGCCGGGTTTTTCTTTGGTTCTTCCCGCATGCCCGGGACGCGTCAGTCGACTTCCGGCAGCACACTGATTTCTTCGTCGTCGATCGTCACGACCTGCCCTGCGCGCACCTTGTAGGTCTTGCGCAGTTCGGTCACGCCATCCACTGCGACGCGACCGTCCGCCACCATGTGCTTACCCTCGCCGCCGCTGGACGCGATACCGACCAACTTCAGCAGGAGATTGAGTTCGACGTAGTCGCCCTGCAGGCGGAATTCATGGAACGACATGGCAATGACCTAGGACGACGGGGTCGCCATTAGAGCGCAATTCGGCTGCCGATGTTGAGCAGCAGGAACGCCTCGTCCGGCAACCCTGCATTCGCCAGCGCTCCCGTGAGCAGGCGCGGCGGTTCGTCGAGCTGGTCGTCGGCAAGCTCGAAGACGCCCCAATGGATCGCTATCGACTGGCGGCAAGCGACCTCCTGATGCAGGCGCACCGCCTCGGCAGGGTCTACGTGCTGCCCGCGCATGAACCAGCGCGGCGCATAAGCTCCAATGGGAATAGCCGCCAGGTCGATCGGCCCCGCACGGCGCCCGATCTCTGCCAGAGCGTCGGAATAGCCGGTGTCGCCCGCGAACCAGAAACGAAATCCCTCGCGCGCCATGACCCAGCCGCCCCAAAGCGAACGGTTGCGATCCCACAGCGACCGCGCGCTCCAGTGTCGTGCCGGCACGAAGGTGAATTCGGCCCCGCGCACCTCGGTGGTCGCCCACCAATCCAGTTCATGGACATGGGCGATCTTCCGCCGCTCGAACCACCGTTTGAGCCCCAGCGGCACGAGAAACACCACCTGCGGAAAGCGCCGCGCAATGGCGCGCACCGTGCGTTCGTCCAGATGGTCGTAGTGGTTGTGCGAAAGCAGCACCACATCGATCGGTGGCAGTCCGTCCACGTCCACGGGCACGCGTGTGCGGCGCGCCGGCCCGACAAACGACAACGGCGAGGCTCGGTGCCCCATCACGGGATCGGTCAATACGGTAAGCCCACCGTGTCGGACCAGCACGCTGGCATGGCCGAGCCACCACGCGGCATCGTCTTCACCGTCAAAGGTCGCCGTCTGCCACCAGCGCTGTGCGAAGGCGTCGTAACCCTCGGTGGGCGGACGAGGCAGGCCCTGTTCCTTGCGCTCCTTGCGCCAGCGCTGCAAGCCACCGGGTTCGCGGGTATCGGGCTCGAGGTTGCGGAAGCCTTCCGGCGTGTGGTGCGCCTTCGCGGCGTCGTAATGCGGATTCTTCCAGACCATGCGTAACCTTGGGTGACGGGACGCAGGAAGACCTGCGGCCCGCCAGCCCGCGGTTCAAGGCATCAGTCGACGTCGACCCGTCGGACCTGCGCCAGCCAGTCCTCGAGGTTGTAGTAACGGGTGATCCGCGTGATGCGTCCGTCGGATACCTCGAAGAACGCACCGCCGGGCAACACGTAGGTCTGCCCCTGGGCCAGTGGGCGACCTTCGTCGGTGGCCTTGTACACGCCATGCACCATGTACTCGGCGGCGGCGCGAGTGCCCGCCTCGTTGGCCATCACCACCACGTTCCGGAGCTCTTCGGCATAGCTGGCGGACGTGCGTTCGAGGTAGGCGGCAAAGCGGTCGCGACCGACCTGCCGCCCCTCCTGGTTGATGTCATGCACGACCTTCTCGTCGAGAAGCGCCAGCATGCCGTTCCAGTCGCCGCGGTTGAAAGCGTCGCAATAGCGGCGGATCAGGTCGATTGTGTCGTTCATCGGGTCGCTCAGTAGATGATGACGGAACGGATGGCCTTGCCCTCGTGCATAAGGTCGAAGGCACGGTTGATGTCTTCGAGGCCCATCGTATACGTGATCATCGGGTCGATCTTGATCTCGCCACCCATGTAGCGATCCACGTAGCCCGGCAACTGGCTGCGTCCCTTCACACCGCCAAAGGCCGAGCCGCGCCAGACGCGACCGGTCACGAGCTGGAACGGCCGCGTGCGGATCTCCTGCCCTGCGCCCGCCACGCCGATGATGACCGACTCGCCCCAGCCCTTGTGGCAGCACTCGAGCGCCGCGCGCATCACATCCACGTTGCCGATGCATTCGAACGAGTAATCCACACCACCGTCGGTGAGGTCGACGATGACCTGCTGGATCGGGGTGTCAGGGTAGTCGCGAGGGTTCACGCAATCGGTGGCACCCAGCATCCGCGCCATCTCGAACTTGGACGGGTTGGTGTCGACGACCACGATGCGCCCGGCCTTCGCCATCACGGCGCCCTGCACCACGGACAGGCCGATGCCGCCCATGCCGAACACGGCCACGGTCGCGCCCGGCTCCACCTTTGCCGTGTTGAGCACCGCACCGATGCCGGTGGTGATGCCACAGCCGAGCAGGCAAACCTTCTCGAGCGGAGCGTCCTTGTTGATCTTTGCCAGGGAGATCTCCGGCAGCACGGTGTATTCGCTGAAGGTGCTGGTGCCCATGTAATGCAGGATGGGCTTGCCGCCCAGCGAGAAGCGCGAGGTGCCGTCCGGCATCAGGCCCTGGCCCTGGGTGACGCGAATCTTCTGGCAAAGGTTGGTCTTCCCCGAGCGGCAGAACTTGCACTCGCCGCATTCGGGCGTATAGAGCGGGATCACGTGGTCGCCGGGCTTGAGCGAGGTGACACCTTCGCCCACTTCCTCGACGATGCCCCCACCCTCGTGACCGAGAATCACGGGGAACGCACCTTCCGGGTCATCGCCGGACAAGGTGTAGGCGTCGGTATGGCACACGCCCGTGGCCACGATGCGAACGAGCACTTCTCCCGCCTTCGGACCCTGGACGTCGATCTCTTCGATGGACAACGGCTTGCCTGCTTCCCAGGCGACGGCGGCGCGAGACTTCATGATTCGAGGGTTCCTCTTGGCGTGGCTTCCGGCGACGGATGCGCCGGGCGGACCCTGGATTCTAGCCCGCCTGACGGCCGTGGACGCCCCCTCGCCGGTCCGTTCAGGACCATACGCTGGCGGATGCAGCCTGTTTGAGTTAAACTAGGGTTAACGGATACGTGCCGTACGGCGAACGAAAGGCGACTGTAAGGGTCCGATAGAGGCTGTCGATGGCAGCGATTGCGAATTCCCTTGAACCTTTTGCTTACAAACGCTGTCGAACCTTTTGTTGCTTGGAAGCCCTTGTAATGCTGCGGGCAGCCCATAAGAAAGGGGCGTAGGAAACTCGTTAGTTCAGAAATTAGGCCCTTGGGGGGCGTGACGAAAGACTAACGAACCCATTGTTCACCAAACGAAACGGACCAATCGCCCGGCGCGACTTCTTCGGAAGGTATCGGGAGCGTAAGGTCCTCGCCACGCCAGAGACCGGCGGCGTCGGCGCCAGAGATTGATACATCCGGTCGATACGGACTGGGAGACATAACAAATGAACGAACTTCGTAACGAATACGGCATCTCGACCTTCGAATACTCCGCTGGCTACCGCCTCGCGGAAGCCAATGGCGGGTTCGACCTGTTTGGCGGCGAGATGGATGGCTACGACTGGCTGGGCGAAGTGGCCAGCCGACTGAGCGGCGACGCCGTCTAAGCCCTGCTCCACATGAAAGGCCCGCCTTCACGGCGGGCCTTCGTTCGTCAGGACGCCTTGCGTGTCCTCGTCCTTGCCGCTTTCTTCGCCGCGGCCTTTCTTCCTGACGCCCCTTTTGTGCGAGCAGCCTTCTTGGCGGCGCTCGATCGGCTCGACGCCGTGCGTTTCGACGCGGCCTTTCTGCCTTGAGCTGACAAAGCCCGCGTGGACGCTGCCGAGCGCCCTTCGCGCTTCAGCGCCTTCGTGGTTGCCCGGGACCTCGTCGACGACTTCGCTGCAGATGTCTTTCTCGCGCTGGCCTTTTTCGGCGTGGCTCGCTTGGTCGTGGCTCGCTTGGAAGTCGTGCGCTTCGTACTCGACTTCCGCGCAGCCGTCCGCTTCACGGTGGCCTTCTTCGCCGTCGTTTTTTTTGCCGACGATTTTCGGGCCGTCGCCCCGCCTGCTCGCTTGCGAGTGGCGGATTTCTTCGCCGCCGTGCCGGACGAACGCTTCTTCGACGCCGCGCGGCTGTCCTGCGCCGCCTTCTTCTTCGTTGCCTTGCTTGCTGTCTTCGAGGGTTTGGCCTTCACGCCCGCGCGTCGTGCCTTCGATAACCCGATGGCGATAGCCTGCTTTGCGGAGCGCGCGCCGTGCTTGCCCTCGCGTACGTGTTCGATCTCTTCATGCACGAATTCACCGGCCTGGGTCGAGGCCGACTTTCCTTCGCGCTTGTCTTTCTTCGCTCTAGCGACGGTTTTCTTCTCAGGCATGAGCGGGCTCCTCTGCGCAGTGGATCAGGGGACACGAATCGCCAAGGCTTCCGGCGTCTCCCTTGGTGGCTCGCCCTCACCGTCTGGCTGATCGGGATGCGACGGCGGGGCCTGCGGCTGTTCCTTCGAGGGCTCCGTGTCGGGCATCTCGGGCGTCGGACGTGCGGGTTGCTCTTCGGGGATGACCGGCGAATGGCCGGGCGACTCGGGTACGTGGGGGCTCTGCATGGTCAGCGAGAAACCTGATGTCGGTGGTCGATGAGACTGCGCGGCCATCTGTGATACGCGCGTCTTCCCTACGTCATCGGCCACGGACGAGCATGTGCCGTACGCATTGCAGTTCAGCTTGAGTGAGATGTCGTGAAACACCACGGACGTCTGCTTCACGCATGCATGAGCCCCGCAAGGCGTAAACAGGTGCCACTGCGATGACGCAGCCACCAGCGAGGAAACCATCATGGACAAGAACCGCACCGAAGGTATGAAGCACGAGGTCAAGGGCGCCGTGAAGGAAGCCGTGGGCAAGGTAACGGGCAACCACACGAAGGAAGCCGCCGGCAAGATCGAGAAGAACGCCGGTAAGATCCAGAACGAAGTAGGCAAGGCCGCTGACCAGGCCCGCGACGAGAATCGCAAGCACTGAGTGTTTACGAGCCTCCGATCCTCAGGATCGGAGGCTCGTCACTTTCTGTCTACCGTCAGGGGGTTGCCGTTGCCAGCGACTCTCGCCGGGCGAGAAACCAGGCGCGCAATCGACGATTCGTCGGTTCCGAAAAGCCACGCGCAACCCACGTCCCCACGATCCACGACAACAGCACCGCAGGCGGATACCAGACCCATGCCTGAGTCCCGTCCGTATCGGTCGCGCGCGCGATGCCCACCAGCGTGAACACCACGAACATGTGCGTCAGATAGATTTCGTAACTGGCCTTGCCCATGCGTTGCAGCCAGCCGAAACCACGCCACGTGCTTCCCTGCTCCGCCGAAGCAAGCACGAGGCACACTGCGGCGCCCACGAGCACGAGCATGTAGCCGTCGTGCAGCATCCGCCATAACCAACCGCCCGAGAACATCACCGCCGCCAGTGCGACGGTGCCGATCACGGCCAATAAGACGCGTTTTGCCAATGATCCCTCGCCCCATCGTGCACGCGCCATCGCCGCGAGCACCCCGGCGGCAATAGCGCTCATGCCAGGCAGGTACGCCTTCTCCTGCCAGATCTCGTTGTCGACGATGGCAGCACGTGTGAACGGCAAGGACAGCACCAGCAAGGCCAGAAGCGGCACGAACCAGCGTGTGCGCCCGAGCGTGAGGCACAGCAGCGGAAAGGCCAGATAGAACACCTCTTCCACCGACAACGACCAGAGCACGTCCCACCCACCTGGAAGCCAACCGGTGCGACCTTCGTAGACGTTGATCGTAAAGGTAAGCGCGGAGACCGTTGCACCCATCGGCGATTGCCGCGTGCTGTCGATGACGTAGTTCGGTACCGCAAACGCGTGGCACGTCAGCAGCAGCGTCAGAAGCGCCAGCAGGCAAGGCAGGATGCGCGCCGCACGACGCGCATAGAACCCCCGCCAATCGATGGCGCGTAGCGCGCCATCGCGTTCGAGGGTGTGGCGTGTAATCAGAAATCCCGAGATCACGAAGAAAACGAAGACCGCTTCGTAGCCGTTGTAGATCAGCCCCTTCAACAAGGGTATCGGCAAGATGTCCGCCGCGTCGGTCTTGTGCAGCGGCAAGCGCAGGCCAAGATGATGGACGACGACAAGCAGAATACTCAGCCCGCGCAGCAGATCGATGCCGGGGCTACGCGGGAAAGTCGGATCGGACATGGCGGGGCTTCCTTGAGGCCCCGGAAGCATATCGGGATTTCAGCGGCTCCAGCGATGCGGCCTGCGGGTCTGTCGCCTCGCGGCTATACCGCTTTGTTGGCTTCTCGCCGCTGTAGCGGCTCCCACAAGGTCTCTGCTACTTGATGTGGGATTGCGGTTATTCCCATCGCCAGCAGGCTCGCTCCCACCAAGCTTAGTCCCGCGCCGTTGGCGGCGGGACCTAGCCTGCTTTGGTGGGAGCCAGCCTGCTGGCGATCGGGGCGCGACGCTCAGGTGCAGCCGCGCACCAGGGCGATCAGGATCAGGACGGGAATGGGCACGCCCAGAATCCAGAGCAGCACGTAACCGATGCCGCCTCGCTGCTTGTTGCCCGGTTGCGGTGTGTTTTCTTCGTTCATGCGAAATCCCTCCTCGGTGGATGCATGATCGAGGGTGGGATCTGCTCCGTAGACCGTACGTGACAGCGACGCCACGATCGGATTCGCACGTCGGCATAACGGCCCGCACGCATTCCCTTGACCATCCGGCGCGAAAACTCCGGCCATGCATAGGGAATCGCCCATGAACCGTTCGCGCTATTACGCTCTGGTTGCCTTGATCGTCGCGCTGGTGGCGATCTTCGTCGTCGGCGCCATCCATCGCGGCGGCCCCGCAGGCGACGTACCCGACGATGGCGAGCGCGCGCCTTCGGCGCAGCCGGCCTCGCGCTAGGCTGGCTCGCTCTCCGGTACCGGATGGGCGGCGTCATGGACCGCCGCGGCGCGCTGCATGGCGACGAGGAAATCCGTGCCATAACGCATCACGAAGGGCGCCACCGTGCCCGGCATGAGGCCACCGGGCCACGGGGCTACTACCGGTTCCTTCATCGGGTCGGTCATGCAATGCCCCCACCGAAACGGGCGGAGCGAACGAAGAACATGCGAAGACGAAGCGTGAATCGACGTGCCATGGCCGTGAAGGCCCCCTGTGGTGTTCCCCCAAGAAGCCGTAACTAAAGCAAAAAACCGGCCACGTCAATGCCCCCGCTAGAGCTTCACCCTCACACCGACCGTGAAGAACCGTCCGACCACACCGTTCTGCGCATAGGTCGGGTTGTAGTTGAGTGCGGCATAGTTCAGCGGATCGAACGGCGCCTTCTTGTCGAACACGTTCATGATCGAGCCCGTGATCGCCACCCTGTCATTGAGGTCGTAGCGCCCCGTCAGATCGAAGTCGGTAAACGAGCCCATGCGACAACTGGCCGGCACATTCGCCCCCGTGTCCGTATTGGTCGAGAAACATCCCGTGGTGACATCGGGCGCCGTGAGCTTGAGTCCGCTGGTGTAGTACAGCGTGCCGGTGATCGTCGTCCTGCCGAACTGGATGCTGTTCGCCCAGGAACCGCGATAGCGCGGTGTGCCCGCCCCCGACGACAACCCATACGGGCCGTGCGTGCCCACAAACTGCAGCCGCGTGCCGTCCTCCAGCGTCAGCTGCCAGCCGATGATCTTGGTGAGATTGAGTTCGCTCGTGAAACGCATGCTCTCGCTGAAGTCATGGCCGGCCTTGAGGTTGAGGTCCACACCCTTGGTCTCCAGCGCGTTCTGGTTGACGTAGGGGGCTGCCACCACCAGCGGTCGCGGCAGCGCGTCCGGCGCCGCCGGATCGGGAACGTCCTGCACGATCGCCGATCCGGTCGGCAGCGGCTGCCCGGCGTAATAGGCGTCCAGCACGGCGCTGGCACTCTGCTGCGCGATCACACCGGTCTTCTTGATCCGGTAATAGTCGAGCGACGCGCTCAAGTCGGGCGTCGGCTGATAAAGCACGCCGAAGGTCCAACTCTTGGAACGCTCAGGTTTGATGTTCGGATTCGCCCGGGTGAGGAAACCCAGCCCATAAGGCTGCACGTAACCGCTGTTGCCATGCGCCGCCTGAAAATCTGCGGGCGGCGTATACGTCGCAAAGCCCTCGGCCTCGCTCGATCCGTTCTCCGCGAAACTCGGCGCACGAAAACCCTTTGAGAACGTACCGCGGAAGGCCAGCGTGTCGATGGGCTTCCATTTGATGCCGAGCTTCGGCGAGAAGTTGTTGCCGAAGTCGGAGTAGTGATCGAAGCGGCCGGACACGTCCACTTCCAGCGACTCCAGGAACGGCGCGTCCAGTTCCGCGTAGACGCCGGACACCGTGCGGTCTCCTTTCACGTGGGCAATGCCGAGGCCTTGTGCCGCGAGGTTCGGGTTGAGGTCCGGGTCGTCCTGCTCCTCGTGGCGCACGTCGATGCCGGCGGCCAGGCCAAGCGAGCCGCCCGCCAGGTCGAGCAGCGGCCGCGTCACGCGAAAGTCGAACGATTGCAGGTCGCTCGTGGACGTCTTCTTCAGGGGCGGTGAGAGCGCCGCAAGCAGGGCGCGAGAGTTCGCTCGCGGGTCGAGGAAGTTGTACGTGCCGTTCGTCACCGCATCGATGAGACGATCGTAGTTGAGGAAGCCCGACAGACGCGTGTCGAGCGACGAGTGATTGAACACCAGGGCCGTGTCGTAACCCCACTCGCCCCAATACCCGGTCATCCCACCGACGATGCGCAGGTTGTGGTTGTCGTTCTCGCCGTTGGCAAGCGCGCTGGGAAACGCGTAGTTGATGAGCGCCGCCTTGCCCTCGGCGGCAAACGGGTTGTTGGGATTGAGAGAGCCATCAGGCAGCGTTGCCGGCAAAGCGATCGAGTTGGTATTGCGCGGCGTGCCCGCCTGGATCTGTGCCGGTGGACCCGGGAAGGTGGTCTTTACCTCGTAGTAGCTCGCTGCGAGATATGCCTTGCTGCGATCGGAAAGCTGGAGGGTGAAGCGCCCATACAGTCCACGGCGGTCGGTAGTGGGCTGGATCGCGGTGTAGCGCGCGAAGTTCTGCGCGCAATAACTGCCGGGGTTCGCGGGATCGTCGCTCACCAACGTGCCCTGGGCGCCGCAGGGCACCAGCGGCTGAGATAGCGCACCGGGATCGGCGACGCCCGAGGTGACGTCACCCGGCCGCGACAACGTACCCGGCGTCACCGTGCCGTAGATCGATCCCGAGTTCTGCGACGGCTGCCCGCCGATGAGGTTGTTGCCTCCGCTACGTCGCGTGTCCGCCGTGTTGTACGGATAGCCGCGCTGGCGGTTGAGGATGTCGTCGTCACGCTGGTATTCGGCGCTGACGTAAGCGTTCCACCCATCCTTCTTGAGGTCGCCGCCACCGAACAGCACGGTCGCGCGCCGGGTGGTGCCACCGCCGTGCTGCGACGTACCGACATCCGCCGTGAACTCGGTGCCGCGAAAATCGGGCCGCAGAATGATGTTGACCACACCGGCAATGGCATCGGCACCGTACAGCGACGAAGCGCCATCCTTCAGCACCTCGATACGCTCGATAGCGTTTGACGGGATCGTGTTGAGATCGACGAAGGAGCGTTGCCCGTCGTCAGCCAGTGGATAGTTGGCCGCGCGCCGTCCGTCGATCAGCACCAGGGTCGAGTTCACGGTCAGGCCGCGCAGGGCCACGCCGGACGAGCCTGTGGCGAAGCCGGCGGTGAACGACGAAGGGATCGAACCGCTGTTGTCTGCCGATACCGCACGCACCACGTCGGAGACGGTGGTGAGGCCGCTCTTCTGGATCTGTTCGGCCGATATCGTCGTGACGGGTGATGGCGTCTCCACATCGATGCGTGGAAGGGCCGAGCCCGTCACCGTGATGGTCTGCAGGTCGGTGGTCTTTTCCTGGGGCGCTGGGGCAACGGGCGCATCCTGCGCGGACACACCGCTGGCCAGGGCAGCGGCGATGGGCAAAGCGAGGCCGTGGCGCCTCAGCGCCATGAGGGGTGACGTCTTCATTGTGAGTCTCCGAAGCCTTAGGGGAGTGGGGCTGGGACTTCGCGGTCGTCCGCAAACGAAAACGTTTCGTTCACAGGGCCGCAATGAAAACGTACGCCGGCTTAAGCAGGCGCACCATCGGCCATTCGGAATATCTTACGGGGCAGGAAAATGCACGGTAGGTGGCACGAGCTATGCTTCGTACCGTGACGCGCCGGACCTAGCGCGGCGCGCTCCGTGAGCTCGCCCTACACTTCCCCGGGGTCGAAGCCCTCACGCTCCTTCATCAGCCGGCGCGCGGCTTCGACGCCAAGCTGCATGCCTTCCGCGCAGGCGTCCTCTTCGTTCTCGTGCAACGTGGTGCAGAGCTTTTCCTGCACTTCTTCGCCGTCTTCGCTGATCACGTATTTACCGCGCCAGCGTCCTGGCTTGGCGACGTAGCAGGAACCTTCTACGTCGAAGTAACCGATCTTTCGATGCGTCATAGGTGGGATGGTCCTCCGTGTTCCTCCCCATGGTATGCATCGCGCATCAAGACCATGTGCAGCGCCAGGGATGTTCTACAGCAACCCGCTGACCGGCCGCTTGGCGTTGGATTCGAATTCGCGCCAGATGCCGTCGGCGCCCTCGACCGACACCAGTACCTGCACGCCTGGCTGCGTGCCTAACAGCTTCGATTGCTGCACCGCATAAGCGATGGCAGCGATGCGCGTCTCGAAATTTTCCGTGGGGACGCCGTTCACCTGCACATGCCAAAGGCCGGCTACGTCCGGATGAAAGGAGATGTCGTAGATCACCATGGCCATGGAAGACGGTGGATAACCTCGCAGGCATAGGGGCCGCCGACCCGGGAAGGGTCTCTCGCCGCATCGTGGGACGGTGAGATTATCTGCTCGGCGCTGCGCTGCCAATGCGAAGCGGTACAGGCCTTGTCTTCACAAAGACGTCACGCCATGCCACGGCGTATCTCTGCGGAAAAGTCGTCCGCTGGCCCGGTCGCCTTCGCTCGATCGGTGATCCGCCCCACGCGACGCCACTCGTCCACGCTGTGGCGCGGGTCCAGCGCGCCGTTGTCGGCAAGATACTCCGGCAGGTACCCCGTCAGTAGCAGGCGAAGATCGAAAGGCAGGCCGCCATCGATACGCTTCGCCATCCGATAGACGATGGTGGTGCAGTTCGACGTGACCGTGTTGTAGAACCGCGGCGAGCGAGCGAGGCCGTTCGCGGCATCAACATAGGACAGAAACAACGAACGCGTCGCCTCTGGAGTGATCCGCAACGGGAAGATGTAAGCATCCTCGCCACGCACGTTGGTCCGCACGCGGACGATGTCGCGCTCGTCCGCCGCCACCAGCACCAGTTCGAACTGGCGGAAGAAGCCGCCGATTTCCGAGAAGGCCTCACCGCGCTTGCGGCGGATCTCCACCGAGAAGACGAGATGTTCTCCATCGTCGAAACCGAACGAAAGCATGGCATGGGCGATGGCTTCGCCCGACCAGTAGGAAAGAATCGCGTCCGCGCCGACGAGTCGATCGAGATCGTATTCGCGGGTCTCCCAATGCGCGTCGTAATCGTCGTCGGTGCGCCACTGGAAATGGCGCACGTCGTGCATCAGCACGCGGGAGCCGGTCACCTCGGCCGAGGGCAAGCGCGCTACGTCATCGGCCCATGCACGGTCGTTGCGCGGCCTGAGCGACGCCCACCAGCCAAGCAAAACGACGTGGGCCGCGACGAACGCGAGCGGCGCCCACGAGGACCGCCAGCCTAGCCACGCGATCCATGCGACGAGGCAACCCAGCGACCATGCCCCGGCGACCATGAAACGGAGCGGCCGAGGGCCGGGAAAGCGGAACGCCAACGCGAGGGCGCCCCAGGCGCCCGAGACGAAAAGCAGGATCGCGGCGAGCATGCCGGCAGCGCCGCGCACCCACATGCGACGCCGCTTCATACGTGAACGCCCAGGGGCGAAGGAAAGGGATAGGAAGGCATGCTGCGAAGCGTCGCCTGTGGCCGGCCGGAACGCAAACGTTTCGACATCCTTTTGACGTTTGGACAACAGCGATTGCATGCCCGCAGGTCAACACTGATCGCCCATCCCCTGCCGGGCTGCGTCCGCCATGCGCATCGACGACACGCGTTACCCGGGCGACGAGTTCGGCGGCACCTATGGCCGCCGTGGCTCCTACGAAAGCGCGTTCAAGCGCTGTGCGTGGACTGGCGCGCTTCGCGAATCGCCGTTTCCAGTTGTGTGGCGCTATACGGTTTCAGGACCAGCGGCGCGCGATAGTGCGGAGGAATATCGACGAGCATGGAACCCGTCGCCAGTACATAGGGAATGCCCCGGCGCTTAAGCTCGTCGAGCGCCGGATACGCCATGACGCCTTGCAACTCGAGATCGACGACCGCCACGTCGCAGGGCTCCGCATGCGCGGCACGAATCGCGTCCTCCACGGAATCGACGCATGCGGTGACGCGGTAACCGAGTCGTTCGACCAGCAAATCGGCGAGGGCCGACGCAAGACCCGAATGGTCTTCGAACACGATTGCTCTGGGTGAGGCTGTCATACCCATGAAGGAGCCCCGCGATCAACGTGACAGAGTGGACAACCTACTACCCTTTGCATGCCGCGGCCATAGTGAAGTCGATAACTCCACGTTATATAGGACGAATCTTCCCGTCATAAAGCATCTCGCCGCCATGACAACCCTGCCAGGTTCGTTTCCGGCGAATTCACCACAGATCGTGCTTGCGCAAGGCCTCCACGAGCCGGCGCGACGCAAACGTCAGAAGCTTGCGGCGCGCATAGGTATGCCAGGCCAACCAGGTGAGCAGTTTGTCGTTCCACTTGTCCGTCGCAACGCGGTAAAGCGCATCCAGCCGCTTCTTGACCGGCGGCAAAAGGCTGGCTGGATCGAAGGCACCCTTCGGCCACAACGGCAGCGTGTCTTCCCGCTGCGCGGGATGGCAATCCGCCACCAGCGGAATGACGGGCGCATGCAGCACGCCGTCGCGCACGCGAAGGTAATGGGCCATGGCCGGATCGGCCGCCCACTCCGCGACGATGGGATTGTTGGCAGGCACCAGAAAATGCTCGGCGAGAAAGCGCTGCGCGTTGCGCCGACCGAGGAGAAAATCGTGGCGTCGGTAGGCTTCCGCGAAGAAACCGGAAAACCCACCCAGCGCCCCCGCCGCCAGGGCACGCCCACCGAGCCAGCGTTCGCTGCCATCGACGCAAGGCCGCGTCGGTGCAATGAGGAAGCGGCTGTAGACCGCATCGTCCATCGCCAGCGCAATTTCCCGTGGTTTGAAACGGGCCTGCTGCTTCCATGACGCAAACAAGGCCGATAGCGCTTCCACGACGTTGATCGATGCGGCGAACTCCGGCCCCAGATCGTCCGGTTCGGGGAACGGATCGACCATGAGCACGATGCGATTCACCTGATCGCCGCGACGCGGGTTGCGACCCAAGGTGCCTGCCAGCTCCGTGCGGGCGAGTTCGAACGGCTCGTTGTCCATGGCACCCCCGTCGACTCCGACGAAGCGATAGGTGGCGCCGTGGCCGTCCGATGCATCGCGCTGCGGCGCGATCGGTACGACGCGCGACACGCCGAGTTCGTCCGGCACAACCACGCTGCGCTGCATGTAATCGCTCCAGCGCCGCTCCACCTCGCGATAGCGCAGGCCGCCAGGAAATGCCGAAGACGCCAGCGCGGCATTCATGATCGCAGTCCATCCACCGTCGGGGAGCCGCTTGGGGTGCGCTACGTAGAGATCGTCGGGATATTGCCAGACGCGATCGTAAGCCCCCTGCCCCATGTCCACCGCAAAGCGCAGGTAATCCTCGTGCGCGATCATGCTGTGACCCGCTTCCACCTCGTCGCCCGCAAACGGCACCGCGTACGGCACGCCACGCAGATTCGTGACGGTGAACACGAGCTTGAGCGGATTGGCGATATAAGGACGGGCGCGAGGCGCCGCTTCGTAATGCAGCACGCGATCGCCAATCTCGTCGAGGCGGCGCGTATTGAGCAGAGACGCGATCGGCACGTTCTTGTCCGCCAGATCGTCCGTATCGAGAAACCCCTCGATGTCGACGCGCTTGACCCACACGTCGTAGAACGGATTGGCTGCCGCTTCCTCTTCCGTCTGCGCGGCATGCACATGCGGAAACGCATAAGGCAGCACCACGGCCGATATCACGCCATTGATGCTGCCAGCCGATGCGCCGGAGATGTCGCGCAGAAGCACGTCGTGCGTCGGCACCGGCAGCCCGCGCTCTTTCGCCGCGTACCAATGTTCCAGGGCTTCGTAGAAAAAATCGAGCACCCCTGCCGCATAGGCACCGCCGCTGACGGCACCCGCCAGCGCAAGGCCCAGCTCGAACGTGTACGCGCGCGGCGGCGGCGTAATTTCAGGATGCGCCAGCGGCAGGTCGGTATCAGGCATGCCCGCTCCCATCGACAGATGAGCGCATTATGGCCGCGCAGACATCCCCGAGACTTGAAGCCCGTCCACGTTTTCGCGAACGGGACCGATCAGCGTGCGAGCCACTGCGCAGCCAGGGCCAGCGCCGCCGGCAAGGCCTGCACGTAGAGGATGCGCCGGCTCGCGGTGAATCCGCCCCACAGCCCCGCCACCACGACGCAACCCAACCCGTAGAACACGAAAGCCGAGGCAAACGGCTCCGACAGCAGAAGCCCGAGCACCAGGGCCGCGACCAGGAAGGCGTTGTAAAGGCCCTGATTCGACGCAAGCGTGGTCGTCTCGCGCGCGAACTCGGGCGTGATACCGAACACCTTAGGACCGCGCGAGCGCCACAGCACCATTTCCAGCAGCACGATGTACAGGTGAATCAGGATCACCACGAGGGTGAGCACGGTGGCGACGATGGTCATACGAACTCCCGGGGCAAGGCTGGGGCGCAGGATAGCCGCTAATCGTTCCAGCCGTGACACATCGGCGGCACGTGCTATTCCTAGGGATAGCACGGATGGACGATTGAGAGTCCGCGCGTCATCGTACCTAATTCATGGATGCGCGAAGTCCTTGCCGCCCATGACATCTCCGTGGAAGCCCTCGGGCTTCTGCAGGCGCTGCTGCACCACGATTACGGCGAGGCGCAGTTCCGGGCGAACCACGTGGCCCGCCATGCGCTCCAGCACGAGCATCTCCACGTGGCCGATGCCGCCGAGAAGATCGAGTCCCTGCTCGCTGGCGGCCCACCGAATTCCATGGAACTCCGTATTGCCTTACGCTCGCTGGCAACGTCGGTCGACCGGATGCGCGCCGCAGCGCTGCGCCGCGCCGGTCGCCTGGCCTGACCCCCACCAGGAGCGCCCATGAGCAACCTAAGCAACGGCATCGATCCCAGCGTGCCGCCCAGCGGAACCGGCTGCGTCGAGTGCGAACAGACCGGCAGTTGGTGGTTCCACCTGCGTCGCTGCGCGCAGTGCGGCCACATCGGATGCTGCGACGACTCGCTCAACCAGCATGCATCGAAACACGCCGACGAGACCGGTCACCCGATCATCCAGAGCTTCGAGCCCGGCGAGGATTGGTTCTACGACTACCGCACCGAGGCCATGCTGGACGGTCCCGAACTGGCACCGCCCATAGTCATCCCATCAGCCAGCCCACCCCGGGGCCGGAAGGCCGCGTGCCGCCGAACTGGCAGCGCGTGCTGATCAGGGCCGGCAGGGGCGGCTGAGCCCGGCGCGTCGTGCGTGGTGCCGGTTAGGACCGCGTCGAGACGAAGAACTCGGGGGCCACTTCCACCGCGATGGGGTCGTGCAGACGGATCGACGGCTCCTCGCCTGGCAGCACCTCATACGGCACATAGACCATGCGCGCAAACCCGGGAGCCTCCACATGCACACGGATGCCGTTGTCCGACACAGCCTCGAGTTCGGCGGGAATGGTCACGTTCGCAACCAGCGCCACCGCAGCCACGTCGTTACCGGACGCGGTCGAAGCAAGCCCGGCGGTCAACAACCGATACACCTCCTGCGCGCTCGGATGCTCCGAACCATCCTCCGTCGCCCCGGACGCTCCGGCAATTTTGCCGCTCTCCGAGATCGAACCCCCAAACGGATAGAACTCGCCACTCTTCGCCAACATTGCCTGCGCGAACTCGGTCACGAAGGCAAACAAGCGATTCACCGGATCCTGCGTCTGTTCCATGCGTTTATCCCCAATGCCATGGCGAGACCACCTGTGCGGAAAGCTGGGGCGGTCGATGGTGCATCGTAAGCTAAGGGGGCGTGACAAGGCGACAGGCGGTGCGATCCTAGCAGCGGCCGGACTACGCCGGAAAACATGCCGGCTTAAGCTGTAACCATCATGCCTACCAAGCTCCCTCTTGCCCCCACCTTCAACTACCAGGCAGTCGGCCGGTGTGTCTACTGCGGCGTATCCAATGGCCAGCTCACCAAGGAACACATCCTTCCGTTTGGGCTCAACGGAAACCTCGTCTTACCCGAGGTGAGCTGTGAGGCCTGCGAGAAAATCACATCGGAGGTGGAACGGCGTGTGCTGAGGGGTTTTCTTGAGCGAGGACGGCTAGCATTGGGTTTGGCATCACGACACAAGAAACGCAAACGGCCTGCATCACTCCCGGCGACCCTAATTCAAGCCGATGAATCAATTGTGGAAACGACGTCCCCCCGCTTTCAGTAGCGGAGCGAATTAGAGTCCGGGGGTTACTTTAGCTGCTCGGCGTAGGCGGCGGGAGTCAGCCCGCCCAACGCCTTCTTCGGCCGTTCCTCGTTATATTCCCTGCGCCAGTTTTCGATCTCGGTGCGTGCGTGAAGCAGGCTCGGGAACCAGTGTTCATTGAGGCACTCGTCGCGCAAGCGGCCGTTGAACGATTCGATGTAGGCGTTCTGGTTCGGCTTGCCCGGTTCGATCAGGCGCAGCTGCACGCCACGCTCGTGGGCCCAGGTGACCATCGCCTTGCCACAGAACTCTTTGCCGTTGTCGCTACGAATTACCTTCGGAAGGCCGCGGGTCAGCGCCAGCCGATCCATCACGCGCGTCACGCCCATGCCGGAGATCGCGCGTTCGACTTCGATAACGACAGCCTCGTGCGTGGCGTCATCAACGACCGTCAGACACTTGATGACGCGGCCCTCGGCCGTGCGATCAAACACGAAGTCCATCGACCAGACCTCGTTGGGTGCCATGGGTCGGAACAAGGGTTGCCGTTCGCCTGCTGGCACCTTTTTGCGCTTGCGGCGACGCACCTGCAGCTTGGCGGCTTGATACAGCCGCTCTACACGCTTGTAGTTCACGAGCATCCCTTCTTGCCTAAGCTTCAGATAGATCATGCCGACGCCATAGCGCTTGTGCCGCTGCGCCAAGGCCACGATCCGCTGTCGAAGTTCGCCATTGCGGTCCGCGCGCGGCGCGTAACGCAATGCACTGGCGCTCATACGAAGCACCATCAAAGCACGACGTTCGCTGAGTCCTTGGCTCGTCATCTCCCGCACCAGCAACCGTCGCGCCGGTGCCGTCACCACTTCTTTCGCAGTGCCTCACGAGTGATCTCGTTCTCCAGCATCGACTCCGCCAGGAGCTTCTTCAGCCGGGCGTTCTCCGCCTCCAGTTCCTTAAGTCGCTTGGCTTCGGACACCGTCATGCCGCCGAACTTGCTACGCCACAGGTAGTACGAGGCTTCGCTGAAACCGTGCTTGCGGCACAGGTCCTTCACTGCCATGCCGGCTTCGGCCTCACGCAGGAAGCCAATGATCTGCTCTTCGGAAAAGCGCTTTTTCACGTCCAATCTCCGTCAGTTGGGGGATTGGACTCCAAATCACCGTGCTACTCAAAATCGGGGGGACGTCGGGTGGGCACGCGAGGAACGGTAATCTAGATGGGCTTGAGTACACGGGAGCCGCTACGCTGCACATCGGAAACCCCGCCGAAATACTGCGTCGGCAGTCGGCGATGGGTGTTCGTTTTGAAACGCCAGTGGACGTGTGGGCCTTTGTCCGTATGTTAGGGAAGATTGCCCATACCTACCACGTGGCAGAGAGGGCTGGTTCCCGCTCGACCAAAGTCCGGTTGTGTCGGTGGTACTCGGCAAGAGCACGCGTGCCAGGAATGGATCGGAGCCCTTGATGCCAACTGCCTCGATGAGCCGGGGAGTCAAGCCCTCCACCTGATGAACATCACTGCTCTCCGGCTTTGATGGTTCGATTTGCTCAGTAGTTAGTGAGAATCAAATTGTTCGCGCCTTGGCAGGGGCCGACCCATGCGGTGGCAACCCGTCTTCAACCAACTTCAAGCGAGACATAATTAATGACGTTGCTCTATGTGATCGGTAATGGCTTTGACTTGCACCATCGGATGTCAAGCAGCTATGACCATTTCCGTGAATACCTGAAACGTCATCACCGTGATATCTATCGGTTGGTGGAGGAGTATTTCCCCGCTTTCGAGGACGATTTCTGGTCGCATTTCGAAGAAAGACTAGCTGACTTCAATGCGGAGACGTTGGTCGAAAACTCAGAGCACCTTGTCGTTTCCTATGGCGCGAAAGATTGGAGCGACTCCTATCATCATGACTATGCCTATGAACTGGAGAAAGTGGTTGAAGCAATCTCGGAGGGCTTGCTGACAGCTTTCACTCAGTGGGTCCGCACGATTGTTATCCCACCAATGAGCAGCCTGATGGTGCCGCGAGCGCGCATTGACCCGAGTGCACGGTTCATAAACTTCAACTACACATCAACTCTTCAGCTTCTATACGGTGTGCCAGAGTCGCAGGTATGGCACATCCACGGATCGGCTACATCATCGGAGCCGCTGGTGCTGGGCCATGCTTGGAAGCCTTGGCTAAACGAGACATGGTCTGCACGAGTTGACTCAGAGGATACCGACACCCGCGTGATCGACGGGGCACGCATCCTTGACGAGTATTTCCAGACCAGTTTCAAGGACACTGCGAGCATCATTGCCAGCAACACTAGGCGTTTTGCTGCCCTGGCTGACGTTAGCGAAATTCGAGTCCTTGGCCATTCTTTAGGTAAAGTGGATCAGCCTTACTTCGCTAAGATCGCCGCATGTGTGCCGCAAAATGTGCGCTGGCGCATCAGTTACTTCGATGGCCTCGATGACTTGAAAACAAACTTCGAGCAGTTCGCTCCTTTAAATCCCGCAACTTTCTTGCAGCTACCTGAGGTCTAGGCCCTCTCTCTACCAGATCATGGGGCGCCCCGATGTTCAGTTCAGCCAACTATCGGGAATTAGCTTCTTCCCGCCGCGCCAACGTTCAATGACGGTCCGGTCAAACCAGTCTCGCTTCAAGTCGGCGTGGTCTAGCACAATGATTTGAAGTTCAGGTGCCAGTTCCTCTGCTGCGGTGGCAATCAATTGAAAGAGCTTAAGGACCGCTTGCTGATCCTCGTCGCGGAGCCCTTCCAGCGCGCCGTTCGCATCACGTTCGGGAGGATAGTGTGCCTGCGAGGGCTGATCCAAAATAAGGAAACCTGGAACTGGCCTACCCTTTAGGCGGAACCACTTGTGAAGTGCCAGATGTACAAGAACATGGTAACCAACCCAATTTTCTCCGCTGCCCATACTGTAGAGCGGCACGGGGCCGTCCATCGTATCGGCGATAACTGTCAGATTACGAATATCCAACCGAAGCTGACTTCCGACGTGTTCCAAATCCAACTTATCAGAATATTCCGTCATGTAGCGACCGATGATGTTTAGAAAAGTTCCGATCCTTTCACGCGTAGTCTCCTCGTCGAGATCTGCCTCTAGCATCTCGATTCGTGTGCGTAACTCGCGATATGCGTCCCGCATCGCATCCATTCCTGTTGCAGTCCGGTGCGCGTCCAGATACTGAATGATCTTTCCGCCTACACGCGCCTGCTGTACAAAGATTTCTTGCTGAGCGCGCAGCGATTCGTTCTCTCTGATTCGTTCGGATATGCGCTGATGATTCTCACGAAGTTCGTCTTCGATCCGCATCTTCTGCTCAAGGATTCGTGCAAGTCGCACCTGAAGCCTTGGGTTTTCTGCCTCCACTGCCTCGAGCTGCGCGCTTAGACTTTCCAGCGACCTCTCCAATTGAGCCGCAGTGGGTACTGGCACATCCAAAACGCTTTGACATACTGGGCAATGGTGGCAGTCGAGATCGTGGCTTTTCACCAAACCGACAGCACTCAGTCGGGCACGCTGCTCTGCCGCTTCCCGGAGATAGCCGTTAGTGTCAAATGCGAAGCTCCTTGTGGCACGAGCTTCCTCGCTGATCTGAGCGAGCTTATTCCTCATTGCCTGCCGCTCGGCGCGTAAAGCTATTAGGAGGTCTTCCCCATCAATACCGATGAAGTCGGTCGGCACCCGATTCTCTGAAATAGCCGTCCTTAGTGTTTCTATTAGCTCTTCATCTAACACATGCGTACGGTCAGAAATAAGTCCAACTTGTTGTGCTTCTTCAAGGAGCCTTCTTCCACGCGGAAATTCCTCCACCTCACTCGCGCGACCATCCTTGGCCCTCCGCTCAAGCTGGCGCAGCTGCCTACGAGCCTGCTCTAATAGAGACTGCTTAAGAAGCGCATCTTCATCAATAGCTCCGAGGAAGTAGGGCAGCGTGTCCTTGATGGCTTGGTTCATGAAGTCTTCGCCCTGCCGGTGAAATAGACGCTGCTTACTATCAACGTCGTTTTGGTCTTGAAAGCAAAAGAGCAGAGCGTGCCTAAACGTCGCTTGCAGTGCATTCCGAGTGGGTGCAGGAGGACGATGCTCGTTCTCGTTAATCCCGACAACAGTCCCCAAAAAAGTTTCAAGGGAGTCAGCCGTGGAATTTTTTCGCAACGCCTCAAATGCTGGTGTATCGATGATACTGCCACGCTCTACGTAAATATCGGGACTGGTCTTTTCGCCAACTTCGGGATTTCTTCGGGAAACGAAAATCTGACTGTCACCAAGTTGAAACAGGACGGCGTACCAGCCGACATACTTCCTAATAACGCCATCAGCCACGTTGCAAGTGCTACGGCCCGTGCAGTAATCGACTATATCGATGATGGCTGATTTGCCGCTCTTCGAAGCGCCGGTAAGCACATTCAGAGACCCCTGTTTAAACGGAAGCTCTCGGACTTCGCCCTTACGGCTATACAGAATGATCTTTGCAATCTGTAGGCTCATGGCGTGACTCCAAGTACTGAGTAGATTGTCGAAGCGGTGCCCGCCGCGGCGAACCAGCGACCAACGAAGCCGGCTCGATCCAGGCAGTCGCGAACTTCAGAAGTAAAGAGCTCGGTCTTCTTCTCTGTGGGTGCCACGTAAGACTTCCCTGTATTAATGCCGCCCGATTCATCAAGGGTCAGCATGGTGTGGGCCAACCCAAACATGATGGCTTCACGTGTGTAGGGCAAAAGACGGCGAGTATGCGCGCCAAATTCCACGAGGTCTCCCCTGCGCTCTTGTGTCCATGAGATGAGTGACGTCGCGGTGGAATAAGGCAGCGCGGCACGAGTGCCGGGGTGAACAATTAAGGGAAGGATGAGGAAAGCGAGTGGGAAGGAAAGTGTATCCTGCCCTTTCTTCGAATAGTCCTTGCACGCCTTCGCGATCAGCATTGCGCAAAAGGCTGGGTTGAAGAGGTTCGCCTCTTCAACCACGCGCTCGTTCCAGGCTTCCATGCTCACTTTTCCTCCCCATCCTTATCAGAGCTATCTATCAAGTATTCGGGATGCCAGCCAACGATGTATTGGTTCGCGAGTATGTGGTAGCTACCCCTCGTCAAGAATGACTGTGACACCGAGCGGAATGGGAGGGCTGCTTCATGTTCGACCCACTTGTACACACTGGCACCGGCTAGCGCCTTCGCTTTTGCGTCACAGTCGGGTGGAAGCTCATCGATCATTGTGGCGAACCTTGGCTCCCATGCTTCCTTGAGCTCTCTCTCATAGTGGTTCAGCTCGCCATCTACCAACAACTGTTCACGAACCCATCGAGCCCGCTGCTCGGAGGCCCGGTAATAGTCGCGCATGGCATACTCGATCCGCTGTGTGCCAATGTTGATCTTTCTCAACTGCTCAACGAATGGTCGCTTATCAAGGTCCGCAACAATCTCTTGCGTCGGAGTCGCCGATGCATGATCGACGGGGAGAGAATTTCGATGAAAATCCTCGCGTAACGCATCAATTCGATCGTCTATCGCGAGAACCTTGATCGACTTGCCCCCAGTAGCAAGTGCATTAATCACTACCCCGAACCACCAGCCCTCAAGCCGCTCTACGAAAACTTCAATATGCGCACGGGGTGCCGCATGCCGAACTTCGTGGCAAATATCGTCGTGCACATCGAGAATATTCGGGGCACTGTCGAAGATCCTTATAGCTCGCAGCAGTCGCAAACGCTGAGATGGGAGGAGCGCCTTGTACGCGGCATAGGCCGCAATGTTCACCTCATTGGTTGAGGAATCGCAAACTTCCAGCAGGATTGCATCCGCTTTTTGTTCGTCGCGGTCATCCGCCCGCAGGAACGAGGCCGCCGAGCCGGCGGTTGCCGAGCCAGTCGTCATCAGGATAAAACGAGGCGGTGCTTCAACAGCCTCCGAAACGCGCTTAATCCAAATTCGTAACGTCTTCCAAAGATCAACGGAAGCGTCTGCAAGGTTGCCGCCGGTGCCCAGGTGATGCTTAGTCTGGATAAGTTCGACGGGTTCGCCATCCACTTCAAAGCTGACATCATCGAAAGTCTCGATGCTCAATTCGAGGGCCGGCGATTCTGATATCGCCTGGATACCCTTCAATAGCGCCAGCCGAGCCTGATATAAATAGCCGACCGCCGACGCATGGGCGGAATGCGCGTTCTCCTTTGCCATTGCTTCCCCTGCGGCCCCCTAATCTGTCGTTCGGCGCCGTAACAATCCGCACCCCATGATGATGCGGCTTTGGACTCGGTCGCCGTCCTGCGCGCTTCGAGCAGAGTGCTGACCGCCCGGAAATAGTCAGTACGAGGATGCCATCCGTGGCTTCGGCAGGTCTAGAGGGCGAGCAGCCTCAGCTAGTAGGCCAGTCGCAACCGCGCAGATCGTCCTAAGCATTGCCAGCATACTCAGCCAATTGGCGAGCTACAGCAAACGCGTCATGTTGCGACATGCCCAACTGGTCTGCAAGTCGTTGCATGGACTTAAGAGATGGATTGCGGCGACCCCGCTCGATCCCACTGACTTACGTAGGATCCAGCCCTGTCCGGAAGGCTAGCTCTTCTTGGGCTTATCTCAGCGCGTTCCCGCAACTGCCTGAGCGCTGATCCGACGTAAGGGGAGATGTCCACCCCGAACACTCACGTGGCGTAGTCACATGCAGCGAGAAATGGCGACATATACCGCCAGCTTCCATGCGACACCAAGAGGCTCGTCGAAACCTTACGGACACAAAAAAACCCGCTTTCGCGGGTTTCTTTGCAATCCGGTTGAGGACTCCGGATCTTTCGTTTGGTGCCCAAGGGGGGACTCGAACCCCCACGACCTAAGCCGCTACCACCTCAAGGTAGTGCGTCTACCAATTCCGCCACCTGGGCATAACTTTTACTGCATGTTGCGTATTACTTCTTGGCCGGTTCGGCGGGAGCCTTGGTGGCTTCCTGCTTCGCGGCGGGAACATCGCTGTTCGCTGCCGGAGCCGTTGCGGCCGGGGTGTCACCGTTGGCGGCGGGGGCGCGGGGCACGTCCGACGCGGCCGGTGTCACCGGAGCGTTGTTGGCGGGAGCGGCCGGCGTGGTAGCGCCAGACATCACACCAAGATCCGCGGCCGGCTGGGGGTTACCCGAACGACCGAGGTAAATGCCCATGCCGAGGCTGAGCAAGAAAAACAGAGCGGCGAGTACTGCCGTGGCGCGGGTCATGAAGCTCGAAGAGCCACGCGCGCCGAACACCGTAGCGGAAGCACCGCCACCGAATCCGGAACCTGCCTCCGCACCGGCGCCGCGCTGCATCAGAATCAGCACGATCATCGCCGCGGCGATCAGGATATAGAAAACGCTGAAGAGAATGAACATGTCTTCTTGTTTTTGCCGTGTCGCGAGTTATCGACGCGCCGCGGCGCATATATCCAGGAAATCGGAAGCCACCAGAGCGGCGCCGCCGATCAGTCCCCCGTCCACATCAGGCTGGGCGAACAATTCGGCCGCATTGGCCGGCTTGACGCTTCCGCCGTAAAGCACCCGGGTCAGGAGCGAGATATTAGCATCCTTTTTTGCCAGTTGGCTACGGATGAACGCATGAATTTTCTGTGCCTTCGCCGGGGTCGCGGTGAGGCCCGTACCGATGGCCCAGACCGGCTCGTAAGCCACCACAGCGTCGCGGAAACAGGCGATGCCATTGCGATCGATCACCGCGGCCAACTGCCGGCCGACCACTTCTTCGGCCATGCCGGCCTCGTGTTCTTCCAAGGTCTCACCCACGCAGAGGATGGGCGTCAGGCCCGCCCGGCAGGCCGACTCGAACTTCTTTGCCAGCAACTCGTCGCCCTCGTGCTGGTACTGGCGACGTTCCGAATGGCCGACCAGCACCCACGTGGCCCCCACGTCGCGCAGCATGTCGCCGGAGACCTCGCCGGTATACGCACCGGGCACATGGTGCTCGGAAAGGTCCTGCGCGCCGAAGCGCAGGCCGCGGTCGCGGTACTTGTGCACCAGCTCGCCGATATAGACGTCGGGGGGAAAGACCAGCACGTCCACGCCATCGGGCATGCCTTCGACCACCTCGCGGACGAGCGCGTCGGCCATGGCGCGGGAGCCATGCATCTTCCAGTTACCGGCGACGATCATCTTGCGCATGGGAGCTTCCAGGCGTGGAGAAAGGGGCGGCAGAATAGCCGCGTCGTGGTGGGCGGCAAAGCTGCAATGCGGCAATGGGACGCCTGCGCACGCGCCGTTCACTGAGGTTAACGCATATGGCGCGTTTGACCTTGGTAGTCCCTGCCTTCGATGATCCACCCATGCGTATCCTGAGAATATTCTTCGTCGCCCTCCTCCTCGCCGGTTCCGGGGCCACTTTCGCGCAGGCGGACGACGCCAGCCCCAGCCCCGCCCAGCAGATCGACGACTTGCGCGGCCAGCTCGACCAGATCGAGAAGGCCATGAAGGACGACAAGATCACCGATGCCGCGCTGGACGACCTGCGCAGCAAGTCCTCCGACGTCGCCTCCCAGGCGCAGAAAGTCTCCACGACGCTGCAGCCGACACGCGACGCCGCGAAGGCGCGGCTCGATCAACTGGGCCCGCCGCCCGCCACGGGCACAAAGGAAGCGCCTGAACTGGCAGCGACGCGCAAGGACGCCAAGAAGGCCTTCGATGCGGTCGACGCGCAGATCAAACAGGTGGACGGCCTGGCGCTAGAGGCGCAACAGACCGCCAACCAACTGGCCGACCTGCGCCGCATTCGTTTCCAGGAAACCATTTCCCGGCGTACCAACTCGCCGCTGTCGCGGCCGTTCTGGTCCGAACCTGCCGCGGCGTTCCCGCGCGACTCGGCCAACCTGCGCGAATTCGCCCAGACGGTCCAGTCCGACGTCGCGAACAGCTGGACGAACGGCAATCGCACCGCACTCATTGCCTGTGTGGTGATGGGCCTGCTCCTGATGACCGGCGTGCGCTTCTATATCGAGCACCGCGTCCGCCATCTCACCGCCAATCGCATGCCGCCGGGCCGCCTGCGCCGTTCCGCGTTGATTCTCGGTATCGCGCTCACGTCGACGCTCACCACCGGCCTCGGCACGCAGTTGTTCTACCTCGGTCTCAACTGGAACGACACCTTCAGCGAGGAGACCGACGGCGTCGCGCTGGCGATCGTGCATCTCGTCTTCTTTGGCGCGTTCGTCGCGGGCCTGGGTCGCGCACTCATCTCGGCCAAGCGGCCTTCGTGGCGCCTGCCCGCCATTCCCGACGAAACCGCCATGGCGCTGCGTCGGTTTCCGATGCTGATCTCGCTCGCGGTGGTGCTCTTCTATTTCCTGAAGATCCTCAACCACACGATCGGCACCAGCCTTGCCGCTACCGTCCTTACCAGCAGTCTGCAGGCGATCGTGCTCACCGTACTCACGGCGCTCGCACTGCAGCGACTCGGCCGTACGCATCACCACGACGAGGATGGCACCCCTCCCCCGCCGCGTCCGATCTGGGCGAGCCTGTTCATCGCAGCGGCATGGATCGCCATCGTCGCGGCGTGGATCGGGTTGCTGACGGGCTTCATTGCCTTCGCCTCGTTCGTCGCCGGCCAGGTGGTGTGGACCACCATCGTTGTCGCGGCCACATACCTGGCGATGCGCCTGGTCGACGACCTCTTCGAAACATTGCTGTCGGAAAAGGGCCCCATGAGTGCCCGCGCGCAGGCGATCTTCGGCACGCATCCGAAGCTGCTCGATCAGGCCGGCGTGCTGCTCTCCGGCGTGGTTCGCCTCGGGCTGTTCCTGTTTGGTCTCACCGCCGTGCTTTCGGGTTTCGGTGCGGGAGCCGCCGACATCATGGTGATCGGCAGCAAGCTGCAGTCGTTCAAGATCTACGACGTCGAGCTGAAGCCGAGCCAGATCCTCAGTTCGATTGCCCTGTTCTTCCTGGGCCTGGTGGCTGTGCGGGTCATCAAGTCCTGGATGGCCGAGCAGTACCTGCCGCGCACCAGTCTCGATCCCGGCATGCGCAGCTCGCTCACCACCCTGCTGGGCTACGTGGGTGTGGTGGTGGTCGTGGCGATCGCCTTGCTGGCGATGGGCCTCTCGGTGCAGAACGTGGCCTGGGTCGCGTCGGCGCTTTCCGTGGGTATCGGTTTCGGCCTGCAGGCGATCGTGCAGAATTTCGTGTCGGGCCTGATCCTGCTCGCCGAGCGTCCGGTGAAGGTGGGCGACTGGGTGGTGCTCGACGATGCCGAGGGTGACGTGCGCCGCATCAATGTGCGCGCCACGGAGATCCAGGTCGCCGACCGCTCCACGATCATCGTGCCGAACTCGTCGTTCATCACGAAGCCGGTGCGCAACATGACCATGGCGAACCCGCAGGGGCGCGTGCTTTTCAAGCTGCCGATGCCGCTGGACAGCGATCCCGTGGACGTTCGCGAACACATGCTGGAAGCGATGCGGGCGCATGCGTCGGTGCAGGAAAATCCCGCGCCGCTGGTGATGCTCGACAACGTCGATCGCACCGCCATGACCTTCATGGCCATCTGCTACGTGGGAAGCCCGCGCGACGCCGGCGGTGTGAAGAGCGACCTGCTCTTCGACATCCTGGCGCGTCTGCGTGGTGCGGAAATTCCCCTACTGCGGCCACAGGACCTGGTACTGCGCACGGGCGGCGGCGCGCCCGAACTTACGGGACCCACCGCCGCCGGTGCACCGAAGTCGGCCACCGATCCCGATACGTCGAACTGATCGGTGGCCGTGACGAGCGTGGGTCGCCGCAAGCGCCGCCGCCGTCAATCCTTGACCGGCGTCAGGCGCAGATCCTGGAAGTCGAAGCTGAAGTCGGTCAGCGGCGACACCGGCTCCATGCGCACTTCGCGCACCTTGCCATCCGGATCGAGCGCGAAGTTGACGAAGGCGTCGCCGTTGAGCGAGCGATCGTTCCAGTGTGCGATGAAGGTGTCGTGCTGCCATGGTTCCAACGTGCCGGTGAGCTGCGCGGTCTTCGTGAAGCGCATCACCAGCTTGCCGCCCTCCTTCGTCACCTTGACGTCGCCGTACCAAGGATCGCGATACGTGCCGGCGTAACCGTCGAGCGGCAGCGACGGCTTCGCACCCTTCATGCGCGCTGCCTCGTGCTGCTTCATGCTGTCGTCCGCACCCGATTCCGCCTTCTTGACGCTGGCCGCGTAGGCGGCAATCCAGTCGGTCTTCGGCGCTTCCATGAAGGCGTCCAGGGCACGCATCGTCACCGCCTGGAATGCGGCACCCGACTCCTGATTGGTCAGCACCACCACGCCCAGCTTGAGGTCCGGTACCAGCGTGACGCGCGAGACCATGCCCGGCCAGCCGCCGGTGTGCCAGACGAGCTTGTGCCCGCGATAATCGGACACGAACCAGCCTTCGCCGTAGCCGGAGAAGTTCGGCTTGGCGGCCTTCAATTCCGGCACGCTGGGTTCGTTGATGTGAATCGGCGTGATGAGCGACCACATCTCCGCCTGACGCTTCTCACTGAACAACTGTTGCTGCTTACCGGCGCTATCGGTATAGCGCCCGCCGTCGAGCTGCATCGTCATCCACTTCGACAGGTCGTGCACGCTCGAATAGATGCCGCCCGCCGCCTGGTTGTTGTTCCACGACATCGGCGCCACCGGCTTCAAATCCTTGAAGTCGAACTTGGCGTGGCCGGTAGCGATGTCGTCGTTCGCACCGATGCTGGTCGGCGCATGCGTCTGCGATTCGGTCATGCCCAGCGGCGTGAAGATGCGCTCGCGCACGAAGTCGGCCCACGGCTTGCCGGAGACCTGCTCGATCACGAGCCCGGCCACGGCGAACAGGATGTTGTCGTACGCGTACTCGGCGCGGAAGCTGTTGGTCAGCGGCACATAGCGCAAGCGCTGCACCACTTCCTGGGTGGTGTACGTCGTAGCAGGCCAGTAAAGCAGATCGCCCGCACCGAGGCTGAGGCCGCTGCGATGCGCGAGCAGGTCGCGCACGCGCATCTCGCGGGTCACGTACGGGTCGGACATCTGGAACCACGGCAAGCGATCGATCACGCGGTCGTTCATGTCGAGCTTCTTCTCGTCGGCGAGGATCGCCAGCGAGGCAGCGGTGAAGGCCTTGGTGTTGGAGGCGATGGCGAACTGCGTATGCGCGTCCACCTTCGCCGGCTCGCCGAGCTTGCGCACGCCCGAGCCGAATTCCATCACGATCCGACCGTCCTTCACGATCGCCACGGCGATGCCGGGCACGTCGAACTGCTTGCGCACGGCATCGACATAGGCATCGAAGTCGGCCAGCGCGGCCGGCTTTGCATCGACGGATGCAGCCGGCGATGCGGCAGGCGCGTCCTGGGCCTGCGCGGCAAGTGCAAAGGCGAAGCTGGCGACGCCAAAGGCGAGAAGGTGGCGAAGACGCGACATGAAGGACCCCGACGGCAAAGAAGAGCCGTGACTATTCCACGCCACGCCCCCGCGGGAAAGGGACCGATCAGCCCTTGCTTTTCTGGCTGAAGATCACGCTGCCCAGAATGATCGCGCCCGCCACGGCCATGGTCGGGGTCAAGGCCTCGCCGAGGAACATCCACGCCCAGCCCACGCCGAACAGGGGCACGAGGTAGGTGGAGGTCGCTGCGCGCGGCGCGCCGATGCGCTGGATCAGACGGAAATAGAAGGCATACGCGAGCCCGGTACAGACCACGCCAAGGGCCAGTACCGCGAGCCACGACTTCCCGGGGATCGGCGCCGTCGGCCAGGTAAGCCAGCCCAGCGGCGCCATCAGCAGCGTGGCACCGAGCAGGCAGCCCGCCGCGACAGCGGTCGGTGCGATGTCCGCGAGGTATCGCTTGATGAGGTTGGCGGCCAGCCCATAACAGAACGACGCCGCGGCACCCGCGAGCGCGGCAGGCGCCACGTTGTCGCCCGCGGTACGACCACTGGCGAGCACCACCACGCCGACAAAGCCCGCGACCAGCGCGATGGCCTTGCGCGTGCCGATCTTCTCGCCGAACCCAATGAAGGCCACCAGCGCGGCGAACAGTACCGTCATGCTGTTGGCGATGGCGCCGATGCCTGCCGGCGCACGCTCCGCACCCCAGGCAAACAGCGTGAAAGGTATCGCCGCGCTCAAGGCGCCCAGCGCTAGCATCTTCCACAGATGCGAGAGGCGGATGCTCGCGCGGGCCCGCCACAGCAGCGGCAACAGGATCACCGAGCCGAACAGTAGCCGCGTCGCAACCATCGGGAACGGGCCGAAATCCTTCGCCGCCACACGCATGAAGAGGAACGATCCGCCCCAGATCGCGCCCAGCGACACCAATTCGACCGGCGTACGCCAGTCGCGCTCCACCGGGGGAGCGATCATTTGCACAGGGGTATCGGCGGCAGACATGCGAACCTCACTCAGCGAGAACGCCCATTGTCGCCGCCCCGGCGCCACGCACAAGCGCATCTTCTGCAATGCAGCCTTTCGCGGGATTCACAACTGGCGCCTGTGGGAGCCGCCATGGCGGCGACGGGAGCTTGCAGGTGGGAGCCAGCCTGCTGGCGATGGGAAGTTGCCTCGCTGCTACACCGCTTCGGTGGGAGCCACCCTGGTGGCGAGAAGCTAACGCCGCCGCACTGCCATGAGTCAGAAATTCGTCGGCGAGCGGATTTCGTGCCTCCGATCACGCCCGGCAGGAGCTTGCCGGAAATGTGCACTGCTACGCCGCCCATGTAGGCGTTCGCCTACAGATGGCAAATTCTTGAGCACCTATCCTCTCCCGCTGCGCGCATGGCCTCCCGCGCGCCATACAAAGCCGATCAGGAACGAACGATGTGCATTCGGGTAACTCAAGGACGGGGGGGCACATCGGCTCGCCCGCGCAAAGGGTCTTGTGGGCTTCACCTCACAACTCGTGATTCTTGTGATCTTCATCGGGTCGATGGCGGCGACGCCCGTCGCGAAGAGCCAGGAAGCCTCGCGCTCACCCGTTCAGACACGCGCCGTAAGATCGGCTGCCCCAACGCAAGTCACCACCAGCGATGCATCGGCCGAACCGGCTGTCGACGTCACCGGCACGTGGCATGGCAACCTGCACGCATCGGGGGACTCGACGGCCGCCGACTGGGCTGAGGAATTCAAGCTCACGCAGGACGCCACGGGTCATGTCACGGGCACCCGCCTCACGACGCCGTTGGACAACGCAAACGGATGGTACCTGTGGTCGCTGACGGGCAACGTCTCCGGAAGCCTTCTGACCACCGCCGACGACACGCTCATCGGCCAAGGCGGAAGCGCGACGGGGTGCAAGACGTCGATCTCGCTCACATTGTCCGAAACACGGGACGGCACGCGGTTGCAGGGCACATGGAGTTCCACCCAATCCGGATGCAGCAGCGGCACGGTCGACATCACGCGCTATGGCGGTCAGGCGACCAAGAACCTGGGTAGCGGCGCGCGATGCGACGGCGGACTAGGTTCCGCGAGGTCCGGCACCGGCAGCGGCGGCACGGCAAGCGGCAACGCCAATGGCTCGTCTTGCGCGGAAGCCATGGGCGCAAGCGTGGTCGGCGATCCCATCGATGCATCGACGGGCAACTTCCACCTCCAAGAAGACGACTTCGACGGCGGCCCCTGGCTCACCTTCAGGCGCTTCTACAACAGCAATGGTGCGACCGCGCCCGCAACCATGGGCTTTCGCTGGCGGCACGTTTTCGATCGGTCCCTGAGCATAACGGGCGCTCCCGCCACCTCCATCGTTGTTCTGCGTCCCGACGGGAAGCAGGCCACCTATACGCGAAGCGACAGCGCAAGTCCGTGGACCACGGACATGCCCACGGACGTTCTCACGGACAAACAGGATCAACAAGGCCAAACCATCGGCTACAGCCTGTTCGTTGGCGGCACGCGCCAGACCGAAACCTACGACCTGACGGGCCGTCTGATTTCGGTGATCGGCCAGGATGGGCAAGGGATTACCCTTAGCTATACGACCACCGCTTCTCCGGCCATCGGGCTGCTTTCCACGGTCACGGATTCGAAAGGTCGCCAGCTCGTCTTCAGCTATGACAGCTCGTCGCGGCTCAAGCTTGTCAGCTTGCCGGACGGCAAGCGCCTTGCCTACAACTACGGTTCTTCGTCATCCAACCTGAGCCAGGTCGTATATGCCAATGACGAGGTACGTAGATATCTCTATAACGAGAGCGAATTTATCGGGGCAACGCCCCTGCCCAATGCGCTGACAGGGATCACCAACGAGAACGGCGTGCGCTACGAGAGCATTACCTACGATGATCTCGGTCGAGCCACATCGTCGTCCTTCAATGGGAACGTCGGCACCACAAAGATTGCCTATCAGGCCGATGGGTCGTCGGCCATCACCTACCCGCTGGGCAACACCGTGCGGCTGACGCCCGTGTCCATTGATGGATTGATGCGAGTCAGCTCGCTCAGTGGCCCTTGCGCGCCGGATTGCGGTCAGCTATGGCAGTCGCGCACTTATGATACGCGCGGCTTCCCCGCCAGCATGGTCGACTTCAATGGCGTCACGACGCAGACGACCTACGATGCGCTGGGGTTGCTTGAAGCAAAGCGGGAGGCCGTCGGCAAGCCGGAAGAGCGGCGCATCGAAACCACGTGGGACACGAATCTTCGCCTTCCACTGATAACACGCGTGCTCGACGGAAGCGGCACCGCGATCACGGCCACAAGCCGCGTCTACGGACCGACCGGCCTGCTGCTCGCGCAATGCGAGGCCGATTTGGCCGTGACTACCGCCGCCAACTACACCTGCTCGCCCTCCGGGGCGGTCCCATCCGGCGTCAGGCGCTGGACGTACACCTATTGCACGGTGGTCGACGCGACGCAATGCCCCGTGGCCGGGCTGCTGCTGACCCGTACCGGACCGCGAAAGGACACGGTACAGACGACCACCTACCAGTACTACATGGACGACAGCACGCAGTGGCACCATGGCGACTTGAAGTCGATAACGGATGCCATGGGCCACGTTACGACGATCGCCAGGTACGACGGGGCGGGTCGCCCCACACGAGTCATCGATGCCAATGGCGTCATCACCGACTTCACATACATGGCGCGGGGTTGGCTTCAGACAAAGACGGTGCGAGCCAATGCGGATGGATCGAGTTCTTCGAGCGATGCCGTCACCACGATCTCCTATACCTCGTACGGCAATGTAGAGAGCATCACCGATCCCACCGGCATCGTGACGAACTTTGCTTATGACAGTGCGCGCCGACTCACGGACATCAAGGACCCGGCCGGCAATCGCATTCACTATGTCCTGGACGCAGCCGGTAACCGCGTGCAGGAACAGGTCATCAATTCCTCGGGAACGGTGATCAAAGGTGTCACAAGAACGTATAGCGCCCTTGGACGACTGACCGGCATGCTCGACGGATTGAATCGTGTTGTCGCGGACTCGAGTGCGCCTTCGGCCTATGACGGTAACGGCAATCTGCTGGAGTCCGTGGACGGCCTGGGCGTGCAGACAAAGACGTCCTATGACGGTCTCAATCGGCTCATTGCGACGATAGGCGACGCCGGTGGCAAGTCTGCGGCCACGCACCATACCGAAACCATCGTGCAATACGACCCGCTCGATCGCCTGGTGGGCGTGAGCGATCCCGAAGGTTTAGCGACGACTTACACACGCAACGCCTTCGGCGACGTTGTCGATCACGTCAGCCCGGATACCGGCCAATCGGCGGCAACGTTCGACGATGCCGGCAATGTGACGACCGCTACCGATGCGCGCGGCGTCGCGGTCAGCTACACGTATGACGCGCTCGACCGGCGCATCTCGGCTACGTATCCGCACGCCGAAGCCAATGTGTCCTGGCATTACGATGAACCGGACAGCGTAACCGGATGCCCCGGCTCCTCTCCGGTCGGGCGACTGACTCGGATCGTGGAATCGGCCGTCACAACCACCTATTGCTACGACAAACGGGGCAACCTGACCCAGAAATCCCAGGCACTCGGCTCGCAAACAGATACGACCGTGTATACCTACACTCGCGCCGATCGCCTGGATACGCTCACCTATCCCAATGGCAGCAAACTCACCTACTACCGAGACAACCGTGGGCGTGTTGCGTCGATCACTTTCAGCTCGCCCGGCTTCTCCCAATCCGTGGTCGGAAACGTCACGTACTTACCGTTTGGACCGATAACAAGCTACACGTTGGGCAACGGACAGAACATCAAGCGGACTTACGACGCGAACTTCGCGGTAACCGACGTTACCAGCCCGGTACTCAACCTGCATTTCGCCCGCGATGTCATGGGGAACCTCGTCTCGCTGGGGTCGCCCCCGGGAGCATCGCCTGCCACGGAATCGTACGGTTACGATCCGCTCTACCGCCTGACCTCCGTAAACGACGCGAACAACACGGCGATCGAGACGTATACGTATAACCAGACGGGCGACCGGCTAAGCAAGACCGCACCCGGGTTGGCTACAGGTGTATATGGCTACCAGGCTGGCACTCACTGGCTCACCAGTATCGGAACGGCTACCCGCACGCATGACGCCAACGGAAACACCACGGGCAGCACGGCTGCAGGCGAGACACTCGGTTATACCTACAACGATCGCAACCGCATGAGCTCGGTCCAGAGAAACGGATCGGTTGTGGGCACCTACGTCTATAACGCGCTGGGCGAGCGTCTGTCGAAGACGGTGACGACGCCAGCCGCGGCGACCACGCGATTCATCTACGACGAAAATAGCCGCTTGCTGGGCGAGTATGGCGCTACGGCAAGAGACTATGTCTGGCTGGAAGACCTGCCCGTCGCCATCGTCGATGGCAGCGGGAGCACGTTGACGGTGGGGTACGTACACGCCGATGCGCTCGGATCTCCCAGGGCAGTGAGTGACAGCAAAGGCGCGATCATTTGGACATGGGCATTCCAGGGACATCCGTTCGGCGAGGTGTTGCCGACGTCGGCGAGCGGGTTCGTGCTGAACCTGCGCTTCCCCGGCCAGTACTTCGATGCCGAGAGCGGGTTGAATTACAACGTCAACCGCGACTACGAAGCGGCAACGGGACGCTATATCCAGAGCGATCCCATCGGCTTGAGAGCAGGAGCAGCCACCTACTCTTACGTGACCGGGTCGCCGCTGGCGTACGCTGATCCTCTTGGTACTCAGGTAGTAATCCCCGTGCCTCGCCCAGTCGTGGCCCCGCCACTGCCTTACGATGGAACGCCAGCTGCCTCGTCTCTCCCTAACTGGGGTCCAGCAACTCCGGTCTGGGCTTGCATTGGACCCTATTGCGTTCCCACAAATGTCCCCGCTGGCCTCTCCGATTACGCAGACTGGATGTCGCATCATTCAACCCCGAAACCCGGTTCGAAACCGAAGAACTGCCCAGGGGGGACAAAACCGATTGACCAGACCGGTCTCAGCAAGGACGATGTTCATGACATCAAACACGGCGTTGGCGCTGGCCCCCAAGATTGGACGGGAATTGCGCCCAATGGTGATGTCATCACGGGTGACCATGAGGGAAACGCTGTGAATCACGGAAACTACGGGGACTACACGCAGTGAGTGATTTATTCATGACAATTTCTGTCAGCCTGAGAATCTTCAGCCAAGACCTCACTGCTGCTGACATCGTGGCTTCGCTTAGCCTCACACCAGCGAGACAATGGACCAAGGGCGAAATCAGAACAGCGCCTAGTGGTCGTGTGCTTGATGGCGTGTGGGAGAACACCTACGTGACGTTTCGACTTATGGATAGGCAGCGCATCGGGTTAGCAGATGCATTGTCATCTTGCGTGCGTCAGTTGAATCACCTCGCTTCTGCGTTGGGCAAGCTGAGGCAAAGCGGTGCGAAGACCGAGCTTTTTGTTGGGTGGTTCCTCGACAAGGACAGCGGCGACGCCCTACCAAGCAATTTGTTAGCGGCGTTGTCGAACCTCGGGTTGGATCTCTCGCTAGACGTTTACACGGCGGACACCCCCAGTAAGGCACATCCCTAGGGGGGAGCGAACTAAGTTGCGGTTTCGCTGCACGCTGCGAACCGCTCAGTACAACACCGCGCCGTGTTAAGGCCAGCCACCGGTGTCGGCGCAGGGGTGCGTCAAGGGTGTGGTTACCTGGGCAGTATTTTGACGCGGAGAGCGGGCTAAGCTACAACGTCAATCGCGATTACGAGGCCGTAAGCGGACGCTATGTTCAGAGCGATCCGCTAGGCTTGACCGGTGGCATCAGCACATACATTTACGCCAGTGGCAACCCGTTGACGTCGTTCGACGCGTCCGGGCTTACCGACTTGAATCTCTTCAAGCCGGGCTCGCCGCCGTCTACGACCTCAAAACCGGCTGGAGCTACATCAGCAGATCTCAGGCGAATGCCTACGGTGCTAATCTCCCAGCAGGGACGTCATCGCACCCATTTACCCGGTAGGTCATTAGATAGATGAATAAGCGTTCGATTGCTCGTCTCCTATGTCAACGTGTCGATGGCTTAGCGCATTCGGGGGGCTACTTTTTTCGCAAGGATTGCGACCTTGTCTTGCAAGGTTTTCTCCTGGAGTACCGGCCTCAAGGCATATATTTGTGGCGATTTCGTTTTCCACTTTTCGATGCGTTTGGTGAGAATCTTCTCTACAGCAGTCGCTTGGAGAATGATGGGTTTATTGCCAAGGATGAACTTGCTGACGAGCAAGTTGTTGAGCGAGTGTTGGCTCGGCCAGAGTTTGCCGAGGTACTGCGGCCCGGATCGCCGATGAGTTTGCATAGCTTCTTGCACTACTTAGAGGGCTCAGAGGCCATGCTGAATCCGCACGCCCACCTCGTGCTTGCTTCAGGATGGGTCCTTGCCAAGCAATTTACTCTGGCTAAAGAAATGCTCGAAGCGATGTTCAACGAGATGTTGGCTCGCCTGGGAAAGCGCGACGAAGAGCTAGGCCGAATTCTTCTTGGGCGCCTGAGGGAAGATCCAGATGCGGCGGTTGCTTTGTTGGAGGAAGTGGTCGAAAGGAACCGTCAGGCGTTTGGTATTGGGCCCCCACTGAGCCCTACCAAGTGAAGCTGTAACCAAGTATCACCCGATGCAGCGCACGGTCGCCTAGCCGAGCCATAGTTCCAATTTTTGATGGGGACGGCTTTGCATTAGTGGCACGGTCGCCGACGTCGATCGGAACTTATCTCCCCGATATCCCCATGCCGGCCCTGCATTGACCGGATCACTGTGTGGTGTAAGCGAAAAGGAAACGGCATAAGTGTGGGCACTCTAGACGATAGCGGCCGTAATAACTTGACCGAACTCTGATGGGTGAAAGTGATGCCTGACTATATGTATATCTCGCTCTCTCTCGGAAATACCACGACACCCCCGCGCGAGATTTCGGCGGCTACAGGTATAGAGCCATCGACCGCATTGCTTAAGGGCGAACGCGACCCAGTTCGCGTTCTTCCGAGATCGAACCTCTGGTCGATCGAGTCGATGAAGAGTCCCCAAGGATCTTTGGAAGCATGCTGGCAGGAGCTCGAACATAAACTCTTGCCACGCACCGACATATTTCGCCACTTTGCCGCCGAAGGATCTGCCGTGCTTACGATAGCAATTCAAGGCATGGATGGGCGAATCCCGTCCATCATGATTCCGCCTTCGATGTCACTTTTTGCGGGAACAATCGGCGCAGTTATCGACATTGATCATTTGCTCTCCGCGGACTAGTAGTACCGATCTACAGCATCGACTCAGCGCCACTAGATCGCTCCCAATAACATCGAACTTACCATGTGCTGGCTACATTTTTCGTGCGCAGGTCAATGGCAATATCAACGCTCGTCCAGGAAAACATATCGATGACTCAAAGTGAATCTACATTGATGCCCAACGATAGCTTCATCGTCTTCAAGGAACAGCGCTACTTGTCGTATTACGACGAGAAGTATTTTTATGCGTGGCTTGAATCCATCGAAGGAATCGCAAAAGTAAACGGAATATAGGCCGGCAATCTTCGCATTGACCTCAGCAGTCCATACCTGACGCGGACCGGGGCATTTGACCTCATTGCTCTCCTCACACGCTACAGCTATCCACTTCTCCCAATTCGAGACCATATCGCTCCTGAGGACCTTGGCTATTTCCAGCGGCCTGAGGCCCCATGGCACGAAAAGCTTTTTGGAAGCGAAGAAGGCATCACCAGTCTATAACCCGCCTAGTTAACATCTTCCTTCGATGCGAGTGTGTCTTCGTACCAGTGCACCCGAGAAGATCCTTTCGGAAAGCACCCTGGAGGCCAAAGAGGAAATCAGGAGGCTCGACGAAGCAAAGAGGGAAGCATTTCCGTTACCTGGTGAAGCGACCGCTCCCCGACCGGGCAGCGTCGGCGGGTGCGGGTTCGGCGCAGCATCAATGAATCGATGAAAGGTAATACGATTAACGAAACCGCTTTCGGGATAGAAACGTTGACCAGCTACCTACTTTTCGGGACGATTGCGGCCACACTGCTTTGCCTGTCTTTCTTCGTGGTTCGATTCCTTGTTGGTGGTGTCAAATACGCCCCCAAGGGAAGCACTGAATACGAGCGACTGACCATGGGGAATCCTCTGAATGCTTTATTCATCGACCGCTTGCTGACCAACGAAGGGCTGGCGCTTCGAAGATCCATGTGGAGATTCATAGGGGCAATTTGGATCGCATGTCTCATCTTGGTGAGTGTCATCGGCGTGGTCTGGCCAAAGCTCGCCTGAGCTTGATTAGCTCGTCAGCCAGGGACAGCTGGATCGCCCAGCTTTTCGTAGACAGCCAGACTCTGCGCGTAGCGCAGTTCGAACTATCCAGATCATCAACTTCCGGCGAGACGTGGCTGACTTAGATGTGGTGACCTTTCGTCGACGACGTTAACGGTGGCTCACCCAGGAGAACCATGGACTCTGACGATAGGCAGGTGAAACATGCCGTATTTTGAACGCTCTAGAGCCACCTTGCGTATCGCTGGCGACTTACTCGTGCCCGACAAGATCAGCTCAATGCTTGGGAGCGGCCCTACGCATTCTCAGCACATGGGCGATGAACTCGGCAACTCAACCGGGCGAGTGAGCATCGCCAGAACTGGCATGTGGAGGCTAACGGCCAGCGATCGAGAGCCAGAAGACCTGTGTGGACAGATTGATGAGATCCTAGGCAAGTTGTCATCAAACGAGCATCGCAACAGCATGCTTGTATCCATCAACCGACGTACGGCCGCGCATCAGCGAAACGATTTGGACCAGGGTTCGATGATCTATCGGCATTGAGGCGGCAAGGGATTGGACATGAACGACATCACCGCCAACTTTGTGCGGATGCCTGGACCTCTAAAGGTTCTGACGTTGCTCTCGCTGATGTCGGTGCTGCTGGTAGCTGCGACGATCATCCCAGGCGGCGCCGTTGTCGGTCACAGCAAGATCGAACTTAGGGACTGGTGGGTTAACGGGAGCGGACTCGTACTCGTTGCGGCGGTTGGCCTTTTTTTCAGCGCGGGAATCTTGTTGCTTCGAGCTCGGCGCCTCGGTCGGCTAGCCTATCTATCCGGCTTCGCGGGGTTCTACATCGCTGCTTATGCGATCGAAGGGATAAACGGCGTCAGCTACGCAAGTCGCCATCACTTCCTTGATCTCTTCTTTGCGACTGCACAGCTCGCAGCCCTGAGCGCTTATTTCTTCCTGAGCCGACGAGTCAGAAATTTCTTGGCTGGCTAGGCATGGCATGGGCCATAACCGATCCAGCGCCAACTACCACCGACAAGCCAATGACGGAGACGAAGTGATGGAGCACGCACAGCACGCTCGCCCCTTGTTTATAGGCGTGATCGCAGGCGCTGTGTCGCCTACCCTCTTGGCGACCCTCCTTGAATCGTCACCCGACAGGATCATGGTCCCACCGTTGCTAGTCGTTTTGGTCGCATTGCCCATCTCCCTGGCTGCATCGACGATCGTCGGGCTGCCTCTTGCTCTTTGGCTGCGATCCAAGGGACAGCTAACCGCGATCCGACTTTGCCTTGCTGGCGTGCTTGTCGGAGCCGTCGTTATGGCTGCCTTCAACTTTGAGATGAACTACTGGCCGCAGATGAAAGATCAGTCATTTGCCAAGCAGATTGCGTGGAACTCGGCGATCAGCGGAATTCTACCCGGTGCAGTCTTTGGCGCGATTTCATCCGTTGCGTTTTGCCTTGGCGCCGGGATAGCGATCCGACGTAGGAACAAAACGCCGACATGTATCTAGTTCTGATTTCTCGGTAAGCACGCATGAATCTGACTGCGCGCTCGCTTTCGCAGGATGGTTCAATGTGCCATCCATGCTCGTCACGGGACTTGTTTGCAGGCACGTCGCCCGTCGACGTTTCCCCGTCCAGCCCGATGCCATGGCCTAACGCGATGGCCCGCCTGTGGGAGCCGCCATGGCGGCGACGGGAGCTTGCAGGTGGGAGCCAGCCTGCTGGCGATGGGAACTTGCCTTGCAGCTACACCGCTTCGTTGGCTTTTCGCCACCAGGGTGGCTCCCACCGTTTGCTTCGTTGGGTAATCACCGCCACGGCGGCTCCCACAACATGACAAGCTTGGACCGACTCACTCCACGCCAACAAACCCACCGGTCTGATGCGCCCACAAGCGTGCGTACAGGCCACCGCGGGCGATCAGCTCGGAATGCGTACCGGTTTCCACGATGGCGCCGTGCTCCATCACCACCAGGCGATCCATCTTTGCGATGGTGGACAGGCGGTGGGCGATGGCGATCACCGTCTTGCCTTGCATGAGTGTTTCCAGGCTTTCCTGGATGGCTGCCTCGGCTTCGGAATCGAGGGCTGAGGTGGCCTCGTCGAGTACGAGGATCGGCGCGTCTTTCAACAGCACACGCGCGATGGCGATGCGTTGGCGCTGGCCGCCGGACAGCTTGACGCCGCGCTCGCCCGCATGGGCGTCGAACCCGGTGCGCCCTTCCCCGTCGGACAGGCCCGGAATGAATTCATCGGCGCGCGCCTGGCGCACGGCTGCCAGCAACTGCTCTTCCGTGGCATCGGGGCGGCCGTAGAGAAGGTTGTCGCGAATCGACCGATGCAGCAGCGACGTGTCCTGGGTGACCACACCGATGTTCGAGCGCAGCGATTCCTGCGTGACCCGCGCGATGTCCTGGCCATCGATGAAGATGTGGCCTTCTTCCAGGTCGTACAGCCGCAGCAGGACGTTGACCAGCGTGGACTTGCCGGCGCCGGACGGGCCGACGAGCCCGATCTTTTCGCCAGGCCGTACGATGAGGTCTAGCCCAGCGATGACGCCGCCGGCCTTGCCGTAGTGGAAATGGATGTCGTCGAAGCGGATCTCGCCGCGGGTCACGTGTAGCGGCACCGCGTCGTCGCGATCGACCACCGTACGCTCCTGCGCCAGCGTGGTGATGCCGTCCTGCACCGTGCCCACGTCTTCGAAGATGCCGTTCACCACCCACATGATCCAACCGGACATGTTGTTGATGCGAATCACCAGGCCCACCGCGAGTGCCACTTGCCCGGTGGAGACGTTGCCGCGTGTCCATAGCCACAGGGCGAGCGCACTCGTGCCTGCGATAAGGAGGCCGTTGAGCGTGGTGATCGACACATCCATGCCGGTGACCATGCGGCTCGACGAACGGAGCTTGTCGGTCTGCTCGCGCATGGCTTCCTGGGCATAGGCTTCCTCGCGGTGCGTATGCGCGAAGAGCTTCAACGTCATCACGTTGCTGTAGCCGTCGACGATGCGCCCCATGAGCTTGGAGCGTGCTTCGGACGCCTTCCACGAACGCTCTTTCACCCGCGGCACGAAGTACACCAGCATGCCGACGTAACCGGCGATCCACAGCAGCAGCGGCACGGCCAGGCGAAAATCGGCCTTGGCGAACAGATAGACGGACGTGCCTGCATACACGGTCACGTACCACAGGGCATCCACTACCTGCACGGCGGATTGGCGCAGCGAGGGCGCCGTCTGCATGATGCGATTGGCGATGCGGCCGGCAAAATCGTTCTGGAAGAACGACAGGCTCTGCTTCAGCACGTAGCGATGATGCTGCCAGCGCACCATGTTGGTCATGCCGGGGTTGAGCGTCTGGTTCACCAGCAGGTCGTGCAAGCCGATGAACAACGGCCGCAGCACCACGACCACGAAGGCCATCCAGGTCAGCGTCTGCCAATGGGTCTGGAAGAAGATGGCGGCTGGCGTCTTCTGCGCCATATCCACTGCGCGCCCGAGGAAGTCGAACAACGCGACTTCGACCAGCGCTACCGCAAGGCCCACCAGCAGGGCCGCGGCGAAGATCTTCCATACCTGGCCGAGGTAGTACGCGTAGAAGCGCACGACGCCCTTCGGCGGCGCACGGTCAGGCGCCTCGCGGAAGATGTCGATGAGGGATTCGAACCAGCGGAAGATCATGGCGGCATTGTAGGCCAACCGTCGTGACCCCGCTGCGACGAAGCCCTAGCGAACGGCCGCCGTGCGCCGGCCCAGCGCCCTGTCCAAGGTCACGAAGCCCAACCCGAGGACCAGGAACAGCAGCCCCACCAGTGCCGCATTGAGCAGCACCGTGGGATAGCCGAGGCGATTCACGTCCATGAAGGGGTACGGATATTCATGCACGATGGCACCGCGCAGGAACGTCCAGACCGCGAACAGCAACGGAAAGCCCAGCCAGCGCAGGGCGTCGCGCCAGACCAGCGTGCCGTGCGGCAGCAGCACCGCCCACCAGAACACGTACAGCGCCGGCACCACGTAATGCAATGAACGGTCGGCCACGAGTTGCGGGCCCAACGGATGCCACAGCGATTGCAGCAACGTGGCGTAGATCGCGCAGGTCACCGTGATGGAAAGCGCCGCCAGCCCGCGCACGCGCGGTCCCCGCAGGAACCGCAACGGTGCCCAGTTGCCGCCGGTCGCTGCAGCCGCGGCGACCAGGGCCACGAGCAGGTTGGAGAGAATCGTGAAGAAGCTGAAGTAGCGTACCGTCACCTCGCCCAGCGGACCGGACCATACGGTCAGCCAGTACTGCAGCAAGAGGGTCGGCCATGCCACCGCGGCAACCACGACGGCGAACAGGTTGGACACAGCGGCGCGTGGCGGCATCGAGCGCACCTCAGCGGGGCCAGGCATTGTTCGAGCGGTCGCGGTCGGGAATGACGTGATCGGGATCGATCTCGGCACGCACGATGCGCCGATCGCCCGGCACGCTTACGTCGAAACTCCGATGCTGCTGCCAGGTCTCTACCGGGACGCGAATGTCCTTGGTCGACTTGTCGTCGAAGGTGACGCGCAAGGTCGCAGGCATCACCAGCTGGTCGCGGTTCTCCACAGTCACCGACGACCCGTCGATCTTCGTCACTGCCATGTCCAGTTGCCAGTTGTTGGCATACCAGCCGCGCCAGAACCACGAAAGATCCTCGCCGGCCTCGCTCTCCATCAGGCGGAAGAAATCCGACGGTGTCGGATGCTTGTACGCCCAAGTAGCGATGTACTTGCGGAAGGCGGGATCGAAACGCTCGGGGCCGATGATCTGCTCGCGCAGCAGCACGAGGCCCAGCGCTGCCTTGAAATAGGTCGCGGGATGGCGATAGGTCTCCTTGACCATGTCGGCACCCATGAGCAACGGCGGCGCGTTCGGATCGGCGAGCAAGGGCAGAATCTCGTCGACCGGATTGCCGCCCTTGGGCGCGTACTCGCCGTCGCGCTTCGGCGCGAACTCGCCATGATGGAAGGCGTCGGCTTCGTACACGTCGATGAAGGTATTGAAGCCCTCGTCCATCCACGCATTGCGGCGCTCGTCGCTGCCCACGATCATCGGGAACCAGGTGTGGCCGATCTCGTGCGCGGTCACCATGTGCAAGGCCTTCGCCGGCGCCTTCATCGGATCGAAGACGATGCCGGGATATTCCATGCCGCTGGCCGCGGAGCCCGCCTCGTTGATCGCCACGGGGTACGGATACGGGTACCACTTCGAGGAGAAGTGCTCCACCGATGCCTTGAGATATTCGGTCGAGCGGCCCCAGCTTTTCTCACCCACACTTTCCACCGGGTACACGGACATCGCCAGCGCCTTGCGGCCCTCCGGCAGGTTGATCCGCGCGGCATCCCACACGTACGCCGTCGATGCGCCGAAGGCCACGTCGCGCGTGTTCTTCATGCGGAACTTCCAGGTCAACGTACCGCCGGTCTTGGGACGGCTCGCGGGATCGGTGACCTCGGCAGGCGTGCGGATCATCACCGTGCTATCGCTCTCGCGGGCCTTCGCGAGGCGCTCGCGCTGCGTCGCCGTCAATACGTCATCGGGGTTCACCAGCTCGCCCGAGCCGGCCACGATCATGTTCGAGGGCACCGTGATGGCGTAGTCGAAGTCGCCATATTCCAGATAGAACTCGCTGTTGAGATACGGCGCCGTGTCCCAGCCACGTAGGTCGTCGTACACGCACATGCGCGGGTACCACTGCGCCATCTCATAGATGTTGCCGTTCTTCGACGGTGCGAATCCGGTGCGGCCGCCGAAGTCGCCCGGCAGATCGTAGGAATATACGATCGTGAGGGTGACCTTGCCGCCGTGTGCGGCCAGCGGTTCGGGCAGGCGAACCTGCATGCGCGTGTCGCTGACCACGTACTCGGCTCGCTTATCGCCCTGCCCGACCGTGACCGAGGCGATGCGATAACCGTCGGTGTGACGCTTTTCGGTCTTGCCGGCGGTGAAGTTGCCGCGCGCGTCGGCCGTGAATCGGTTCTCGTCCAGTTGCAGCCAGAGCACGTCCAGCGCGTCGGGGCTGTTGTTGGTGTAGTGGATGGTGGCCTTGCCACTCAGCGTGTTCTTGACCGGATCGAGCGTGGCCGCGAGGTCGTAGTCCGCTCTGTTCTGCCAGAACATCGGCCCCGGCATGCCGCTGCCCGAGCGGTAGGCGTTCACCGGCTGGGGATACGTAAACGGGGCGAAGGTCTCGCGCGGATCGTAGTTTGCTGCGGTGGCGCCCAGCGTGCCTGCGAGGGCGATAGCGGCGAGGCACAGTCGAGCGACGTTTTTCATCGGGCACACTCTTGGGGCGACCCAAGAGCGTAACCGCCCGAGGTGGCTGGACTCCAGCCTGCCGTAAGTCAGGTCAGCGGATGTCGACCTTTCGGTTCTCGCCCACGTGAGGCGTCTGGCCCGTGATGCGAGCTTTCAGATAATCGAAGGCAAGCACCATTTTCGACGACGGCGCATCCCAGTACTCCGCGGTGTCCACGTCGACGCGAAGCAGGGCCAGATCGGGATCGTCCTTGCCATCCGGGAACCAGGTCTTGATCCACTCGTTCCAATGCGCCTCGATCGCCGCGCGATCCTCCACGAGGTTTGCCACACCGGAAAGCGAAACGTAACTGTTGTCGCTGGCGCTGGCATAGGCCACGTTGACCTGTCGGTGTCCTTCGACTTCAGCCACCTTGGGCGAGCTCTTTCGGGTGAAGAACCAGAGGCTGCCGTCAAAGCCCTTCTGCGACGCAACCATGGGGCGGCTGTAGAGCCGGCCGTCGCGCTCGCTGGTCAGCATGGCCACGCGGGCGTCCTTGATCAGCGACCAGATCTTCTCTTTCTCGTCCTGGCGGGTATCGCTCATGAGTGATCTCCGGCGTTTGAAATAGAGCCAGACGGTCCCATGCCACCGCTCAACATGCCGTCAATCCCGTGCATTCACGGGCAGACATCATGCTCACATGGCACTATTGCAGGGGTCACCCGGAGCCGGAGCATGGCGGATGGCATCGGGGCCCCGTCCCGTCATCCGTACGTATACCTTGCATCCGGCGTGGGTATCCGCATATTCCCCACGTTGCACACATCGAGGACCACACGCATGAAAATCGGTTTGATCGGACTGGGCCGCATGGGCGGCAATATCGCCCGCCGCCTGATGAGGGACGGCCACCAGACCGTGGTCTACGACAACAATCCCGACGCCCGCGCCGCGCTGGCGAAGGACGGCGGCGAAGCGGTCGATTCGCTGGAAGCCATGGTCAAGGCGCTGCCCTCGCCGCGCGCGATCTGGGTCATGCTGCCGGCCGGTGAGATCACCGAGAAAACGATTCAGACGCTGTCGGGCCTGTTGAGCAAGGACGACATCGTCATCGATGGTGGCAATACGTTCTACAAGGACGACGCGCGCCGTGCCGAGGAACTCGCTGCCAAGGGTATGCACTATGTGGACGTCGGCACGTCCGGCGGCGTGTGGGGCCTGGAGCGCGGCTACTGCATGATGATCGGCGGCGACAAGGCCACGGTCGATCACCTCGACCCGATCTTCAAGACGCTGGCCCCTGGCGCAGGCGACATTCCGCGCACCGAAGGCCGCGAAGGTCGCGATCCGCGCGTGGAAAATGGCTACATGCACGCCGGTCCGGCGGGCGCAGGCCATTTCGTCAAGATGATCCACAACGGCATCGAGTACGGCATGATGCAGTCGTTCGCGGAAGGCTTCGACATCCTGAAGAACCGCAACGCAGCTCACCTGCCGGAACGCGAGCGCTACGAGCTCGATATGGCCGACATCGCGGAAGTCTGGCGTCGCGGCAGCGTCGTGTCGTCCTGGCTGCTCGACCTGACCGCCAGCGCGCTGGCGAAGGGCCCCGAACTCGACAATTACTCGGGTTACGTCGACGACTCCGGCGAAGGCCGCTGGACGGTGAACGCTGCCATCGAACAGGCCGTGCCTGCCGAAGTGCTCACCTCCGCCCTCTTCGCACGTTTCCGCTCGCGCCAGGACCACACCTATGCCGAGCGCCTGCTGTCCGCGATGCGCATGGGCTTCGGTGGTCATATCGAAGGCCGCGGCAAGCCGCCGACGGAAGGCGAGCACTCCTGATCGACAGGAAGCGTCACTTTATATCGTGACCGAAAGGAGCCGCCCAAGGGCGGCTCCTTTTTTGTTCCTCCCACATGTCGCGGACAGCACATGTGGGAGCCGCTATAGCAGCGAGAAGCCAGACGAGCAACGGTGGGAGCCGTGAAGAATCTTTTTTATGGCTCGCCCGTTCCATCCAGCTCGCGCAGGCGCTCGCGCCAGCGTTCGGGTGTCTGCGGCTTTACGAACAGCGCCACGATCGGCAGCCTGGCTTCCTTCGTCCGCGCTTCGATCGTCCGCACGCACTCCTCGATTTCCACCGTGGTCAGACGATCGTCGAACGCCGCCGACACCGCGACCAGCACCTGGTCCGGTCCCATCTGCACGGTGAGCATGCCGTTCACTGCTTCCACGCCCTTTACCTTGCCCGCAATACTGCAGACCTGCGCCAGCAATTTGGGTTGCGCCGGTTCGCCAATGAGCAAGGCCTTGCTTTCGCGCGCCAGCATGATCGACGCCAGTGCGAGCACCACGGCGATGCCGATCGAGGCCCAGCCATCGATGCGCGGGTCGCCTAGCGCATGCGACAGGTACACACCGAGCGCGGCGATGGCGAGACCGAGCAGTGCCGCGCTGTCCTCGAACAACACGGAGAACGTCGTGGGATCCTTGGTCGTGCGAAACGCCTCGAAGTAGCTCAGCTTGCCTTTGCGACGCTGCACGCTTTTCAGCGAGAGCCACCACGACGCACCTTCGAATACCGCACCCACCGCCAGCACGATGTAGTTCAGCGTCGGATCGCGCAGCGGTTCGGGCGAAAGAATGTGATTTACGCCCTCGTACAGCGAAAAGCCTGCACCCAGCGCGAGCACCAGCAGCGCGACAATGAAGCTCCAGAAATACAGTTCACGCCCGAAGCCCAAGGGGTTGTCGCGATCCGGCGGGCGTTGCGAGCGGCGCAGGCCGTGCAGCAGCAACACCTCGTTGATGCTGTCCACGAGGGAATGCACGCCTTCGGACAGCATGGCGGAACTGCCGCTTATGGCGGCGGCGATGAACTTCGCCACGGCAATACCGACATTGGCGGCCAGCGCGGCATAGACAACGAGACGTGGGCTGTGGGCCATGGTGTATTCCTTGATTGGTCCCAAAGGTAACAGTCGCGCTGTGTCGTCAAAAGCAAAAAGGCCGCGCTTTGCAGCGCGGCCTTCTCGTTTGCAGAATCCTGACGCGAATTACTTCGCGAACAGGTGTTCCACGCCGGCGCGCTCTTCGCGCAGTTCCTTGTTCGTCGCATCGATGCGAGCCTGCGAGAACGCATTGATGTTCAGGCCCTGCACGATGGCGTACTTGCCATCCTTCACCGTTACCGGGTAACCGAAGATCACGCCCGGCTCGATGCCGTACGAACCATCGGACGGAATGCCCATGGAGACCCAGTCGCCCTCGGCGGTGCCGAGCGCCCAGTCGCGCATGTGGTCGATGGCCGCGGAAGCAGCCGAAGCGGCCGACGAGGCGCCACGCGCCTTGATGATCGCCGCGCCGCGCTGCTGCACGGTCGGGATGAAGGTGTCGGCGTACCAGGTCTGGTCGACCTGCTCCAGCGCCGGCTTGCCGTTCACGGTGGTCTCGTGCAGGTCCGGGTACTGCGTGGAGCTGTGGTTGCCCCAGATGGTGACCTTGCGGATGTCCGTGGTATGCGCACCGGTCTTCTCGGCGAGCTGCGACAGCGCGCGGTTGTGGTCGAGGCGGACCATGGCGGTGAAGCACTTCGGATCGAGGTCCGGTGCATTCTGCTGCGCGATCAGCGCATTGGTGTTGGCCGGGTTGCCGACGACCAGCACGCGCACATTGCGCTTGGCGTGATCGTTCAGTGCCTTACCCTGCGGGCCGAAGATGGCGCCGTTGGCTTCGAGCAGATCCTTGCGCTCCATGCCCGGACCACGCGGACGCGCGCCGACGAGCAGCGCATAGTCCACGTCCTTGAAGGCGACGTTGACGTCATCGGTGGCGACCACGCCAGCGAGCGTCGGGAACGCGCAATCGTTGAGTTCCATCACCACGCCCTGTAGCGCAGGCAGCGCCGGGGTGATTTCGAGCAGGTGCAGGATCACCGGCTGGTCCGGACCCAGCATGTCGCCGGCGGCGATACGGAACAGGAGGGCATAACCGATCTGGCCGGCTGCGCCGGTGACGGCAACGCGAACGGGTGCTTTCATCTTTCGACTCCTTGGAATATCGCTTGGACTGACGATCAGGTGAGCTCGGCGAAGAACTCGACGATGCGGGCCATGCCCTTGTCGAGCGCCTCGTCCGGGCAGGAATAGGAAATGCGCAGCGCGCGCGGCTCGCCGAACGCGGAGCCCGGCACGCAGGCGACGCCCTTGGCTTCGAGCAGTGCGGCGCAGAAATCGACGTCGGACGTGATCGCCACGCCGTTGTGCTGCTTGCCGAAGGCGACCGAGATATCGGGGAACGCATAGAACGCGCCCTGCGGACGCGGGCAGACCACGCCGGGAATGGAGACCAACGCGTTGTAGACGCGATCGCGCTTCGCCGCGAATTCCGCGCACTTGGCGGCGGGGATGTCCTGCGGACCGGCGAGCGCTGCGACGGCCGCCGCACTGACGACTTCCGGCAGGCTGGTGATGTGATTGGAATTGAGCGTGGTGACGGCAAGCGCCACCGCTTCCGGCGCGGCGATGAAGCCCACGCGCCAGCCCGGCATGCCGTAGGTCTTCGACAGCGAGTCGACGAAGATCACGCGGTCCTTCAACTCCGGGCGCACGTGCACGAAGTTGTGGTAACCCACGCCGTCGAACACCATCGTGTTGTAGATGTCGTCGGTGATGACCCAGGTGTCCGGGTACTTTGCGATCACGTCGGCCAGCGCGGCGATTTCATCGCGCGTATAGACCATGCCGGTCGGGTTGGACGGGTTGTTGAACAGGAACACGCGCGGCTTGCGTGCCAGTGCGGCGTCGAGCTGAGCCGGGGTGAGCTTGTAGTGCTGCTCGGGCGGGCACGGCAGGATATTGATCCGAGCGCCGACGATTTCCGCGATATCGAGATAGCTGGTCCAGTACGGCGCGGGGAAAGCGATTTCATCGCCCTCGTCGAGCAGCGCTTCGGCCAGGTTGTAGAGCACCTGCTTGGCGCCGACGCCGGTGGTGACGTTGGCGCGGGTGTAGCCGGTGAGACCAAGCGCCGCGATGTGCGCGAGGAAGGCGTCGATCAGTGCGTCGGGGCCGCGGTTGCTGCCGTACTGGCCGGAATCCTTCGCCAGGGCCTCGCGGGCCGCGGCATACACGTGCTCGCCGGGGAGGAAGTTCGGTACGCCGATCGAAAAACTGACGATGTCCCGTCCTTCGGCCTTGAGGCGCTTGGCCTTCTCGGCAATGACCATGATCGCGCTGGGCTTGGCGCGGCCGATACGCTTGGCGAGCTGCGGCATCGTTTCCTCGGGAGGGAGCGGGACAAAGGCCGCTATTTTAACACGGCCCCGGCGCCGGAATGGTCACCGGCGGGAGCCGCGTTGGCGGCTCCCGCACGGTCGGCTCCTCACGAGACGGACGACGCGCCTTGGCGCGCATCCAATACCTCGTTCCACTTCTTGACGTTGTCGACCTGCTTTTCCAGCAGCGCATCGACGTCGCCTTCGACGATCACCTTCTCGATCGTGTCGCCCTGGCGGATCGCGTCGACCACCTTCTGGTCGTCGGCACCGAGCACTTCGCCGAACACGCTGTGCTTGCCGTCGAGCCAGGGCGTCGGGCCGTGCGTGACGAAGAACTGCGAACCGTTGGTGCCCGGGCCAGCATTGGCCATGGAGAGGACGCCCGGCTTGTCGTGCTTCAGGCTCGGGCTGAACTCGTCGCCGAACTTGTAACCCGGACCGCCGCGGCCCGAGCCCTCCGGGCAACCGCCCTGGACCATGAAGTCGGCGATGACGCGATGAAACGACAGGCCGTCGTAATAGCCGCGCTTGGCCAGATTGACGAAGTTAGCCACCGTAACCGGGGTCTTGTCGTCGTGCAGGCGCAGGTGAATGTCGCCCTTGTTCGTCTTCATGGTGACGTTGATGGTCATCGCGATTCCTGTAACTCGTTGAAATGCGGCACGGTCGCAGCGCTGGACCGCCCCGGGGGACTGCAAAGGCTACCGAAGATGGCGCCCGAGTCCCAGGAGTTCAAGCGGTTGCGTGTGACGAAGGACTCAACGTTCCGGCAAGGCGAGCATGGCGGCGTCCAGGGCTCCCGCGCCGCGGGGGCGCGTATCGCGCACGGCGGCGTCTTCCGGCAATGGCCTGCCGTCGGCCAGGTGCGCCCATGCGCGGTCGAGCGCTACGTAGCCGAACGGCAGCAGCGGCGCATGGCGGTCGCCGAAGTCGGGAAAGGCCAGGAAGGCGTCGAAATGCTGGGCGTACGGCACCTTCCAGAACACGGGAGAGCGGCCCGAGGCGCGCAGCCACTTCACGTACGGATCGGAGCTGAAAGCGACGGGGATCAAGCCGTCCTGCGCCCCGTGGACCACGAGGATGGGCAGGTCCACGCGCGGCAAGGCCGCCGCCGTAGCGTCCACGGCATCGCGGAGCCGGCGCGCGTCGTCGCCCTGGCCCGTCCACAGCTCGCGCAGGCAGAGGTTGCCGGGCAAGGCCGGGTCGGGTGAAAAGTCGGTCCCACCAGCAAGCACCACGCCGGCCCCGGGCGGCACGCCCGAGCCATCAGACCACCATGCGGCGCGAATGGCAGCATCGACGCCCGTGGCGATTCCCGCGATCTGCGCACGATAAGAGAACCCGCAAGGCATGGCGCCCGCCGGTCGCTTCAGATACGCGGATGCATACGCCGCGGTGACGGCGCGCCACAGATCCAGCGACGTGGACGAGGCGGCGACGGCCAGCGCGTCGTCCTGCCAGCCGGACGCACGCAGCATGGCCAGAGCCTCCGCGGCCTGCGCGCCGGGCATCACGGCGGACAGGCGACCGTGTGCGCGCAACGACGCACAGCGGATCGCCCATGCCGGCGGCGCCACATGAGCCACACGGGCGAACGGCACGCCATCGAACTCAGGCGCTGCGAGGGCGCACGGCAACAGCAGCGCCGCCTCGGTGGCGTAGTCATAGAACGGCCGGCCGCGACCGGCCACGTGGATGTTCGGTTCCAGGGCGACCACGGCGGCGAGGATGCCTTCGCTGTCGTCGCCTGCGGCACGCAGCACCGCGCCGCCGCCGTTGGAAAGACCGGTAGCGATGATGCGCGTGTTCGCGGGCGTGAACGGCGCTTCGTTCGGAAAGGCGCGGTCGAGCATGGCGAGCCCGAAGCGCGCTGCCTGCAACACGTGGCGGCCCCAATCGGCCTCCGGGTTGTCGCCCGAGTGCGCGTGCTTCACCGCGATGCCAGCGTCGGCTGCAACACCAACAGGCTCGAATTCCAGGGGCGCCTCGCCGGCTTTGGCGCGCGTACCGTCCAGCCGGACGCCCGTGCCTTCGGCGGTATCGAAATAACCTGCGCCGGTGCCCTTGTCCGTATAGGCGACCGCGCAACCGCGCGGAAGACCCCAGCCGCCAGCCAGCGCGATGGCGCCGTAGATGCCGCGGGAACCGGACGACGCCGTGACCACCAGGCAGCGCCGGGTGCGATCGAAGTCGTCGGGCACCTGGACCAGTACACGGTGAGGCGCATGCGCGCCCGGGAGCGTCGCGAACGCGGTGAACTCGCGCCCCGGCACTGCCGGCACTGCGCCATACACGGTACCGAAGCCGCCCAGCGGACCGAGATCGGCGATGCCCTTCCAACTGCTCTGAATCGCGCGACGACGCAGTTCCGCGGGCGTGGGCGCCGACGGGTTGGCGAAGGCGCTGGGCATGCCGGCGAGACCGCGCAGGCCCAGACCGGCGCTCAGCAGGTCGTCGCCATGGCGATGCTCGGTAACGCGGACATCGCCGAAATGGTCAGGTGCAGACATGGAGCCTTTCCTCGTGGCGGGCGCCGTCGCGCAGGACAGCACACCGAACGAAAAGGCGGCGACGACGGCCAGGGGGAAGATGCGTGACATCGGTGCACGATAGCAAGCGCACCGCCGCCCGCCATCGTACGAAAGGGCAGCACGATCCGCGCGCACTCGACGCGGCGGCGATACACGGCTACCGTCGCGGGCGATGAATCGCATCCTCGTTGCCGACGACCATCCTCTCTTCCGCGCGGCCTTGCGCCAGGCGGCGGCTGCCGCTGTGCCCGATGCCGAGGTCGGCGACGTTGCGGACCTCGACAGCCTGCTCGGCGCACTCGCCGCCGCGCCCGATACCGATCTCGTGCTGCTCGACCTGCGCATGCCAGGCAGTCGCGGCCTCTCCGGCCTCGCCGCCTTGCGCGGCCAGTTTCCTGGCGTGGCCGTGCTGGTGGTGTCCGCGCACGACGAACCCTCGGTGGTGCGCCGTGTGCTCGCCCATGGTGCCGCCGGCTTCCTGCCCAAGAGCGCCGATCCGTCGGCCATCGCCGAGGCCGTGCGCAGCGTGCTGGAAGAGGGTCACTGGCTGCCGACGGGTTGGGCGGAAGCGGTGGCTGCCCTGCCCGCCGATGCCGGCGACGCGCAACTCGCCGCGAAACTCTCACGGCTGACGGAGCAGCAGTTCCGCGTGCTTTCCATGCTCGCGGAAGGTCTGCTCAACAAGCAGATCGCCGATCGCCTCGGCGTGCAGGAACGCACGGTAAAAGCGCACGTGACCGCGATCTTCGAAAAGCTGGAAGTGCGCAATCGCACGCAGGCGGGTGTGCTGCTGCGCTCACTGGACCTCGGCAGCAACGAACCCTGACGGTCCGCGCGCGGGTTAGGAAGGTTCGCGGCGTGCGACCAGCCGCTGCATCGCCTGGCGCAGTGCCAGCGGCTTCAGCGGCTTGTACAGCACGCTTCCTCCCGCTTCCTGCAAGCGCGCACGCAGGTCCGCGTCGCGGTCGGCGGTGACGAAGATGGACGGCACGTCCCCGTAGCGCTCACGCAGCACCGCGAGCGCATCGAGCCCCGTTCGCCCGCCGTCAAGGTGGTAATCGAGCATCATAAGGTCGGGAGTCTGTGCGTCCCCCTGCGGCGAGCGCAGTGCATCCACGGTCCAACCGAGACTACGCAGAAGACTCGCGGTCGCCGCCAGGGCGACGGGATCGTTGTCGATCACGATCGCATGACCGGTAGGCACCGCCAGCGGCGCTGGCAGCGCAGTCGGTGTGGCACGACCCCTCGGAGCCACCGGCACACTGACCTCGAATACCGAGCCGCGCCCCGGCCACGAGCGAAGCCCCAGCGGATGGGCAAGCAACGCGGCCGTGCGCTCGGCGATGGCAAGACCGAGGCCAAGCCCCTGCCCGGCTGCCGACTCACCACGTCGAAACGCTTCGAAGATCACGTCGTGCTCGGATGCCGCAATGCCCGGCCCCGTATCCCACACCTCGATCCGCACGTTGCCATCGACACGCCGGCAACCGAGCAGCACGCGCCCGCCCTCGGCGTAGCGCAAGGCATTGGCGAGGAAGTTCTGCACGACGCGGCGCAGAAGCTGCGGGTCTGTGCGCACCCAGATCCGGGTCGGTACGCAGTGAAAGCGTATACCGCGCTCCGCCGCGAGCGCGCGCCCTTCCGCGGCCAGCGGCCCCAGCACCTCCGTAAGCGCCACGTCCGCGATTCGCGGTGACAACCGCCCGCCTTCGAGCCGCGCGATATCGAGCAGGCCTGCCAGCAAGTCCTCCGTGGCGGTCAACGCGCCATCGAGATGCCGCGCCGTGTCTGCGTCGCCATGGCCGGTACGCAAGGCGTGCGCAAAGAGCTGCGCCGCATGCAGCGGTTGCAGCAGATCGTGGCTCACCGCGGTGAGGAAGTGGCTCTTCGCCTCGTTCGCCTGACGCGCTTCGGCGGTGGCTCGCTGCAGTTCGACGGTGCGTTCGGCCACGCGCAGTTCCAGCGTTTCGTTCGCGCGAATCAGTTCCTCCTCCGTTTCGCGGAACGAGGTCACGTCAGTGAAGGTGGCGACGTAGCCGCCGCCCGGCATGGGATTGCCGCGGATTTCCACGACGGTGCCATCAGGAAAACGTCGCTCCGCGAGATGCGGTGAACCGGAGCGCATCCAGGCCATGCGTCGCGCCACCCGCGCATCGACGTCACCGGGACCGATGAGGCCGCCCGCTATGTTGTGGCGAACGAGGTCCGCCGCGGGGCGTCCCACACGAAGCATGTCGGCCGGATAACCGAACAGATCGGCATACGGCCGATTCCATGCCACCAGGCGCAATTCGGCGTCCACGACGCAGATGCCCTGACTCATCGTCTCCAGCGCGGCTTCGAGGACGCGCTGGTTGAAGCGCAGATCTTCCGTGGCTTCACCCACGATGGCGGCCACGGTATCGAGTTCGTCCTGGCGCTGGCGATGCACGACTTGCAGCAACAGACGCGCCGAGCCTGCACCTATCACCGCCGCCAGCTCGTGCTCCACCAGTGCTGCGAGTGCGCTGCCTGCTGCGCCGCGCGGCGCGGCATCCGCAAAGAGCGCGTCCACGCGATCGACCGGCAGGAAACGTGCGGCGAGTGCACGCAGATCGCCCGCATCTACGCCACCGAGTTCCGCCGAAGGCTGCGTGGCTCGGCCGTAGCGCGACGACGCTACGAGCGCGACGGTCGCGAGATTCGCGCCGATGCCGAGCACGACCGCGCGGCCGATGCGACTCCAGTCGTCGAGACCGAGGAGCCGGTCGGGGGCGAGCCAGCCGATGCCGAAGGGGCCTTCGGCCACCCAGCTCGGGGCCGGCGTCACCAGCGCTGGCAACACCACGTACATCCAGACCAGCGTGCCGACGGCGAGTCCGGCACCCACGGCGCGCGCTCCGGTTCGTGGCCGGTACACGGCCAACAGCAGTGCAGGCGCTAGACCGGCGAGTGCGGAGAACGAGATACCACCGATATCGGCCAGCGCATCGTTGCCCGCCAGCATGCGGCTATACGCCCAGGCGAGCAGGATCACGCCCACGATGGCGAGGCGACGCTGATTGATGACCTGGCCGCGTAGATCGCCACGCTCGTCGCGGCCCCAGCCACCGAGCACGCGCACCGGCGCGATGAAATGGTTGACGACCATGAGGCTCAATGCGAGCGTCGCGACCACCACCATGCTCGTCGCGGCGGAAAGACCGCCGAGGAAGGCAAGCAAGGCAAGCCCTCCCTGCTCGCGCGACAACGGCAGCGCCAGCACGTAGAGATCCGAAGGCACGCCGAGCGGCGCCAGCGTCGCATCGCCCAGCCGCGCCAGCGGCAGAATGGGCAGCGATATGAGCAGCATGTAGAGCGGGAACAACCAGCGCGCCGTCGCCACATGGCGGACATCGCGACACTCGACCATGCCGGCATGGAACTGGTGCGGCAACGTGAACATCGCCAGCGCACCGAGCAGGATCAATGCCGGGAAGCCACTCGCGTCGCGCGGCATCGCTGCGACGCGCGCCATGGCCTCGGGGTCAGGGCCCGGGCCAAGCAGCAGGCTCCCCAGCGCAAGCATGGCACCGAGCTTGAACAACGACTCGAAGGCCATCGCCAGCACCAGCCCGCGGTTGTGCGCCATGGCCGAGGCTCGACGCGTACCGAACAGCATGGCGAACGCGGCCATCAACAAGGCGACGTAGAGTGCGCTGTCCTGCCATGCGGGTGCCTCTGCATCTCGGCCGCGTGCAAGCAGGCCATAGCTCATCGCCACGGCCTTCAACTGCAATGCAAGATAGGGAACGATGCCGATCAGCATCACCACGGTGACGAGCGCCGCCAGCCCCCGATGGCGGCCTAGCCGTGCGGAAACGAGATCGGCGACCGAGCCGGCGTTGTAATCGCGCGCCATGACGACCAGGCGTCGGAGCACCCCGACCGCCAGGGCGTACATGAGGATGGCGCCGATGAAGGTCGGCGGCAGCCACCAGCCGGAGCGCGATGCCTGGGTCACCGTGCCGTAGAACGTCCACGACGTGCAGTGGATCGCCAGCGAGAGCGCATAGACGATCGCCCATCGGCGTTCGAGGAACGCGGGGCGCCGCTCGCCGAACAGCGCCACTGCAAACAGCATGCACAACCACAGTCCGGCGGCGGTCGTGACGAGCCAGGGGCTCACGAGAGGGCTCCGTGTTCAGGCCCGTGACGGGCGCTGACAACGCGGCGCCCGAGGCGCATGGTCATTTCACGGCGGGCAGGCCCAGGCCATGCAATGCATCGACCAGCCAGCGCAATTGCACGCCCGCGCGGGTGTCGTAGTTTTCTCCCGAATATCCCCACCAGTCCCAGCATGCTTGCGGATTCAATGGCGCGAACACTGCGCGCGTCTGAGGATACAGCACGGCCACGTCGTACACGTCCGCCCAGCGATTGAAACCGGCGTCCTCGACGAAGGCCTTGCCGACCAGATCGGCATTCTGCTTGCAGCCGTGCAAGGCGACCATCACGCCGCACGGCTTGCCGGCAAGGCAATCGGGCGGCAGATAGACGAAACCGCCGGCGGCCAAGAAGGCGTCCTTGCCATCGCTGCGATAGGCGTCTTGATCGAAGGCGCGCAGCTCGCCCTTGGCCGTGCCCGCGGCATGCGCCGGTTTGCCGTAGAGCTTGGCGAAGATCTCGCCGGCCGCGTCGAAACCGCAATGACCGAGGAACGGCGAGACCGACTTGCCGCAATCGTCCCCCGCAGCGCTAATGGGCAGATTGTGCGCAAAGGCACGATCGCCGTCGTCGGTCACGGTCATGCCGGCCAACGCCGGATCGGCTTTCTTCAGCGCCTCGTAGAAGCCCGCGGACGCATGACCCACCACGGGTGCAACGAGCGCGTCCTGAGCGCCATGCAAGGCGTAGATGCGCGCAGTGGCGAGCTTGGACAGCGGTCCGATCTCGCCCTTGGCCGCACGCGTGCGCGCCTGCGTCGCCAGTGCAGTGACGTCGGGTGCCGGCGTGCCCTTCATGCAACTACCGAGCGCTGTCTCCAGCTTGCCGCCCGCGCAGCCATAGGGACCACCGGCCACGAGCGCGGCCCCGTGGAACACGTCCGGATACGCGACCTGCGCCTGTGTCGCCATATACGCGCCTGACGACAGGCCGGCCACGGTGACGCGCGCCGGATCGATCTTGAGCGACGGCAGCTTCGCCGGAGCGTCGGCGGCCGACGCACCTCCTGCAACAAGCATGGCCACCAGCAACAGACGTTTCATTGGAATCCCCCGCATCAGAAGTTGTAGCGAACCGACGCGTAGTAATTGCGCGGCATGCCGTAGTACGCCGTGCGGATGTTACCCACGCTGGAGAACTCCTGCCCATCGGTCTTGTAGACCTTGTTGGTGGCGTTGCGCACGCCGGCACGGAACTGCCAGTGACCGTCGCCGGAATCGAAGATGCCGAACGCCCCGACCAGCGTGTATGCCTTCTGGCTGAGCGCGGCGTAGTTGTCCACGCTGAGCCAGGTTTCCGTGCGATACGACGCATCGGCGCCCAGCGTCAACGCGCCCCCGGCGAGGTTGAAGGTCTGCGTCGCCGCCACGCGCGCCGTCCACTTCGGCGAGAACGGCACGTGGTCGTGAATGGTCGGGTTGTACTGCGGATTGGACGGATCGAGGCGGGCATCGTCGAAGCGGTCGTACTTCGCCTTGAGGTAGCCGATCTGCGTGCTCAGGCGGGTGCCCTCGCCCAGCAGTGCCACGCCTTCCGCTTCGAAACCGTCCATCTTCAGCTTCGCCGCGTTGATCACCGGAAAGGCAAAGGTCGGGGTAAGTGAACCCGGGTTCTGGATCTCCGACACGCGGGCCTGGAAATCCTTGTAGTTGCTGTGGAACGCGGCGAGATTGGCCTGCAGGCGGTTGTCCGCACTACGCATCTTGAGGCCCGTCTCGAAGGTCCACACGTATTCGGGATCGAACTCCGCCGTCTTCGCCTCGGCCGCCGAGTTGGCGCGGCCGTTGAAGCCGCCCGACTTGAAGCCGCGGCTGGCGGACACGTACCACATCGTCTGCGGATCGAACTGCTTCTGCAGACTCACCGTGGGCGTCCAGGCGTTCCAGTCCTTGCTCCGCGACAGCGGCACGGTCTCGTTCAATGCGGTCAGCGGCGCGCCCCAGAACGTACTCGTGGTGCGGTCGTAGTCCTTGCTTTCCTTGCTGTAGCGAATACCAGCCGCCAGCGTCCAGGTCGGTACGAACTCCCAGTTGACGTGCGCGAAGCCGGCCCAGCTCTTCGTCGTCAGATCGTCGCCGATCGTGCGCAGGAACGGCACCGTGCGGCCGGCCACGGCGAACAGGTCGTCCGCAAACGCGTACTGGGTCGACGGCACGTTCTCGCGCAGGTAATAGGCGCCGAACACCGACTGCAGGTTGCTGCCGTTGTCGAATGCAAGCTGGAGTTCCTGACTGGCCTGCTTCTGACGGAAACCGACGAAGACATCGCCCAGTTCGTATTGCGACGCGTCGATGTCGATGTAGGAATCGCTGTCGAGCTTGCGGTACGCCGAGATGCTCTTGAGACTCCACTGGTCCGAGAGCTTCCAGTTCATGTTGAGCGCCACGCCCTTGTGCGTGAGCTTCTGGCCGTCACCCGGAGGGAACGAGGTCTGCGTGTGGAAGTTGTACTTCTCGTCGAGGTTCGGCTGCAGGAGCGTGACCGAACCGAACACCAGATCGGTACGCTTCAGTGGCGACACCGGCTGGCCCAGCGTCAACGCCGTATCCATCTTCGTATAGTCGAGCGTCAGCACCCCGTCGAACGTGTCGGACGGGTGGAAGCGCAGCTTGCCGCGGACCGATTTCGTATTGTCGTTATTGAAATCGCGGCCGCTGTAGTTGTGAACGTAGCCGTCGTTACGGGTCACCGCACCGGCCAGCGACGCGGACCAGGCGCCGTCCTTGCTCAGCGGCGTCGATCCGTAGAAGCGGCCCTCACGCCGGCCGTAGTTGCCGAAGGTGGCCTCGATCGACCCTTCCGGCGTGGTGCCCGGATTCTTGGTCACGACCTTGACCGCGCCGCCGGTGGAGTTCTTGCCGTACAGCGTGCCTTGCGGGCCGCGCAGCACTTCGACGTGATCGACGTCGAACAGGCTGATGAGCGCACCCTGGATGCGCGAGTAGTACACGTCGTCCACGTACATGCCCACGCCGGGATCGAACGTCTGCAGTGCATCGGGCTGGCCGATGCCGCGGATGAAGATGTTGACCGACGACGACGAACCGCGTCCCTGCACGATGTTCATGTTCGGCACCGCGCCCTGCAGCGCATCGATGCTGGTGGCCTGCAGATCGCGCATGTCCTCTTCCGAGAACGCACTCACCGCCACCGGCACCTTCTCCAGCGACTCCTCGCGGCGGCGCGCGCTCACCGTTACCTCGGTCAGTTGCGTGGCTTCCTGCTGCTTCTTCTTCGCTTCCGTCGTCGGCGCGTTCGCCTGGCCGGCGTCCTGCGCCTTGGCCGGCAGCGTGGCGGCGAGGCCGATAACTAGGCCGATCGCCAGCGTCAGCGGTGCGTGCTTCATGGACATCCCCCGGATAACCGATGCGCGGCGCCCCCTCGGCGCCGAATGACCGAAGCATAGGAATCGGCCGTCAGAGGCACACTTGTACCTTGGTACAGTGCCACGCCGCCCTATGCCTGCGGATACTCGCCGTCCGACGGACGCATGCGCCGATACAGGGGACGAACGTTTCGATGGCATTGCTGATCGTGCTGGCCGCGCTGGCCTTCCTGATGCTGGTGGCCTACCGCGGCTACAGCGTCATCCTGTTTGCGCCGGTCGCCGCGCTGGGCGCGGTGCTGCTCACCGATCCCGGTCTGGTGGCACCGATGTTCACCGGCCTGTTCATGGACAAGATGGTTGGCTTCCTCAAGCTGTACTTTCCTGTGTTCATGCTGGGCGCCGTGTTTGGCAAGCTGATCGAGCTGTCCGGCTTCTCGCGTGCGATCGTTGCCGGTACCATCGGTCTGCTCGGCGAGAAGCGCGCCATCCTGTCGATCGTGCTGGTCTGCGCGCTGCTCACCTACGGCGGCGTCTCGCTGTTCGTCGTGGTGTTCGCGGTGTATCCGTTCGCGGCGGAACTGTTTCGCCAGGCCGGTATTCCCAAGCGCCTGATCCCCGGCACGATCGCCCTGGGCGCCTTCACCTTCACCATGGACTCGCTGCCGGGCACGCCGCAGATCCAGAACATCATTCCCACCGCGTTCTTCGGCACCGACACCTGGGCGGCGCCGTGGCTCGGCAGCCTGGGCTCGATCTTCATCCTCGGTGTCGGCCTGTTCTATCTGGAGCGACGGCGGCGTGCGGCCGCGCGTGCGGGCGAGGGCTATGGCGACGACCTTGCCAACGAACCGGCGGCATTCGTGGACGCGCGGCTTGCCCATCCGCTCGTGGCGCTGTTGCCGTTGCTGGTGGTCGGCATCGCGAACAAGCTGCTGACGCTCGCTATCCCGCGCCTCTATGGCAGCACGCAGTCCTTCGTCCCCACCGTGGTCGGCGATGCGCCGCCTGTCGTGCAGGACATCGCGAAGGTCGCCGCGATCTGGGCCGTGGAGGGCGCCTTGCTGCTGGGCATCCTGTGCGTGCTCGCCTTCGCCTGGCGCCCGGTCTCGCGGCGCTTCGCCGAAGGCAGCAAACTTGCCGTCAGCGGCGCACTGCTCGCGTCCATGAACACCGCGTCCGAGTACGGCTTCGGCGCCGTGATCGCCGCCCTGCCCGGCTTCCGCACCGTGGCCGACGCACTCCACGCCATTCCGAATCCGCTGGTGAACGAAGCCGTGTCGGTCACCGCGCTGGCGGGTATCACCGGATCGGCGTCGGGCGGCCTGAGCATCGCGCTCGGCGCCATGGCCCAAAGCTTCGTGCAGAACGCGCAGGCCACGGGTATCCCCATGGAAGTGCTGCACCGCATTGCTGCGATGGCCTCGGGCGGCATGGACACGCTGCCGCACAACGGCGCCGTCATCACGCTGCTGGCGGTGACCGGACTGACCCATCGGCAGTCGTACCGGGACATCTTCGCGATCACCGTCATCAAGACCCTCGCGGTCTTCGTGGCGATCGTCGCCTACTACGCGCTTGGGGTGGTCTGACCGGCGCGCACACACTACGGAGGCAAGCCATGCGTTCCACGATGCTGCTGTTCGCCCTGCTGTTGCTCGTCTGCGGTTCCACCCACGCCGCCTGTGTCGATACGGTCGTACTCGTACACGGCAACACCGGCAGTCCGTCCGATTTCCAGGCCACCCATGATCTGCTGCGGCAGCGCGGTTACAGCGAGTCGCAGATCATCGCGCCGAGCTGGGGCAACGGTCTCTGCGCCGCATGCAACGACCACAACGGCAGTGAGGAGACCCCGGTCCGCGAGGCCATCCTCGATGCGCTGGCCTCGTCGTGTACCGGCAAGATCGACGTCATCGGGCATTCGATGGGCGCCACGCTGGCCGCGCACGAGATCGACGTGATGGGCGCGGCGGGCTCGGTGAATACGTTCATCGGCATCGCCGGCGCCTTCCACGGCCTGTGGAGCTGCGGCACCTATCCGTTCAACGTCGCCACCAGCACCTGCGGCGCGTGGGGGCTTTCGGTGAACAGTCCCTTGCTCAACGGCATGCAGGGACATCGCTTCGGCACGAAGATGTATTCGTTCAAGTCCTATGCCGACGAGATCAACTGCTACGGCGGTGTCTGCCTGGTCTATGGGGTGCATACCTCACAGATCCAGGGCGAAACGGCGAGCTACACCTTCCCCTATGGGCACTACGGCCTGCTCTGGTACACCGCGACGCAGCAGGTGAATCTTCTCTAGCTCGCAAAGGACGCATCGCGTTCGCTCCGCACTGCCGGAACGGACGCCATGCGCTGCTATCCTTCCCCCGCCCGGCAGGAGCCGGATGAATCCAAGGGGAAGAGCAATGATTGCCCGTCGTACCGTCCTGTTGTCCGCCGCCATCGTCACGGCACTCGGTCTTGCCGCGTGCCACAAGAAAGACGAGGCGCCCACCGCCGATCCGAAGGCCGTTGCCGCCGCACAAGCAGCCATTGCCGCACCGGCGTGGATGCGCCAGCACCTACCGGCGCAGACCGTGGCCTACCTGCGTATACCGTCGCCGTGGGCAATGATTGGCGGTGTGCCGAACGGTCGTCCGCTCGACGCGGCGTTGTCGAGCAAGGCGCACCTCGACGCGGTCCAGCGCATCCGCGACGGCATGGCCAAGGACAAGGTGCTGGCCGATATGAAAATCGCGCCGATGGTCAATCTGCTGCTGAGCGACCTGCGCTCGCCGGTGGAAGTGGCGCTCGTCGACCCGCTGGGCATTCCCGCGCCGACCTCGCGCCTGGTGCTGACCGCGCTGCTGGATTACCCGAGTGTGGACGCGTTCAACGCGCGCATGGCGGCACTTAGTACGCCGGTACTCGCCGCGCCACTGGATGCCCAGGGTTACGGCCAGCTCACCAGCGGCGGCGCCGTCCGTTACGTCGCCGCCGAGCACCGCCTCTGGGTCACGCAGTCCGCGCAGGCACCAAGCGACAAGGCGACGCTCGACGAGCTTGCCGCCACCTTCGCCAAATCCACCGCGGCAACGGCACCTGCCACGCTGTCTGCGCTGGAGCCGCGCATCGACACGTCGGGCGAAGGCCTGTTCGGCTGGGTAACGGTCCGAGGCGTGGGCGGCGTGGCCGCGGCGCAAGCCGGCGACTCGCCGTTCGGCAAGCTGCCCGCCGACTTCGCCTCCAAGGCCGACGCAGTCGCGTTCGGCGGCGGCACCGTCGATGGCCGCGCACAGTTCCGCGTGATCGTGCATGCACCGCAGGCACGAGCCCTCTCCTACCTCGCGCCGCATAGTTTTGCCCCGACGTTGAAGTCGGCGGGTGAACCCCACTGGGCGATGACGCTCTCGCTGCCGACGGCCCAGGCATACAAGACCTTCGAAGACAATCTCAACCTCGACTTCGGCGCGGACGCGGCGAAGAAGTACCACGAGGGCGTCGAAAAAATGCGCACCCGCTACGGTGCGACGCCCTCGGACTGGTTCCGCTGGTTCGGCCCCGAGATGATCGTCTTCTCCGACGACGCCGGCTTGTTCTACGCGATGCGCACGCCGGACCGGAAGGATTGGTACGCGCGCATCGAGGCGATGTCGGCCAAGGGCTGGAAGACGGGCGAGTCGACCGTGGACGGCACGAAGGTGCATTGGCTGTCGATGCCCGGCCCCGGCATGGACGACGAGGACGTCGCGCACGTGGATCCCTCGCTCAGGCCCTTCATGAGCTTTCTTTCCCGCCTCGGCGGGCGCTCGTACTGGATCGAGGACGGCGACTGGGTCGTGATGGCGAAGGTGCCCCAGGCGCTTTCCGACCGCGTCGCCGCCAAGCCGGATACGTCCCTGGACGACTGGTTCAAGGCCCGCGCCTATCCGGGCGGACGCACGCTGATCGGCTATACGGCCACGTCGCACGGCGCGCAGCGCGAGGCCTACTACTCGTATATCCAGATCCTGCAGATCCTGGGCACCGCCGTCGGTGCCGACCTCGACATCACCACCCTGCCCTCGGCGCACACCTTGAACCTGCCCGAGAAGGGCGTGATGGGTGCCGCGGTGGAAGTCGACAACGACACCTTCGGCGTCGCGTTCACCTATGAGCAGAGCCCGGTGGAACTGGTGGGCGAGGTCGGGGGCGTGGGCGCCGTGGCGGGCGTGGCGATCGTGGCCGCCATCGCGGTACCGCAGTACCAGGAATACACGCTGCGCAGTCAGGTCAGCAACGCTTTGGGCGCCGCCGATGCGGCGAAGGCCGCCGTGGCCGAGCGCCGCCAGACCAGCGGCAAATTCCCGGCGACCAACCGTGCCGCCGGCCTGGGTGCCCCTGAGACGCTGGGCAACGACTATGCCGGCGCCGTCGAGGTGGGCCCCGGCGGCGAGATCGTGGTCACCATGGACGCCACGCCGCCGCACAAGACCGACGCCAAGCTGGACGGCGCTACGCTCGTGCTGACGCCCCGGGTCGAGGGCAACGGCGTGGCCTGGAGCTGCTCGGGCGAGGGCGTAGAGCCCAAGTACCTGCCGGCCACGTGCCGCGACGAGCCCCTGGTCCCCTGAGGGGCCGCCGGGAGGCCGTGAAAGCGGCCTCCCGGCCGTCATGCGAACGTCGCCATTTTCCTTTATAATCGGCGGCTTCCCATACCAAAGAGGTGCACCGGCTGAAGGCCGGCGCATGACGCATGTCGATCGAAAACCTGCGCAATATCGCCATCGTGGCTCACGTCGACCACGGCAAGACCACCCTCGTCGACCAGCTTCTCAAGCAGTCCGGCACGCTCAACGAGCGCACCGTGCTGGCAGAGCGCGTGATGGACTCGAACGACCAGGAAAAGGAACGTGGCATCACGATCCTTGCCAAGAACACGGCCATTACCTGGGAAGACAAGAAAAAGGGCGTCAAGAACCGCATCAACATCGTCGACACCCCGGGACATGCTGACTTCGGCGGTGAGGTCGAGCGCGTGCTGTCGATGGTCGACACCGTGCTGATCCTGGTCGACGCGATGGACGGCCCGATGCCGCAGACGCGTTTCGTCACGCAGAAGGCCTTCGCGATGGGCTTCAAGCCGATCGTCGTGGTCAACAAGGTCGATCGCCCGGGCGCGCGTCCGGAGTGGGTCGTCGAGCAGGTGTGGGACCTCTTCGCCAAGCTCGGCGCCACCGACGAGCAGATGGACTTCCCGATCGTCTACGCCTCGGCGCTGAACGGCTACGCTTCGCTCGACGAGAACGCTCGCGAAGGCGACATGACCCCGCTCTACGAAGCGATCATGCAGCACGCGCCGAAGCCCGACGTCGATCCGGACGGCCCGTTCCAGATGCGCATCAGCCAGCTCGACTACAACAACTTCGTCGGCGTCATCGGCATCGGCCGCATCCAGCGCGGCACCCTGAAGAAGGGCATGCCGGTCGCCGTGATCGATCGTGAAGGCAAGAAGCGCCAGGGCAAGGTCGTGCAGGTGCTCGGCTTCCTCGGCCTCGAGCGCATCGAGCAGGATTCCGCCGAAGCGGGCGACATCGTCGCCATTTCCGGTATCCCGGAGCTGACCATTTCCGACACCGTCACCGCGCTGGACGTGCCGGAAGCGCTGCCGCCGCTGAGCGTCGACGAGCCGATGATCAGCATGACCTTCCAGGTCAACAACTCGCCGTTCGTCGGCCACAAGGATCTCTCGGGCGGCAAGTTCCTCACCAGCCGTCAGCTGCGTGAGCGCCTCGATCGCGAGAAGGTCCACAACGTGGCGCTGCGCGTCGAAGACGGTTCCGACGCCGACAAGTTCCTGGTCTCGGGCCGTGGCGAACTGCATCTCTCGGTGCTGATCGAGAACATGCGTCGCGAAGGTTACGAGCTGGCCGTGTCGCGTCCGGAAGTCATCATCAAGGAAATCGACGGCCAGAAGATGGAGCCGATCGAAGAACTCGTGATCGACGTCGAGGAAATCCACCAGGGCGGCGTCATGGAGCGCCTCGGTATCCGCAAGGGCGAACTCAAGAACATGGTGTCCGACGGCAATGGTCGCGTGCGCCTCGAGTATGAAATCCCGGCACGCGGCCTGATCGGCTTCCAGAACCAGTTCAAGACCCTGACCCAGGGTTCGGGCCTGCTGTTCCACGTGTTCAAGCACTACGGCCCGTACACGCCGGCACCGATCGCCAAGCGCCAGAACGGCGTGATGATCGCCAACGCCGCCGGCACCACCCCGGCCTACTCGCTCGGCCCCCTGCAGGAGCGCGGCAAGCTGTTCGCCGCCGAAGGCGACTCGGTGTACGAAGGCCAGTTGATCGGCATTCACGCCAAGGACAACGACCTCACCGTCAACGCCATCAAGCCGAAGCCGCTCACCAACATGCGCGCTTCCGGTAAGGACGATGCGATCCAGCTTACCCCTGCGACCAAGTTCACGCTGGAGCAGGCGCTGGACTTCATCGACGACGACGAGCTGGTCGAAGTCACGCCGAAGGAAATCCGCATGCGCAAGAAGCACCTGACGGAAAACGACCGCAAGAAGGCTTCTCGCGGCCAGGGTTGATTCCCTAGCTGACGCGATAACGAAAGACCCGGCTCACGCCGGGTCTTTTTTTTGCGTCGTGTACCGGTTAGGAGTCGCGTGCCTCAGCCTTCGCCAGCGACGGGACCGCGCTTTTCGGCCTGACGCATCAACGCCAGCAAAAGATCGATCTGTTCCTGCTGCTTCGCGAGCAGTGCGGTAAGTTGATCGGTGCGGATCTGATCGAGCTTGTCGTGCAGACCCATGATCTCGAGCTCAGCCTTGAGGTTGACCTTGTAGTCGTTGGCGGCATCGAGCCGGTCCATCGCTGCCTGACGGTTCTGGCTCATCATGATGACGGGCGCCTGTACCGCGGCGAGCATCGACAGCAAGAGGTTGAGGAAGATGTACGGATAAGGATCGAACGGCTTGTGCAGCACGTAGGAATTCAAACACGTCCAGAGCACCAGCACGCCCGCGAACACGAGGATGAAAGTCCACGAACCGCCGAATCGCGACACATTGTCGGCCAGCCGCTGGCCGAACGTGAGATCCGAGCGGTAGACGGCATCGACGTCCTCCGACACCAGCTTGTGCTGAGCCATGCGCTCCACGATGCGCCGCTCCGCTTGGGTCAGTTCGTCGAAGCTTTTGGCAAACCAGCGACGTGCGGCGCGCTCGGGGGTGTGCTCGGTGGATCCCATGATGCTCTCCTCGCAAGGGGTGGGGCGACGTGCCTGGCGCGAACGCTAGCATGCCGTACCTTTCACGGCCTTGCCGCCGCTTGCCGCGACGCCCCCACGTAGACGATGTGAGCCTCAGGAGCGCGACGAAGCCATGCGGCTTGCGAACGGCGGGGTCGCCGCATCGGCGGCGCGTACAGCACTCTCCACCTCGCCGCGAAAGCGCGGGAGATACCCGGGACACTCGCGGCGAACGTAGTCGATCAAGCCCTCGCGCACCTTGCAGCGCAAGTCCCACGATGCGCTGGAATTTGACGAACTGACCAGCGCGCGCAACTGCATCGCCTTCTCGCTGGCGTCCACCACCTGCAGCACGCATACGCGTCCGTCCCATTCGGCCGCCGACTTGCATAGCCGCTGCAGTTCGGCGCGCAACGGCTCGAGCGGCAACCCATAGTCGAACCAGAGCATGACCGAGCCGAGGATCTGCGAGTTCGTGCGGGTCCAGTTCTGGAACGGGCGCTCGATGAAATACTGCAACGGCACGACCAATCGACGCTCGTCCCATATCCGCACAACGACATAGGTACTGGTGATTTCCTCGATCTTGCCCCACTCGTTCTCGATCACTACTACGTCGTCGATCCGGATCGGCTGCGTCAGGGCGAGCTGCATGCCTGCAATGAGATTTCCCAGCATGGGCTTGGCAGCCAGGCCGACCGCCAGACCGGCAATACCCGCCGATGCGAGAAGGCTGGCCCCAAATTGGCGCACCGCCGGAAACGTCATCAAGGCGATGCCGATACCCAGGACCACGGTAACCACCATGGCCGTGCGGCTGAGCACACGAACCTGCGTCTGCACACGACGCGCACGCAGATTGTCGTCGAGATCGATGGGGTTGAAGCGCGACACCGCCGCTTCCACCGCGCCGAGGCAACGCACGACGAACCACGTGCAAGCCACGATCAAGGCGAGCGCCAGAGCATGCTCCAGCGCGCCGACGAGCCGGGCGGGCTCGTCTGGGGCGAGGCGACACGAGAGCAGCAGCATCGCCAACGGCACGATGGTTTCCATGGGCGCATTCGCTCGCGCGACGATGCTCGCCCCCATGGGATGCCGTATGGCAAGACGGCGCAGCAACGCATGCACCACACGGCGGAGGATTCCCGCGACCACGAGCGCGACCACAACGGCCAACGCAAAACGCGTCCACGGATGCGCGATATCTGGCATCCAGTCGGTCAGGTTCATGGTGACTTAGCCTAACGCCCCATATGTCCACGTTCTGTTGTGATGCAACATCGTGGGTGTGGAGTACCAGCAGCGGCGGGCGAGGCACCCGACGGATAGAATCGCGCTCATGCCCCTCCCCAGTGCGAACGAACGCTTCATTCTTCCCGATGTGCTGCGACCCGGCCTCCGCCTGATCTTCTGTGGCACGGCCGCAGGCGCGCGCTCCGCGCGCGAAGGCGCGTATTACGCGCATCCGGGCAACATGTTCTGGCGGACGTTGTTCGCGACAGGGTTAACGCCGCGCCTGCTCCTGCCTGCGGAGTATCCCCTGCTGCCCACCTTTGGGCTGGGCCTCACCGACCTATCGAAGTTTCACTTCGGCAACGACGCCGAGTTGCCGGTCGATGCGTTCGACGTGGCCGCGCTGCGCGACAAGATCGAACGCTTCCGCCCGACCGCCCTCGCCTTCACCAGCAAGCACGGCGGCATTGCAGCGCTCGGCAAGGGCGTGAGCTATGGGTTGCAGGAGGCCCAGTTCGGTGGCGCGCACGTTTTCGTACTTCCCTCACCCTCGGGCCAGGCGCGCAGGTCGTGGGATCTACGCGCCTGGCAGGCGATGGCGGATTTCGTAAAGGCTCGAACCGCAGGCGTCCGACGCTGAGGTTTTGAGCGGGCGCCTGGATTCACCGTTCGATAGCGGTTACATCATCAGCTCGACAAACGTACGACCCAGCCGGCCGTGGAATCGAAGGATCCGCCTGCGAGGACGATCTTTCCATCGGGTGCGAGCTCCGAAGTGAATACCCAGTTATCCGTCCTTCCGAACGGATTGATCGTGATCCAGCCTTGGGGAGTCGCGAAGCTGCTATCGAGGGAACCGTCCGGCAGGTAGCGCGCCACGAGGGCACTGCCCGTACGCGCTTCTGAATTGACTACCTGCCCCACAACGACAATCTTGCCGTCAGCCTGGACCGCGACATTTGTCCGGAAATCGTTTTTCATATCCGTGTCTAACAGATCGAACAGAACAGGCTCACCTTGGTTGAACGAAAGCAGCGGCTTGCCTGTGGTATCCAGGCCAACCAATATCCCCACGCGTCGTACGCCTTCTTCGGTTTGCCCACTCGCGAAGATACGCCCGTCACGCGTCACGTGCACCGCGCCGAACAGCATGGACGATGTATCTCGCGACGGCTTCACCACCGCAAACCCGCCCTCCCCAAAAGCAGTGTCCAGTTGACCGTTTTTATCGAAGCGGGCGACGAAGGCCTTATGGTCATTGATACCGCCGACCCAGCCAGCGACGACAACTTTGCTGCCTTCCTCGATATTCACGACACTACTGACAGCGAGCGCAACCGTTTGAGAGCCATCGGGGTGCTGGACGTAGACGACGCCGTCGTCATCAAAGCTTCTGTCCAGTAAGCCCAAGGCGTTGAAGCGAACCAGGTAGCTCCACCCGGGACCGCCGAAACCGTTGTCACGCACGAAATACATGCCGCCACCCGGCGCCGGAACGATCCCGCCATGCATGGCTCCGACTGCGCGGGGCTCTCCGTCGGAAATGGCGTCTGATCGCGCCCCGCCACACGCATCGAAGACTTCGCGAGGAGGAACCCCGGAAGGCCTCGGTGGCAGGCGATCGAGGACGTGGGTAATGGTGCCCGAGTTACCGAACGTGGAATCGATATCGCCTTTTGGCGTGAAGCGAGCCAAGCCGATGGTGCGGTTCATCACCACCGCCGCCGTGATCTTCCCGTCGCTCCCCTGCATGACGCCCATAGGGACCGATAGCGTCGAGTCCATGTATATCTGGGCAGATGCGATGCCACTGACACCGAAACCGACGTCTGCATTGCCTTCCGCATCGACACGGGCGACCAGCAGGGCCACCCCCTCGTCGGGGTCTGAGGCGTCCAGCGATGTTGTCAAATACATACCGCCATCGGTCAAAGGAAGCATGCTTCCTACGCCTCTGTGGAACGGCGGGCTGAACTCCTTCTCGAGCTCACCGCTCTTCGCTTCCTTGCTCATGACGCTCTCCTTATTCCGATTTTGCATCCTTGACCCGGCCTCTCGGATGAAAGCCGTCCCACATCCGTGTTGGCAAACGCACGGTCACGTTAGACCGTGCTTTCGAGCAGCTCCATACAACGTTTGCACTATGAGGCGTGGTAGTGGGCTACCGTGAACGTCTCCAGGCTCAGCCGCCCGGCGTGGAACGGTAGGCGCGCACGTCGTTGGGCGACACCGAGGGCGCCTTGTTCGACCACGCCTGACGGATGTAGGTCACCACGGCCGCAGCATCGTCGTCGCTGAGCGTCTGCGAGAACGGCGGCATCGAGTACGGGCGTGGGTTGCCTGCAGTGGCGGGCGAAAAACCACCGGAAAGCACCATGCGGATCGCATTGATGCCCGTGGGCTCGGTGACCGAACCGTTGCCATCCAGCGCGGGATAGGCGTCGCCCTTGCCGCGGCCGTCCGCCGCGTGGCAGCCGGCGCAGCGATCGGTGTAGACCTTCTGTCCATTCATCGCAAGTTCGCGCGCGTTGGCGGCCGATTCGCGCTGGGGAGGCGGATCGCGATCCGGCAACGACTTGAGATACGTAGCCATGGCGGCGAGGTCGGCATCGGTCAAATGCTGTGTGCTTCGCAGCACTACCTCGGCCATCTGCCCCACCGCCACGCCCTTCGACGAGCGACCGGTCTTCAGCAGAGCTACAACGTCCGTTTCGGTCCACCCGGCGAGGCCGCCGTGCGTGCCCATCGATAGATCGGGCGCGTACCAGTTCTGCACAGGCACGATGCCGCCGGCCAGGAACGGATCGGTGACCATCGCGCCGAAACTGTTCCGCCGTGCATGGCATTCGTTGCAATGGCCCAGGCCCTGCACGAGGTACGCACCGCGATTCCACGCCGCGGAGCGCGCGGGATCGGTCTTGTATTCGCCTTCGTCGAAGTACAGCGTGCGCCACGCCGTCATCAGCGAGCGCATGCGATAAGGCCAGCGCAGGCTGTCGGGTATCGCAGCGCGACGCACGGCCGGCAGGCCCTTGAGGTAGGCGAAGATCGCATCCGTATCCGCGCGCGTGACCTTGGTATACGAGGTGAACGGAAACGCCGGATACAGCGATCGACCATCGTGCCCTTCACCCGAGTGCATGGCGCGATAGAAATCATCGGCACTCCATGCCCCGATGCCGGTTTCCGTGTCGGGCGTGAGGTTGGGTGCAGGTATGGCCCCGAAAGGGGTCGGCACGATGCGGCCACCGGCATACGGCTCGCCACGCCGCGCGGTGTGACAGGCGGCGCAGTCGCCCGCCGTGGCGAGGTATTTGCCGCGCTCCACATCATCGGCGTGTGCGAGCGTGGCAGCAGCGCTGAGGGCAAGCCAGGTCATCCAACGGAATGCGCGTGTCATGTCAACCTCCCAGCACGCCGCAGCGCAGTGGCGGTTTCACGCTGCCGGGCGGCTCGGCGTGCGCATCGGCGGGCACCGGACGCTGCGCGAGCCACGCGGACACGGCGCTGATGTCGGCGTCACTCAGGCGGCTGACGACGGTCGCCATGCAATCGGGCGCGACGGTGCTGCGCGTATCGGTCCGCCACGATCCCAACTGGGCACTGATGTAGTCGTATGGCAGTCCCACCAGACCGGGAATATCGGGCTGCACGCCGGTCAGGTTCGGACCATGGCACGCCATGCAGGCGGGAACGCCTCGTGCGGCATCGCCTTGCGTCACGAGCTGTTCGCCGCGTGCCATGGCGGCCGGTGTCGTGGCCGGGATGGGATGACGCGTATAGGGCACGTCCTGCGCGGCGAAGTACTCCGCGATCTCGCGCATGTAGGCATCGGTCAGCGGTGCCACCGTGTATTCCATGATCTCGTAGTGACGCAGCCCCCGCTGGAAATCCTGCATCTGTCGATGGAGGTAACCCGCCGGCTTTCCCGCAAGGCGCGGATTGAAGCCGTTGTTGCCACCCTCGCCATGTTCGCCATGGCAGCTCGTGCAGGCGGCAATGCGCTGAACCAGCGTGTCCGGTACCGGCGGCGCTTCCGCCCCCCAGAGGGAACCGGCGCAGAGCACGGCGGCCGCGGCAGCGAGCCGGCGGAGGAGACGTCGCATGAGTTACTCCCTTGGCGTAACGATGGCGAGCGCGCCGGACTGGCCGCGCATGGCGTCCGGCCAGTATATGCCGCGATCGGCGAGGTTAAGATAGCTGCGACTCTTCGTCCGCGCTCAGGGGAACCCGATGTCACGTCGCACCACCCGCATGCTCGCACTCGCCACCATCGTGGCATGGTCGACCCAAGGCGCCGCCGCGCATGCCCGCGAGGCCACCGAGGACGATGCCTTCGCCTCCATCGTCAGTGTGCGTCAGGCCTATGCGTCCGGCGCCTTGACTCCCGAAGGGCTGACTCAGCTCTTCCTGGATCGGATTGCGCGAATCGACAAGGCTGGCCCGACGATCAACGCGGTGCTGGAAACCAATCCGGATGCCCTGGCCATCGCTCGCAAGCATCCCAAGGGCGCGCTCGGCGGCATCCCCATCCTGCTCAAGGACAACATCGACACGGGCGACCGCATGATGACCAGCGCCGGTTCGCTGGCCCTCACGATCAAGCCGGCACCACGCGATTCGGAAGTTGCCGCCCGCCTGCGCAAGGCTGGCGCAGTGATCCTTGGCAAGACCAACCTCAGTGAGTGGGCGAACATGCGCTCCAACCACGCCACCAGCGGTTGGACGGGGCGCGGTGGTCTTACCGTCAATCCGTACGTGCTGGATCGCAATGCGTGCGGTTCGAGCGCCGGCTCAGGAGCTGCGGTCGCCGCGGGTCTTGCCACGGCGGCCATCGGCAGCGAAACGGACGGCTCGATCATCTGCCCGGCGTCGATGACCGGCCTGGTGGGCATCAAGCCCACCGTGGGCCTGGTCAGCCGGTCGGGCATCATCCCCATTTCGCACAGTCAGGACACCGCTGGCCCCATGGCGCGCAACGTGGCCGACGCCGCCGCGGTGCTGAGTGCCATCGCCGGTTCCGACGCGCGCGACCCCGCCACGGTCGACGCGGACAAGCACGCCACCGATTACACACGCTTTCTCGATCCGAACGCGCTTCGCGGCAAGCGCATCGGCGTGGTACGCCAGCTCGCCGGCATCGAGCCTAATGCCGATCGCGCACTCGAGCACACCATCGCGTTGTTGAAGGCGCAAGGCGCCACGGTCGTCGACAACGTGGAGATCCCGCACCTGAAGGAACTCAGCGAGCACGAGATCGACGTGTTGCTCTACGAGTTCAAGCACGACATCGCCGCCTATCTCGCCACGCGTCCGGATCAGCCGATGCGCACGCTCGCCGATCTCATCGCATTCAACGAACGAGAGGCGGCGAAGGAAATGCCATGGTTCGGCCAGGAACTGTTCCTTGCGGCGCAGGCCAAGGCCGGGCTCGACGACCCCAAGTACATCGGCATGCGCGATCGCAACAAGCAGCTGGCCGGCCCGGAAGGCATCGACGCGGCATTGGCGAAAGACAAGCTGGATGCCCTGCTCGCCCCGAGTTGGGGGCCGGCGTTCGTCAACGATCTGGTGCTTGGCGACCACGTGGTGAGTGGCGATCCCACCGTCGGCGGCGTGTCGGCACCCGCTGCGATAGCCGGCTATCCGTCCATCACCTTGCCCATCGAATTCGCGCACGATCTGCCCGTCGGCGTGGTGTTCTTCGGCACCAAGTGGAGCGAACCCACGCTCATTGCCATCGCCTATGGCGTGGAGCAGAAGGTCAAGGCGTTCCGCCGGCCGACGTACCTGCCCACGCTACCGATCCGGTAGCGCCTATGCCCGTCCCGGGCGGGCGTCGGCACTGTGTGTAGCGCAGCGGAATCCCCTGCGCTTTACACAGGAAAAACCCATGACACCCCTCCCCTCCCGTCTTGCGCCATGCCTCGCCACCGCGTTGACACTCGCACTCGCCGCGGCGCCCGCGCATGCCCAAGACATTCCGGCTCGCCGAACTGCCACGGTCGACGATGCCTATCTGTCCATTGCAGGGCTGCGCCAGGCGTATGCCCGTGGTGAACTGACACCGCTCGACATGACGCTGTCGTTCCTCGATCGCATCAACGCGATCGACCGCGCAGGGCCCACGTTACGTTCCGTGATCGAGACCAATCCGGATGCGGCCGTCGCGGCCCATGCCGCGACGCAGGCTTATCGCAACGGCACCGCAACATCATTGACTGGTATCCCGATCCTGCTGAAGGACAACATCGAAACAGGCGACCGCATGCGCACCACCGCGGGCTCTCTGCTCTTTCCCTTGCCAGCCCGGCAGGACGCCACGGTCACGGCCAAGCTGCGCGAAGCCGGCGCCATCATCCTCGGCAAGGCGAATCTCAGCGAGTGGGCCAACTTCCGCAGCATGATGTCGATGCATGGGTGGTCGGCGCGTGGCGGCACGACGCTCAATCCCTTCGCGCTCTACGCAACACCGTTTGGCTCCAGCTCAGGTTCCGGCGCAGCAGTCGCCGCAGGCCTGGCGACGGCTGCGCTGGGCACGGAAACACAGGGCTCGATCATTGGACCCGCCATGGCAATGGGCCTGGTGGGCATGAAGCCCACCATTGGCCTGGTGAGTCGCACGGGCATCGTCCCCGTGTCGCACATGCAGGACAGCGCCGGCCCGATGACGCGGAGCGTGGCGGATGCTGCCGCCGTGCTCAAAACGATAGCCGGGAGCGATCCCACCGACCCTCTTACCGTCGAGGCCGACCGGCATCTCTCCGACTACACCCTTGCGCTTGCCGCCGACGCCGTCCGAGGCATGCGCATCGGCGTGGTGCGTCGTCACGCTTTCAACGATAACCGATGGGGCTCGGCCATGGATCGTGCGGTGGAAATTCTGGAAAGCAAGGGAGCGATCGTCGTCGATAACGTGGAGTTACCGGGGACGGAGGTGGCGGTAGCCGACCAATTGAGCCTTGTGCTGACCGAATTCAAGCACGACATCGCGTCGTACCTCGCGCGACGGACGGAGCAGCCCTTGCGCACACTGGAGCAGGTGATCGCTTTCAACGAAGCTGAAGCCGACCGTGAACTGATCCACTTCGGTCAGGAGTTGTTTGAGGAGGCCCTTCTGGCGCCAGGCATCGACGATCCGGAGTACGTCGAACGAAGGCTGCGAGCCCGACGCGTGGCTGGCCCGGAAGGCATCGATGCCACACTGGCGACGCATAAGCTCGACGCGCTGATCGGCCCCTTCTCGCTGAACGCCGTGGCAGCGCTTGCGGGCTATCCCATCCTGACGGTACCGACCCATTTCGAAGGGGACTTGCCCAAAGGGGTCATGCTCTACGGCACTAAATGGAGCGAGGCTAAGCTGCTGACGATCGGCCATGCCATCGAGCAAGGGGCAAACGCGTTCCGCAGGCCTACCTTCGTCGCAACGCCGCCGCCCGAGTCGTGACGCACGAGAAGGAGCGCGCCGAGGCGCGCTCCTTCTCCGTTTACGCCTTGGCCGCGAACTCGCGAACGATCGGCGCGAGCTTCGGATCTTCCAGCGCCATCGCCATGGTGGCGCGAACAAGACCCGCCTTGTTGCCGCAATCGAAACGCGTGCCTTCGAAGCGGTAGGCCAGCACCTTGCCGTTGTCCTTGAGCAGGTTCTCGATCGCGTCGGTTAGCTGGATCTCGCCGCCCGCGCCCTCGCGAGTGTTCCTCAGGTACTCGAAGATCTCGCAGGGCAGCACGTAGCGGCCGACCACGGCAAGATTCGACGGCGCGTCCGCGGGCTTCGGCTTTTCCACCATGTGGCGGATAACCGTGGCGCGATCGCTGACGGCCTCGGTGGCGTCGACGATGCCGTACTTGTCCGTGTCGCTCTGCGGCACTTCCTCAACGGCGATCACGCCGGCATCGTTGGCGTCGGCCACTTCCGCCATCTGGCGCAATGCGCCCTTGCCCTTGTTCCAGATCAGGTCATCGGGAAGCATCACGCCGAAGCGCTCGTTGCCCACGACCGGCGCGGCGCGCAGCACGGCGTCGCCGAGGCCGAGAGCCTCCGGCTGGGTCACGAACACACAGCGGACATGACGCGGCAGGATGCCCCGCAGAATCGACAGCAGCTCTTCCTTGTTCTTCTCCGCCAGCTTTTCTTCAAGCTCGTAGGCTTTGTCGAAATAGTCGGCGATCGCGTGCTTGTAACGGTTGGTGACGAACACCAGCGTATCGGCGCCCGCGTCGACAGCCTCATCCACCGCGTACTGGATCAGCGGACGGTCGAGCACGGGGAGCATTTCCTTGGCTACCACCTTGGTCGCGGGAAGGAAGCGCGTACCGAGGCCGGCAACGGGAAATACGACCTTGCGCAGGGGTTGGGTCATGCAATGTCTCCACTTTCGTTTCGGCGTAGCGGCAGCACGTTGTCCGTCTGCGGCTCGCTCCAACGGAAGGAAGGCAGCAGCTGCGACACGCACCGGCGCAGGGTTTCTTCATCGAACGCGGCCACGGCTTCTTCGGCGCGCGCCAACTGGGTCTGCAGCAGTTCCCACGACACCTGGCGGTGCTGGGCCTGGAAGATCTTCGCGTGCGTCGTGCTCGTGTAGTTCTCCAGCGGATGGAACAGTTCCTCGAACAGCTTCTCGCCGGAACGAAGTCCCGTGTAGACGATCTGGATGTCCGAGCCCGGGCGCTTGCCCGCCAGGCGGATCATCTGCTCGGCGAGATCGCGGATCTTCACCGGATCGCCCATGTCGAGCGCGAAGATCTCGCCGCCCTTGCCGAGACTCGCGGCCTGCAGAATGAGCTGACAGGCCTCGGGAATGGTCATGAAATAGCGCGAGATCTCCGGGTGAGTGATCGTCACCGGGCCGCCCTGGCGGATCTGCCGGCGAAACAGCGGGACCACCGATCCGGCGGAGTCGAGCACGTTACCGAAACGCACCGTAATGAAACGTGTAGAGGTGTGCGCCGCGAGGTTCTGACACCAGATCTCCGCCATGCGCTTGCAGGCGCCCATCACCGACGTGGGATTCACTGCCTTGTCGGTGGAGATGAGCACAAACGATTCCACGCCGCAGCGTACCGCCGCATCGGCTACCACGCGGGTGCCGATGACGTTATTGCGGAAGGCCTCGCGCAATTGCCCTTGCAGCATCGGCACGTGCTTGTAGGCCGCAGCGTGGAAGACGATCTGCGGCTGGGTTTCCTCGAACAGCCGGTTGACCGCAGTGGCGTCGCGTGCGTCGGTCAGCACGCCGTTGAAAATGAGTTCGGGATAGGCCGAGGTCAGTTCCTGCCCGATCCGGTAGAGGTTGTATTCGGAAAGCTCTACCACCGTGAGGGAACTGGCGCCCAGGCGGGCGACCTGGCGACACAGTTCCGAACCGATCGAGCCACCGCCACCGGTCACCAGCACGCGACGACCACTGATGTTCTCGCGGATGGCCGTCCAATCCAGTTCGACGGCATCGCGGCCGAGAAGATCCTCGATGGCGACTTCCTTGATCTCGTTGAACTGCGCGCGGCCGGCCACGACGTCCTCGAGGCGCGGCACCGTACGGAACGGCAGCCCGGTGCTCTCGCAGAAGGCGACGATGCGGCGCATCTGCGCCGTGGTCGCGCCCGGTACGGCGATGAGCAGCATCTGTACCGCCACCGCCTTGGACAGCTCGGCGAGCTGGTCCACCGTGCCCAGCACGGGGATGCCACCGATCTGCGCGCCACGCAAGGCGAGGTTGTCGTCCACGAAACCGATGACGCTGTAGCGGCTGTCGCGGCGCAGATCGCGCGAGAGCGCTTCGCCGGCGCGATCCGCCCCCACGATCAGCACACGCTTGGTCGGCATCGACTGGAACAGGTCGATGCGGCTGTCCTTCCAGAACCGGTAGCTGAGTCGCGGCAGGCCGAGCAGCACGACCAGCACGACGGGATACACCAGCAGCACCGAACGCGGCACGCCGTCGAGGCGCGCATACATGACCATGGCAAGGCCGATGATCAGCGCGCCGATGACCGTCGCGCGGATGATGTTCCACAGGTCCGGCAGGCTCGCAAAGCGCCACACGCCTTTGTAGAGACCGGTCCAATTGAACACGGCTCCCTGCACCAGCAGCACGATGGGAAATTCCATCGGCAGATAGGTGACCGGGGCGAGATCGGGCATCAACGCATAACGCAGCGACTTGGCGATCCACCAGGCGAACGCAGCCATGGCGAGGTCGTGTGCGACCACGGCCGTGCGAGGGTGGATGATGCCGATGAACTTACGCAGAAACATGTCGCTCCCTTCGACGCAAGCCGAGTCGCTTGCCAGTACGCCAAACCGCTGCTCCCAACACGTACACCGCCCCCATGCAGAAGGGCGCCGCCGCTGGCGAGCGGAACGCAATCCATGCGAGGGGAACGCAGACGAGGACATTCCACGCGAAGTAGCCTGCGGCTACCTTCCGATGCGATGCGCCCCGCCTCACGAGCCACTGATAGAGATGCTCGCGGTGCGGAGTGTACCAGCGCGCACCGCGCAGCATTCGCACGAGCAACGTCAACGTTGCGTCGATGACGAACGCCGACGAGAAGATCAGCGCAGGCCACAGCAGGTCGGTCTGGAAGGCCCAGAGCGTGGCCGTCAGCGCGAAGACCATGAAACCCAGCGTCCCGCTGCCGACGTCGCCCATGAAGATGCGGGCAGGAGACCGGTTGAACCACCAAAAACCCAGCGAGGCCGTGGCCATTGCCAGTGCAGCCCCTGCGATGGCTGGGCTACCGGCGGCCCAGGCCAGCGCCGCGGACGCTGCACCGAAGAACATGGCCTGCTGCGAGGCCAGCCCGTCGATACCGTCCATGAAATTGTGCAGGTTGATGCACCACACGCCCGCAAGAAGAAGCGGTACCGTCCAGAGCAGGCTCGCGGTCAGCGAGGCTACAGCCACGCAGAACAATAACGTGGCGGCGAGTTGGATCAGCAGCCGCGGCCGGATCGGCAGCGAGCCGTGATCGTCGAGCCAGCCGATCGCGGCCACCGCGATCGTCGCAACCGTGAACGCGGCGGTCGTCGCGGCGCCCGGTGAGACCGGCAGGAGCAGCAGCGCCGCAGGCATGCCGACCAGGGCACCGAGCACAATGCCGATGCCGCCACCGCGGGGCGTCGGCAGGGTATGCGAGCGGCGGTGCCCGGGTGCATCCAGCATGCCGCGGCGGTGCGCGTAGGAAATCGCGATCCGCACACTGGCAAACGAAACGACGAGGGCAACCAGGGCGCAGCCGGTCAGCAGGAATCCGGCGCTCGCGACGGGAGGCATCATTCGTTGGCCACGCCATGAATGGGGCGCACGGTGCCCCAGCTCTTGCAGCTCGGGCACTGCCAGTGATGCGCTTTCGCGCCGAAACCGCAGCGGCTGCAGCGATACATCGCCTGCCCTTCGAGCAGCTTGCGGGTCAGGTCGCGCAGGATCAGGTAGTTCTCGCGCGCTTCGCCGGAGACCTTGTCCATGGTGGCATCGATCAATGCCATCAGCCCGCGTACCGAGGGGCGCTTGCGCAATTGGCCGGTGAGGAAGTCGATGGCCATGCGTTCGCCGTCGCGTCCCTCATAGAGCCGGGTAAGCGCCAGTACGGGAGAGATACCGTGATAACGCTCCATGATCTCGCGCAGGAACGTTTCGGCACGGTCCATCTGCTGCGAACGGGCGTAGCAGTTGAGCAATGGGGGGAGAATCTCCGGTACGAATGCGATGTCGGCCGCGATGGCCGCCTCGTACGAGGCGATGGCCTGGTCCAGCTCTTCGTCTTCCGCGGACAACCGGCCGGCAATCATGTGCGCGCGCACGCAATCCTGCTGGCAGGCAAAGGCCTCGCGCACATAATCGCGGGCCTCGGTACGCGCCCCATGCTGACGTGACTGTTCGGCCAGCTCGCAGTAGAACTGCGCGATCATGGCCGACTCGTCTTCGCCGGTCATCGTTTCGAGCCGGCGCGCATGGTCGATCGCCTTGTGCCACTCGCGCTCGTGCTGGTAGATCGCGATGAGATGGCGCAGCGCGGACGGCGCAAGCGCGTCCATCGCGACCAGATCGGAAAACAACGTTTCGGCGCGATCGAGCAGGCCGGCGCGCATGTAGTCCTCGCCGAGTTCGAGGAGCGCCACGGTCTTCATTTCATCCGAAAGGCCCTGCCGCGACACCAGGTGCTGGTGCAGACGGATGGCACGATCCACCTCGCCTCGCTTGCGGAACAGGTTACCGAGGGCCAGGTGCGTTTCTACGGTGTCGCGGTTGTATTCGGCAAGGCGCAGGAAGACTTCCAGCGCCTTGTCCTGCTCCTCGTTGAGGAGATAGTTCAAGCCGCGGAAATAGTCCGACGAAAGCTCGTTGACGCGTTGGCCGGACCCGCGCACGTGGCTGCGCCGGGCGAGCCACCAGCCACAGGCGAAGGCCAGCGGAGGAACGAGCGCCAACAGCCAGATCGGGTTCATGCGGCGGTCGCGTTGGCTACCTTGCGCTCGTCGCGCGCACGCCGATGCCGCCGCCGAAGCGCCAGGGACGTGCCCAGCCAGGCGGTGATCCCACCGAGGATCCAGCCCACCAGCACGGCCGCGAGCATGGCGCCGCCCTTTGGCAACGACAGTCGGGCGAAGCCGAAATCGAACGGCACCAGATCGGCATTCAACGCGCCGAAGACGATGCCGGCGGCGACGAACAACAGCAGGAAGATGATGGCAAGCAGACGCATCTGGCGAATGTACCCGAATCATGAACGCGATGGTGCGTTGCGGTTGGCTTTTCATACAGCTTCGGCGGCACGTCCCTGACCATGGGTGCCGGCAAAGCGGGTGTTGGTTGTGCAAAAAAAACGCCGCGTCACTGCGCGGCGTTGGTCTCCTCGATAAGATTTACGCGTTCGCGTAATTCCTTACCGGGTTTGAAGTGTGGTACGTGCTTGCCGGGCAAGGCGACCGCCTCGCCGGTCTTGGGGTTGCGTCCCATGCGCGGCGGACGGAAATGAAGCGCAAAGCTGCCGAAGCCGCGTATCTCGATGCGTTCACCCGTGGAGAGCGCATGACTCATCTGCTCCAGCACGCTCTTGACCGCAAGTTCCACGTCGCTGAAGGCAAGATGGGTCTGGCGCCGAGCCAGCGCCTCGATCAGTTCCGACTTTGTCATGGGTCCCCTGGTAATTCTCAAGCTGACGCAAAGGTCTGTCCAAACAATGGCGAGGGGCGGATGACCGCCCCTCGCCCGACGGTCAGTCGGCCTTGTTCATCTGCTCTTTGAGCAGCGCGCCGAGCTTGGTCGTGCCACCTGCAGCGGACTGGTAGTCGGCCATCGTATCGGCCAGATCTTCCTCGTCCTTCGCGCGGATCGACAGCTGCAGCTGACGGCCCTTGCGATCCATGCCGGTGAACTTCGCTTCGACCGCATCGCCGACCTTCAGGTACTGCGTGGCGTCGTCCACGCGCTCCTTGGCGATGTCGTTCGCACGGATGTAGCCCTCGACGCCTTCGCCGAGATCCACGACCGCACCCTTGGCGTCGACTTCCTTGACCGTGCCGGTCAGGACCGTGCCGCGCGGATTCGTGGCCATGAACTGGCCGAACGGATCCTGCTCCATCTGCTTGATGCCGAGGGAGATGCGCTCGCGTTCCGGATCGACAGCCAGGACCACGGCTTCGACTTCGTCGCCCTTCTTGAAGTTGCGGACGAGGTCTTCACCCGAGGCCTGCCACGAGATGTCGGACAGGTGGACGAGACCATCGATACCGCCTTCCAGGCCGATGAAGATGCCGAAGTCGGTGATCGACTTGATCTGACCGGAGACCTTGTCGCCCTTCTTGTGCATGGCGGCGAAGGCTTCCCACGGGTTCGAGCGGGTCTGCTTGATACCCAGCGAGATGCGGCGACGCTCTTCGTCCACGTCCAGGACCATGACTTCCGTCTCGTCGCCGACCTGCACGACCTTGGCCGGATTGACGTTCTTATTGGTCCAGTCCATTTCGGACACGTGCACCAGGCCTTCCACGCCCGGCTCGATCTCAACGAAGCAACCGTAATCGGTCACGTTGGAGACCTTGCCGAACAGGCGGCTGCCGACCGGATAACGGCGGGCGATGGCGACCCACGGGTCGTCGCCGAGCTGCTTGAGGCCGAGCGACACGCGGTTGCGCTCGCGGTCGTACTTCAGCACGCGGACGTCCAGCTCGTCGCCGACGTTGACGACTTCGGACGGGTGACGCACGCGCTTCCACGCCATGTCGGTGATGTGCAGCAGGCCGTCGATGCCGCCGAGGTCCACGAACGCGCCGTAGTCGGTGAGGTTCTTCACCACACCCTTGACCACTGCGCCTTCGGTCAGGCGCTCGAGCAGCTTCTCGCGCTCTTCCGAGAACTCCGTCTCGACGACCGCGCGGCGGCTGACGACGACGTTGTTGCGCTTGCGGTCGAGCTTGATGATCTTGAACTCGAGGTCCTTGCCCTCGAGGTAGACCGGATCACGGACCGGACGCACGTCGACCAGGGAACCCGGCAGGAATGCGCGGACGTCCTTGATGTCGACGGTGAAGCCGCCCTTGACCTTGCCGGAGATCTTGCCGGTGATGGTCTCTTCCTTGTCGAACGCCTGCTCGAGGTCGTCCCACACCATCGAACGCTTGGCCTTCTCACGGGAGAGCTTGGTCTCGCCGAAGCCGTCTTCGAGCGCGTCGAGCGCGACCTTGACCTCGTCGCCCACTTCCACTTCCAGCGCGCCGGACTCGTCCTTGAACTGCTCGATGGGGACGATGCCTTCGCTCTTCAGGCCGGCGTTGATCACCACCACGTCGTTGCGGATTTCCACAACGATACCGGTGACGATGGAGCCGGGCTTCAGCTTGGAGATGGCCTGCTGGCTCTGTTCAAACAGTTCGGCAAAACTTTCAGTCATGTTGATTCCAGGGTTATGAAAGGTCGTACCCGGCGCTGCGTACCTTCGTGATCGCAGGCAAACGGGGGACCCACCGGTCAGGGGTGCGCGAACATGCCTGGATAGGCCTGCCCTGCACCGTTGCAAGAGCCCGCGCAACCGCGCGGACGCCAATGCCGGATGCGCCCTACGGGCGCACCACGGCGAATACTTTCGCCACTACTTCGTCGATCGGCATGCCGGTGGTATCGATCACCACGGCGCCTTCGGCTGGCTTCAATGGGGCGACCGGCCGCGACGCGTCCCGCTCGTCGCGCGCCTCGATCTCTCTTTGAAGAGTCGCAAGTGTAACGCTCAGGCCCTTATCCTTCAACTGCTTATAGCGCCTTTTCGCGCGTTCGGCGGCGCTGGCGGTAAGGAAGAACTTGTGGGCGGCGTCGGGGAAAATCACCGTGCCCATGTCCCGCCCGTCCGCAACCAGGCCCGGCGCCTTGCGGAAGCCGTGCTGGAGGTCCACCAGGGCCTGCCGCACGGAGGGAATCACGGCGATGGCGGAGGCCGCCGCGCCGGCGGTTTCGGTGCGCAGTTCGTCGGTGGCGTCGTGGCCGTTGACCAGCACCCGTGTCTCGCCACCATCCGGGCTGGCCTGGAAGCGGATCTTCACGGTCTGGGCGCAACGGGTGACCGCTTCGGCGTCCGAGAGATCGATGCCCTCCTCGCCCGCCGCATAGCCCACCGCGCGATAGAGCGCCCCCGAGTCGAGCAGGCGCCAGCCGAGCCGCTCGGCCACGAGGCGGCTGATCGTTCCCTTGCCGGAGCCGGAAGGGCCGTCGATGGTCAGGACGGGGACGGCTGCCGGATGGCCCATGGCATAAACCTCATTCGCGAAACCGGCATGATATCGCGTCGCCGGTCGGAATCCGGCCATGGACAGCCCAGTAGGGCCGTGCTACAAGCCCGTCAACCTACCGCGCCCAGGGTTCCCGCCCTTCATGTCCGACGACCTTCGGAGCCAGTTCGAGCAGGCTTACCTGGACCTCGGTCGCCTCGGGCACCGGCCCGATAACGACACGCTGTTGCGCATCTATGCGCTCTACAAGCAGGGCTCCGAAGGCGACATCCACGGCGACAAGCCCGGCTTCTTCGATTTCGTCGGCACCGCCAAGTACGAGGCCTGGGCCACACTCAAGGGCACCCCGCGTGAGGCGGCGATGCGCGACTACATCGCGCTGGTGAGATCGCTGAGCGGCTGATTGTCGCGGCGAGCGTCACCCGCTGCGACAACCGGTCGATTCAGGCACCACTGACCCACGCAGCCACCGGCAAATTGCCGAAAACGCCTACGGCCTCGGTCACGCCGCCAGGCCGTGCTCCGTCGCCGAGGACGTTCCGCCATTGCCCTTCTGGCAACGGCAAGGTCGTGCCCTCCCAGCACGCTGCCGGAATCGCCGGGGTCTCGGCGCCCGCAAGCCATTCGGCCGTATGCCGCGCCACGGCCACCAGCAGGCGCTGCCCGCGATGCTCGCGCACGAACGCGAGAATGTGATCGGCCGCTGTGCCGGACGCCGACAACGGTCGGTAGCTGCCCTGGGCGAACAGTTCCGGGTGAGCCCGACGCAGACTCAGTAGCCGCAGAATGGTTGCCTGCTTCACTGCCCCGTCGCGCCACGTGCCAAGCGCCTCCTCCGGCGCACGCTCGCGCTCGAGCGACGCACTGCGTGCCGCGAAGTCCACCGGTCGTCGGTTGTCCGGATCCACCAGGCTGAAGTCCCAGTACTCGGTGCCCTGATAGAGATCCGGCACACCCGGCGCCGTCAGCCGCAGCACCGTCTGCGCCAGGCCATTGGCGGCGCCGGGCGCGGCGATGTATTGGGCAAAGGCCGCCAGTTCGGCGGCGCCATCGCCGGAGAGCAGGCTGCGCAGGAAATCCTCGCACGCGTCCTCGTAGGGCTCGTTCGGCGACGTCCAGCGGGTCCAGCGTTTGGCTTCGCGCAGCGCCTTGCGCTGCCACGCGGCGATGCGCGAGGCGAAGCGCTCGAGGCCTTCGTCGTCACCGGGCTCCAGCCCCAGCGGCCAGGCACCCACCAGCATCTGGTAGAGCATCAGTTCATCGGCCGCCGACGGTGCCATGCGCCCTTCCGCGCGCTGCCGAAGCGACGCGTGACGAGCGCGCCAGTGCTCCACGGTCACTACCCAGCGCCCGGCCACTTCCGACAGCACCGCCAGGCGCGCGCGCACATCCTCGCCGCGCTTGTGGTCATGGGTCGCCGTCGCGAGCAGATTGTGCGGCAGCGTGGCGCCGCGTTCGACGCAGCGACGATGGAATTCGTCCATCGAAATCGCCAGCCGTGCCGCGTCCACACCGACTTCGTTGCGCGAGAGCAAGCGGCCGTAGCGATAGCCTGCCGTGTCTTCAACCGCTTTCGCCGCGACGGGCGAGGTCGCCTGCTGGAACACCGCGATCGCGCGTTCGCGTGCGCGGCGCACCGGCCCCGGGGGGAGCGAGCGCGGTGCCTCGCCGCCAAGCCAACCCGCCACGAGATACAGCAGGTCCGTGTCTTCACCCCGGATCGTCCGCAACGCACCTTCCACTGCACGCTCGAACACGGCAGCGTCGAACGCGTCGCGTCCAGCGCCGCCGGCGTAGGTGCGATAGACCGGAAAATGCACCAGCAGCTCTGCCAATACGCGGCGAATGGCAGCAAGCGAGACGTCGCGCGTGGCGACGTCCGCTCGGGCAGCGGCAAAAAGTGCGCGCGCCGTGCGATCCAACTCGGCCTCGAAGCTGTCCACCAGGATCTGGCGACGCGCGCGAACGGCTTGCGTCGCGAAGTCGGCGCCTTCGCCGGTGAGATTGCGCCACAGCTCGGTCAGCGGCGCTTCGCCTGTGTCATCGTGCAGCACCGCCGAGACCTGATCCATGAACTCGTAGCCGGTGGTGCCATCCGTGCGCCAGTCGAGCCGGAGCGACTCATCCTCGGCGAGGATCTTCTCCACCACGATATAGGCACCACCGCGCGGCGCCTCCGGTGGAGGCTGCGTACGCAGACGATCGAGTCGATGACGCAGTTGGCGGCAGTAACGCCGCGGATCCGCCAGCCCGTCCACGTGATCGCAGCGCACGCCGTCGATCAGTCCTTCGGCGTAGAGGCGGAAGATCGTCTTGTGCGTGTCTTCGAACACGGCTGTACGCTCGATGCGCAGACCGGCGAGCTCGTTGATGTCGAAGAAGCGACGGTAGTTCACCATATCGCTGGCGAGCTTCCAGAACGCGAGGCGGTAATGCTGCCGTTCGATCAAGGCATGCAGCGCTGCCCTGCCCTCGTCTGACGCCGGATCGTGCTTCGCCTCGGCATCGTCGGTCAGGCCGGCCAGCGATTCCGGCGAGAGCGGCAGGTGATCGTCGTAGACGCGCAGCATCCATTCGCCGCGCCGACGCGCCAGCCGCAGGTGTCCTTCGCGCAGCGTCGCGTCATAGCCTGCGCCAAGGATCGGCAGCAACAGGCGTCCACGCAGCAATGGATCGGAGGCTTGCCAGTCGATGTCGAAATAACCCGCGTAGCGACTGGTGCGACCGTGGCGAAGCACGTCCATCCACCATGCGTTCTGCACGCCGACGCCCATGTGGTTCGGCACGATGTCCAGCACGAGGCCCATGCCGCGTGAACGCAGGCGCGCCACGAGGCGACGCAAGGCGTCTTCTCCGCCGAGTTCGGGATTCACCTCATGGCAATCGACCACGTCGTAGCCATGCGTCGAACCCGAGCGCGCGCGCAGGATCGGCGAGGCATACAGGTGACTGATGCCAAGACGCGCGTAGTAGTCGACGACCTCCACCGCATCGTCGAGGGTGAAACCGGCATGGAACTGAAGGCGCGCAAGTGCGCGTGGTGGACTCATCGGGAACGGTTCCGGGTCTGATCGATAGTGGCGCACACGGCGTGGGCAATGGGCCCGTCGAACAACCGCGACGACGAGTCCGGCATGCGCCGGCGCCAGTTCGGATGCACCGCGTCGGTGGGTCCGGGTAGATTGGGTTGCTCGTGCAGGCCGAGGACGTCCTCGACCGGGAAGATCGCCAGGGGTGCCGGCGCCTGCGACACGTGCCGCGCAGCCGCGACGACCACCGGCGAGATGTCGTCGGGGGCAGGCGGTGCGTCCTCATTCCATGCCGAGCCGGATGCGCAGAGTGCGCGCCACAGCTTCACGCGTTCGCCTACGCGCACGGCGGCTTCGTCCACGGTCGGATCGTCGAGGCCCGTACGCTTGCGCCACGCCACGTCGCGACCGCTCCACCATCCGGCAACGGTCGGCACGTCGTGTGTGCTCGTCGTCGCCATCGCCTTGTTCGACCACTCGGACGGCGCAACGAAGCCGCCGTCGGCAGCGCGCTCGAACCAGAGCACGCGGATGCCGAGCAGATTGCGTTCGCCGATCGCATCGCGAAAGTCGGAGGGCACCGTGCCGAGGTCTTCGCCGATCACGATCGCGCGGTGCAGATGCGATTCGAGCGCGATGAGGCGCAACAGATCGTTCATCGGGTAGCGCACGTAGGCGCCCTCGGTGGCGCCTACGCCATGCGGCAACAGCCACAGGCGCTTCAGGCCCAACACGTGATCGATGCGTACGCCGCCCGCATGCGCCAGCGCCGCGCGCAACATGCCGATGAAACCCCGGAAGCCGGATTCGCGAAGCCCGCGCGGCGAGAAGGTCGTCAGACCCCAATCCTGGCCCAGCCGGTTGAGCGCATCCGGCGGCGCGCCCACGGAGAGACCGCTCAATACCTCGCCCTGGTGAGCCCAGGCGTGGCTTCCGCCCGCATCGGCACCAACGGCGAGATCGGCGATCAGGCCGATCTTCATGCCCGCATCGCGCGCAGCCTTCTGCGCGCCTTCCAGGCCTTGCGCTGCCAGCCATTGGAGCCAGGCGTGGAACCCCACCTCGCGCGAGTGCTCGCGGGCAAACGCTGCCACCGCACTACTCGCCGGATCGTGGAAGGCCTCAGGCCAACCTTGCCACCCTCCGGGTCGTCCGTGGGCGGTGAAGTCGGCATGCAGCGCCTCGAAGCGCGCATGCCGCTCAAGCGGCTCGCCCTGCTCCTTGCGGAACGCCATGAAGCGGTCGGAATGCGCGAGATCCACCGATGCCCACTCGTATACCGAGCGAAGAATGGTCATGCGCGCCCGTGCCGCGCGCGGCCAGTCGATCAGCTCGAGCCATTCCAGCTCGGCCAGCTCCTGCCGAAGATTGTGCGTGTCGATCACGGCGCGCACCGTCTGCTCGCCGCTGGTACGCGCGGGGTCGATGTAAAGGCCGTTGAGAAACAGACGGCTGGACGGCGCGTAGGGGCTGTAGCGCTCGGGTGCCGCCGCGAACAACGCATGCAGCGGACTGATCGCCATCGCGTCGGCGCCCTTCTCCGCCGCCGCCCTCGCCGCCAGTTCCAGGGCCGTAAAATCGCCGATACCGCCATCGCCCGGACGGCGCAGGCTGGACATCTGTACCGCGACGCCCCAGGGATTTCGCGCACCTGCAATGTCGCCGACGCCGAACGTCCGGGACGGCGCCACGGCCAACGTGACCTCGTCGTCGCCCAGCGATAGCGTGTAGTAGCCAGGCAAAGCCGGCGCATTGACCTCGCGCTCACTGGAAGGCAACTCGCCTTCGCTCACCACGGCGCCGTCCTGCGAAGCGATCTTCCACGCGCGGCCACGCGGCGATGGCGGTAGCTCGACGCGAGACCCCGCATCGGCCGTGATGAGCCGCGGCAAGCGACGACCGCTACCTTCCTCATCGAGACGCTGCAGGCTGGCGTCGACATCGCTCGCGTTTTCCGCCGGCAGGCCCAGCGCACGAAGCACGGCGCGCAGCGTGTCCGGCGACGTCGTCTGCGGGCGGTCCAACGCGTCACGCCAGTGCACGTCGATGCCTGCCTTTTCGGCCAGCAGAGCGAGGCGATCGTCGAGGGATGCGTTCACGGGGTCAGGACTCCAGGCAGGCAAGGGTGCGGCGAGCAGGGAGCAGGCCGCGTGAAGCGGATGCGACATCGGCAGCACTGCCATGAAGCCATGCCGCGGACGGCGAAGGCGTCGTGTCGAGCCCGATCTCGCTCTCGCCGAAGTTGACATACAAAGTCAGTGTGGCCGCGCCAAGCGACCATGCCACTACGAAGGCACGTTCGCCCAGTGCGGAAGCACCGAGGCTGCGCGCCGTGTCGATGTAGGGCGCCACGTGCTTCTGGCGCAGCGCGATCAAGGTACGAACCAACGTACGTCGCGCCTCGCCCTTTGTTTCGTCGCGTACAGGAATGGAGGCGGTGAACGTCTCGTACTCGTTCGGATCGGGAATGGTCTCTCCCGAGAAGCCCGAGAACGCCTCGAACTCCTTCCGTCGGCCGTCGCGCACCGCACGGCGCAGGTCTTCGTCCGGGAAATCGGTGAAGAACAGGAACGGCGTACGGCTCGCCCATTCCTCACCCATGAACAGCATCGGCACGAACGGCGCGAGCAGCAGCAGCGCGAGCGCCGCTTCGACAGTCTCTGGCGCAACGAGGGTCTCCAGCCGATCGCCGAAGGCACGGTTGCCGACCTGGTCGTGGTTCTGCAGGAAATTGACGAAGCGTGCCGGCGGTAGATGCGCGCAGGGCTCGCCGCGGCGGCGACCTCCCATCGCTTCGCCCTGGAAGGCAAAGCCTTCGCGGAGGCTGCGCAGCAGCTTCTCCATCGGCGGTCGATAGTGCGCGTAATAGCCCTCGTGCTCATCTGTAAGAAGCACGTGCAAGGCGTTGTGGAAGTCGTCGTTCCACTGGGCGTCGAATCGTTCCGGCGCCAGCAAGTGTGCCTGGTTCGCTTCGTTTTCGAGCACGAGGTGCACGTGGCGCTCAGGACTGGTTGCCGCACGCACGCGCGCCGCCAGGGACGCGAGCCAGCCCGGGTTGCCGATCGCATGCACGGCATCGAAACGCAGTCCGTCGAAGCGGAACTCCTCGATCCAGTACAGAGCGTTGTGGACGAAGTAATCGCCTACCTGCGGCGTCGCCACGCCGATCGCCGCGCCCCACGGCGTATGCGCCGCTTCGTCGAAGAAGGGAGACGCATAGGCGCCGAGATAATTGCCATCGGGACCGAAGTGGTTGTAGACCACGTCGAGAAACACCATAAGTCCGAGACCGTGGGCTGTATCCACGAGCGACTTCAGGTCGTCGGGCGAACCGTATGCCGCAGCCGGCGCGTACGGCAGCACCCCGTCGTAGCCCCAGTTGCGTTCGCCGGGGAACTGCGCGATCGGCATCAGTTCGATGGCGGTAATGCCAAGTGAGGCCAGATGCGGCAGCATCATTTCCACGCCATGGAAACCACCGAGCACGCCGGGATGAAGTTCATAGATCACCGTCTCGTGCCACGGACGGCCTCTCCATTCCGTATGACGCCATTCGTAGGCCGTTGGATCGGTGACCACGCTGTAGCCGTGGACGTCGCCATCTCGCTGGCGTCGCGATGCCGGGTCCGGTACTGCCGTGCCGTCGTCGAAGCGGAAGCGGTAACCCACCCCCGGTTCCGCTGGGCACACGCATTCGAACCAGCCGTCGTCGAGCGCACGCATGCGCGACACATGGCCGTCATCGCATTCGATGGACGCCGACTCCTTGTCCGGCGCCCAGAGGCGGAACCGCGTGCGTCCGTCGCCGAGCGGCTTGAATCCGTACGGCATGGCGTGGAAATGGCGCTCACTCATGCGGGTTCGGTCCGCACGGTGGCAGCAAGCATGACGACACAGCGCCCCTCCACTTCGATCGTCGGCTCGTTCCACGCCACCTCCGGCGCGGTGGGCGAAGCGCTGTTGCAGCACAGCCGCCAGTTCGCCGCAGGCTGCGGAAGCGTGAAGACATGCATCTCGGGCGTGGCATTGAACAGCACCAGGGTCACGTCCGCACGCTTTTCGCCCTGTGCCTGGACGCGACGCAAGGCCAGCAGACGGCCTTCCGTGTAGCCCCAGGCTTCCTGGTCCATCTCGGTACCACGTTCGTCGAACCAGGCGACCTCGCGCATGCCCGGCACCACGTCCTTGTCTCCGCGAAGAAAGTGCGCGGCACGCAAGGTCGGGTGCTGCTCGCGGAGCCGGATCAGCCGCGCGGTGAAGTCCGCGAGTTCCCTGCCCTGCTCCGAGGTGGCCTGTTTCCAGTCGTACCAGGAAAGCTCGTTGTCCTGGCAATACGCGTTGTTATTGCCGTGCTGGGTGCGCCCGAATTCGTCGCCGCCGAGCAGCATCGGCGTGCCGTGGGAAAAGAACATCGTGGCGAGCATGGAGCGCTTGACCCGGTCGCGCGCCGTGCGGATCCCCTGGTCGTCCGTAGGGCCCTCGGCGCCGTAGTTGTAGCTCTCGTTGTCGTTTCCCCCGTCGCGGTTGTCTTCGCCGTTGGCTTCATTGTGCTTGTCGTTGTAGCTGACCAGGTCTTCCAGCGTGAAGCCGTCGTGCGCCGTAATGAAGTTGACCGATGCCCACGGCTTGCGGCGCTGGTGATCGAACAGCTCGCCCGATGCCTGCAGTCGACCGGCGAGCGCGCCGCGCATGTTGGCATCGCCCTTCCAGAAGCGGCGGATGTCATCGCGATACTTGCCGTTCCACTCGGCGAAGCCGGGGGGATGGTTGCCAAGCTGGTAACCGCCCGGACCGATGTCCCATGGCTCGGAAATCAGTTTGACGTTGGCCAGCACGGGGTCCTGGCGCATGGCGTCGAATAGACCGCAGTTCGGATCGAAACCATGCTCCTCGCGCCCCAGGCTCACGCCGAGATCGAAGCGGAACCCGTCCACGTGGAAGGTCTGCACCCAGTACCGGAGCGAATCCATGACCAGCTGCAACACGCGGGGATGCGCCGTGTTCACGGTATTGCCGGTGCCGGTGTCGTTGATGCAGTAGCGCGGATTGTCCGGCATCAACCGGTAATAGCTCTTGTTGTCGAGGCCGCGGAACGACATGGTCGTGCCCAGCTCGCTTCCCTCGCAGGTATGGTTGTAGACCACGTCGAGGATGACCTCGATACCGGCGGCATGCAGCGCCTGCACTGCCGCGCGGATCTCGTTGAGCGCGCCCTCGGCCAGATACGCCGGCTCCGGCGCGAAGAACGCCAGGGTGTTGTAGCCCCAGTAGTTGCGCAGTTTCATTTCCGTGAGGCGGCGATCCTGCAAGTACGCATGGACCGGCAACAGCTCCACGGCGGTGACGCCGAGCTTCACCAGGTAGTCGATCACATAGGGATCGGCCAGCGCGATGAAGGTGCCGCGCTCGTGTTGCCGGATGCGCTTCAACGAACGAGTGAAACCCTTGAGATGGGTTTCGTAGATCACCGTCTCGTTCCACGGCGTATGTGGACGGTTGCCGTGGGTCCAATGCATCGGCTCATCCACCACCACGGCCTTCGGCATGGCGGCAGCGCTGTCGCGGCGATCGAACGACAGGTCCGCGCGGGGACTGGACACGCGATAACCGTGCAGCGCATCCGACCAGCGCACCTGCCCGTGCAGCAACCGTGCATAGGGATCGAGCAGCAGCTTGTTGGGATTGAAGCGGTGGCCTTCTTCCGGCGCGTAAGGGCCATGCGCACGGAACCCGTACAAGGTGCCGCCGCGTACGCGTGGCAGGTAGCCGTGCCAGACCTCATCGGTGCATTCGGGAAGGTCGTAACGCGCGATCTCGCGCTTACCGGACGGATCGAAGAGACAAAGCTCAATGCGCTCGGCGTGAGCCGAGAACACGGCGAAGTTCGTGCCCATGCCATCGCATGTTGCGCCGAGCGGATAAGGCATGCCGGATTGCATGCGTTCGGGAAGTACGGGCATCGATGTTCCTTGTTAGTCGGCAACCAGGATGAGCGTGGACAGCGGCGGAAGGCTGAGCACCAACGAACGGTCGAACCCATGCGCCGGAACGTCCTGCGCATGCCGCTCGCCGTCGTTGCCGACGCCGGAACCGCCATAGTCCTTCGCATCCGAGTTGATCGCTTCACGCCAGCGGCCGCCTTCGGGGACGCCAATGCGGAAGCTGTGATGGGGAGCGGGGGTCATGTTGCTGATGACCAATGCAGGTCGTGCGCCCTCGGCGAAACGCAGCCAGGCAAAGATGCTCTGTTCGGCGCCGTCACCGATGACCCAACGAAAACCGCGCGGGTCGGTGTCCCAGGCATGCAATGCCGGGGTGGCTGCATAAAGACGGTTCAAATCGCGCACAAGCGCCTGCACGCCACGATGCAACGGATGGTCGAGCAGGTCCCAGGCGATCTGGGCATCGTGGTTCCATTCGTGCGGCTGGGCAATTTCCCCGCCAGTGAACAGGAGCTTCTTGCCTGGATGACCCCACATGAACCCGTAATAGGCACGCAGGTTGGCGAAGCGTTGCCATTCATCGCCCGGCATGCGGCCCAGCAACGAACGCTTACCGTGCACGACTTCGTCGTGCGACAGCGGCAGCACGAATTTCTCCGAATAGGCGTAGACCATACTGAAGGTCATCTCGCCGTGGTGCCAGCGCCGATGGATAGGATCGCGCGACATGTACTCCAGCGAATCGTGCATCCAGCCCATGTTCCACTTGAAGGTGAAACCCAGGCCACCCTGCTCCACAGGCTGCGTCACACCGGGCCAGGCGGTGGATTCTTCCGCGATGGTCATGCAGTCCGGATGGCGCTCGGCCACGAGTTGGTTGACCCGACGCAGGAACGCGATGGATTCGAGGTTCTCGCGACCACCGTGGATGTTCGGCACCCATTCGCCGTGCTTGCGCGAATAGTCGCGGTAGAGCATGGATGCCACGGCATCGACGCGCAGGCCATCGATGTGGAAACGCTCCAGCCACGCAAGCGCGCTCGCCACGAGAAACGCGGACACCTCGTTACGACCGAGGTTGAAGATCAGCGTGTTCCAGTCCTGGTGGTAACCCTCGCGCGGGTCGGCATGTTCGTAGAGCGGCGTGCCGTCGAAGTGCGCCAATCCGTGAATATCGGTCGGGAAATGCGCCGGCACCCAATCGACGATCACGCCGACGCCGGCTTCGTGGCAGCGGTCGACGAAGCGTGCGAAGGCTTCCGGGGTGCCAAAGCGCGACGTAGGTGCGAACTGGCCCAGCGGCTGGTAGCCCCACGAGCCGCCGAACGGATGCTCGGAAATCGGCAGCAGCTCGATGTGGCTGAAGCCCATGCCTGCCACGTAGGGAATCAGGCGTTCGCCCAATTCGTCCCAGTGCAGTTCGCGCCCGTCCTTGTCGCGTAGCCAGGAGCCCGCGTGCAATTCGTAGATCGACAGCGGCGAACCGGCATGATGCAAGGCGCCGCGACGACGCATCCAGGCCTCGTCGGTCCAGCGGAAGGCCGCGGGGTCGGCCACGATCGATGCCGTCGCTGGAGGGAGCTCCGCGGCCAGCGCGACTGGATCGGCGCGCTGGGTCAGCGAGCCATCGGCGCCCCAGATCTCGTACTTGTAGCGCGCGCCCGGCAGCAGGCCCGGCACGAACAACTCCCAGACGCCAGCCGGTACGCGCTTGCGCATCGGGTGGCGGCGACCGTCCCAACTGTTGAAATCGCCAACGACGCTGACGCGTTTCGCATTCGGTGCCCAGACGGCGAAGCGCACACCATGGACGCCATCGACCACCGTGGGATGAGCACCAAGGCAGCGGAACAACTCGATGTGCTGCCCGTCGGAGAGCAGACGCAGATCCTCGTCGTCAAGCAAGGTGCCAAATGCATAAGGATCGTGCGTGTCATGCGTCGCTGCCGGCCATTGCACGCGAAGCCGATACTCGCCCCCGGCGTCGAGGAAGCCCGCGAACAGCCCTGTGGGATGCACACGGTTCAAGGCACCGAGCGTCCGTCCCTCCGCGTCGACCAACTCGACGTTCGTCGCGCCCGGTTGCAGCGTACGCACGACGCGGCGCCCTTCCACGTCATGCGGACCGAGCAGTGCGAACGGATCACCGTGCCGGCCGTCCACCAACGCGTCGACAGCCGCGGCATCCGTCAGACCGTAGGTGCGCGGATCGGTCATACGTTCTTCTCCCGTGCATGGCCTGACCCACCCTGCGCAAGGGCCAGGAGCCCGCGCAGCGGCACGTCCAGCCAGGCCGGCCGATTATTGGCCTCGTAGACGATTTCGTAAGCGGCCTTCTCGATCACGAACAATTCGAGCAAGGCGTCGAAGGCTTCGGCATCCACCCAGCGCACCGGGGCGGCAGCGAGCACCGCTCGGTAGGCGTCGAGGAACACCTTGGCCGAACGGGCGTGGAAGCGTTCGAGGTAGGGACCGAACCCGGCATCGTCCATCGGCGCCAAGCCGTCCTCGCCACGGCGTGCCATGGCCGCCGCGTAGTCGAGCGAGCGGAGAAAGCCCGCGACGTCCCGCAACGGCGAACGTTTGCCGCGACGCTCCTCCAGCGAGCGTGCCGGCTCGCCTTCGAAGTCGATGATGTATGCGTCGTCCTGCACCACAAGGACCTGGCCGAGGTGGAAGTCGCCATGGGTACGCGTTGCGAGCGCGCCCTGCCCCGCAGCAGCGAGATCGTCGAGTCGACGTTCCAGCGATTCGGCCTGTTCACGCAGCGCCTTCGCTTCGCTTGCCAGCGCTTCCGGCAAATCCTTGGCCGACTCCACGGAATGCATCGCGCGCCCGAGTTGGGTGCGGACGTCCTCGCGCCAAGCGGCCATGGTGTCGTTACCTGCGGTTTCCGGCGCGAACGCCGGCAGCTCGCTCGGCCGAGCCAGCAGCGCGTGCAGCTCGCCAAGCCGCGTGCCGACCGCCGCCGCAAATGCGTCGTAGCCGCCTTCGATTTCGGCGCGCCGCTCCTCGTCGTCGGAATGGCTGTACTCGTCATAGCTGCGACGCAGGTAGTCGAGCGTCCAGCCCCAGGCATCGCCCTGATTGCGCAGGAAACCCTGCAACACCGCCAGCGTGGTGCGTTCGCCGTGCTCGTCCACACGGACCACTTCACCGAGCAGCGGTGCGGTGTTGGCGTAGCCGTTCTCGGTGAGATACCGGCTCATTTCCACTTCGGGATTGATACCCGCGGACGTGCGGCGGAACAGCTTCACCACGCCCGCGTCGTGCAGGATCATCGAGCTGTTCGATTGTTCGGCCGAGAGCCAGCGGTTCTCGATCGCGAGATCGAACGTCACCGTAGCGAACGCCGCCGTGGTCTCGAAACGCACGGCACCGCCGCTATGAATCGGAAGCTCGGCGTTCTGACGCAGGCCGATCAGCAGACCGCTGGCAAAAGCTTCGAGCGCGAAGCCATCGGTCAGCAAACCGATGCGCCGCCCACGGCGCACGCGCGCCAAGGCGAGTTGCTGGGCGCGGGACGTCGGATTCTCGTCTTCCCACACGATGCCCGCGGGCAAGCTGTAGCGTTCCGTGCCTCCGTCAGACAGCGTGGCCTCCACCTCGGTAAAGATGAGGTCGTCTCCGCGATCCGGCCACGGTACGGCATAAAGAATCCGCACACCCTCGATGCCGCGGTCCTTGGCCGCAAACCAGCGACGCACCGAGAGATAGTTCGGCAGCACCTGCTTTTCGATCACGCCACGGTGGTGCGCCATGACCGGCCCCTCCACCAGCGCACCGCGCAGGACGAGCGTCTCGTAGTCGGGCATGGGTTCTGCGGGGACTTCGTGCCACGAAGGCATCTGCGCATTCGGGCAAATCTGGAACGCGTAGAACCCGTAAGGCGGCAAGGTGAGCAGGTACGGCAGCTGGCCAATCGGCGGGAACGACGAACCGCCCATGATCTCGATGGGCACCTGTCCGTCGAAGCCACCAAGGTCCAGTTCCACGGCCTGCAGCGAACGCGACATGTTCGCCACGCAGAGCACCTGCTCGCCCTCGAACTCGCGCAGGTATGCCAGGACCTTGCGGTTGCCCGGATAGAGGAATTTCAGCGTGCCGCGCCCGAACGCCTTGTACCGCTTGCGCACAGCAAGCATGCGCCGGGTCCAGTTGAGCAGCGAGTGGGGATCGCGGGACTGCGCTTCCACATTGATCGCCTGGAAGCCGTAAAGCGGATCCATGATCGGCGGAAGCACCAGGCTCGCCGGATCGGCGCGCGAGAAACCGCCGTTGCGGTCCACCGACCACTGCATGGGCGTGCGCACGCCATCGCGATCACCGAGATGAATGTTGTCGCCCATGCCGATTTCGTCGCCGTAATAAAGCACCGGCGTGCCGGGCATCGAGAGCAGCAGAGCGTTCATCAACTCGATGCGGCGGCGGTCGCGTTCCAACAGCGGCGCAAGGCGACGGCGAATGCCGAGATTGATGCGCGCGCGGCGGTCGGCGGCGTAGGTTTGCCACAGATAGTCGCGCTCGCTGTCGGTGACCATTTCGAGGGTCAGCTCGTCATGGTTGCGCAGGAAGATCGCCCACTGGCAATTGTCGGGAATGGCCGGCGTCTGCCGCATGATGTCCGTGATCGGAAACCGGTCCTCGCGCGCGATCGCCATGTACATGCGCGGCATCAACGGGAAGTGGAACGCCATGTGGCATTCGTCGCCCTGACCGAAGTAATCCTGCGTGTCCTCGGGCCACTGATTCGCCTCGGCCAGCAGCATCCGGTCGGGATAATGCTGGTCGATCTCCGCGCGCATCAGCTTGAGGATCTGGTGCGTCTCCGGCAGGTTCTCGTTGTTGGTGCCCTCGCGCTCGATGAGGTAGGGCACCGCGTCGAGGCGCAGGCCATCCACGCCCAGGTCGAGCCAGAACCGCATGACGTCCAGCACGGCCTTCAGCACGGCGGGATTGTCGAAGTTGAGGTCGGGCTGGTGCGAGAAGAAGCGATGCCAGAAGTACTGGCCCGCGACCGGATCCCAGGTCCAGTTCGACTTCTCGGTATCCAGGAAGATGATGCGCGTGCCGTCGTAGGCCTGATCGGTATCCGACCAGACGTAGAAGTCGCGTGCGGCCGAGCCCTTCTTCGCATGCCGTGCGCGCTGGAACCACGGGTGCTGGTCGGACGTATGGTTGATGACCAGCTCGGTAATGACGCGCAGGCCGCGCGCATGCGCTTCCGCGATGAACCGCTTTGCGTCTGCGAGCTTGCCGTAATCGGGATGCACCGCCTTGTACTCGGCGATGTCGTAACCGTCGTCACGCCGCGGACTGGGGTAGAACGGCAGCAGCCAAAGCGTATTGACGCCCAGTTCGGCGATGTAGTCCAGCTTGTCGATCAGACCCTGGAAGTCACCGACGCCATCGTCGTTGGCGTCGAAGAAGGACTTGAGATGCACCTGGTAGATGATCGCGTCCTTGTACCAAAGCGGATCGCTCGAGAAGTCGCGCGCGGCCGCCTGCTTTTTTCCTTTAACGCGTGTTGCCATGAATCAGACTCCGGAAAGCCGCACGTGCCACACCGCATAAGGCTGGCCGAGGCCTAGCCATACATGCTGTGTCGTTCCGCGCCAGGTGAGGGATTGGTCGTGCAGAAGGTCGGTGACATCGAGCGTCGCGTCGGCGGCGAGGTCCCAGTCGCTCAGCGGCAACGTCAGGTCCGCCGCTTGCGCGTTGTGGGGGTCCATGCTGATCGCCACCAGCACGAGATCGTCGCCTGCGCGCTTCTCGAAGAACAGCACCTGATCGTTGTTCGCCGGCAGGAAGCGCACACCGAGATGCGTCTGCAAGGCAGGATGCGCGCGGCGAATGCGATTCAGGCGTGTGATCTCCGCCACGATGTTTCCGGGCGCCGTGAAATCGCGGATACGGATCTCGTACTTCTCCGAATCGAGGTATTCCTCTTTCCCCGGCACCGGCGCCGCTTCGCACACCTCGAATCCCGAATACATGCCCCATAACCCGGACAGCGTCGTTGCCAGCGCCGCGCGGATGAGAAAGCCGGGGCGCCCCGAGGTCTGCAAGAAGTACGGATTGATATCGGGCGTGTTGACGAAGAAGTTCGGACGGAAGAAGTCCTTCGGTGGCGTCGTCGTCAGTTCGGTGAGGTAGTCGATGAACTCGCGCTTCGTATTGCGCCAGGTGAAGTAGGTATACGACTGGCTGAAGCCCGCCTTGGCGAGGCGATACATCGGCTTGGGCCGAGTGAAGGCCTCGGACAGGAACAGCGCATCGGGATACTTCGCGCGCACCCTCGCAATCATCCATTCCCAGAAAGGGAACGGCTTCGTGTGCGGGTTATCGACGCGGAACGTACGAACGCCCTCCGCCGCCCAGAACAGCACCACGTCGCACAAGGCCTGCCACAGCGACGGAATCGCGCCATCGGCGTAGAAGTCGACGTTGACGATGTCCTGGTATTTCTTGGGCGGGTTTTCCGCGTACTTGATGCTGCCGTCGGGGCGCCAGTCGAACCACTCCGGGTGTTCCTTGAGCCAGGGATGATCCGGCGAGCACTGGATGGCAAAGTCGAGTGCCAGCTCCAGACCATGCTCATGCGCCGCGTCGCGCAGCGCACGGAAGTCGTCGAGCGTGCCCAACTGCGGGTGGATGGCCGTGTGTCCGCCATCGGGTGAGCCGATCGCATACGGGCTACCCGGATCGTCGGGGCCCGGCGTCAGCGTATTGTTCGGGCCTTTGCGGAACGCCTTGCCGATCGGGTGGATCGGCGGGAAGTACAGCACGTCGAAGCCCATGTCCCGAATCGCCGGCAAACGCGCGATCGTGTTGCGGAACGTGCCGTGATGGAGCTTGTCGTCCGTCATGGAGCGCGGGAACAACTCGTACCAGCTGGCGAAGACCGCCTCGCGACGATCCACTTCGACGAGGTAGGCGTCGGTCGTGGTCGCGCGGTCGCGCGGATCGGTCGCGGTCATGAGGGCGAGCGTGGCGTCGTCGAGCAGTATCTCCACGCGCTCATCGCCATCGACCTTGCCCACGGCGGCGGCGAGTTGGCGCAAGGCCTTTGCGCGGGGGCCGGCTGCCGCGGCGGCGCGGTTCTCCACCAAAAGACGCCCCTCCTCCAGCTCCAGCGCGATCGGCACGTTCGCCTCGTGCTTCAGTTCGAGTTCGTGCCGGTAGGTGGCGAAAGGGTCGCGCCACGCTTCCACCTGGAATTCGTACCGCCCGATACGGGTAGGCGTGAAACTGGCGGTGTGGATGTCGTTGTTCACCAGCTCCATCGGTGTTTCGCGCCAAGCCTTCTCGTCCACGGCGCGATAACGCAGGCGTGCGGCAAGCACGTCGTGGCCGTCCATGAAGATGTCGGCGGTGACGACGATGGCCTCGCCGACGACGCGCTTGGCGGGAAACTGGCCGCCGTCGACGATCGGCTGCACCGCTTCGATCACCACCCGCGGCGCACGCGAGGCCGCCTGCAACATTTCTTTCTGCACCGACGCGCCCTGCTTGCGCTTGACCGGCACAGACGGCGTGCCGGTCAGTGTGAGTACCTCGCCGGGTGCCAGGCAGATACCCTCGCCCTGGTCGAATACCTTTCTGCCGTCCGGCGTCGTCCACGGCGAGAAGTGCCCTGCCGCGCCCATCAAGGCGTGCGCGGCGGCGAACGGCGCATCGCGATCCAATGAAGCGTTCACCAGCGTCAACCTCGCCAGCGGCGCGGTGCGCGGATCGTTACCTTCCACGGTGAGAAACGCTGCCACGCCCTGCTGGATCGACAGATGCGGGGGCGCCAGCACGCGATTCGGCACCGCGGCGTTTGCCTTTTTCACCGCCTCGGTGAGGTCCAGCAGCGCACCCTTGCCCAGTTCCGCGGGGGAAAGCGGATGACCGCGGCGCGGGTCGATCGGGTCGTGAAGCGCATATTCGAACCCCACCGGCATCATCCACCCCGCCGGCGCGGTAGCACTGAAAGCGATCGCGCGACGGTAGGCGTGATCGCGCTGATTCTCTTCCCCAAGTGCATCGCCCAGCCTGGCCCCGAAGGGTTCTTCGGTACAGGCCAGCGAGGGGGCGATCGCCGCCAGCCGCTCGACTTCCTCGGCGTACCAGGGAGCCCGGAAGTCCCACCAGTTGGCCGACGAGACCACAGCGTCGAACCGTGCGCCGCGCAGCGCGACCAGTTCGTCGGGTGTGGTGCCGGGCGTCCAGGCGAGGAACGCCACCGAGGCGTCCTCGCGGACGGCGTCGATCAAGGTGTTCCATACCGACGCGCGCAGCCGCTGCGGATGGATCACGCGGTAGCCCGAGACCCCCGCCTTCGTCCAGGCACGCAACCGATCGATCCACCAGTCCGTGGCCTCGTCGACCACGTCGGGATCGTTGAGTCGCCACCGCGCACTGTCGCTCTCGCTCGGCGTCCAGCGCGGATCGGGCGTGCCATGTTGCTGATCGGCGACTGCACGGAACCACGCCGGATGCTCATGGCGAACCGGCGCATCGGCGGCCAGTTCGTCGAGCGGAAGGTCCAGCCAGAGTTCCAGATCGTGCGCGCGGCACGCCTTGGCAATCTGGGCCAGCCGCGTCGTGGCGTCGCCATCGCCGGCGATGGCCGGATTCATGCGATCGAAGTCGCGGGTGACGAAAACGTCGCCACAGGGCGACGTGTCGAAGGGAGGCGCCACCAGCAGTTGGCGGAAGCCCAGGCTTGCAGCGTGTTCGATCCACGCGGTCCAGGCCGTCAATGGCCCCGCAAGCAGCGGATGCAGGTAATAGATTCGGAAAGGCGCACTCGGGCTGGCCGGCATGTGACTCGCGTTCCTGGCAGAAGGACACAAGCATGCCGGGCCGGATGTGTGCATCGCGCCAATGACCCGGGCACGCGAAGGTCATGACAGTGACGCATCCGGGCGTTGCGGCAATGTGAATGCCGCAACGCGTGTTTTCTTACGCAGGCAGCGCGGGCGCGCGCTTATTGGCCGAACTTGATTTCCTCGGCCTCGTGGCCGCGGTCCCATCCGCGCAGTTCGTCGCGAATGTGTGCGATGCGCTGGCGTCCGAGGGCATTGCGCTCCTCATCGAGCACCAGGCCGTCGAGCAGTTCGGCCAGACGCTGCGCGGTGGGCAGCATCGCATCCCACGCATCGAGCGCAGGCACCGGGCCCGGCAAGGCCATGAAGAAGGACAGGCCCGGCGTCTGCAGCGTGGCGATGCGCGCCATGTCGAAATTGCCGGGCTTGACGAGGTTCGCCACGCTGAAGATCGGCCCCTGTTCCGGATGACCGTCCACCAGGCGGTGGTAGATACCCATGTCTCCGAATTCGAGACCGGCCTTCTCGGCGGCGACGACCAGGTCGGCGCCCTGGAACTTGATGCCTTCGCGCGCCACGACGTAAAGGCTGACGATGCGTTCCACCGGCGCGTGCGGCGGGCGGCGGCCGAGATCGGAGCGCGGCGGCGCCTTCGGCGGCGCGGGGGGCGGAACGGGAGCGGGGGCCGGAGTCGGCACCGGAGCGGCGACAGGGCTCACCGGCTCGTCGATATCGAACGGCAGATCCAGGCGAGGGTCCACGCGAGGCGGGCGCGGCGCGGCCTCGTCGGGCAGGACCGGGGCGGCCGACGCGGTACGTTCGCCAGCCAGCGACGCACCCAGGCGCTCCAGTTCGGCGCGCAGGTCCACGTCGAGTTCGCCCTGCGCGGGCCGCGGGGTGAACAAGGGGTCGTCGGCGTCGTCGCGGGCGGCAAAGGGAGCCTCGACCGCCACATCCTCGTCGGCTTCGTCGCCGAACACCGGTTCGCGCCGCTCGCGTGCGCGCTCCGGCTGTTCCACCGGCTTGCGCCGGCCCTGCTCCTTGCGCGGCTGCCCGAACAGCCAGAGCAGAACGAGCACGACGATGCCAACGAAGAGCATCGGAATGCCGACGGCAGGGTTCCAGGCGAGGCCGATGGCGGGATTCATGAATTCGATTCCTTGCAGAAAAACGCTCTGATGCTTAGGCGACGCCGGCCAGCTTGGACGCCTCGGCCAGATCGACCTGGACGAGACGCGACACGCCCGGTTCGCGCATGGTAACGCCGCAGAGCTGATGCGCGGCCTCCATCGTGGCCTTGTTGTGGCTCACGAAGATGAATTGCACCTTCTCGCTCATCTCGCGAACCATGGCGGAGAAGCGCCCGACGTTGGCTTCGTCGAGCGGCGCATCCACCTCGTCGAGCAGGCAGAACGGCGCCGGGTTCAGGCCGAAGATCGCGAACACGAGCGACACGGCCGTGAGCGCTTTCTCACCACCGGACAACAGCGTGATGTTGGAGACCCGCTTGCCCGGCGGGCGCGCCATGATGGCAACGCCAGTGTCGAGGAGGTCCTCGCCGGTGAGTTCCAGGTACGCATGGCCACCACCGAACAGGCGCGGGAACAGTTCCTGCACGCCAGCATTCACGCGGTCGAAGGTCTCTTTGAAGCGCTGCCGCGTCTCACGGTCGATCTTCTTGATCGCGCCTTCGAGGGTTTCGAGGGCGCTGCCAAGGTCGGCCAACTGCGCGTCGAGGTATTCCTTGCGCTGCGACTGCTCGGCGTGCTCCTGAATGGCCGCCAGGTTCACCGGCTCGAGGCGCGCGATCTTCTGCGAGAGGTCGGCAAGCTGCCGCTGCCAGTGCTCCGGCTCGGCGTCTTCGGCCAGTTCCGTGAGCAACGCATCGAGTTCCAGGCCGGACGCAACGATGGCCTGGGCCAGTTGTTCGGCACGAAGCTGCAAGGCCTGGGCTGCGAGTCGCTTCTCCGAGACGCTCTCGCGAACCTGGTTGAGCACGTGCTCGATGCGCTGACGTTCCTGCTCCAGACGACGGAATTCTGCGTCGCAGTCTTCCAGCGCACGGCGGGCGTCCACCAGCTGGCGATCCACCAGCAGGCGTTGATCGAGATAGGTCTGTCGTTCGGCTTCCAGTTCCGCAATGGGATCGGAGCCCGCGGCAAGCTGCTGGTCGATCTCGTCGCGGCGCGCCACGACCTGGCGCATCTGCGCATCCAGGCGACCCAGCGCCTGTTCGAGCGAGGCAAGTGCGGCGCGCTTGGATTCCATGCTCAAAGCAAGCTGATGCGCCTGGTCGGCGGCTTCGCGTGCATTGATGCGCGCCTCTTCGCGCGCTTCGAGCAGTTCGCGTCGCTCGTTTTCCAGGCCGCGGCGTTCGTCTTCGCGGTCGCCCATGTGGCCGACGGCCTCATCGAGACGTGCACGGGCTTCGCGGGTCTGGCCTTCCAGTTCGTCGAGCTGATCGACGATGGCGGAAATCTCGCCACCGACCTTTTCAGCGCGCGCGCGTGCCGTTTCCATCTTGCCGCGCTGGCTCTGCAACTGTCCCGCCAGCTCCGAAAGACGGCGATGGGCGGCATACAGGTCGCGTTGCGCGTCGTCGCGCTGACGCTCGGTTTCGACCTTGCGCGCGCGCAGGTCTTCGAGTTGTTCGGTGCGCTCCTCGATGGAGGCCTCAAGCGTTTCGATCTGCTCGGCGAGCTGACGGATGTCGCGTTCGCGCGCGAGCACACCCACCTGATTGCCCTGCGCACGCAGCACACGCGCCCAGCCCGGCCCCATCCAGGCGCCGTCACGGGTGATCACCGATTGATGCGCGGCCAGCGTCGGCACGCGCGCCGCCGCATCTTCCACGGAATCGGCGACCCACACCTGGCTCAGCAGGTTCACTGCGGCCAACGGACCACGCACGTGCGCCGCGAGCGTGCCGGCCGTGCCGGGACCGCCGGCAGCCTTTGCGAACAGAGCCACATCGGCCTGACCCAGGGCCGAGAACTCGGAGGTCAGGGCTTCCGGGGCATCGACGAGCACGCCGTCGAGCACGCCGGCAAGCACGGTTTCCACGGCGGATTCATAGCCCGCATCGACCTGCAGGGATTCGCCGAGACGCCGCGAACGATCCAGACCGAGCTTTGCCAGCCAGCCGCTGGCGGCGGATTCTTCCTGGCCCAGTGCCGCGCTCTGCAATGCTTCGAGCGACGCCTGCCGGCCGCGCGCCGTCTGCAACTGCTGGCGGGCATCGTTGAGCGCCGACTGCACCTGGCGTTCTTCGTCCAGCACCCGCTCGTAGGAGACCTTGTGCTGATCGAGCACGCCGCCGAGCTGTTCCACTCGCTCGCGCTGCGTGTCGTGTTCCGTTTCCAGTTGTTCCGCCGCGGCATCGAGCGCGGCAACGTCGGTGGCGCGCTGCTCGGCTTCGAGCGCTTCGCGGCGCTTGGATAGATCGACCGCCTGACGGTCGAGATAGGCCAGCTTCGTGCGCTCCACTTCCGCCGCGCGGCTGGATTCGGAGGCGCCGCGTGTGTGCGCGTCCCAGCGTTGCTGCCAGTCGGCCAGCCGGGCTTCCGTGGCGCGCTGGACCTCGCCGGTTTCGTCCTGGATCTGCTGCAGCGCCTCCAGCTTCGGTTCGCCTTCGGCCAGCGCCATGCGCAGGGTTTCTACCTGCTCGCGATCGGTCTCGATGTGACCGCGGAGTTCTTCGTATTCGCGCTCGGCGTCGGCACGTGAACGGGTCAACCGCTCGTTGAGGTCGCGGTTGTGCCGGACCTGCTGCTCCACGCGGGCGATCTCGGCACCGACCTTGTACACCTCTGCCTGCACCTGATTAAGATGCTCGCTGGCGCCCTGATGGCGCTCGCGCACGCTTTCCAGCTGCGCCTCGACCTGGCGCTGCCCGGCGAGATGCTTCTCGATTTCGAGTTCCGCCTCGCGCAGGCCGGAGCCCTCACCCTCGTGCTGGCGATGCAGCGTGCGGTATTCCAGTGCGCGAAGCTCGGCCTCGCGGCGGGTATGTTCTTCCTTGAAGGCCTTCCAGCGTTCGGCCGCGCGAGCCTGGCGATTGAGGTGGTCGAGCTGTTTTTCCACCTCGTCGCGCACGTCGCGTACGCGATCGAGGTTCTCGCGGGTGGACTTGATGCGGCTCTCGGTTTCCTTGCGCCGCTCCTTGTACTTCGAGATGCCGGCGGCTTCCTCGAGGTGGGTGCGGAGTTCTTCCGGCGCGGCTTCGATGATCTGGCTGATCATGCCCTGCTCGATGATCGAGTAGGAACGCGGTCCCAGGCCGGTGCCCAGGAACAGATCGGTGATGTCACGGCGACGGCAGCGCCCGCCATTGAGGAAATAGGCGGATTGACCGTCGCGACTCACCACGCGCTTGACCGAGATCTCGGCAAAGCTGGCGTATTCGCCCTGGATGGTGGCGTCGCTGTTGTCGAAGATGAGTTCCACCGCCGCCTGGCCGACGGGCTTGCGTGCGCTGGAACCGGAGAAGATGACGTCGGTGAGCGAATCGCCACGCAAGCGGCTGGCGGCCGACTCGCCCATGACCCAGCGGATGGCGTCGATGATGTTCGACTTGCCGCAGCCATTGGGGCCGACGACGCCGGTCATATTGGTGGGCAGGTGCAGCGTGGTGGGGTCGACGAAGGACTTGAATCCCGCCAGCTTGATCGTGGTCAGACGCATTATGGTTTCCGTTGGGACGCGGCCGTGGACTCCGTTCGGGAGCCTCCCCCTGGCTGGTCGACCACTTTGCCAAAGGGGGACGGGGCGCGCAATACGCGAGATTACCCGAAGAAACGTTGGCAACCTGTTGTTCTATTTGGCGTCAGGCACCCGCTCGCCCGTAGGAGCCGCTACAGCGGCGAGGGAAATCTTGCGAGAGCGCGGCCAGGTTTTCCTCGCCGCCATGGCGGCTCCTACGCGCCAGGCGATCATTCCCCGGGCGCGCGAGCCTCGATGGATAACGCGTGGATGCCGTCCGGCATCATGTCCCCCAGCGCCTCGTAGACCATGCGGTGACGCTGGATCGGGTTCTTGCCCGCGAAAGCCGGGCTGACGATGCGAGCGAAGAAATGCCCCTTGCCCTGCCCCGAATGGCCTACGTGCTTGTGGCCTTCGTCGATCACATCCAGCTCGACCGGGGCCAGGGCCTCGGTCAGCAACTGACGGATGCGTTCGACCTTTTCGACGCTCACGGCAGCACGGCCTTGAACGGACGGACGGTCACCTCACGATAGACGCCGGCCGCCACGTAGGGATCGGCGTCGGCCCAGGCCTTGGCGGTGGGCAGATCGACGAACTCCGCCACGATCATGCTGCCGCTGAAACCCGCCGCACCCGGGTCTTCCGAGTCGACCGCGGGGAACGGACCGGCCAGCTTCAGCCGCCCCTCGTCCTTGAGCGCATTCAGGCGCGCCAGATGCGCCGGCCGCGCAGCCAGTCGGTTTTCCAGCGAGTTCGGGTGATCGAGAGCGACGATGGCATACAGCATGGGGATAGCTCCGGGTGCGAGGCTCAGGCCTCGGGACGCATGGTCGGGAACAGCAGCACGTCGCGGATGGACGACGAACCGGTGAGCAGCATGACGAGGCGGTCGATACCGACGCCGAGGCCGCCGGTGGGCGGCAGGCCGACTTCGAGCGCGCGGATGTAGTCGGCATCGAAATGCATGGCTTCGTCGTCGCCGGCATCCTTGGCATCGACCTGGGCCTGGAAACGCGCCGCCTGGTCTTCGGAATCGTTGAGTTCCGAGAAGCCGTTGGCGATCTCCTTGCCGTTGATGAACAGCTCGAAGCGATCGGTGATGCCCTTGTCGGTGTCGCTCTCGCGCGCCAGCGGCGAGACCTCCACCGGGTGATCGGTGATGAAGGTGGGCTGGATCAGCGTGTGCTCCACCGTCGTCTCGAAGATTTCCAGCAACAGCTTGCCCCAGCCGTATGTCGGCTTCACGTGGATACCGAGGCGCGTCGCATGCGCCGCCATGGCCTCGCGATCGCGCAACTCGCCGGGCCTGATCTCCGGGTTGAGTTCCAGCACCGCGTCTTCCATGCGCCAGCGACGGAACGCGGGACCGAGGTCCACGGTGGCGCCGTCCCATTCGATGGCGGTGTGACCCACCACCTCGACGGCGGCCGAGCGGATCATGCCCTCGGTCAGGTCCATCACCTCGTGGTACGTGGCATAGGCCTGGTACAGCTCGAGCATCGTGAACTCGGGGTTGTGCCGCGTGGACACGCCCTCGTTGCGGAAATTGCGGTTGATCTCGTAAACGCGATCGAAACCGCCGACCACCAGACGCTTGAGGTAAAGCTCCGGCGCCACGCGTAGGAACAAGGGGATATCGAGCGCGTTGTGATGGGTGGTGAACGGCCGTGCCGTGGCCCCGCCGGGGATCACATGCATCATCGGCGTTTCCACTTCCATGAAGCGACGCGGCTCCGCTTCGAGCCAGCGGCGCACGTGGCTGATGATCTTCGAGCGAAGCGCAAAGGTGCGCCGGGATTCCTCGGTGACGATGAGGTCCACGTAGCGCTGGCGGTACCGCTGCTCCACGTCGGCCAGACCGTGGTGCTTATCCGGCAGGCCGCGCAGCGACTTGGTCAGCAGGCGGATCGCATCGACCTTGATCGACAGCTCGCCCGTCTTGGTGCGCATCACGGTACCGGTAGCGCCAACGATATCGCCCAGGTCCCAGCGCTTGAACGCGTCGTAGGCTTCTTCGCCGAGCGTGCCCTGATGGACGAAAAGCTGGATGCGGCCGGTGCCGTCCTGCATCTGCACGAAGCTGACCTTGCCCTGCCCGCGCATGAGGATGATGCGACCGGCCACCGCCACGCGACGCGGCGAAGCTTCGATCGCCTCAGCGGTCCAGGTGTCCTTGTCGGCGAACTCGGCTTGAAGGTCGCCGGCAAAGCTGTCTACCTTGAAGTCGTTCGGATAGGCAATGCCCTGCGCGCGCAGCGCTTTCAGTTTCTCGCGGCGCTCGGCGATGAGGCGGTTCTCGTCGGCAGCGATGGCGGAGGCTTCGGCGTTGGCGTTTTCGGTCATGGCTTGGTTGGCAACTTCTCGGGGTGGGAAGCGGGGCGCGGAGGCGCCCCGCGTGGATCAGGCATCGACGCGCTTGGAACCGGCTTCGAGACCGGCCTTGAGGCTGGCTTCGACGAATTCGTCCAGGTCGCCATCGAGCACCTTCTGCGTGTCGGAGCGTTCGATGCCGGTGCGGAGGTCCTTGATGCGCGACTGGTCGAGCACGTAGTTGCGGATCTGGCTGCCCCAGCCGATGTCGGACTTGGTGGCTTCCAGCGCATCCTTCTCCGCGTTGCGCTTCTGCACTTCCAACTCGTACAACTTGGCCTTGAGCATCTTCATGGCGCGGTCGCGGTTGGCGTGCTGGCTGCGCTCGGTCTGGCAGGCTACGACAGTGTTCGTCGGGACGTGCGTGATACGCACCGCCGATTCCGTCTTGTTCACGTGCTGACCGCCTGCACCGGACGAACGGTAGACGTCGGTCCTCAGGTCGGCCGGATTGATGTCGATCTCGATGTCGTCGTCGACTTCCGGCGAAACGAACACGGAGGTAAAGCTGGTGTGGCGACGATTGTCCGAGTCGAACGGGCTCTTGCGCACAAGGCGATGCACGCCGATCTCGGTCTTGAGCCAGCCATAGGCGTAGTCGCCTTCCACACGGAACGTGGCGGACTTGATGCCCGCGACTTCGCCTCCGGAGACTTCCATAAGCTCGGCCTTCCAGCCGCGCGACTCCGCCCAGCGCAGGTACATGCGCAGGAGCATTTCCGCCCAGTCCTGCGCCTCGGTGCCACCGGCGCCCGCCTGGATGTCGACGAACGCCGGGGCGGCGTCGAGCTTGCCGGAGAACATGCGCTGGAATTCGAGCTTGCTCACGCGCGCGTCGACCTTGTTCAGGTCATCGACGATGGACTGCACCGTGGCCTCGTCGCCATCGGCGGCGGCCATGTCGAGCAGTTCCTTCGCGTCGTCCAGCGAAGCGGTCATCTCATCGATGCCGGTGACGATGGTATCGAGCTGGGCGCGCTCGCGGCCCAGCTCCTGCGCGCGCTTCGGATCGTCCCAGACGTTGGGGCTCTCCAGTTCGCGATTGACTTCTTCTAGCCGTTCTTTCTTGACGGCGTAGTCAAAGATACCCCCTAAGCGACTCGACGCGGCCCTTGAGGTCCGCAATCTGCGCAAGGATCGGATTGATCTCGATCATGGTGTGGCTGGCCTGGTATGCGGGCGTGGGAGGGCCCGGCTAAAGCGGCCAATCCTAGCAAATTCACGCCGTCGCCGCAGCGCAGCAGCCACCGCTCAGCCAGGCAGCGCCTCCCGATGCACGCCACGCACGGCCCGGCCCGACGGGTCGGCGGCCGCAGCGAAGGACGGGTCCCAGGCGAGGGCGGCCGGCGACGAGCAGGCAATCGACTTGCCGCCCGGCACCGTCGCCGCGCAGGCCTCCCCAGGAAAATGCGTTTCAAAGAGGCTGCGATAAAAATAGGCCTCCTTGGTCGCCGGGGTGTTGAACGGAAAGCGCGCCGCGGCGGCGGCGAATTCGCGGTCCGTGACCATCGCTTCGGCGTGCGCCTTCAGGCCGTCGATCCAGCCGTAGCCGACGCCATCGCTGAACTGCTCCTTCTGCCGCCATAGGATCGACGGCGGCAAGGCGCCCTCGAAGGCTTCGCGGAGAATGCCCTTCTCGATCCCCTTGCGGGCCACCATCTTGGCCTCGGCATCGAAGGCCATCGCGGTCTGCAGGAACTCGGTGTCGAGGAACGGCACTCGCGCTTCCACGCCCCAGGCAGACATCGATTTGTTCGCACGCAGGCAGTCGTAGTAATGCAGCGCGTCCAACTTGCGGACCGTTTCCTCATGGAACGCGCGCGCCGAGGGCGCCTTGTGGAAGTACAGATAGCCGCCGAACACTTCGTCCGAGCCTTCGCCGGAGAGCACCATCTTCACGCCCATGGCCTTGATCCGCCGCGCCAGCAGGAACATCGGCGTAGACGCGCGAATGGTGGTGACGTCATAGGTCTCGATATGACGGATGACTTCGGGTAGTGCGTCGAGCCCTTCTTCGAACGTGTAGCGGAAACCGTGATGCACCGTGCCCAGGGCCTCCGCCGCGACCTCGGCCGCCGCCAGGTCCGGCGATCCTTCGAGGCCGATCGCGAAGGAATGCAGGCGCGGCCACCACGCCTCGCCGCGGTCGTCCTCTTCGATACGGCGGCGGGCAAAGCCTGCGGCCACGGCAGCGACCAGCGACGAATCGAGGCCGCCCGAAAGAAGCACGCCGTACGGCACGTCGGTCATCATCTGCCGATGTACCGCGGCTTCGAACGCTGCGCGCAAGGCCGCGGGTTCGATCGTCTTGCCACGGGTGGCGTCGTAGTCGCGCCACGCCGGAGTCCAATACGGCTGCGCCTCACCTCGCTCGCTGTCGTAGACATGCCCCGGCGGGAACGGCGCCACATCGGCGCACACACCCACCAGCGACTTCATCTCCGAGGCCACGCACAGGCGCCCTTCCTTATCGTGTCCCCAATAGAGCGGGCAGACGCCCATCGGATCGCGGGCGATCAACACCCGACGGCGCCCTGCGTCCCACAACGCAAAGGCGAAGATACCGTTGAGCTTGCCCAGGAAATCGACACCGTGCTCGCGATACAACGCGTTGATCACTTCGCAATCGGAGCCGGTGGTGAAGGCGTAGTCGCTCGCGGCGCGCAGTTCGCGATGGTTGTAGATCTCGCCGTTCACGGCCAATGCGAGGTCGCCCTCCGGCGAACGCAGCGGCTGTGCGCCACTGGCCGGATCGACGATCGCCAGCCGCTCGTGCACGAGGATGGCGCCATCGTCCACGTACACGCCGCTCCAGTCCGGCCCGCGATGACGCTGCCGCTGCGAAAGCGCCATGGCCTGCGCCCGCAACGCGACAAGATCGTCGCCGGCCGCGAGCCCGAACATCCCGAAGATTGAACACATGGTCTTGCTCTCCTGCTTAGACACTGCACAAAGAAAAAGGCCCGCCTGGTGAGGGCGGGCCTTTCGTGTATTCCGGTGGTTTCACTTGCAACCGCCTACACGCCGACCCTCCCGAGGTTCCGGGCATTATTGGTATTGGCGTTATTGGCGGCGATGCGAAGCATGGGCCGACTAGAACACGATCCGGGGGGCGAGGCAAGTGTCCGTTTCAAAGCGACGTGAGTCACTGCGAATACGGCGAGTCTGCGATCGAGCCGGTCCGTACGGACCCGAACGCAGCCCTTCGAGGCCGCTCACGTCAACCATGCGATCACGCCCTCGCAGACCCGGTGGGAGCCAGCCTGCTGGCGATCCGGCGGTAGCTGCACGCTCGCGAACACCTATCGCCAGCAGGCTGGCTCCCACCACAAAGGAAGCGATCGGCTTCGCGTTGACCGTCGAACTTCACGACCCATGACCATGCCGTAACGCCCCTCCGTTCATAGCGCTACCATCGGCACATGCACGCCTTGATCGCCTTCGCCCTGATCTCTTCCGCTCAACCCGCACCGGCCTGGCTTGCCGGCGATTGGGAACCCTATAGCAACGCCTTCATGGGATTGCGCATCCTCAGCATAGGCAAGGAGACGCTGACCTGGAAAGGTTGCACGGATGCGCACTTCGAGGTGATCGATGCCGGTGCGAACACGGTCACACTGCGGCTGGCCAAAGGCAGCACCTGTTCGCTCGACGATGCCCCTGCCACGCGCATGGATACCGTTCGCTTCACCTTGCGCGAGAACGGATGCGATCTCGGTGTTTCGGTCTATGCCTCGCCCGAGGCGGCCACGCGTCAGGAACCCGCGGCCGAAGGTCTCTACGGCAAGTCGAAGTGTCCGTCGGGGCCGGTCGGTCAGGCGGCGGCCAATCTCTCCACGACGCCGCGGTAGGCTTTCGCAACGGCGTCTTCCGCTGCGTGTGTGAAGTCGCGCACGCGCCATTGACCGCCGACCATCACGTCGCGCACCAGCGGTGTGTTCCCTGCGAAAAGAAAACTGTCGATCACTTCCGCTTCGCCACGTGCCGCGAGCAGCGGCGAGGTGTCATCGAGTACGAGCAGGTCCGCGCGGGAACCCTTTGCCAGTTGGCCCACGTCTGCGCCCGCAGCCCTTGCGCCACCGTGCAACGCACGCTGCCACAGCGCCGTGCCCACGCTTTCCTCGGCCGACCGCGCGGCGACGTTGCGATGCCGGGTCACGAGGCGTTGGCCGTATTCCAGCCAACGCAGTTCCTCCACCGGCGACACGGAGATATGCGAGTCCGAGCCGATGCCGAAGGTGCCTCCCGCGTCGATGAACGCCGCGAGCGGGAACAGGCCGTCGCCCAGGTTGGCTTCCGTGGTGGGGCACAGTCCCGCCACGGCGCCACTGGTGGCGAGGCGATGCGTCTCCTGTGCCGTGAGGTGGGTCGCGTGGATCAGGGTCCAGCGCGGATCGACGTCTGCGTGATCCAGCAGCCACTCCACCGGACGCGCGCCACGCACCGCGAGGCAATCCTGCACCTCGCCGAGCTGCTCCGCGATGTGGATGTGGATGGGTAGCGAACGCGCGATGCCGGTCGCCAGCAGCGAACGCATCGCGTCTTCGGGCACCGCGCGCAACGAATGCAGCGCGATACCGAGGGTGAACATGTCGTCCTGCAACGGTGCCAGTCGTTCGAGCAGACTGACAAAGCTGCCGACGTCGTGGCGAAAGCGTTGCTGACGTTCGGTGAGAGGCCGCCCGTCGAAGCCGCCGGTCATGTACAGCACCGGCAACAGCGTGAGACCGATGCCCGCTTCCTTCGCCGCCTCGATGAGCGCCAGCGACATCGCCGCGGGATCGGCATAAGGCACGCCGCGCGGGCCGTGGTGCAGATAGTGGAACTCGCAGACCTGCGTGTAACCGGCTTTCAGCATCTCCACGTAGAGCTGCGTGGCGATGGCCTTCATATCGTCCGGATCGATCGCTTCGGCAAACGCATACATGGTTTCGCGCCAGGTCCAGAAGCTGTCCTCGCCCGGACCGCGCCGCTCGGCCAGGCCGGCCATGGCCCGCTGGAAGGCATGCGAATGCAGGTTGGGCATGCCCGGCAGCACGAAGCGCCCGACCCGTTCTGCCGCGCCCGTCGAGGCGCCAAAGCGTCGGCTCGAGATGCCCAGGGCCTCGCCGGCACCCCACGCTCCCGCCTGCCAGAGGTAGTCGGCGCTGACGGAAAGGGAAGACATGGCGGCGTCCTGTGAGTGGGGTACGCCATGGTAACCGGGCCCGCCTTTCGCGACGACGTGAGGCCGACGGCCTCGACGCGCATAATAGGGCGATGACCGAGACCCACGCCGCTCATCCCCCGAAGCTGCTGCTTCGCCTGGCGCGTCCCAGCGACGTCCCCGAACTGGTAGCCCTTACCGCCCGCATCTACACGCCCGAGTGGGGGCATTCCGCGGAAATGCTGCAAGGCCAGCAGACCCACTTTCCCGAAGGCCAGTTCGTGGTCGAGTACGAAGGCCGGATCGTGGGATTTTGCGCCACGTTCCGCATCAACGAGGCCGTCGCGCTCGCTCCCCATACCTGGATGCAGATCACCGGCGGCGGTTTCGCGTCGCGGCACGATCCCAACGGCGATTGGCTCTACGGCATGGAAGTGGTGGTGCATCCCGATTACCGCGGCATGCGGATCGGCCAGCGTCTCTACATGGCGCGCAAGCGGTTGTGTACCGATCTGAAGCTGCGCGGCATCGTGTTTGGCGGGCGCATGCCCGGGCTCGCGCGAGCCATCAGCCGGTACGGCAGCGCGGAGGCTTATGTCCAGGCGGTGGTCGATGGCAGTCGGCGCGATCCCACCCTGAGCTTCCAGTTGCGCAATGGGTTCGAGGTGATCGGGTTGCTGCGCGAGTACGTGCCATCGGACCACGAATCGCTTGGCTACGCCGCGCTGTTGGTATGGCGCAATCCGCAGCGCCACGACCAGCCTGACGTGCCGCGGGTATCGCAGAGCCATCGCCTGCCGGACTCCGTGCGTGTGGCGTCGGTGCAGTATCAGCAACGACGCATCGGCTCCTTCGCCGAGTTCGCCACGCAGGTCGAGTATTTCGTGGACATCGCCGCGGACTACGACGCCGACTTCGTCGCATTCCCTGAGCTGCTGACGCTGCAATTGCTCTCCATCGAGAATGCGGAGCTGTCGCCGGTGGATTCGATCCGCCGTCTCTCCGAGTACACCGACGAGGTCAAGGCGCTGTTTCATCGCCTGGCCGTGCACTACAACATCAACATCATTGGCGGCTCGCATCCCACGCGGCAGCCCAACGGCGATATTCACAACGTCTGCTACGTCTGCCTCCGCGACGGCTCCATCCACGAGCGCGAGAAACTGCATCCGACGCCGAGCGAACGCAACGTCTGGAACATCACCGGTGGCGATTCCGCCGCAACGATCCAGACCGACTGCGGCCCGATCGGCGTGATGATCTGCTACGACTCGGAATTCCCGGAAGTCGCCCGTCATCTCACCGACCAGGGCGCGTTGATTCTTTTCGTACCGTTCTGCACCGACGTGCGCGAAGGTTATCTGCGCGTTCGTTACTGCTCGCAGGCGCGCGCCATCGAGAACCAGTGCTATGTCGTGCTTTCCGGCAACGTGGGCAATCTTCCGGGCGTGAACAACTTCGACATTCAGTACGGCCAGAGCTGCATCTTGACTCCCAGCGACTTCCCCTTCGCCCGCGATGGCATCGCGGCAGACTCCACACCAAACATCGAGACGGTGCTGTTTGCCGACCTCCGCTTGGAGAACCTCGCTCGTGCGCGTAACTCCGGCGCCGTGCAGAACCTCAAGGACCGTCGTTTCGATCTCTATCAGGTGCGCTGGGCGCGCAGCACGGAGGGCAAATGAGCGGCGCGCCGGACGTGGACACCGCGTCGACCCAGACATCGCGGCTGGAACGCCTGCGCCGCCACGAATGGCTCTCACCCACGCAGTGGCGGCGGCGCATTCTGTTCTGGACGGGTGCCATCCTCGTCGGTCTTTCCGCGGTGTTCTTCGCGAAGGCGGCGGATTTCGCCTTCGAACTGTTCCGCGGTATGGCGGCGCACGGCTGGTGGGTGCCGCTCATCGTCACGCCCACCACGTTCGCCCTGCTCTGCTGGCTGACCCAGGGCGCGATGAAGGCCACGCGGGGCTCGGGCATCCCGCAGGCCATCGCGGCGCTGAAAGTGGAAGACGAGGATTTCCGCAACCGACTGCTCTCGCTGAAGATCGCCGTGGGCAAGATGGCGCTCACCCTCGCCGCGCTGCTAGGCGGCGCCTCGGTCGGTCGCGAAGGCCCCACGGTCCACGTCGGCGCCGGGTTGCTCTATTCGCTGGGACGTCGCTTCGGTTTCGACGACCCCACGGCCGCGGGCCGATTCATCCTCGCCGGCTCTGCTGCCGGCCTCGCCGCCGCCTTCAACACACCGCTGGCCGGTGTGGTGTTCGCCATCGAGGAAATGTCCGGCACCTTCGAGCACCGCATGAGCGGCACACTGCTCACTGCCGTGATCGTGGCCGGCGTGGTGTCGCTCGGCATCGTCGGCAACTACGCGTATTTCGGTGACGTCAGCGCCACGCTGCCGCTGGGCAAGGCGTGGCTCGCGGTGTTGCTGACCGGCATCGTGGGCGGCCTCGCGGGCGGGCTGTTCGCGCGATTGATCCTGCCGTCGGCCAAGGGCTTCCGTGGCTTCGTCGGTCGTCTACGCGCCCGCGGCCCGGTGCCGTTCGCCGCGATCTGCGGCCTGGCGCTGGTTCTGCTCAGCCTGTTGAGCGCCAACGGTCTCTACGGCACCGGCTACGCGCAAGCGCGTGACATCCTCCAGGGCCACGGCGACACCGGCCCCCTGTTCGGCGTGCTGAAGTTTCTCGGCAACATCGCGTCGTCGTGGGCAGGCATTCCCGGCGGCATCTTCTCCCCTGCGCTCGCGGTAGGTGCCGGACTAGGCGACAACATCGCGCATCTGCTGCCCGGCGCGGACGTGTCGGCGGTGGTGCTGCTGGGCATGGCCTCGTACCTCGCGGGCGTGACCCAGGCACCGCTCACCGCCGCGGTCATTTCGCTCGAACTCACCGCGAACCATCAGATGGCTCTGCCGATCATGGCCGCCTGCCTGCTCGCGCGCGCCGTTTCCGCGCTGGTCTGCCGTGTGCCCGTGTACAAGGCGCTCGCCGATCAGCTCGTGACCCAATACGACGACGAACGCGCGCGCCGCGAGGCGCCGGCCGGAGCACCGCAGGCATGATCGACGATCCGCGCTGGGACCATCTCATCCTCGACGTCGGGCTCGCCACACTGCTCGACAACGGTGTGCCATACGGCGCCATCGAACGAGGTGCCATCGGTTGGCGCGATGGTCGCATCGTGTTTGCCGGTGCCCAGTCCGCGCTGCCTGGCGAGCCACATGCACTGGCGCGGCATGTCATGTCGCTGCCCGGTACGTGGATCACGCCCGGCCTCGTCGATTGCCATACGCATCTCGTCTTCGGTGGCGACCGTGCGCGCGAGTTCGAGCAACGCCTGGAGGGCGCCAGTTACGAGGAGATCGCCCGTGCCGGCGGTGGCATCGTGTCCAGCGTACGTGCCACACGTGCCGCCGGCGAAGACGACCTGCTGCATCAGTCCTTGCCACGGGCCCGAGCCTTGCTCGCAGATGGCGTGACCACGTTGGAGATCAAGTCGGGTTACGGACTCGAGCCGGATGCCGAGCGACGCATGCTGCGCGTGGCGCGGCGCATCGGCGAAGCGCTCGGGATCGACGTACGCACGACCTTCCTCGGCCTGCACGCCCTTCCCCCCGAATACACCGGCCGACGCGACGACTACGTGGCGCTGGTCTGCGACACGATGCTGCCCTCGCTCGCCGACGAAGGGCTCGTCGATGCGGTGGATGCGTTCTGCGAGGGTATCGGCTTCACCCCCGCCGAGACGCAGCGCCTGTTCGACAAGGCCACGACGCTCGGCCTGCCGGTGAAGCTGCATGCAGAGCAATTGTCGGATCTCGGCGGCGCCGCGCTGGTCGCGCGTTACGGCGGTCTATCCGCGGATCATCTGGAATGGACCAGCGACGAGGGCGTCCGGGCCATGGCGAAGGCAGGCACGGTGGCCGTACTTCTGCCCGGCGCCTACTACGCGCTGCGCGACACGCGCCCGCCGCCGATCGCCGCGTTCCGCGAGCACGGTGTGGCGATGGCGGTCGCCACCGATCTAAATCCCGGCACCTCCCCCCTGCTTTCGTTGCGCATGGCCATGGGCATGGCGTGCACCCTTTTCCGCCTCACCCCGGAAGAAGCCCTTCGCGGCGCGACCGTGCATGCAGCACGCGCCCTCGGTCTCGACGACCGCGGCGTACTCGCCGTGGGGCGGCGCGCCGATCTCGCGATGTGGAACGTGGGTCATCCGTCTGAGCTGTGCTACTGGATCGGCGGACACCTGCTACGCGAGAGCTGGGTCGCGGGCGAACGCGTCATCGTCGACCGCGGCTGAGCCGCCACTTCGTCCGCTTTTTCCGAAAACTTCCATCGATCTATCCGCCGACGCGACTTACCATCGTCGGCACTTTCGCCTGTGCGGCGTCAGTGAACACGAAGCGTCTAGTCAGGCTTCGCCCGACACGCAAGGGATAATCGTTGAAGGTTTCTTCGTTGCTCCCCCGATGGGGGGAGGCCACCGTCGCACGCCTCGCCGCCTGGTTGGCACTGGCCTGCGCACTCACTGCCTGCGCGGGGCGTGACGAACAGGACGAACGCGAACGTCGGGCGCGCCAGATGCGCGACGTCGCGCGCATGCTCGATGCCATGGAGGCCAGCCAGTCGAGCGACGCATCGGCGCAGGCGCCGCATGTCGCATCCGCTTATCCCAACGCGCGCAGTAGCGCAGCGTCCTTGCCAGACGCCCGCTCCCAACGGCGATCGACACGGTCGTCGTACGCAAGCTGGGGCGCCGTTGCCGCGGGCGTATTGTCGGCGCTTGCCCTGTTCACGACGGTGCTGTGGCGGCGGCACAGGAAGAAGCCGTCCACGTCCGCCGAACCGCCGTCGATCGTCGCATGTTTCGCCCCGCGTGAAGCGCCGCCTCCCATCGAGCGCAATGCCTCGCCCACCTGGGTCTACCGCACGTCGCCTTTCGAGGCGCCACCGTGGCAGATCGTGAACGATCCCGTTGATCTGTCGTTGCCCCCGGCACGAAAGAACACCACGGCGGCCGCGGTACCCGACGAAACGCATGCCGCGCCATCGCCTTCGTCGTTCGACCATCTTCGCGCGTTACCCCGTCGCGACGCCGAGCCCTTGTTCGACGACATGGAGCGCGAGACACGAGGCGCGCTAGGCATGCAAAACGGCGACGAACGCGCGCGCAGCCTCGCACAACTCATTCGGATACGACTGGCGCGAATCGAACAGTTGTCCGGCGCCACCCGGCTGTTCGCCGTACGTGATCTCGCGACGGAGCACGATAACGACCCGAATCGCGACGCCCCCCCGGTCATCGATAGCCTGATCGACGTGCAACTGGCATGGGCGTCGTGGGTGCGCGGCACCGTAGCCTCGGCACGACTGGATGAAGCCGATCGACTGTGCGACCAACTCATGATCGGCAACGACAATGCGATCGCTCGCGGTCTTCATCGTCGCGGCGAGGTATGGCTGCGCCGCGCGACGTTGCGCAAGTCTTCCGAATCTCTCTCCGAGTTGCAGGAGGCGCAGCGCTGCCTCGACGAGGCGCATACGCGTCGACCGGAACCGGAGACCGCCTTGCTCGTTGCGCAGACGGCGCAGCGACGTGCCGGCCTGTTACCGCCGCACGAAGCTGCCGAGGCATGCTCGCATGCGCTGGTGCATGCCTTTCTCGCCGAACAACACGCCGAGTGCCGGGTCGAAGCGCTCGCGTGTCGTTTGCAGACGCAGATGACGTACGAAGCATTACCTCAGCACGCAGCCAACCACGACATCAGCGCTTCGCTCGGTCGCAGCCTCGCCGCGGCCGGCCTGCTTTCGCCGGGAGCCCGCCTGGCCGTCGCCCGTGCACGCCTGCTCACGCGCGACGCCGAAGGTGCGGCGGCGGCATGCGAAGCCCTCTGGCGCGACGGTGAAGCCGATCGCCTTGCCCTCGATCTGTGGCGCGAGGCCTGCGCATGTTGGGCCACGCTCGACGCTCACGATGCACAGGCCCTATCCGCATCGCTGCGCCACCTCGCCATCGCCCGCTCCACTCTTTGATCCCCACCCGAGCATCCCCACGCATGAACGCCTCATCCAACGCTTCCGTCGCTCCTTTCTGGCCCACCCGTTACGGCATCGCCGCCGCCGTCGCTACCGAAGATGCTGTCGCACGATCCCTGCAGCTTTATGGCGAATGGGCGGAACACGAAACCATCCTGCTCAGCGGTCTGCTGGAGGAAGGGCAGACGGTCCTGGAATTCGGCAGCGACTTCGCGGCGCATGCGCTCTGGATGGCCCAGGCCGTAGGCAGGCATGGCGAGGTGCACGTCGCGGAGCCGCGGCGCATTCGCTTTCAGCAAGCCTGCGCCAACGTGGCGATCAACCGGCTCGACAACGTCTTCACCCATCCGGTGTGGCTGGGCCGTGGCAAAGGCGCTTCGTCGCTCGGCACGCTGCTTCCGGGTAGCCGCGGGCAGGACGAGAAGGTCCGTATCGCCACGGTCGACAGCCTTCGCCTGCCTGCCCTGCATCTGCTCAAGGTGAACCAGCCGCATGCGCTGGTGGACGTACTCGCGGGCGCGGGCGATACGCTCCGCGCGCACCGACCGCTCATCTATGCGCGCCTCTCCGGCATGGAAGACGCCCAGGCAGAAGTGGACGCCATCAAGGCCCTCGGCTATCGCGCGTGGTCGCACGTGCCCTATCTCTTCAACAGCGACAACCACGCGGGTGTGGATGCGAATATCTTTCCCGGCATGGTCCAGCAGAACGTGATCGCCGCGCCCGTGGACAGCCGTTTCGAGTTCCCCGAACGCCTGGAACTCTGATTGACGAATTTTGTGGAGCCGCCATGGCGGCGAGGGGGCTTGCGGGTGGGAGGGGGCTTGTTGGTGGGAGGGGCTTGTTGGTGTGGGAGGGGCTTGCCGGTGGGAGCCAGCCTGCTGGCGATGGGAATTTGCCTCACAGCTACACCGCTTCGTTGGCTTCTCGCCGCTATAGCGGCTCCCACACAATCGCTTCGGGGCTCGCCGGTGGGAGGGCTCACCGGTGGGAGCCAGCCTGCTGGCGATGGGAGCTTGCCTCACTGCTACACCGCTTCGTTGGCTTATCGCCACCAGGGTGGCTCCTACCCTTGCTCCGTAGGCGTCTCCACATGCGGCAAAAAAAGCGCCCCTCCGAGGAGGGGCGCTTTCAGGCCGCCGCGGCTTGCTCGACGCAAGCCATCGAGGCGGCGCGTTGTCTCACGCGTCCTAAGACTCAGGCCTTCTTGCGCGGCGCAGCCTTCTTGGCAGCCGGCTTGGCGGCGGCCGGCTTCGCAACGGCAGCGCCGGTCACGACGTCGATGTGCGGACGGGCATTGCCATAGCTGGAACGGTAGATCTTGCCGCGACGGGTGCGGCGGTCGCCCTTGCCCATGGGAAACTCCTTGATTCGTAATGATTGAAGGGAACGGCCGGCCATCGTAGCAGCGGTGGCGCAAAGCGCAAGGGTGGCCGGTCAGTGGGCGTGGGAGCCGCCCTTGCCACACCGCCCGATTTCATCAGGGCACGGGCCAGGATCGAATTGCACGGTGGCATGGTTCACGCCCCAGCGTTCGCTGAGCATCCGCTTGATCGCGTCGAGTACGCGCGCCTGATCGGCGCGTTCGGCGCCGGCAGCCAACTCGGCATGCAGGGTCGCCATGCGCGAGCCCGCCGTGACCTGCCAGATGTGGACATGGTGGATGCTGACGATGCCCTCGTCCGCCCCGTGCAGCTCGCGTTCCACGTCGGCAAGGTGAACGCCTTCCGGGGTGCCCTCCAGAAGAATGTGCCCCGAGCGACGCACCAGCGACCACGCGCTGCGCAGAATGAGCAGCGACACGAGGATGGATAGCACCGGATCGGCCCAGTTCCATTCCAGCCAGCGCACGGCCAACGCCGCCAGCACGGCCGCGACGGAACCCAGCAGGTCGCCGAGCACGTGCAGGCTCGCACCCGCCACGTTGACGTCGTCCGGGTCGTGCCCGTGCAGCGTGCGCAGCACGACGACGTTGATGACCAGACCGAACGCCGCGACGATCAGCATGACGCCCGAAAGAATGGGTTTCGGTTCGAGCAGGCGCTGCACCGCCTCGTAGACGATGAAGGCAACCAGGACGAACTGAGTAAGCGCATTCACGAAGCCCGCGAGCACTTCGATGCGCCCATAACCATAGGTGCGCCGTGCGTCTGCGGGACGCGCCGCGACGGATGCGCCGATGAACGCCAGCAGCAGGGCCAGCGCGTCCACCAGCATATGGCCCGCGTCGGCCAGCAGCGCAAGCGAGCCGGAAACCAGGCCGCCCGCTGCCTCCGCGACCATCATCAGTGTGGTGAGGACGAACGCAAACAACAGTTTGCGCGCGCTGCCTCCCGCTACGTGGGCGTGGTCGTGCGCGTGATCGTGCGAATGGGTGTGTCCGTGGGAGGAGGTGTGATCGTGTGCCATGTCGCGCAGGCTAGGGAAGGATGCGGCGGTTACACAATCACGGGTGTGCGCAGGACGGGCCATGGATATGCCCCGCATGCCCGCTGCGATCGACCCGCAGGTTGACGAAATGCGCGGACGCAACGAGCAAGCCACCGCAAGTCACAAGGATGCTGTGGGTGAGCAGCGAGCCGTTGTGCAGGAAGGTCACGCCCAGCACCAGCAGCACGAGCCCTGGCAACGCCAATACCAGCGGCAACCGCCGACGATGGCGGCGAAAGCCCGACACCAGAGCTGCCGTGGCGAGCATGCAGGCGAAGGCCACGAAGACTTCTTCGAACCGATGGTCGGCGAGGAAGCCCAGCCCGATCACCGGCAGCAGCGCGATCACGAACGGCAAGGCAGCGCAGTGGATGGCGCAAAGAAACGACGCAGTGGCCCCCAGCCTGTCGGCGGCATGCCACCAGCGGCGAGGCGTCTCGGAATCGGCGGACGAATCGGTCATGTAGGCCATAGCGTGACTATTTACACGGGTCGAGGCAACTGATGATACTTTATAACATTGCGAAACCCAAGACGGAGCGTTACCCGATGCGTAGATCCCTCATCGCCCTGGCCCTCGCCGCGACGGTCGGCGGCTCCTTGCCGGCCCTGGCCGACGACGCCGACCAGGACACGACGCCCCCTACCGTGGGGACCAAGGACAGCGAGGGCAAGGGCCGCAAGCAGGCCGCCAAGCTCGATGCCATCGTCGTGAACGCGGTGCCGCTGGGCCAGAGCGCCGACCAGATCGTGGCACCGGTCGCTGTGTTGGCCGGCTCCGCGCTCGACGATGCCAAGGGTGTGTCGCTGGGTGAGACGGTCTCATCGATCCCGGGCGTACAGAGCACGGCACTGGGCACGGCCGTAGGTCGCCCGGTGATCCGTGGTCTCGACGGCCCACGCGTGGCGGTCCTCGAAAACGGCTTGTCGTCGCAGGACGTGTCGAACGTGAGCCAGGACCACGCGGTCACGCTCGAACCGTTCCTTGCCGACCAGATCGAGGTTTTGAAGGGTCCGGCCACCCTACTCTACGGCTCTGGCGCCATCGGCGGTGTCGTGAACGTGGTGGACGGTCGCGTGCCGGAAAAGGCGCCGGACAACGGTTTCGCAGGACGTGCCGAGTTGCGTCACGACTCGGTATCCGACGGCCAGACCGGCCTGCTCCGTCTCGACGCCGGCGACGACCGCTTTGCCATCCACGTCGACGGCATGCACCGCGACAACGAGGACTACGACATCCCCGGCGGCACCCTCGCGAACAGCGCGGTGAAGACGACCTCCGGCTCGGTCGGCGCGTCGTTGCTCGGCTCGTGGGGTTACCTGGGTCTCTCGGTGTCGCGCTTCATGGATCTCTACGGCAGCCCCGCGGAGCCCGGCGACGCGGCCGAAGGCGAAGACCCGGTCCACATCAAGATGGCGCAGACCAACTACACCATGAAGGGCGGGCTGGTGAAGCCATTCGAAGGCATCGACAAGATCGAGTTCAGCCTTGGTCATGGCAACTATCAGCACGTGGAATACGAAGGCGACGTGCCGGGCACCACTTTCTCCACTCGGAGCAACCAGGGTCGCCTCGTCGTCAGTCACGAACCGCTCGCAGGATGGGAAGGCGCGTTCGGCGTGCAAACCCAGCACCGCCAGTTTGCTGCGGTCGGCGAGGAAACCTTCGTGCCCGCCACGGTCACTCGCGGCGTCGGTGTGTTCCTCACGGAGCAGCGCGAATTCGGCCCGGTGAAGCTGGAACTCGGTGCGCGCCACGACGTGCAGAGCGTCGATCCGGACAACGGCCCGAAGCGCGACTTCAACCCGAACAGTTTTTCCTCCGGCATCGCATGGCGCTTCGCGGAGCAGTGGCATGTTTCGTTGAATCTCGATCACGCCGAGCGCGCACCCTCCGAGGAAGAGCTCTTCGCCAACGGCCCGCACGAAGCCTCCAACACGTTCGAGATCGGAAGCGACCTGCAAAAGGAAAAATCGAATCAGGCGGAACTGGGCCTGCATTTCCACGGTGACGTCGTCGAAGGCAAGGTCGCGGTCTACTACAACAAGTACAAGAACTTCATCTACCTCGCCGATACGGGCGAGGTCGAAGACGATCTTCCCGTCCGCGTCTGGTCGCAGAACGACGCAACGTTCCGCGGTGCAGAAGCGGAAGCCACCTTCCACCTCGCCAAGGGCACGTCGGGCAACTGGGATCTGCGCGTCTTCGGTGACACCGTGCGCGCCACCTTGTCGGACGGCGGCGGCAACGTGCCGCGCATTCCGGCCGGCCGTCTCGGTGCTACGCTCAGTTGGACGGCGGACAGCCTGCGCGCCAACGTCGGTGCGGTGCGCTACATGAAGCAGGACAAGATCGCCGCATTCGAAACCGACACGGCAGGCTACACATTGGTCAACGCGCATCTCGCCTGGACCTTCGTCAACGACGAACGCAGCCAGTGGGAAGCCTTCGTCGACGGCAACAACCTCACCAACCAGACCGCACGCCCCGCCACGTCGCTGTTCAAGGACGTCGCGCCGATGCCTGGTCGCAACATTTCCGTAGGCGTGCGCGCTTACTTCTGAGTTCCCGGCCGCCTTGCCCCTCCTCCCTCCCCGGGGTGGCTGGAACGGAATGGGGCGCCCCGAGGGGCGCCCCATTTTTTCAGGCAGGCATGTGTGTCAGACGCTCAACGGCAGTTCTTGCAGATGCCGTGCACTTCCAGGGTCTGCGCCTGCGGGCGAAAACCAAACGCCTTGGCTTGTGCCTCGATCAGCTCTGCCACGCGTTCGTCGCAGACTTCCTGCGCGCACTGGCATTTGTCGCAGATGAGGAACGGCACTTGGTGCGCTTCCGCCGGGTGGTGACAGGACACGTACGCGTTGATGGATTCCAACTTGTGGATGAATCCGTTTTCCAGCAGGAAATCGAGCGCGCGATAGACCGTCGGCGGTGCGGCATTGCCATGCTTCTCGCGCAGGCGATCCAGCAGGTCGTACGCTTTCACCGGCTTGCCGGCGCCAGCCACGAGTTCCAGCACTTCGCGACGCAGCGGCGTGAGGCGCAGGCCGCGCTCGTGGGACGCGTGCTCCACCGCCGCGACGAAGCTACGGGCGTCGTCGTGGTGCTCGTGCGCATGTCGGTGGGCGGAGTGACTGGTCACGGTGGATGTCCTGGGGGCGCGTCATCCTAACATGAGGCCCGCTCAGCGTTTTTTCGAGGCCGGCAGGGGCGGAGGCGTGGTATCGAGCGAGCTCGCGCGTGGCGGCAGGGGCGGCGGCTCGCGCCGCGGCAGAAACGGCACGATCCAGCCCAGCGGCCCCAGCACCAGTGAGGCGATGACACCGGCTTTCAGGCGGCCTTTCCACCAGCCAAGCAAAGCCCCCACGACAATGAAGACGATCTGCCACACGATGAGCGAACCCCACGGCACCAGCGCCATGAGGTTCGTGAGCATGTGAAGAAAGGCGCCGGGCTCCTCGGGGTCGACGCCTTGCATGGCCTTGGCAAGCAGTTCGTCCACGGGCGTCTACTCTCAGGCCGCGCCGACCGCGACAGCGGTCGACATCACGATACCGATACGGCGATCAGCCACCGGCACGGGCCAACGCATCGTCGATGCGCGCCAGCGCACCCTCACGACCCGCCAAGTAAATGGTGTGCTCGATGGACGGCGAGACCTGCGTGCCGGTCATTGCCACGCGCAGCGGCGCGGCGACCTTGCCCATGCCAAGTTCGAGTGACGCGGCAACACGTTCCACCGCGCCGTGCACCGCCTCGGGCGTCCATTCCGGCAGCGCGGCCAGTTCCGTCTTCGCCGCATCGAGTGCCTTCGGCGCGGTCTCGTTGCGCAGATGCTTTTCGATGGCCTTGTCGTCCCACGACACGATCGGGCCGTACCAGATCATGGCGCGCTCGGCCATTTCCTTGAACGTCTGCACGCGATCGCGCAGTGCGACGACCACGTCGGCAGGTGCCGGACCCTTGGCCGGATCGACGCCCATGCGCTGCAGATGCCACGCGAGTTCCTCACCCAATGCAGCGGGGTCGTCGGTCTTCAGGTAATGCTGGTTGAGCCAGGACAGCTTGTTCACGTCGAAGCGCGAGGCTGCCTTGTTGACGTCCGCCACGTCGAACAGGTTCGTCATCTCCTCCACCGAGAAGATCTCCTGGTCGCCATGGGACCAGCCCAGGCGCACCAGGTAATTGAGCAGCGCGTGCGGCAGGAAACCGTCGTCGCGATACTGCATGACACTGACCGCGCCATGCCGCTTCGACAGCTTCTGGCCGTCCGGACCCAGGATCATCGGCAGGTGCGCGAATTCAGGCACCGCGGCGCCCAGCGCCTTGTAGATGTTGATCTGGCGGGGCGTGTTGTTCACATGGTCGTCGCCGCGGATGACCTCGGTGATACCCATGTCGATATCGTCAACCACGACGGCGAAGTTGTAGGTCGGGAAACCATCGGAGCGGAAGATGACGAGGTCGTCGAGTTCCTCGTTCGACCACTCGATGCGTCCCTTGACCTTGTCCTCGAAGACCACGCTGCCAGTCATCGGGTTCTTGAAGCGGATCACGCGGTTCGGATCGTCGCGGTACGGCTCGTTGCGGTCGCGGTAATAGCCGTTGTAACGCGGCTTGACCCCAGCGGCCATGGCCGCGTTGCGCATGGCCTCTATCTCTTCCTTGGTCTCGTAGGCGTAGTAGGCCTTGCCTTCGCGCAGCAACTGGTCGGCCACTTCGCGGTAACGATCCATGCGCAGCGTCTGGTAATACGGACCCTCGTCGTGCACCAGCCCGAGCCACGCCATGCCATCGAGGATCGCCTGCACGGCTTCCTGGGTGGAACGCTCCCGATCGGTGTCCTCGATGCGCAGCACGAATTCGCCGCCGCGACGGCGAGCTTCCAGCCAGCAATACAGCGCGGTGCGCGCGCCGCCGATGTGGAGGTAGCCGGTAGGGCTGGGGGCGAAACGGGTACGGACGGTCATCGTGGGGGTCATCGCTGGGACAAGCGGCCGATTTTAACCGATCCGGCTCGCACCGGCTCCGTCATACCCCTGTCATGCGCCGATCACGGCGGCGACATGCCCACCATCGACGATGAGCCAACCCGGCCATAGGGGCACCACCATGCGAGTGGGCATCGTTACCGAGACCTACGCACCCGACGTCAACGGCGTCGCGCTCACCGTCCAGTCCCTTGCGCGCGGCATGCTCCGCCGCGGCCACTCCGTCGATCTCATCCGCCCGATCCACCCCGATACGCCGCACGCGGCCGATGCAGGCATGGACGTGCTCGCCGTCGAAGGCGCGGCGGTGCCACGCTACAGCGGCCTGCGTTTCGGCATGCCGTCGCGCTTCCGCATCGAGCGCCGCTGGCGCTCGGACCGACCGGATGCCATCTATGTCGCCACCGAGGGCCCGCTCGGCTGGAGCGCGGTCAGCGCCGCGCGCCGCCTCGGCATCCCCGTCGCCACCGGCTTCCACACCCGTTTCGATTTCTACGTGGGGCATTACGGCTTCGGCGCCTTGACCCCGCTGGTGCGCCACTACCTCACGCGTTTCCATCGCCGTGCGCAGACCACCCTGGTCCCGACCGGACAGCTCGCGGGCGAACTCAACGAACTGGGCGTGCAAGACGTGCGCGTGCTGCGCCGCGCGGTGGACACGATGCGCTTCCACCCGCAGCGTCGGGACGAAAGTCTGCGCGCATCGTGGGGTGTGTCGGCCGATACACCGGTGGTGCTGAGCGTGGGACGCGTGGCGCCGGAGAAAAACCTGCACGTGGTGATCGACGCCTACCGCGCCCTCGCCCGCCGCGTGCCCGAGGCACGTTGCGTGATCGTGGGCGACGGCCCGGGTCGCGCGGCACTGGAAGCCGCGCATCCCGACGTCATCTTCGCCGGCACCCGCCGCGGCGACGAGCTGGCCGCCTACTACGCCAGCGCCGATATGTTCGTCTTCCCCAGCCTCACCGAGACCTTCGGCAACGTGGTGCTCGAAGCCATGGCCTCGGGGCTGCCGGTCGTGGCCTATGCGGAAGCGGCCGCACGCGAGTTCATTCACAACGGACAGAACGGCATCCGTGTCGCGCCGGGTAACGAAGGCGGGCTGGTCGAACGGGCCGCGGCCTTGGGCGCCGACGCGATCGTTCGCGCCACCATGGGCGCTGCAGCCCGCGCTTCGGTCGCCGGTCTTTCGCCGGACTCCGTCATCGCCGCCTTCGAATCGATCATGCAATCGCTCAGCGAGGAGCACGTCCATGAGCGCAGCACCGCCGTCGCCGCGTAGGGCGAACCTCGATCGACGCGTGTGCGTCGCCGCCAACCGGTGGGGCGCGCGTCGCGCCATCGGCGTCTTCTTCGGCATCATCAGCCGCCTTGGCGACGGGGTGTTCTGGTACGCGTTGATGAGCGTCATCGCGCTGGTCGGTGGCTGGCACGGCGTGGCTGTGGCCGTGCAGATGGCGATCACCGGGCTCACCGCCCTCACGCTGTACCGCGTGCTCAAGCGCTGGACGCGACGCCCTCGCCCGTTCCGCACGTGCCCAGGTGTGATTGCCCACGTGCCGCCGCTCGACGAATTCAGTTTTCCGTCCGGACACACGCTTCAGGCCGTGTCGTTCACGGTCGTGGCCGTGGCGCACTACCCCGTGCTGGCACCGTTTCTCGTGGGTTTTGCCGCCCTGGTCGGCGCATCGCGCGTGGTGCTGGGGCTGCACTATCCGAGTGACGTGCTTGCCGCCACGGCCATTGGGGGCGGCCTGGGTGCGCTCTCGCTCTGGGCGGAGCGCATCCTGCTCTGATTCGACGGTGCCGGCGATGCCGGCACCGTTTGCAGGGTTTACGCCGCGGCGCGCGGCGCTTTCTGCAGAATGCCGAGCACGGAGCCCAGCTTCTCGCGCATCTCGCGACGATCGACGATCACGTCCACCGCGCCGTGGTCCACGAGGAACTCCGAACGCTGGAAGCCTTCCGGCAGCGTTTCGCGCACGGTCTGTTCGATGACGCGCGGGCCGGCGAAGCCGATCAGCGCCTTCGGTTCGGCCACGTTGAGATCGCCCAGCATGCCCAGACTTGCCGACACACCGCCGGTCGTGGGATGCGTGAGCACCGAGATGTACGGCACGCCCGCATCGCGCATGCGCGCAAGCGCAGCCGAGGTCTTCGCCATCTGCATCAGCGAGAACAGACCTTCCTGCATGCGTGCACCGCCGGTAGCGGAGAAGCACACGAGCGCGCTCTTCTCGGCCAGGGCTTTTTCGGCGGCACGGGCAAACTTCTCGCCGACCACCGAACCCATCGAACCGCCCATGAAAGAGAACTCGAAGGCGACCGAAACCAACGGGCGATCGAGCAGGCGACCGGACATTGCGATCAGCGCGTCCTTCTCGCCGGTGTTCTTCTGCGCGGCGGCGACGCGGTCCTTGTACTTCTTCTGATCCTTGAACTTCAGCGCATCGACCGCTTCCATCTTCGGCCACAGCTCGGTAGTACTCCCTTCGTCGAAGAAAGCCGCCAAGCGCGCACGAGCCGAAATGGCGTGGTGATGGCCGCACTTGGGGCAGACCATCAGCGACTTCTCGAGCTCCGGCTTGTAGAGGACCGTGCCGCAACCGGCACACTTCTCCCACACGCCCTCGGGCACCTTGCCCTTGCCGCCGGCCGCGGCAGGAGCGCGGGTCTTCGGCGTCATGATTTTCTGCAGCCAGTTCATCGTGTCTCTCCGAGTATCTGTACGACCGCGAGGTCCGCTCAGCGCGCGTCGAGCGCAGCGCGGATCGGCGCGAGGAATTCGCGGGCCCTGCCGACGGCCTCTTCGGCGGAGCCGGCACCGGCAAGGCGATCGACCAACGCACTGCCAATCACCACGGCATCGGCGAACTCGCCAATGGCACGGGCGCTTGCCGCGTCGCGAACCCCAAAGCCCACCGCTACCGGCGCCTTGGCACGGGAACGAATATCCGCGACGCGCTCGGCGATGTTCGCGGTACTCAACTGCGCCGCCCCCGTGATGCCGGCGAACGAGACATAGTACAGGAAGCCCGAAGCGGCCTCGCAAAGCCGCGCCAGGCGGCTCTCGGCCGTGGTCGGCGAGGCGAGCAGAATCTGGTCGAGCCCCGCCGTGCGGAGTGCGTCCAGCACGTGCGACTCCTCGAGCGGGCAATCCACCATCAGGATGCCATCGACCCCGGCTTCGACGGCATCTTCGGCGAATGCCGCGTAACCGTACATTTCCACCGGATTGAGATAACCCATCAGGACGATGGGGGTCTCAGCGTCGGTCTCACGGAAGGCAGCGACCCAGGCCAGCACGTTGGACAGGCCCACACCGTGGGCAAGAGCGCGCTCGCTCGCGTGCTGGATCACCGGGCCGTCGGCCATCGGATCAGAAAACGGCACGCCCAGCTCGATCAGATCGGCGCCGGCAGCAACGAGGCCGTGCAGCAGCGGCACCACGTGGTCGGGCGACGGATCGCCGGCTGTCACGAAGGGGATCAAGCCGGTGCGCCCGGCGGCCTTCAGCGTCGCGAAGCGGCGTTCGATGCGGCTCATCAGAGTTCGATTCCTTCACGCGCAGCGATGGTATGCACGTCCTTGTCGCCACGTCCGGAGAGATTGACAAGAACCAGGCCGTCCTTCGGCAGTTCACGGGCCAGCTTGATCGCCTGGGCGATGGCGTGGCTCGATTCCAGCGCGGCGAGGATACCCTCGGTGCGCGCCAGGAGATGGAAGGCTTCCAGGGCTTCGTCGTCGGTGATACCGACGTATTCGGCGCGGCCGGCGTCCTTCAGGAATGCATGCTCCGGTCCGACGCCGGGATAGTCCAGGCCGGCCGAGACGGAATGCGTTTCCACGATCTGCCCGTTGGCATCCGACAGCACATAGGTGCGATTGCCATGGAGCACGCCCGGCTTGCCGGCGGCGAGGGACGCGGCGTGACGGCCGGTCTCGATGCCATCGCCCGCGGCCTCGGCACCGACGATGCGGACCTCGCGATCGTTGAGGAACGCATGGAACAGGCCGATGGCGTTCGAACCGCCGCCGACGCACGCCGTGATGACGTCGGGAAGGCGGCCGAACTGCTCGAGCGTCTGCGCACGCGCCTCGCGACCGACGATGGCGTTGAAGTCGCGCACCATCTGCGGATACGGATGCGGGCCGGCCACGGTGCCGATGATGTAGAACGTGTCGGCGACGTTGGTGACCCAGTCGCGCATGGCCTCGTTGAGCGCATCCTTCAAGGTCTTCGACCCGGAGGTGACTGGCACGACCTCGGCGCCCAGCAGGCGCATGCGATAGACGTTGATCTTCTGCCGCTCGATGTCTACCGCGCCCATGTAGACCACGCATTTCAGCCCGAGCCGTGCCGCGACGGTGGCACTGGCCACGCCGTGCTGGCCCGCACCGGTCTCGGCGATGATCCGGGTCTTGCCCATGTGCCGCGCGACGAGCGCCTGCCCCACGGTGTTGTTGATCTTGTGCGCGCCGGTATGGTTCAGGTCTTCGCGCTTCAGCACGATACGCGCGCCGCCGACGTGCTTCGACAGGCGCTCGGCGTGGTAGACCGGGCTGGGCCGACCGACGTAGTACTTGAGGTCGCGATCGAGCTCGGCGATGAACGCCGGATCCTTGCGCAGCGACTCATAGGCCGCGGTCAGTTCCGCGAGGGGCTCCATGAGCGTTTCGGCCACATAGATGCCGCCGAAGTCACCGAAGCGCCCATGGGCGTCGGGCCAGGCGTGAAAATCCGCGATCTCGGTCATGTGTGTCTCGTACCTGCTGAAAGCTGCGTTACACGCTGGGGACGGCGCGTACGGCGGAAATGAAGCGTTCCATCTTATCCCGATCCTTGATGCCCGGCGACGACTCGATACCGCTGGAGACGTCCACCGCCCAGGGCCGGGCGACCCGGATGGCCTCGGCGACGTTGGCAGGCGTAAGCCCGCCTGCGAGCACCAGCGGTTGCGCAAGATCCTGCGGCATCAGCGACCAGTCGAAGCGCTGGCCGCTGCCGCCCTGCTCGCCCAGCCCGTGCCCGTCGAGCAGGAGCCCGGCCGCACCGGGGTAGTCGCGAAGCCTGGCAAGGGCGCGCTCACCCTCGCCCATGGCAATCGCCTTCAACCAGCGCACGCCGTATGCCGCGCATTGGGCCGCGGTTTCCATGCCATGGAACTGCAGCATGTCCGGGCGCAGCACACGAACAACTTCCGCCACGTAGGCGGGCTCATCGTCCATCACCAGCGCCACCACGCTCACGAAGGGCGGCACGGCATCGCGCAGGCGGGCGGCGGCTTCGGGATCGACGAAGCGCTTGCTCTTGCGGGTCAGGACAAAGCCCACTGCGTCGGCACCGAGTCGCGCAGCAAGCTGCACGTCGTCCACGCGCGTGAGCCCACAGCACTTGATCCGGGTCATAGCGTCACTTCCTTCGGCAGACCCCAGTGCGCTTCGTAAAGCGGGCCGATGAAGGTCAACCCTTCGGCCGGCGCAGTGGCGCCAGCGACCTCGCGGTCGCGCCCCGCCAGCAATTCGGCCATCCAGCCGACCGGCTGTTCGCCGCGGCCGATGGGCAGCAGCGATCCGACGATGTTGCGCACCATATGGTGGAGGAAGGCGTTGGCTTCGATCTCGACGACGACATGGATGTCGTCACGGAACACGCGAATCGAACGCACGTTGCGTCGCGCGTGTGCGGCCTGGCAGGAAATGGCACGGAAGGCCGAGAAATCGTGTTCGCCGACGATCGCCTGCGCTGCCTCGTGCATGGCATCGACGTCGAGCGCGCGACGTTCCCATGCGACGAAGCGGGCATCGAGCGCGGGGCGCACGAAACGCGGGAGGATGCGATAGCGATACCGCCTCGCACGCGCGGAAAAGCGTGCGTGAAAGTCGTCGGCCACCGGTTGCGCCCAGGTCACCGCCACACTGTGTGGCAGATTGGAGCACGCACCGAGAATCCAACCGCGCATGTCGCGCACCACGTCGGTGTCGAAATGCACCACTTGGCAGCGTCCGTGAACCCCGGCATCCGTACGCCCGGAGGCCGTGACTTCCACCGGGCCGTGCGCGACAAAGCTGAGCGCTTTTTCGAGCGCGCCCTGCACGGTGGTCGCGTGGCTCAGCCGCTGCCAGCCGAGGAAATCGGTGCCGTCGTATTCGACGCCTAGGGCGATGCGCATGAAGGTTCAGGATGGTGCGGAAACCGGAAAGGGTACCACCCGTACGTCAGCACGGGCCTTTTGGATGCACCCGGACCGGTAGCGTCGTGCTGGCAGGTCGGGTTAGGTGCGTGACGGCGTTGCGACCCAGCGCGGCGCTGCCGCGTTATATGTAAGGCGAAGGACTACCTATGCTTAATCGCCAGCAGGCTGGCTCCCACCAAGCGGGGGCTCATCCGTCCCTTATCGCCAGCAGGCTGGCTCTCACCACGTTGGGGCTCATCCGTCCCTTATCGCCAGCAGGCTGGCTCTCACCACGTTGGGGCTCATCCGTCCCTTATCGCCAGCAGGCTGGCTCTCACCAAGTTGGGGCTCGTCTGTCCCTTATCGCCAGCAGGCTGGCTCCCACCACGTTGGGGCTCATCCGTCCCTTATCGCCAGCAGGCTGGCTCCCACCACGTTGGGGCTCATCCGTCCCTTATCGCCAGCAGGCTGGCTCTCACCAAGTTGGGGCTCGTCTGTCCCTTATCGCCAGCAGGCTGGCTCCCACCAAGCTGGGGCTCGCCTGTCCCTTATCGCCAGCAGGCTGGCTCCCACCATGCCGGGGCTCATCCGTCCCTTATCGCCAGCAGGCTGGCTCCCACCAAGCGGGGACTCATCCGTCCCTTATCGACAGCAGGCTGGCTCTCACCAAGTTGGGGCTCATCCGTCCCTTATCGACAGCAGGCTGGCTCCCGCGGGGGTGCGGTGGGAGCCAGCCTGTTGGCGATTGGGGATAACAACAGCCTCCAACAGCTGGCGGGAGCCCGCCAAGTAACGCTGCGCTTTGCGTCGCCGCATTGAACACGCTGCAGAAACGAAAAACCCGGCGAGGACATCGGTCCCACGCCGGGTCTGTTTTGCGAGCCGCTACCTTAGGAGCTGCGTTGGATCAGGCGATGCCGTCGAGAATGCGCTTCGCCGTGTCCTTCTGCATCTGCGAGCCTTCGGCCAGCACTTCGTCCAGCATCAGGCGCGCGCCTTCTTCGTCGCCCATGTCGAGATAGGCGCGTGCAAGGTCGAGCTTCGTATCCACGGGATCGTCGCTGAAACTCTCCGGACCGTGATCCGTTAGCGGCTCCTCGTCGGGGAAGGTCGGTTCGTCGAAGCGCGGCACCGACGCCACGGCGTCCAGCGGCGGCTGCGGCGGCGCGCTTTCGTGCTCTTCGTCGAACGACCAGGTGGGGCGTTCTTCCGCCTTCTCTTCCGCCAGGATCTCGCCGAAGGCCGGCGTGGCGTGCGGCTCGGCATACGGCGACTCGGGAGCGTCCACGTCGAACACGTCCGGGGCATTCGGGCGGTGTTCCGCCTCGGTGCGCTGAACCGGCGTCAGGTCGAAGTTGAAGTGATATTCGCTGTGCTTCTGCGGCACCGGTGCGGCAGGACGCGCGTCTTCGGGCTCGGTGACGTAGTTGCCGAGGTCGAACTCCTCAAGCGCTGCCACCTCGTCCGGATCGTGCGAGCGGGCCGCGGTATAGCCTTCTTCCTCGTACGGCTCGTCGATCTCGTCCACCGGTACGCCACCGAACAGCGGGTGGCTGGGCGCGAGATCCTCGCCCATCATCACCACCTCGCGCCATTCCGGCTGCTCGGGATCGGCGATGTGAGCGAACATCGCTTCCGCCGCAGCTTCGAAATGCTCGACGTCGCGACGGCCGTAGTAAAGGCTCACCAGTTCCAGGTGCAGGCCCACGTCGTCCGGATGTTCGGCCAGCGCGTCGAGGATCTCGCGCTGGTCCTGATCCATCGTCTCGGCGTGGCCAAATTCGCCGAACGTCGGTTCCTGACCGAAGCGGTCCGCCAGCGAGCTGCTCGCGACAGCCGGCGCGGCCTTCGGCTTCCGCCGACCGAACACGGCGGCGACAAGCAACAGCAGGATGACAATCGCACCGCCACCCCAGGCCCACGGCTGCATGTACCACGGGTCTTCCTCGACCGGCGCGGGCGACGGGGTCGGCGCCACGGGCTTTGGAGCCGCGGCAGCGGGAGCCGGCGGGGTCGCGGCGGACGGCGGCGTTGCGGCCGGTTCCTTGAGTGGCGAGATGGCAACCGTAGCGCCCGGTGCGGGAGCGGTCGTTGCAGCAGAAGTCTGTCCGGCCGTGCCGGCGGCAGCGGGTGCAGGCGTCGCGACCGGTGCGGGTGCCGCGGCGGCTGGCTGCGTCGCGGAAGCCACCGTAGCAGCAGCGGCTGGTGCGGCAGCGGGTTTGCTGCCCTGCTTCTGCGCGTCGGCCAGCTTGCGCTGAAGCTCGGCGATTTCGGAATCCTTGAGGCTCAGCAGACGCTGGTTCTTCGCATTCAGGTCTTCAAGCTCGCCGATACGCGACTTCAGCTCTGCACCTTCCTGCTTGAGGGACGCGACGCTTTCCTTCGACGTGGCCAGTTCCTGGCGCAGACCGGCGATCTGCGTGTCGCCCGTGCCGCCCTTGGTGCCGGCGCGCGTGGACGCAGCGTCACCGCCCTCCTTGGCCGGCACGATGGCGAGGCGGTCGCTCTTGGGCGCGGGGCCCTTCGCATCGTTCTGCGCGGCTCCGGTGGATGCGCCGTCGGCGACGACCGAAGGCGCACGCGCCGTGCCCGCACGCCAGCTCTCGTTCTGCCGGCGCACTTCGGCCAGTGCGGCGGCGCCGCTTTGCGCCTGGATCTCGTCGGACGACGGGATGCGCAGGATGGCACCCGTCTTCAAGGCATTCATGTTGCCGCGGTAGAAGGCATCGGGGTTGGCCTTCTGCAGCGCGACGAGCATCTGGTTCATGTCCGCGCCGCCGGCGTGCTGGCGGGCGATGGTGGACAGGGTCTGGCCGCGCTGCACGGGGCCATAGGTACCGCCCTGTGTTGCCGTGGCATGCGGTGCCGGCTCCGCGTGCGGGACCGCTTCGGCACGCGATGCAGGCTCGGCACGTGCCGGCTTCGACGCTTCAGCGGTCGGCACGCGCGCAGGCACCTCGGAGGTGCGCGATGGACGTGCGGCGGGCGCTGCCGGTGTAGATGCCGCCGCGGCGCCCACCGGGGTGCCCGGCGGGTCGAGCAGCATGGTCACTTCGCGCACGACCTTGTTGCTGCCGGAGGAGACTTCCACCAGGAAATCGAGATAGGTATCGCGCACCGGCGCGGCGGAGGTCACGCGGACCACCGGCTGGCCTGCCGCATTCTTGGCTACCGCAAAGCTCAGCGGCACCGGAAGGGCGGAACGGTTCAGGCCCGCGCGGGCGAAGGCTTCTTCCGAGGCCAGCGCCACATGGACGTTGTCGAGATTGCCCGACACGCCGGTCAGCGGAATGTCCGCCATCAGCGGTTGGTCCATGGTCGAGCGCATCTGGACCGGACCCAGATTCTGGGCCAGGGCCTGGCTGCCCCATGTCGCCAGCGCCAGCATGATCGAAAGCTTCAACGTACGGTTCATTACTGCTTTCCCCCGAACTAAATCCATGCCGGCGGCGCGCCTCTATCGGGCGGTCGGCCGCGAAGGCGCCACTGTAGTGCACCCCAGCAACAACTAACAATAGCGACTACGGATAGTTACGCGACAACGTTAAGTCGTTCGCGAGGCCCGTACACGCCCCCCTTACATGTCGGTCCACCCCTAGTGGCCCTGCCCTGCCTCCAACTGTCGACGCAGCTCGGCGATCTTCCGATCGCGTTCTTCCAGCTCGCGCTGGGCGGCCTGCGACGCGGTCTCCAGCGTCTCAACCTTCGACTTAAGTTGGGTGACCTCGGTGTCCTGCCGCTTCACTTGGCCGCGCAACGCCTGCAACTGGGCCTGCGTGGCGGCCGGGTCCGCGGGTGCCGCGGCGGCTTGCGGCGGCGGTGTCGCCGCCGACGCCAGGGGCGCCGACAACGCGAGCAGACCGGCAAGCACGACGCGTGCGGTCATTACAGGTAGTCCTCGATCAGGATCTCGGCGATCTGCACGGCATTCAGCGCCGCACCCTTGCGGATGTTGTCCGCAACGATCCACAGATCGAGGCCACGTTCGTGCGAGATGTCGTCACGGATGCGACCGACGAAGACCGGGTCCTTGCCTGCCGCGTCGCCGACCGGCGTGGGATACCCGCCCGCCTTGCGCTCGTCCTGCACGACGATGCCCGGCGCCTGCTCGAGCAGTTCGCGCGCGCGCTCGGCACTGATCTTGTCGCGCGTCTCGATGTGCACGGCTTCGGCATGCCCGTAGAACACGGGGACGCGAACGGCCGTCGGGTTCACCTGGATGGATGGGTCTTCGAGGATCTTCCGGGTCTCCCAGACCATCTTCATTTCTTCCTTGGTGTAGCCGTTGGCCTGGAATTCGTCGATGTGCGGGATCACGTTGAACGCGATCTGCTTCGGGAACTTGACCGTTTCCACTTCCTGGAAATTGAGCATCTGGGCGGTCTGCTTGCCCAGTTCCTCCATGCCGCTGCGCCCCGCGCCGGACACGGACTGATAGGTGGCAACGTTGATGCGCTCGATACCCGCTTCACGATGGATCGGCGCCAGCGCGACCAGCATCTGCATCGTGGAGCAGTTCGGATTGGCGATGATGCCGCGCACGGTGTAGTCGGCAATGGCGTGCGGGTTGACCTCGGACACCACCAGCGGAATGTCGTCCTGGTAGCGAAACTCCGAGGTGTTGTCGATCACCACGGCACCCGCAGCGGCCGCACGCGGCGCGTGCTCCCGGCTGACCGAGCCGCCTGCGGAAAAGAAGGCGATGTCCACGCCGTCGAAGTCGTATTTGGCAAGATCCTGGACGACGACCGGTTTTCCGTTGAAATCGATCGTACCGCCCGCCGAGCGCTCGCTCGCCAGGGGCACCAGCTCGCTCACGGGGAAGTCCCGCTCGGCGAGGATCGACAGGAGGGTTTCACCGACCGCGCCGGTCGCACCCACCATGGCTACCTTGTAACTCGTCTTCTTGCTCATGCTTCGCTTTTGTCAGGCGTGGGAAAACAGGTCAGCTGGCGTCGGCCAGCACACCCGGATTGAGGATCGTGGGCGGCCGGCCGGCGTGGGGACCATGCCCGAACGCCGCCAGCACATTGTCCACAGCCAGCGCCGCCATATCGCGACGTGTGTCGCGGCTCGCGCTCGCGATGTGCGGACTGAGCACGATATTGTCCAAAGCGAGCAGGCTGGGATGCAGCGCGGGCTCGCCTTCGAACACGTCGAGCGCCGCCGCGGCAATCGTCCCTCGCGCCAGCGCCCGGGCCAAGGCAACATCGTCGACGACGCCGCCACGGGCCACGTTCACCAGCGTCGCGGAGCGCTTCATCGCCTGCAGTTCGGCCTCGCCGATCGCGTGGTGGCTCTCCGGCGTATACGGAACGACCAGGATGAGGTGATCCGCCTCCGTCAGGAGCTGCGCCTTGTCCACATAGGTGGCGGCGCAGGCCTGCTCGACCGCCGCGGGAAGGCGCGAGCGATTGTGATAGATCACCCTGGCGCGAAAACCCGCCGCGCGCCGCGCGATGGCCTGGCCGATACGGCCCATGCCCAGGATGCCGATGGTCTTGCCGTGCACGTCGGTACCCAGCCAGCCTTCGAAACGGGAGCCATGCCACTGCCCCGCCCGTAGCCAGCGCTCAGCCTCGCCCACGCGGCGCGCTGCCGCGAGCATCAACGCCCAGGCGTAGTCGGCCACGGTTTCGTTGAGGACATCGGGCGTATTCGACGCGCCGATCCCGGCCGCGGAGAGCGCCTCGATGTCCAGGTTGTTGTAGCCCACGCCGAGGTTCGCCACGAAGCGCAGCCGCTTGGCCTGGCGGATCGCCGCGACGTCGATGCGCTCGGCGAGCCCCACGATGGCGGCGTCGGCATCGGCCAGCCGTGTCGCGAGGTCGGCCGACGAGAAGCGCTGTTCTTCGCTCTCTGCGTCCACCTCGAAGAAGGGCCGCAAGCGATCGACGATGTCCGGAAAGAAAGGCCGGGATACCCAGACGCGGGGCTTGCTCATGACTCGCTCCGGACCGCGCCGGGAATATGCGGGGGCACGGTGCCGACGTCGCCGCACTGCGCGCGGTGGCGCAGGGCCTGGTCCATCAGCACGAGCGCGAGCATGGCCTCGGCGATCGGCACCGCACGAATACCGACGCAGGGATCGTGGCGCCCCTTGGTCACCACCTCGGTGGGCTGGCCGGCCCGATCGACGCTGCGTCCGGGCACGAGGATGCTGGAAGTGGGCTTGAACGCCATCGACACCACGATGGGCTGGCCGGAGGCGATGCCACCGAGAATGCCGCCTGCGTGGTTGGAGAGAAATCCGTCGGCGGTCATCTCGTCGCGGTGCTGCGTACCACGCTGCGCCACCGCGGCAAATCCGTCACCGATCTCGACGCCCTTCACCGCGTTGATGGACATCATGGCCGCGGCGAGTTCGCCGTCGAGCTTGCCGTAGATCGGCTCGCCCCACCCGGCCGGCACGCCGTCGGCGATCACGGTGACCTTCGCGCCGACCGAATCGCCCGACTTGCGCAAGGCATCCATGTACGACTCCAGCTCCGGCACCTGCGCCGCGTCCGGCCAGAAGAACGGATTGTCCTCGATGGCATGGGCGTCGAAGCCGCGCGGCACGAGTTCGCCGATCTGGGCCACGTGGCCGCGCACGGACACGCCATGGCGCTGCGCGAGCCATTTCTTGGCGATGACACCGGCCGCCACGCGCATTGTGGTTTCGCGCGCCGAGGAACGTCCGCCGCCGCGTGGATCGCGAATACCGTACTTCTGCGCGTACGTGTAATCGGCGTGGCCGGGGCGGAAGGTGTCGAGAATGTTGCCGTAGTCCTTGGAGCGCGCGTCCGTGTTACGGATCAGCAAGGCAATGGGCGTACCCGTGGTCACGCCCTCGTACACGCCGGAGAGGATCTCGATCTCGTCGGCCTCCCTGCGCTGGGAGGTGTGCCGCGAGCGACCGGTAGCACGGCGTTCCAGGTCGGCGCGGAATTCTGCCGCGTCGAGCGCCAGCCCGGGCGGGCAACCGTCCACCACGCACCCGATCGCCGGGCCGTGGCTTTCGCCGAAGGTAGTGACGGAGAGGAGCTTGCCGAACGTATTGGAGGACACGGTGCTTCCGATGGGTCAGTTTCGTGCGGCGCGAAGGGCGGCGATGTCCGCGGCGTGTTCGACGAGGTCGCGCCGCTCCAGCGCGAAAATGCCCATCGGGCCCACCTTGAACTCGAGCCACACGAAGGGCACGCGGGGCAGCAGTTCCACCAGCGCACGCTCGCTGTCGCCCACTTCCACGATCAGCAGGCCATCCTCACTGAGGTGATCGGCGGCCTCGTCGAGGATGCGCAAGGTGATGTCCAGTCCATCATCTCCGGAGGTCAGACCGAGGACCGGTTCATGGCTGTATTCGGCCGGCATGGCGGCATATTCGGCATGCGTCACATAAGGCGGGTTCGAGACGATGAGGTCGTAGACCTCGCCCTGCACGCCGGCAAAGAGATCGGACTTGACCGCCCGCACGCGATCTTCCACATGTTGGAAGACGATGTTCTCGTTAGCGAGCGACAGCGCGTCGTCACTGACGTCGACCAGATCGACCTGCCAGTCCGGGTTGTACTCGGCCATGGCGATACCGATGCAACCCGAGCCCGTGCAAAGGTCCAGCGCGCGTTCCACGTGGCGGTCGTCCAGCCAGGGCGTAAAGCCGCTCTCGATCAGTTCCGCGATGGGCGAGCGCGGCACCAGGGCGCGGCGATCGCTCTTGAACTTCAGGCCCGCGAACCAGGTCTCGCCGACCAGGTACGCCACCGGCACGCGCTCCTCGATCCGCTTTTCGATCAGGGCAAGGATGGCCTCGCGCTCTTCGGCCACGAGCTTGCCAGCGCCGTAGGCAGGCGGCAGGTCCGGCGGCAGATGCAGGGCCGCCAGGACCAGGTGCGTGGCCTCGTCGATCGGATTGTCGTGGCTGTGCCCGAAGGTCAGGCCGGCGGCCGAGAAGCGGCTGGCGCCGTAGCGGATGAAATCGATGATGGAGGACAGTTCGCTGGTCACGGAGAGGTATGTCGATGAGGCTGGCCCCTGAGTATAGCCGTCCGGGCACCCACCTTCGGCATGGCCCGCGCCGCGGGGCGCTGTCGTCCGATGTACCGCTCGCGGATCGGGCAAGGGGCATCGGCCGTCCTGCCGATGGGCACCCGCGCCTGTCAGGCGTACATTCCGACCTTTCCGCGGGCCTGCGTCGCCCACACCACGGAGTCAGGCATGACAGGTTTCCTGCGCGCTCTCGCCATCTCGCTGCTGATGGCATCCGCCGCCCATGCCCAGGAGATGCACGACCACGGCATCCCCGAAAAGCTGGGCGACGTCTCCTTCCCGATCTCGTGCAGCCCCTCCGTGCAGAAGCCGTTCGACCGCGGCGTCGCCCTCATCCACTCCTTTGCTTATGGCCCCGCCCAGAAGGCGTTCGAGGACATCGTGGCGAAGGATCCGTCGTGCGCCATGGCCCATTGGGGCCTGGCGATGGTCTTCTTCCATCCGGTGTGGGCGCCTTCGCTGCCGCCCGACACCTTCGCCCGCGGCCAGGCGGAGGCCCGCACGGCCGCCCGACTGCCGACGTCGTCTCCTCGGGAGCAGGCATACATCCATGCCCTGGGCCAGCTCTACCAGGACGGTAATGTGAAACCCGGCCAGCGCACGCTCGCCTACGAAACGGCCATGGCGGCCGTGGCTCGCGACAATCCGAACGATGTCGAGGCACAGGTGTTCTACGCGGTCGCGCTGCTGTCGGACGCCTCGATGGCCGACAAGACGCACGCGAAGCAGAAACAGGCGATCGCGATTCTCGATCCTCTGTTCCGCGCCCACCCCGACCATCCGGGTATCGCCCATTACCTCATTCACGCCTGCGACAGCGCCGAGCTGGCTCAGCTGGGCCTTCCCGCCGCGCGCAAATATGCGGACATCGCACCGTCAGCACCGCATGCCCTGCACATGCCCTCGCACATTTTCACGCGACTGGGACTCTGGGACGATTCGATCCGCTCCAACCTCGCCTCCGAAAAAGCCGCCCGCGATCACGGCGACACCATGGGGCAACTGCACGCCATGGACTATCTCGTCTATGCGTACATGCAGACCGGCCGCGACGCCGACGCCAAGGCCGTCATCGCCGACCTGAAGCGCATGCGCAACCTGGACATGGATGATTTCGCCGTGGCATACGCCGCCACCGCGATGCCAATACGCGAAATCGTCGAACAAGGGCATTGGACCGATGCCGCCTCGATCGCGCCGCCAACCGGCGCGCCACCCTCGGTGGTCGCCATCGCGGTATGGGCCAAGGGTCTCGGCCTCGCGCGCAGTGGTCATCCTGACGAAGCACGTGCACAAGCAAAGCGCCTCGATCAGATCGAAGCCGAACTCAAGGCCTCCGGCGACGACTACTGGTCCGCGCAGACGGGCGTTCTCGCGTCCGAAGTGAAAGCTTGGTCCGCACAGGCAGACGGCAACGCATCGAGCGCCGTCGCACTGATGACCGATGCCGCCGAACGCGAAGATCGCGTCGAAAAACGTCCCGTGACGCCAGGCCCGATCGTCCCGGCGCGCGAACAACTGGGCGAACTGCTTCTTGCACAGAAGCAACCCGGACCTGCACTGGCCGCATTCAAGCAGTCACTCGTGCAGGCACCGGGTCGTGCGGGTGCATTGCGCGGCGAGAAGGCGGCGGAGGCGATGCGTTAACGCCGAGGTCTACGACGTTCGCGTGCGCGCACGTAGCGCAGTGCAAAACCGGTGTCATGAGAATTCCGCCCAAAGTCCGGAACTGCTTATCGCACCACATCTTCAACTCCCGTAGATTCCTTCAACGCCGTCCGGTCGCTACCTTCCCACGTGTCCTCTCGCTTCAGCGGCGGACATGGATCCAATCAACGGAAGGAACGCATGCTTTATCGAACGAAACGCAAAAAGAGAGCCGCACTATGTGCGCTCTTCGCCAGCCTCGCCTGGACACAGGCACATGCAGAAGGCCGCATCGAGGCCGTTATCCGCGAAACGACCCGAGCCATCGGTAGTGAACCTGTACGCGTCGATGTCACCTTCATCAACCGGGGCGATGCGCCAGTCTTTCTCCATAAGCCGTCGACACCCTTCGGCAGAACGGATGACGGCCTTCCGGGCAATGAGTTTGTCATCACTAACGAAACGGGCGATGTGCTTCCTTACAAAGGGTCCGGCCCGGGCTATTGGGGTCCCGTCCGTCTCAGTCACTTTGTTGTCGTACCACCCGGCGAATCGGTGCATAAGGAAGTCAACCTGGGTCGCGAATACGATTTCAGCAAGGGTGGCCGCTTCAAGATACGGTTTTTCGCTTCGCTGGATCGGGAGCCAGATGCACGGGCAGCGCCGGAAGAAGAGCGTCGGGCATTCGTTCGAACCAGCCAGACCTTCGTGCAAAGCAATGAGATCGAGGTACGTGTCAACACCCCGTCTGCTTACATGGGTCCTTCCCCATCCGTGTCAGACATATGCTCGACTGAAGATATGGAAAAGATCAATGAAACCCTACCGAGTGCTGCAAACGCGTCGCAATCCGGGTATGGCTTCATATTATCCGTCTATCAGGTCATCAAAGACCCCGAGGGAAATTTCTCATATCGTTACAACGCTAAGCCGCGCTTTGAACGTTGGTTCGGCAGACCGCCCGAGGATGCGCCTCTTCCCGATCAATCGGGTTGGTACGAGAGCGATAGCGGCAATCTGAAATCAGCCCTGGGCGCCACGATGTCTCGGCTAACCCTGACAGGGGGAAGCAAGATAACTCCTCGATGTGGCTGCGATGGATTTCCGTCCGAGGTCATGGCACATGCTGAAGACCACAGCCCTTATCTGATTCACTTCTGTCCAGGTTTTTTTCGCCTTCCCGTCAACGATCCCTGGGTTAGCAGGACTAGCGTAATCATCCATGAGGTGAGCCACTTTTACGATCGAGACAGCGACGGTCGTAGCGACTACGTCTACGGCAAGCTAAACGCCGAAGACCTGGCGAGAGACGATCGCTGGAAGGCCGTGCGAAATGCAGACAACGTAGAGTTCTTCATGATGGACACCACTCCTTACAACGACTAGGCCGATAAGCCGGGGTCGCTTGTTGCCGCTTTGCCGTCCTCATGGTGGCCGGCAAAGCGGCGCAGGTAACGTGGCGCACTGGACGTGGTGATGGCGATGTCGTACCAGCCCGCACTGCGGGACAGGTCGAGCGGCACTGTCAGTGTTTGTCCTGCGGAGAGATCGACGTCGCGAGCCGCCATGTTGCCGTACGCATCCATGATTCGCGCCGTCACACGTATCGCGCTTCGATTGCTGAGACGCACTTCAACGCCGCGCTTGCGGGACTGCCCCACCACGATCGCTTCCAGTCCGTCATCTGCAAACCCGCGCAGGTGGGCGTAGTAACCGTTCGGCCCGTGGATACGACGATCGTAGCCATCGCCCGCTTTCGCCAACGGCCAGCGGTCTTCGATGCGCTTGCCGGCGCTCACGGCGTAGCGGCGCGGCGGTGCGTCGCGATGGAGTCCGTCATAGACGAAGAACGCTGCGCCGAGCTGGCCGTGATTGACGAAGGCAATGCGGCTGCTGTCGGCATCCAGCCGATGCTCCAGCGTCCACGCATAAGCGAGCGCTCGCGATGAGCGCGTGCCCTTCTCTTGCACAGGCATGGTCTGCGGCTGCGGCACCATGATCGCCGCCTTGCGCGTCGATCCGGCCGGCACCCTAAGCGTCGGCATGCGCGAGTCTGCCGTGCCGGCAAAATCGAACGCGCTCGTGAGGTCGCCGCAGATCGAGCGACGCCACGTGCTGATATTCGGTTCCTCGACGCCGAAGCGCTTTTCAAGAAAGCGCAGCACCGACGTGTGGTCGAAGGTTTCCGAGCAGACCCAGCCGCCACGCGTCCACGGGGAAACCACGATCATCGGCACACGATTGCCGAGGCCGACCGGCTGTTCGCCAAGCGGATCGCTGCCCGGCACGAGCGGCGATGAAATCCTTGGATGCGCGTCGAGGTCCATGATCTCGTCGCCCAGCCCGGCCAGGAGGTCATCGGACACCATGCCTTCCGCGTCTTCCCCGCTTTCGAGCGGCGGTGCTGGCGGCACAACGTGATCGAAGAAACCGTCGTTCTCGTCGTAGTTCAGGAACAGAACCGTGCGACTCCAGACCTTCGGATTCGCCGTCAAAGCCTCGATCACGCGGCGGATGTAGAACGCACCATCGGCCGGCGACGAGGTGGGATGCTCGCTGTACTTGTACGGTGCGACGATCCAGGTCACCTGCGGAAGACGATCATGCAGCACGTCGTCGCGCAGCTCACGTAGCGTGTGGTTCGACACGCCGTTACGCACGAGCGGTCCGTGTGGATCGGCGCCTTCCTTGACCTGATACTTCGCGAAGAATTCGAGCGAATTGTCGGTGTAGTTGTCGGTCGGCGAACCGGGATCGCCCGTGCCGCCCTGATAGACGCGCCACGTGACGCCGGCTTTTTCCAAGCGTTCCGGATACGTGGTCCAGGTGTAGCCATTGGCGTCGGGGCGCTCCTCGGTCCCAGGACCGTTGGCCTTGGAACCTAGCCGCCCGGAAGGATCGGCTGTGCCGCTCCAGAGGTAAATGCGGTTGATGGCGGTGTCGGCCAGTGCGGAGGCGTGATACGCATCGCAGATGGTGAAGGCATCGGCCAGCGCGTAATGGAATGCGGCGTCCTCGCGGCGCAGGTACGCCATGGTAAGCACGTCCTGCTTCTGTTCGATCCAGCGATCGTTGCGACCGAGGTTCCACGCGCCATGGCCGCTGCTCCAGCCGTGGTCGGTGCCTTCGTGGTGATCGCCGCAGGCGTGCGTATCGAGATGGAACGGATACACCCAGCCCACGTCGTCGCCGATGCCGCGGGCCTTCCAGACCTTGCTGCGCACCGCCGTCACCGGTTGCTTCCACACCGAATCGCCGTTGCCGAGTTCCAGCACGCGCGGATCGGCAAAACCACGCACGCCGCGCAGCGTGCCGAAATAGTGATCGAACGAACGGTTCTCCTGCATGAGGATCACCACGTGACCGACATCTGCGATGGTGCCCGTGCGCCGGTCGGGCCCGGTGGCGAGCGCGCGTGCTATCGCCGCCGGGAAACCTTGCGCAATCAGCGAGGCAGCGACGGTCGCGCCTGCAGCGTGGAGAAATCGGCGACGGTCGCGGGAAAACATGCAGATCAGTCCCTGGCGAGCGATTCGATGATGGCGGCGTGCAGCGCAGGTGTTGCAGCGGCGACGACGCGACCGCCACTCTCCAGACCGAGCGCACGACCTTCCCAGTCGGTCATCACACCACCTGCCGCTTCCACGACCGGTGCGATGGCCAGGTAATCGTAAGGCATGAGGTTGGCCTCGATCACGGCGTCGATGTGCCCGGCGGCCAGCATGCCGTAACCGTAGCAATCGCCACCGAAACGGCGTGTATAGGCGGCACGGCTCGTGCGGTCGAAACGCGCCCACTCGTCGGGCGTGAACATGTCCGGCGTGGTGGTGTAGAGCGTGGCCGTCGCCAGCGTCTCGCACGCACGGGTACGGCAGGGAACGCCGTTCATCGTCGTGCTGCGGCCGGCGTGCCCGATCCAGCGTTCGTCGAGCACGGGCATGTCCAGCACGCCCAGCACGGGCTTGCCATGCCGCAGCAACGCCAGCAGCGTGCCCCACAGTGGCCAGCCCGAAATGAAGCTGCGCGTGCCATCGATCGGGTCGATCGACCAGACGTACTCCGCATCCATACGCGTTGCGCCGTACTCCTCGCCAAGCAGGCCGTGGGTGGGCCAGGCCAGTTCGATGCGCTCGCGCAGCATCGATTCCACACCCCGGTCCACGGCTGTCACGGGGCTCATGTCACCCTTGAGCGTCACGTCCACAGGACGACGGAACCGCGGTAACGACAATGCACGCGCATTGTTGGCAATAGCCACGGCGAAGTCCTCGAATTCCTTCCGCTCGGCGGCGGACAACGGTTCCATCAACGACACTCCTGGGCGGGGAAAGCACGCGCGACTAGCGTCGGCACGTGTCGAAAGCATGACAAAAACGAAAATTCTCTGGTGGACGTATACGCCACAGGTTTGCAAATATACCCAAAACGCCACACGGGTGGGTGACACATGATCCTTCCGCGTAGCGCCTTCGACGACCGCGTCACAGGGTGAACCCGGCCATGCATCCATACCGCCACATCGGAAGCGTCATCGCGCTGCTTGCCGCCTGTGGCGTGGCGCATGCCGGTACCGTCACCGTCTATTCCGCGCTGGAAAGCGACGAGATCGCCATCTATCTCGACGCGGCAAAGAAAGCCCTGCCCGATCTGGACATCCGCGTGCTGCGCCTGTCGAGCGGCGACCTCGCCGCACGCTTGCTCGCCGAGTCGGCGGAACCGCGCAACGATGCGATCTGGGGCATGGCCGTGACCGACATGCTCGAACCGCATATTGCGGCGCTGCTTGCGCCGGTGCGCGGCCCGAACATCGATCGCATGCCGGCCGCGTTCCGCGCCACCGACGATCTCTGGTTCGCGCCCACCGGCTATCTCGCCGCACTGTGTGTGAACCGTGAGGCATTGGACGAGCGCCACCTGCCCATGCCGCGCAGTTGGCGCGATCTCGCCTCGCCGCAGTACAAAGGTCAGATAGCCATGCCGGACCCGGCATCGTCGGGTACGGGATACATGTTGATTTCGTCGCTGTCGGACGCCGGCCGCAATGCCGGCGGTATGGACTTGCTAAGCGACATCACGCGCAACGTCGGCCAGGTCACCTTGTCCGGATCGGCGCCGTGCAAGCTCGCGCGCATCGGTGAGTTTCCGATCGGCATCTCGTTCGCGTTCTCGGCGATGCAATCCATCCGCCAGGGCTATCCGGTGACGATGGTGATTCCGGAAGGACGCAAGGGTTACGAACTGGAAGCGTCCGCGCTAATGAAGGGCGCAGCGCATGCAGACGATGCCCGACGCTTTCTCGATTGGACGGCATCGCCCGAGGCCGCTGCGTTGTACCGCGGCTTCAAGGAGATCGTTGCCGCACCCGGCAGCACGCCGAGCGCAGAACAACAACGGCAGGGCCTGCCTGCCGATCTCGTCGCGACGCTGCCCGCGCGCGATTTCGCCACCGCGGCGCGCGAACGTGCGGCGCTCATTGCCAGATACAAACGGCTGACGCGCTAGCGCGCGGCCTTGGGGGAGTTTGGGGACATGCACCTGCGGATCGACGACATCGCCAAGGCGTGGAGCGGACATACCGTGCTCGACGGCGTGTCATTCCATGCCCGCGAGAACGAATTCGTCTGTCTGCTCGGCCCCAGCGGCTGCGGCAAGACCACCTTGCTGCGCATCGTCGCCGGGCTGACCGCGGCGGACGCGGGGCGCGTGATCCTCGGCGATCGCGACATCACCGCGCTGCCCGCTCGCGAGCGCCGCATGGGCCTGGTCTTTCAGGCGTATTCGTTGTTTCCCGACATGACCGCCGCCGCCAACGTCGGCTACCCAATGCGTCTGCGCCGCGATCCACCCGCGCGGATCGCGGCACGTTGCAGCGAACTGCTCGAACGGGTCGGGCTCGGCGGTCTCGGCGCACGCTTTCCGGACGAACTCTCCGGCGGCCAGCAGCAGCGTGTAGCGCTGGCCCGCGCACTCGCCACCGAACCGGCGATGCTGCTCCTCGACGAGCCGCTCTCCGCACTCGACCCCGCTATTCGCGGACAGTTGCGCACCGAGATACGCCAGCTTCAGCGCGCGCTCGGCATTCCGACGATCATGGTGACGCACGACCAGGAGGAAGCGCTGGCGATGGCGGACACCATCGTCTGCATGAATCACGGCAGGATCGAACAGACGGGCAGCCCGCGCGATCTGTACGAACGTCCACGGTCCCGCTTCGTGGCTGAGTTCGTGGGGCGCGCCAACCTCCTGCCGACGGCCTTCGTGCGCGACGCGTTGCCCGGCTTTCTGGAACGTCGCCCACCCGGCAGCGAGAGCACGTACGAACTCTGCCTGCGCCCCGAGGATGTCGCGATCGAGAGCGATCCGCGCGGCGAGGCCGTGGTGGAGGACAGCGTGTTTCTCGGCAATCTCGCGCGCATCACGATCGCCTGGCGCGGCCGCAAGCTGCTGGTGGAACAATCCGGCCGCAGCGTCTTGAACCGCGGCGAATCCGTCGCGGTCGATGCCCTGCGCGGCGTATGGGTGTGCGCGTGAAACGCGTCAACGCCGTAGGCATTCTCCTGCTGGCGGTGCCACTGCTGTGCCTGCTCGTGTTCTTTCTGCATCCGCTGGCGACCGTGCTCCTGCGCAGCGTCACGGATGCGCAGGGCGCGTTCACGGTGATGAATTACTTTCGCCTGTTCGACGATCCCGGCTTGCCGCGGGCGGCATGGCACAGCCTCGTCATCGGACTCGCGACCACGCTCTGCACGGTGTCGTTGGGGCTTTGTCTGGCGATGGCCCTGCATCGCTCGCGCCTCCCCGGAAAAGCGCTCATCCGCGGCGCCCTCCTCCTGCCGATGCTGGCACCCTCGCTCGTGTTGGCACTCGGCCTCGTCTGCCTGCTCGGACGCAACGGACTGGTGCATCGGTTGACCGGCCTGCCTACCGACATCTATGGCTTCTGGGGTCTGCTCATCGCGAACACGCTGTATGGACTACCGCAGGTCGTCATCATCGTATCCGCCGCGCTCGTGCGCACGCCGGCGCGCCATTACGACGCCGCCGCCTCCATGGGCGCCTCGCCGTGGCGGCAGTTCATTGATGTGACCATCCCCCGCGTGCGTTTCGCCCTGCTTGCGGCGGCTTTCCTCGTCTTCACAGAAACGCTCACCGACTTCGGCAGCGCGGTCGTCATCGGCGGCAACTACCGCGTGCTGGCCGTGGAGATCTACGGCGAAGTGGTCGGCCAGCAGGATTTCGCCATGGGAGCGACGCTCGGTGTGGTACTGCTGGCACCCGCGCTGCTCTCGGTGTGGCTGGCACGGCTGGCAAAACGGCGACAGGACACCGGCGATGCGAACCCAGGGCGAAGCTTCGTGCCCGCGGCGCATCCCTGGCGCGACATGACGCTGGGTGGCATCGCATTGGCGACGCTCCTGCCCATGGTGGGCGTCGTCGCCACGGTGGCGTATGTCAGTGTCGTCAAGCTGTGGCCATACGACCGCACACTGACCCTTGCCAATTACATGGGCGGCATGCCCGATGGCTATGGCCCGGTAGCCACGTCGATCGGCATGGCGACGATGGCCGCCTGTGCTGGCGTGTTGCTGGTGTTTGCCCTGTCTGCAGGGCTGCGTCGCACACCATCGTTCGTCGCAAAACCCGTGCAGTTCATCGCGTCGCTGCCTTCCGCCGTGCCGGGCCTCGTGCTCGGCCTGGGCTACGTGCTGGCCTTCAATCATGGGCCGCTATCCGGGTGGCTCTACGGCAGCGTTGCGATCGTAGCGGCATGCAGCCTGTACCACTATCACGCGCAGGCCTTCCTCACGATGCAGACCGGCATGCGCCAGGTACCGCAGGCACTGGACGACGCGGTGGCGACATCCGGCGGCACGGCCTTGCATGTGCTGCGTGATGCGGTCTGGCCGTTCGCCGCACCGGCCGCGATCTCTACCTTCTTCTATCTGTTCATGCGCGCCATGGTGACGCTGTCGGGGGTGATCTTTCTCGTCACCCCGGAACTCGGCCTCGCCTCGGTCACGGTGATGCGCCTGGACGAGAACGGCTTTCTCGCGCAAGCGGCCGCGTATGCGATGTGCGTCGTGCTTGCCAGCGCACTCGCGCTCGGCGCCATGCGCCTCCTCCTCCACGTACTCAAGGACCGACGCCATGTGGCATGAAGAAAGGCATTCCCGTATCCGCGACCTGCTGCGCACCAGCGGCCAGGTGTCCGTGGAACGCATTGTCACGGAGCTGGGCGTATCGCGCGAAACGATTCGCCGCGACCTCGTCGAACTGGCCGAACGCGGTGAAATCCGTCGCGTGCATGGCGGAGCGGTGCTTACGGGCGACGAGCCGCCGATCGACGTGCGCCATGCCACGCGGGTGCGCGAGAAGCGCGCGATCGCGAAGAAGGTCGCCAGCCTCGTCGAAAGCGGGCAGACCGTTTTCATGGACGCCGGCAGCACCATGAACCTCGTCGCCGAAGCGCTCGCCACACGCAATGGCCTCACCATCGTTACCAATGCCGTGGACGTAGCCACCCGCTTCGCCGCGCGAAGCGGCAACGACGTGCATCTGCTCGGCGGTCGCTTCAATGCGCAGACGGGCTGCACGCAGGGCGCCGCCACGGTCGCCGAGATTGCGCGTTACCAACCGCACCTCGCGATCCTTTCGCCGGTCGGCATCGACGCCAAGGCTGGCGCGAGCAGCTTCGAGATGGAGGAAGCCGAAGTCGCAAGAGCGATGTGTGCCAATGCGCGCCGCATCGTGATCGCGGCCGACCATTCGAAGATCGGCGTTCGCAGTCGCGTCGCCTGGTGCCCTGCCGACCGTATCGACGTGCTCGTCACCGACCGCCGCGCGGAGAAATCCCGCGCCATCGCCGCCATTCGTAAGGCCGTCGGCGACATCGCCTACGCCTGAAACAACACCGCGCCAGGAAGGCCGCATTACGCATTTGATTTGGATCGATTCAAAACCTTCTGTCACGCAAGCGCCTTTCCCCGGAGCATCCCATGAAACCCCGCCCCACCCTCCGACATACCGTCTTATGCGCCGCGGTCGCGGCGTCACTGTCCGGCGTTGCCTTCGGCCAGGCCACCACAGGCCGTATCGCCGGCCAGGCGCCAATTGCCGCCAATGAAACCGTGCTGATCGAAGGCAGCAACGGCATCGTTCGCGAAGTACCTGTGGACGCACGCGGCCACTACGTCGCCGATTCGCTGCCGCTGGCAACGTACAAGGTCTCGCTGAAGTCCAGCGGCAACGTCGTCGATACACGCGACAACATCACCCTGCGCGTGGGTGCCGCCACCGACGTGTCGTTCGACACGGGGGCCGGCAATGCCCAGCAGCTCGAAGGCGTGACCGTGTCGGCCACCCAGGTGCCGAAGATCGACGTCGCTACCGTGGCGTCCAGCACGGTCATCACGGCGGCCGACATGGCGCGTCTGCCGTTGCAGCGCTCGGCCGAGGCCGTGGCCCTGCTCGCACCGGGCGCCTCGCCGGGCTATACCGGATTCAAGAATGCCTTCGGCGGCAGCCTGGTGAGCTTTGCCGGTTCGGCCGTCTCGGAGAACGCGTACTACATCAACGGCATGAACACGACCGATCCGCTCAGCGGCTTCGGTGGCGTAACCCTGCCCTACGGCGCCGTAGATCAGCAGGAAGTGCTGAGCGGCGGTTACTCCGCGATGTACGGCCGCTCGGACGGCGGCGTCATCAGCCAGGTCGGCAAGCGCGGCACCAACGAGTGGCATTTCGGTGCGCAGGTACTGTGGGAACCCGACTTCGCGCGCGCCAGCGCCCGCAATATCACTTATGGTCACGACAATCCGGCACCGCCGGGCTCGATCAACCAGCGCAACGACCGCAACCACGAATGGAGCACGACGGTCAGCGCCTATGCCGGCGGCCCGTTGATCAAGGACAAGCTCTACGCGTTCGCCGCTGTGGAAATGGAGCGCAGCAAGGGCAACAGCATCGGCGACGTAAACCATGCGTACGACACCAAGTACACGTACAAGGATCCGAAGTGGTACGGCAAGCTCGACTGGAACATCAACGACAGCAACATCCTTGAGCTGACGGGCGTCAACCAGACCCACCGGTCCAATGGCAACAAGTACACCTACGACTACGACACGAACACGGTCGGCGATTTCGCCAGCACCGATTCGACGTACAAGACCAAGGCCATGGTCTATGTCGCCAAGTTCACCAGCTACATCACCGACGATCTGACCCTGACCGCGCTCTACGGCAAGTCGAAGCTCACCTACTACAACGAGCCGCCGGCCACGGGCGTCACCGGGCCGTTCATCGGCAACGTCAGCCAGCAGAACCCCGCGCTCAACGGCGGCACGCCGATCACCAACGGGCAGACGCTGGACACGATCGACAACCCCGATCACGAGTCCACCAACCGCAACCTTCGCGTCGACCTCAACTACAAGATCGGCAGCCACTCGATCACCGCGGGCATCGATAACCAGGACTCGCACGACATCGACGATGGCACGACGATCGGCGGCGACGGCTACGAGCTGTGGTATGCCAAGGGCGACAAGAACCTCAACATCAGCGACAGCCCGTTCGTGGACAAGCCGGCCAACTATCCCGGCGGTGAAACCGGCTACTACGGCTATTACCGTCACTACAACACGCTCGCCTCCGTGCGCGTGAAGCAGCGTGCGCAATACATCATGGACGACTGGCAGGTCACCGATCGACTGCTGCTTTCCCTTGGTCTGCGCAACGACCAGTTCACCAACTACAACCCGGCAGGCCAGCCGTATCTGAAGCTGACCAAACCACAGTGGGCGCCGCGCCTCGGTTTCAGCTGGGACGTGAACGGCGATTCCAGCATGAAGGTCTACGGCAACGCGGGACGCTACTTCCTCGCCATGCCGGCTTCCGTTGCCCTGCGCACGTCAGCCGGCTCGCTCGCGACCAACCAGTACTTCACCTATACCGGCATCGATGCTTCCGGCCTGCCGACCGGCGTGACCTTTATTAAGTCGGCCACCGGTGGCGCCGTGTCTCCCAACGGCGAATACGGCCAGCCGCCCGATCCCAAGACGGTCAGCGCCAAGAACATCAAGTCGGAATACCAGGACGAGTTCATCCTGGGCCTGGACAAGCAGATCGATGCCGACTGGGTAGCCGGTGCGAAGGCCACGGTGCGCAAACTGCGCAACGCGCTGGACGACGTCTGCGACAACGGCGCGATCACCCGCGCCGCCGTCGCCCAGGGCGCCGACATCGACGCCGTGACCGTCGGCAGTTGCTACCTGTCCAACCCGGGTCGCGCGAACGTCTACCAGCTCGCCAACGCCAACGGCGGCTACACCAACGTGACAGTGACGAATGCGGACTTCGGTTTCAGCCATCTGAAGCGCAACTACTACGGGCTGGATCTGTACCTCTCGCACCCGTTCGACGGCACATGGTCGGGCAAGGTCGATTACCTGTACTCGCGTAGCTACGGCAACACGGAAGGCCAGGTGCGTTCGGACGTGGGCCAGGGTTCCGTCGCGGCGTCGCGTGACTGGGACTACGCCACGCTGATGAACTATGCCAACGGTTATCTCGCCAATGACCGCAAGCATCAGCTGAAGCTCTACGGCTCGTACCAGATCGCGCCCGAGTGGCTGGTCTCCGCCAACCTGCTCATCCAGTCCGGCCTGCCGAAGTCCTGCCTGGGCCGTTATGGCGAAGCAGAAAGCGATCCGTCCGGCTACGGCAGCTACTATCACTTCTGCTTCGGCCAGCCGTCTGCGTATGGCGCCAAGGGACGCGAGCCGTGGGAAGAACTCGTGGACGTGAACCTCGAGTACCGTCCGTTGTGGGCCGATCGCAAGCTGGCTTTCACTGCATCGGTATTCAACCTGCTCAACCAGCAGCGGTCGCAGCGGACGAATCCCGTGTCGGGCAGCAAGAACTCGGTTAACGATGGCTACCAGCAGGTCATCAGCTATACGCAGCCGCGTTACGCCCGCTTCGGTGTCACGTACGACTTCTAACGGGGAACCCATGCATCCACTACTGCGACTGGGTATCGTCGCGCTTGCAGCCGGGGTCCTCGCGACCCCGGCGCTCGGCGGCGAGACCAACTACAAAGACCTGCCGACGGAAATCCCGGCCCAGTTCACGCCGACGAACGCGGGCTTCGACTACGAACGTCGCACGGTCGAGATACCCATGCGTGACGGCGTGAAGCTGCACACCGTGATCGTGCTGCCCAAAGGGGTGACGCATGCGGGCATCCTGCTCACGCGCACGCCTTACGGCGCCGATGGCATGGGGCATCGCAACGACAGCCCGCATCTCGGCACCATGCTGCGCGGCTACGACAATCCCGCGGACATCATCGTGAAGGATGGCTACATCCGCGTGATCCAGGACATTCGCGGCAAACACGGTTCCGAAGGCGACTTCGTCATGAATCGTCCACCGATCGGGCCGGGCAACCCGACGCCTATCGACGAGTCGACCGATATCTACGACACGGTGGACTGGCTGGTGAAGCACGTGCCGGAATCCAACGGCAAGGTCGGCATCATCGGCATCTCCTATGACGGCTTCGAGGCGATGATCGCCACGATCCGCCCCCATCCCGCGCTCAAGGTGGCCGTGCCCATCAATCCGATGATCGACGGCTGGATGGGTGACGACTGGTTTCATCGCGGCGCTTTTCGCCAGCAGATGATTCCCTACATCTACGGCATGGTGAACTCGCGTGGGAGCGATGTTGGCTGGACCACGGGTTACCGCGACGATTACGACCTTTACCTGCACGGCGGCTCGGCCGGCGACATCGGTCGCGCCTACGGCATGGAAGCGCTGGGTTTCTGGCAGAAGCTGCTGGCCCATCCCGCCTACGACAGCTTCTGGTCCGACAAGGCAATCGACAAGGTCGCAGCGAAAGAGCCGATGACCGTGCCGACCATGCTCGTGCACAGCCTGTGGGACCAGGAAGACAACTACGGCGACATGGCCGTGTACCGCGCGCTCGCACCGCGCGATCCCGGGCACACGAAGTTGTGGCTGGTACTCGGCCCGTGGCGCCACGCCAAGACCTGGGAAAAAGGCGACACGATCGGTGCGATCGACCTCGGTAGCGATACGGGGACCACGTTCCGACAGACGATCCTCCGTCCGTTCCTGGCTCAGTACCTGAAAGACGATGCGCCGAAGGCGAGCATCGCCCCGGTCAATGCGTTCGTCACCGGCGAGAACACCTGGCGCCAGCTCGACACCTGGCCATCGGGCTGCCGCAAAGGCTGCACGCCTACCATGCAACGCTGGTTCGTGGAGGCCGATGGCGCGTTCGGCACGACGGCGCCTGCGAAGGGCGAAGACGACTACGTATCCGATCCCGCGAAGCCGGTGCCGTACCGCGTGCGGCCGATCCAGTCGTGGTCGCATGGCGTCGCCGATCGTGAGGATTCCTGGCCGGAATGGCTCGTGGACGACCAGCGCCAGTTCGCCACGCGGACCGATGTGCTGACCTACGTCTCGCCCGTGCTCGACAAACCCATGGGCGTGTCGGGCGAACCGCTGGTACACCTGCTCGCCTCCACCAGCGGCACGGACAGCGACTGGGTCGTGAAACTGATCGATGTCTATCCCGACGAAGTCGAAGAAAAGCCGTCGATGGGCGGTTATCAGTTGCCCATCGCGATGGAGATCTTCCGCGGTCGTTATCGCGAGGGCTACGACAAACCGACGGCGCTGGTAGCGAACAAGCCTCTGGCTTATCGTTTTCCGCTGCCCACGGTGAACCACGTGTTCCAGCCGGGCCATCGGGTGATGGTGCAGATCCAGTCGAGCTGGTTCCCGCTCTACGACCGCAATCCGCAGACCTTCGTGCCCAACATCTTCAATGCGAAGCCCGGCGATTACCGCAAGGCCACGCAGACCATCATCAGGGACGGCGAGAACGGCACCTATATCGAACTACCGGTGGTGCCGGCGCCCTGATCGACCTATGACGAGGCCCTCCCCGCAGGGAGGGCCTCGGTGGATCAACCGAGCTTCGCGATCGCCTCGGCCACACCCTTTCCATAGTCGGGATGGCAGGCGGTGCAATTGGCGATGTGCCGCTGAACGACCTGCTCCGATGCGCCCTTGATGGCGCGCGCCGTATTGCCGAACAACGCCTCGCGCTGTGCCGGATTCATCATCTCGAACAGTTTGCGCGGCTGAGAGAAGTAGTCGGTGTCTTCGCGATGGTTCCACCGCTTGGCGACGGCATCGCCCAGATCCAGCGGCGGTTCGGAGTAGTCCGGCTGGGCCTGCAGCGCGCCGTAGCTGTTCGGTTCGTACGGCGTGGAGCCGCCACCGTTGCCGTCCACGCGCATGGCGCCATCGCGGTGATAGCTGTGCACCGGGCAGCGCGGCGCGTTGACAGGGATCTGCGCGTAGTTCACGCCGAGGCGGTAGCGCTGCGTGTCACCGTACGAGAACAGGCGGCCCTGCAGCATCTTGTCCGGCGAGAAACCGATGCCCGGCACGATCACCGCCGGGGCGAACGCGGCCTGCTCGATGTCCTGGAAGAAGTTCTCCGGGTTGCGGTTGAGTTCCATCACGCCGACCTCGATCAACGGGTAGTCGCCATGCGGCCACACTTTGGTCAGATCGAACGGGTTGTATGGGGTCTTGGCCGCATCGGCCTCGGGCATGATCTGCACGTACAACGTCCAACGCGGGAACTCACCGCGCTCGATGGCCTCGTAGAGATCGCGATGATTGCTTTCGCGATCGTGCGCGACCACCGCTGCCGCTTCGTCATCGGTCAGGTTCTGAACGCCCTGCTGGGTCTTGAAGGTGAACTTCACCCAAAAGCGCTCGTTGTTGGCGTTGATGAAGCTATAGGTATGGCTGCCGAAGCCATGCATGTGCCGATAGGAACGCGGCACACCGCGTTCGCTCATCACGATGGTGACCTGATGCAGCGCCTCGGGCAGCAGCGTCCAGTAGTCCCAGTTGTTATTCGCACTGCGCAGGCCCGTGCGCGGATCGCGCTTGATGGCGTGGTTGAGGTCGGGGAACTTCAGCGGATCGCGAATGAAGAACACCGGGGTGTTGTTGCCCACCAGATCCCAGTTACCTTCCTCGGTATAGAACTTCAAGGCAAAGCCGCGGATGTCACGCTCCGCATCTGCCGCGCCACGCTCGCCAGCCACCGTGGAGAAGCGCGCCACCATTTCTGTCTTCTTGCCCACGGCGGAGAAGATCTTCGCGCGGGTGTACTGGGTGATGTCGTTGGTCACGGTGAAGGTGCCGAACGCGCCAGCACCCTTGGCGTGCATGCGCCGCTCGGGAATCACCTCGCGGTCGAAGTGAGCCAGCTTCTCCAGGAACCAGACGTCCTGAAGCAAGGCAGGGCCGCGCGGCCCTGCGGTCATCGTGTTGTTGTCGTCGACGACGGGGGCGCCGAAAACGGTGGTGAGCTTGCTCATGGGTCTTACCCTTGAAGGAGTGAAGGAGCGCGAACGCGGAGGACGTGACGAGAACGGTAAGCAATGGCGCGTCATATGGGAAATTCATATTTACGACCGCCTCGATAGGGATGACCTATCGAACTAATACTCCGTCATCGCCTGGCATCCAGCGGAAGAGGATGAGCCAGCCGTCCTCCGCTGGATTGGAAATCCCCGCTACGCAGTGTACGCATCCATGTCCCACACCTTGCGCCCCCCACTCACTGCGGTGGATAGGGAGCGCCTTCATATTTCACGCGGATGTTGTCGATGGTGGAAGTACCTTGAGGCGACTCAAGGTAGAACCTGTCGATGCGTGCTCCGTCAGGGCACGCAATGGTCGCTTCGCCGCCGCCTACGGAGAGTTCATGGTCAGAAGAGGGATCTGCGCAAATGTAGTAGATGCCGAGCTTGCCACCCGCAGGCACTCTGACCGTAAAGCTCAGTTCGCGAGGAGGCTGGCGAACTCCACCTACTAGCGGGCCTGATATGTAAATCGATCCCACCATCGAGGCGCTGACGACAACATGGCGACCGTACATCCCTGAAACGGACTGACTGCTGATGCCCAAACGGCTGAGGATGACAGTGACGGCGCCTGCATTGGTCACTTCGCTGAAAGGGCGGTCGCCATTGATCGGCGCGCCTATCGGTGCGGGCTCGAAAGTGATGAGATATTCGTCCGGGCCGGGAACTGGCCCGGGACCCGGGTCGGGCCCGGGCCCTGGACCGCCGCCCGGATCCTGTACCGCCTGATCTGCCGTCGCGTAGGTAAAGGCGGCTTGACCGCCCTGACTCGACGGCAAGGTCAGACGAACGATCGGAGCAAACGAACCAAAGGTGTTTTGATAACGAAGCTGGTCGCTTCGCGCATTGGCAAGCCCTGTTGCGCTGCCGCTCTCGTAAAAAAAGGCGCGGATCGGCACCTGGCTGTTCTGCGCCCAGGAGGCTATGCGCAGTTCGTTCTGGATGGCCCACCATGGCAATGGCATCCGGCTGCGGCCCTGCACGAACGCAGTGAAGCGGTTGGCGGTATTCGGCTGCCCCGCGCGAACGCTCCAACCGCACTGGCCGGTGTACTTGTTGCTTGCGGACAAGGCGTTGAAGTGGCTGAACCAGGTCGCGCCATCGTTGATCCCTTGCTCCTCGCAAGGCCGACTCGATGCGCCTGTTGCGGGATGCGCCCCGCAACCGTTGTCTGCCCGCGACGATGTGTCGGAATCCATGGGAAACACACAGAGCACGTTAATGATCCCGGTGCCTGCAACGCCTTCGTTCTTGGGATAGAAAATGAACCCATTTGTATAATTGAACACGAGGTCCGCGAAGTTGGTATCGGCGCGCAACCAGGAAAACGAGACACCCGTCGAAGACGGATTGGGGTTCCAGGGCAGGAAATTGCCGCTGGTGGTGGAGCGCAGCATCAAACCCGTGCACAGGAACGCCGGCGCGGTGGAACCGCCGCAATCCGAGCGCGTGTCCTGATACCACCGACGCAAGTCCGCGACGGCCTTCTCGCCTTCCAGTTCCTTCGTGCCAGCCGAAGCCGCGCCGGATACATGCGACGCACTCGACGAGCGGATCGGCCCCATCTCAGACGGCACTTCGTTGCGTGTTGGCCCACATGCCGCAATCAGCCCTGCGAACAGCAAGATGAGTAGCCGATGCATACCTAATCCCTTCCATGGATGCGAAGATGGAACGATGGTCCATTCCGATGGACCTGGAACTACTGTCCGACCGACGCAGGCGACGGCACCAGCGTTGCCATGGCGCATTCCCGGCATACGTCACGCGAATGCTGCCAAGTCGTTCGCAAGTGCTTGTTTGCAGAGCGCGATCAGTCTTCCGCCAGTACACGCTCATAGGGACGACCGGGTTGCCGATCCGCAGCACGCCCTGCGCTTGGCGCCTTGTGGGAGCTGCTATAGCGGCGAGGGAAACTCCTCACACGGCCACACCGATTCGTTGGCTTCTCGCCGCTATAGCGGCTCCCACACTCCGCCAGCCTAGGAGGTGGTGGATTCGGCGCGGTCGCCTATACTCCGGCGCATGAAAGCCAACGTCCTGCTGCAATACATCCTCCCGCATCGCTTCCTGTCGCGCATCGTCTACCAGGCCACCCGCTGGGAATGGGCGCCGTGGAAGAACTTCCTGATCCGGGAGATCGTGCAGCGCTACGACGTGGACATGAGCCAGGCGGCGCAGCCGGACCCGTTTGCCTACCAGCACTTCAATGCGTTCTTCACCCGCAAGCTGAAGCCTGACGCGCGCCGGGCCGACCCCGATCCGCAGGCTGTGCTTTGCCCAGCGGACGGCCGGATCAGCCAGTCCGGCCGTATCCGCGATGGCCGGATCTTCCAGGCCAAGGGCCAGGAATACACCGCGGCGGAATTGCTCGGCGACGATGCGGCGGCGGCACCGTTCCGCAACGGCAGCTTCGTCACCATCTACCTGTCGCCGCGCGACTACCACCGCGTGCACATGCCCCTGCAGGGCGAACTCACCGACACCACCCACGTGCCCGGCCGGATCTTCAGCGTGGCGCCATTCGCCGTGGAGGCCATTCCGCGCCTGTTCGCGCGCAACGAGCGGCTCGTCTGCCGGTTCGAAGGCGAGCATGGTCCGTTCGTGTCGGTGATGGTGGGGGCGATCCTGGTCTCCAGCGTGGCGACGGTCTGGGACGGCCTCGCCATCCCGCCCTACGCGTCGTCCATCCGCCGGCAGGATTGCCGCGGCCGCGGCATCCGCCTCGAGCGCTTCGCGGAAATGGCCCGCTTCAACATGGGCTCCACGGTGATCCTGCTGCTGCCAGAGGGCTACACGCTCGACCCACTACAGCCTTTGCAGCAGGTCGTTGTGGGCCAGCGGCTCGGCGCGTGGACGGGCACCACCCCGAGTGCGTGACGACAAACGTGACGACTGACGTCACTATGTGACCAAAACGTCTTACATTCGACCCATGCCCAGGGTATTCTTCGCCGACCGGTCCCCCTTTAAGGGGAGGGGCGTCGGGACCGCGAGAAGCATCCGTACTAGGGGAAGTCGTCCATGCGTCTGGTCAGCCATCTCATTGCCGTCAATCGCGAAATCCGCCTGAGAAGGCAGCTCGCGGACATCGAGCGTGTCGTTCTCGCCCTTCCGGTGCGGGCACACGCGGACCTTCAGCAACTGGTCCGGCGCGAGATGGAACAGGCAGCGGCATGCGATTTCCCGCATCTCTACGGCACCCCGCCCGAAGAACGCTACAGCACCTACGGTCACGGCCCCGACATCGGGCTAGGTAAGGCGCGCTCCGAGAATCCCCTCATCGCCACGCGCGGCGTGGCGCTGTGGATCGCAGCGGTCTACCACGAGACGCTCGACTCGCGCCGGCCCGGCATGGAAGACCTGCATCGGCAGATCCTGCGACTGATGCGTCAGATCAAGGAGTTGTCGGCGTCCGAGCGTACCGGCGGCGCCACCGCGTCCTGGGCGAACCGGCCGCACGCGGCCGCCTGATCCAGGATCCGTTTACGGCCTGAGATCAGCGACACACCGGCAGGCGAATGGCCTGCCCCACCGTCAGATGGTGACCCTTCAGCCCGTTCATGCGGGCAATGTCTTCCACGTCGGCACAAGAGCTGCGGCGTGCGATGCTGCTGAGCGTGTCGCCGCGGCGCACGGTGTAGCTCTTCGACGCAGTGGGACTCGGCTTCGATGCCGCCGGTGACGTGTTGACCAGAGCCGCCGATGTCGCGGCCGGCGGCGGCGGGGCCACGATCTTCACCGCGTTGTGCAGGTCACTGGCGAGGATCGGCCACGGGCCGGTCGTGCATGCCGCCATGTAGACCTTCTCCAACGGCTTGGGCACCTCGAGGCGCGTACCCGCCGGCAACGTGACCTGGGGATCGAGCCGGGGATTGAGGTTGCGCAGGGTGCGGAACCAGCCATCCGGCATGTCGCGCGCGGAACCGAGGCAAACGGTCAGTTCGGCGAGCGATGCCGAACGCGTCAGGACGATCTGCCCAGGCTGGCCGTCCACCTTGGGCCAGGTGAGGTGATAGCTGTCCGGATGCAGGAAAAGCCACGCAGCGGCGAGCACCATCGGCACGTAGTCGCGCGTTTCCGCCGACATCTGGCCGTAGATCTGCGGGTCGTAGAAGCTCGCGCCGGGATTCGCAGCCGCAATGCGGCGCATGCGGCCTTCGCCGCCGTTGTACGCCGCCAGCGTGAGTTCGAGATTGTTGTTGAACGCGCCCAGTTGCTCGTCGATGTATTCCGCATTGGCCTGCGCGGCCATGGTGGGGTCGAAGCGCTGGTCGAAACCATCGGCGTTCGACAGCCCGAACCGCAGCCCGGTCGCGTACATGAACTGCAGCGGCCCGGAAGCACCCGAGCGGGACACCGCGTGTACCTTGCCGCCGGATTCCTTGGCCATGATCCCGAACAGCAACGCCTCCGGCAGGTCGGCCTTCTTGTAGGCCGGCCACATCTTGTAGCGCATCATCTGGTAATTGACGTAGGCGTCCATGAGGTTCGGGCGCAGCTGGGTCAGCCACATTTCGAGCGCCGCCTTCACCGGACCGTTCATCACCATGAGGTCCGAGAACTGCTGGCCCTTGAGCATCGTGACGCTGCGCTGCGCCTGCGGCAGCGCATTGACGACGATGGACCCGGCGGCATCGCCGGGCTGCGCGCCCACTTCGGCGCCCTGCTCCGTATCGTCGGCATCCTCACCCTCGATGAAGCTGCCGTCCTTCAGGCGCAGCAGCCGGTCGAATACCGCGGCGAACCGCTGCTGGTCGCAGCCCGGGGTCAGAGCACAGCGGGCGGAGGCATCCTTCAATTGATCGAGGGACTGCTTGCGGCTCTGCTCCGCAGCGGCGGTGTCGCCGCGTCGGGCTTGTTCGATCGATGCTTCGTAGCCCTTACTCGCCTGGTTCATCCGGTCGTACAAGGCGTTGACCTGGGGCGGCGCCTTGCCGGGACGGGGGCCGCCGCTCGAAGCGCAGCCTGCCAACATGGCAAGGGAAACAACCAGAAAGGAACGCGGGACGCGGACGGACATGTACTGCTCGGAGGGACGGACGATGCCGGCCACGTTAACGCCCGGGCCGGGCGGACTCAAGCTGTTCGCCGACAAATTCTCTCTGACGACGCTGCTTTGCGTAGACTTGTTCAGGACATTCTTAAGGAAGCCGCCATGCCCACGATCCTCATCGGTCGGAACGACGACGCGACCGTCGAACTGGACAGCCGCTACGGCAACCGCCACGGGATGATCGCGGGCGCCACCGGCACCGGAAAGTCGGTGAGCCTGATGCTGCTGGCGGAGGGATTCTCCCGGCTCGGCGTGCCCTGCTTCCTGGCCGATGCCAAGGGGGACCTCGCGGGTCTGTCCCAGGCGGCCGGAGTGCCGTCGGAGAAGCTGGCAGCGCGCCTCAAGACCCTGGGCCTGTCCGGCTGGAAGCCGCAAGCCAATCCGGTGGTCTTCTGGGACATCTACGGCAAGGCGGGTCATCCGGTCCGGGCGACCGTGTCGGAAATGGGCCCCACCCTGCTCTCGCGCATCCTGGAACTCAACGACACCCAGGAAGGCGTGATGGAAGTGATCTTCCGCGTGGCGGACGACGAGGGCCTGTTGTTGCTGGACCTCGACGACCTGCGCGCGATGCTCAGTTTCGCCGCCGAGCACGCCAAGGACATCTCCGCGCGTTACGGCTTGATCAGCGCGCAGAGCGTGGCCGCGATCCAGCGTGCCCTGCTGAAACTGGAACAGGACGGCGCCGATGCTTTCTTCGGCGAGCCCGCGCTGGAACTGGCCGACCTCATGCGCCAGGACATGAACGGCCGGGGCGTCATCAGCGTGCTGGCCGCCGATACGCTGATCCTGAAGCCACGCCTGTACTCCACCTTCCTGCTCTGGCTGCTGTCCGAGCTGTTCGAGCAATTGCCCGAGGTGGGCGATCTCGAGGTGCCAAAGATGGTGTTCTTCTTCGACGAAGCGCATCTGCTGTTCGACGATGCACCGCCTGCGTTGCGCCAGCGCGTCGAGCAGGTGGTCCGACTCATCCGCTCCAAGGGCGTGGGCGTGTATTTCTGCTCGCAAAATCCAGACGACGTGCCGGGCGAGATTCTGGGTCAGTTGGGCAATCGCGTGCAGCACGCGCTTCGCGCGTTCACACCGCGCGACCAGAAAGCGGTCAAGGCGGCGGCAGAGACCTTCGCGCGCAATCCGAAGCTCGACGTCGTGGAGACGATCGGCAGCCTGGGTACCGGCGAGGCACTGGCGTCCACGCTTGGCGACGGTGGCGTGCCGTCGCCCGTGCAGAAGGTGCTGGTATCCACGCCAGAGTGCCGCATCGGTTCGATCACGCCCGAAGAGCGTGCGAACGTCCGCTCACGTTCACCCGTAGGCGGCAAGTACGACACCGCGATCAATCGCGAGTCTGCTGCGGAACGCCTGGCCGCACGCGCCAGCGAGAAACTTCCCGCCGATGCTCCGCCTGCAAAGGCGGGTAACAAGAGCGCGGAGGGCTCCGATTGGAGCGCCACCGTGCGCGATGCCGTGTTCGGCACCGGTCGTCGTCAGGGCATGCTGGAAACGATGGCGAAGTCGATGGTGCGTACCGCGGGATCGCGGATGGGTCAGCAGATCGTACGCGGCATCCTTGGCGGCATCTTCGGCGGTAAGCGCTGAGATGACGGACCGTGCCCTCGCCGATCCGGATACACCGTTTGCCGAGCGTGTACGCACCGGCTGGCGCTATCCGCTGCATGGCGCCGCACTGATCACCATCGGTGCGGTCACGCTGTTCGAATGCATCGCCTTCCTGCCGATCACGGGTTTGAAGCTGCTCGTGATCGGTCTGGGCTGGGTGGCGATCTACACCTACTCGTTCGAATGCCTGCGGCACACGGCCGATGGTTACGCGGAGCCGCCCGAACTCGCCGTGCATAGCGAGGACCGGACGAGCGTCGCGTTGATCATGATCCAACTCGTCGGCAACGCGATGAGCGTGCTCGCGCCGATCTTCTTCGGCTTTCCCGGCCTGCTGGTGTCGCTGCTCTTCGCTTTCGTGCTTCCCGTGATAACGATGTCGCTGACCTTCGATGGTGTCGGCGCCGCGTTGAACCCGACGACGTGGATCGCGGCCATCGGCCGCTTCGGCAACGCCTATCTGCTGCTGTTCGTCATGATGCTTGCCAGCGGACTGCTTCAAGCCGGCGCGCAGTACGCCATGCAGGATCGCGGCCCGACCTTTTTCGGTACCGTGGCCTATTACCTGATCGCGAATTATCTGACCGTGTACAACTTTCACCTGATGGGCGCGCTCATCCACCATCGCCACGAAGCGCTGGGCTATCGGCCGGAAGCGATGACGCTCGCCGAGGCAACCGATCCCGACGACGACTCGGCACTGCTGGCGCATGTGAACCTCGTGGCGCGCGATGACATGCCTGGCGCAACCGACATCCTCACCGAACGACTGCGCGAAGGCCTCGCACCCGCCGCGATGCACACACGCTACCGCGAACTGCTGCGCGCACAGGGTCGTGTGCCGGAGCTGCTGGTGCACGGACAGATCTGGATAGCAGCACTGGTGACGGGGCGCGAAACGCGCCGCGCGCTTGGCGTGGTGCAGGATTGCCTCGACGTCGATCCGACATTTCTTCCCGATGCCACGCAGACCTGCGGCCCTCTGGCCGACACCGCTGCACACGGCGGCATGACGCGGCTCGCGCTGCATCTCGCCGCGGGTTATCTGCAGACATGGCCGCAAGACATCGGCGCGCCACACTACGGTTTGCTCGCCGTGCGCATGCATGAGCGACTGGGCGAGACCACGCAGGCCGCCGCGCTGGCGCGTCAGCTGCTCATCGATTACCCGGGACATCCGCTGACCGGCGAGATCGAAGCGCTGCTCGCGACATTGACTGCGACGCAGAAGGTGAGCCCATGAGCCGCTGGCGCCCACCCTCGCCTTCGTCCACCGCCATCATCACCCGCGAGGGTTTCGAGCGGCTCAAGGCGGAGCTCGATCATCTGTGGCACACCGTGCGTCCCGAGGTAGTAAAGGCCCTCGCGGCTGCCGCCGCGGAAGGCGATCGCTCGGAGAATGCGGAGTACACCTATCGAAAGAAGCAGCTCGGCGAGATCGACCGCCGCGCGCGTTACCTCAGCAAGCGCATTCCGGTCCTGAAAGTGGTGGAGGCGGCACCGTCGCAACGCGATGCCGTGTTCTTCGGCGCCACGATCGAACTGGAAAACGTGGACTCCGGCGAGACCGTGCGTTATCGCATCGTGGGCCCGGACGAAACGGATGCACGACTCGGCTGGATCAGCATCGATTCGCCGCTTGCCCGCGCTGTACTGAAGAAACGCATCGACGACGAGTTCGAGGCAGAGCTGCCGGGCGGCCGCACGCGATTCGCCGTGATCGGCGTCGACTACGGCTGACCTACGAACGGCTCGGCTCGGACAAGCGCCGCGCCGCATGTTCGAGTCGATCCGTGAAGCGCGCAAGCTCGGCGGCAAAGGCGTCCAGCGCCACGCGATCCACCTCCGCGCCGTCGCGCAGGGCCTGCTCGATGCGCTCGCCCTGGTCACCCACGGCCGAATACCCGAAGACGTTCACGCCGCCGAGCACGTGGTGGATCCAATCGGCGACGTCACCCGCACTCGCGCGCTGCAAGACGTCCGGCAAGCGGGCCAGCGCGCCGCGCGTGGTGTCGGCACCGGCGCGAATGACGGCAGCCACGGCCTCGTCGCTACCGAAGGCGCGACGCAGGCGCTCCATGTCGAGCAGCGGTTCGGTAGACGTGTCCGGTGAGAGCCAGCGCGCGACGGTCGCGTGGAAGGCCTCCAACCGGATCGGCTTGCGCAGCAGATCGTCCATGCCGGCAGCCAGGCAGACTTCGCGCTGATCGGGGCGCGCATCCGCCGTCATCGCCACGATCGGCAGATGCCGACCCGTGCCAACCTCGCGCCTGCGCACCTCACGCGCAACCTCGTAGCCGTCCATGCGCGGCATGTGGCAGTCCACCAGCAACAGGTCGTAGTGCGTCCTTGCGAGCGCCACCAACGCGGCCTCGCCGTCTTCGACGACGTCGCAGCCGTAACCACGCAACGCAAGCTGCACGCGCACCAGTTCCTGGTTCACTGGATGATCTTCAGCCAGCAGGATGCGTGCGTCGCGCATGGGTGCCGCCATCCCGGTCTCCACCACGGCGGCAGCGGCCTCGACCTGCGGCAATGCCGCGGCAACGGGCAGTTCAAGCGTGACACTGACCGTGGTGCCCTTGCCCGGCTCGCTTTCGACGGCGATGTGGCCACCCATACGTTCGACCAGACGCCGCGAGATGGTCAGGCCGAGCCCGGTGCCACCGAAACGCCGCGTCGTGGACGACTCGGCCTGGCTGAAAGGCGCGAAGACGTGGCGCAGTTTGGCGGCATGGATGCCGATGCCGGTATCGGCGACCACGATGCGCAAGCGTTGCCGGGTGCCGTGTTGTTCGTCGACGCGCACCGCGACGCGAACGCCGCCCGTGGCTGTGAACTTGATGGCGTTGCCGAGCAGGTTGAGCACCACCTGCCGCAGGCGACCGTCGTCGACGACCACGGCCGGCGCGAGTGCGGCATCGATCTCCGTGTGCAGCGACAGCCCCTTTGCCTCGGCCTGCGCGCGCAGCACCGCCACCGCGCCTTCGATGATGGCGCGGAGATCGGCCGGTTGGGGATCGAGCGCAAGATGCCCCGCCTCGATCTTCGAGAAATCGAGCACGTCGTCCAGAATGTGCAGCAGCGCCTCGGCAGAATGCTCGATGGTGGACACCATCCGCCGCTGCCCGTCGTCGAGCGGCGTGCGTTCGAGGACGTCGAGCAGGCCGATCACGCCGTTCATCGGCGTGCGGATCTCGTGGCTGATCGTGGCGAGGAAGTCGCTCTTGGCGCGCGTGGCGGCTTCCGCATCGTCGCGCGCGCGAGCGAGGCCTCGCGCGGCGAGTTCCTGCGCCGTCACGTCCACCCAGTAACCGTTCCAGCGCACGCTGCCATCGGCTGCCGCCAACGGCACGGCATCGGAACTGAGATAGCGTGCGCGGCCGTCGACCTGTGCCCGCACGGTTACGTGCAGCGGCGCCAACTCGCGCGCGGAACGTTCGAAGGCGGCGCGCAGCTTCCCGCGATCCTCATCCGCCACGGCAGCCAGCAGGGTCGCGTCCCCCGACAGCAGGTCGCCCGGCTCCAAGCCGAGAATCGTCTGCGGATCCCCGCCGACGTAGGTCATGGCGTATACGCCTTCGCTGTCGCGCACGGCTTCGTACACCACGGCCGGGACGTGAGCGGTGACTTCGGCCAGACGTCGCTCCGTCCGTTCGCGCCGACGCGTCTCGCGGCGCAGGTTGAGGTAGGCGTAGCTGATGGCGACGAGCGACACGAGCAGCACGGCGACGAACGGCAGCACGCGATGCGCGATCTCGCGCCAGGTCGGACCGACCACGTAATGCGAGGCAAACCAGGTGTTGCGGATCTCCTGCTGCCGATGCGTGGAAAGATTGACCAGCACACGATTCACCAACGGCAGCAGTGGCGCGAGATCGCGACTTACGCCGACGGCGATCGCCTCGCTGTCTCCGGTGGGCGCCGCCACCTTCAACTGGCCCAGGAACGTATCGCGAATGTAGTAATCGGCCGTGGCGAGGTTGGCGACGAAGGCATCGCCCTCCCCGGCAGCCAGCCGTCGCATGCCTTCGACTTCCGTGCCCACGGGAATCGTCTGCACGCCGGGAATGCTTTCGAGCAAGCGACGGATCGGTTCGCGGGTAACGTTGGCGAACACGCGCTTGCCGGCAAGATCGTCGCGACCGGCCACGGTGGGCGAGCCCTCGCGCGTCACGATCATGATCGGGAACTCGAGGTACGGGACGCTCGGCTCCAACTGAGGCGACGTGGCGCTCTGCGGATTGATCGCGGCGACGAGATCCACCTCGCCGCGATGGACCTTCTCCACGGTGCCCGTCCAGTCGTCGCTGGGCACCTGGCTCAGGCGCAAGCCCAACTCGGCAGCGATCTCGCGCACATAGTCCAGGGCGAGACCTTCCGCCTCCCCCTTCCCGGACAGCAGGCTAAAGGGCGCATAGCTAGGGTCCACGCCCAGGCGCAGGGTCGGCAGCGATTGAAGCCAGGCCTTTTCCTTCTCGCTCAGGGGAATCGCCGATTGCCGCGGGCGTGGCGCGATATCCCGCCCCACCCAGCGCGCGCGCAGCTTGCCGTGGTCCGCCGCGGTGAGTTCGCCCAGGGCGTGATCCAGCGCACGACCGAGCGGCGCCCGGTCCGCGGGCACGGCAAACGCCAGGGCGCTGATCGGGAGCGCCAACGGGTCGCCCACGCGCAGTTCTCGCTCCAGCCCCAGGCGCGAAACGAACTCGCGCGCCGAATAGGGATTGTCGATGTAGGCCGTGACGTCGCCCGTACGCACGCGGGCCAGTGCGTCGGCCGTGGAGGCCGTCTCCACGAGGGTGGTGTCAGGCAGTTCGCGGCGCAGCGCGTCGATGTCGAAGTAGCCCGTGTGAACCGCCAGGCGCTTGCCGTGCAGGTCGCCCGGCCGGTGCACCATGGGCGCATCGCCCCGCTCCACCAGCGACGGCAGCGACTCGAAGTAGGTGGCACCCACCCGGATGCCAGGCATGCCCTTCTCCAACGGCGTGACCGACGTCGCCACGTCGATCTCGCCACGCGCCAGCGCCGCGAGCAATTCCGGCCACGTGGCAAAGAGCCGCGTCTGCAGGGTGATGCCCAGCTCCGGGGCGATCCGGCGCAGGTAGTCGGGGCCCAGGCCTTCCAGTTCGCCGTCGCGCCACTCCTCGAACGGCGGGTAGCCCTCGCGGTAGGCGCCGACGACCACGACCGGGTGGTGGCGCAACCAGGCCGCGTCGTCCGCCGACAGGGACGTCTCCGACGCCGCCCATGCCGGTGGCGCCAGGGCGACCAGCAGGAGCAGGATGACCAATAATGTGTGTCGGATCACGTCGTGGGCTTCGTCAGGGGAACCTTCGTGGGCATAATCGGTTCGAAGTTCGCTGTGCCGCAATGCAGTAAGGAGAACAAGAGGCATGCCACTCAAGGTCATTCTGGCAGACGACCACCCCCTGGTTCTCGTCGGCGGCGCGCTGGCGCTGCGCCATGCGCACATCGACGTGGTAGGTGAGGCAAAGGCGGCGGACGAGTTGCTGTCCATGCTCGCCGAGCGTCCCTGCGACGTCGTCATTACGGATTTTCTCATGCCGAGCGATCGGCAGGACGATGGTTTCGCCCTCGTCGAGACCATCGCGAAGGAGTATCCGAAGATCGCCCTGGTCATCCTTACGATGATCAATCGCCCCGCCGCCCTGCAGTCCATGTTGAATCGCGGGGTGCGCGGCATTGTCGACAAACGCGCCCCCATGGACGAGCTGGCAACCGCAGCGCGCGCCGTGGCGGACGGTGAGACCTACCTCAGCGAGACGCTGCTGGACATCCTCAACGAGGCGGACGAGGTCTCCGAAGCGATGCCCGGTGCACCGCTGTCGCCGCGCGAGACGGAGGTCATCCGACTGTTCGTCAACGGCATGTCGCTGCAGCAGATCGCAGACCGCGAAGGCAAATCGGTGAAGACCATCAGCCGGCAGAAGCGCGATGCAATGCGCAAGCTCGGCGTGGACCACGACAGCCTGCTCGGCGATTTCGCCCGCGATCACGGGCTGGTCTAGCGCAGGCATCCGAACGTCGGCGAGATTGCAGGAGCCGCTATAGCGGCGAGCGGAGCTTGCTGGTGGGAGGAGCCACCTAAGTGGCGATGGGGACTTGCCTCACCGCTACACCGCTTCGTTGGCTTATCGCCAGCAGGCTGGCTCCCACCGGTGCTTTGGCTTTTTTCCACCAGGGTGTAGTGGCGAGATGGTGCGGCTAGAGCGCTGCGGGATAGACACGCCCCGTACGCAACGGCTGGAAGCACGGCGCACTCGTGTAGAACGACTCGTGCACGGCATCGGCGTGCCAGCCAGGCACGCCTGAGACGGGTAACGGACGCAGTTCCAGCGGGTCGTTGAGCACGGCACCCGAGGCAATCGCGTCCGCGCAGATCGCTGCGGCATCGCCATCACGCATCACTACCAGCGCCTTGCCGACAAGCAGCTTGCCGGGCGTCAGTGCATGTTCGAGCAAGGCGTGACCGAACACGTCCACGCGTGCGTCGCCACGCAGCCATGCCTCGCGGTGCGACCAGAACAGGCGTGGCCAGTCGTGCGCATTCCATGCATCGAGCATGGCCGGATCGCGCAAGGTCACGATCAGTCCGGCTTCGTCGAAGTGCGTCAGGGCATATTGCGCGCGGGATCGCTCGCGCGGCCCCATGACGGCGATCTCCGCCATCTGTCGCGCATTGAGCGCCCGCTTGATCGCGCCATGACGCAGCCACACGAAGGCGTTGAACAGGTCATGCCAATTGGCGGGACGCGTGGCGATGGCGCCGCATCGTGCGATGCGCTCCTCGTAATGCAGGCCATCGGCGAGCAGCGCCTTGTCCTGCATGACGAAACGCTGCGCCCCCGGCGAGGGCCAGAGCGCGTTCAAAGCGTCGATGTCAGGCCAATCTGGCCCTTCCATGAGGGCCGCGAACGCGGACCAGTCCGAGAGCGGTGGCACCGCCAAAACGCGCCTGTCCAGCGCATCCCGCGTCGGTGCCACATAACGCATGGGGTCAGGCCAGGCGGCCGTAAAGGTCGTGTGCGTCGGCCTCTTCCACCAGCACGTCCACGAACTGGCCGGGCTTCAGGAGCTGGCCGTCGTCGATACGCACCGCGCCGTCGATTTCCGGTGCGTCGGCGCTGGACCGACCCCAAGCGCCCTCGGCATCGATTTCGTCGACGAGCACCTTGATGGTCTTGCCAACCTTCCGCTGCAGCTTGGCCGCGGAAATCTCCGCCTGCACCGCCATGAACTGTTCGAGGCGGTCTTCCTTCAACTCTTCGTCGATCTGGCCGGGCAGCTCGTTGGCTTTCGCGCCATCGACCGGCGAATAGGCAAACGCGCCCACGCGGTCGAGCTCGGCCTCGCGAAGGAAGTCGAGCAATTCCTGGAATTCGGCGTGGGTCTCGCCGGGGAAACCGACGATGAAGGTGCTGCGGATGGTGAGATCGGGCACCTGGCGACGCCAGTTCTGGATGCGCTCGAGCGTCTTGTCGACATTGCCCGGGCGCTTCATCAGCTTGAGGATGCGTGGGCTCGCGTGCTGGAACGGGATGTCGAGATACGGAAGGATCTTGCCCTCCGCCATCAACGGCATGACCTCGTCCACGTGCGGATACGGATAGACGTAGTGCAGACGCGTCCACACGCCAAGCTCGGACAGGCCTTGGCAGAGTTCGGTCATGCGCGTGCGATAGGCCTTGCCGCGCCACTCGTGTTCCGCGTAGCGGACGTCCACGCCGTAAGCGCTGGTGTCCTGCGAGATCACCAGCAGTTCCTTCACGCCGCCCTTCACCAGTCGCTCGGCTTCGAGCAGCACCTGGTCCACCGGACGGCTGACGAGATCGCCACGCATCGACGGGATGATGCAGAAGCTGCAACGGTGATTGCAGCCTTCGGAAATCTTGAGATACGCGTAATGCTTCGGCGTGAGCTTCACACCGGTGTCGGGCACAAGATCGAGGAACTTGTTACGCGTCGGCGGCAGTGCCTGATGCACAGCGCTCATCACCGAGGCGTAATCCTGCGGACCGGTGATGGCGAGCACGTCCGGATAGCTCTCGCGGATCAGCTCCTGACGCTTGCCGAGACAGCCGGTGACGATCACCTTGCCGTTCTCGTGGAGCGCTTCGCCGATCGCATCCAGCGACTCCTGCACGGCGGAATCGATGAAGCCACAGGTGTTGACCACCACGGCATCCGCCGCGCCGTAGCTCGGCACGATCTCGTAACCCTCGACCTTGAGCTGGGTGAGGATGCGTTCGGAATCGACCAGGGCTTTCGGACAGCCGAGGCTGACGAAACCGATCTTCTGGGTCTGAGCGGCCTGGGACATATGCCGTGGGTACCGGGGGTGGGAAACCGGGCATTATAGCCCCTGTGGGAGCCGCCATGGCGGCGAGAAGCCAAAGCACCGGTGGGAGCCAGCCTGCTGGCGAAAAGCCGACGAAGCGGTGTGGCGGCGAGGCAAGCTCCCATCGCCAGCAGGCTGGCTCCCACCAGAAAGCCCCTCACTCGCTGCTAGCGGCTCCCACCGATCAGCCTTGTCTCCGCACGGTCAACGCGGCACGGCAATCTCCTGCACCGAGTTAACGAGCGTCCGCGACCAGACGTCGTCACGATTGCCGTTGGTCAGGTAGACGATGACGTAGTGATCGTCCAGGTTGGCGTCGTAGAGAATCCGCACGCGAACCTTGGTACCGCCGTCGTGGCCCAGCTCGTGCCAGCGACCGTTCTGGACGTACTCCCAACCGGAAGCGAAGCCACCCTGGTTGCCGTTCGGAAAGCGATACGGATGCCAGTACTTCATCAGCGCCGCTTTTGAGACCAGCTTTCCGCTTGCGACAGCGGACATGAATGTCGCCAGATCGTCCAACGTCGACACGATGCAACCCTGGGCGATGGCGTAATCGGGCCAGTTGACCGGCGGATCGATGACGGCGCGACCGCTCGCCTCGCGATAACTCGCGACCATGCCAGTGGGCGGATGCGATGGCTCCAGCGACGTATGACGCAGGCCGAGTGGTCGAATGATCCGTTCCTCGACGAGCGTGCGATACGGCTTATTGGTGACGTTCTGCAATATCGCCTCAAGCACGAGATAGTTCGTGCCCGAATAGCGCGTCTGTTGATCCGGCGCCGAGGTGACGGGCATCTTGCTGACCGCGACAAGCGCCTCGTGCAGCGTGGGCGGGAACGGCCGATCCATATGCTGCGAATCGAAGAAGTCCGGCAATCCGGTCACATGATTCAGGAACTGCTCGACACGCAGGGCACGCCATGCGTCAGGCAGATCCGGAACGTAACGCGAGGCGGGTGCGGACAGGTCGATCTTGCCCTCTTCCGCGAGCTGCAACACCAGCGTGTTGGTGAACAGCTTGCTCACCGAGTAAATGGGAAACGGCGTTTCTCTAGTGATGGGCTTTCCGCCACCCAGCAGCGTCGTGCCCGTCGTGCCCTCGTAGACAAGCTGGTCGTTGTGGGTGACGCGTACCGCCTGAGCCGGAATGCCATGGCCTACGGCGTTGGCCTTGAGATGTGCGTCCAGCGCCTCGTGCAACTCGCTGGCGCGTCCCTGCCCTGCGACCGCAAGACAGACAGTTGCGATGACAAACCATGTCTTCATGTGCCCCTCCGATAGTCAGGGCGTGAGCATGCCATAGGCGCCGTTTCATGATTGACGGGCGCATATTCGCGTGGGCGACCGAGCTGCGATGTGGACGCAGCCTTGATGAGGGCGCTGTTGATCCAAACCGTCAATGTATTGCTACGCACTGGCTCCAGTGGAATCTCATCTTCTGGCCCGAGATCCTTCATTCTCTCCAGGCCGGAAGCACGCAAAATCCGAAGCGTCTTATCGTAGGTCACCTTATAAGGACCTCCGTCCTTGATCGCGTATTCGTCGGCGATATCGACATGCGTGGTGATCGATTGATGCGGGTCGATCACCACGAATGAAGACGCGTCCGGCGATACGAATTTCACTTGGCGTCCTTGATAGCGGAGCTCCTGACCTTTCGCGTCGATCACCTCGAACTGCACATTCGCCAAGTGATCGTCGGCGATGGCGAAGGGTGTTTCAAAGGAAACGACCGCGATGCGCTCGTCCGACGGATTCGACAGCGAGAAGCAAATGACGCCCCGTTCGGCCAGCGCCATATCCACAGGTGCAGAGAGGGAAACCACGGGCGCCTGCTGAGCAGCGGTCGTGCCTGCACAGCACAGACAGGCGACGTGCAAGGCGAATAGATAGCTGGATCGCATAAGCACCTCATAGTGGACTTCCCGGTCGCGGCTTTGGCATGTCTGAAATGGGCTGACGAATCGTTCCTTCTGGCCACCCCATTTACGAGCCCCTGAGTCGACGCCCAACCTTACAACCGTTAGTGCGAATGGCCACGCGAGCCGCCAAGCACGTTTCGGCGACGGCAACCGGGTTACGCTTACGCCTTCCCTCACCTACGGAGATCCGCGCCATGGGTCGTACCCTGATCCTCGATACCTCCCGTCCTCCCGAAAGCGTCGACGCCTATCTCGCCGAACCGTCGGGTACGCCCAAGGGCGGCATCGTGGTGATTCAGGAGATCTTCGGCGTGAACGCGCACATCCGCAGCGTGGCGGATCGTTTCGCCGAGGAGGGTTACGTCGCCATCGCTCCCTCCCTGTTCGACCCGGTCGAAAAGCGGGTGGAACTCGGCTACGACCAGGACGGCATGCAGAAAGGCGTGAAGCTGATCGGCGAGCTTGGCCTGCTCCGTCCCACTCAGGACGTCGCCATTGCTGCGCGGTTGATCGCCGATCAGTACGGGGTCAAGGTCGGTACGGTCGGGTACTGCTGGGGCGGTACGGTGGCGCTGTTGGCCGCGCTGCGCGAAGGGCTGCCTTCGTCCAGCTATTACGGCGCGCGCAACGTGCCGTTCCTGACCGAGCCGGCGAAGGCCAACGTGATCTTTCACTTCGGCGAGCGCGATCATTCGATCCCGCCGGAAATGGTGGAAAAGCACCGCGAACTGAAGCCGGAAATGGACACCTGGGTCTACCCTGCCGACCACGGCTTCAACTGCGACGCGCGCGCCTCGTATGACCAACCGAGTGCGGATCTGGCATGGGAACGCACCCTGGCGTTCTTCGCCCGTGAGCTGGGTTCCGCCGCGACGTGACCGATACGTTTGCATTGGATGCGCGCCTTACCGCCGACACGCTTCCGGTCGGCGACCTGCCGCTATGCCGCGTCCTGCTGATGCGGGACCGTCGCTACGCGTGGCTGGTGCTCGTGCCGAGGCGCGACGGCCTGGTCGAAGTGGCCGACCTGCCCGACGAAGACCGTGCCGCGTTGTGGCGCGAAGTAGATACCGCCGCCGCGGCCCTGCGAGCGGTGGCGCCCTGCGACAAGCTCAACCTGGGTGCACTGGGCAACATCGTGCGGCAGTTGCACGTGCACGTGGTGGCTCGGGTCGAGGGAGATGCGGCGTGGCCGGGCCCGGTATGGGGCCACGGTGTGGCGGAGCCGTATGCCGAGGGTGAAGCGGAGCGCCGGGTGGCGGCGCTGCAGGCCGCACTGGGCGTGCGGCCCTGATCGATATCTCGGCTACGTGGCGCGGTTGCGCGCCACGTAGCCTCGCAAGACCCTGCGGCTTACTGCTGCGTCTGCGGATCGTAAGCGCCGCTGGACGCTTCCTTGCCCTGCATGCGGTCCGGAAGTGCTGCCTTGTGCGGCGTGTCTTCCAACTGGCGGGCCTTCTCTTCGACCGCGTTCAGGCGGACCAGCTCGCCCTTCTTGTCGTAATAGACGGCGAAACCGTAATCGAGCTGCATGCGGGCGAGGAAGCCGAGATGGTTGTCGCGGATCTTGGATTCGTCGCTGGGCAGCACGAGAACCGTCTTGGGCAGCTTGCCCTGGTCCTTCAGGTAGGCGAAGTGGCTACCGGTATCGGCGGCCGAAAGCACGGCGCCATCGACGAGGAACTGGCCGCTCTTGTACGCCTTGATGGTGTAGTCGAACTGGCCCTGCTCGGTCGCCACAGCATCTTTCTTGGTGCCGCCGAAATGGCAGCCGGACAGCACCAGCATGCTGGCGAGAAGGATCGCGGCAGCGGCGCGGCCCGTCAGGGTGGAAAGTCGGATCATGCGGTGTCTCCGTGGATCGGTAAGGCGTGGAATGGGCGAGTCTACCGCGCAGCAATGTCGCGCGCGGCTGCGACACGGCGGTCGTTCAGGTGCTCGGCAGGGTGACGCCGCGCTGGCCCTGGTACTTGCCACCGCGGTCGGCGTACGAGACCTCGCATTCCTCGTCGGATTCGAGAAAGAGCATCTGCGCCACGCCTTCGTTGGCGTAGATCTTGGCCGGCAGCGGCGTGGTGTTCGAGAACTCCAGCGTCACGTGACCTTCCCACTCGGGCTCGAGCGGCGTCACGTTGACGATGATGCCGCAGCGGGCGTACGTGCTCTTGCCGAGGCAGATGGTGAGCACCTGACGCGGGATGCGGAAATACTCCACGGTGCGCGCCAGCGCGAACGAATTCGGCGGAATGATGCACACGTCGGACTTGACGTCGACGAAGCTGCGCTCGTCGAACGCCTTCGGATCGACGATGGTCGAGTTGATGTTGGTGAACACCTTGAACTCGTCGGCGCAGCGAACGTCGTAGCCGTAGCTGGACGTGCCGTACGACACCAACCGGTGACCGTCGCGCTCCTTGACCTGGCCGGGCGCAAACGGCTCGATCATGCCGTGCTGCTCTGCCATGCGGCGGATCCACTTGTCGGACTTGATGCTCACTGACTGTCTCCCTCGCTGGAGCCGGAAAGGTATAGGAAGGCCGTTCGCCGCGCTACCGGCGGCGACTCAGGTGTTCTGGATAACGATTTTCGGGAACGAAATGGCCTTGTTGCGGGCCTGCAGCGACAACGCTGCCGCCGTGCGGCGCGCGATGTCGCGATACCGGCCGGCCAGGTCGGATTCGGGCATCGCCGCGACCACGGGCGCGCCAAGGTCGGACTGCTCGCGGATACGGATATCCAGCGGCAGGTCGCCCAGGTAGCCGATGCCGGCCTCCTCCGCCATGCGCGCTCCGCCGCCCTGCCCGAACACGTGTTCTTCGTGGCCGCAGTGGGAGCAGATGTGGGTGGCCATGTTTTCCACGACGCCGAGGACCGGCACCTCCACCTTGCGGAACATGCCCAGCGCCTTGCGCGCATCCAGCAGCGCAATGTCCTGCGGCGTGGTGACGATGATCGCGCCCGACACCGGCACCTTCTGGGAGAGCGTGAGCTGGATGTCGCCGGTACCGGGCGGCAGGTCGATGACGAGGTAATCCAGCTCATCCCAGCGCGTATCGGTCAGCAGTTGCATCAGCGCCTGGGTGACCATCGGGCCGCGCCAGATCATCGGCGTGTCTTCTTCGATCAGCACCCCGATGGACATGGCCTGGATGCCATGGGCACGCATGGGTTCGATGCTCTTGCCGTCGGGCGAGACCGGCTTGCCGCTCAGGCCGAGCATGCGCGGCTGGCTGGGGCCGTAGATGTCGGCGTCGAGGATGCCCACGCGGGCGCCCTCGGCGGCCAGGGCCAGGGCCAGGTTCACCGAGACGGTCGACTTGCCGACGCCGCCCTTGCCCGAGGCGACGGCGATGATGTTCTTCACGCCCGGCAGCGGCGCAAGCTGGCCCTGCACCTTGTGGGCGTGCACGCGCCAGCTGACGGACACGGCCGCAGCGGTGATCGCCGGATCGGCTTCGAGTGCCGCCTTCGCCTCGGCCGCAGCCCGCTCCACGTAGCCAATGGCGGGATAGCCAAGCTGGATATCCACCGACACGCGGTCGCTATCGACGCCGACGGCGCGGACGGACGCGCCGAGCGACTGGCCGGAATGAGGATCGGGCACGCGGTCGAGAATGCCGCGCACGAGGGTTTCGCTGGCCTGGGACATGGGGAGGTGAGGAAAATCGAAGATCGCCCATTATGCCAGCGCCGCCCGATGCCCGCTGGCTGAAGGCAAAGCGACCGATCTGGCGCGATGCAGCTTGACGGGCGCCGCTCCGCTCGTCAGGCTCCGGCCGTACCTGACCGTATGGGGAGTCCGCACGTCCATGAAATCGCCGATCCGCACTGTTCTCGCCCTCGCCCTTGCCGTGGGCAGCCTCCCCGCCTTTGCCGCCACCGACAGTCCGGTGGGCAAGTGGAAGACGATCGACGACAAGACCCACGAGGTGAAGTCCATCGTCGAGATCACCGAACACGGCGGCCTGCTGGAAGGCAAGGTGCTCCAGGTCCTGAAATCCGACCACGGCCCGCATCCGGTGTGCTCGGAATGCGATGGCGAGCGCAAGAACAAGCCCATCGAGGGCATGACCATCATGTGGGGCCTGAAGAAGGACGGCGACGAGTGGTCCGGCGGCCAGATCCTCGACCCGGCCAAGGGCAAGATCTACAAGGTCACGCTCAAGCTCGATGACAGCGGCAAGACGCTGGACGTCCACGGCTACATCGGCTTCTCCCTGCTCGGCCGCAGCCAGGAATGGCAACGCGTCGAGTAATCGCTCCGACACTGTGGGAGCCGCTATAGCGGCGAGAAGCGTCAACAATGTGGGAGCCGCCATGGCGGCGAGAAGCCAATGAAGCGGTGTAGCCGTGAGGCAGATTCCCTCGCCGCCATGGCGGCTCCCACAATGGGTCTTTGGCCCGCCGCTCTACCGGCGGGGCCTCTCGCCCGACCCGCCCTTACACCCGCATGCCATAATCCCCGGTCCTACAGCCGACCGCGCGAATCATGGCCCGCCGCATCCTCGTCACCAACGCCCTCCCCTATGCCAACGGCCCGCTGCACCTGGGCCACATGCTCGGCTACATCCAGGCCGACATCTGGGCGCGGGCGCAGCGCATGCAGGGCAACGAGGTCTGGTACGTGGCCGGCGAAGACGCACACGGCACGCCGATCATGTTGGCGGCGGAAAAGGTCGGTAAATCCCCCGAGGACTACATCGCGCAGATCCGCGCGAGCCACGAAGCCGACTTCACCGACTTCCATTTCAGCTACGACCAGTACCACACCACCCATTCGCCGGAGAACCGCGAGCTGGCGACGGCGATCTACCAGCGTCTGCGCGACGGTGGTTACATCGCCCGGCGCGACATCCAGCAGTTGTTCGATCCCGAGCGGGACATGTTCCTCCCGGATCGCTACATCAAGGGCACCTGCCCCAACTGTGGCACGCCCGACCAATACGGGGACAACTGCGAGAACTGCGGCGCCACCTATGCGCCCACGGACCTGATCGCACCGTATTCGGTGATGTCGGGCGCCACGCCGGTACTGCGCGATTCGGAGCACTACTTCTTCGAGCTGGGTAAGTTCGAGTCGCTGCTGCGCGACTGGTTCGGCGGCAAGTTCACCGGCGGCAAGCCGGTCATGGACAGCGGTGTGGCTGCGAAGCTCACCGAGTGGCTGGACGACGGCCTGCGCGACTGGGACATCTCACGCGACGCGCCCTATTTCGGCTTCCCCATCCCGGACGCGCCGGGCAAGTTCTTCTACGTGTGGCTGGACGCACCCGTCGGCTATCTCGCCTCGTTCAAGGCGCTGTGCGATCGCAACGGCGTGCGCTTCGACGACTTCCTGGGCGCGGACAGCACGGCCGAGATGCACCACTTCCTCGGCAAGGACATCATCAACTTCCACGGGCTGTTCTGGCCGGCCATGCTGCACGGCGCGCAGATGCGCACGCCCACGGCACTGCACGTGAACGGCTATCTCACCGTGAACGGCGCGAAGATGTCGAAGTCGCGCGGCACCTTCATCCAGGCCCGCACCTATCTGGATACGGGCCTCGATCCCGAAGCGCTGCGCTACTACTTCGCCACGATGCTCGGCCCGCAGCCGGTAGACGTCGATCTCGATCTCAAGTCGTTCGAGGAGCGGGTGAATTCGCACCTCGTCGGCAAGTGGGCCAACATCGCGAGCCGCACCGCGGGCTTCCTGCATACGCACTTCGGAGGCAGGCTTGCCGATCGTTTCGACGATGAAGGTGCGGCGCTGTGGGCAGAACTGCTGCGCCAGTACGACGGTGTGGAAGCACTCTACGAAGCCGACGAATTCGCGGACGTGTCGCGCCGATTCGTCGCCATGGCCGACACCGTCAACGGTTACATCGCCGCCAAGGCACCGTGGGTGATCGCAAAGGACGAAACGCGTCGCGACGAACTGCAACAGGTGTGCTCGTTCGCGATCCAGGCATTTCGCCTGCTCTGCGGCCTGCTGAAGCCGATCCTGCCGAAGGCGGTTGCGGCGGCCGAGGATTTTCTGGGCGGCCCGATCGTCGATTTCGCGGACGCTCGTCGCGAGCTTTTCGGGCATACCGTCAACGCATTCTCTCCGCTGTTCGGCCGCCTCGACCCGAAGCGTATCGAAGCGATGATCGATGCCTCGAAGGAATCCCTCACACCCGCAGAGCAGGCCAAGGCCGCCGCTGCGGATGCCAAACCCTCCAAGAAAGCCAAAGAAGCACCCAAGCCCATGACCGACGCTGCCGCCACCGAAACCGCCACCATTTCCATCGACGACTTTGCGAAGCTCGACCTCCGCGTCGGCAAGGTCGTGGCCTGCGAGTTCGTCGACGGCTCGGACAAGCTGCTGCGTTTCGAACTGGATGCCGGTCCGCTCGGCACGCGCCAGATCTTCTCGGGCATTCGCGCTGCGTACGGCGAGCCGGAGAAGCTGGTCGGTCGCAACGTGGTGTTCATCGCCAATCTCGCGCCGCGCAAAATGCGCTTCGGCGTGTCGGAAGGCATGATTCTCTCCGCGGGTGACGGCGGCGCCGATCTGTTCCTGCTGGACGCCGACCAGGGCGCAGCACCGGGCGCCACCGTTCGCTGAGAGCGCGCTGCCCGACAGCCATGACGCCGACGCTCGCCGACCGTATCGACGACCTGCTGCCGCAAACCCAGTGCGAACAATGCGGGTTCCATGGCTGTCGGCCTTACGCCGAAGCCATCGCCGCGGGCGAGGCGTCGATCGACCGTTGTCCGCCGGGCGGTACTGCCGGTATCGCTCGTCTGGCCGCGCTGCTGGACCGCCCCGTCGTGCCGCTGGATACGACCCGAGGCGTCGAGAAGCCGCGCGCGCTCGCACGCATCGTGGAAGCCGACTGCATCGGCTGCACGAAGTGCATCCAGGTATGCCCGGTGGATGCCATCGTCGGCGCTTCGAAACTCATGCATACGGTGGTCGCCGATCTCTGCACGGGATGCGAACTCTGCGTACCCGCCTGCCCGGTGGACTGCATCACGCTCGACCCGATGCCACTGGCGCAAGCGGACGATCGCGCACACGCCGACGCCGCGCGCTGGCGCTTCCAACGCCGTGAGCGGCGACTGGTCGTGGAGCGGGAGACGCGCGAGCAACAGCTCGCGGCGCGCAAGGCGGACGTCGCCGCGCCCACGGCACGCAACGCCGTGCTCGACGCGCTGGCGCGCGCAAAGGCCCGAAAGAAGGACACCCCGTGAAAAAGGCCAACGTGGTCGAGATGTTCAGCCGTCTGCGCGAGCTGAATCCGCATCCGAAGACGGAACTGGAATACACCACGCCGTTCGAATTGCTGACCGCCGTGGCGCTGTCCGCACAGGCCACCGATGTCGGTGTGAACAAGGCCACTCGCAAGCTCTTCCCCGTGGCGAATACGCCGCAGAAGATCCTCGATCTTGGGCTGGATAAGCTCAAGAGCTACATCAGCACCATCGGCCTTTACAACAACAAGGCGAAGAACCTCATCGCCATGAGCCAGATCCTCGTCGAGCGCTATGCCGGTGAGGTACCGACGACGCGCGAGGCACTGGAAGAACTGCCGGGTGTCGGACGCAAGACCGCCAACGTGGTGCTGAACACCGCCTTTGGCCAGCCGACCATCGCCGTCGATACGCACATCTTTCGTGTCGCCAATCGCACGGGACTGGCGCCGGGCGCCGATGTGCGCAAGGTCGAGGACAAGCTGGAAAAGGTCATTCCAAAAGAATTCGTGCAGGACGCGCATCACTGGCTGATCCTGCACGGACGTTACATCTGCAAGGCACGGAAGCCGGATTGCCCCATCTGCCCGATCGTCGATCTGTGTGCGTACAAGCACAAGACGAAGCCAAACGAAACACGGCAGCGATAACATCCCGGTCACCACGAGAGCGGCAAGAGCAACGCACTGTTGCCGCCCTCGTAGCGCCGTCTTGCACTAGGCGGGGCGCCGCGCGCCTTCCACGCGCCGACCGAGTTCGTGCCAGTCCACGATCAATTCGCAGCCGCGCTTCGAGGCGTTCCTGCCCCACTCGCGCAACAACTCCAGCGACGCCTGATCGACGTGATGCAGGCGATCCATCATGACCGACAGCCGCGTGTTCGGCGGAATGCGCTCCAGCGTACGCGCCATCGTCGGCACCTTGAGGAAGGTCGCGGAACCTTCGAGGTGCAACGTGGCCGTACCGGGCTCGTCGTGATGCGTCACGTCCATCTTCAGCTTCGACGAGAGCAGAGCCAGACGCAGCAGCGACAGAGCGAAGCCGACGATCACACCGGTCAGCAGGTCCGTAGCGACGATGGCAACCGTGGTCGCGACGTACACCGCCGCGGTGCCCTTGCCGTATGCCGCCAGATCCTTGATCTGCTTCGGATTGACCATCTTCACGCCGGTAAAGACGAGGATGCCGGCCAGGCACGAGACCGGCGTCATGCGCATCAGCCACGGCAGCAGCATGACAAATCCGAGCAACCAGCCGCCGTGCATGATCGCGGCCATCCGCGTCGCCGAACCGGCCTGCACATTCGCAGCGCTGCGAACGATGACGCCGGTCATCGGCAGTGCGCCGAGGAAGCCACAGATGAGGTTGCCAACGCCTTGCGCAGTCAGCTCGCGGTCGTAGTTGGTACGCACACCATCGTGCATGCGATCCACGGCAGCCGCCGAAAGCAGGGTTTCCGCACTCGCAATGAAGGCGAACGTGGCGGCAGCGATCAGCAGGGTGGCGTCGAACAGACCGAACAGGCTACCCATCGTCGGCAGACTTACGGCCGAGAACAGGTTGGACGGCACGTCCACCCGCTTCACGTCCAGCGCGGCCAACTGCGCCACCGCCGTCATGGCGACGACGGCGAGCAATGCACCGGGAACGAAGCGCAACTTCGCCGGACGCAGTTTCTCCCAGCCCAGCATGATCGCGATGGTGCCGATGCCGATCATCAGCGCGGCAGGCGCCTGGCCTTCGGCCGCACCCGTCACCGATTCCCACAACGCCGCGGGGAGAGCCGCGAAGTTTTCCAGCCCGCGGGCCTTGGGAATGGCGTCGAGCAGCACGTGCGACTGCGACGCCACGATGAGGATGCCGATACCGGACAACATGCCCGCAACCACCGCAGGCGATGTCATGCGAAACCAGACACCTACCTTGCACAGGCCTGCCACGACCTGGATCAGGCCCGCGAGCAAGACGACCGGCCCGAGGGCCGCGACGCCGTGCTCACGTACCAGTTCGAACACGAGCACGGCGAGACCCGCCGCCGGGCCGCTCACCTGCAACGGTGAACCGGCGATGGCGCCGACGACGATGCCACCAATGATGCCCGTGATCAGACCCGCGCTGGGCGGCATGCCCGAGGCGATCGCAATGCCCATGCACAGCGGAAGTGCGACAAGAAAAACGACCACCGATCCGAGGAGGTCGCGGCCAAAGAGGCCCTGGGAGAAATAAGCGCGCATGGAGCGGTTCCTTATCAGGCGGCGGACGCGACTGGCGTCGGCGTCGGCGTCGAGAACCGCGCGTGCGGGGTGGCGTCGGGCAGGTTCGTGTCGCCCGCGAGCAGCGGACGGAACCGGCCCTCGTTCGGATCGAAGGCCGTGATCTCGGTCTTGGCGATGTCGTAGATCCAGCCATGGATGCGCAGGCTACCGTTGGCCATGGCAGCCGCGACCGCGGGCAAGGTACGCATGTGCTCCAACTGGCCGACGACGTTCTCTTCGGTCAGGTAGCGGAGGCCTTCCTCACCATGGATGGTGGGACGGTTCTCAGCGACCACGTAGCGCGCCACATCGGCATGCTTGAGCCACTGCTCGACGGAAGGCTTGCCCTTGAGCGCCGCCGGATTCTGCAGCGCCTTCATGGCACCGCAATCGGAGTGACCGCAGATCACGATGTGCTGCACCTTGAGTGCCGTGACCGCGTACTCGATCGCTGCGACGACGCCACTGACATGCTGCGCGTACGGCGGCACGATGTTGCCGACGTTGCGATAGACGAACAGGTCGCCTGGCTGGGCCTCGAAGATCATTTCCGGCATCACGCGCGAATCGGCGCAGGTGATGAACATCGTGTGCGGCGTCTGGCCCGACGCCAGGCGTGCGAACAGGTCGCGCTGCTCATTGGTCATGTGGCGGCGAAAACGGTCGAAGCCCTGGATGAGACGTTCCATAGTGAATTCCTCGTTGGGGGACATGGGATAGCGAGCGCGGGGGCGCTGCGGCAGGCGGCGATGCCTGCTTCAAGAAACGGATAAGTGCGAAATGGACACGCGGAACGCGTGTCGGAGCGATCAGGCGATGGGAGGGCGCAGATCGAAGGCGGGCACGTGTGCGTGCCGCGACACAGGGATGTCAGCCGGACGGGCCGACGAAAGCCGCGGCACGCGGACCGCGTGCTCGGGCGGAAGATCGAAGGTGTCGTCCAGGCCTTGATTGTCTTCAAGGCTGGGAACGGCGCCCTGTTCGTCGAGATTCACGGCACCGCCGCCATTGGCACGGCGGTCGTCGTCGGAGACATGGGCAACGTTGTAACTGACGACCGATCCCGCCGAAGCATCGCTGGGCATTGCCGAGACGCCGGACCACGCAACGACGAGCGCGAGGAACACGAGGAACGTGCCCGCGATGCGTCGAATGAAAGTGGTCGGGTGATGTCGCATGGACCCGAACCTACGCAGCGCATGTGACGGACGCAAGTACGGCGTCGCAACAAATTCAGCATTCGGCGCACTTCATAGGAAAAATCGCGATCTGGCGCGGGTTTTTGACACGCTGGCCTCGCGAGTTCGATGCAATGCGTTCATTTTTTGGACGTCCGTTTGCCCATGAACGCATGAGACGATTCGCAAGATGCGCGTAACGACACTGCGAAAGACGAACATGGAGGCGCCCGTGATTCGCTCATCGCCGATGGCTTGGCCCTCCCCGGCTTGCACGACGCCCTGGAGCGTCGGCAGGCTCTCGGACCACCCGCCCCGACGTGGCGTGCGGCAAGCGACCCAATCCACGGCGTCGCCCTCCCAGGAGCCCGCGGTGCCCAGAATCGGTCGACCACCACCGTTCAATGCGCCGCTTGTGACAAATCGGCGACACAGACGACATCCAGCCGGCGCGCCCCGCCCGTTCGGGCTGATATCCTTCGCGGATGGATACGACGAGCAATAGCACCGCATCGACCATGGCCGGGCGGTTCAGGGGATTTCTGCCGGTCATCGTGGATGTCGAGACAGGCGGATTCGACGCCGAACGCGACGCCCTGCTGGAGATCGCCGTGGTTCCCATCGCCATGGAACCCTCGGGGCTCCTGGTGCCCCAGCCGGTGGTGGCCGCCAATGTCGAGCCCTTTCCAGGGGCGAACATCGACCCGCGCTCGCTCGAAGTGACCGGCATCGACCCCGACCACCCGTTCCGTGGCGCCCTGCCCGAGCGGCAGGCGCTGGATCACGTCTTCAACGCCATCCGCGAAGCGGTGCGCGTCGCCGGCTGCCAGCGCGCCGTGCTGGTCGGACACAATGCGGCCTTCGACCTCGCTTTCCTTAATGCCGCGGTGCGCCGCGTGGGGCACAAGCGCAACCCGTTCCACCCGTTCAGTTGCTTCGATACCGCCACGCTCGGCGGCCTCGCCTATGGGCAGACGGTGCTCAGCAAGGCGGTGCTTGCCGCGGGCCTGGAATTCGACACCCGCGAGGCCCACTCGGCCATCTATGACGCGGAGCGCACCGCCCAGCTGTTCTGCGAGATCGTGAACCGCTGGCGTCGGCTGGAGCTTGCCGAGCGTGAAACGACGGCACCGCTGATCGCCTGAGCATTTTCGTAAGTTCCTGAATATGACACCAAAAAGGCGGGTGTCATATCGCTGCAACATTCGGTACGTCTCATTGCAACACGGCAGGGCTGGAATACGGCCCCGGGCGGGCTTCGCCCGACACTCTATCCATCGAGGATTTCTCCGTGTTCACACGCAAACTCCGCATTGCCGCGCTGGTCGCTGCCTCGCTGTTCGGCATCTCTGCCGCGCAGGCCACCGACATCACCGGTGCCGGTTCGAGCTTCGTCTATCCCGTCCTGTCCAAGTGGTCGGCGAAGTACGCCGAGACGACGGGTAACAAGATCAACTACCAGTCCGTGGGCTCGGGCGCGGGTATCGCGCAGATCAAGGAGGGCACCATCGACTTCGGCGCCTCCGACGCGCCGATGAGCAGCGAAGACCTCACCAAGTTCGGTCTCGGTCAGTTCCCGAGCGTCGTGGGCGGCATCGTGCCGGTCGTGAACCTCCAGGGCGTCAAGGCCGGCGAGCTCAAGCTCACGGGTCCGCTGCTTGCCGATATCTTCATGGGCAAGATCGCCCGCTGGAGCGACCCGGCCATCGCCGCCGCGAATCCGGGCCTCAAGCTCCCGGACGTCAAGGTCACCGTCGTGCATCGTTCGGATGGCTCGGGCACCTCGTTCAACTTCACCAACTACCTGTCGAAGGTCAGCCCGGAATGGGCGTCGAAGGTGAAGTTCGGCACGGCCGTCGACTGGCCGACCGGCGTGGGTGGCAAGGGCAACGAGGGCGTCTCGCAGTACGTCCGCCAGATCCCGGGCTCGATCGGCTACGTCGAGTACGCCTACGCCAAGAAGAACAGCATCTCCTACGCGCAGATGCAGAACGCCGCCGGCAAGTGGGTGGAGCCGACCGCAGAGACCTTCGCTGCCGCAGCCGCCACGGCTGACTGGGCCTCGGCCAAGGACTTCAACCTCATCATGACGAACGCTTCGGGCGACCAGGCGTGGCCGATCACCGCCACCACCTGGATCATCATGTACAAGAAGTCCAAGAACGCGTCGCACACGAAGGTCGCTTTCGACTTCTTCAAGTACGCGTTCGACAAGGGTCAGGGCGACGCCGCCTCGCTCGACTACGTCGCGCTGCCGCCGGCCCTGACGCAGAAGATCCAGGCTTACTGGGCTTCCGATTTCAAGTAATCGCCGATCTGTCCGGCCGGTGAAATACTTCCGGTCCAGACTGTCGTAAAAGGGGGTCGCCGTTCCGCAGGGAGCGGCGACCCACAGTTTGCCCAGGCCTCGGAAACCGCATCCACCATGCATGCCACCGCCAGCAATGCCATGACGGCCCCCGATCGATCCGTCGAGGCGGCCCGCAATGCCCGGGACTCGCGCAACGATCGCGTCTTCGGTGCGGTACTGAAGGTCTGCGCCCTTCTCGTGCTTCTGTCTCTCGTCGGTGCGGCGGGCTCGACGCTCTGGCTCGGCCAGGACGCGTTCCGCACATTCGGCTGGGGCTTCCTGACCAGCGCCGCCTGGGACCCGAGCAACGACCAGTACGGTGCGCTGGTACCCATCATGGGGACCGTCGGTACCGCGTTGATCGCCCTCGTGGTCGCCGTGCCGATCAGCTTCGGCATCGCCCTCTTTCTGACTGAGATCGCACCGCAATGGCTGCGCGGTCCCGTCGCCTCGGCCATCGAACTGCTGGCCGGCATTCCCTCGATCATCTACGGCATGTGGGGTCTCTTCATCTTCGCGCCCTTCGTCGCGGAGCACATCAAGCCGTGGCTGATGAACAACTTCAGCGCCGATCCACCCGACGGCAAGGTGTCGTGGCTGGTCCAGCACGTGCCGGGGATCGCCAAGTTCTTCTCCAGCGAATACCCTTTCTTCGGTGCCGGCGTGCTCACAGCGGGCCTCGTGCTCGCCGTGATGATCATCCCCTTCATCTCCTCCGTGATGCGCGAGGTGTTCCAGACGGTGCCGACGCGTCTCAAGGAGTCGGCCTATGCGCTCGGCTCCAGCACGTGGGAAGTGGTCTGGGACATCGTGGTGCCTTACACACGTACTGCCGTCATCGGCGGCGTGTTTCTCGGTCTCGGCCGAGCGCTCGGCGAAACGATGGCCGTCGCCTTCGTGCTCGGCAACACCTTCAAGTTCTCGCTCTCCTTCCTCGAGACCGGCAGCTCCATCGCTTCTACCATCGCCAACCAGTTCGGCGAAGCGCAGGGGCTGCAGCGCTCCTCGCTGATGGCGCTGGCCTTCCTGCTCTTCGTAGTGACGTTCATCGTGCTCCTCATCGCGCGACTCATGCTCCGCCGCCTCGCCACCAAGGAGGGCCGCTGATGTCTGCTTCGCTCTACACCAAGCGCCGGATCAAGAACATTCTGGCCATGACGCTGAGCATCGCGGCCACGGGCGTTGGCCTGCTCTTCCTTGCCTGGATTCTCTGGGAGACCTTGAGCCAGGGTATCGCCGCGCTAAGGCCGCAGCTCTTCACCAAGATCACCGCCTACCGTGAGGAGGGAGGCCTGGCCAACGCCATGGTGGGCAGCCTGATCCTCAATGTGCTGGGCATCCTCATCGCCACGCCGATCGGCGTCGCGGCCGGCACATGGCTGGCGGAGTATTCCCGCCGTTCTCGCCTCGGCCCGACGATCCGCTTCCTCAACGACATCCTGCTGTCCGCTCCGTCCATCGTGCTCGGTTTGTTCGTCTACACGATCGTGGTGCTGCCGTCGCAGTACCTCACTCACGGCGAAGTCACCTTCTCGGGTCTCGCTGGCGGCGTGGCGCTCGCCCTGATCGCCCTGCCCGTTATCGTGCGTACCACCGACGAGATGCTGCGCCTGGTGCCCGGCACCCTGCGCGAAGCCGCGCTCTCCCTCGGCGTCCCGCAGTGGAAGCTCACCACGCAGATCCTGATCCGTGCCGCACGCTCGGGCATCGTCACCGGCGTGCTGCTGGCCCTCGCGCGCATCAGTGGCGAGACCGCTCCGCTGCTATTCACGGCGTTCGGCAACAACTTCATGACTTTCAACCCGCTGGACAAGATGCCGAGCCTGCCGCAGGTGATCTACGAGTACACGAAGGATCCGAGTCCCGACATCAACACGCTCGCCTGGGCCGGCGCCTTCGTGCTTACCATGTTCGTGCTGGCGCTCAGCCTTATCGCCCGCCTTATCTTCTCGCGTTCCAAGGTGTCCCATGACTAACATGAACGAAGTGGCCGCCAAGCCGGGCTTCGGCACGTCGCCCCACGCCTCGGGCGTGGACCTTGGCCAGGTGCCGGCGAAGATGACCGCGCGCGACGTCAACTTCCACTACGGCGACTTCCATGCGTTGAAGCACATTTCGCTCGACGTTCCGGAGAAGCAGGTCACGGCGATCATCGGTCCGTCCGGTTGCGGCAAGTCCACCCTGCTGCGCATCTTCAACCGCATCTATGCGATCTACCCGGGCCTGCGCGCCAGCGGCGAGATCATGCTCGACGGCGAGAACATCCTCGATCCGAAGTACTCGCTGAACCGTCTGCGCAGCAAGGTCGGCATGGTGTTCCAGAAGCCCGTGCCCTTCCCGATGACGATCTTCGAGAACGTGGCCTACGGCATCCGCCATCACGAGAAGCTCTCGCGCGCCGACATGGAAAGTCGCGTCGAGCAAGCGCTGCGCAGCGCGGCCCTGTGGGACGAGGTGAAGGACAAGCTGAAGCAAAGCGCGCTAGGCCTGTCCGGCGGCCAGCAGCAGCGCTTGTGCATCGCCCGCGGCATTGCGCTGCGGCCTGAGGTCCTGCTGCTCGACGAACCGACCTCCGCGCTCGATCCCATCGCCACCAGCCGCATCGAGCAACTGGTGGAAGAACTGAAGCGGGACTTCACGATCGTGATCGTGACCCACAACATGCAGCAGGCCGCACGCTGCTCGGACATGACCGCCTTCATGTACATGGGCGAGCTGATCGAGTTCGACCGGACCGAAAAGATCTTCACCAAGCCGGACAAGAAGCAGACGGAAGACTACATCACCGGCCGTTTCGGCTAAGCCCCCGATTCCGAGGCAAGCGATGAACAACACGCACCAGCACATCATCAAGAGCTACGACGACGAACTGAAGCGCCTCACCGGCGAGATCGTCCGGATGGGCGAACTCGCCGTCGCGCAGCTCGAAGCCGCCATCGACGTCGTGGAGCGCCGCGACGAACGCGCCGCCCAGCGCGTGGTCGACAACGACGACGCCATCGACGCCCTGGAGCAGGAAATCAGCCAGGACGTGGTTCGTCTGCTGGCCCTGCGCGCTCCGATCGCGGGCGACCTGCGCAACGTGTTCGCCGCGTTGCGCATCGCCGCCGACATCGAACGCATCGGCGACTACGCCGCCAACGTCGCCAAGCGGTCCATCCCGCTCAGCCGCGTGGCGCCGATCACCGCCGCCGGTGGTCTCGCCAACCTCGCCGAACTCGCGGCGGACCAGCTTCGCAACGTGCTCAAGGCCTATAACGACCAGGATGCCGAGGCAGCGTACGAAGTATGGAAGTCCGATGCGGACCTCGACGAGGCCTATACGGTTGTATTCCGCGCTCTCCTCACCTACATGATGGAAGATCCGCGCAATATCACGCCGTGCACGCACCTGCTGTTCATGGCGAAGAACATCGAGCGCATCGGCGACCACGCCACGAACATCGCGGAGAACGTGTGGTTCGTCGTGCACGGTGAGCCGCTGGTGGCGCCGCGCGCCAAGCGCGACACCACTGCAAACCCGGATTTCGGCAAGTAGTCCGTCGTAGAACCGTTCCAGCGGCGGAGGATCACTGCCTGCGCGAGATTGCCTCGTCGCCATGGCGGCTCCCACAATGAAATGGCGGCTCACGCGCTAACGTTGTAGGAGCCTCCATGGCGGCGAGGCAAGTGGGCGACATGCCCGCAACCGTGCGCTCGCCGCACCACTCGCTCGACGCCGCTGAATCAGGCGGTGAGCTTCAGGCCCACGATGCCCGCCACGATCAACCCGACGCAAAGCAGCCGCAACGGCTGGGCCGATTCGCCGAACAGCACGATACCGAGCGTCACCGCGCCCACCGCACCGATGCCGGTCCACACCGCATAAGCAGTGCCCAGCGGCAGCTTCTTGGTGGCAACAGCCAGCAGAACGATGCTGACGATCATAGCCAGCACCGTGAGTACGCTCGGCCACCAGCGGGTGAATCCCTCGGTGTATTTCAGGCCGACGGCCCAGCCGATCTCGAAAAGACCGGCTAGAAAAAGAATCATCCAGTACATGACATGGCTCCGCCAGGGCGGGGTCGTCCCCGCGGAGAGAAGGCATACGGAAGGTCGTCCTTCCGAGCGGGCCGGCATGGCGCCGGCCCGCGTGTCAGTTTATCGATGGCGTATCGGTGGCGCGCCGTTCAGGGCGGGATGACGGTCGCCGCGCGGCGCAACCGTACGCCACGGACGATGCCGTACACGCTGATGAGAAACCAAGCCATTTCCTGCAGGAATGCCGACAGGTTGAACGTGCCGAAGATCAGCGACAGAAGAATGCCAAACGCGCCCAGCAGGTTCATCACCTGATAGGGATACCCCTGCCCTGAAAGCTTATGCGCCTGCAAAAGGAAGAACGCGATCAAGACCAGGGTTACGCCGATCAGACCGGCCCAGTCGTGCCAGAACAGGTTCATCGTGCTCCTCCTCGCTGACGCAACGCCTCGAACAGAACGACACCAGTCGCCACGGACACGTTGAGGCTTTCCATGTTGCCGGGCATCGGGATCTTCGCCACGAAATCGCATGTGTCGCGGGTCAAGCGGCGCATGCCATCGCCCTCGCTGCCCATCACCAACGCGATGGGCCCCTTGAGGTCGATGTCGTAGATGGACTGCTGGGTATCGCCATCCAATCCGGTGATCCACACGCCAGCGTCCTTGAGCAGACGCAGCGCACGAGCGAGATTCGTCGCCGCAATCACCGGAACGAGATCGGCGCCGCCCGCCGAGGCACGACGTACGGTAGGCGTGATGCCCACGGCGCGATCCTTCGGCACGACGACCGCCGTGACCTTAGCTGCCGCAGCGCTGCGCAGGCAGGCACCGAGGTTGTGCGGATCGGTCACACCATCGAGCACCAACACGAGTGCGTCACTGCCCGCCGCATCGAGCAGCGCGGGAAGATCGTTCTCACTGCGCAGCGGCGGTGTTTCATAGCGTGCGATCACGCCTTGGTGGCGTGCTTCGCCACCGAGCTTCTCCAGTTGCTCCTTGCCCACCGGTTTCACCGGCAAGCCCAGCTTGCGGGCCTGCGCGGCGATCTCGTTCACGCGCGCGTTCTTGGAGTTCTGCTCTATCAATACTTCACGGACACGATCCGGATCGTTGGCGAGTGCACCCTCGACCGGATTGATGCCGACAATCCACGTCTCGCTCATGCCTGCGGCTTGCTCCTGGGTTTACGCGGCGCACCCTTCGTCGCCGACTTGGTGGCGGTGCGTTTGGCCGGTGCCGTCTTGGCCGGCGTCTCGGTCACGGTGTTCTTTCGCGGGGCGGTCTTCGCGGGGCCACGGCCTCGCGACGGCGCATCTTCGTTCGAGGCGCGTCCGCGCCTCGACGGTTCGGCCGCAGCCTTTCCGCCGCCCTTGCCGCGCGGCTGCTCGTAGCCGCCCGCCTGGCCACCGTGCCGGCCGGAACCGCGCCGCTGCGACGGAGCAGCGGTCTCGGACTCGGCAACCGGACGCGTAACCCGCACCGGTGCCTCGACCGGCTCGGCCACCTTCTTCGTGCGACTTCCGAAAATGCGACCCACGGCCTTCTTCGCCGCACGACCGATCGCCATGCCCGCTTCCGCCATACCCGAACGCGGCGCGCGCGGGGGCAAGGTGGATACCGGCGGAGGCGGCTTCGGCAAGGCGGCAAGACGGGCCACGAGACGGAAGTCGATCTTGCGATCTTCCAGGCTGGCGCGCAGTACCTGCACGCTCACGTAGTCGCCCAGGCGATAGCTTTCGCCAGTGCGCTCGCCCGAGAGCAGGTGACGCGTGGGATCGAACTTGTAGTAATCGTTGGGCAACTGCGACACGTGCACGAGACCCGACACACGCGACGCCGCCAGTTCGACGAACAGGCCGAACGAGGTCACGCCCGTGATGGTGCCGGCGAATTCTTCGCCGACGTGCTTCTCCATCCACGCGCACTTGAAGCGCTCGTCGACATCGCGCTCGGCTTCCTCGGCACGACGTTCGCGCTGCGAGCAATGCACGGCCATCGAAGCCATCTGGCTTTCGCTGTAGGTGTAGTCGGCAGGCTTGCCCTTGGTAATGGCGTAGCGAATGGCGCGGTGAACGAGCAGATCCGGGTAACGGCGAATGGGCGACGTGAAGTGCGCGTACGCATCCAACGCCAGGCCGAAGTGCCCCTGATTCTCGGGGTGATACACGGCCATGCTCTGTGCGCGCAGCAACACCGACTGGATCAGTTCTGCTTCCGGACGATCGTGCACTTTCTTCAAAAGCGCGGAGAAGTCGGCTGGGGTGACTTCGTCGGCCGGCGGCATCTTGAGCTTGAACTCGCGCAGGAACTGCAGGAGGTCCTCGTACTTCTCGGCCGGCGGCGGCGCATGCACGCGATACAGCGCAGGAACCTTGCGCTTGGAAAGGAACTTGGCCGCCTGCACGTTCGCGGCGATCATGCATTCCTCGATCAGCTTGTGTGCGTCGTTGCGATCCGAGGCGCCCATGGACACCACGTCGCCCGACGGTGCGAGGCGGAACTTCACCTCGGGCGTTTCGAAATCGATGGCGCCGCGACGCTTGCGCGCCTTCGCCATCACCTTGTACAGCCGATGCAGCGTTTCCACCTGCGGCAGCACGTCGGCGATTTCGTGGCGCACGTCCGCGTTGCGCTCACCCACCGCCTGCCAGACCTTGTTGTAGGTGAGTCGTGCATGCGAGTACATCACCGCGTCGTAGAACTTGGCGCGCTGGACCTCGCCTTCCTCGTCGATCTCCATGTCGCAGACCATGCACAGGCGATCGACCTTGGGATTGAGCGAGCAGATGCCGTTCGACAGCGTCTCGGGCAGCATCGGCACGACGAAGCCCGGGAAATACGTGGAGGTGCTGCGGTCGTAGGCTTCCACGTCCAGCGGCGTACCCACGGGCACGTAGTGCGACACGTCGGCAATCGCGACGATCAAGCGGAAACCGCCGCCTTTCAGCGCCTCGGCGTAGACCGCGTCGTCGAAGTCGCGCGCGTCCTCGCCGTCGATCGTCACCAGCGGCAGCTTGCGGATATCCACCCTGCCCTTGCGCTCGTCGGACGTGACCTTCGGCTCCACTTCTTCGGCCTGGCGAACGACCGGCACCGGCCACTCGTGCGGAAGGTCGTGGCTGGCAATCGCCATCTCGACCACCAGCGACGGTTCCAGGCGCTCGCCCAATACCGCGCGAATGGTGCCCAGCGGGCCGCGATGCGGCGTCGGCGGATCGGTGATCTCGGCGACCACGATCTCGCCCGAACGCGCGCCAGCGTCACGGCCGGCGGGAATCATGATGTTCTGGTGCAGGCGGCGGTCGTCCGGCTCGACCAGGGTCACGCCGTTCTCGACGACCACGCGGCCCACGAGGCGCGGCGAACGCCGCTCCAGCACTTCCACGATAGCGCCCTGACGGCGGCCGCGACGGTCGATACCGACCACGCTGGCAAGCACACGGTCCCCGTGCAGCACGCTGCGCATCTGCGACGGCGAGAGATAAAGATCGTCGCCGCCTTCGTCTGGCCGCAGGAAGCCGTAGCCCTCCGCGTTGGCGATCACCCGGCCCGGAATGAGGCTGAGCTTCTGCGCGGGCGCGTAGCCACCGCGGCGGTTCCGCAGCAGCTGGCCATCGCGAATCATCGCCCCGAGGCGCTTGCCCAGGGCGTTGATCTCGTAATCGGTGAACAGGCGGAGCGCCCGGGCAATGTCTTCCGCCATGAGCAACTCGCCGCGCTCCTCCAGCAGGGCCAGGATGGCCTCGCGGCTGGGGATGGGCTGGTCGTAGCGCTGCGCCTCGCGTTCGGCATGCGGATCGACCGCGGCCGGCATGCGGTCGGCGTACTTGGCCAGTGCCTTGCCGGGGCGGCTGGCCTTGGGTTTACGGGGGCCGTGTTCGGCGCCCGAACCTTTCTTTTTCTTCGTCACGTAGAAACCTTTGAAGGGGGATGCGAATAGTTTCACATCCGGAGTGCAAAATCGTTGACAAGTTTCCCGGACCTACCTAATCTACGCGGCTCACGGGGCGGCGACGCTGCTTCGAGACACCTGCCCAGGTGGCGGAATTGGTAGACGCACTAGTTTCAGGTACTAGCGGGTAAAACCGTGGAGGTTCGAGTCCTCTCTTGGGCACCAATTATAGACCAAGCCCCGCAGCGATGCGGGGCTTCGTTGTTTTAGGGGCTAAGTATTCATGAGCGGCATTCCTCTCCCCCCGTCCGCCAGCCTCAGCGCCGAAGCCTCGGCTCACCTCGCTCATGCGCGCGAATGTCGAGCCGCCATGGATCGTGCGGCGCGTGACACCACCACGGCTGCTGACGAATTGCGCCGGTATGCGAAGTTCGCCCGGCCTGGACAGCCGTCGACGCATGTTGTGCAGATGCGCCAGCGACAGGCGTCAGCGCGACGGGACTCTGCGCAAGCGAAGCAGGCATTTCTCCAGGCATCCGCTGCCTTCGTCCATGCTGCCGGCCTGAAACTTCCGCCACGCACGTCGCTGGAAGCATTCGTGCTCACGTGGATCGAGCGCGACACGGGCCATACGCAAGCCTGAGCGCTCAAACACAATGCGTCACATGCGTTCGGACCGGTCGTAGGTGACGAACATCACCGCGAACAAGGCGAAGGTAAGCGACACCGCCAGCACGCCCTCCCACATGGGGTGCGCGACGAGAAATCCGACTTTCGTTGAAGCGATCATGAGCGCGGTGTAGGCGGCCATGATTGCCCAACCTTGCCAGCTAGTCGGGCCGATACCCCAGCCAACGCGCTTGCGTCCGAACCAGTAGCTTCGCTGCTTCGCCATATCCGCCTCCGGTGTTGCTCGCCCATTCTATTCCCACTTGAAACGCTGCGCCGCTCGTTATTTCTTGCAGCCAAGCGCGCTGTATGCCTCGCCTATCCGCACCACGTTCAATTGGCCCGGGCGATTGCGAGCCATTTCGACGATGCTGCAATTCATGTAATTGCCGACGGACTTCACTCGATCTTTGAGGCTCGGCGGTTGTGCTACACGAAACGCCCGCGACAGAGACGCATCGCTTCCGCCGGGCAATGCGGGAGCGGCTCCGGACGCATCATCATTGAGCGCACGGCGAATCGACGGGTCTCCGAAGTCGTTCGCCGCTGCCGCCTGAGGCAAATCGCCAGGAACGGACGTGTCTCCCATGGGTACGGACGCTGCCGCAGGATGAGGCGTGGAGGCGGCCGACGACAGGCTCGTCCCGCGGTTTATCGATGGTCGATGCGTGGGTCGGCTCGGGCCGCGAGGCATCACCGACCTGGCGGGCGACGAGGCACGCGCAACGGAAGGCACCGCGACCCATCGCACCTCAAGCGCGACGTCGTTGCCACGGTGCCAAGGCATGTCGCCAGGCAAGAAGCGCGGACGCATCGCTATGAGGACGACGAAAAGGAACAGGTGCAGCGAAGCGATAACGCCGAAAAGCACGCCGTTCCCGACAATGCGCCGCCATGGCAACCGAGTGATCGTGGTGTTCTTCCCTGGCGGCACCGTACCTGTCCCCTAGCGGTCGCTGGTTGAGAGACCAGGATCGCCGGGGCAAGTTCCGGCCCCCAACGAAGCGCCGAGGACAATGTGCAGGAGTCGCCACAGCGGGGGGAAACCAACGAAGCAAAGGCGGGAGCCGCCATATAGCGGCGCGATACCTACGAAGCAAAGGTAGGAGCCACCCTGGTGGCGAAAAGCCAACGAAGCGGTTTAGCGTGAGGCAAGCTCCCATCGCCAGCAGGCTGGCTCCCACCGGCGCGTGGCTCCCACTGGCAAGCTTCCCCTCGCCGCCATGGCGGCTCCCACAAGAACGAAGAGCCACGCGTCCGCGAGATCGAGACGCTGGCTCACTTGAACGCTTACCAGGGATCCGGGCCGTCCTTGTTCGTGAAGGTGCCGGTGGGGCCACCGTCCAGGCGTGCCAGACGGACGATCTCTTGCGCACCTTCCGCGACGGTCTGATGGCCGCTGTTGCCGTTCAGATCGGTAGCGGTGTAGCCCGGATTGACCGCGTGCACCCGGATGCCTTCACCTTCCAACTCGGCCGCGAGAAGGACGGTGAAAAGGTTCAACGCCGCCTTGGAGCCGTTGTAGCCGAGCAGTTTCACCGCCGCGTACTCCCACTTCGGATCGGCGTTCAGGGCGATCGAGCCCAGGCCGCTGGACACGTTGATGATGCGGCCGGCGGCCGACTTGCGGAGCAGCGGAAGAAAGCCCTGGGTGACCGCGATGCTGCCGAAGAAGTTGGTGTCGAAGATGCGCCGGACAGCGGCGGGGTCGGCGGTGCCGGCTGGGCCGTCGGCAGGGTCGACGACGGCGGCGTTGTTCACCAGGACGTCGAGGCGGCCTTCGTGCCGCTCGACGTCGGCGACGGCGGCCGCAACCGATGCCGGGTCGTCGAGGTCGATGGCGACGATGCGCGCGTCCACACCTTCGCCGCGCAGCCGATCGGCCGCGGCCTGCGCGCGGCCCGCGTCGCGAGCGCCGAGCAACACGCGATGGCCTGCCTTGCCAAGCTGCCGAGCGACTTCCAGGCCGATGCCCTTGTTGGCACCGGTGATGAGGGTGATGCGTTCTTGCTGGGTCATGCGGGTTCCTCGTTGGATAGGTGGCGGGTCGTCCCCAACGTAGACTTGGCATCACTTTTCAGGATTTACATTCGCATATGCCCGTCGCCCCTTCCGACGCTCTAAAACCGCGGAAAACGCCGCGCCAGGCGCGCTCGGCAGCCACAGTGGCGGCCATTTTCGAGGCCACCATTCAGGTTTTGCTGATGGACGGCTACCACGGCCTGACCACGACGCGTGTCGCAGCTCGCGCCGGCGTCTCGGTCGGCACGATGTACCAGTACTTCCCGCACAAACAGGCGCTGATGTATGCGGTGTTGGAGGATTACCTCGAAGAGGTGATCGCGGCGCTCGAGGACGCCAGCGAGCGGCTGCAACACGCGCCGCTCGCCGAGATGGCGGAGGGGCTTGCGCATGCCTACCTCGATGCCAAGCTGCGCGGCATGCCCGGTACCCGGGTGCTCTACGTGGTCGCCACCGAACTGGAAACGGCGTCGCTCGTCGAGGATATACGGCAGCGCGCCGACGACATCGTCGCGCGTCTGCTGGCCGGTGCGCCGGACGTCCGCTTCGACGACGTATCGCGCACCGGTTACGCGTTGCGCACGTTGATGACGGGCACCGTGCAGGCCGTGCTCGAACACGAAGCCTCCCCGGAGGCGATTGCCGTCCTGCGGAGCGAACTGCCCGCCATGTGCCGGGCCTATGTGTTGGCGCGGGCCGATCGGTCCTAGCGAAGCACCGGGCGGCGCCGATGCTCCCGGCCTCCGACGCCCACCCAAGCCCCGCCGACATCCCCGCCCGCAGCCCTGTATAATTCCCCCCGCAAGGCTCGGTGGGAGAAGCGGACGGACCCGCTGCCGAAGGCGCAACGCCCGTAATCGCTCAGGCTCCCATACCACCGCGCAGTCATCACTCTGGAGAGACCGGTTCGATCCGGCGCCGAAGGTGCAAGAGGCTTTCCGCCTCCAAACTCTCAGGCAAAAGGACAGAGGGGCGCCCCACGTGCCGGCACGGCGCGTTACTGCGGATGCCTCCAAGCCCATGAGCCAGAAAACCTCTCCCTCGCTGCGCGATCTTGAGAACCACGGCGCCTTCATCGAGCGTCACATCGGCCCGAACGATGCCGAAATCGGCGAGATGCTGCGCGTGGTCGGCCACGATTCGCTCGACGCGCTGACCGACGCCATCGTCCCCGGCTCGATCAAGTCGCCTGCCCCGCTCGCCCTGCCCCGCGCCGTGACGGAAGAGGAAGCGCTGGCGAAGATCCGCGCCATCGCGGACCGCAACACCGTGTTCCGGAGCTTCATCGGCCAGGGCTACTACGGCACGCTCACCCCGAACGTCATTCTGCGCAACGTGCTGGAAAATCCGGCGTGGTACACGGCATATACGCCGTACCAGGCAGAAATCTCGCAGGGCCGCATGGAAGCCCTGATCAACTTCCAGACGATGGTCGCCGACCTCACCGGCATGGACATCTCCAACGCGTCGCTGCTCGACGAGGGCACCGCGGCAGCCGAAGCCATGGCGCTTGCCAAGCGCTCGGCCAAGTCCAAGTCGAAAGTGTTCTTCGTCTCCAAGGACGTCCATCCGCAGACGCTTGAAGTGCTGCGCACACGCGCCGACGGCATCGGCATCGAACTGCACGTGGGCGACGACAGCGAAGGCGCCAGCGTCGAGAGCTTTGGCGTGCTGCTGCAGTATCCGAACACCTTCGGCCGCATCAACGATTACAAGGCGCTCGCCGATGCCACGCATGCACGCGGCGGTGTCGTGTGCGTCGCCACCGACCTGCTCGCGCTCACACTGATCGCCGCACCGGGTACCTGGGGCGCGGACATCGTCGTGGGCAACACGCAGCGCTTCGGCGTGCCCTACGGCTTCGGCGGCCCGCACGCCGCCTATCTCGCCTGCCGCGATGCGTACAAGCGCTCGATGCCGGGCCGCCTGATCGGCGTGTCCGTCGACACGGAAGGCAAGCCGGCTTATCGGCTCACCTTGCAGACGCGCGAGCAGCACATCCGCCGCGAGAAGGCCACGTCCAACATCTGTACCGCGCAGGTACTGCTCGCCGTCATGGCCAGCATGTACGCCGTGTACCACGGTCCGGAGGGGCTCGTGCGCATCGCCCGTCGCACGCATCGGCTCACCGCCATCCTCGCCGCGTCACTGGGCAAGGCCGGCGTCGCCACCGGCGCCGACTTCTTCGACACGCTGCACGTCACCGGCGTGGATGCCAAGGCGATCCATGCCAAGGCTGCAGCAGCCGGCATCAACCTGCGTGCCATCGACGGCAGCAGCGTCGGTATCAGTCTCGACGAAACCACCACGCGCGCGGACGTCCTGGCGCTCGCGGGCGTCTTCGGCGCCTCGATCGACGACATCGACGCGCTCGACGCCGCCACGCCGGACGCGCTGCCGAAGGCCCTGCTGCGCGACGTCGACTTCCTGCAGCATCCGGTGTTCAACACGCATCACAGCGAGCACGAACTGCTGCGCTACCTGCGCGGCCTCGCCGATAAGGATCTCGCGCTCGACCGCACGATGATCCCGCTGGGCTCGTGCACCATGAAGCTCAACGCCACCGCCGAGATGATTCCGGTGACGTGGCCGGAGTTCGCCAACATCCATCCGCTCGCCCCGGCCGACCAGGCCCAGGGCTACAAGCAGCTGATCGACGAGCTGGAAGCGATGCTGGTGGAATGCACGGGTTACGACGCCGTGAGCCTGCAGCCGAATTCCGGCGCGCAGGGTGAATACGCCGGCCTGCTGGCGATCCGCGCCTATCACCGCTCGCGCGGCGAAGGTCATCGCGACATCTGCCTCATTCCCGAATCGGCGCACGGCACCAACCCGGCATCGGCGCAGATGTGCGGCATGACCGTGGTGGTCACCCGCTGCGATGCCAACGGCAACGTCGACGTCGACGACATCCGCGAGAAGGCCGAGAAGTACTCGGACCGCCTCGCCGCGATCATGATCACCTACCCGTCCACGCACGGCGTGTTCGAGGAAGACGTGGTCGCCATCTGCGAAGCCGTGCACAAGCACGGCGGTCAGGTATACACGGACGGCGCGAACATGAACGCGCTGGTCGGCGTCGCCAAGCCGGGCAAGTGGGGTTCGGACGTCTCGCACCTCAACCTGCACAAGACCTTCTGCATTCCGCACGGCGGCGGTGGCCCGGGCGTGGGCCCGTGCGCGGTCAAGTCGCATCTCGCGCCGTTCCTTCCGCGCGCGTTCGGCGGTGAGGGCGACGTGGGTATGGTCAGCGCGGCAACGTTCGGTTCCGCGTCGATCCTGCCGATCTCCTGGATGTACATCACGCTGATGGGCACCGAAGGCCTGCGTAAGGCGACCCAGGTCGCGCTGCTCAACGCCAACTACATCGCCAAGCGTCTCGCGCCGCACTTCAAGACGCTCTACACCGGCCGTAACGGCCTGGTGGCCCACGAGTGCATCCTCGACCTGCGCCCGCTGAAGGACGCCACGGGCGTGGGCGCTGAAGACGTCGCCAAGCGCCTCATCGACTTCGGCTTCCACGCGCCGACGCTGTCTTTCCCCGTGGCGGGCACGCTGATGGTCGAGCCGACCGAGAGCGAATCGCAGCACGAACTGGACCGTTTCATCGACGCCATGATCCAGATCCGCGACGAGATCCGCGCGGTGGAAGACGGTCGCCTGGATCGCGAGGACAACCCGCTGCGCAACGCTCCCCACACGGCCACCATGGTCACGGGCAGCGAGTGGACTCACGCCTATCCGCGAGAACTTGCGGCCTTCCCGCTGCCCTCGCTGAAGCTGTCGAAGTACTGGCCGCCGGTGTCGCGCGTGGACAACGTCTACGGCGACAAGAACGTCATGTGCGCCTGCATTCCGATCGACGCGTACAAGGAAGACGCGGAAGCGTAAGCCTCAGGTGAACCCAGGCCGCCCTGTGCAAGCAGGGCGGCTTTTTTTTGGGTTCATTGCGCATTACCGGGAAGGTTTTCTAGCGGTTGTGGCTCTCCCAACACGCAACCTCAATCATCGCGGGAGTCTTCGGTGTCTCCCCTCGAGGCGAGTTCCGCACAAGAGAGCGGCCGAAGGCCACTAGGTACACGGGCCGCGCCAGCGGCCGTCCTTTTCGAACGCGGAGGACCTGTCTGAAGCAGCGAGGGGGGACACCGAAGGCTCTGGCCTCGCCGCACAAGCTAGCGGTAGCTCCAGCCGCTGGACCATGCCGTCACGCCGCGGCGAACGAGCCGACGTATCCAGACTGCACCCCGGAATTCCGCAACGAACCTTTTTTTGTGCGTAGACCGGGCAATCGTCACGAATCGCTGAGGAATGCCGCCCCATACTCCCGCGCATCCGCAGCGGCCCGCTTTGGCATAAACTTCGCGCGCCCCGCCCCGCGCGGTCCGTACTACGAGGTAGCGAATGACCCAGGACACCCCCCGCGACGACAGCCTGCTGGGCCTGCTCAAGGGCGTCGAAGACTTCAGCCACAAGGTCTTCCCCGAGAGCCAGAAGCTTTTCAGCGAACTGGCCGAAGGCCAGAGCCCGCACACGTTATTCATCACCTGCGCCGATTCCCGCGTGGTTCCCGAGATGATCACGCAGACCCAGCCGGGCGAGCTGTTCGTCTGCCGCAACATCGGCAACATCGTGCCCGCCTATGGCGAAATGCTGGGTGGCGTGTCCGCGGTCGTGGAGTTTGCGGTGGCCGTGCTGCGCGTGCGCCACGTGGTGGTGTGCGGACACACCGATTGCGGCGCCATGAAGGGCCTGCTCAATCCGGATTCCACCAAGGACCTGCCCACCGTGGAAGCCTGGCTGCGCAACGCGCAGGCCGCACGAAGCGCGGTCTTCGCTCGCAAGGTGGACGGGCCCGACATGCTGGGCACAGTGATCGAGGAAAACGTGCGCCTGCAACTTGCCCACCTACGGACGCATCCGGCCGTGGCCGCCGCGCGCGCCAATGGGGAGCTCAACCTGCAGGGTTGGGTCTACAACATCGGCGACGGCAAGGTCTCCGTGCTGGACGAAACCAGCGACCACTTCGTGCCTCTGGCGGAGGCGATCAAGCGCGAGAACGGCCAATGATCCTGCCCGGACGGGCGCACGTCGGTCACATTCTCCGTTACGTCGGCCGTCCGCTGGTCTGGCTGCTGGCATGGGACGTCGCCGTCACGGCGGTCTGGTACTTCGTCGGGCCTGGCTGGGTGGAGTTTCCCGCGCTGCCGCTCACCCTGCTCGGCTCGGCCGTGGCGGTGTACTTGAGCTTCCGCAACACCACCGCCTATGCACGCTGGTGGGAGGCTCGCACGCTGTGGGGTGCGATGGTCAACGCATCGCGCACCCTCGCGCGCGATGCGCTCACCTTGCTGCCGGATCGCAGCCTGGCCGTCACGGTCGCCCATCGGCAGATCGCCTATGTGCATGCCCTGCGCATGCATCTGCGTCGGCAGGCCCCGTGGGAAGAACTGGAAGCCCACCTCGGCACCGACGAGTTGAAGCGCCTGCGCAGCGTGGCCAACGTGCCCAATGCCATCCATGCGGACACGGCCGTCCTGCTGCCTGAAAGCCGACCCGATCCGATCCTGCTCGCCACGCTAGCGCGCACGATGTCGGACATCAGCAACGCACAAGGCGGCATGGAGCGGATCAAGAACACGCCGCTGCCGCAGCAGTACGCGACCTATCCTGCCATCTTCACCCACGGTTTCTGCCTGCTCTTGCCGCTGGGCCTGGTGGAAAGCCTGGGTCTGTACACGCCGCTGGGATCCACGGTCGCGGGCTTCCTGTTTCTTGCCCTGCTGCAGATCGGTAACGACATGCAGAACCCGTTCGAGAACAAGGAAGACGACGTACCGCTCACCACGCTCACCCGAAGCATCGAGATCGATCTGCGCGACATGCTCGGCGAGCATCACGGGCTGGAGCCGGTCAAGCCGGTCGACGGCATCCTTTGGTGACGTACCGCCCGCTTCGGCGGGCACCGTGACCCCTGGCACGGGACTTCTACTCCGTAAGCGATTTCAATCGATACAAATCCCGATCCCGGAGATCTGCCCTTGCGCGTCGCACGCCCGCTCGTTCTCGTCGCCGCCCTCCTCCCAGCCCTGGCGACGGCTGCCACTGGCCCCGCCGATCTCGTCAATCCGCTGATCGGCACGAGCAACGGCGGCAACGTCTTCCCGGGCGCGGTGGTGCCGTTCGGGATGCTCCAGTTCAGCCCGGAAGCGTCGCCGCTGCCAGGCAAGAAGGCGCCGATCGCCGCGCCGGGCGGGTACGAGTACCGCGCCACCGCCATCCGCGGTTTCAGCCTCACCAACGTCGAAGGCTGGGGATGTGCGGGCGGCTCGGGCGACGTGCCGATCATGCCGATCACGGAAGATGTGACCGCCTCGCCGTCCACCGACTTTCGTCATACCTATGCAGCCACGTTCTCGCATACCAACGAAGTAGCGAAGGCCGGGCACTATCGCGTCGCCCTGGATAACGGCGTGGGCGTCGATCTCGCCGCTGCGCTGCACTCGGGCGCAGCGCGCTTCGCCTTTCCCGCCGGCAAGCCCGCGAACGTGCTCGTTCGCGTCTCCGATTCCGAAGCCGGTTCGGAGCATGCATCCGTGTCGGTGGATAAATCCCATCAGCGCGTCACCGGCGAAGTTACCAGCGGCAACTTCTGCGGCTATATCAACGAGGCCGACCGGCGCAGCTACTACACGCTGTATTTCGTTGCGGAGTTCGACCAGCCGTTTGCATCGGCGGGCGCGTGGCACGACACCACCGTCACCGCGGGCGACACACATGCCGAAGGCGGTACCGGATACGGCCCCAAGGGCTTCCCCGAAACGGGCAAGGGCTCAGGTGCGTGGGTGGGCTTCGCCAAGGGCGTCGGCGCGGTAAACGTGCGGGTGGGTATCTCTTACGTCAGCGCCGCCAACGCGCAGGCGAATCTCGATGCGGAAACGCCGCGCGGCACGACGTTCGATACGGTGCGCGATCGCGCCGTCGCCGCGTGGAACGCACGTCTTTCGCATATCGACATCGAAGGCGGTACACCGGACCAGCGCTCGGTGTTCTACACCGCGCTCTATCACGCACTCATGCACCCGAATGTCTTCAGTGACGTCAATGGCGAATACCGCGGGTTCGATGGTGAAATTCATCGCGTCGCCGGCAAGCAAAAGGCGCAATACGCCAACTTCTCCGGCTGGGACGTCTATCGCTCGCAATTGCCGCTGGTGGCATGGTTGGAGCCGAAGACCGCCAGCGACATTGCACAAAGCCTCTACAACCAGGCGCAGCAGAACCACGGCGTATGGGATCGCTGGACACACAATAACGGCGGCACGCACGTGATGAATGGCGATCCCGCTGCCGCCGCGCTCGCGGGCATCGTCGCGTTCGGCGCACGCGATTTCGACATGCACGGCGCACTCGCATCGCTCGCACACGCGGCGGACCACCCCACCGCACTCGACACCTCGCACGATGGCTGCGAAGTGGAATGCGTCGGGCAGCGCCCTGGCTTGGATACCTGGTTGAAGCTGCATTACATCCCAGTCGGCGCTCCAGCCTGGGGCCCCGCTGCCGACACGCTGGAAACCGTGGCCGCCGAGTTCGGCATCAGCGCCCTGGCGGCGCGGCTTGGCGACACGGCCACGTCGACACGCTTCCTCGAACGCGCGCAGTACTGGCGCAACCTGTTCGATCCGAAGGCCACGCCCGAAGGCGGCTACATCCGTAATCGAAACGCCGACGGCACCTGGGCGCTCGTGCAGGACGACGACAAGGTGCCGCCGCACGCGTTCACGCCATCGACCGAAGACGGCTTCGTCGAAGGCAGCGCAGCGCAATACGTGTGGATGGTGCCGTTCAACGTCGGCGGCCTGTTCGATGCGATGGGCGGCCGCGACAAGGCGCGCCAGCGATTGGACGCCTTCTTCTACCAGCCCGACGGCAGCTTTGCCGTCACGAAGTCCGGACCGCTGCATGCGGAACTCGACAATGAACCGTCGATTGGCACGCCGTGGCTGTACAACTTCGCCGGCCAACCGTGGAAGACCCAGGAACTCGTGCGCCGCGTGCTCGATACGATCTGGCTCAACGCCCCCAACGGCATCCCGGGCAACGACGATCTCGGCGAAATGTCGTCGTGGTACGTGTTCGCTGCCCTCGGCATCTACCCATCCATTCCCGGCCGCGCGGAAATGGTGGTGGGCAGCCCGATCTTCACCCGCGCCGTGGTACATCGCGAGGGCGGCGACGTGACGATCGAGGCGCCGAACGCCGGTCCGGGCAAGCCGTACGTCACCGCCTTGAAGGTCGACGGCAAACCCACCTCACGCGCCTGGTTGCCGGAATCGTTCGCGCTGAAAGGCGGCACGCTGACGTTCGACCTGTCGAACACACCCAATAAGGCCTGGGCAACGAAGGCAGCGGATGCGCCGCCTTCGTTCGACGTCCGTCGTTGATCCTTATGGCGTGACTGTCACACCGCGGCGGTATCGCCGCGGCGCAACCGCAGTGCGTTAGCCACGACGGAGACGGAGCTCAAGCTCATGGCCAGCGCCGCCAGCATCGGGGAGAGCGTGATACCGAACAGCGGATACAGCACGCCCGCCGCCACAGGCACGCCCACCGCGTTGTAGACGAAGGCAAAGAACAGGTTCTGCCGGATGTTCGCCACCGTCGCCTCGGACAGCGCACGTGCGCGAGCGATGCCCGCGAGATCGCCACGCAGCAAGGTCACGGACGCACTCTGGATGGCGATGTCGCTGCCGTTGCCCATACCGATGCCGATGTCCGCCGCCGCAAGCGCGGGCGCGTCGTTGACACCGTCGCCGGCCATCGCGACGACCGCACCCTCGGCTTTCAATGTGCCGACAAGGCGAGCCTTGTCTTCCGGGGAAACGCCTGCGTGGACGTCGTCGATCGGCAGGTCACGTGCGACGGCCTTCGCGGTCGCTTCGTTGTCACCGGTCGCCATGATCAAGCGCACCCCTGCCGCGTGCAGGGCATCGAGGGCAGGTTTCGTCGAGGCCTTCACCGCGTCCGCCAACGAGACGCATGCGGCGAGCCGGCCGTCGATCGCGAGATGCATCGCGGTCGCGCCCTTGGACCGCGCCTGCGAGGCAAATGCCTCCGCCGCGGCGATATCCACGCGTTCGTCCTGCATAAGCTTGGCGTTACCCAGCGACACGTCGTGGCCGTCCACGCGCCCGGTGACGCCTCGGCCCACGAGCATCTGGAATCCCGTTACCGCCGGGATGGCGATGCCTTCGTTCTCCGCGCCTGTAACGATGGCCGCGGCCAACGGGTGCTCGCTCGGTCGCTCGACGGCCGCTGCGAAGGCCAGGACTTCGACGCGCTCATGTCCGAAGCAGCGAACATCCACGAGCGCCGGCCGCCCCTCGGTGAGGGTGCCCGTCTTGTCGAACACCAACGTGGTGACCTCACGCAGGCGCTCGATCGCCGCGGCATCGCGAAACAGCACACCCGCCTTCGCACCGCGACCACTCGCCACCATGATCGACATCGGAGTGGCGAGACCGAGTGCGCAGGGACAGGCGACGATGAGTACGGATACTGCCGCGACCAGCGCGTGCGCGAGCGCCGGCTCGGGCCCTACCCACCACCAGACGGCAAACGCGAGTAAAGCCACGGCGACGACGACGGGCACGAACCAGGCCGCTACTTTATCGGCCAGCCGTTGCAACGGCGCGCGCGAGCGTTGTGCCTCCGCCACCATGGCGACGATGCGAGACAGCACCGTGTCGGCGCCCACGCGATCCACGCGCATGATCAGTGCGCCGTGCTGGTTCTGGGTACCGCCGGTCAATGCATCGTGCGGCTTCTTGGCAACCGGCATCGCCTCGCCGGTCAGCATCGATTCGTCGACGTGACTCTCGCCTTCGAGCACGCTGCCGTCGACCGGCACTTTTTCGCCGGGCCGCACGCGCACGCGATCGCCTGCGCGAAGCGCATCCAGCGGCACGTCGTCTTCCTTGCCATCGTCACCGATGCGCCGCGCGGTGGTCGGCACCAGACCGAGCAAGCCGCGCAGTGCGTCGCCCGTACGTCGCCGCGCACGCAGTTCGAGGAAATCGCCCAACGTCACCAGCGTGACGATGACCGCCGCCGATTCGAAATACACGGCCACATGACCATGCATGTCACGCATGCCGAGCGGAAACAGCGCCGGCAACGCGAACGCCACGGCGCTGTACACCCACGCCACGCCGGTACCCAGCGCAATCAAGGTGTACATGTTCGGCGACCACGGCATCAGCGAGCGCCAGCCGCGGGCAAAGAACGGCGCGCCGCCCCACAGGACCACCACCGTCGCCAGCAGCGCTTCGGTCCAGCCAGCGATCGCATCCCACGGTGCCGGCCACATCCAGCCGAACAGATGCGGCCCCATGGCGACGAGCAGCACCGGCAAGGTCAACGCGGCCAGCAGGCCGAGACGACGGCCGAGCGCGCGGACCTCGCCATCGTCGTCATCCAGAGACGGCATGGCCGGCTCCAATGCCATGCCGCATTTCGGGCACGAGCCGGGACCTTCCTGACGCACCTCGGGGTGCATCGGACAGGTGTAGATGGTGCCTGCCGGCACGGGTGCCTCAGGCTTCTTCGGCTCAAGATACTTGGCCGGATCCTGCATGAAACGCTCGCGACACCGAGCGCCACAGAAGGCGTAATCGTGGCCCTCATGCGTAAAGTGGTGCGGCGTCTTCGCCGGATCGACGTGCATGCCGCAAACGGGATCGAGCACGGTCGCGGCGATATCGGCCGCGCCGTGCGAGCAACAGCTGTGGCTCATGCTTCCGGCTCCGCCAGGGCCTTCAGAATCGGGCAGTCTTCCGGCGCCCCATGCCCCGGGCAGGCCTCCACCAGCTCGGAGAGCCCATCGCGCACGCGCTGCAACTCCGCGATGCGCGCGTCGATGGCCCGCAAGCGCGCCGCGGCGCGCTCGCGCACGCCTTCAACCCCGCCGTGCCGGTCAGCCGAAAGCGCCAGCAGGTCGCGGATTTCCTCCAGCGTGAAGCCAAGATCCTTGGCGCGCCGAATAAAGCGAAGCCGCGCCACGGCGCCCTGGTCGTACTCCCGGTACCCCGAGGGCCGCCGCCGCGGCTCGGGCAACAGCCCTTCCCGCTCATAGAAGCGAATGGTGTCGATAGCCACGCCCGCGCTCTGCGCGACGCGTCCGATGGTGAGGGCTGGTTGAGTGGTCATGGGGCAAGTCTAGACCCTTGATCTAGGTCTAGAGTCAAGCATATACGCCAGGCTGGCTTTGTCGAGCTCCTTTTACCTTGTCACCTGGGCGTGTTACGCGTGCATCGGAGTGGCTACCTACCCGGATCACCCTGTGCATCAGCCACCATCATGGATGCACCTCCCGAAGACGGGAAGCGGGAACGATGCCCTCCCATCCGTCCGCCAACGTGATGGGTGTCTGCACAAAATCCGGGGGTTCGCCACGACTTGCATGTACCAGAGCCAGCCCTTGCGGATGACTTGCTGCCCATGCCTTGGTGTTCGCAACGATGGGCAGCGGCTTCGGCAAGCGGGCAAGATAGGTGACCATGCCGGGCTCGTCACTCACCGCGACGACGACGATGTCACGACGTTGCAGATCGCTGACGGCGTCGGCCAGTTCCTGGGGATCCATGTGCGCTTTGACGTGCGTGCCGATCAGCAGCACCGCGGAGATGACTGCGAGCAGGCTCGCCAACGACGACGCCGGGAGCTTCTCGGAGTCCTTGGCGGTTCGCAGGTGACGTACGGCCCATGCGCCAAGGGTAAGCAGCACCGCCGACATAAGTGCAGCAACGTACCATGTCGCATTGCCGCGCATGCCAATGACGGCGTTGGCGACCGGCCACGCCCATGCCACCGCGGTAACGACGAGAACGATCCAGACTCGCCGATGCGACAGGAATGCCTCGTCAGCGGCGTAGAACTCAGCGAGCAGGAGCGCCATGCCCGGCAACAGTGGCAGCAGGTAGTGAATCTGCTTGCCGCTGATGAGCGAGAACGCCACGAACGCCGGCAACGATGCGGCGATACCCAGCCGGCCGATGCGAGTCTCGATCACACGCCTGCGGTTGGCCCATAGACGGCGCCAACGCCACAAGAATGTCCACGGCAACAGAAACGGGATGACCCACGGCAGATACCACAGGGCACTTCGCCTGTGCGCGAAGCTCTCCGTCACACGCCCTACCGACTGGTGGGCAAGTGTAGTGATGACCGGTACCCCATTAAGGCGCAATGCGCTCGTCACCGCCCATGCTCCCAATGGCACGCAGGCTATGACAATGCACGCGGCGATACCAAATGCCATGGATACCGGTCGCTCAAGCGGACCAGCGTGCCACCAGCGGACCAGCGCCAGCGGGCCGGCCAGATGCAAAAGATACACCGGTCCCTTCATGAGCAGCCCAAGCGATGCAGCGACCAGAATCACCGCGCAGCCGCGCCAACGCGACCCTTGCGCCGAAATCACGATACCGAGCAGTCCCAACGCAACGAAACACACCAGCGGCACATCGAACATGGCAATGGGCGTGAACGCCCCGAACACGACGAAGGGCAACATGATCCAGCCGGCGGCAACGGGATCGCGGTGATGCATTTGCCGCGCGATCGCCACGACCGTCGCCACACTGCCGACGGCGCAGACGATGACTGGCAGGCGAGCAGTGAGGGTCGAGACACCCAGCAGGCTCCAGGCGACATTGACGAGCCAGAACAGCAGAGGTGACTTGTCCATATAGGGCTGACCATTCAAGGTCAGTGCAAACAGGTCGCCCGTTCGGTGCATTTCCCAGGCGATCGAGAGATAACGCGTTTCGTCGATGGGGACGACCGGGAGCACCGCAGCGGGCAATAGCCAGAGGAGCGCGACCAGCCACGGACGGTCACGCCACCACTCGAACGTCGCGCGGGAAGGAGTCATGCGCGGCAGCCTAGTTGGCCCCGCTTAGGGGCAACTGAGATTTTATGCCGGTCGCGTGCAGGCGAAGCCGCGCCAACGGCAAGAAGTCCATCGATCGGTGTCACGAACCTGCAACGGTTGTTACGAAACCACCGTTGGATCAAGCTGGAGCCAAAAGACCGTCCCACCGCCGCCCTCGCCGTCACCCGATCGGCTAGAGTCATCAGCATCCCGCTCTTTGTTGGAATCGCTGCCCTCTCCTCGCCACTGCCACCGCATGCCCGACTTCTTTCGCCTTTCGCTCGACGCGCTGGACCGTGGCCTGCCCGCCGCATTCGCGCGATATTTCGATCCGCGCGATCCGTCGGATTCGGACTTCGCGCGACACGGCTTCGTCATGGCGGCGTCCCTTGCGCGCGCCGTGCCGAAGCGTCAGGCGGAATTTCTGGCCGGGCGACGCTGCGCCATCGCGGCGCTACGCGAACAAGGGTGTTCCGTCTCAGACATCGCCGTCGGCGCGGATCGGGCGCCTGTCTGGCCACAGGGTTTCCTGGGCAGCATTACGCATAGCGACGGCGTCGCCGCGGCAGTGGTCACGGGAGACTCCGATTTGCGCGGGGTCGGCATCGACATCGAGCGGATACCGGCCGCCTCCGGGCTCGATGCGCTGCGCGAACTTGTCCTTGTCGACGACGAACGTCGGACCATGGACGTGCTGGCCGGCGAGATGGGGATAGCCGCGGCCCTGACCACGGTGTTCTCTGCCAAGGAGAGCTTCTACAAGGCCACGGCGAAAACGGTGGGCCGAGTGTTCGATTTCAGCGCCGTGCGCGTGCTGGGTATGGGCGACGCCGGCCTGCTGGACCTCGTGGTCAACGAGGATCTCGTCAGCGGCTTGTCGCGCGGCATGCGGTTCCATGCCAGCGTGACCTGGCTGGACGAGCGCATGGTAATGACCGCCTGCGCGTGGTGACCGTCGCGTCGAACCGCCACCACGCGCCGCGTCTGGCTCATCGCGCCTCGGGCAGGGGATCCGCCATCGGTACCGACGCCGTGCCACGGCGCATCGGGTAGTCCGCGAACATCATCCGGTAGCTCGGCCAATACGCATGCAGCAGGATTGCATGCAGCGCACCCACGACGATCAGTGCGTAGTACCAGTGCAGATCGAACGCGTAGAACAGACACAGCACGGCCGTGATCGGCGCCAGGATGGCCGTGCCGAACGCCGGCTTGAGATTGAGCACGAGGCTCAGGCCGCCGATCGCCTCCACGCCTTTCAGGAACACCCAGAAATACGCGGTGTGTTGCAGCATGCCGTGGAACGATGCCAGTTCGGATTCGCCCGTGAGGTAGATGTGGAAGCCCATCTCCAGCACGCCATCGACGGCGCCAAAGACGTAGAGGATACCAAGCAGGTAACGGGCGATCGTCTGGTGCCATTTCAGTCGCATGGTTCAGTCCTGGTCGTAGGAAGAAGGGTTCGTGGTCTGTCGCCAGTCCATGGCGATCGCGGTGGCAGCGGGCTCGTCCAACATCGAGAAATGTCCTGCGGCCACCTCAACGATGCGCAACGGGCCAGGCAGCCAGGCTTTCCAGCCATGGTCGGCCGGCATGTCAGGGCGGACCTCGTTTGTGGCGCGATAGAGCGTGACGGGTATCGCCGCACCCATGGGCGAAGGCACGTATCGCTCGTAGGCCTGACGGTTGGCATCGTGCACGGCACGCAGCGTGTCGAGCTGCTGCGTGCCAACCTCGATGCCTCTCGCTCGAAGTACTGACGGCCATTCGCTCGTCGGCATCGCGGCGAGTTCATCGGCGGGCACATCGACGTCCCTGCCCATGAGACTGCCGATCTGCTGGCACAGCGCACGAAACGCTTCTGCCTCGCCACGCGGCATGTCGGCGGTCTGCACCGTGGGAAACGCGTCCAGCAAGGCCAGGCTTTCCACCTGCTCGCCCTGCGCGAGCAGCAGCCGTGCCGTTTCGAAAGCCACCACACCTCCGAACGAATGACCGAGCAGTCGGTAAGGGCCATGCGGCTGCACGGAACGTATCGCTTCGGCGTTGATGGCTGCTGCCTGCTGGACCGCCGTAGCCGGTGCCGAGATGGCATCCAGTCCGGCAGCCTGAAGGCCGAAGACCGCTTGCTCCGTGCCCAGGCTCTGCGCCAGCGCCCGAAACGACAGCACGTTGCCGCCCACACCGGGCATGACGAACAAGGGGAGCCGTCCCGAGGCCGGCTTGATGGGTACCAACACACCCTGGGCTGGCGCCGCATGCAGTCGCTGCACCAGTTCGGCGAGGGTTGGCGCATGGAACAAGGTGGCGATCGGCAATGCGCGCGCCCACGACTGCTCGATGCGCGCCATCAAACGGACCGCGAGCAACGAATGACCGCCCAACTCGAAGAAGTCGTCATCTCTGGCGATGGCATCTACCGGCAGGTCGAGTACCTCGGCCCACAGCGCAGCCATATGTCGCTCGTCGTCGGTGGCCGGAGGCATGCGATCCGTGCGTGCCGCAATCGTCACGTCGATGTCCGCCAAGGCACGACGATCGGTCTTGCCGCTGGTCGTGGTGGGCCAGTCGGCAACGGGAACGAACGCCGACGGCAGCATGTACGCCGGCAACATGCCAGCGACATGCGCGCGCAAGGCGTCCTCGTCCACCACCGCATCGGTCGCCGGATGGTACGCGGCAATCAATCGCTGTGCGCCGCCCTCCCCTTGCACCACGACCGCTGCGTTCTCCACGCCTTCGTACGCCTCAAGGCAGGCCTCGATCTCGCCCAGCTCGATGCGTTGACCACGCAGCTTCACTTGTGTATCGATACGGCCGAGGTAGTCGATCGTGCCGTCGTCGTTCCAGCGGGCGAGGTCACCCGAGCGATACATCCGCTCGCCCGATACGAACGGGTCGGCGACGAAACGCTCGGCCGTCAGTTCCGGACGTTTGAGGTAGCCACGCGCGAGACCGTCGCCCGCGATGTATAGCTCACCGGCAACGCCGACAGGTTGGGGCTGGTTCAAAGCGTCAAGGATGTAGATACGCAGATTGTCGATCGGCGCGCCGATGGGAACGTGCGTGGTCGGTACCGCGGCGCAATCGTGCGCGGTGACGTCAATGGCCGCCTCGGTCGGACCATACAGGTTGTACAGGCCGGCCTGCGGAAAGCGTTCGCGGTAGGTCATCACCGCACGGCGTCCGAGTGCCTCGCCGCTGCAGATGAGCCGCGTCACGCGGTCGTGAACCGAGTGCCCGTTTTCCAGGAAGACCGTGAGCATGGACGGCACGAAATGCAAGGTCGTCACGCCGAAGTGGTCGATCGCCCGGCGTAGATACGCCACGTCGCGATGACCGCCAGGCTCGGCGACGGCGATGCAGGCGCCTGTCATCAGCGGCCAGAAGAATTCCCAGACCGACACGTCGAAGCTGTAGGGCGTCTTCTGCAACACCACATCCGCGTCGGTCAGCGCATAGGCCCGCTGCATCCAGACGAGGCGATTGACCAGCCCGCGGTGTTCGTTGAGCACACCCTTGGGACGACCCGTCGAGCCCGACGTATAGAGCACATAGCAAAGATCGGTCGCTGCGGCCGGATCGGCCAGTGCCACGTCTTTGGCGTCCGCTTCGATGGCGGCCCACTCGCTGTCCAGACAGCGCAGATGCACGTCGCGGCCTTCCAGCAACGGCGCGATCCGCTCGCGCAGATGCGCCTGCGTCAACACCACCGGCGCTTCGCTATCGGCCAGCATGTACGCCAGCCGCTCGCTCGGGTAGTCCGGGTCCAGGGGCAGATACGCCGCACCGGCACGCACGATGCCCACGATCGCCACCACCATCGCCAGCGACCGTTCCGCACACAGGCCCACGATGCGGTCCGGACCGACGCCGCGCGCCTGCAGACTGCGCGCCAGCACCTGACTGCGCACATCCAGCTCGGCGTAGGTCAGCGAGCCTTCCTCGGCCACCACCGCGATCCGCTCCGGCGTGCGCGCCATCTGCGCCACCACGAAATCGTGGATGCGCGCCTCGCGCGGGTAGGCCCGCTGCGTGGCATTGAAAACGCCCAGCACCTGCGCGCGTTCGACCGCCGGCAGATAATCCAGCCTGCCGATCGCCTGCGTCGGTGCCGCCAGTGCCGCTTCGCCCAGGCACGACAGATGCCCCACCATGCGCTCGATTCGCGCCCGCTGGAACAGGTCGGTGGCATAGGTGATCGTGGCGCTTATGCCGTCTCCCTCTTCCACGAACTCCAGACTCAAGTCGAACTTCGCGACGTCGTGTGCCAGTTCGAACGGCGTCACCCCTTCGGGCATCGCCACCGCCGCGGTGTTCTGCAGGATCACCATCACCTGGAACAGCGGGCTGATCGCCCGGTTACGCTGCGGACTGACCGCCTCCACGATCCGCTCGAACGGCGTGTCCTGATGCTCGTAGGCGTCCAGGCAGGTGCGCATGGTCTCGGTCAGCAGCGCCTCGAAGCCCGCCGCGCCATCGACTCGGGTACGCAGCGGCAGCGTGTTGACGAACATGCCGATCAGGCCTTCCGTCTCCGCGTGGCGGCGATTGGCGATCGGCGTGCCGATGCAGATGTCGTCCTGCCCGGTGTAGCGATACAGCAGCGCCTGCACCAGCGCGAGCAAGGCCATGTACAGCGTGGCGCCCTGGGCGTCCGCCTGGGTACGCAAGCCGCGCACCAGGGCCGCATCGAGCGTGAAGGCGACCGATGCCGCGTCGCTGCCGCGTTCGGCGGGGCGTGGATAGTCCGTCGGCAGGGCCAGCGATTCGGGCATCCCGGCCAGTTGTCTGGTCCAGTAGTCGAGCTGGCGAGACAGCCCGCCGCCCTCTTCCAGCCAGCGCCGCTGCCAGATCGCATAGTCGGCGTACTGGATGGGCAAAGCCGGCAGCGACGCGTCCGGATCGGCCAGCAGCGCGCCCAGTTCGGATAACAAAATGCCTGTTGACCAACCGTCGCCCACGATGTGATGCATGGTGAGCATGAGCACGTGGTCGCCTTCGGACACCGTCACCAGCAAACCGCGCAGCAGCGGGCCCGCAGCGAGATCGAACGGCGTCGATGCTTCCGTAAGGCATAGCCGTTGCGCTTCAGCCAAGGCGTCCCCCGGCGCACGGGCAGAGAGATCGACCGCGACGAACGGTATCGCGACATCCGGCAGAACGCGCTGCTTCGGCTCGCCATTCACCAACGGGAACACGGTACGCAGCGACTCGTGGCGCACGGTCAGACGATGTATCGCATCTGCTACCGAAGCAGCATCCACGCGACGCAATAGGCGCGCCGCCAACGGCATGTTGTAAGCCGTGCTGGCCGGTTCGAGCTGTTGCAGGAACCACAGGCGTTCCTGCGCGTAACCGAGTACCACGTCGCCCACGCCCCGCTCTGCTCTCAGTGGCAGCAGATCGGATGGCGTGGCCTTTTGCACACACGCGGTCAGATCCTTGAGCAAGGGATAGGTGAAGATATCGCGCAGGGGAAGCTCGACGCCAAACACGTGTCGAATGCGCGCCACCAGTCGTGTCGCGAGCAACGAATGGCCGCCGAGGTCGAAGAAGTCGTCTTCGATGCCGATCTGGTCGGACGCCACTCCGAGAACCGCTGCCCACACCTCCACCATGTGCTGTTCGTCGTCGGTGGTGGGTGCGACACGCAAGGCGCGCGACGCCACCGCGACCTCGATGGCGGCGAGAGCACGCCGATCGGTCTTGCCGCTCGTCGTCGCCGGCCATGTCGCAAGCGCCATGAACAGCGAAGGGACCATGTACGCCGGCAGCGCCCGCATGGCATGTTCGCGCAGCGCCTCGTCGGCGGACTCGGCACCCGCAGCCAAGCGGTAAAACGCGACGAGGCGTTGGCCAGTACCCTGCCCTTGCACGATGACCGCGGCTTTTTCGACGCTTTCGTGCGTTTCCAGGCACGCCTCGATCTCGCCCAATTCGATCCGCTGACCGCGAAGTTTTACCTGCGTATCGATACGGCCGAGATAGTCGATGGTGCCGTCGTCGTTCCAGCGGGCCAGATCGCCCGAGCGATACATGCGCTCGCCGGCCACGAACGGGTCGGCGACGAAACGCTCGGCCGTCAGGTCCGGTCGATTGAGATAGCCTCGCGCCAGCTGGTCGCCCGCGATGAAAAGCTCTCCCGCCACACCGAGCGGCTGCGGCTGGTCATGCCGATCGAGAATATAGATGCGGGTGTTATCCAGCGGACGTCCGATCGGCACAACCACCGGTACGTCGCCATCGCATTCGTAGGCTGTTACGTCGATGGCGGCTTCGGTCGGCCCGTACAGGTTGTACAAATGTGCATGCGGGAACACGGCCTTGTAGCCGCGAGCGACCGCTGCGGGCATGGCCTCGCCGCCGCAGAACAGATGCTTGACCGAAGGATGCTCACCGCGCGCATGTTCCAGGAACATGCTGACCATGGATGGGACGAAGTGCAGCGTCGTGATGCCATGGCGATCGATGAGCGCATCCAGGTACGCCACGTCGCGGTGACCACCCGGGACCGCAAGCACCAGATGCGCGCCGACCATCAACGGCCAGAAGAACTCCCATACCGACACGTCGAAGCTGTACGGGGTCTTCTGCAGAACGACATCGTCCGGCGATAGCCCATACCGATGCAGGCGCCAGTGCATCTGGTTCACCAGGGCGCGGTGCTCAGTCAGTACGCCCTTCGGCAGGCCGGTCGAGCCCGACGTATAGAGCACATAGCAAAGATCGGTCGCTGCGGCCGGATCGGCCAGTGCCACGTCTTTGGCGTCCGCTTCGATGGCGGCCCACTCGCTGTCCAGACAGCGCAGATGCACGTCGCGGCCTTCCAGCAACGGCGCGATCCGCTCGCGCAGATGCGCCTGCGTCAACACCACCGGCGCTTCGCTATCGGCCAGCATGTACGCCAGCCGCTCGCTCGGGTAGTCCGGGTCCAGGGGCAGATACGCCGCACCGGCACGCACGATGCCCACGATCGCCACCACCATCGCCAGCGACCGTTCCGCACACAGGCCCACGATGCGGTCCGGACCGACGCCGCGCGCCTGCAGACTGCGCGCCAGCACCTGACTGCGCACATCCAGCTCGGCGTAGGTCAGCGAGCCTTCCTCGGCCACCACCGCGATCCGCTCCGGCGTGCGCGCCATCTGCGCCACCACGAAATCGTGGATGCGCGCCTCGCGCGGGTAGGCCCGCTGCGTGGCATTGAAAACGCCCAGCACCTGCGCGCGTTCGACCGCCGGCAGATAATCCAGCCTGCCGATCGCCTGCGTCGGTGCCGCCAGTGCCGCTTCGCCCAGGCACGACAGATGCCCCACCATGCGCTCGATTCGCGCCCGCTGGAACAGGTCGGTGGCATAGGTGATCGTGGCGCTTATGCCGTCTCCCTCTTCCACGAACTCCAGACTCAAGTCGAACTTCGCGACGTCGTGTGCCAGTTCGAACGGCGTCACCCCTTCGGGCATCGCCACCGCCGCGGTGTTCTGCAGGATCACCATCACCTGGAACAGCGGGCTGATCGCCCGGTTACGCTGCGGACTGACCGCCTCCACGATCCGCTCGAACGGCGTGTCCTGATGCTCGTAGGCGTCCAGGCAGGTGCGCATGGTCTCGGTCAGCAGCGCCTCGAAGCCCGCCGCGCCATCGACTCGGGTACGCAGCGGCAGCGTGTTGACGAACATGCCGATCAGGCCTTCCGTCTCCGCGTGGCGGCGATTGGCGATCGGCGTGCCGATGCAGATGTCGTCCTGCCCGGTGTAGCGATACAGCAGCGCCTGCACCAGCGCGAGCAAGGCCATGTACAGCGTGGCGCCCTGGGCGTCCGCCTGGGTACGCAAGCCGCGCACCAGGGCCGCATCGAGCGTGAAGGCGACCGATGCCGCGTCGCTGCCGCGTTCGGCGGGGCGTGGATAGTCCGTCGGCAGGGCCAGCGATTCGGGCATCCCGGCCAGTTGTCTGGTCCAGTAGTCGAGCTGGCGAGACAGCCCGCCGCCCTCTTCCAGCCAGCGCCGCTGCCAGATCGCATAGTCGGCGTACTGGATGGGCAAAGCCGGCAGCGACGCGTCCGGATCGGCCAGCAGCGCGCCCAGTTCGGATAACAAAATGCCTGTTGACCAGCCATCGCTGACGATGTGATGCATGTTGAGCATCAAGACGTGATCGTCGCTGGCGAGCCGAATCAAAACACAGCGGAGCAGCGGACCGTCCACCAGATCGAACGGGGTCGATGCTTCCGCGAGACACAACCGCTGCGCCTCACCGATGCGCTCGGCGGCGGGGATGACCGAGAGGTCCACGACATCCAGCGGCACCCTCGCCTCAGGACGTATGACCTGCCGCGGCTCGCCATCGACCGAGACGAACACCGTCCGCAATGCTTCGTGACGCTGCGCAATGCTGAGCAACGCAGCATGCAACCGCTGCGCGTCAAGTGGCGCGCGGAGGCGCGCTGCACCGGCTACGTTATAGGCGGCGCTGTCCTGTTCCAGTTGCTGCAGAAACCACAGGCGCTCCTGCGCCGGTCCGAGTGGCAAACTGCCCTCGCGCGGCATGGGCGGGATCGACTCCACCGGCATCGTGCGCGACGCCTGGTCGACAAGCCATGCCATCTCCCTAAGCAACGAGTGCGAGAACACAGCCCTTACGCCGATGTCTGCGTCGAACTGCTGACGAATACGGGCCAGCAAGCGCGTGGCGAGCAGCGAGTGGCCGCCAACCTCGAAGAAGTGCGATTCGCGGCTCAGGGACGTGACGGGCAGCCCGAGGAGTTCCGCCCAGACTTCTGCTATCGCTCGCTCGGTGTCGGTCATCGGCGAGGCATCGTCGCGCGCCGCATCCACGCGATCTACCACCGCAAACAAAGCCTGCGCGTCGACCTTGCCGTTGGGTGTCAGCGGCCATGCGGTGACTTCGACGCACGCTGCAGGCAGCATGTAGTCGGGCAGACGCTGACGAAGATAGGCCTTGAGATCCGTCGCAACATCCGCGGCCGTGGCCGTGGCCGTACCGACGCGCCTGAAGAAGGCAAGCAGGCGTCCGCCACCCACCTGGGTTTGCGCGATCACCATGGCGTCACTGACGTCGGGATGGGACGCGATACACGCTTCGATTTCTCCGGGCTCCACCCGGAAGCCGCGCACCTTGACCTGGTGATCCACGCGCCCGAGATAGTCGATCTGGCCGTCCTCACGCCAGCGCACAAGGTCGCCGGTGCGATACAACCGTCCTCCGCTACCGAACGGGTCCGACACGAAGCGCTCGCGCGTAAGCTCGTCCTGGCCGAGGTAGCCACGCGCTACGCCGTGGCCACCGATATACAGTTCGCCGGCCACGCCGATGGGCACAAGTCGCTGCCCCGCATCAAGGACGTAGGCATGCGTGTTATCGATCGGTCGACCGATGGGTGCACCGGCTTCCACGTTCCAGGCTTCGGCGGTGAGACGCGCCGCGGTACTGATGATGGTCGTCTCGGTCGGACCATAGGTATTGAACAGCGTCGCCGAAGGCATGGCCTTGAAGAACGCATCCACCTTGGCCGGATCGAGCCGTTCGCCACCGACGATCACGCGGCGCAACGTCGGCAAGGGGCTGCCGCTCGACACCAGTTCGTGGAACAGCGCGGTCGGTAGATTCAGTGCCGTAAGGCCGTGCTGCTGCGCGAGGACGCCGATGCCGCCAGGAGTAAGGACCTGCTCGCGATCGGTGAGCACGAGCGTACCGCCGGCGCGGAGAACGACGAGCACTTCTTCCAGGTACAGGTCGAAACCCATGCTGGAGACCATGAGCTGCACGTCGTCGTTCGCAAAGCCGTAGTAACGGCAGGCAAAGCGATTGTGGTTGACCAGCGAGCGGTGTTCGACGGCCACGCCCTTGGGCCGGCCTGTCGACCCCGACGTGAAGATCACATAGGCCAGATCGTCCGGCGCCGGGCCGGCACCGAGTGCGGCGAGCAGCGCGTCGAGACCATCGGCTACGGCCACTTGTTCGACCATGTCTTCCCAGGCGCCCAGAGCGATCACTGGCGGCAGCGCTTCGCCTTCGAGCCAAGCCAGGCCGTGCGGGTCGGCGACCACAAGCGACGCGCCCGCATCGGTCAGCGTCTGTGCCAGACGCCCGGGTGGGTGCCGCGGATCGAGTGGCAGGAAAGCGCATCCGGCAAGCAAGATACCCAGCAGACCGGAGACCATGGCGGGCGTGCGATCTACGCACAGCCCGACGATCTGCCCCGGCAGGGCGCCGCCCTCGCGGATCTGGCGCGCCGTGATTGCCGCTGCGCGCAGTAGCCCGTCGTAGGTCAGGTCGCCGAACGCGCTGCGCAACGCCACGACCGCAGGCGTGCGTACGGCCTGCGCCACAATGGCGTCGTGTGCGCGCTCGGCCGGGTCGATCGGCGCGTCCGTCTCATTGAATTCCGTCAGCAGCCGATGCCGCTCTCGGCCCAGGTAATCCTGCTCGGCAACAGGAACGTCCGGCCGTGCTACCAGCGCCGCGACCAGCGCGGCAAGATGCTTCGCCATGCGCTCGATACGCGACCGCGCGAACATGGCCGCATTGAATTCCACGACGACATCCGTGCCGCCGTTGACCGTGGTCAAGTCGAAGCTCAGGTCGAACTTGGCAATGCCCGTCTCGAAAGTCAACGGCTCGGAGCCCCATGCCGCAAGCGACGGCGTTTCCTCCTGCATCGCCACCATCACCCGGAACAGCGGTGTAGCCGCGAGATTTCGCTGCGTCGCGACGGCGGCGACGATCTGCTCGAATGGCGTGTCCTGTCGCGCATAAGCCTCGAGACAGGTCTCGCGCACCTGACGCAGGAGGTCGTGGAACGTGACGCCGCTCTGCAAGCGCATGCGTAATGGCAGCGTGTTGACGAACAAACCGATCAGCCCGGCCGTGTCTGCATGGCCGCGGTTGGCGACGGGCGTGCCAATACAGAAATCGTGCTGTCCCGCGTAACGATGCAGCAACACCGCCACTGTGGCGATCCAGGCCATGAAAGGCGTCGCGTCGGCGTCGCGCGCCAGGCGGCTCAAACCCGCGGTGACCAGCGCATCGAGCCGGAAGCGATGGGTGCCGCCGGGTGCCGTTGCGGTCGTGGGCACGGTGCCGTCCGTTGGCAGCGCGAGGGTCTCTGGAACACCGCGTAGTGTGTCGCGCCAGTAGTCCAGATTAGGATTGAAATGCGTGCCGCCCCCATGCTGGTTGCGCTGCCACGCTGCATAGTCGGCGTACTGGATGGGCAACGGCGAAAGCGCGTCGTCCCCACGTGTCATGAGAGCCGCAAGTTCGTCGACGAGAATCGGGATCGACCACCCATCGCCCACAATGTGATGCATGTTCAGCAGAACGACGTGATCGCTCTCACCGAGCCGGAAAATCGTGGCGCGGAACAACGGTCCGCAGGTGAGATCGAACGGCACGCCGGCTTCGGCGGCGCAGAGACGGCGGCACGCCTCCACGCGTGACGAGGGGGGCACGTCGGTCAGGTCGTGCACAGCCAATGGCACGTCCATGCGCGGCATGATGCACTGCCGTGGCGTGCCCTCGTCGCTCGCGAATACCGTACGCAGGATCTCGTGGCGCTGAACCAGCTTGGCGAGCGCCACAGCGAAGACTTCCGCATCGAGCGATGCGGCGATCCGTACGGCACCGGCGATGCTATAGCCGGCCGAATCCGGATCGAGCTGATCGATGAACCAGAGTCGCTCCTGCGCATGGCTCAGGGGAATCACGCCGTGCCGATCGGCGCGCGGAATGCGCCCGCCGCGCGCCCTCACGCGCTTCATGATCGCCACAATTTCGTCGCGATGGGTGTTTACGGCGGACCCGATATCCGTCGTGAACGAACCCGGCAACGCCAGGCAGACAAGGCGCTCACCATCCAGCCGCACTCGCACGCCGCGATCGGCGAGGTTCTTCAATAACGCGTGCACCGTCGTCATGCGCTTCCTGCCGCCCCTGATTCCGATAGAACCGCCACCCCCTGCCCGCCTATGACGGCGGGACCATCACGTCAGATCACGGCCAGCGCCGGCTGCGCCACGGCACAGTCATCCACGAGCTTGCCGTCGAAGAGCGATATCTGCCGACCAGCCTGTGCGGCCGAGCGTGGATCGTGCGTCACCATGACGATCGTGCTGCCGCGGCGATGCAGCGTGTCGAGCAGGTCCATGACCATCTGCGCGTTCTTCGAATCGAGATTGCCGGTCGGTTCGTCCGCCAGCAGCATCTTGGGTTGACCGACCAGCGCACGCGCAATGGCTACGCGCTGCTGCTGACCACCGGACAGGGCCGCCGGGTGGTGTTTGTGACGATGGCCCATTTCCACCTGTTCCAGCGCCTCGGTCACCATCGCATGACGTTGCTTCTTCGTGAGGTCGTCACGAAACGTCAGGGGAAGCTCGACGTTCTGGAACACGTTCATCTCGCCGATGAGGTTGAAGGCCTGGAAGATGAAACCGATCTCCTGATTGCGAACTTCGGCCCGCTTGGACTCGGGAAGCTGCGACACTTCCGTACCGTTGAGACGATACGACCCTTCGGTGAACGAGTTGAGCAGTCCGAGCACCGAGAGCAACGTGGACTTGCCACAGCCCGACGGTCCGGTGATCGATACGTATTCGCCCTGGTCGATGGTGAGGTGGATGTTGTTGAGCGCCCAGGTCTCCAGGTCTTCGGTGTAGAAGATTTTCTTGACCGCCTGCAACTCGATCAGGTGCTGCTTGCTCATGTCTCTCTCCTCGTCACCGGATGCGCTGAGTGGTCCGGTCGTTCCATGTGAGACCGCCGGCAGGCGGCCCGTTAGTTACTTGAGCAGGATCTTGTCCTGCCCCTGCCATTCGCCTGTTTCCGAGGTGATGATCCGGTCTCCCTCGGCAAGACCGCCCTTTACCTGCATCAGATCCATCGAGACCTTGCCGACCGCGATGGGAACGCGCGTGGCGTAGTGACCGCTCGTGTCGAGCTTGTAGACGGACACGGTGGCGTCGGGCTTCACATAGGAAGGCCTGCCCACGAAGGTAGCCTCGGGTATGCGAGTCAGGAAGATGGTGCCTTCCACCGGAAGCTGCGGACGCGCACCGGCGGGCAGCTTGCCGTCGAGCGTGACGTCCACGACCACGGTGCCATTGATGACCGACGGATCGACGCGCGTCACCGTGCCACCGACCACACCGTTTCGCGTGTCCACCGAAACCTTCTGGCCAGCAAGAACGTCGTTGGCTTCGCGTGCCGACACGCGCAACTCGGCATAAAGGTCGTCGGGACGCGCGATGCGTCCCACCGGCGACCCGGGCTGCAACTGCTGTCCGACGTCGATGTTCATCTCCTGCACCACGCCGTCGATGCCGGCCACGATGCGCAGGTTGGCCACCTGGTCGTTGGCACGCTCCATCGCCTTCTTCAGTTCGTCCGAACGCGCCTGGTCGGCATTGAGCTTTTCCTGCACGTTGATGCGCACCGCGGCGGTGCGCCGCGTTTCCATGTCCACCTGCTCGCGGCCCTGCGCTGCCGTCAGCACCGTGGCATCGTGCTCCACGCGCGGAATCACGCCGGGCATGAGGCTCTGCTCGGCATCAAGGCGGCGCTGCGCGCGCTCCAGCGCGAACTTCGCCTGCATGAGTGCCGCCTCCTGATTGATCATCATGGCGCGGAGATCCGCGCGCGATGCGTTCAGGGTATTGACCGAACCCTTCCAGGCCGACTCCGCTTCCGCGGCACTCGCGGTCAACTGCGGATTGCTCAACTCCGCCAGCAGATCGCCTGCCTTCACCGTGGCGCCCGGTCGCACGTACTTCTTCAGCACACGCGCGTTCACCTGCGAGGCGAGGTATTCCACGCTCCGCGGCACCAGTTGTCCGTTCGCGTGCACCTTCACTTCCATGAGCCCGCGCCGCACGGTGTCAACGGAAACCTTGTCGCGGTCGACACGCTGCGTGCTGAAATCGACGCTCGCCAATCCAACACCGCACGCGACCACCATGGCGACGGCCGCTACCACGATCACGGTGCGCTTGTTAAAGGTTCGCTTGGGCTGGGTTCTGATATGGTCCATGGGCCCTGCTACGCAACGATCATGCCAATGAAATAACCGAGGTTTCGCCTTGTGTTACGGCGCCTCGCCCCTGCGACGGTCGCGTGCCCGGGACCGCCGCGTCCCACTACCGGGAAGCGCTCAACGCATCGATCTGGCTCGCCAGATTTCGGATCGTCGCCTGCTCGAAGAGGGCCTTGACCGGCAGGTCCACGCCGAATCGATCGCGCACGGTGTAGATAAGTCGGGTCGCCAGCAGCGAATTGCCGCCCAGGTCGAAGAAATTGTCGTGCGCACCGATCGTGGCCGCACTCGCGACGAATCCGCGCTCCTTGAATACCGTGTCCCACAGTGCGATGAGGCCCCGCTCGGTCTCGGTCGCTGGCGGCTCGTAGGCCTGCCGTGTATCGATGCCGACCTCTACCGCCTGCAATGCGCGCCGATCCACCTTCCCGTTGGATGTCACCGGGATGGCAGCGAGGCTCACGAACGCCGCAGGCACCATGTACTCGGGCAACACCTCGAGCAGGTGTTTCCGCAGATCCATGGAATCGACGGTGACGAGGTCGCCAGGCATGGATTCGCGCATGCGATAGAAGGCGATGAGCTGCGTTTCGCCTGTCTGGCCACGGGGTATGACGGCACTCGCTGCCATGCCCGGATACGTATTGAGGCGCGCTTCGATTTCTCCCAGTTCGATACGTACGCCGCCGACCTTCACTTGGTGATCGATGCGACCGAGATACTGGATGTTGCCGTCGTCGAGCCAGCGCGCCAGATCACCCGTCCGATACAGCCGCGCCGACGGTTCGAACGGATGACGGATGAACCGTTCGGCGGTGAGGTCGGGACGCTTGAGATAACCGCGTGCCAGGTTGACCCCGCCGATGTGCAGCTCTCCGGGTACACCGGGCGGTTGCGGCTGACCATGCGCGTCAAGAATCAGGATCTGCGTATTGTCGATCGGACGACCGATCGGCACGAAGCTGTATTCCAGGTTCGTACAGTCGTAAGCGGTGACGTCGATGGCCGCCTCGGTCGGGCCGTAAAGGTTATGCAGGGCAGCGGCAGGGAACGTATCGCGATAGCGCCTGGCCGACTCGGCGTCCAGCGCTTCGCCGCTGCAGAACACGTAGCGCACGCTCGGGCAGGCCCCACCGGCGTGATCCAGGAATGTGTGCAACATGGACGGCACGAAGTGCAGAACCGTCACGCTCTGAGACACGACGAAACGACGCATGTAATGCGCATCCATGTGTCCGCCCGGCTGCACAAAGGCCAGTTGCGCGCCCATCATGGGGGTCCACAGCAGCTCCCATACGGATACATCGAAACAGTAGGGCGTCTTCTGCGCCACGACGTCCCCGGGACCGATGGGATACTGCTTCTGCATCCATTGCAGGCGATTCACCAGCGCGCGGTGCTCGACCAGCACACCCTTGGGCCGTCCGGTCGAACCCGACGTAAAGATCACGTAGGCCACGTCGCCCGCCGTCGCGATATCTTGAAGTTGCATGCCTTCCGAACGCCACCCCGTCACCTTCGCCTCGATGTCGGCCCATTCGGTGTCGAGCGCCACGACCTTCGCGCCGGATGCCTGAGGGAGGTTCGCCATGCGCTCGCGCTTGTCGGCCTGGGTCAGCACCACGACACTCGCCGAGTCCTCCAGCATGTAGCCGAGACGGTCGGTTGGATATTCCGGGTCCATGGGCATGTAAGCACCACCGGCACGCAGCACCGCAAGAATCGCCACTTCCATATCGATGGACCGATCCATACACAGGGCCACGATGCTGTCGCGCCCTACGCCGTGCTGCTGCAACCAGATCGCCAGCGTCTCGGTACGCGCGCCGAGCGTCGCGTAATCCATTATCTCGCCGCCATGGCGAACCGCGGGTGCCGACGGTCGTTCCCGCGTCTGCTGAACGAAGAAATCGTGAATGCAGCGCCCGTCGTCGAACGGCGCGTCTGTGTCGTTCCATGCACGCACCACGAGCTCGCGCTCGATTGGTGTGGCGAGCGCCAGTTGTGCAACCGTCCGATCCGGATCGACGCACGCCTGCTGCAGCAGGCCCATGAAACGATCCAGCACGCGAGAGACCACCGCATCGGGATGAAGCGTGGGGTCGGCCTGTAAGGTGACGCGCCAGGTGTCGTCCTCGCGAAACACTTCCAGCGCCCACTCGTAATCACCCTCGCCCTGCTGGCCGAACGCATCGAACGGTGCCATGCCGAAGCGCTGCCGATAATCCGCAAAGGTGGGATCGGAAAGACTGCTGAACTCGTGGTAGCCGAAATAGAGGCCAAACGGCACGCTGGCATCGGGGCGCGTACGGTCCACCATCAAGGGGAACGGGAAGGCAGAATGGTAGACGGCGTCCATGATGACCATCTGCAGCCGCCTGCTCAGCGCGGCGGTCGACTCTGCTCCATCCACGGTCGCCCTGATCGGCACGACGTTGAAATAGAAACCGATTTCGTCCCGATAGCTCGCATCCGGCCTGACCATCACGGGCATCAGGCACGTGATGTCGTCCTGCATGCTGTGCTTGTGCAGCAACGCGAGGTATACCGCGTGGAACCACGCGGTCGGCTGCACGCCCAACGTCCCACAGACGGCTTTGAGGCGGCCGGCTAGCCCGGCGTCGAGGGTACGCGCATGGATCGTCGATGGGCGATCGCCATCGAACGCCTCGGCGTGTTCGGGAAGCAGCCTGAAAATCGGACGTTCGACGGCGAGACGCTCGCGCCAGAACTCGCGACTTCGCGCGCCCTCGTTCGAAGCGAGCATCGTCTGTTCCCACGCTGCAAAGCGGCCCTGTGCGACGTCGCCGCCGATAGGTGCCTTGCTGCCTGACGCCAACGCGTCAACTGCTTCGAACAACCCGCGGAGCAGGATACCGACGGACTGCCCATCGAAAACGATATGGTGCACGGCGACGAACAGGCAGAAGTCGCCCCCTTCCAGCCGATGCAGACTGGCACGAACCAGCGGCTCGCGATCGATCTCGAAGCGCCGATGGGCGATCGCCCGAAGGCGCTCCACCAGCACCGGCTCGGCGACGGGATCAGGCACGATCGTCAAAGCGGGCAGTGCGGCACGTTCGACGCGATGGATCGGCTCCCCCTCGCGCTCCTCGATCCGCGCCATCAGAATCGGATACCGGTGAAGCACTTGCTCCCATGCTGCGGACAGCAGTGCAGGATCCAGATCGCCCCGTAGGCGCGTGCAGGCCGTGATGGCGTTGCTACGCGACGCATGCAGCGTATGCATCAGGTAGTGCGCGCGCTGCCCCGCGGATAGTGGAAAAACGTCCCGTTCTTCCACAGCGGATCCATCCGGCCGAGCACGTGCATCGAGCAGGCTCAGCAGCGCTCGCTTGTGCCGTGCCACCGCGCCGCGCACCTCCTCGGTCATGGCCTCTCGCGGTCCGCGAACCGCGAGTTTCTCCCCGTCGAGCCGGATCTCGATGCCCTTGGCAGCAAGATCGGCCAGCAGTGCCTTGATGTCGTCCATTGCCCACTTCCCTTGGCGTCGTAAGACCGGTTACTCGGCGACGATCGGCTGGCCGCCATAAATCGTCTGCAGGGACACGGTGTCGTACTTCGTCTTCGCGTAAAGCCGCGGAAGATCCTCGAAGGCGCCGTACACCGCGCGAGGCGCTTCGTCGTTGAACAGGAAGTACGGAAGCCCCACGTCGATGTCCTGCATGAGGGTGACACGGACGTCATCCTGGTCGATCGGATCGAGCGTCCAAACCGCATGCATATGGGTCAACCGATAGCAGCAATCGCTCTTGGGCGCCGCATCGGGAGCAGCCGTGAACTCGACCGTGATCGGCTGACCGGGAGCAGCCTGCGTGAACTGCGTATTGAGCAGGAACTCGCGCGGCGAGAAAGGCTCCGGAAATTTCTCTTTCCACAACTGAACGTAGTTTCTTGCCTGCGGATCCCAGTGCTTGACTGCCAACGATTCGTAGCAATCGGGAATCCAGTCGTGGCAATTCTCGAGGCTCCCATCGAGGTGCGCTGCGGCGGCGCGGTCCAGGGTGCTCTTGACGACACGCACCGCCTTGATCTTTAGCAACGACTGCCCGGGCGTCTTGATGGTGTAAACCTGGATACCCTGTTTGTCGATGACCAGCTTGGGTGTGTCGTCGCCCGAGTATTTCCACGCCAGGTGGGCGCATGCCGCGCCCACGAACAGCACGCCCACGAGAATCAACAGTCCCTTCCCGATACGCCGGGCAAGATTCCTACGCTTCTGCATTGTCACTCCCCTTGAAGAGAAGCCCCGACCATGCATCGGGGCTCCGAATCCCTATGTGCGTCGTGCTCCCCCGTGATCACTCGTAACGAAGCGCATCCCCGGGTTCCATCACGACGGCGCGTCGCGCCGGCAGGTACGACGAGCCAAAGATCACCGCCACCATCACGATCAGAACGGCTAACGTCACCATCACCACGCCATCCAGTGCATTCGGTACCACGCTCGTCATGCCGGTGGTCATCACGATGCCAAGCACGCCGCCGATCAGGCCCACGATCAGATACCACATGGCCTGCCGCATGAAGCCACGGATAATCCGGCCGCTGGTGCTGCCCAGCGCGCGCATGATCCCGATCTCCTGCGTGCGCTGCGCCACGGATCGACTGATGAGCCCAAACAGACCGCTTGCGGCCAGAATCACGGTGATCAGAGCAATGCCGGTAAAACCAGGCACCATGGATTTGTACGAGTTGATGGCGACGAGATATTCGTCGAGGCGCTGCAGGTTGTGCAGCGGCACGTCCGGGTCGACTTCGAACGCCGCCGTCCGCAGCTGCTCACGCGTATCGCTGCGCGGTGCAGGCACCTTCACCAGCAACTGGAACGCGGTGGGCGTCGCCTGCTTCAGCGGGCGGTAGATCACCCCGGGTACGTCGCTGTACGGCCCCGATACCGCCGACGCGATACCGACGATGGTCAACCAGGGACCGTTGTTCTCGGGGTCGAGCTGGACACGCTGACCGAGCGGACTGCGGTTCGGCCAATACTGAGCCGCCGTGCGCTCGTCCACGATCGCGACCTGCTGATTGGTCGCTACGTCGGTAGCGTCGAAGCCTCGTCCACTGCGGATCGAAATACCCAACACGTCGAAATAGTTGCTCGAGACGGTCGTGAACGGAAGCTCCAGCTTGTTCTTGCTGTCTGCCGCACCGACGCGGTCTTCGATGTCCGCGCGCTGCATGGACGGAGCGGTCGGGCTGGCCGTCATGTACGCCACTTCGGCACCGGGGACACGCTGACGGATCGAAGCGTCCAGCTGATCCCAGTAGCGCAGCCGATCGTCAGGCGTGGCGTAGCGAGATCCCAGCGTAGAGGCATAGGTGGAAAGGAATCGATCCGCTTCGGCAACGCCGACCGGTCGGCGCAATTCGCTGCTGACCGCCGTGGCGATGTTGGCGCAGATCACCAGCAGAACCGAGGACACGAGAACCTGCACGCCAACCAGAATCGACGTCGTCCGCTGACTGCCCTTGGCAGCCGTACCCTTGCCGGTACCGGCGAGCGTAGTCGCGGGGTCGAGACGCGAGATTCGCCAGGCGGGAATGAGCGTACTCAGCAGCCATAGCACCGCTGCGGCCACGATGGCCACAACGAAGTCCAATGGCCGCACCAGCAGTTCGTTCGGGTCGCGGCCAGATGCCTGCAATCGCGACGTGAAATCGAGCAGCCCGTGGGCCCATTTGACTGCCAGTACGGCAAGCACCGCACCCACTACCAGCCCGAAGGCGATCACAAAGAACGATTGCAGCAGGCACTGCCGGAGCACGCGCCAACGCGTGGACCCCAGCGCGGTGCGCAACGCAAGTTCTCGGCTACGCTCCATCAGCATGGCGAAGAAGATCATGCTGATGTTCAGACCACCCAGCAGAAGCACTGCCACGGCGATGAACGTCGCCATGGCAATGACCGGGATGTTGTCATGCGTGTACATGCGGTGCGCGGGAAATACCGATACCCGCCGCTTGGCGCCGTATGCCTGAGGATAATCGGCATTGATGGACGCGATGGCCTGCGACAGGTCCGCGTTGACGGCATCGACCGACGCACCCGCGGCCGGCACCGCCAGGATCGTAACCTTCGGCAGCGACGCGTCTGGCGCTGCAAGTACCGCTTTTTGCAGCGGGGTCCAGACTTCGAAATCCTGAAAGGCAAAGAAATCGGCGGGCATCACACCCGCCACAGGGACCATCTTGCCGTCCACACGGATGTTCTTGCCAACGATCTGCGGATCGCCGGAGAAATAGTTGCGCCACGTGTCGTAGCTCAGAATCACCGAGGTGGAGGCATCCGCCGCGCCATCGCGGTCGTCGAACAGCCTGCCGAGCATCGGCTTGCGCCCGAGCGCCGCAAGCAAAGACGGTTCGATAGCGGCACCACGCAGGCGCATGCTCGCTTCGCCCTCGCTCATGATGGGCGAACGCGGCGAGAAGGCGCCCAGATAATTGACCGATCTGGTGCGCTTGCGCAGTTCGTTATAGGTGAAGACGTCGGTACGCGGTCGCAGCGATGCCGACGGATTGTCCGCCATCTGTATGCTCAACCACTGCGATGAACCCTCGAACGGCAACGGCTTCAGGCCAATGTTGTAGTCGATCACGTAAACGAAGAGCGATAGCCCAACGCTCAGCGCGACCACGAGGATGCAGAGCAAGGAGTTGCCCGGTGTGCGGACGAACAATCGCCAGGCATGGGCCAGATCGAATCGGATGTTTTTCAGCACCGTGAAGCTCCCTTTGCACGAACGGTATGAGACGGCGCACCCGCGCCGGATGGCCATGCGAACACCCACAGGTGGCGAGGACGTACAGCAAGCTCCGTGCCATGCGCGAAAGCGCACCATGGCGCGCTCTGCGCAGTCACGCGAGCCCTCGGCCGTCCCGCTTTCGGGATCGCGTGTCTCGTTTCCGGTCGCATTGTCAGGCGACGTTCAACTCGTCGAGGTCGAAGTAGCCCTCATACCCTTCGAGGTACACCGCGGCACGATGGCCAAACAGCACCAGCGCCTGGGTGCGCGTCGTCAACGGCTCCTTCGACGTCTGGACCGAAACCACGCGCGTTCCGACGGGATAGCGTTGGTTCCACGCCTCCACCTTCGCGTTCGCGTCGCCTGTCCGCGGAGCGGCGTCTCCGTGGACGACTGGTGCGGGCGTCGGCGTCGGCGTCGGCGTCGGCGTCGGAGCCGATGCTGGCGCCGGTGGCGAGGACGAAGCCACTGCAGGCTTGGCAGGGACGCGGTTGGCGCGAAGCATCTTCGTCAGCACGTCGCCATGGCCGACTTCCTCGAAAGCCATGTCGCCATCCAAGCCCATGAGGTACGCCATGGCGTCAGCCCAGCGCACCGGGCTGGCGATCTGGCTGGCGAGGGTCGCCGCGACCGCACCTTGCTCGTACGGGCGTGCCGTCGTGTTGGCAATGACGGGGACGCGTGGATCGTCCAGCTTTACGGTGGCAAGAAACGCGGCGAACTCCTTCTGCGCTTCCGCCATGAACGGTGTGTGGAAGGCACCGCTCGTCTTCAACGGAAAGACCAGAACACGGCCCTTCTGCAGATGCGGTTGTGCTGCCGCCACCTGTTCACGGTCACCCGAGATGACGACCTGCACAGGCGTGTTGAAGTTCGCGAGGTAGACGCGATCGAGGCCGTGCTCGCGCAGCGTGGCCTCGATGGCCGCAGGATCCGCGTTGATGACGGCGGCCATGCCGCCACCGGAGGCTCGGCTCATCAGCTCGCCGCGCTTCTGCACCAGCCTTACACCCGTAGCGAAGTCGAACGCGCCTGCCGCATGCAGGGCATTGAACTCGCCGAGGCTGTGACCGGCGAAATAGTCGGGTTCGGGCTCGCAGGCCTTCTGCCGTGCCATGTACGACAACGCCCCGACCACGAACAAGGCTGGCTGCGTGAATTGCGTACTGTCGAGCTGGCCGCGCGGATCGTCCAGGCACAACTCGCGGATCGAATAGCCGAGGATGCCGTCAGCCGCCGCCACCTCGTCGGGAAAGGCGTCGAACAGCGCGGCGCCGCCCATGCCCTTGGCCTGGGAACCCTGGCCCGGGAACATGCATGTCTTCATTGGATTTCCCCTGCGAGTTCCGATCAGGCCGTGAGGCCCGCTTTACGGTCGGCCAGCAACTGGGCGAGTTCACCGATGTTGTTCGCCTTGATCGTTTCCGCCAGTGGCATGTCCATATCTATGGCCTCGAGCGTCATCATGACGATCTCTGATCGATCCATGGAATTTGCGCCCAGCTCGCGCAACGAGTCGGTTGGCGACAGTTCGCGACCTTCCAGAGAGGGCAGCACGTCGCGGGCGTGCTGGATGATGAGCTGCAAGATATCTTCTTGATTCACGGCACTATCCTCTGCGGGCGTCACACCCATTCGTATTCGCGGTGAAATTCCTTGATCTCCTTCAGGAACAGCGTCTCGCGGCCATGAACGCCGCGGGCCGTGGCCACGAAGGAGGGGTCGAGCGATGCGTTGCGCGTGCCGAACTTCACCAGGTGGCTGGTGGCCAGCAATTCGTCGTACTCGTCCATTTTCAGTGTATGGCGTCGACCGAGCTGGCTGCCGATACCCTGGGCACGCACCCGCTCCTGCCCTTCGCGGGTCACCACGCCACTGAAGAACTCGGAACAGCACCCGGAACCGTACGAGAAGCAGCCGATGCGGCGCGGCTCGTCGAAGTTGCCGTGCTCGATGGTGCTCGCGATCGCCATGAGCGTGCTCGCTCCCATGGTGTTGCCGACGCGCTGATTGAAGTGCAGGCTGGGTGACACGCGACGCTGGAAATCTTCCTCGATGTCCGCGGGCTTCGCCTTGGCAACCTTGCGCATGATGTTGCGATGAGCGCCCTTCACCATGCCGCCAAAGGGCGTGTGCATAGCGAGGTAGGTGAAGGTCTTCGCCAGGTCCGCACCTTCCACGCGCGACTGGTATTCCATGAAAGCCTTCTCGCAGCAGTCCAGGTACGAGAGCAGCGAAAGATCGGCGTCCCCCGCTTCCTTGTCCGGTGCCGGGCGGCAGGTGTCCATGACCTCATAGCCGTAGTAGCCGCTCGCGCCGACGTCGATGCGGAACACGTGCGGTTGGTCGCTCACGATGGCGGCTACCGCACCCGCGCCACTGCTCGGCTCGAAGAAAGACCAGTCGTCGGTCAGCCCTTCACCGCCCGCTTCCGTCATGAAACGGGAAATGTCGGTTGCGATAAGCAGCACCTTCGCACCGGGCGAAACGCTGGACAACACGAAGTTCGCTGCCGTCTGCAGGCCTGCGATGCCCGAATAGCACGCGTTCTTCAGTTCGAAGAGCCGGCAGTTGCGGTTCAGGCCAAGCAGCTTGTGAAAATAGGTACTCATCGACTTGCCGAAATCGAAAGCCGACTCGGTACACGTGATGACCACCTCGATCCGGTCCTTCTCTTCCGGCGTCATCGCATCGATGAGCGGACGCGCGGCGTTGACGCCGTAGGTGATGGGGTCTTCATACGGCAGCGCCACTGTCTTCTCCTTCATCAGGAGATTGGCGAACCGGGTCATGTCCAGTCCCCGATGACCCGCCAACGCTTCCACGTCGACGCACGCGGTGCCCGCGTAGACGTTCATTGCTTCGATACCAACCGCTCGCATGATTCCCCCGTTGCCTTACCGGCGACGCCACCGGCCATGCGGCCGGCTCCTGACGCACGCGCTTTAGTGAAACGTGAAGAGCTTCGCGCGACTCTGCCCCTTCCGCGTGCGGAAGGCGGCGAAGTCGTCCCTGTTGCTGAATTGCAGATAGATGTTTTCGCGCTGCACGGTCGCAAACGACTGGCCGGGGGCCAGTCCAAACGAGTGACCCGGATAGATGCGCGTCGTTTCGCCGATCTCCCGGCGGATGCGACCCAGACTGTCGTACATGCGCAGCGCAGCACCCACATCGGGGCAGATGCCGCAGCCCTCCGCAAACAATACGTCGCCGGTGAACAGATCATCGTCCACGCGGTAGCACATGCATCCGGGTGTGTGCCCAGGCGTAAGCATGGGGCGGATCGTCATCGAACCGACATGAAACGGCGTCTCGTCGATGGCGACGAGTCCGGGGGCATGGTAGCCGGACCAGGCGATCTCTTCCTTCGACATCCACAACGGACAGCCGAAGCGTTCGCCCAGCGACGCTGCGAGGTCGATGTGATCGGGATGCGAGTGGGTAAGCAGGATACCGGCAACGCGCGCTCCGGCGTCGACCACCGCGCCGACGACCACGTCCGCCTGCCAGGACGGATCGACAAGCACAGCCTGACGGGTCGCCACATCGACGACGACGTAGTTGTAGTTGGTCATGCTGCCACGCGTGGTACGAAGCACCACGACACGCGTCCGGCTGGTCGCGACAGGCGCCGCGACCGCACAGGGCGAGTCTCCGCTCATATCCATCCCCCCTTCGCCACGGCGCATGCCGTACCGAGACTCCTTCGCAGCGGCATTCCCCCTAGCCACTGTGGGCACCACCGGTTCATGGAACCGGCAACCGTTGACCTTCGAAGTAGAATCAATTCGCGATGCGGCGTCAATACGAATTTTTGCCGATACCGACGCATGCTGCATGGCATCAACATGCCAGTTCGACGTCATAGGCCTCGATCCACTCGGCGACCGAGAGCACCCGCTCCATGTCCGCGCGCTGATAGTGCAATGAACGATCGCCGTTCATCGGCCGAGTGGTCATCCGCCGCACCGTGCGCTCGTCGAACAAGGGACGCGCCGGATGATTTGGCGTATCGAGAAACGCAGCCACTCTGGCGCGTAGCGCACGTTCGTACGCAGGGTCTTGTGTCGACGGGTAAGGACTCTTTGTGCGCTCCACGATCGATCGTGGCAGGCGCTGCTCCACCGCCGCACGCAATACGCTCTTTTCCCTTCCATCGAACGCTTTCATATCCCAGGGAATGTTGAACACGTAATCGACCAGGGCGCTGTCGCAGAATGGCACACGCACTTCGAGGCCTACCGCCATGCTCATCCGATCCTTCCGATCGAGCATGAACTGGAGGAAGCGCGACATGTGCAGATAGGAGAACTCGCGCATGCGGGCATCGTGTGCCGGCTCCCCATCCAGCCGTGGCACCTCGGCCATCGCAGTCGCGTAGCTGTCTGCCTGGAACTCCTTCAGCCGCAGCCGCTCGCGCAGACCGCGATCCAGGATGTCGCCACCGTGAAACACGCTGCCGGTCATGGTGAGCCACGGGAACATGCGGGCTTGATGCACGGCGGGCTGATGGAACCACGCATAGCCTCCGAAGATCTCGTCGGCCGACTCGCCGGACAGGGCCACCGTCGATTCCTTCCTGACCTCCCGGAACAGCCGATAGAGCGAGGAGCACATGTCGCCCGAAAGATTCAGCGGCAAGTCGCTTGCGTGGAGCACCGTGCGATTCAGCGAGCCTTCGGCCAACTCGCTGCTGTCCAGCACGATGTCCGTATGGTCGCAGCCGACATGACGAACGAAGTCACGCACGAAAGGCGCATCATGCGACTTGTGCGGACCATCGTCCGCAAAGTCGTCGGACTGACCGACGAAGTCGACCGAGAACGTTCGCATCGGCTGCCCTTGTGCAGCCGTCGCCGCATGCGCAATGGCTGTGATGGCGGACGAATCCAGGCCGCCCGAAAGAAGCGTACACAACGGTACGTCGCTGACTATCTGCTGGCGGACCGCGCTCTCCAGCAGCTCCCCAACCCGTGCAATGGTCGCGGGGAGGTCGTCTTCGTGCGGCCGTGCCTCGAAACGCCAGAAGCGATCGGCCCGCATCCCTTCGCGGTCGAAGCGCAGCATCTCCCCGGGTTTTACCTCGTGGATATCCGCATAGGGCGTCCGCCCCGGCGTGCGAGCCAGCACGAAAATCTCGCGCAGGCCATCCTCGTTGGTGCGCGCGCGTACGTCCGGATGAGCCAACAACGCCTTCGGTTCAGAGCCGAACACGACCCCGTTGCCGATGCGCTGGTAATAGAGCGGCTTGACGCCCAGAAAGTCTCTCGCCAGCAGCAGCTGCTGGCGTCGCGCGTCCCACACTGCAAAGGCAAACATGCCCTCCAGTCGGCGGACCACGCCCTCCTCCCATTGGAGATAACCGCGGAGTACGACCTCCGTATCGCAGCGCGTCGTGAAGCGATGGCCAAGGGCCTCCAGCTCCGCGCGCAGAGCGGCGAAATTGTAGATCTCCCCGTTGTAGCTGAGCGCCACGGTGGTGTCCGTGCCGCCATCGTGCACCATGGGCTGCACGCCGCCAGCGAGATCGATCACGGCCAGGCGACGATGGCCCAGGCCGACGTGCTTATCCATCCAGACGCCCTGCCCGTCAGGTCCACGCGCGGCCAGCGTCACCGTCATGGCCTCGACGATGTGCCGCCGGTCTCTTATGTCCTGGCTGAAATCAAGCCATCCCGCGATACCGCACATCCTGCGTCTCCTTTGCCAGGCGTTGGTTGGATTGCGAACTGCCGCTTGGCGGCGTGCGCGACCGGAGTTTCAATGTGATACCGCGTAGCGTTGCGATGACGCCGCCTTGCTCATCCAGCACGCTCGCATGGATCGATGCCGGCTCACCCTCGGCGCGTTCGACCAGCACGTGGCACTGCCGCGGCAGGCCGCGATAGAGGCCAAGTTCACGGATGCCGGCGATCTCCACGTCGGCGGAAGGATCGTCGCGATCCACCCACGCGGTCACCGTGTCCGCAATCGCGCCAAACAACGACGGCTGCATAACGAAACGTTCGTCGGCCCCGCGGTCGTCGGCCGACATGACGATGCGTGCCAGGGCGAAAGCGCCGCTCATCCACAACGCATCGATGCCTGCATGCGCAGGTGCCATGCCGTGGCATCCGAGACTCGCATCCATGGCCGCACGCGACAGGGGATGTGCACGGCTGCGCAACGAGCGCAGGTCGTAACGCGGCAAGGTATCGGCTGGCTCGACCGTGGTCGGCAACAGCATGCCGGACGCAAAGCAGCGAGACGTATCGCCGGGACCGTCGCCAATGCGGAAGCGGATGCCGTCGCCTTCGTACTCGAGCACCGTCCGCACGAGATGCAGGTCCCGCTCCAGCGTCAGCATGTCCGGGAAGGCGACGTCGCGCAGCGTGGCGACGCGGCGTTCGCCGGCCAGGGTGCCGCATGCGGCGGCGATTTCCAGCAGCGCAGGCATCGACAGAACGGGCACGTCGTCGCGCAGCGTCGTCAACGGCGCTACCTCGTCCGCCCTGAGCCAGGAATCGAACGCGGTCTGGCGTAGCGTCGAGGCGTTGTAAGACACCCACGGATGCAAGCGCTCCTCGACCGACGGGACCGTGGCGACATCGGGCAGCGGCGCGGAACGCGCGATCCAATGCGATGTCGGCGCAAACGGATACCCCGGCATACCGACGGGCAGCGCGGCCCGTCCGCGTACGCGGGGCACCCATGCGCCCGCAAGCCAAGCAGCGATCACGGCCTCTGCCTGATCCGGCACGGCACCTTCCGCAGGCGCAGCGGTGGCAGCGCGTGCGTTCACGGATGCGACCTGTACGCGCGATGGGGAGCCCTCCACCCACGCCGCGAGTTCGCGCGCTACGTCGGCGGCGGCCACTCCACTGACGGCGAGCCGAACAGACATGGCTTCGCGTCGGGACACGGCTTCGCAGATCGCGCCCAGGGGTTCCGACGCATTCGTCATCCAGTGCGCAAACGCTGCTGCGTATGCGCGGAGACGATCCTCGTCCACCGCCGACAGCAGGAATGCGTGCGTCCGCCTCTCGTCGAAGGCCTTAGACGCAGGCGACGGTGGCGGGTCTTCCAGCACGATGCAGGCATTGACGCCGCCCGCGCCGAACGCATTGATCAGTGCTCTACGCGGACGTTGAGCCGGTGCAGGCCAGTGGCTGCCCGCATGCTGCAAGACCACCGCGGCCGCTGGGGCATCCGTGCGTGCGTGCAAGGTCGGCACGAAGCGACCATGACGCATCTGCAACAGCACCTTCGCGAGGGACGACATGCCGGCTGCTGCTTCGAGGTGACCGATGTTGCTCTTGACGCAGCCGAGGGACGCAGGAGCGGTACGCGTGGCGGACCCGCCCAGCACCTGCTCCAGCGCGCGCAGCTCGATCTCGTCACCCAGCGGTGTGCCGGTGCCGTGACCTTCGACGCAGTCGATCGAGTCGGGATCGATCTGGCCTGCGGCCAGCACACGGCGGATGAGCGACGCCTGGGCATTCGGGTTCGGTGCGGCATAGCCGTTGCCCCGCCCCGCATGTTCGAAGCCCGTCGCCGCCAGCACGCCATGGATCCGGTCGCCATCGGCGAGCGCGTCCGAGAGGCGCTTCAGGATTACGGTCGCCACCCCCTCGCCAGGCACGAATCCGTCGTCGCCCGCACCGAAGCTACGCGTAGCGCCATGCCTGGCGAGCATGCCACGCTGGCTCAGCGAGAGGTATTTCAACGGATGCAGATACAGGTTAACTGCACCGGCGACCGCTACCGCGCACTCCCCGCGGCGCAGGCTTTCGCTAGCCAGATGCAAGCCGACCAGCGCGGACGAGCACGCCGTATCGACCGGCATGCTCGGGCCACGGAAGTCGAACAGATAGGACACCCGATTGGCAATCGACCAAGGCAGGGACGTGGGTGTCTGCATGACGCCGTCGCGTCGGGCACTCTCCGCAAGCAAGGCATACGACTGCGTCGTGGTGCCCACGAACACGCCGACGTTCGCACCCTTGTCTCGCGGGTACGCCTGCCGAAGTCCCTGACGGGTGTAGCCGGCGTCTTCCAACGCATGCCATACCGACTCGACGAACAGGCGTTCCTGCGGGTCCATCACCGCCGCCTCATCGGCGGGAATGCGGAAGAACGCGGCGTCGAAATGGTCGACGTCGGGGATGAATCCGCCATGGCGACAACCGATGCGCCCGCGCGCCGCCGCGTCGGGCGATGCGTCGTACCACGCCTCCGCGTCCCAGCGCGATGCGGGAACGGGAACGATCGCCTCGCGACCGGACTCCAGTGTCTGCCAGAACGCATCCAGGTCCGCGCCGCCCGGGAAACGCCCGTGGATGCCCACGATGGCAATCTTCTCCTGGGCGTCGTCGTTGCGCGCCGCGGGCAGCATCACGACATGTGATGGCGCGGCGACTGCAGTGGCCATGGTGTGCTGTGGCGCGTGGCGCACAAGATACGCTGCCGCGGCACCCACCGTTTCCTGTTCGTAGAACAGTGTCTGCGGTACGTCGCCGGCAATGCCCCGCAGGCGAGCGGTCAGTCGGCCGATCGCCACGGAGTCGAGACCCAGGGCATCGAAACGATCGCTCTCGGTGATCGCCGCCATCGGCACGCCGGTTTCCTCCGCGACCAGTTCGCGAACGCGCGCAAGCATGTCGAACGACGCTACCGGTGCCAGGGGCACGTGCGCCTGCGGCGTCACCGCAGCCGAAGGAGCGTGAGGCGTAGCAGTCGCATGGGCCAGGCGAGCGAGATCGCCATGAAGAGGCACGACCACGTGCTCTCCCGCACGCAAGGCCGCGTGGAAATGGCGCAGGCCTTCGGTGGTCGACAGCGCGGCAATGCCGTTGCGACGAAGCAGCCGCTGCGCCTGCGCCGCGTCCACCCGCATGCCACCGTGTTCCCACAACGGCCACGCGATGCTGATCGTGCGACCGTTACATAGCCCCTGGTCGCGCCACGCCTCGCGCTGCGCGGCAAAGGCATCGAGGAACCGATTGGCATAAGCGTAGTCGGCCTGCCCAGGGTTACCGTTGACGCCGGCCATGGACGAGAACAGCACGAACAGATCCAGATCGAGATGACGGGTCGCGGCATCGAGTGCGAGCGTCCCGTCGATCTTTGCGCGCGTGACGTCGCGGAACGCATCGGCGTCCTTTTGCAGGAGCGCACCGTCGCGGCGCGTTCCTGCAGCGTGAATCACGCCATGCAGGGCGCCGAAGCGCTGCCGCACCTGATCGAGCAACGCTTCGACAGCGGCGGGATCGCTGACGTCGATGCTGGCGTACGCCACCTCGCCCCCTTCGGCAGCCATACGGGCCAGCTCACGCTCGCCCTCTTGGCCGAGCGACGAGCGCCCGACCAGCATCACGCGTGCCTGGCAGCGGCGCATCAGATCGCTGGCGACGATCCGCCCGAGCCCGCCGAGACCGCCCGTCACCAGGTAGGTGCCGCCGTGCCGGATAGGCGAGAGCAACGAGGCCTCACCAACGCCGGGTTCCACGCGAGCAACGCGTAGCGCGCGTTGCCAGGAACCATCGCTGCCGTGACGCGTATAGCGGACTTCGGCCGTCGGCGCCGTCGCCGCGGCCGCCTCGTCGAGGGCCAGACGCGTCCGTTCGTCGGCCGTGGCGGAAACGCCAGCGGCCATCGTCAGCGTGACGGTGCGCCACGAGGGCTGCTCCAGCGCGAGCGTACGGAGCAACCCGGCAAGCGCTTCCTGCAACGGTGCACCTTCGTCGACGATCGCGACCAGCGTAGCGGCCTGTCCTGCCTCCAGCATGGCGCGCACGAGAAGCATCAGAGCCAGCGCGTCGTCTCGTTCGTCCGTGGCCCGCCAGAGCACGTGGGTCGGCACGCCACCACTGGTGGCGAGACGCTGCACGAAGACGCGCATGGCATCGATATCCGCGTGTCGATCCTGCAGGCGCACGATACGGCCCGGTGCGGGCTGCATGTTCGCCACCGCAGCGATGGCAGCGTCCGTGTCGGCCACCAATACTGAGGAGACCGACGCGGACGCAAGCCGCGACGTCTCGGCCCAATGCCGCAGCAGACGCCCCGAGGCCGCCGGAAGGCCGGCGCCGTCGTCGGCCTTCTCAGGTCCGATCCAGCAACGCTGCCGCTGGAACGGATAGGTGGGAAGCGAAAGCCGCCGTGGACGCCGATCGCTGTGCAGCGGCGTCCAGTCCAGCGCGATGCCAAGCACCCACAGATGAACCAGTCGAGCCAGATCGCGGCGCGCGACGAGTTCACCGACGAAACGTCGCCCGACCTCGCCTTCCACCAGTCGCTGCGCATAAGGAGGGATCTGGCTCGCATGACCTGCGATCAGCCCGTCGTCGCCGCTCGAAAGCGGTGCGTCCGGCGTGGCAAAACGCGCGTCGGCCCATGCGTGCAGACGCATGGCGGCGTCGCGGCGGTCGGCGGCCACGAGCCCCAGGCGCGCGTCCATCGCCGTGCGCCCTACCTGCAGCGTGTACGCGATATCGTGCATCTCGCCATCGGCCGCGTCATCGAGGAACGTGGCAAGGCGACGCGCCTGCTGGGCCAACGCCACCGGGTCCCGCGCGGACAACACAAGGGCGACGGGGCCCTCCGCTGTAGCCGGCGATACCGTGTCGCGCCATTCCTCGATCACCACGTGCGCATTGCCGCCGCCCGCGCCGAACGAGCTGACGCCTGCCCGACGAGGCTGCTGCGCATCGGCATGCCACACCTCGGCGCGCCGCTGAACCTGGAACGGCGTGCTCGCGAACGCGATGTTGGGATTGAGTACATCGGCATGCAGCGTCGGCACGAGTTCGCCATGGCGCAGTTGCAACAGCACCTTCGTGACCGCTGCGATGCCCGCCGCCGCTTCGAGGTGACCTATGTTCGACTTCACCGAGCCGACGGCGCAGCCCTTCGACGATCCGCCGCGCGCGGCAAACGCGCGTGCGAGACCGGTGATCTCGATCGGATCGCCCAGTGCGGTGCCGGTACCATGCGCCTCGATGTAGGACACCGTGTCGGCTGCCACGCCTGCGCTCGTGAAGGCCGCTTCGATCACCTCCGCCTGCGCCACCGGGTTCGGCACGGTGTAGCCGCTGCTCTTGCCGCCGTGGTTGAGCGCACTGGCGCGCACGATGCCGTAGACGTGATCGCCGTCGCGCAGCGCGTGATCCAGTGGTTTCAGGAACACGGCGCCCACGCCCTCGCCGGGCACATAACCGTCGCCCCCTGCACCAAAGCTGCGGCAACGACCGTCCGTGGCCGCGAACCGCCCCTGGCTCAGGGTGAGGTACTTGTGCGGATGCACATTGGCATTGACGCCACCTGCAATGGCGGCATCGATCTTGCCGCGCCGGATCTCCTCGCAGGCGAGGTGCAGCGCCGTGAGCGACGACGAGCACATGGTGTCCACCGCCATGCTCGGCCCACGCAGATCGAGCAGCCAGGACACACGATTGGCAATCGACGCATACGACGAACTCGGCACGCCCTGCCCCGCGGCGAGCGCCTCGGCGCCGTAGAGTTCGTACTGACCCCACATCACGCCGACGAACACGCCGGTACGGCTGCCCGCGATGGCGGAGCGCGCGTAACCGGCGTCCTCCACGGCCTGCCACGCTGTCTCGAGGAACAGCCGTTCCTGCGGATCCAACAATGCGGCTTCCTTGGGCGATATACCGAAGAACAGTGGATCGAAACGGTCGATCTCGTCGAGGAAGCCACCCCAGCGCGTATACGTGGTGCCGGGCTTGCCCGGTTCGGCGTCGAAGTAACGGGCGACGTCCCAGCGATCCGGGGGCACGTCGGTGATGCAGTCGCGGCCCTCGCGCAGGTTGTTCCAGAACGTCACCAGGTCGGGGGCCATGGGATAGCGCCCCGCAAGGCCGACGATAGCAACGTCGCGTTCGCGCGGCGCCGCGGGGCTCGCGATGCCTGCGAAGCGACGCCCGCTGAGAGCCGTAGCCACCATGGGACTCGGCGCAGCGACGGGTCGTGCGGCACCTGCTTCGGCAGACGGAAATGCCGAAGGCTTCGCAGCAAGCAGGAAACTCGCCAGGCTGCGCAACGTGCGGTGCTCGTAGAAAAGCGTCTTCGACAGTTCGCCGAAGGTCTTTTCCAGTTCGGAAACCAGACGAACCGCCAGGATGGAATCCAGGCCATAGTCCTCGAACGGCGTGGCGGGATCGATCGACGATGCCGGCATCTTCAGGGTGGCAGCCAGTCGGACCCGCAGGACATCCTCGGCGCGCCCCTGTGCCGTGGCCGAAATTTCGGAAGCAGTGGTCGACGCAGGAAGCGGCGCCGCCTTTGGCGCTGCCTCGCGCGTCAGCGCAGCCACAGTCCGGCGCAGCCGTGCCACGTCGCCGCCCAGTACCGCGACATGCGGCGCGTCGCTCGCGATCACGGCGTGCAGTACGGCCAGTGCGCGTTCGCTATCCAGCGCACGCATACCCGTGGTCCGTGCAAGCATGTCGAGACGGTGCGCATCTGGACGCATCCCGCCTTCGGCCCACAGCGGCCAGCCGATCGATACGCTGCGTCCATGCCGCTCGCCCGCTACGACGCGACGTGCACGCTCAGCGGCGAACCCGTCCATATAGCCATTGGCCGCGGCGTAGTCGGCCTGCCCCACGTTGCCGAAGGCACCGGCAACGGAAGAAAAGAGGACGAACATATCCAGCGCCACGTCGCGCGTCGCGTCGTCGAGATGGCGCGTGCCGCTCACCTTGGGCCGGAGCAACGCCTTGAATTCGTCGCGGGTCTTGCCTGCCAACGGGCCGTCATCCGTAGCGCCGGCCAGATGCAGCACACCGTCCAACCGACCCTGCTCCGCCAAGATGGACGCCACCAGACGCCGTACGTCGTGCGCATTTTCGAGATCGAGCTGACGGTAGAGAACGTCCCCCGGCGCAACGGAAAGTGCCGCCGTCGCCTCAGCGTGCACCGCATCGGGCGCAGCACGCCCGGTGACAACGACCTGCGCACCTGCGCTGGCGAGATCGCGCGCGACCAGCCGACCGATGCCGCCCAGTCCACCGGTCACGAGGTAGACGCCGCCGCGACGGATGTTCACCGATGCCTTCGTCTCAACCGCCTGCTCGGTCCACGTGCGATGCCGCCAGCTTCCGTCGGCGTCGATGCGCACATGCACATGCCCGGCGCGAGCGGCCACTGCCGCCGCCGCGAACACACGCCCTGCGGTACGAACGTCGATCACGCACGGGGAAAGCTCCGGATGTTCCATCCCTGCGGTGGCAAGCAAGCCCGCCAGCGCCGCGACGCACGCGTCGTCGACGCCGGCCAGACATGCGACGCGCAAGGCCGGCGGCGAATCCATGGCGGCAAGCCGCTGGACAGTCACGAGGATATGGGCGAGCAGACCTTCGGCATCGTCCGATGCAGGAACGTCCAGTCGTTCGACGCTCGTTGCACCCAGCGACTCCGCAAAGGTTTCCGCAAGGTCGGACGGAGCGATAACGCACCAGTGCTCTCTTCCGTTCGTGACCTCGGAAGTATCGGCGAGCGGAGCGGACCACGAGGGCACGAAGGCAACGACGCTGTCCACCGAAGCGTCGTCGGGTACGCGCCGTACTGCAAGACCCTCGATACGAACGCATGGACGGCCGTGGCGATCCACGATGTCGATGTCGAAGCGCTGTTGCGTTGCGTCGTCCTCGGCGAGCCGACGCACCCAGGCGACCATCTCGCCAGCACAAGGCGCAGCCACCACGATACGACGGGCGGCAAAGGGCAGCCATGCGCCCTCTGCGCTGTCCAGCAGCGCGATACACGATTGCAGCGCGCCGTCGATGAGTTCCGGTGCCAGGCTATGTTCGCCCGGCAGCCCATGCCCGCTATCGAGTTGCACAAGCAACTCGTCCGCACCGCGCGCAACGTGGCGGAGCGTGCGATGTTCCGGCCCGTAGATCAGGCCCATCGCTTCGAAACGCGCGTACAAGGTCTCGACGTCGGCGTCGCTATCGGTCATCCGCGCCTTGAGAGCCGGCAGATCCAGCCCATCGAGCGCACCGTTCGCCAAGCGGGCGCGCAACCTCGCATGGCTGCGTATCGCGTCGCCGTCGACGCTTGCGATGGCAACGTCCACCTCACCAGCATCACCCAGCGACAGGCCGATATCGACGTCCACCTCGCCATCGACGAACAGCGGTTCAGCCCACACCATGTCTTCGAGTGCGACGAGTTGCGCACCCACGCGCGCCTCGGCCGGCATCGCGCGCTCGATGGCGGCATGCGCCATGCCGATCCACGCCGCGGCGGGCATCAGCGGGCGCGTAACGCCCCCACGCTTGTAGCGATGCGCCCGCAGGAACGATTCGTCGCCACGGAACGTCGAGCGGAACGCCTGCCGTCCAAGGTCCGACACATTCTCGTGCAACAACGGATGCAGCCGCGATGCCCCCGGTGCGATATCGGCCTTTGGCAGATCCAGCCAATAGCGCTCGCGGGCAAACGGATACGTCGGCAGGCTCGTCTTCGGCAGCGTCCGTCCGCCATGCAGTGCGGACCAGGGGATTTCCACGCCGCGTACCCAGGCCTGCGCCACGCGCTCCAACCGTCCCGCACTCGCCCAGCGTGCCACCGCGTCACGCAGCTCTGCGTCTTCGGCAAACCACGCCACCGCGTCACGATGCTGCTGCGCCTGACCGGCGAACAGGCCTTCGGTCTCCTCGCCTTCCAGGTACGCACGCAACTGTGCGATCGCACCCGGCACGTCCGCGGCCACGCACGCCAGCCGCTCGTTCATCGCCTCACGGCCAATCTGCAGCGTCCACGCCACCGAGGCCAGGGCCGCCGGGCGGTCTTCCAGGTAGGTCAGCAGGTCGGTCACCCGACCACGCAGGGCCTCCGCGGTGCGACCGGACAACACCAGCACCACCGGGCCTTCCGGCAGCGCCATCGCGGTCGCTTCGTACGCCTCCACCACCATGTGCGCGTTCGAGCCGCCCGCGCCGAACGACGACAGGCCCGCCATCCGCGGCGCCCGACGTCCCTCGACCACCGGCGCCTCCCACGCGCGCAGCGTCTGGTTCACCGTGAACGGACTCGACGCAAAGTCGATATGCGGATTAAGCCGTGCCGAGTGCAGCGAGGGCACCACCTGACCATGGCGCATCTGCAACAGCACCTTGGTCAGCCCGGCGATGCCCGCCGCGGCTTCGCAATGGCCGATGTTCGATTTGGCCGAACCGATCAGGCAGCCACCTTTCTCCGCCGCGGGACCAAACGCCCGCGACAAGGCGGCGATTTCGATGGGATCGCCCAATCGCGTACCGGTGCCGTGGGCTTCGACATAGCCGATCCGGCGCACGTCCACACCCGCTTCGCTCAAGGCGCGCTCGATCGCAGCCGCCTGCGCCTGGGGGTTCGGTACGGTGTAGCCGTTCGTGCGACCGCCATGGTTCAACGCACTGCCACGGATCACCCCGTGGATCACGTCGCCGTCGCGCTCGGCATCGGCCAGGCGCTTCAGCACCACCGCGCCGACGCCTTCGCCCGGAATATACCCGTCACCACCTTCGCCGAAGCTCTGGCAATGGCCCTCGCTGGAAATGAACTGGCCGGCCGACAAGGCCAGGTACTTGTTCGGGTGGATCGTTACGTTGACGCCACCGGCGATCGCCATCGCCGTGCGGCCCAGGCGCAGGTCCTGGCAGGCGAGATGAATCGCGGTCAGCGACGAGGAGCACATCGTGTCCAGCGTCATGCTCGGACCGTGCAGGTCCAGCGCGAACGACACACGGTTGGCCGTGCTGGCGAAGCTGCCGGCGACGCCCAGGCGTTGGCCGCGCACGCTCGCTTCGGCCGCGAACAGCTGGTACTCGCTGTACATCATGCCCACGTACACGCCGACGTCGCCGCCCGCAGACAGCGCCGCGCGCGTATAACCCGCGTCCTCGATCGCCATCCAGGCGTGCTGCAGGAACAGGCGTTCCTGTGGGTCGATGCGTTGCGCCTCCGTCGGCGACATGCGGAAGAAGAGCGGATCGAACTCGTCGACGCCTTCGATGAAACCGCCCCAGCGACTGAAGTGCCGTCCCGCAGCTGTGCGGTCCTCGCTGTAGTACTCCCGCCAATCCCAACGGTCGGCCGGTACTTCCACGACGCTGTCTATGCCATCGCGCAAGTTGGCCCAGAAGGCGTTCAAATCACGCGCACCCGGATAACGGCCGCTGATGCCGACAATGGCAATGGGTTGCGCGTCGGCCGTCTCACGCGCCGTCGTTCGCGGCGCGCCGAAGCGCTGGCGTGCACGTGCGGCACGCGGTTGTGCTCTTGCCGCTGCCACCTGGGTGATCACGGGCGTCGCGGCCTTGGCGCCCCCGAACAGTCGAGCCAGCGCCTCCGGATGGGCTGCGGCAAGATGCGTCGCCAAGGCATCGAGGTCACGGTATTCGAAAAGCAGCGTTTTCGGTTGCGGGCCGAACGACGCCTCGATGCGCCGCGTCAGCTTCATCGCGACGATCGAATCGACGCCATAGTCTTCGAGCGACGCGCGCGGATCGATGCGTTCCACGCGCAGCTTCAACGTCTGGGCGAACTCGCGGCGCAGATGGTCGCGAAGACGCGCGAGTACGTCCGCGCCGTCGGTCACGACCGGTGCCGGTTCGGCGGCGACGCGCGGGAGCAACCTGACCTGTGCGGCACCGCTGACGAGCGCGGCGACCAGTGCGGCGGGTAGCTCTGCCGGATCGAGGACGGTCCAGGAGAGTGCGATCGTCGCACCACGCCGATCGCCTCCTTCGACCTGAGCACGGCGTTGCGTCACGAAGCCGGTGAACGAACCGTTCGCCGCATCTTCGGAAGCACCTGCGACGAAGAAGTCGAGGTCTGCCGTTGCCGTGGCGGCATCGATGTCGGCGAGCACGCTCTCCGCGAGACTCCCATCGCAGGCCACGACGCCACGCAACGGATGGAGCGACGTCGTGAGCGACGACATGGCAGCACGATCCGGGATGTCCTGATGCCAGGATGCGCGTCCCTGCGCCCTTGTGATGAATTCGGCGGTGCGTTCGCTGTTCGCTTCGCCCGACCCAAACCCGATGACGCGTGCATGACGCGTGCGGGACAAAATGTCGTCCGCGATGGCACGACCTGGCCCTTCGATCACATCGAACACGAGGTAGGACGCATGTTCGCGCCACAGGCATTCGCCGGCCCTGGCCGCTTCGTCCAGTGCTCGCCACGTGCCGCCAGCATCGGCCACGGCCAGCCGTGGTGGCGCCCGGCGTCCCTTGCTGGCCCCATGCAGCGCACGTGCCGACAGGCCGCGAAGCAGTACCAGGCTGCGACCTTCGTCGTCCAGCAGATCGACGTCGAAGTGACGCACACCGGCATCGCTGCTGGTCCTTCCCGGCCGCACCCAGGCCCACACTTCGGGCGGCAACGGCGCAAGCACACTGACCTGCTCGACCGCAAAGGGGAGATGCGGCTCACTCACGTCATCGATGAGTGCGAAACACGCCTGCAGAGCGCCATCCAGCATGCCCGGGGGCATGGCGAACGCACCGCCGCCGCCCATGTCGTCGCAACGGATCAGTCGGGCCAGCGCATCTGAATCGCCTCGCGAAAGCGTCGCGATCGTACGGTGGCTCGGCCCATAGAGCAGGCCCATAGCGGCAAAGCGCGCGTAGAGCCGGCTCACATCGATCGCCGTAGGCATGGTCGCGGACAGGGCGTCGACATCGATCGCCTCGGGTAGCTCGCGTTCCACCCATGCCGCGCTCAGTTCGCCATGCACCTGTACTGCATCGCCTTCGCCGCTCAGCATGTCGACGTCGAAAGCGCCGTGATCGTCCGGCGATACCGTCACCAGAAGCGACGACACGCCCTTGGCAACGAATGGCGCGATCCACGCCGCATGCCGCAACTCGATCACCGGGCGTCGTGCGTCTTCCGGGGTCGCACGGAGCAAAGCGGCATACGCCAGTTCGAGATAGGCTGCGGCGGGAAGCACTGGCGTGGGCGAACCACCAAGCAGAACCTGGTGGTCGAGAAGGAACGGCTCGTTGCCTCGCCAGGTCGAGCGAAACGCCTGTCGCGCAAGGTCCGAGACGTTTTCATGCAGCAGTGGATGCAGCGAGCGCTCGCCCTGCCTGCGGCTGGAAAATTGCCGGATGAGCTCCGCGGCATCGGCCCGCGAGAGACGGCGCCCCTTCCATTCCGAGACCACGAACTCGATGAAGCTCACCATACCCGTTCCCTTTCGTTCGTTCATTGCAGTGCGCCCAGCAGTGCCACCGCCTGTGCCGTATCGAGCTCGTCGTTCTCTACGCGCCCGAGTACCTCCTCGATCCACGCGGCATCGCCCACCGCGGGTGCTGCTGCCGGTGCCGCGACTGACGCGCCACCCACCCAGTAGCGCTCGCGGGCGAACGGATAGAGCGGCAGCGACGTCACCATCCGCGCTCCCTCATGCAACGTATCCCACGGCACGTCCATCCCCGCTTCCCACGCCTCGGCAAGACGCGTCATGTCGCGCGTGGCGAGCCACAAAGCCAGGGCCGCGTCGTCAGGTCGTACGTGTTTCCGCACGCCACGTTCGAGCCACGTCCTGGCGGCCTGGGCCAGTCCACGCGCATCGGTCGCGACGAGTGCCACGCGGGCATCCATCGCGTCGCGCCGGCATTGGGTCGTGAAAGCGATGGCTGCGACGTCGGCGTGAGGATGCACCTCCAGCCACGCGGCGAAGTCAGTCACGCGACGGACCAACGCCTCTGCATCGCGCGCCGAGAGCGTGACCACCTGACCGCCCGGCGACGCGGGACGACTCGATGTAACGGCAGGTCGTGACGCGCGGTATTCCTCGATCACCACGTGGGCGTTCGTCCCGCTGTAGCCAAACGAGTTGACGCACGCGCGGCGCACGCGATCCTCACGCGTGGGCCACGGCGTGGCTTCGCGATTGACAAAGAACGGCGATCCAGCGAAATCGAAGTGATGGTTCTCGCGCGTGACGTGCAGGGTCGGTGCGATCGTGGCGTGGCGCAGCGAGAGCAGCACCTTCTGCACGCTAGCGACACCAGCGGCAGACGAGGTGTGGCCGATGTTGCTCTTCACTGAACCCAGCGCGCAGTAGTTGCGCCGGGACGTGCTTTCACGGAACACGGACGCCAGCGCTTCCAGTTCGATCGGATCGCCCAGCGGCGTACCCGTGCCGTGCGTCTCCACGTAGTCGATGCCATCCGCATCGATGCCGAAGCGGCGATGCACGTCGCGCTCCAGTTCGGCCTGGCTCACGGCGCTCGGCGCCGTGATGCCGTTCGTTCGGCCGTCCTGGTTGATCCCGGAACCCGCTACGACGCCAAGAATACGGTCGCCATCGCGCTCCGCATCCGCCAGTCGCTTGAGCACGAGCGCACCGACGCCGTCGCCCATGACGATGCCGTCCGCGCTGTCATCGAACGCCTTGCAGCGACCGCTCGGCGACAACATACCCGCCTGGCTGAGTGCGAGATACGATTCCGGAGCCAGCCAGAGGCTCACTCCGCCCGCAAGGGCCATGTCCACCTCCCCGGTACGCAGCGCCTGGCAGGCGAGATGCAATGACACCAATGACGACGAACAGGCGGTATCGACCGAGATCGCCGGACCGTTGAGATTGAGGTGGTAGGCGATGCGGGCCGCGGCGATCGAGTAGCTGTTGGCCGTGACCGGTGCGGAGACCACGCCACTGCGTGCGAGCAGCAAGGCGTAGTCGTTCGTCGAGATGCCAAGGTACACGCCACAGCGCGAACGGCTCAACGCACGACTCGTATAGCCGGCGTCTTCGAAGGCGTGATACGCCTCTTGCAGGAACAGACGGTGCTGCGGGTCCATCTGCTCCGCTTCGTCGGGCGAGATGCGGAAGAACAACGTGTCGAAACAATCGACGTCGTCCATCGCGCCCAGCCAGCGCGACATCATGCGATCGGGCGCCTCGGGGTTCGGGTCGTAGAAATCGTCGATAGCCCAGCGCGACGCGGGTATCTCACGGATCGCATCGCGACCTTCAACGATCTGTTGCCAGAACGCGTCGAGATCGTCCGCACCGGCATAGCGGCCTGACATGCCAATGATGGCAATGCGGTCCATCGCCTGCGCTGGCGAAGCCTGCCGTTGACGCGACGTCACGCGTCGGCGCAGCGCGGGTCGCGATGGCGCGGGCGTGGCGGCGGGTGCCTCGCTCCGTGCGGTTTCCTCCATGACCGACTCGGACGGCAACAGCGACGCGATATAGGCCGCGAGTTGCCGGATCGTCGGGTAGCTGTAGATCGCCGTCGCTTCGATCGCGGTGCCGAAGTCCTCGTTGATCCGCCGCACCCAGGTCACACCGCTGATCGAGTCCAGGCCGAGCTGGATGAACTCCATGTCGTCGTCGATCGGCCGGCCTTGCAGATGCAGCTCGATATCGAGCCCCTGGCGAAGCTTTGCAGCGACCGCATCGGGCGAACGCACCGCCACCTTCGTCGGTGAGGCCATGGGTGCGGCGGCGGGCAGGGGTTTCGACGCGGCAGGTTTCGGTGCTGGCGTCTTCGCCAGGGCTTCGAAACGCGCCTGGATGAAACGGGACGTATCGTCGCGACCCACGAAGGTCTTGTCGTGCATGTCCAGCTCGCACGCGAAGGTCTCGTCCACCCGTTCGGCCAGCCCCACGTTCCACAACGCCTTGAGCCCGACCAGTCGATGCCGCGGGTGCCGCGCCATCCGCGACGCCAACGCCAGTGCCGCCGGCAACACCTCGGCGCGCGGCAGCACCGCCTCGCCCACGCCACGCTCGCCCAGCGCACGACCCGTGTATTCGCGCGCGCTCAGCAGGCTTTCCCGACCCAGCGCCTGACCCAGTCGTGCCGGCGCCATCAAGGTCGCGCCCGCGCCCGGCGTGAAGCCGTAATCCATGTACGGGCTGACGTAACGCGCTTCTTCCGCGTAGAACCCCAGGTCCGCAAACAGACCCAGCGACCAGCCTGCTCCGATGCCGTGGCCTTGCATCGCCGCGATCACCGGCACCGGACAGCTCATCGGCAGACGGAAGATCGTGAAGTCGGTAAACCGGGCCTGCCCCGACTGGATCGCCAGCAGGCTCTCGCGCGTACCGCCCGAAGCGAAATACGTGTCGTAACCGGTCACCACCACCGCGCGGTACGGCTGGCTCGCCGCATGCGCGAAGGCTTCCTCCACGCCACGGACCAGCGCCTCGGAGAACATGTTGCGAGCGTCGCGATCGCACAGCTCGATCAGCAGCACGCCATCGGCCTGCGCCGTGGCCTTCACCACCGCGTTCGACAACGTGATCGGACCGGCCGCTGGCAGCGCTTCGCTCGTCGATTCCCAGACCACCGAGGGAACCCGACGTGCCTGGCGCCAGGCCGAAAGTACCGCGGCCGGTTGACCGGCCCAGCGACGGGCGAGGGCTTGGGCTCGCGACAATACGTCGCCCGCGTTCGCCACCTGCGCACCACGCCACGCGCGACCCTGGCGACTCTCGCCGTCCAGCAATGCCCGACGGCCCTCATGCCCCAGATGCAACGGCAGGCACACACCCGCCCACCCCGACAACGGCGTGGCATCGAGCACGCCTTGGGCGCCGTACCAGCCTTCGGCGGCGTGCACGACCTCGTCGCATGCAAGCAGGCCCAACCACGCCGCGCCCTGCGCATCGCCGCCCAATGCCGCCACGACGGGCACCGGCGCCTCAGCCAGCCATGCGCACAGCGAGGCGATGGCGTTGGCTTCCACGCCGTCCTCGAACGGCGCCACCTCGCTCCACAGCACCACCGACGACGCGCCACGCGCGATCGCTTCGTCTAGCTGTCGGCGCACCGCCGACACCTCGCGGGCATCCACGCGGACCAGTGCCGGCGCATCGGCCACGGCTGCGGACACCTCGAAAGGCGCGTCCATCTCGCCACGCCACAGGTGCGCCTTGAGCAGACGCAGCGCGTCGGCCGGCTTCTCGGCCAGCGCACGAGCCAGCGACAGCGCTTCCTCGTCCACCTGCGCCGCGGGCACGACGCGACCGCTCCAACCCGCCGCCTGCCAGGCGGCACCGGGGCGCACCGCGACATCGACCACACCCGTCCGCCGACGCACCGCACCGGCCAGACTCCATGAACCTTCATCCAGACCGTAATGGCCCCCCGACGACACCACCAATGCATCGCACGACAACGCCAGCCACCACGACGCGCCGATCGCGTCGCGCACGGCAGCGACCACAGGCACGGGCATGTCACGAAGGTTCCTCACGAACGCCATCCAGACGGACGCCGCGGAGACGTCCGCTGCCGACGCGCCGTCGACCATCACGATCAGCGCGCGCAGGTCGCCCTTGGCGATAACCTCGCACGCGTCGCTCACGGCAGACGCCCAGGCCGCGACCGAGCCCACGTCGTCCATCGTGACGTGCAGCGTCCACACCGCAGGTGCGATGTCAGTGATACGCAAGCTGCCCGCGACAGCGTTGACGCTGCCAGGTTGGAAAGCATCCGGTGCGCCGAGCGTGAAGCGCGGGCGTGCCAACGACGCACTCTCACCGCTCGCCATATCGGCCGCGGCCGCCAGCGCGAAACGAGGCTTCTGGCGCGTATCAAGACGAGACACGCGTGCCCCACCGATGTCGCGGGACCATACGACGCCGCTCTTCCACAGCGTACTGGGCGCCTCATTCGACACGATCTCCGACACGACGCGGCTTGCCTGGTCTTCGCCTGCGCTCTCATCCATAACGGCAAGGCCATGCACGATGATGGCCTCGTCGTCGTCCGCCGTCACTTCAAAGGCGACGCCGGCTTCGTCCGGCCACAGGCTGACAGTGTAGGAAACCGCGGCATCCGGGTTGCGTTCCCAGGCCACGTCTTCCAGCACCACCGATGCCTCGTCCGCTCGTTCCTGTGCACGGGCGACGGCGGCACGCACGAATGCCAGCACCGTCGCGGCATCGACGCCGCCCTTCACCGCGGCCACGTGGCAGCGATAGCGGGCGACATCCAGATTGGAGACGTTCTCGTGCACGAGCGGATGCGCCGTGCCGAAATGCGCCGGAACCGCGCTGTTCGCACCATCGACCCAATAGGTTTCCTTGGCGAACGGATACAACGGCACATCGACACGGCGAGGCGTGCGCTCGCGATGCAGTTGCGCCCAGTCGTGGTCCAGACCGCGCACCCACCATTCGCCCAGCTTCTCCAGACGCCCCTCGCGCAACCAGCCGTCCGCCGTGCGCCGCAGATCCTCGTCGCCAGCGAACATCGCCACCGCTTCGCGCTGCCGACCCGCCTGGCCCACGTGCACGCCACCGCGCTCACCAGCCAACCAGCCACGCAGTCGTGCTGCGGCCGTGGCCGCATCGTCCGCCACGAACGCCAACCGTTCTTCCATGGCCTCACGGCCAACCTGCAAGGTGTACGCAAGGTCCAGCCAGTCCGAACCGTCGCGCTCCAGCCGCTCGGCAAGCGCCGTGGCCAACGTGCGCAGCGCCTCGGGCGTGCGTGCCGAGAGCACACACAGGGCCTCGCCCTTGGGCGAGGCCACCACCGGTGCGTCGTATTCCTCCACCACCAGATGCGCATTCGTGCCGCTGAAGCCGAACGAGTTCAGCGCCGCACGGCGACGCTCGCCCTCCCCCACCATCCACGGCGTCAGCTGCGCGTTGACGAAGAACGGGCTGCCTTCCAGGGCAATGTGCTCGTTCAAGCGCTCGAACTGGGCGGTCGGGGGCAACTGACGATGTCGCAGGGCCAGCAGCAGCTTCAGGAATCCGGCCACACCCGCCGCCGTCAGCGTGTGCCCGATGTTGCTCTTGACCGAGCCCAAGGCGCAGTAGCCTTCCCGCCGCGTGTACGCGGCAAAGCTGTCCTTGAGCGCCTGCACCTCGATCGGATCGCCCAGCTTGGTCCCCGTGCCGTGCGCTTCGATCAACTGGATCTGTGCCGGGTCGATCGCAAAGCGTTCGTACACGCCCCGTTGCAAGCGCTGCTGCGCGACCGGGTTCGGTGCGGTGATGCCATTGGTACGCCCGTCCTGGTTCACGCCCCAACCGCGGATCACGCCGTGGATGCGATCGCCATCGCGCTCGGCGTCGGCCAGGCGCTTGAGCACCACGGCACCGACACCCTCGCCCGGCACGAAGCCGTTGGCACGGGCGTCGAAGGCGAAGCAGCGCCCGTCGGTGGACAGCATGCCGGCCTGCGCCGTCTTGATGTGCATGTCCGGCCCGACCATCACGTACACACCGCCAGCCAGGGCCATGTCCGCCGTACCGTTGACCAGGCTCTCGCACGCATGCGACATCGCCACCAGCGAGGACGAACATGCCGTGTCGATCGATAGACAGGGGCCTTGCAGGTCGAGCAGGTAGGCCACGCGACCGGCAAGAATCGAATTCGCGTTACCCGTGAAGCCCGTCGCCGTCAGGCGCTGGTCCGACGTCAGGTGTTGATAGTCGCCACCCGCACAACCGACAAACACGCCGCAGCGTGTGCCCGCAAGACTGCGCGGACCATAGGCCGCGTCTTCGAACGCATGCCAGCAGGTCTGCAGGAACAGACGCTGCTGCGGGTCCATGTGCTCCGCTTCCTTCGGCGAGATGCTGAAGAACAGCGGATCGAACTGATCGTGACCGTCCAGCGCGCCCATCCAGCGGCTGTTGGTATGACCCGGCTCCGCCGCGCCGGCACGGTAGTAACGATCCACCGACCAGCGCGAGGCCGGCACTTCGTCGATGCAGTCGCGCCCTTCCGCCAGGTTGCGCCAGAACGCATCGAGATCGTTCGCTTGCGGGAAGCGCCCCGCCATGCCGATGACCGCGATTGCTTCCGGCTCCGCCGTGCGACGCACGACCGGCGCGCCTTGCGGACGACGGCGCGGCGCCGGCAAGCGGCGCGTCGTGACGGCGGGTGCGGGCGTGGTTTCCGCGGGATCGGGCGTGACCGGTGCCTGCAACGCCACGGGTTCGGGAAGACTGGCGCTGACGTGAGCGGCCAGCTGACCGATGGTGGGATGGCTGTAGACGCGAGTGGCTTCGACAGCCAGCCCGTAAGCCTCGTTGATCCGGCGCACCCAGTTCACGCCACTGATGGAGTCGAGGCCAAGATCGATGAAAGGTGCATCGTCAGCGATGCGATCGGCGTCGAGCTGCAACTCGGTGGCAAGCAGGCGCCGCAGGGTGTCCTTGACGGACTGCGGCGAGGGTCGCTGCGTCGGCGTGACGGTGGCCTGCACCTTGTCGCTTCCGGCCTGACCAAACCGTCCTTCGATACGCCGCGAGGTCGCCGCATTGCCGACAAACGTGCGCGCATGCATTTCCAGTTCGCGCGCGATGACGTCGTCGACGCGGTTTGCCAGGCCAACGTTCCACAGTTGCTTGAGCCCGACCAGTCGATGCCGCGGGTGCCGCGCCATCCGCGACGCCAACGCCAGTGCCGCCGGCAACACCTCGGCGCGCGGCAGCACCGCCTCGCCCACGCCACGCTCGCCCAGCGCACGACCCGTGTATTCGCGCGCGCTCAGCAGGCTTTCCCGACCCAGCGCCTGACCCAGTCGTGCCGGCGCCATCAAGGTCGCGCCCGCGCCCGGCGTGAAGCCGTAATCCATGTACGGGCTGACGTAACGCGCTTCTTCCGCGTAGAACCCCAGGTCCGCAAACAGACCCAGCGACCAGCCTGCTCCGATGCCGTGGCCTTGCATCGCCGCGATCACCGGCACCGGACAGCTCATCGGCAGACGGAAGATCGTGAAGTCGGTAAACCGGGCCTGCCCCGACTGGATCGCCAGCAGGCTCTCGCGCGTACCGCCCGAAGCGAAATACGTGTCGTAACCGGTCACCACCACCGCGCGGTACGGCTGGCTCGCCGCATGCGCGAAGGCTTCCTCCACGCCACGGACCAGCGCCTCGGAGAACATGTTGCGAGCGTCGCGATCGCACAGCTCGATCAGCAGCACGCCATCGGCCTGCGCCGTGGCCTTCACCACCGCGTTCGACAACGTGATCGGACCGGCCGCTGGCAGCGCTTCGCTCGTCGATTCCCAGACCACCGAGGGAACCCGACGTGCCTGGCGCCAGGCCGAAAGTACCGCGGCCGGTTGACCGGCCCAGCGACGGGCGAGGGCTTGGGCTCGCGACAATACGTCGCCCGCGTTCGCCACCTGCGCACCACGCCACGCGCGACCCTGGCGACTCTCGCCGTCCAGCAATGCCCGACGGCCCTCATGCCCCAGATGCAACGGCAGGCACACACCCGCCCACCCCGACAACGGCGTGGCATCGAGCACGCCTTGGGCGCCGTACCAGCCTTCGGCGGCGTGCACGACCTCGTCGCATGCAAGCAGGCCCAACCACGCCGCGCCCTGCGCATCGCCGCCCAATGCCGCCACGACGGGCACCGGCGCCTCAGCCAGCCATGCGCACAGCGAGGCGATGGCGTTGGCTTCCACGCCGTCCTCGAACGGCGCCACCTCGCTCCACAGCACCACCGACGACGCGCCACGCGCGATCGCTTCGTCTAGCTGTCGGCGCACCGCCGACACCTCGCGGGCATCCACGCGGACCAGTGCCGGCGCATCGGCCACGGCTGCGGACACCTCGAAAGGCGCGTCCATCTCGCCACGCCACAGGTGCGCCTTGAGCAGACGCAGCGCGTCGGCCGGCTTCTCGGCCAGCGCACGAGCCAGCGACAGCGCTTCCTCGTCCACCTGCGCCGCGGGCACGACGCGACCGCTCCAACCCGCCGCCTGCCAGGCGGCACCGGGGCGCACCGCGACATCGACCACACCCGTCCGCCGACGCACCGCACCCGCCAGACTCCACGACGCCTCGTCCAGACCGTAATGGCCCTCCGACGACACCACCAATGCATCGCACGACAACGCCAGCCACCATGACGCGCCGATCGCGTCGCCCAGGCATGCTGCGATAACGGGATACGCCGCGTTGCGCAAACGGGTCGTCGTGGCAGCAAACGCATCGGCGGGCAGCGAGGTGTCGCTGTCGTGGGCCGTCGTTGTCAGCACCACCGCCTTCACGTCCTCGACGCCGTCCAGTGCGGCCAGCGCGGCGTCCCATGACTGCGCCGACGCCAATGCAATACGGATCACGCCGGACGTCGGTTCATCGAAGATGCAGCCATCGATCGTCGGCAAGTCACGGGACGCGGTGCCGCCATCCTGCTTGCGCTCTGCCACCAAACCGCGCAACACGATCGCGACGTGGCCTCGCGCATCGCGAACGTCGGCATCGAATTCAATCAGGCCACCCTCGCCAACGCGACGGTGTATGTGCACCACTCCGCCCGCGGACACATTTGCACGAATGTGTACCGTGTCGAGCGTAAGCACAGCATGTGTTTCGCCATCGGCACCCAATAGGGCGTCGAGCAGCGCCTCGCCCAGCACGATGCCTGCATTGGACGAAGCAGCGTTTGGCAAAGGTGCAAGGGACACGCGGACGTCGTCTGGCGATGGCTCATTCGCCACCACGTCGTCGTTCGCGAGGCGCACCGCGCCCTGCATCAGCAACGCATCGGCATCCGCGCGAACCACCTGAAGCACGACATCACCGTCGTCGTCCTGCCACACCTGCACGTCGAGCACGTCGTCGTGACGCGGCGTATCGAACCACGCCACGTCGTACAGACCCAACGGTGTGGCATCGTCCACACCCAGCGCACGTACGGCTGCGGCACGTGCCATTTCCAGCACGTCCCACGCACCGATCGCCTCGCCAAAGCGCGAGCGGAAACGCTGCCCACGCAGATCCGATACGTTCTCGTGCAACAACGGATGCAGCCGCGATGCCCCCGGTGCGATATCGGCCTTTGGCAGGTCCAACCAATAGCGCTCGCGGGCAAACGGGTATGTCGGCAGGCTGGTCTTCGGCAGTGTCCGGCCGCCATGCAGCGCTGACCAGGGAATCTCCACCCCACGCACCCAGGCCTGCGCCACACGTTCCAACCGTCCCGCACTCGCCCAGCGCGCCACCGCTTCACGCAGCTCCGCGTCTTCGGCAAACCATGCCACCGATTCCCGATGCTGCTGCGCCTGACCGGCGAACAGGCCTTCGATCTCTTCGCCTTCCAGGTACGCGCGCAACTGCGCGATCGCACCCGGCACGTCTGCGGCCACGCAGGCCAGCCGCTCGTTCATCGCCTCACGACCGATCTGCAGCGTCCACGCCACCGAGGCCAGGGCCGCCGGGCGGTCTTCCAGGTAGGTCAGCAGGTCGCTCACCCGACCACGCAGGGCCTCCGCGGTACGGCCGGACAACACCAGCACCACCGGACCGTCCGGCAACGCCATCGCGGTCGCTTCGTACGCCTCCACCACCATGTGCGCATTCGAGCCACCCGCGCCGAACGACGACAGGCCCGCCATCCGCGGCGCCCGACGCCCCTCGACGACCGGCGCCTCCCACGCCCGCAGCGTCTGGTTCACCGTGAACGGACTCGATGCAAAGTCGATATGCGGATTAAGCCGTGCCGAGTGCAGCGAGGGCACCACCTGACCATGGCGCATCTGCAACAGCACCTTGGTCAACCCGGCGATGCCGGCCGCCGCTTCGCAATGGCCAATGTTCGATTTGGCCGAACCGATCAGGCAGCCACCTTTCTCCGCCGCGGGACCAAACGCCCGCGACAAGGCGGCGATTTCGATGGGATCGCCCAATCGCGTACCGGTGCCGTGGGCTTCGACATAGCCGATCCGGCGCACGTCCACACCCGCTTCGCTCAAGGCGCGCTCGATCGCAGCCGCCTGCGCCTGGGGGTTCGGTACGGTGTAGCCGTTCGTGCGACCGCCATGGTTCAACGCACTGCCACGGATCACCCCGTGGATCACGTCGCCGTCGCGCTCGGCATCGGCCAGGCGCTTCAGCACCACCGCGCCGACGCCTTCGCCCGGAATATACCCGTCACCACCTTCGCCGAAGCTCTGGCAATGGCCCTCGCTGGAAATGAACTGGCCGGCCGACAAGGCCAGGTACTTGTTCGGGTGGATCGTTACGTTGACGCCACCGGCGATCGCCATCGCCGTGCGGCCCAGGCGCAGGTCCTGGCAGGCGAGATGAATCGCGGTCAGCGACGAGGAGCACATCGTGTCCAGCGTCATGCTCGGACCGTGCAGGTCCAGCGCGAACGACACACGGTTGGCCGTGCTGGCGAAGCTGCCGGCGACGCCCAGGCGTTGGCCGCGCACGCTCGCTTCGGCCGCGAACAGCTGGTACTCGCTGTACATCATGCCCACGTACACGCCGACGTCGCCGCCCGCAGACAGCGCCGCGCGCGTATAACCCGCGTCCTCGATCGCCATCCAGGCGTGCTGCAGGAACAGGCGTTCCTGTGGGTCGATCTGACGCGCCTCGCGCGGGGCGATGTTGAAGAACTGCGGGTCGAATTCGTCCACACCTTCGATGAAACCGCCCCAGCGGCTGTAGTGCCGGCCTGCCGCCGTGCGATCGTCACTGTAGTAGTCCCGCCAGTCCCAACGATCCGCCGGCACCTCGACGACGCAATCCACGCCATCGCGCAGGTTGGCCCAGAAGGTTTCGAGATCGCGCGCACCCGGGTAGCGGCCACTCAGACCCACGATGGCGATGGGCTCGAAGCGAGATGGTGCAGCGCCCACGGCAACCGGAGCGGCCGTCCGCACCGGCCGTGCCGGCACGATCGGTGCGGCGGCACGCGAACGCGTCTGTCGCCCTGCAGAAACCAGCGCCTGCAAACGCGCCGGATACGATGCGACGAGATAATGCGCAAGATCGTCGATGGACCGGTATTCGAAGAGCAGCGTCTTCGACTGCGGCCCGAACTCCTTCTCGATCTCGGCGGTCAGGCGCATGGCAACGATCGAATCGATGCCGAACCGATCGAGCGGCGTGTCCCAGCCAAGGCGCGTCGCCTCGATCTTCAGCACGGAGGCGAATACACGTCGCAGCACGTCCCGCGCCTTGTCGAGCCATTGCGCGGGATCGCCTTCCGCATCCTGGCGCGTGCCATCCGCGCTGCGAGCGGCGGTCGCAGTGCCATCGGTCAATCCGGCAGCAGCGCCGTCGCCTGCAAGCACCATGCAGCGTGGTGACGGCGACGCGAGGGCGATGCGGAACGCATGCAAGCCGTCTTCCGTCGAAAGCGGATCGCCGGTGAGTGCAGCGATGGCCGAATCGTGCGCTTCCGGCAGACGCATGCCGCCCTCGGCCCACAATGGCCATGCGATCGACACCGTACGACCACGGCGATTGCCAAGCGCTACCTGCTTCTGCCGCCAGGTCGCGAATTCATCCAGAAATCCGTTGGCGGCGGCGTAGTCGGCTTGACCGACATTCCCAAAGACCGACGCCACGGACGAAAACAACGCGAAGAAATCCAGATCGAGGTCGCGGGTGGCGCGGTCCAGCAACCAGGTACCGCGCACCTTTGGCGCGAGTACATTGGCAAGTTCGTCCGCACTCTTCTTGAGAATGAAGCTGTCGGCCGTCATGCCGGCCGCATGCAAGATGCCGTGCAGCCGGTGGCCGTCACGCGTTTGCGTGTCGATCAGGCGTTGCACCTGCGCTGCATCGTCGAGGTCGAGCGAGACGTAGCTCACGCGCTGGCCGCCGATGGCCTGCAGCGCTGCCAGGCGGGGCTCGCTGTCGCCCGAACTCGCCTGGCGACCTGTGAGGATGACCCGCGCATGCTGCGTGTTTGAAAGAATGTCCCGCGCGAACAGACGCCCCAGTCCGCCGAGGCCACCCGTGATGAGGTAGCTGCCATGCTCGCGATAGGGAAAGGGTGCGACGGAGATCGAGACCGGGGCCGGGCGCCAACGCAGTCCCATCGGCTGCGTTCCGCGCTCGAAACGCATGACCGCCTCGTCACCGTGAGCCTGGGCCTGCTCAAGCTGCTGTGCGATGGCCGCGGCGGTGGCGTCGCCGCGAACGAACACGACCTGCCCCTTGAAACGCGGGTTTTCCCGTGTCGCCGTGCGCAGCAAACCCGCCACGCCAGCTTGCAGGGCTTCCGTATCGCCTTCGGCCACCACGACCTGGAACAACACGTCGCCGGAGGGACGCGAGGCGAGCATCGCCTGCACGCGCTGCAGGCATTCGGCGGCCAGCGCCGCATAGCGCGCGGGCGGATCGCCTGCCGATGGGAGTTCCAGCGTCTCGACCTGACCGGCCGGCAGAAGCGTCGTCAATGCTGTCGCCGAACCGATGTCCAACAGCAGGACGCGACGCTCGGTCCAACGCCGGCTTACCAGCGCACCGCGCGAGCTGGCGCTCCACATTGGCGAGGCCACCACCAACGGTGCGCGGATGGCAGCGGGCGCACGCCTTAGCGCCACGATCCTATCCAGCGCCTCGGCGCGGCTGATCCGGCCGGCAGCGAGGTCGGCATAGATCGGCGCCAGTGCCTGGCGGCTCAGCGACGTCGTAGGAAAACTTCCATTGCGATCTTGCATGCGATTATCCAAGGTCGAGCGCTTCGTCGACCGACATGTCGCGGTTCGCGACGGCGTCGATCAATTGCCGGTAGAACATGAGGTCGTCCACGGCTTCGGGCGTGGCGTCCGGAACGGGCGTGGCGGATTCGCCGACGCCTCGCGATGCGTCGGCGCGTTCAGCACCAAGCAGGCGCAAGACGAAGCCGCGCAGCTCGACGCTCACCAGGCCGTCGTCGTCGCAGAGGTCGATATCCACCACCCACTGCCCGTGCTCGGGGGCGTGTCCCCGCGCTGCACGCATCCACACATGGGTTGTCTCGCCGCATGCCGCGTGCACGCGCACGCTTGCCAGCGCCGAAGGTACCGGTGGCTGTGTCGGTAGCGGACCATCGGCAAGCATGAGGGCGGCCACGACCTGTACCGCGCCATCCAGCAGCGAGGGATGCAGCAGGCAGCGCTCGTCGAGCGACAGGTCGGCGGGAAGATGCAGCGTTGCCAGCGCTTGGCGATCACCGCGCTGCACCTCGGTCACGGCGCGATGCGCGGGACCGTAGTGCAGACCCATGGCGGTCAAAGCGCCATACAGCGTCGACGCATCGACATGCTCCGCCATGCCGCCCGCGACGTGGGCAAGATCGAGCCGTGCGGGAGGCAGGGCCTGCACCACCTGCCCGCTCACGCGACAGAGCGACACGCCCTCTTCATCCTCGATGGCGATATCGAGCATGCCGCCTTCGGCCATCGTCACATCCACCACGGCGTCGCGCGGCGCAGCGACTACGAAGGGCGCGAGCCAGACAAGCTGCGACAGCGCCACCGGCTGTTCGAGCGCCGCTCCCGAGGCAAGGCAAATGGCAGCACGCGCCATCTCGAGCGAAGCGACGCCAGGCAGCACGCGCTGCACGCCGCTGTCGCCGATACGCACGCGGTGGTCGGCCAGGAAAGACTCGCCGCCATCGAAACGCGAGCGATAGGCGTGCATACCAATGAGCGAGACGTTGCGATGGATCAGCGGATGCAGATGCGCATGCGCCTGTGTGGACGGCAGCGTCGCCGACTCTTCTTCCGGCGCGTCGTGCCAATAGCGCTCCTTGGCGAACGGGTACAACGGCACATCGACACGGCGAGGCGTGCGCTCGCGATGCAGTTGCGCCCAGTCGTGGTCCAGACCGCGCACCCACCATTCGCCCAGCTTCTCCAGACGCCCCTCGCGCAACCAGCCGTCCGCCGTGCGCCGCAGATCCTCGTCGCCAGCGAACATCGCCACCGCTTCGCGCTGCCGACCCGCCTGGCCCACGTGCACGCCACCGCGCTCACCAGCCAACCAGCCACGCAGTCGTGCTGCGGCCGTGGCCGCATCGTCCGCCACGAACGCCAACCGTTCTTCCATGGCCTCACGGCCAACCTGCAAGGTGTACGCAAGGTCCAGCCAGTCCGAACCGTCGCGCTCCAGCCGCTCGGCAAGCGCCGTGGCCAACGTGCGCAGCGCCTCGGGCGTGCGTGCCGAGAGCACACACAGGGCCTCGCCCTTGGGCGAGGCCACCACCGGTGCGTCGTATTCCTCCACCACCAGATGCGCATTCGTGCCGCTGAAGCCGAACGAGTTCAGCGCCGCACGGCGACGCTCGCCCTCCCCCACCATCCACGGCGTCAGCTGCGCGTTGACGAAGAACGGGCTGCCTTCCAGGGCAATGTGCTCGTTCAAGCGCTCGAACTGGGCGGTCGGGGGCAACTGACGATGTCGCAGGGCCAGCAGCAGCTTCAGGAATCCGGCCACACCCGCCGCCGTCAGCGTGTGCCCGATGTTGCTCTTGACCGAGCCCAAGGCGCAGTAGCCTTCCCGCCGCGTGTACGCGGCAAAGCTGTCCTTGAGCGCCTGCACCTCGATCGGATCGCCCAGCTTGGTCCCCGTGCCGTGCGCTTCGATCAACTGGATCTGTGCCGGGTCGATCGCAAAGCGTTCGTACACGCCCCGTTGCAAGCGCTGTTGCGCGACCGGGTTCGGTGCGGTGATGCCATTGGTACGCCCGTCCTGGTTCACGCCCCAACCGCGGATCACGCCGTGAATGCGATCGCCATCGCGTTCGGCGTCGGCCAGGCGCTTGAGCACCACGGCACCGACACCCTCGCCCGGCACGAAACCGTTGGCACGGGCGTCGAAGGCAAAGCAGCGTCCGTCGGTGGACAGCATGCCGGCCTGCGCCGTCTTGATGTGCATGTCCGGCCCGACCATCACGTACACACCGCCAGCCAGCGCCATGTCTGCCGTACCGTTGACCAGGCTCTCGCACGCATGCGACATCGCCACCAGCGAGGACGAACACGCCGTGTCGATCGACAGACAGGGGCCTTGCAGGTCGAGCAGGTAAGCCACGCGTCCGGCAAGAATCGACGTGGCATTGCCGGTAAAACCTTGCGCCGTGCGCCTTTGTTCGGCCGAAAGCTGCTGGTAATCGGTGTTGGTGACGCCGACGAATACACCGCAACGCGTACCGGCGAGGCTGCGCGGACCATAGGCCGCGTCTTCGAACGCATGCCAGCAGGTCTGCAGGAACAGACGCTGCTGCGGGTCCATGTGCTCCGCTTCCTTCGGCGAGATGCTGAAGAACAGCGGATCGAACTGATCGTGACCGTCCAGCGCGCCCATCCAGCGGCTGTTGGTATGACCCGGCTCCGCCGCGCCGGCACGGTAGTAACGATCCACCGACCAGCGCGAGGCCGGCACTTCGTCGATGCAGTCGCGCCCCTCCGCCAGGTTGCGCCAGAACGCATCGAGATCGTTCGCTTGCGGGAAGCGCCCTGCCATGCCAATGACCGCGATCGCTTCCGGCTCCGCCGTGCGCCGCGTCGCCGCGGTGGCATGTGGGCGGCGACGCCGGATCGACGGACGCCGCGGCGCATCGGCAAAGGTCGTCGGTGCGTTGGCCGGTGCGGCAACATCAACGGCTTCGACCGGTGCCATGGACTTGACCTGCTCACCCACGTGTCGAGCCATGAGTGCCAGCGTCGGATGGCTGTAGACCCGCGTCGCTTCGATCGCGAGACCGTAGGTCTCGTTGATCCGGCGCACCCAGGTCACGCCGACGATCGAATCCAGGCCGAGATCCACGAACTGCGCCTGTTCGTCGATGTCGTCTTCGGGCATCTGCAGTTCCTGTGCAAGCAGGCGCCGCAAGGTAGTCTTGACGTCCAGGGCCGGTGTCTCGCGCCCCGTCGCAGAGGCCGCCGCTCTCGACGGCGTCGACTTGGGGGCGACGACGGGCGTCGTTGCGCTGCCTGAGCCAAATCGACCCTCGATACGCGCGAGCGTTGCCGCGTCGCCGACGAAGGTCTTGTCGTGCATGTCCAGCTCGCGCGCGAAGGTCTCGTCCACCCGTTCGGCCAGCCCCACGTTCCACAACGCCTTGAGCCCGACCAATCGATGGCGTGGATGCCGCGCCATCCGCGACGCCAACGCCAGTGCCGCCGGCAACACCTCGGCGCGCGGCAGCACCGCCTCGCCCACGCCACGCTCGCCCAGCGCACGACCCGTGTATTCGCGGGCGCTCAGCAGGCTTTCCCGACCCAGCGCCTGACCCAGTCGTGCCGGCGCCATCAAGGTCGCGCCCGCGCCTGGCGTGAAGCCGTAATCCATGTACGGGCTGACGTAACGCGCTTCTTCCGCGTAGAACCCCAGGTCCGCAAACAGACCCAGCGACCAGCCTGCTCCGATGCCGTGGCCTTGCATCGCCGCGATCACCGGCACCGGACAGCTCATCGGCAGACGGAAGATCGTGAAGTCGGTAAACCGGGCCTGCCCCGACTGGATCGCCAGCAGGCTCTCGCGCGTACCGCCCGAAGCGAAATACGTGTCGTAACCGGTCACCACCACCGCGCGGTACGGCTGGCTCGCCGCATGCGCGAAGGCTTCCTCCACGCCACGGACCAGCGCCTCGGAGAACATGTTGCGAGCGTCGCGATCGCACAGCTCGATCAGCAGCACGCCATCGGCCTGCGCCGTGGCCTTCACCACCGCGTTCGACAACGTGATCGGACCGGCCGCTGGCAGCGCTTCGCTCGTCGATTCCCAGACCACCGAGGGAACCCGACGTGCCTGGCGCCAGGCCGAAAGTACCGCGGCCGGTTGACCGGCCCAGCGACGGGCGAGGGCTTGGGCTCGCGACAATACGTCGCCCGCGTTCGCCACCTGCGCACCACGCCACGCGCGACCCTGGCGACTCTCGCCGTCCAGCAATGCCCGACGGCCCTCATGCCCCAGATGCAACGGCAGGCACACACCCGCCCACCCCGACAACGGCGTGGCATCGAGCACGCCTTGGGCGCCGTACCAGCCTTCGGCGGCGTGCACGACCTCGTCGCATGCAAGCAGGCCCAACCACGCCGCGCCCTGCGCATCGCCGCCCAATGCCGCCACGACGGGCACCGGCGCCTCAGCCAGCCATGCGCACAGCGAGGCGATGGCGTTGGCTTCCACGCCGTCCTCGAACGGCGCCACCTCGCTCCACAGCACCACCGACGACGCGCCACGCGCGATCGCTTCGTCTAGCTGTCGGCGCACCGCCGACACCTCGCGGGCATCCACGCGGACCAGTGCCGGCGCATCGGCCACGGCTGCGGACACCTCGAAAGGCGCGTCCATCTCGCCACGCCACAGGTGCGCCTTGAGCAGACGCAGCGCGTCGGCCGGCTTCTCGGCCAGCGCACGAGCCAGCGACAGCGCTTCCTCGTCCACCTGCGCCGCGGGCACGACGCGACCGCTCCAACCCGCCGCCTGCCAGGCGGCACCGGGGCGCACCGCGACATCGACCACACCCGTCCGCCGACGCACCGCACCCGCCAGACTCCATGAACCTTCATCCAGACCGTAATGGCCCCCCGACGACACCACCAATGCATCGCACGACAACGCCAACCACCACGACGCGCCGATCGCGTCGCCGCGACACAACCCCACCGCAGCGCATGGCAGCGCGGAAAGCTGGGCGGCGACGTCGCGCGCGAAGCCCATCGTCTCGAAAGCTCCACTCTCGGCATCCAAGGCAACGAGCAGGACGCGCAGATCCGTACGCGTCGCGACATGGGCGAGCGCAGCGAGCACTGCGTCGTGCACCGCGGCCGAGATCATGCCGCCTGCCGCTGAAATCCCAAGGCGTGCCACGCCTTTCGCCACGTCATCCACGCGGACTTCGCTCGTCGCCACCGTGTCGTCGCCGTGAACGGTGGCAGGCAAGGCAATGCGTGGCCGGGAGGCGATCCATCCCCCGAAGCCGCTGCCCGACGCGTCCAAGGCGTCCAGCGCAATACGCGGCTTGGCAATCACGGAAGCCTCGCGAGCCGTGATCGCGTCGTCCGCGCGCGCGCCGCCGATGGTCCGCACCCAGGCGGGGCCGGCGCACCACGGTTGCTCGATCGTCTTTGCTTTCTCGGCCTCGTCCTGAGCATCGACGCGAGCCATCGGCGCATCGATGCGCACGTCATCGAGACGCGCACAATACGTACCGTCACCAGCATACATATCGACGCGCACGCTCCCGGTCTGCCTGCGTATGCGAAGCCATGCCTGTTGCGGCCATGCCGATCCACACAGCATGGCCGCAAGCGACGTCGGCGATGCCACGCGATCGAGCACCGAAGCGATACCTGACCATTCGCCGTTCGCGAGCAGCAGGTAGTCGTCTGCGCCTTCGTGATGGTCCGCTTCAAATAGCGGTAGCTGTTGGCGCAGCGATTCCAGGCTCGCATCGGCGGATGGCATGGTCGCGGCGATGTCCACGCCGCCCTCGGCCAGCAAAGTCTCGTCGGCATCGTCGCGGGTGACGGCGAAACCCAACATGCCGTCGTCGTCCTGCCACACCTGCACGTCGAGCACGTCGTCGTGACGCGGCGTATCGAACCACGCCACGTCGTACAGACCCAACGGCGTGGCATCGTCCACACCCAGCGCACGTACGGCTGCGGCACGTGCCATTTCCAGCACGTCCCACGCACCGATCGCCTCGCCAAAGCGCGAGCGGAAACGCTGCCCACGCAGATCCGACACGTTCTCGTGCAGCAGCGGATGCAGCCGCGATGCGCCTGGTGCGATATCGGCCTTTGGCAGATCCAGCCAATAGCGCTCGCGGGCAAACGGATACGTCGGCAGGCTCGTCTTCGGCAGCGTCCGCCCGCCATGCAGTGCGGACCAGGGGATTTCCACGCCGCGTACCCAGGCCTGCGCCACACGTTCCAACCGTCCCGCACTCGCCCAGCGCGCCACCGCTTCACGCAGCTCCGCGTCTTCGGCAAACCACGCCACCGCGTCACGATGCTGCTGCGCCTGACCGGCGAACAGGCCTTCGCTCTCTTCGCCTTCCAGGTACGCACGCAACTGCCCGATCGCACCCGGCACGTCCGCGGCCACGCAGGCCAGCCGCTCGTTCATCGCCTCGCGGCCGATCTGTAGCGTCCACGCCACCGAAGCCAGCGGCGCGGGGCGGTCTTCCAGATAGGTCAGAAGATCGGCCACGCGACCGCGCAGGGCCTCCGCGGTACGGCCGGACAACACCAGCACCACCGGACCGTCCGGCAACGCCATCGCGGTCGCTTCGTACGCCTCCACCACCATGTGCGCATTCGAGCCGCCCGCGCCGAACGACGACAGGCCCGCCATCCGCGGCGCCCGACGCCCCTCGACGACCGGCGCCTCCCACGCCCGCAGCGTCTGGTTCACCGTGAACGGACTCGATGCAAAGTCGATATGCGGATTAAGCCGTGCCGAGTGCAGCGAGGGCACCACCTGACCATGGCGCATCTGCAACAGCACCTTGGTCAACCCGGCGATGCCGGCCGCCGCTTCGCAATGGCCAATGTTCGATTTGGCCGAACCGATCAGGCAGCCACCTTTCTCCGCCGCGGGACCAAACGCCCGCGACAAGGCGGCGATTTCGATGGGATCGCCCAATCGCGTACCGGTGCCGTGGGCTTCGACATAGCCGATCCGGCGCACGTCCACACCCGCTTCGCTCAAGGCGCGCTCGATCGCAGCTGCCTGCGCCTGCGGGTTCGGCACGGTATAGCCGTTGGTCCGGCCACCGTGATTCAACGCACTGCCACGGATCACCCCGTGAATCACGTCGCCGTCGCGCTCGGCATCGGCCAGACGCTTCAACACCACCGCGCCGACGCCTTCGCCCGGAATGTATCCGTCGCCGCCTTCGCCGAAGCTCTGGCAATGGCCGTCGCTGGAGATGAACTGGCCCGCGGACAACATGAGGTACTTGTGCGGATGCACGGTCAGATTGACGCCACCGGCAATCGCCATCCGGGTCGCGCCCGAACGCAGATCCTGACAGGCAAGGTGAATCGCCGTCAGCGATGACGAGCACATCGTGTCGACCGTCATGCTCGGACCATGCAGGTCCAGCACGTAGGACACGCGATTCGCGATGCTCGCCACGTTGCCGGCAAAGCCCATGCGCAACGATTCCGGCTGCGCACGCACGCCGAACAACTGGTATTCGCTGTACATCACACCGACGTAGACGCCGACGCGCCCAGCCTCTTCATCGCCTCCGCGCAGCGTCGCGCGCGTATAACCGGCGTCCTCGACTGCCATCCACGCGTGTTGCAGGAACATGCGCTCCTGCGGATCGATGAAGCGCGCTTCACGCGGTGCAATCGAGAAGAACTGCGGATCGAATTCGTCCACGCCTTCGATGAAACCGCCCCAGCGGCTGTAGTGCCGGCCCGCCGCCGTGCGATCGTCACTGTAATACTGCCGCCAGTCCCAACGATCCGCCGGCACCTCGACAATGCTGTCCACCCCGTCGCGCAGGTTCGTCCAGAACGTCGCCAGATCAGGCGCCCCCGGATAGCGACCGCTGATGCCGACGATGGCGATCGGCTCGGCGCCTCGCGCTTGACCGCGACGGGCAAGCGCGGGAAGTTTCGCCGTGGGCGCGGGCAGCGTACGCGCCGCCACCGATGCCACCGCACGCTGCGCAGGCGTTACCGCAAAGCGTGCCGTGAGCGAGTCCGCGTGCGACGTCATGAGATAGCCGGCAAGTTCGCTCAGGTTCCGATACTCGAACAGGAGCGTCTTGGGCAACGGGCCGGTGGTCTTCTCCAATGCACCGGTCAACGCCATCGCCAGGATCGAGTCCATGCCGAAGGTCTCGAACGCAGCACTGGCCTGCACGCGGTCCGCCGGTGTCTTCAGTACCCGTGCCAGCTCGCCGCGCAACCACGTCTCCACGGCGGCGCGAAGGTCGTCACCTGCCGACGCGGGCGCGGCGATCATTTGTGCATCACGCGGCAACGTCGCCGGGGCGGCCTTACGGGTCGCGTCCAGCGTGCGCTGCAAGGCGTCGACGCGTCCCGACATGACGATGCCGTGCTCGATACCCGATAGCAGCACTGCACGCAGGGCGCGCAGACCGTCGTCCGTCCCAAGGGGCAGCATGCCGGTCGCCTTTTGCCACTCGCGCCGGGCGACATCGTCCATGCGCATGCCACCGTCCTTCCACAGCGGCCATGCGATGGAGAGCGTCCGCCCGTGTCGCTCTCCCGCAGCCACGCGCATGTTGCGCAGCCGCGCGAAGCCATCCATGAATCCGTTCGCCGCCGCATAGTCGGCCTGACCGACCTGACCGAGCGCAGCCGTCGTCGACGAGAAGCAGACGAACGTGTCCAATGCGAGCCGGACGGTCGCAGCGTCCAGCGACAGCGTACCGGCCACCTTCGGTGCCAGCACCGCGGCTACGTCATCGAGCGCCTTGCCCCTGACGAACGCATCGCGTGTGGTTCCCGCAGCATGAAATACCCCGTGAAGTGCGCCATGCGAAGCGACGATGCCCGCTATGGCGGCAGCGACGTTCGTATCGTCGGCGAGATCCATCGAACGATAGTCGATGCGTTCGCCAAAGCGCCGACGAAGTCGTTCGAAGCGCACGGCACGTTCGCCCTCCAGAGCACCGCGCCCACCGACGACAACACGTGCATGCGCGGCCCTGGACAGAATGTCTGTGGCGACCAGCGACCCGATGCCCCCAAGTCCGCCGGTGACGAGATAGACGCCATGCTCTCGGTAAGGCACGCCATCGGGCACGCCCGGCATGAAGTTCCATGCCGGCGTTTCTCCCAGACCGTGCGTCTTCCAGCGCACCAGCTTCAGCCCTGGCCGTGCCGCCATCGCATCGGCCCAGGCAGAGAACGCATCGCCATCGACCGAGGCCGGTGCGACCAGCACCTGCCCGTGCCAACGAGGTTCCTCGCGTGCGATCGTGCGGAACATCGCGGCAAGACCGTCACCCAGGGCGGAGCCTTCGTCGATGCCGATCTGAAACAGGCAGGGTTCGGCGTCACGCGTCGCGAACGACGCCTGGATATGGGCAAGACACGCTGTGACCACCGCCACGACGTCCGTGGGCTCGACCGCAAGCCGCGTCGCCGAAGGCCAGGCGCGAGTCCCGAGAGTGAGACGCACTCGGCGCTGCCATGGCAGTGCGGGTGCCTCGTCAACGATGGCCTGCCACGTCGAGGCACCGATCTGCACGCGCGGTGCGGCAGTCGCGACGATGCGGCGCGTGCTGAAACCGCGCCACGCGGCGACGACCGTGCCGTCCTCCGCGCATAGATCGATATCGATTCGCTCGTCGCCTTCGCCCGCGCGACGTATCCAGGCGACGCTCGGCAAGCGGGAGCCGTCGCAGCGTATCCAGGCATGCTCGACCGAAAATGGCAGCCGAGGCTCGGCGTCCGATCCGCCTTGAAGACCGAGACAGGCCTGCAAGGCGGCATCCGCCAGCGACGGATGCAAGCGATACGCGCCAGCCGTCGCGAGCAACGATGGCGGCAACACCAGTTCAGCAAGTACTTCGTCGCGGCCCTGGCGCAACCGAGCCAAGGCGCGGTGCGCCGGGCCGTAGATCAAACCCAGCTCTTCCAGCCGTGCATAGAGCGAGCCTGCGTCCGACGCGTCGTCAAGGCGCGCTCGCAGCGAGGCGAGATCGACCGCCTCCGGCGTGTCGTCGGACGCCCATGCAAGGTGGCCTACACCGTGCGGTACGCGTGCCTCGTCGCCACTCGCGATATCGCAACGCACGCTACCCGCGTCGTCGACGCTGAGGACAACGTGCACCTGCGCCGGGCTGCGCACGATGAGCGGCGCCATCCAGGCCACATGGGTCAAGGCGATGCCACTGCCGCGCTCTGCCACAGGCGTGGCGCGTTCGAAGGCGGCGCACATCATTTCGACGTACGCAACAGCCGGCAGCACCGGATCGACGCGATCGCCGATCCGGACACGATGGTCGGCAAGGAACGGTTCGCTTCCGCGGAACGACGACGTATACGCCGCGCCCGAGAGACCGGAAACGTTGACGTGCAACATCGGGTGGAGGCCCGCGGCGGATACCAGCCCGTCGGAAGCGGCATCGATCCAGTGACGGTCGCGCGCGAACGGATACGACGGAAGCCCGGCGATCCGTTGCCGTGATGCATGCAGCGTCGACCAGTCCACCGGTACACCCCGCGCCCACAGCGTCGCCAGTTGGGTGAGATCGCCCTCGCGAGCGGCATGGGCAATCAACGCCTGCGCAGCAGGCGTGCGCCACATGTCCAGGCCGTCGATTGCGCCGGAGGTGTCACCCGACCAAAGATCATCGACCTGCGTCGCGCCAGCAAGCCATGCGCGCAGGCGCTCCACCAGTTGCTCGCGGCGCTCGACACGCAACGCGATACGGTGCGGCAACGCGGTGCGACCGCATTGCCACGTACGGATCGCTGCTGCAAACGGCGCGTGGCGTCCGTCACCCTCCAGCCAGTCCACCGCACGTGCCACCGCAACCCGCAGGCGCTCCGGATCATGAGCGGACAGCACGAACAGGTGCGGCCCCTCGGAAGGTTCGGCCGCCATCGTCTCTGGATACGCAGCAACGACTGCGTGCGCGTTCGCGCCGCCCGATCCGAAACTGCTGACGCCAGCGATACGTGGCCCGTCGGGCCAGGGTGCGGCAGGCGACTGCACCCGCAGCCCGTCCGTCAGCTGGATCTTCGGATTGAGATGATTGAAATGCAGCGTCGCAGGCACATGATCGTGGCGAAGGGTAAGCACGACCTTGAGCACCCCGGCCAAGCCGGCGGCGGATTCCAAGTGGCCGAGCTGGCTCTTCAACGAACCGATGCCGCAGGGCGCGGTACTTCCAGCCAGCCCGGCAGCGGCACGCGCACCGCGGATCGCCTCGACTTCGATCGGATCGCCCAGCGATGTCCCCGTACCGTGGGCTTCGAGGTAACCGATGGCCGACGCGTCGATGTCGGCGTCCCGCCAAGCCGCGAGCAGAAGATCGCGCTGCTTGCGCGGATTGGGTACGGTAAGCCCGCTGGCGAGACCACCGTGGTTGATGGCCGTACCACGCACCACGCCCTGCACCGGGTCGCCATCGGCCAATGCATCGGCCAGTGGCTTCAGGTACATCGCCACGGCTCCCTCGGCGCGCACGTAGCCGTCCGCCCGTGCATCGAACACCTTGCACAACCCGTCCGGCGAGAGCATGCCGGCCTTGTGATAGGCCACGGACAGATCGGGGTGGCAGATCACGTTCACGCCCGCCACGAGCGCGCTGGAGCATTCGCCACGGCGTAGCGATTGCACCGCGGTATGCAGCGCCACGAGCGATGACGAGCACGCCGTATCGAGCAGCAGGCTCGGGCCGCCGAGATCGAAGAAGTACGACACGCGATTGGCGATGACAGCGAGCGAACTGGCGACGCCCAGATGCGCCTCGGCGTCCTCGCCCTGTTCCTGCAACAGGCGGCTGTAGTCGGCGTTGCTCGCACCCACGAATACACCGACGTCCCTGCCGGCGAGCGATGCCGGTACGACGCCTGCATCCTCGAGGCTTTGCCATGCCAGTTCCAGCACGAGCCGCTGCTGGGGGTCCATGAGGCGCGCCTCGGCCGGCGAGATGCGGAAAAACGCCGCATCGAACGCTTCGATATCCGTGACGAAACCGCCCCGGTCGATGCCCGGATACCGGGACGGCGACGCCCAGCGTCCACGCGACGCCGGATAGCTGCCGATCAGGTTCGTTCCCTCGTCCAACGCCTTCCACAAGGCGTCGGGCGACGCGACGCCTCCGGGTAGCCGACAGGCCACGCCGACGATGGCGATATCGCCGGCACGCACATCCATTGGCGCCGCCGTGCGCGCCGGCGCGGTGACCATCGGCGCGGGCGCGGGCGCGACGTCGCGGATGCCGAGTGCCGCGGCGATGCGCGCGACGGTGTTGTGTTCGAAGAAGAAGGCACCGGGCAAGGCGCGGCCCAGAGCGCCTTCCAGGTCGCGCTGCAGGGCCAGAAGGCCTGCGGAATCCACCCCCATTTCCATGAGCGGCCGTTCCGCGGCGTAAGCCGCGCTGTCGTTTCCGAGCAAGGCTTTCACGCGTTGCCCCACCCAACGCGCAAGATCGCGCTCCGATGCACCCGCAAGCGGCGCGCTGCCCGAAGGACACGCGGCGCGGATGCGTGCAAGGCGATCGACGAGATCGTAGGCGACCAGTACGCCGTTGGTCCGATTGACTGCATCGTCGGGGCGATACCCCGGTACTGCGCGCACGATGGACGCGCCGTGTGCCTGATGAAAAGCGAGCACCGGGTCCTGCCCCGTGCCATCGCGCTGGACATACGTATCGAAGTCATCTTGGCTTGCGCCGTCGAAGCGCTTGCACAAGGTGACGCCGACCACGCCCTCCACGCCTTCGGTGACCGTTGCCAGGCGCAGCAGGAATTCGAGCAGGCGATCGCCGAGCCGCTGATCCTGCCAACGTGGATCGATGTTGATCGCAAGCAGCTGCACCAGGCCACCATCGGCCCGGTGCAAGGTATGTACGTCGTACGCAGTGACCGTGGTGAGTGCGTCCGTCGTGACGACGCGTTGGCTGTACACGCATCCCGCCACGGCACCATCGATCTCGATGACGAACTGGCCTGCAGGATACGTATCGATGCGACGACGCAGCACCGTCTCGTCGCTGCGTGTGTGATCCCAGCAGAGGTGTTCCAGCTCGAGAAGACGGGGCAAATCCGCCAGCGTCGCGCGGCGCACACGTGAGGGATGCCGCGCCCAGCGATAGGCACCGAAGAGCGGCGCTCCCTCGGCGTACGGCAACCGGTCGCCTTCGTCGTAGAACCCGCGCGCACCCGCCGATTCCAGCACCTCGGCTGCAGTGGATGGCTGCCGTCCCGCCGCAGCATCGAGCATCGCCACCAGCGCCCCCAGTGGTGTCGCCGGTGCAGCGTGTGCATGCGCGGCAGGCGGAGCGTCCGTCTCTGCGGTTTCCGTCGCTTCCGGTGGCACCATTCCCGTCGCTGCCAAGCGCAGTGCATAGGCATCGAGGCTTGCCGCTGCCGTTGCGACATCGCCCGTAGCGCAGGCGAGCAGGCCCCCTCGGCAGGCCACCGCTGCGGTCATCCTCGACGAGAAGATCAGCGACGACGCGTCGGCGACGTCCCAACCCACCACCGCCATGACGTGGCGAAGCGCATTCGCGACGTCCGGCGGCAAGGCGGCGAGTGACGTCTCAACCGTGCTCGCACCCGTCTCGTGCAACGTTGCCGCCGCCAGCACGGCGAGGGCATGGGTGCATGGAGCATCCGACGACGTGATCGCATGCCAGCGCGCCACGAGATCGGCACGCGTTGTCGCGTCCGCACCGTAAAACGATGTTACCGGGGCCGTCCCATCGTCGATCCACGCGCCCAGGCCCAGGCCGTCGAGGACGGGGCGGGCGCCATCCGGCGCTCGTCCGGCCTGCAGGGCATCCCGGAGCGGCGCCGCGAGAAACGCGACGATACAGCGTGCTGGATCCAACATCCTTTTCCCCCAACCAGGACACGCTTCGTGCCCATGCAAAAACGCCACCCCTACCCACTACTCGCCCGGTCGTACGCCGAGCTCCATCAGAACGTCACGCGCTCGTAGCCTTCCTCTTCATCCCCCTCACGCCACAGCACCGCGTCGAGCAAGGCCATCGCATCCGGCTCACCCTCCGTGATCGGCTCGGCATCGTCGATGTCGAACACGATTTCCACCTCATCGTCGTCGGCGTGCTGCGTGGCGCCCGTTGCGACGGGCACCGGCGCTACCAGGCTGGCGACGTGACGCGCCAGCGCATCCAGTGACGGGTGCTCGAACAGCGTGGACGGCGCCAGTTCGATACCGAGCGAACGGTTCACGCCGCGGAACAGGTTCGCGATACCGATCGAGTCCAGGCCGTAGTCGCTCAGCGGCGCCTGCGGGTCCATGTCCCCGGCCGGCACCAGCAGGGTGTCCACCACAACGGCGAGGATGCGTTCGCGCACTGCTGCGACATGCGCCTCGTCCAGGGCACCCACCATCGCTGGCGCCGCGACGCGTGCCTTGCCTTCAAGCGTGGTGCGCAGCGCATCGGGCCTGCCGAACATCACCAGCGGCTGGGCGTACCGGCTCGCGAGGCAGTGATGGAAGGCGTGGATGCCGATGGACGTCGGCAGCGGCTCCATGCCCGTATGCGCGCGGACGGCCGCCTGGACGTCCTGCGCCACATGCATGCCGCCGTCCGCCCACAGCGGCCACCCGATCGAGGACCAGCCGGTGGCGCCCTCCGCGCAGCGACGCGCCGCATAGGCGTCCATGAAGCCGTTTGCCGCGGCGTAGTCGAATTGTCCCGGGTTGCCCAAGGTGCCCACCACCGAGGAAAACAGCACGAAGAAATCCATACCCAGATGCCGTGTGGCGTGATCGAGATGGACCGTGCCACGCCACTTGGGCGCGAGCACCGCGTGGATCGACGCGCGGCTCTTGCTTTCCGTGCGCCCGTCATCTGTCATGCCGGCGGCGTGAATGACGCCATCGAGCCGCCCTTCCGCCTGCACGATCGCGTCGATGGCCTTGCGCACCGAGGCCGCGTCGTCGAGATCGAGCGCCGCGAACCTTACCCGATCGCCGCCTTCGCGCCTGAGCGCATCGATGCGCGTACGACGCTCACCTTCCGGCATCGCGCGTCCGCTGAGCACGACCTTGGCGTGCCGGGTTCGCGTGAGAATGTCGCGCGCAAACAGGGTACCCAAACCGCCAAGTCCTCCGGTGATGAGGAACACTCCGTGTTCGCGATACGCGCACGGCGCGGGGGAAGCGTCCACTTCGACAGCGCTGCGCTGCCATGCCATCCATGTCCCATCGGCCGATACCTTGAGCACCGGCTTCGGCGGATCGCAGGCGGCTCGATCGAGCCACGCGGCCACGCTGGCGTCGTCCGATCCGGCAGGGACGACGACCCATTGGGTGTCGAGCCCCGGACGTTCGTGGCTTACGGTGCGCAACATGCCTTCCAGGCCGATGGCGAGATCGGCTGCATCGCCCGCGACGACGCATTGCAACAGCGCAGGCGCACGCAGTGCGGACAGCCGCTCGAAACAGGCGAGCACCCAGGCACCGAACGCGTCTTCCGCCGTGCTGACCAGGGGTAACGCATGGATGTCCGCCGTCGGCATCGCTGCCGCGAGCCCAGCCGTGTCGAGGCCGAGCACCCATACATGACGAGGGCGCTCGCGTGCCGTGCCCGCGAGTTGGACGGGCACCCACGCCGGTACGGCAAGCAGCGTGACCGATGCGTCGACCGGCGTCACCGCGAGCGGGACGTCGGTCACGTCGGCCGCCTTCGCCGCGGACGCATCTCTTCGGAAGCCCTCCACGCCAGGTAGCCAGCAACGCTCGCGAGCGAACGGGTACGGCGGTAGCGCGAGGCGACGCGGTGTGGGTCCGTCCCAGCGCGCGGACCAATCGATCCGCGCGCCGGCCACCCAGGCGGCGGCGAGGGACGATGCGTCCACGGTGGACGGCAGCTCCGCCATGTCCACTTCACCCTTGACCGTACCGGCCCACGCGGCCCGGCTCGGCGCTCCCGCCAGTACGCCACGCCACGCATCCAGCAGCGACGCCCTGTCGGTCGCCACCACGGCGACACGCGCCTGCATCGGATCGCGACCCACCTGCAACGTCCAGGCAAGGCGTCCGAGATCGATGTCTGGATCGCGCGCAACGTGATCCAGCATCCGCGTCACGTACTCCCTGAGCCTGACTTCGTCGCGTGCCGAGAGCGGGTAGACGCGCTCGCGTGGCGGCGATACCGGCATCGGTGCAGGCACGTATTCCTCGATCACGACGTGCGCATTGGCACCGCCGAAACCGAACGAGCTGATGCCGGCCACGCGCGGTCGATCGACCCCTGCACGGCACGGCGCCGACCAGTCCCGCGTGCCGCTGGCGATGTAGAACGGTGACGCCTTGAGATCGATGTATGGATTCACTTCCTCGAAATGCACGTTGGCCGGAATGCGCCGCGCGCGCAGTGCGAGCACCGCTCGCAGGATGCCTGCGATGCCCGCGGCGGTTTCAAGATGACCGATATTGGTCTTGGCCGAGCTGAGGCCGCAGTACGCCTCCGCCGGCGTCGTGCCCTGTCGCGCGTGAAGTTCGGCGAACGCCTTTTTCAGGGCCTGGATCTCGATGGGATCGCCCAGGCTCGTACCGGTACCGTGGCATTCGATGTAGCCCACGTCGGAGATCGGCACCTCGGCCTTGGTATAGGCATCGACAAGAAGCTCGGCCTGGGCATTCGAGTTGGGGGCGGTGAGCGTGGTCACCCGGCCCCCGTGGTTTTCGGCGGTCGCCCGGATCACCGCGTAGATGTGATCGCCATCCCGTTCGGCGCGATCCAGCGGCTTGATGAAGATGGCGCCGGAACCTTCACCCCGCACGTAACCGTCGGCACGCTTGTCGAAGGTCTTGCAGCGACCGTCGTTGCTCAGCATCCCGGCCATGCCGAAGGAAATGTACGCGCCGGGGCTCAGCATGACCTGCACGCCACCGACCAGCGCCATGTCGCAGCTACCGGTGTGGATCGACTCGATGGCACGATGCAATGCCACCAGCGAACTGGAACACGCCGTGTCGATCGGCGCGCTTGGCCCACGCAGATTCAGCAGGAACGAAATGCGGTTGGCGAGCACCGAATGCGAGTTGCCGGACGCGGAATAACCGTCCAGATCGATATCGTGCCGGTTCATCACGTCGACGTAGTCATTGGTCGCCACGCCGACGAACAGGCCGGTGCGCGTGCCCGAGAGGTCGGAGACCTTATGGCCCGAGTCCTCGACCGCCTTCCAGACCGTTTCCAGGAAAATCCGCTGCTGCGGATCCATCATCTGCGCTTCCCGGCGCGAGATACCGAAGAACAGCGGGTCGAACTTGTCGACCTCGTTCATGAAGCCGCCCCACTTGGAATTGGAGCGATTGGCTTCCTTGAACGGATCGCCGAAGTAGTCTTCCCAATTCCAGCGGTCGCGCGGAATCACACTGATGAGATCGTCGCCCGCGTCCAGATGCTGCCAGAACGCGTCCAGGTCGTCGGAGCCGGGCATGACACCGGCCATGCCCACGATGGCGATCGGCATGTCGCGGAACCGGTTGCCACTGGAGCGGGAAGCCATGACCGGTGCCTCGCCGGCCACGACCGCGGACGCCTTGCGGCCGAATACCGGTTCGCCGCTGCCGATCGCTGGCATCAACGTCGCTGGCGTTGCGGCGCTCGACGATGTTTCCGTCGATGAAGCGGCATGCACGGCAGCGACCTGTGTCGCGCAGTCGCTGCACAGATAGCCGGCTACGTCGGCAATGCACGGGTAATCGAAGAACAGTACCGGCGTCACCTCGACGCCATACGCCTGATTGATCGCGTTGGCGTAGGTCGTGAGCCCGATCGAGTCGAAACCGAGATCGAGAAGCACGCTGTCGGTCGCGATGTCTTCTGCGTCGAGCTTCAACATGTCCATCGCGATCTGGCGCAGTCTGCCGCGCACCGCCACCGCGAGGTCGTTGCCGGTCGTGGCGGCTGCCGTCGCAGATGCCGCCGGCTGCGACGTACGTGGCTTCTCCTTCCGGATGCCCCAGGCGCGCTCGATGCGATCGCGCATGCCTTCCACGATCGCGACCTGAGAATGGCCAGCCGAGAGCACGGATTCGAAGCACGCCAGCGCGCGGTCCTTCGGCAAGGGGGCAACGCCCAGGCTGTCGAGAAACATGCGTTGCGTCGCAGCGTCCAGACGCATGCCGCCGTCTGCCCAGAGGGACCAGTTCACCGACAGGGTATGCCCCTGGCGTTCCCCAGCGCTGCGCGCTACCTCGCGTGCGGCTGCAAAGTCGTCCATGTAGTGGTTCGCATAGGCGTAGGCCGTCTGTCCGGCATTGCCGCCCAGCGCCGCCATGGACGAGCAGAGCACGAAACAGGCAAGGGGGTCGTCCTGCGTGGCTTCGTCCAGAAACCGTGTGCCATCGACCTTCGGTGCGAGCACCGCGTCGAAGTCTTCGCGTGTGGCCTGTCGGAGATAGCCGTCACGCAACACGCCAGCAGAGTGAATGATGCCGTGCAGCGGCCCGAAACGAGCGCGTGCCTCGGCGACGCAGCGTGCCACGTCATCGCGACACGACACGTCGCCACGGACGTAGATGGCATCGGCGCCTGCGTCGCGCCATGCGGCAAAACGTGCGGTCAGCTCCGCGGATGGCTCGGATCGCCCCATCAGCACGACCCGCGCGTCCAGCGTGGACGCCAGCCAATCGGCGAAGATCATGCCCAGGCCGCCTGCGCCGCCCGTGATGAACCAGGTGCCGCCGCGCGCGAGCGCCGCACCCTGCTCCGTCGGCGCGGTCACCTCGTCCCGACGCGCCAGCTTCGGTGTCTGGCGTGAGCCACCGACGTGGCGGATCCAGGCACTGTCGCTCCATAGGCTCTCGGCCATCAGCACGCGAGCCAGACCCATCGCGTCCGCGGGGTCGCCATCCCACTCCACGACCGATCCATCGATCCGCGGGTTTTCCAGGCGCAGCGAGCGAAGCAGGCCGACGAGCGCCTGCTGGCGCGGACGCCCCGCACCGACTGCCGCGATGCCGTGCAGCACACGCACGGGGCGTTCGAGACGCCGACGCGCCAGCGACTGATAGAGCCCGAATACGCGGTCGATGAGGCCTTCGTCGTCATGCGCGCCGGTCGTGATCGCGAGAGCGGGAACGCCCGTCACCTCCATGACCCGATCCATGTCGTCGGCATTGCCCGGACGTACCTGGAACAGGCGATCGCCGGTCTGCGCGAAGCGCTCGCCGAGACTCACCCGCGCCACCATCCCGGTATGCAGGCGAGCAAGGGCCTCGCTCGTCTCGGCGGCATCGTCCAGTACGAGAATCGCACCGTCCGGGGTAGCCGTCGCGACTGCCGGGCTTTCGTCCCAGGTGGGCAGGTAGACGTGCGTCGAGACGTCGTCGCTCGCCGCCGCCGAAGGTTTGTGCACCTCACCGATGGGAACGCCGGTGGCTTCGCGGATGCGCACCAGAACATGGCCATCCGGATCGAGAATCGTCACATTCTTGCGCGACACGGCCGAGGTGGCCGCGCGTTCGTCACGCACTTCGGTGACCCAAGTCCAGCAGGTCTCGCCGGGCGCGCCGAGAATTTCGACCTCGCCGATCGAGAATGGCACGAGCATGCGTGCGTCGCCGGCTACGAGTTCGGCGGCCACGCCTGCCTGCAGCGCGCCATCGATGAGCGACGGATGCAGCAGCAGCGACGCCAGATCGCCGCGGCGCGACGCCGGGAGGCGCAGCAGCCCGAGTGCTTCGCCGTCGCCCTTGTAGACCTCGCGCAGCGACTGGAACGAAGGACCGAGATCGAGGCCGAGGTCACGGAAGCGCGGATAGACGGCGTCGCTCTCGGCGACCTTGCGGCAGCGCGCACGAATGGCGTCCAGATCGACGGACGAAGCCTCATCGCCTGCCGACGCGGCGTAGCCGAGCTTGCCCTGCGAATGCAGAATGCGGTTGCCGCCCGTGCCTTCGCTGTAGACCTCGAAGGCGACACCGTCGGCACCCGGCAACAATTCGACGCGCGCCTCGTGCACGTTTCCGCGCACCGCGATGGGGCTCACCCAGAGAATGTTCCTGAGGCGGCGAACAGGCATCCCCGCGGCCAGCTCGCCCGCCTTGCGCGCCAGCTCCAGGTAGGCGACACCAGGGAGCGTGGGCACATCCATGACCTTGTGGTCGTAGATGAAGAAGTCGCGATCGTGAAACGATTTCCTGAAAACCTGTCGATCGAAGGTCGATTCATTTCCGTCGATCAGCGGATGCAAGGCAGGCAGCCCGCCCGCAGTGCCATGCGCGGGCGGTTCGTCCGGCACCCAATGCCGCTTGTCCGCGAAGGGATAGGTAGGCAGCGAGACACGCCGCCCTTTCGCCGCGATCGCTGCGTGCTGCCAGTCGGCAAGCAAGCCATCGGCCCACAGCCGCGCAAGCTTGTTCGCATCGGCGCCGGAAGCCAGCATCGCCGACATGGCCTGCCGCTCACTGCGCGAGAGCAGCCGCAGCACCGGATCGGCAGTCTTCCCGCTGCCTGCCGCCACCGCAGCGTGTTTGCGCCCGGCCAGGAACATGCCGAGTCGTGTAGACAGCTCGGTCGCGCTCGACGCGGCGATCGCCAGTCGATGTTCGAACGGCTTGCGCCCGACCTGCAGGGTAAAGGCGATGTCCACCAGCGCCGTCTTGCCGGCGTCCGCGTCGAGAAAGCCCTGCAGGCGCGCCGCCATGTCCGACAGCTGTGCCTCGGTGCGCGCCGAGAGCGGGAAGACGAGCGCGGATGGCACGCCCTCTTCCTGTGCCGAGGATGCCGGCTCGTAGCGTTCGAGGATCACGTGCGCATTTGCGCCACCGGCACCGAACGAACTGATACCGGCACGCAGGGGTGCACCCGGCACCATCGGCTCCCATGACTCGGCCCGTTGTTGAATACGGAAGGGTGACCCACGGAAATCGATGTGCTCGTTGAGCACGCTCGAATGCAGGGACGGCACCAACTCGCGATGACGCATCTGCAGCAACACCTTGGTCACACCGGCCACACCAGCGGCGGCTTCGAGATGACCGATGTTCGACTTCAGTGAGCCGACCGAGCAACTGGCCTCGCGCATGCCGGCATCGCGAAAGGCCGTGTTCAGCGCAGACATCTCCAGCGGGTCGCCCAACTCGGTACCTGTACCGTGGGCCTCGATGTATCCGATCGTGCCCGGCGCCACGCCTGCACGCTCCATGGCCGCCTGCACCAGCTGCGCTTGTGCCTTCGGATTGGGCACGATGAAACCGCTCGTGCGTCCGCCGTGGTTGACGGCGATGCCACGAATGACGCCATGCACCTGATCGCCGTCGGCGAGAGCCTGCGCAAGCGGCTTGACGTATAGGGCGCCCACGCCCTCGCCAGCGACGTAACCGTTCGCGCCCTGACCGAAGCTCCGGCAGACGCCGTCCGGCGACAACGCGCCGCCCGACCAATTGATGTCCCACTTCGAGCGATGCAGGTCGAGGTTCACGCCACCGACCAGTGCCGAGGTGCATTCGCCATGGCGAATGGCCTCACACGCAAGATACAGCGCCGTCAGGCTGGATGAGCAGGCCGTGTCCACCGTGAGGCTCGGCCCGGAAAAATTCATCGCGTACGAAACGCGATTGGCAATGCTCCAGAGGAAAGAATTCGGAGCGGCCGAGTGGCCGACATGGCGCTCCTCGACACCGACGCTCTGGTACATCGCCCACACCGCACCGACGAATACGCCCACGCGGTTGCCTTCGGGGGAACGAGCGATCGCCTCGGGGTAGTATCCGGCGTCTTCCAACGCTTCCCATGCCACCTCCACGAAAAGGCGCTCCTGGGGGTCCAGGCGCTCCGCGTCCTTCGGAGGAATGTTGAAGAACAGCGAATCGAACCGATCCACCTCGTCGATGAATCCGCCCCGGTAGCGGGCGGCCTCGCCATAACGGAGGCGACGCTCCCAGCGGTCTTCGGGAAGCAGCGTGATGCCGTCCACACCTGCACGCAGATTCTCCCAGAGCTGCCCCACGTGCTTCGCGCCGGGATAGCGCCCGGCCATGCCAACGATGGCAATGTCATCCGGTCGCGGACCATCCTCGTCGCGGCGTTCATCGGACGCCGCCGCATCTGCAACGTGTTCCGAACGTCCCTGCACTGCGGTCACGGTGTCCTGTCCCTTGTGGAGAGCGGCGAGTTCGACGCGGCGGAAGCCTTCTGCCGCATAACGGACCATGGCGTCGCCAAAACCCTGCTTGCCGTCGATCACGCGCAGCACGGGGACGTTCACTACGCGGGCGAACGCGGCACGCGCGGCGGCGAGAAAGCGCTCGGCCGTCTCGGCCGACCAGCCAAGCGGCACGGCAAGACGTACCAGGGAACGAACACCTTCGCCTCGCTGCATGCCGGTACTGTGGCGACCGGCGCGTATACCGCTGGCGAGGTAGAGCCACGCGCAGAACGCCGCCGCAGGATCGTCCGCACCACGAAATGCCTCGCACTGGCCCGCGTCGATCACCACGCAATGACCGCCCGCGGGGTCTGCCACGGGCACGCCGAACTCGGCGCAGAGCGCGGCCAAGGCACGTACCGTCGCCATGCGTTCGTCGACGCGCGCAACGAGCTCGCCGCGCTCGCGAAGCGCGAGTGCCACCAGCTTCCGATCCATCGCGTGAAGCGCGGTGCCCTGGCGTTGCGCCTCGTCACGTACAGCGCGTGCCTGTGCCTGATCGCGCAGACACACGAGGCCGCCGCGATCCACGCAGAAATCCTTGGCAAGACTTACGATGGCTGCGTCGGCACATTCCATCCATGCCCTGACGTCGCCCCAGACGTCGGCGTCTTCGCGTCCATCCTGGCGCTGCGCGAGGCGCACGTTTTCCAAGATGCGCGTTGCATCGATGACCAGTGGAATGCCATGAGGGCGCACGAGGTCGCGCACGGCACGCAGGTGATCGAGCGAGACGGACACGCCGCCAGCGGCATTGTTCGCGAGTTCGACGAACACCATGGCGATGTCCTGCGGCATCGAGGCCAGCATGGCTGGCAAACGTTCGAGATCGATATCGCCTCGCCCGTTCGCCACGCACTGGAAACCCGCGAAACCCGTGACCGGCAGCTCTTTCGGGGTGAACCCCGCGGCGATCTGATGCGCGAGATTCGTGGGGAACACGATGTTCTGCAACACTCGTCCGCGCCGCTGGAACGCTCGATAGAACGCTTCCTCGGCGCTGCGCCCGGATTCGGTCAGCACGAAGGCGTCGTAGGGAAAGACCTTGCGCAACACGCCATCCACGTCGACGGGTTGTTGCAACGCTTCGTGCAGTACCGCCATCCGCGACGCCTTCGTGTCGCTCGGCACCTGTGCCCACGAGTCGGACTTCACGTCGAACGGCACGTCGGCGGCCGCTATGCCGAGCGGATTGAAGCCCGCCTCCGAGAGCGCGCGCAACCGCGGCGAGTCCGGCATGTCATGCACTGCGAGGATCGCCTCCGTCGTCTCGCCGACGCCCGTTGCGTCAGTGGTGTCGAAAGGCTCGAGTGGCGTGTGGTCGTCGGCAACCGTCGGCGAACGAGAGGGGTCGGCAATCATCATGATGATGTCGATGACGCTGTCTGCCCGTCCCGCATCCATCGGTCGGCACAGGTAGATGGTTCTATTGAGCGGGCGGAACTTGTTCTTGAACTGGAAATTGCCCTGGTCGTTGAAGATGCCCTGCTTGTGCAGATCGTCGAGGAGCGCATCGACCGCGGGGTCCGCCGTCGGCGAGGTCTCGATGCGGCAACCGTAGGTGCCGCCCATGCTGAAGACCTTGCGGCCTTCGTCGGCAAGCACCTTGATGATGTGAACGATGGCGAATTCGAGGCCGCCCCGCGGCATATCGTCGCCGTAGAACTCGAGGTCCATCAGATAGCCATTGTCGCGATCGGACAGCGGCGAGATCAGCACCACGTTCTGCAGTACCCCGTCGAGGCGGGTCAGGAAGAGGCGGTGGCGTGGGTGAAGCGTGCCGGCAAGGATTTCTTCACGTGCCGTGTGTACGAGAGGATTGATCTTCGTTTTCTTGCTACACCAGGCGTCGATCACTCGTGCGATGTCGGCGGCAACGGCGGAGTCCGTGCCGCAGACATATTCCTCGACCGTACATCGCCCGGCCTTTTGAAAGCCGGTGACCTGGTAGCGGAGCCGGTGCATCGCACCGCCCGCAAGCGTGAAGGCATCGATGTCTTCCAATCGCTGCACGACACCGAAGGGCGTCGCGCTGAAGACGCGGTCGCCGATCGCATCGATGGGCCGGGGCGACAGGAAGTTGAGCTGGTAACCCTTGGCATCGCAATGCGCGAGCAGTTCGCGCGCCGCCGTCCCGAACGATGCGTCCGGCCCGATGAATGCGTACACAAGCAGTACGCGCCCGCGGCGCGCGTACCGGAAGTAGCCGGAACGTGCGGCATCGATAAACAGGTTGGGAGCGATGTGCGCAATACCGCGCGACGCCGCTCCTTCGTTGCGGTAGGTCTCGAACAAAGCAGTAGCCCAGGCGGACCACCGGGGATCGTTGTCGAGGTCGCACGCGCGCACCAGCAAGGGAGCTTTCGTCCCCTTGTCTTGCGTTGAAGTGGTGGCGGAACGTGAAACCCCGGATGCGGCGCGAATCTCGCTCACAGCTCGGTCCTTACGTTGTTCATGCGCCGGGTCAGACTGCTGGCGACACCCGTCCGTCGAATGCCACAGCCGCCGCCGTTTCCGGATGGCTGCCCACCAGGTAGGCGGCAAGCTCCTGGATATTCGTGTGCTCGAACATCAAGGTCTTGGGCAACGTGCCAAAGTCCCTCTCAAGGCGGATAAGGATCTTCAGCACGAGGAAGGAATCGATGCCGAAGTCGCGGAATGGCGTATCCGCATCGAACGGATGATCGGCGGGATCCAGCGGCGGATCGGCCTCTTCAAACGCCTCGAGTACGACGGACTCGAGGTATGCCTCGGTCGAGGCCTGCAACTGTTGGTTGTCCACTATCATCCTGATCCCCTGTGTAGCGCTCGAACGTACAGTTCCGCCCGTACTGACGTGACGTCAGCCGACGAAAAACGAAAAGTCGCTTGAATCCCCAGTCCAACGATGTACCACGAGGCCAAGAATTGCGTCAATATGCAACTCAGCATTGCCTTGTGAAGACAAAGGAAATAATAAGCATATGCACGCCTCATGACAGATCCCTTAGGAATTTGTCTGATTGCGCGCAACCCAAACGCGCACGACACTCGCGCGATCTTCAACGCAGGGATGGTGGGGAATGGATAGTTCCGTGGAAGCGCCTGTACTACCGGCCGACGTCACGCAGACGTTGCTCGATTCCCATACCTACGCGGACATCGAACGCCTCTCGTCGACTTACGCCTGGCTTCGCGCGAACCTGCCGCTCGGTGTCGCACGCTCGCGCAACTTCGACCCGTTCTGGGTGGTGACGCGTCACGCGGACATTCTCGAAGTCAGCAAGAACAACAAGGTCTTCCACAACGGCGATCGCGCCACCATCCTGACCGACCGTTACACCGATCTGCTCGTTCGTTACCTGCGCGACGGAAGCCCGCACCTCGCGCGCACGCTCGCGCACATGGATGATCCGGATCATCGGAAGTACCGTGCACTGACGAGCAACTGGTTCACGGCGTCGAACCTGTCGCGACGCGAAGACGCCATTCGTGGCATCGCCCGCGGGTTTGTCGACCGCATGTTCGCAAAGGGCAACGAATGCGACTTCGTAACGGAGGTCGCCGTGCACTATCCGCTGCACGTCATCATGCAGATCCTCGGCGTCCCTATCGAGGACGAACCCATGATGCTGCGTCTGACCAAGCAGGTTTTCGGCAACCTCGACGAGGATCTCAATCGCTCCGGCGAAACGGTGGTCACCGCGGAACAGGGCCTGATGGGGTTGCAGGCAGCTGTGGACGAACTTTTCGGCTACTTCGACGCGATCACGCAGGACCGCCGCGCCAATCCGCGCGACGATCTCGCCACGGTTATCGCGCAGGGTTTGATCGACGGCGAGCCGATCGGCGCCTTCGAAGCGATGTCGTATTACTCGCTCGTGTCCACGGCCGGCCACGACACGGTAAGTGCGTCGACGGCGGGCGCCATGCTAGGCCTGGCTTCGCATCCGGCCGAGTTCGAGAAACTCCGCACGGACCCGTCGCTGATTGCCGGCCTGGGCGAGGAAGCCATGCGTTGGACATCGCCGGTGCGTCATTTCATGCGTACCGCGACGGAAGACTACGAACTGAACGACCAGCTCATCCGCAAGGGCGACTGGTTGATGCTCTGCTACATGTCAGGCAACCAGGACGAGGCCGTGTTCGACGATCCGCGTGCTTTCCGCGTGGACCGCACGCCGAACAAGCACGTCGCGCTCGGCTTCGGCGGACACATGTGCCTGGGGCAGCATCTGGCCCGCATGGAGATGCGCGTGTTCTTCGAAGAGTTGCTGCCCCGTCTCACCGGACTGGAGCTGGCCGGTGCGCCACAGCACTCGAAGGCCGTGTTCGTCGGCGGGCTGAAAACCTTGCCACTGCGCTTCGCGGGGGCCTAGGGATCTCTAGCAAGTCACTCCCAGGGGAACAGACCCTCAGTGACGTACCGGGCGATGGCGGCGCGATTGTGCGGGTCCTCGAAAACTTCGAGGTTGCCCTGGATGGCGCGCTCGCGATGTGCGCCCCAATCGGGTGTAACGCCCCGCGCGTAGGTCTTGTAGCGCTCGATAGCCGTCTTCGACAGGCGTCCCAACTGACGCAGGTGACGTCGCAAAAGCATGTCGCCCTGCTCGTCCACCGCATCCGCCAGACCCCACGCCTGTGCCGTGGCCGCGTCGATCGGCTGCGTGGACAAGGTGAGATAGTGGGTGCGCTGGAAGCCGATACGGCGCACGAGGAATGGCAGCACGCATGCGGGATACAGACCGAACAGCATCTCCGAGAGACTGAACCGCGCAGTCGTGTCCGCGAGCACGATGTCGCTTGCGCCGAGAAAACCCATGCCGCCGGCATTCACCTTGCCGCGCACGTAGGAAACGGTCACGAACGGACCCGTCGCGAGTCGCTGCCAAAGGTCGAACATCGGGCCCGGGCCCGCATGTGCTGCAAACTGAGGATCGACGCCTTGCGAGAGTTCAGCGAAATCGGCGCCGAAACAGAAGGTTTCCGCGGAACCGGAGAGCACGACGATCGACACGTCCTGCGCGTAGCGATCCAACGCCGTGTGGCACTCGGCGACCAGTTGCGCATTGATGGCGTTGTTGGCGTCGGGACGATCGAACACGAGATGACATACCGCGCCTTCGATACGCACGTCGACGGCGTGACGTGGCGTGATAGCGGTCGTGGATTCCAACGTCATGCATGCATCTCCCAGCACAAGGCGGTGTTGATGCCGCCAAAACCCATACTGAGGCTGAGGGCGCGACGCGCGTCGGTCGCGACGGCCCCTTCCCTTACCCATTGAAAATCCTGCGCGATGGGCTCGTCGAGGTTGGCGGTGGGGTGAAGCCGGCCGGCGCGAAGCTGCAGCAGCGTCGCCACCACCTCTACCGCCCCCGCCGCCGTCAGACCGTGTCCCGTCAGCGACTTGGTGGCGTTGAGCGCGACACCGGAAAGACCGGCCGCACGCAAGGCGGCCAACTCCGTCTCGTCGCCGATCACCGAGCCAGTGCCGTGGGGGTTCACATAGCCCACCTCGTGCGGTTGCCAGCCCGCGCGCGCCAGCGCTTCGGTCATCGCGCGCGTCTCGCCTTCGACGGATGGATCGGGTTGACGATTCGCATCCATGGCGAGACCCCATCCATCCAGGCTGGCGTAGACGTGTCGGCCGCGGCGCGTCGCCGACCCCGGTGATTCGAGCACGATGGCAGCGGAACACTCACCGAAGATGAATCCGTCGTGCCGCACATCGAATGGCCTGCATGCGTGCATGGGCGCATCGGCAAACTGCGTCGAACCCATCGCACCGAGCGCCCGGAAGCCCGAGCATTCCCAGTAAGAAAGGTCCATCAAGGCGCCTACCGCCACGCACGCGTCGAGCTGGCCGGATGCCACCATGTGGCGCGCCTGGATGATGGCCAGCTGTCCGCTGGCGGAGGCGCCACCGGCGGTGAAAGCGGCACCGCGAATACCGAAACGCGCCGAACAGGCACCGGCGAGATCGGTGTCCATGAAACCCAGACCATACGTCGGCCGAACGAACGCACGCCGTTCGCGAAAGGCGTCGTGCACCAACACCTGTTCGCGCTGTTGTACGTTGTTGCCGCCGATCACTAGCCCGACACGGGTGGGATCGAGCTGGTCAAGGCCCGCTTCGTCCCAAGCCTCGGCAACGACCGCAAGGGCGGCTCGCGCGGAAAGAGAAAGCGTGCGCTCCGCACCCGATGCGGCCGGCATGGCGAGTTCGGCGCCCAGAAAGCGCGACGTATCGTGTTGGCGTCCTTCACGGGCCATCACATCGAACGATGTTCGCCCTTCCAGCAGCCCTTGCAGAAACGCTGCCTTACCCGTGCCCTGTGTCGACATGACACCGAGCCCGGTTACCCATGGTTTGCTCGCATCCATCCCTAGTCCCCCGCGCATGCGCCGGTGAAGCATGCCCTGCGGAGGCGTCGGGTACAAGCCAGGCTAAGGACGCGGCAGGGGCAACACCATGCGCGCGACGGCACCGCGTGCATCGTCCCGGTTGTGCAGCGTCACGGTGCCGGCGTGCTGCGCGACGATACTCCGGCACAGCACGAGACCAATGCCTGCACCTTCGGCGCGCGTGGTGTAGAAGGGTACGAATAGATTTTCGGGGTTGGCGATGCCCGTGCCACTGTCGACGATCTCGAAGACGCAGCGTCCCGCTTGTACGGACACGCCGAGACGCACGGGTTCAGCGCCAGTCGCTGCGGCGGCGGCCTGGGATTGCACCGCGTTTCGCACCAGGTTGATGAGGGCCTGTTCGAGGTGAACCTGATCGCCGAACAACGTCAGGTCGGGCACCTCGCCGTCGATGCGCACGCCGTCGGCGGCGAACATGCCCGCGGTACGCTCGACGAGCCGCCGTACCGGGAACATGACCTTGCGCGGCTCGGGCAAGCGCGCCACCTGGGCGTACACGGAGATGAACGACTTCAGGCCCTGCGCACGCTCGGCAATCAGCGACAGTCCATCGTGCAGCATGCCCTTCTCCACGATGTCGGGAGAACGAGAGAGGATGCTGTCCAGTGTCTGGCAGAGCGACGCGATGGGAGCAAGCGAGTTGTTGACCTCGTGCCCGATCACGCGAATGAGGCGCTGCCACACGCGGATCTCTTCTGTCGCCAGCACCTGCTGCACGTCGGCGACGAAAACGATGCGCGCCGGCCGCCCCTGCTGCCGGTAGGTCTGCTCGGTAATCCGCCAGCGGCCGTCGCCACCTGGGAACCGATAATCGACGATGCGCGGATCGCCGCCGAGGGTCATGCCGGCAAACGGCGTGTCGTCGTAGGCAAGGTCGGCGACCGTGTCACCCGCAGGCATGCCTAGCAGTCGCGCCGCGACGGGGTTCGCCAGACGCAGCCGACCCGACGCCCCGAAGACGAGGATGGCCACATCGATCTGGTCCACCACCCGGCGCAATACGCCAAGCAGTTCCTGGCTCGCGGTCCGCTCGTTTTCCAGATCGTCGATGAGCGCATTGATCTGCCGGTACAGATCGCCCAACGGGCCTGCTTCGCGCGCATGGACGGAGCGAACCCCAAAGTCATGATTTCGCGCCGATTCGACGAGGCTCGCCAGCGTGCGCAGATGGCGCTCCATCGCACGCACCATGCTCCAGCCGATCGCCACCGCCCACACGATCGAGAGTGACGCCACGGCGATCTCGACCTGCCGCGGCACCGCACGGTACGAGGCGGTGAACAACACCAGACATCCCGGCGCCACGGCCAACAGCATGCCTGCGACGAGCGAAACCGGACGCGACCACGCGCGACGTCGTGGCGGCGCCGACGACGACAGACCGGGGATCATGTGGGTTCCTGCCGTCCCAGTCGGCGGTACAACGCGGAACGACTGATGCCGAGCGCCTTCGCAGCCAGATTGGCGTTGCCGCTGTGCTGCGCCAGTGTTCGCCGGATGAACCAGTCTTCGACTTCTTCCAGGGTCAGCCCATCAATGTCGTCATGCGCGCCGGAGGACAGGGAGCCGCCCAGTTGCAAGTCGCCATCGCCGATCGCCTCGCCCTGCGCGAGCAGCACGGAGCGCTCGATCACGTGTTGCATCTCACGGATGTTCCCGGGCCATGCATAGGCCAGCAGGGCACGTTCCGCGGCCGCGGAGAAGCGGGTTGCGGGCGATGCATAGCGCGTCCGCGCGCGCTTCAGGAAGGCGTCCGCGAGAAGCGGAATATCCTCGCGCCGTTCGCGCAAGGCAGGCATGTGCAGCGTCACGCCATTCAAACGATAGAGCAGATCCTGGCGAAAACTCCTCTCGGCGATGAGCGCGTCGAGATCCGCATTGGTCGCGGAGATGAAGCGGACGTCGGCATGTCGTGCGTTCGAACTGCCCAGCCGTTCGTAAACTCGTTCTTCCAACAGGCGCAGGATCTTCGCTTGCTGCGGCATGGCGAGATTGGCAATCTCGTCGAGGAACAGCGTGCCGCCTTCGGCGAGCTCGACCCGGCCGACGCGGTCGGCTTTCGCATCCGTATATGCGCCCTTCGTGTGACCGAACATTTCGCTCTCGAAGGTCGTCTCGGCGAGCGCCCCCATATTGACCGCGACGAACGGTCCCTCCGCACGTGAAGAACGTTCGTGGATGAAATGCGCGAGGAGGCTTTTTCCGGTGCCGTTCTCGCCCGTGATGAGCACGGGCATGTCGCTGCGCGCCACGCGGGTGGCGATATCCAGCAACTGGCCCATGGCCGGCGAGCGCCAGACGATGCCCGCCTGACCGCCCTCCTCGCGCAATGCCTCGTTCTCGGCTTCGAGACGGCGCGCTCGGCGATCCGTGGCCTGCAGACGCATCTGCGTACGAATCACGTTGAGCAGGCGATGGTTGTCCCAGGGCTTTTCGAGGAAATCCACGGCGCCTTCGCGCATGGCTTCCACGGCGACACCGATCGTGCCCCAACCCGTCATCGCGATGACCGGCAGGTGCGGCGCGATCGCCTTCAGTTCACGAACCAGCGCCAGGCCTTCCTTTCCGGATGTCGTGTCGTCGAGATAGTTGAGATCGACGAGGGCCACGTCGAAGGACTCCCTGCCCACCGCTTCGATGGCTTCGCGGGGCGAGGCGCACGCGTGGCTCGCGAGGCCTTCGCTCGTCAGCAGGAGTCGCAGTGCGCCGACGATGCTGCTGTCGTCGTCCACGATCAGGATGGTCATTCACTTGCCTTTGCTACGGGTCCCTGGCGTCGAATATATCAGCGCTGCGCGGTCAACACGCTGCCTCGGCCCGCAGACTGCCCAGATCGACGACGTCACGCCCCAACCGCGCCAGCACGGCCTGTACGCGGTGCGGCGGCGGGAGGATGTAGCGGAGGAAGGTGGCGAGCGTGCCGGAGGGTCCGAGGTCGAGGTACGCGGAGTGCGGACTGATGTGAGCCACCGCCTCGGCGAGCCGTATCGGCTGGCGCACCACACGCCAGAAGTGCTCGGCATCGACCGCCTCCAACGGCGAACCGCGCTCACAACACACGATGGAAATGCGCGGTGGCGCCAGGCGCAGAGACCGGCAATGCGCGAGGAACACGTCCTGCGCGGGATCGATCCAATGCGAGTGAAACGCATAGCGAACCGGCAGGCGTTGGTAGCCCACGTTGGCGGCACGCAACACGGCTTCCATCTGCCGAAGGCCATCGTCCGGCGCCGCCATGACGAAATGCCCGTCGAAATTGATGGCAGCGACCTCCCCGAAACGACCGAGCTGCGGCAGCCATGTCTGGTGCGAAGCGAGCACGGCCAGCATCCCCCCGGGCTCACAGCAGGCTTCGATGGCGGCCGCCTGCTGGATCGTCGCGCCGAGCGCGGCTTCGGGTGTAAGCACGCCCGCAACGGCCGCCGCCGCAAAGGCACCGAGACTGGTGCCGAGCACACGGCGCGGCACGATGCCCTCGGCCATGACCGCACGTGCCAGCGCGAACTCGACCATGAAGATCGCCGGGTGCGTCATCGACAAGTCGTCCCACGATGCATCGCGCGTGCGCGCCGGATCGTGCATGGCGGCAAGCACCGATGCTCCGGCCAGGTCGCCAGCCACCTCGTCCAGAGCGAGCAGCGTGTCGCGAAAGACAGGATTCGCCGCGAACAGGGCATGGGCCATCATGCCGTGCTGGCTGCCCTGCCCGGCGAAGACAAACGTCACGTCGTCTGCGTCGCGGGTGTGCTCGCTCATAGCCTCATCGCGATGGATTTGGTTTCGGTGTACGCCTCCACGCCGGCTCGCCCGAACTCCCGCCCCCAGCCGGATTCGCCCCAGCCACCAAAGGGCATGTGCGGATCGATCGTGTGGTACTGATTGATCCACACGGTGCCGGCACGCAGGGCGCGCGCGACCGTCTGGGCCTTGCGACCGTCGCGCGTCCAGACGCCTGCGGCCAGCCCGTATCGGGACGCGTTGGCAGAGGCGATCACGTCGTTCTGCCGCGCGAAGCGCGATACGCACAGCACCGGGCCGAATACCTCCTCGCGCATGACGGTCATGTCCTCGCGCACGTCCGCGATGATCGTGGGCGCAACGTGGTACCCCGGCCGGTCGAGCGCATGACCGCCGCAGAGCACGCGCGCGCCTTCGTCCGCCGCGGTCTGCACATACGCGAGCACGCGCTCGCGCTGGCGCGCGGAGACCAGCGGGCCGATGTCCGTGCCCTCCTCCAACGGCATGCCGGGAGTCATTCGGCCGGCGATCGCGACGATGCCTTCCACCACCTCGTCGTAGACGGCGTCCTCCACGTACAGGCGCGAGCCCGCGTAGCAGACCTGCCCGGCGTTGAAGAAGATGGCTTGCGCCGAACCGGCGATGGCACGCGGCAGGTCCGCGTCCGCGAAGACGATGTTGGGCGACTTGCCGCCCAGTTCGAGCGTGACGCGCTTGAAGGTTTCCACGCAACGATGCGCCACATGTCGTCCCACGGTGCCCGACCCGGTGAACGAGACCTTGTGCACGCCAGGATGCGTGACAAGCGCTTCCCCTGCCACGTCGCCGCGGCCTGGCAATACCTGGAACACGCCCGGGGGTAGCCCCGCCTCGATGCCAAGTTCGCCAAGGCGCAATGCCGTCAGCGGCGTGAGTTCCGAGGGTTTCAGGATTACCACGCACCCCGCGGCGAGCGCGGCCGAAACCTTCATCACCGCCTGGAGCAACGGGAAGTTCCACGGCACGATCGCAGCAACGATGCCGAGGGGCTGGCGCACGGTCTGCGCACTGACCAGACCACCGTGGCCAGCCAATTCATAGGCTTCACCCGTGAGCTTGGTCGCCCAGCCGGCGTTGTAGCGCAATGTGTCGATCGTAAAAGGCACGTCGATCATGCGCGTGGTGAGAATGGGCTTGCCGACGTCCAGCGATTCGAGCGTCGCCAATTCCAGCGCATGCCGCTCCATGAGGTCCGCCAACCGGAACAGCACGGCAGCCCTCTGTGTGGGCGACACACCCGACCAGCGGCGGAACGCCTGTTGCGCCACCTCGACTGCCTGGTCCACCTCCGCTGGGCCCGCGAGTGCCACGCTCGTCAGCACGCTGCCGTCGCCCGGATGTTCAACTGCAAGCTCGCCTGCGGACGTATCGCGTACCCAGCGCGAACCAATGAGCATGCCGCCCGCCCGCGCCAGGAAGGGGCGTGCGACCTCCGGCACGACATCGTTCACGTCAAGCGCCATCGTCATTGAATCCATGCTGCGCACTCCTTTAGATCGCGTGTACTTTCCAGCGCCCGCGCAAGAACAACGCGCCACTGCAGAACGCCAGCACCGCAAAGCCGATCGTCACGCCCACGTACAGGCCGAACGTGCCAAGACCGGCCGGCACCGCGAGGACCCAGGCCAGCGGCACCTGCAACAACCAGAAACACGTGAAATTGGTCCATGCCGGCGTGCTCGTATCGCCCGCACCGTTGAAAGCACCTTGCAGACACATGCCCGCCGCATAGAAAGGAAACGCGCAGGCCACCACGCGCATCGCACGGGTCGCTTCTTCGATCACGAGCGGATCGTGGGTCAAGGCGCTCGCGACGGCACGAGCGGCGACGAAGAGGATCACGCCCATGGTCCCGAAGACACCCACGTTGACGGCGACAGTGAAGCGCACGGCGCTGGCTGCGCGGTCCGGTTGTCCGGCGCCCAGGTTCTGCCCGACGAGCACCGCAGCCGCACGCGCCACGCCCAGCGAAGGCACGAGAACGAATTGCGACGCGCGCAGGGCGATCGTGCAACCGGCAAGCGCGACGTTGCCCGAGCGCGCCGCGATGGCGTACAGCCCGATCGCGCTGGTGGAAGCGACGAGCATCTGCAAGGCGCCGGTCCAGGCGATGCGAATCACCCGCTTGAGGATCGCTGGCACGGGGCGTAGGTGATGCCAACGCAGGCCGATCCCATCGCGACCGCGAGCGAGATAGCGAAGTTGATAGACGACGCCGAGGCCGCGGCTGCATACCGTAGCTGCGGCCGCTCCCGCAACGCCCATACCGTGCCAGGAGCCGATGCCGAAGATGAACAACGGTGCGAGCACGATGTTCAGCCCGTTCGCCATCCACAGCGCACGCATGGGCACGCCTGCGTGACCGGCGGCGCGAAGCGACGCACCGCAAATGAACATGAGGGTCACGGACAGATTGCCGGCAAACAGCACGCGCACGTAGGGCGCACCAGCGATCGCTGTCTCCGCGTCGGCACCCATCGCGGAAAGCACGTGCTCCGCCAACAGGCAGGCAGGCACCCCGAGGAGGAAGGAAAGCAGGATCGCCAGCGACATCGCCTGCCCCGTCGGCAGCGCAGCGGCGTCGAGCCGGCCGCTCTGCCCGACCTGCCTTGCGACCAACGCAGAGGTCGCGATGGCGAGACCGAGCGCAAACGCGTAGACGAAGCTCATGGCCGCTTCGCCGAGACCGACGACGGCCACCGCGGCGATACCGATCCGGGCGACCCAGAAGACATCCACGATCGCGAAAATGGACTCCGCAACCATCTCCATGGCCATCGGCCAGGCAAGCTTGCGTACCGCACCACCGAGCGGGCCCTGCGTTCCGTCGACGCGTTCGCCCGAGCTACCCGTAAAGGCACGCAGCGCGGCAGCGACGCGACGCCATCCAGACAATCCTGTCATCGTCCCCCGCCCCTTAGCGATGTCGTCGAGGCCAGCCGGCCTTCGTCCCCTCGCGCATGCTGCCCTATAAGCGGCAGGTCGTCCAGCGACGGCGGACCTCGCGGCGTCGCCCGGCATGCAGGGCCATATCGGGCACCGTCGCCTGCGTCAGTGCCCCTCCCCCGCCCGGATCGTCGCCTCGTTGATCGCGCGTACTTTGGCCTCGTCCACCTTTTCCACTTGACGGTCGTAGGTGAACAAACCGTTGTGTTCGCCTTCCACATCGGTGATCTGGGTATAGACGCTGCCGGACATGCCCTTGGCCGTGCCCTTGTCGCGCAATACAGCGGTATTGGCGACATAGCCATCGATCAGCGCATCGCGGTCCTTCACCGCCCCGTAAGGGTTGATGGCCGTGTTCGGCCAGACGTGACCTGCAACGCTCAAGGTCAGTCCTCCATGTTCGCCATCCATGGTCGCGCGCGTGGCGTCGGGCTCCGGCAGGCCTGGTCCCTGGTAGTCGTGCACGTCGTAGACGTCGCCCGCGTGTGGATCGCCCTTGGTATCGCAGCAGTTCAATCCACTGCGCGCATCGACCAGACGTGACGGATCGAGCCGTTTTATCTGCGCGGCCAGTTCGGCAGCGGCGGGAATGCTCCACTGACCCCATCCCTCGTTGAAGGGAATCCAGCCGACGACCGATGTCTCGCCGCGCAGTTGCTCCACGATAGACGAGACATCGGCACGGAAGCGGGCCTTGTCGGCGTCGCTGAGCGCTTCGTTGTGTCCGTTCGGCAGCGAGGGCATGTCCTGCCAGACCATGATGCCCATGCGGTCGGCCCAGTAGTACCAGCGCGCCGGTTCGACCTTGATGTGCTTGCGGATGGTGTTGAAGCCGAGATCCCTGGTCTTCTGGATGTCGAACTTGAGCGCTTCGTCGGTCGGCGCGGTATAGATGCCGTCGGGCCAGTAGCCCTGGTCCAGGGTCGCCAGAAGGAAAGTGGGTTTGCCGTTGAGCACAATGCGGTTGTGTCCCCCTGCCTTGGCGATGCCGATGGTGCGCAGCCCCGCATAGCTGGTGACGTCGTCGTGCTGATCGCCCCGCGTGAGCGTCGCCTTGAACGTATAGAGGAACGGATCGCGCGGGGTCCACGGACGCGGATGCGCGATCGCAAGGCGCAATGGCCGACTCGCCGGGCCGCTCGCCTCACCGACCGGTTTGCCATCCCAATAGGCGGTGACATGGAGATTGGCGTCGCCCTGGCCGTCGACCTTGGCCGCGACAGTGAACGCGTCCAGGCTCGGGACCGCCGTGAAATCGAGTTGCGCAAGACTTAGCGCCGGTACGGGTTCCAGCCAGACCGATTGCCAGATACCGGATGCCGCGGTGTAGAAGATGCCTTCCGGCTTGAGACGCTGCTTGCCGACCATGACGTTCTCGGCATCGACGGGCGCATGCACGGTCACCACGATTTCCTGTGGACCCTGCGCTCGTAGTGCTGGCGTGATGTCCGCACCGAATGACGTGTAACCACCCGAATGCGTCGCCACCTGCGTGCCGTTGACGTACACCGTGGCGTCCTGGGCGACCGCGCCGAAGTTCAGGCGCACATGCTGCCCACCGGCCGTGAAATCCTTAGGGATATCCACGAGCCGCCGGTACACCATGAAGTCCGCATGCGTG